>NZ_FQZN01000039.1 GCF_900142015.1 Bacteroides stercorirosoris
CATAAAATCTGATTTTTACAAAGTTAATACATAAATAAAAAAACTACGAGAGAAACACCGTAGTTTTCTATTTACACAATCAGATGGATAGTCTCCGGATTTATTACCCCTGATACTCCGACGCACGTTGAACTCCCGTCCCGGCGGATGTGTCATCCTCCGTCCCCCGAGTATCAGGATTTTCAATCCGCTTTCCGCTTCCGCCTCAACTATATACCCCGGAATTATCGGATATAGGTGGAAAACAATAAAAACTTATAAGTTCTTATACAGAATCACGAGCGTTCCCTTTTACGGGAGCGCTCGTTTTCTTTAATACTTCTCCCAGCCCACCAACCAGATAGAACGGAAGATTAACAAGCCGGAATGTTTTACCTTCAATCGTGGTGACTTCATCTACCGAATAAGGTTGTGACCACACACGCACGGCAACAGTTTGCGAAGAACGGTTCATAAACCTATCCCCCTACTCATTAATCGCACCGCAACTCGGACAACGTCCTTTTTCTTTGAGTTTCTGTCCGCAATTACCGCAACGATAGCGATAAACAACAAGTGTGGCATGCACCTTTTTCAGGAAAATCCAGATGAAGGCAGCAAGGAAGACGTAACCGATATATATCTGCGTGGTCAATATAAAGAAGAAATAGCAAAAGATGCAGCAAGATGCCAGACCCAGCAAATAGAACATAGCGGCTGCAGGCGAAAGCTGGCGGAACAAATCATCGAGCACTGCCAGCAAGACAATGATAAACAACCAGATGCCCAACAAGAAGACCGAAAGGACAAACGGCACCTTGAAAGGAGAAAGCGTAGGATTAAAGTAGAAGTGTTCCCACGTTTCAGGCACAAAAACCTGCATAGACTCATACACCGTAGCGCTGAATGCCATCAGCAGGCAAAGTAACAGCGGATACACACTGTCGATATCATTAAAATAGACCATCTTCAACTGTTTGCGACGAAACAAACGGAGCATCCAGGCACCCACAAACAAAGCGAAGATAATAACGAAATACGAAGCATGCGTATCACTGAACAGGTAAATGAACTGGGAAATACTATCCGTCGGCACAAAAGCCTGCATCATCTCACGCTCCCCAATCCAGCCCTGTATCTCCTGAGTATGAGCCAGCTTCACCCAAACACTATCCACGCTGTCCGCCGGATGAATGGCAAATTCAGCCACCACCACACGGTCTCCTTTGTAAAGGGTATTATAGCAATCTTTCACAGGCAGACAGGCAAGCACTACAGAATCCTGTACTACTTCCAGGTTAGTGTTCAGCGTGTAATGGCGGTCATAAAGGTAAGTCAGGGAATCACGAGTCCCGGCACTCATTCCTTCATCATCCAGATTGGGACGCGAATAGCGGCAAGAAAGAAAACAGAAACATAAGAATAAAGAAATGCAGATAAGTGCAGACCTGCGCAAAGAAAAGAAACTGTATGCCCTGCGCAGCCCTATGCCGATTTGCATTCCTAAATCATATTTCAATCCCTTATTCCGCATAAACCTTCATCTGACAATTTTTACAATCGAACTCCAGACGGAAACGCTTACCGTCAGTTCCCGACAGGTAATAAGGTTCCCGATAAGGTGAACGTCCTTTCTGATAAGTGGGACACCACCCCATACTATAACGCAGGCAATGCTTGCAGAACATCAGGACAGCACCCGGAACGGACTGTTTCTCGTAAGCCGGGGCTACAGAAGCAATGCCGTGGTCAGTATAGAAAGAAGCGGCACGGGTGTTCATCACATTGCCGAGATACGTTAATGAAGCCCCGGAAACAGTCGGTTTATGCGAAGTCTCCGGAAGCGGGAAAAGATGGGTGGTTGGTTTCCAGACAGCCAGTTCACGGCGATAGTTGATACGGCGGGCAGTAATGAGTTTTTCTATAATCTGGCGCCGCCATTCGGCTACGACGGAAGCGGGGAGAAACCAGTTGTCGGAAAAGCGTATTTCGATGGCGGAACCGGTTTCGGGCGAATGATGATTCGCCTCTACAGGGGTACAAGCTTCAAAGGGGGTGTTTCCCAATTTGCCAAGTTGCGTGCGCAGATTATCCGCCTGCGGTGTACGGGCAAGTTCTCTCTGATAAGGAAAAGAAAGGGTTACACTGTTATCATCCTCATCCGTAGCAGTCAGGGTAAAGCCGAAAGCCGTATCTGCCAAAAGCAAGGAGACGGCAATCTTCCGCTCGGAAGACTTGCGGGAAAGCAGCTTTTCAAATTCCTGGTCGAAGTTGCGATACAGCACAGTTCGCGGACGAATACGGGGCATCTCCCCCGCCGGATAAAGTTTGTTCCCATCCACACGGTTGATGCGGAAACCTTGCAGACGGCCTTGTTCATCGAGATAGCATACGCCATCGCCATTATTGAAAGATTTCAGTCCGGCCACCGTAAGGTAGTTTCCACGTTGTTCCTTCATGGTTCCCATCTCTTCACCAAGAGACTTCGGAGTATCGAAAGAGAAAATCCCTTCACTGCGTCCATGCAGGAAGTAGTGGGTAAAACCGCGGCTGAAACTCTTATCCAGTTGCGGACGGAAAGTATAACGGCAAGTACCGGAAGAAGCGCGCACATATTCCGTGCGGCGTGCAAAGATGGCATCCAGTTTCTGGCGATAGGCCGCTGTGACATTTTTTACGTAAGAGACATCTTTCAGACGGCCTTCTATCTTGAGGGAGGTAGCACCCGCATCGAGCAATTCTTCCAGAGCGTCACTCTGATTCAAATCTTTAAGGGAAAGCAGATGTTTATCGCGCACTATCACTTTCCCGTCCGCATCCGTCAGACTGAAAGGCAGGCGGCAGAATTGCGCACACTCTCCCCGGTTAGCACTGCGTCCGAAGCAAGCCTGACTAACATAGCACTGGCCGCTATAGCTGACGCAAAGCGCACCATGCACGAAAATCTCCAACAGAACCTCAGGACAAGCTTCGTGAATACAATGAATATCCTGCAAAGACAATTCACGCGCCAACACCACTTGCCGGAAACCGGCTTCTGCCAGGAAACGCACTTTCTCCGGTGTACGGTTATCCATTTGCGTACTGGCATGCAAAGGAATAGGCGGCAGGTTCAGACGGGTGATTCCCATATCCTGCACAATCAGTGCATCAACACCCGCACGATACAAATCCCAGATCATAGCCTCCGTTTCCTCCAGTTCCTCTTCTTTCAGAATCGTATTGACCGTGACGTAAATCCGGGCATTATACAAATGGGCATGAGCCACCAAAGCCGTTATATCTTCCAATGAATTGCCGGCCGCCGCACGCGCACCAAACCGAGGTGCACCGATGTACACAGCATCCGCACCATGATTGACAGCCTCAATACCACATTCCAGATTCTTGGCAGGCGCCAGTAATTCTATTTTCCGTTGCTTTATCATTCTATATCGTTAATATTGTACGGAGTTTCCTGATAAACGAAATAGTTCAACCAATTAGAGAACAGCAGATTGGCATGGGCACGCCAACGTACCATGACACCTTTATCCGGATCATCATCCACATAATAATTACGAGGCACTTCAATAGGCAGTCCTTTGTCTAAATCCCTGCGGTATTCCGTGTCCAACGTCAGCGGAGAGTATTCCGAATGACCGGTTACGAAAAATTCGCGTCCGCCACGTGCCACAACAAGATGCACGCCTGCCTCTTCCGATTCGGAGAGCAAAGTCAGTTCAGGCACTTTCAGAATATCTTCTTTCCGCACTTCCGTATGGCGGCTATGGGGCACATAGAACATATCATCGAAACCACGGAAAATAGCGTGTAACGGATCTAAAGGACGATGCTCGAATATGCCGAACATTTTCTTATCCAACGCATACTTGGGTACTCCATAATGATGATAAAGTCCGGCCTGCGCCGCCCAGCATATATAAAGTGTGGAAGTGACGTGCGTACGCGCCCAATCAAAGATTTCCATTATTTCATCCCAGTAAGTCACCTCTTCAAAATCCAACTGTTCCACCGGCGCACCAGTGATAATCATGCCGTCGTATTTCTCGCCGCGCATCTTCTCAAAGTCAGTATAGAACGTCTGCATGTGTTCAACAGGCGTATTCTTGGATGTATGACTCTTGATTTTCATGAACGAGATTTCCACTTGAAGCGGTGTATTGGAGAGCAAACGCACAAGGTCTGTCTCCGTGGTAATCTTCAAAGGCATCAAGTTCAAGATAACGATGCGCAACGGACGGATGTCCTGTTGCGTGGCGCGTGAGTTGTCAATGACAAATATATTCTCTTCTTTCAGCAACTCTATCGCCGGCAGCTTATCAGGTAAATTTAATGGCATAAGTTCTCAGATTATCTTTAATTTGACTACAAAGGTACGTGATAATTTTGAAATCTCCTGCGAAAGAATGAAAATGTAGGGTAAAAGCCGTTTATTTATCCTCTTCATACAAAGTGAAATAGGTAAAACGATTAACACAAATGCCCCTTTTCATTTCACATTCAGAAATATTATTTTACCTTTGAGGTCTGTTAACGTTAATCAACGTTGAAGAACATAAAAGAAAGAATAGAACCTGAATTCAAGCGTGACTTCAAGTAATTAGCATCCTAAAGCCGACAGACTTTTCCATACCGGTTATGGTCCTACTCAATCCAATAATATTCTGATGCATTAATTGCCTTAGCAAAACCGTAAATATAACCGGACTACTATAGTAAGTATTCCACAAACTATTTAATAATGAATAAAATAAAGTTTAGAAGAAACGGAGTAAAATCCTTAATCTGTTGTGCTCTTCTCTTGAGCACTTCCTGCGTTAACGAAATCGAATCGGAAGTTTCTCCCGGAACCATTCCTATCACATTCTCCACTACTATCAGTAAAGTAAATACAAAAACCAATGGAAGTAGTTTCAAAACAGGAGAACAAATCGGACTATTCGCCATGATATCCGGTACAGCTATCAGCGGGAATCGTTACATTGACAATCTTAAATTAGAATGCGGTGAAAACAATCAGTTTATACCCGAGGAAACAGTCTTCTATCCGGAAGGAGATGCAACTCTTGATTTCATCAGCTATTATCCCTATCAAAAAGAAGGTATCGCCGCAAATAATTCATCACTCAATGTAGCTGTGCAAACCAACCAAAGCCCCAATGACAACTTCTCCAAATCAGACTTCTTAATAGCTAAAAAAGGGGACGTAGCCAGCAGCAACAATGCCGTACAACTTAAATTCCAACATCAATTTGCCAAGCTGAGAATAGAATTATTGCCACAAGATGGAGAAGACATAGACGAAATGCTCCTGTCAAATCCACAGATTGCCATAAGCGGATTTTATACCCAAGCAGATTACGACTTGACAGACAATAAACTAAGTAATTACAAGGCAAAGAGTGACATTGTCCCATTCGGTATTTGGAAAAAGGAGAAAGACAAACTGGTAGGCAAAGAACTTATTGTCATTCCACAGGAAACATCCTCAAGTGACTTATCTTTTACCATTGATTGGAATGGGAAAATATATACTTGTCCTATATCCATAAATTCGCTAAGCAGCAATAAACAATGCGTCATATCCATCAAAGCATTGCAAAATGCCAGTAATACGCTCTGTGGAATAGCGGGAGAAATAGAGGACTGGGGAGAACTGACACAAGAAGAAAGTGAAAACAGTTACCAAATCAGTTCCATCCACATTGCGGCCCTGTCCTTCAAAACATCAGACATCTATCAAGTTCATCAAGGAGGACAGGTTGTGGCGGAAATCTGCAAAGAATACTTGTCATCAGCCAGTAACAATCTCGCCTCACGTGCTATCGTCGTTTATCCGGTAATAAACAAACAGGCACAATTAGATAAAGGAACCGTATTGCAACTTCTGGATAAAGCAGAAAAAGTGCATGGAGGAGCGGTCAATTGGAATGTTGCTGACAACACGCTAAACTATACCCCAGGGGAATCGGCCCCAATTGAAGTGTTTTACATCGATAGTAAAGGACAGATTGTCACAGAGAAGCCTGAAGCACCTGCGACAGTCAACGTCAGCAGCTATATGCTCCGGGATATACGGGGAGGACAGTTGAAAACTTATCCGATAGTAAAAATCGGCACACAGTATTGGATGAAAGAGAACTTACAGGCTACAACTTATAGGGATGGCAACACTATAAAGAAAATAACGGAATTCGGACAAGGAGCCGGTTACTTCCATTCAACAGAGCAGGATGTCTATTTTTATAGTGGAGATGTCCTTCTTGCCGACAATGAATTAGCACCTGAGCAATGGAAGGTACCCAATATGAAGGATTGGGAATCATTAACAAAATACATTAACAATGCAGCCATTCTCTTAGAAACCGGGAAATGGACAACAAATGATGGTGGTTATATCGCAACAAATGAAACCGGATTCAACGCTATTCCCTATGGATTATACAGTGTAAAGGAAACCGGAACGACTCTTGTGAATGAAGGTTCTTCAGCTGGTTATTGGATAAGCGGTGAATCCAAATCCACTTTGGCAGATAAAGTAATACTCCTTACAAGCTTGAAAGACGACGCCCAACTTATTGACAGCAAACCAAAGAGCAGCGCTCTTTTCGTACGCTGTATAAAAGAATAGCCGGATAAAAAAAGCATATCTCATTTCTTTTTCGTATTTTTGTTCCCAATGTACAAATAGTTTTGTTCACCGAACAAAGGCAACGAAAAAGAAATGAGAATTATCGACCTGATACACAGCAACGAGAAGACAGCTTTCTCCTTCGAAATACTGCCACCGCTGAAAGGCACAGGCATCGAAAAGCTGTACGAAACCATAGATACTTTACGGGAATTTGACCCGAAATACATAAATATCACCACGCATCGCAGCGAATATGTATACAAAGATCTGGGCAATGGTCTGTTTCAGCGCAACCGCTTGCGCCGACGTCCGGGGACCGTAGCCGTAGCCGGTGCTATCCAGAATAAATATAATATCACCGTAGTTCCGCATATTCTTTGCAGCGGTTTCACCCGCGAAGAGACAGAATACGTATTGCTCGACTTACAATTCCTCGGCATCACCGACCTGCTGGTATTGCGTGGAGACAAGGCGAAACACGAGTCTGCATTCACTCCCGAAGGCGACGGTTACCACCACGCCATCGAATTACAGGAACAGATCAACAACTTCAATAAAGGCATCTTCGTAGATGGTTCGGAAATGAAGATAACAAAAACACCGTTCTCTTACGGTGTGGCGTGCTATCCCGAAAAACATGAAGAAGCTCCCAATATCGATACTGACATTTATTGGTTAAAACAGAAAATGGAAGCCGGTGCGGAATATGCCGTTACCCAGCTTTTCTATGATAACCGGAAATACTTCGACTTTGTGGAACGTACCCGGAAAGCCGGTGTCACCATCCCTATCATCCCCGGTATCAAACCATTTAAGAAGATATCACAAATCAGTATGATTCCCAAAACCTTCAAAGTGGACTTGCCCGAAGAACTGGCACGCGAGGCGATGAAGTGTAAGACGGATGAAGAAGCCAGGCAAGTAGGCATCGAATGGTGTGTGCAGCAATGCAAAGAACTGATGGAGCATGGCGTGCCCAGCATCCATTTCTACTCCATTGGTGCGGTAGATAGCATAAAGGAAGTTGCAAAACAGGTCTACTAAGAGAAGTGGAGAGTGGAAGTAATGCAATCGGTAATCAATAACTAAATTATAAGTAATATCGTGTTTTTCAAAGATGTAATAGGACAAGAGGCTGCTAAAGAGCGATTAAGGCAAGAAGTGCAAGAAGGGCGTATTCCTCATGCACAGCTATTTTGCGGTCCGTCGGGAGTGGGAAAGCTCCCGCTGGCAATGGCCTATGCCCGTTACATTTGTTGTCCGAACCGCACAGAAACGGATGCTTGCGGCATCTGCCCTTCCTGCGTGAAATGGAACAAACTGGTGCATCCGGATGTACACTTCGTCTTTCCCATCGTGAAGAAGGGAAAAAAAGAAATTTGCGACGATTACATAGCCGACTGGCGGCATCTGGTTCTGAACAGCCCCTATTTCAGCCTTAACCACTGGCTGAATGAGATGGATGCCGAAAACGGACAAGCCATCATCTATGCCAAAGAGAGTGATGAAATAGTGCGGAAGCTCAGTTTGAAATCAAGTGAAGGCGGATATAAAGTGACCATCGTATGGTTGCCTGAGAAGATGCACGTAGTCTGTGCCAACAAGCTGTTGAAACTCTTGGAGGAACCACCTGAAAAGACTGTATTCCTGCTGATATCCGAAGCTCCGGACATGATTTTGCCTACCATCCTAAGCCGTACGCAACGTTTCAATATCCGCAAGATAGAAGAGGCTGACATTGCCAGCGCTTTACAGCAGAAATACGGTGTACGACCCAACGACAGTTTCACCCTGGCGCATCTCGCCAACGGTGACTTTATTAAAGCACTGGAAACGATTCATCTGAATGAAGAAAATGAGTTGTTTTTTGAACTCTTTGTCAGCCTTATGCGTCTATCCTATCAACGGAAGATACGCGAGATGAAACAGTGGAGTGAACAGATTGCAGGCATGGGACGTGAACGGCAAAAGAATTTCCTGACATACGCCCAGCGTATGATACGCGAAAACTTCATCTACAACCTGCATCGCAAGGAGATGAATTATATGACTTTGCCCGAACAGAATTTTGCCACCCGTTTTGCGCCTTTCATCAACGAACGGAATGTGATGGGAATGATGGATGAACTGAGTGAAGCCCAGATACACATCGAGCAGAACGTGAATGCCCGTATGGTATTCTTTGATTTTTCATTGAAAATGATTGTTCTACTGAAACAGTAGAAACCAGATATATTATTGTAAATAGCTAAATCATAAATAAAAAGATGGATTTTAAACTACATAACGGAAGTGGAGGTCTCTGTTGCAAAAGTTGCTGCAGGCAGGACAAGCAACTGAACACCTACGACTGGCTGGCTGATATTCCCGGAAATGCGGAAGAGGGCGACATGGTAGAGGTGCAATTCAAGAATACCCGCAAAGGGTATTACCGGAACAGCAACCATATACCTTTGGAAAAAGGAGATATCGTGGCCGTAGAGGCAACACCGGGACATGACATCGGTGAAGTGACTCTGACAGGGCGACTCGTTCCACTGCAAATGCGGAAAGCAAATATCAAATCCGAAGCCGATATCAAACGTATCTACCGCAAGGCAAAACAGGTGGATATGGACAAGTATAATGAGGCGAAAGGCCGGGAACACAGTACCATGATACGTGCCCGCCAAATTGCCCTCAACCTGAACCTTAATATGAAAATCGGCGACGTGGAATATCAGGGAGACGGCAATAAAGCCATCTTCTATTACATTGCCGACGAGCGCGTGGATTTCCGCCAACTGATTAAAGTACTGGCAGACGCTTTCCATGTACGCATCGAGATGAAACAAATCGGTGCACGCCAGGAAGCCGGACGCATCGGCGGTATCGGCCCTTGCGGACGTGAGTTGTGCTGCGCCACCTGGATGACTTCTTTCGTGTCCGTATCTACAAGTGCAGCGCGTTATCAGGATATCTCCCTCAACCCGCAAAAATTAGCGGGACAATGTGCCAAACTGAAATGTTGCCTCAACTACGAAGTGGACTGTTACGTAGAAGCCCAGAAACGTCTTCCTTCCAAAGAAATTGAACTGGAAACCAAAGATGGTACGTTCTACTTCTTCAAGGCGGATATTCTGAGTAACCAGATAACCTATTCTACCGATAAGAATATTCCTGCCAACCTGGTGACCATCAGCGGCAAGCGTGCATTCGAAATCATCGGAATGAACAAACGGGGTACTAAGCCCGACAGTCTTATAGAAGAAACACGCCACGTAGAGCCCAAGAAACCGGTAGACTTGTTGGAACAGGAAAGCCTGACCCGTTTCGACCGTAGCCGCAAAGGCAAAAACGGCGGAGATAATAACGGTGGTGGAAACGGTAACAACAATCGCAAGAAAAAGAAAAAAGCGAATCCCAACCAGCCTGCGGAACAGCAATCCCGGCAACGTCCGCAAGGTGACTCCAGACCCCAAAACGGAGCCAAGCCTCAGGGTGACCAACCCAGACAGCAAGGCAATCAGCCTAAACCGCAAGGAGACCGTCCGCAAGGAGACCAAGCAAGACGCAACAAGCCCAAAAACAATCGTGGACGTGGAGACGGACAGCGCGGAGACGGGCAACGTGACAATGGAGGCAAACCCAATCCACCCAAACAACAAGGAGAGAAACCAGCCGGAAATGAAAAACCTGCTCAAGCATAAGAAGTCTCTCAGAAAGAGTTTGATATTGCTGTTTGCCGCAAGCCTTTGCATGGCTTGCGACGAACAGACAGTATATCATACCTTTCAATCCCTGCCGACGGAAGGCTGGCAGCGGAAAGATACTCTATTCTTCGATATCACCATTCCGGACTCCGCTACGCTCTACAATATATCCGTAGAAGTCAGAAACCGGAACAATTATCCTTATCAGAACCTGCCTCTACTTATTTATTACGACAGTCCGGAAGCCCAAAACATTAAAAAGGATACATTAGAGATGAAACTCGCCGACAGTGCCGGAATCTGGTTAGGCGACGGCTGGGGCGGATTATACCAGTCAACGCTCCGCGCAGGACTTATCCGCATTGGAAAAGCCGGAGAATACCGTTTCAAAATCACACACCTCCTGCCGGACGAAGTTCTGCCCGGCATCAATGACGTGGGAATCAGACTAAAACGCTGAGAGTCTTTTTTTACGTCCCGCATCAATGCGCAGGAAGATAAACAGCAGAATAGTAAAGCCCCAGAGTGAAGAACCGCCATAACTAAAGAATGGCAGCGGAATACCAATCACAGGCGTCAAGCCCAACACCATACCTATATTAATAAACAAGTGGAACAAGAATATACTGACCACCGAATAGCCATATACCCTACCGAAAGCGGACGGTTGCCGCTCCGCCACAGCTATCAGACGGAGTATCAATATAAGGAATAGAAGCAATACAGCAGTAGAACCTATAAAACCTTCCTCCTCGCCTACCGTACAGAAGATGAAGTCCGTATCCTGCTCGGGCACATACTTCAGTTTAGTTTGCGTACCATTCAGAAACCCCTTGCCGGTCAATCCTCCCGAACCGATAGCAATCTTGGACTGGTTCACATTATATCCGGCACCGGCCAGGTCTTCTTCCATACCCAGCACTACTTTAATACGTATCTGCTGGTGCGGTTCCAGCACTTTATTGAAAAAATAATCACTTGAATACAGGAAACCGATAGAGCCTATGGCAAACAGCCCTATCAGGAAATAACTAAGGTGACGCTCGCTCAAAGAAAGAAAAATCAAATAGCCGACCACCAGCACACACAGTCCCCACTGCACCCAGACAAGATTGAACGGAACCACGTATTCTGAAACAATATAAGCTATCAGTAACACCCCCAACGTAACCAACAATATGTTACGCACAGGTTCCCACTTCTTCTTGTACACCCATACCATACCCGCAGCAGACAGCAGCACCATAGACAGCACCGCAAACTCCCCTATCGGCGTCGGCGTATCGGCAATAAAGACCTGATCGAAGCGGATTCCCACCACAAAATAGACTACCGCACACAGACCGGAGAAAAGCACCACACCCGGCATTCCCTCCCGGTACAGCACCAGGAAAAATGCGGTATATACCAATGCCGAACCTGTTTCCCGTTGCAGGATAATCAATATCATCGGAAACAGAATCAGGAAAACCATCATCAGTATATTCCTCCAGTTCTTCATTGTGAACGAATAGGAATTCATATATTTGGCAAGCGCCAGTGCTGTAGCAAACTTGGCAAACTCCGCCGGTTGCAGACTGACAGGCCCCATCACCAACCACGAACGTGAGCCTTTGGTGTCAGGAGCTATAAATATGGTGACCACAAGCAATATGGCAAGCGCTATGTAAATCAGATAGGCAAACATGTCATAAATATCATCTTCCAGCATCAACAGTACAAATCCCAGACCGAAAGAGCAGATAATCCATACCAACTGCTTGCCTGCACGAGTAGAAAAATCCCAGAAATCACGGTCGCCATAATCATAACTTGCCCCGCAGACACTAAACCATCCGAATACGATAAGAATCAGATAAACACAAATCGTTACCCAATCCAATGATTTCCATATACTATCTCTCCTCGTTACCATACATTATAACACGGTTACTCATTTCTTCCGCCCGTGCCTCACTGGCAGGCGAAAGTTTTCCGTTCAAATATTGTTCCATCATCAAAGCACCATAAGGCACTCCGTAAGTAGCTCCCCAACCGCCGTTTTCCACATAGACGGCAATCGCTATTTTCGGTTTGTCCATAGGGGCAAAACCAATAAATGCGGAATGGTCATGACCACGGTTTTGCGCCGTACCGGTCTTTCCGCAAATTTCCACACCGGGCAGAATTGTTCCTGCGATACGACAAGTGGCACTTCCGGTGACTCCCGTTACGGCTGCCCGCATTCCTTCTACTATTTCTTCATAATACTGGCGGTCAATGGAAGTATACCGACGTTCCCGATAGGTGCTGTCCAACTCCGCATCCTGTATTTCCTTTACGATATGAGGAGTTACAAAGTAGCCGCGGTTAGCAATGGTAGCCGCCAGATTGGCCATCTGCAAAGGAGTGCTCAGCACCTCACCCTGGCCGATAGAAATACTGATTACCGTCAGTCCGTTCCACGAACCCCGATAAGCCCTGTCATAAACACCCGCATTCGGGATAAATCCACGCTTCTCTCCGGGAAGGTCCGTTCCCAATTTATAACCGAATCCCTGTGAAACCATGTGATCCTTCCACACTGTAATCGCATTTTGTGGCGAACCGTACTTCCGGTCACCAAACATACGATATAGCCCCCAGCAGAAATAGGCGTTACAAGAAGTAGCAATTGCCGGTATCAGCGGCAGCGGTGATCCATGTCCGTGGCAACCTACCCGTAAACCGCCATATATAAATCCGTGCGAACAGGGGAAAGACGTGGAAGGCTGGATAATTCCCTCTTGCAGGAAAGTCAAAGCCTGCGCTGTCTTAAAAGTAGAGCCCGGCGGATAAGACCCCATAATGGCACGGTTCAACAGCGGTTTCTGCTTATCCATCTGCAACATCTGATGATTCTTTCCACGTTGGCGGCCAATCATCAAATGCGGGTCAAAGTTCGGAGCCGATACCAAACAAAGAATCTCGCCCGTCTCCGGTTCGATGGCTACAATCGCACCGATTTTATTTTTCATCAGCCGTTCGCCCAATCTCTGTAACTCAATATCCAATCCTAACGTCAGATTCTTACCCGGCACTGACGAACGATCCAGTTTTCCGTCCATATAGTGTCCCTGAATACGTCCATGTGCATCACGAAGCAGGACTTCAACTCCCTTCTCTCCACGCAGGTATTTCTCGTAAGACTTTTCAATACCCTGCTTGCCTATATAGTCACCGCGGATATAGTAGTCATCCGCTTCGATGTCTTTCATTGACACTTCACCGATATCTCCCAAAGCATGCCCGGCAGCATCATACGTATATTGCCGGATCGTACGCCGCTGAATGTAGAAGCCGGGAAACTTGAAAAGTTTTTCCTGGAATACCCCGCACTCTTCCGCCGAGAGTTGCGTCATAAAAACTTGATGCGTATATCTGGAATAACCGGGATTCATCCAACGGTTTTTCACGTCCTTCATCCGCTTGAGAAGTTGCTCTTTGGTAATGTTCAATGTACGGCAGAAATCGAGGGTATCGAGCTGGGTCACCTCTCGCGGCACAAACGTAATATCATACGCCGGCTGGTTGAACACCAGCAACTTGCCGTTACGGTCATATATCGCACCGCGCGAAGGGTACTGTATTTTATTGAGAAAGGCATTACTGTCTGCATTCTTTTTGTAGCTGTCAGTCATGATTTGCAACACAAAAAGGCGCATTATATAGATGATGACAATCACAATCGCCACCCCACCTATCACTAACTTCCGCTTTTCGAGTGTATAATCTTTAGCCATTTTATTTTTTCCTCACTCCTTCTATAGCCAGTATGCAGGTTATAGTCAGCAACGCACTTGCCACAATTCTCAGCAGCAATGTTCCGATATGGGCGAACGAAAAGAACTCTATGGTAAGTAGTATTGCATGATGAACAAAAACGCTGACAATCAAATATTTCAGGAAAGGGGCAAATCCCATCGACTTTATCGAAGGAACAATATCCTCAAACGTATCCCGCGGCACGAACAGTCGCAGGAAAGTAGGCCGCAAGAAAGCCAGTGCCACCGTGGCCGCAGCATTCATACCAGGAGTATCCGAGAAGATATCCACGGTCAGCCCCAGGAAAAACGCCCACAACATCAAAGCATTTCTTGGCGTCTCCGACTCAAACTTCAGTATGAGATAGATATACAAAAAAGGTGTGGCATATCCGGCAATATGCACATTATTCAGTATCAGCACCTGCAATAGCACCAAACCAATAAACCAACCTAATTTATGCAGATAATTAATAACCAACTCTTATAACAATTGACAATTGACAATTGATAATTGACAATTGAGGTTACTTTCACTTATAACTAATCACTTATCACTCCGTCACTAATCACTCCCATCACTTCGCCTCCTCTTTCTCCAATGCCTTCTGTTCTTCCTGACCGGTGCGGGCAATTACCCGTACATTGCTCAACTTCCCGAAGTCTGTAGCCAGTTTAATCTTCAACAGATAAGAAAGACCGTCATGGGAATCGGACATATCATCCACCGTACCCACCATAATCCCTGCGGGGAATACGGTAGAATAGCCGCTTGTCACCACCGTATCGCCCAGATTAAACTCAGCGTGACGGGGCAAGTCCTTGAGATAAGCGAAACGCGAATCTCCATATTCCCATTTCAGATAACCGAAATATTCGCTGCCGATAATCTTGCAACTTATGCTCGATTTACTGTTCAGCAACGGAATGACAGTAGAATAATGCGGAGAGGTTTTATAAACGATACCTACTACCCCATTGGCATCTACCACACCCATTTCCGGACGGATACCTGCACTGGTACCTTCATCAAGAGTGATATAGTTGTCTACCCTGTTCAAACTGTTCTTAATCACATTTGCCTTGAAAATTTTGTACTCTTCCGTTTCCATGTGCTCAAGACTGTACAGTCTGACGGAGTCCAATCCCTTATTCTTCAATATCTTTTCCAGAAACGCCACCCGCTGTTCCAACCACATGTTGCGGTCCAACAAATCTTCATTGGTCGTTTTCAGATGGAAGTAAGAAGTGACAGCCCCCGAAACATCATAAACTTTCCCCGCTACGCTATTGGCAGAAGTGAAAAATACGCTCTGCTGATAGTAGTTGAAGCGGAATAATAAAACAAAACTGGCTGCCTCTAACAACAGAAAGAGGAACCAGTAATTGTATTTAATAAGAAAGTTCAGTAAATTTCGCATATTCCTTTATTACCTCATCAGGAATGAGAAACGATCCACATTCTTCAGTGCAACGCCCGTACCTTTAGCTACGGCATGCAAGGGGTCTTCGGCAATATGGAACGGAATGTTTATCTTATCAGTCAAACGCTTGTCGAGCCCGCGGAGCAATGCACCACCACCTGCCAGATAAATACCGTTGTGCACAATATCGGCATACAGCTCGGGAGGCGTATTTTCCAGCGCATTCAGGATAGCGGTTTCAATCTTTGAGATTGATTTCTCCAGACAGTGCGCCACTTCCTGATAGCATACGGGCACTTCCATAGGCAGAGCCGTGATACGGTTCGGTCCGTGAACGATATAATCTTCCGGAGCATCCTCACCCAGTTCGGTCAGGGCAGCACCTACATTAATTTTAATACGCTCGGCCATACGCTCGCTGACCTTCACATTGTGCTGGCGGCTCATGTACTCCTGAATGTCAGCAGTCAAGTCGTCACCGGCAATGCGGATGGAGTTGTTGGCTACGATACCGCCCAAAGAGATAACGGCAATTTCAGTAGAACCACCACCTATATCTACAATCATGTTTCCTTCCGGAGCTTCCACGTCGATACCGATACCGATAGCGGCAGCCATAGGTTCGAATATCAGGTAAACGTCGCGTCCGCCGGCATGCTCGGCAGAGTCGCGCACGGCACGCAGTTCCACTTCCGTACTACCCGAGGGGACACCGATTACCATACGGAGCGAAGGAGAAAACAGACGGCTACGGTTGTTCACCATCTTTATCAGACCGCGTATCATCTGCTCGCAAGCATAGAAGTCGGCAATTACACCGTCGCGGAGCGGACGGATGGTACGTATGTTTTCGTGGGTCTTTTCGTGCATCATCTTTGCCTTATCACCCACGGCAATCATCTTATCGGTACGACGGTCGAGGGCTACCACCGAAGGTTCATCCACCACAATCTTACCATTGGTTGTGATGATGGTATTGGCGGTACCAAGGTCCATCGCTATTTCTTGCGTAAAAGAGAATAATCCCATATTCTAAATGTAGAATTAAGAATGAAGAATTAAGAATACTATGCAGAATAACAGCGCAAATAAAGACAGCGCAGCAAATTCTTTATTCTTTATTCTTCATTCATCATTAATATTAGTGTTTAAAATGACGGATTCCCGTAACCACCATTGCGATGTCATGTTCATTGCAATAGTCGAACGAGAGTTGGTCCTTGATCGAGCCACCCGGCTGGATAACCGCAGTCACACCTTCGCCTCCGGCTATTTCTACGCAGTCGGGGAAGGGGAAGAAAGCGTCGGATGCCATCACGGCACCTTTCAGGTCGAAGCCGAAGTTCTTGGCTTTTTCGATAGCTTGTTTCAGAGCATCCACACGTGAGGTCTGCCCTACACCGCTTGCCAGCAATTGCTTGCCTTTTGCCAGTACGATGGCGTTGGACTTGCTGTTCTTCACGATCTTGTTGGCAAAGAGCATATCTTCTATTTCCTGTGCGGTAGGAGCCTTGGTAGTCACTGTCTTCAAATCTTCCGGTTGCTCGATGTTCAGGTCACGATCCTGCACCAGCACACCGTTCAGCAATGAACGGAACTGTTTTTTCGGCAATGTGGTCGGCTTGCGAACCAAGATGATACGGTTCTTCTTCTGTCCCAAGATTTCCAGTGCATCCACATCGTAGTCGGGAGCGATAATTACTTCAAAGAATATCTTGTTGATTTCTTCGGCGGCTTCCTTGTCAATCACACCGTTGGTGATGAGCACACCACCAAAAGCAGATACGGGGTCACCTGCCAATGCATCGTTCCATGCTTCGAGCACCGTGGGGCGTGAAGCCAGACCGCAAGCATTGTTATGCTTCAATACGGCAAACGTTATATCATCGAATTCGTCTATCAAGTCAACGGCAGCGTTGATATCAAGCAGGTTGTTGTAGGAGATTTCTTTTCCATGAATCTGGTCGAACATTCCTTCCAGGTTTCCATAGAAGTAACCCTTCTGGTGCGGGTTTTCTCCGTAACGCAAAGTCTTCTGATTGTTGGCGGAGCAGCGGAATGCCGAACCTTCTTCGCCGTCGAAGTAATTGAAGATGGCTGAGTCATAGTGAGAAGAAACGGCAAACGCCTCTTTGGCAAACCAACGGCGTTCTTCGATGGAGGTTGTAGCTCCGTGTTCCATCAGCATATCGCGGAATGGCTGGTACTGGGCCTGAGAAGCTATAATCACTACGTCGTTAAAGTTCTTGGCAGCGGCACGAATCAAGGAGATGCCGCCTATATCTATCTTCTCGATAATAGCCGGTTCGTCGGCACCGGAAGCCACGGTGGCTTCAAACGGATACAGGTCGACAATAACGAGGTCTATTTCGGGAATTTCATATTTTTCTATCTGTTGCATATCCTGTTCCAGTCCGCGGCGGCAAAGAATACCACCGAACACCTTCGGGTGCAAGGTTTTCACACGTCCTCCCAGGATAGAGGGATATGTTGTCAGGTCTTCCACTGCCTTGCAGGGATAACCCAGGGATTCTATAAACTGACGAGTTCCGCCTGTTGACAGAAACTCAACTCCTTCTTCATGTAGTTTGGTAATGATTTCATCCAAACCTTCCTTATGGTAAACCGATACCAGAGCGGTTTTAATTCTTTTTGTTTCAGACATGGATTTGCGTATTAACGATTTGATGTGCAAAGGTACTAAAAATGTTTATTTGCACATATACTCAAACACAATAAATTAGGTATAATTAAAAAAGGCAGTAATCCTGTTTAGGATTTACTGCCTTTATCTTTCTTTTTTGCTGAATAGGGAGCCAAATAGTTCCTGTTTAAACAAGGTTTTCCTGCCACTATATCAGCAAGGTTTTGCCATCACTGTGGCAAGACTTTGCCATAGGCTTGGCACAATTGTGCCATAGGCATGGCAAAACTGTGCCACCGCGGTGGCAAAACTTACCAGATAGAGACGCGTTCTTCTACGGGTACGAACATCGGATCTTTTTCTGTAATGCCGAATGCCTCATACCATGCTGCGATGTGCGGCAATGCAGCGTCTACACGCCATTTGCCCAAAGAGTGTACATCTATCTTCGTGAGTTGCAGGATAGCTTCGGGACGGGTGTTGTTGGCCCAAACGTTGGCATAAGCCAGGAAGAAACGTTGTTCGGGAGTGAAACCGTCTTTCACTTCCAGCGGAGCGGCAGCCGTAGCAGCCTTGAATGCCTGGAAAGAAACCTGCAAACCACCGTGGTCGGCAATGTTCTCACCCAGTGTCATACGTCCATTGGCATGTACACCCGGAGCCACTTCGATGCTGTCGAAGAAGGCAACCATCACATCAGCGCGTTTCTCAAAGTTCTTGGCATCTTCTTCGGTCCACCAGTCTTTCAGGTTACCGTCTTTGTCGTACTGACGGCCTTGGTCGTCGAATCCGTGTGTCATCTCATGACCGATTACCACACCGATAGCACCATAGTTGAAGGCATCGTCGGCTTCCATGTCGAAGAACGGGTATTGCAGGATACCGGCAGGGAAACAGATTTCATTCGTTGTCGGGTTGTAATAAGCGTTTACGGTTTGCGGAGTCATCAGCCATTCGTCCTTGTCCACCGGTTTGCCAGCTTTCGCAACCATTTCGGCATAGCCCCACAGGTTGGCACGTTTGATGTTATTCCAGTATGAGTCGTCTTTGATTTCCAGTGTGGAATAATCTTTCCACGTGTCAGGATAACCAATCTTCACGTGGAAGGTAGCCAGTTTTTCCTGTGCTTTCTGTTTGGTTTCGTCGCTCATCCAGGGCAGGTTGTTGATGCGTTCGCCCAGGCTCGTCTGAAGATTCTTCACCAAAGTCACCATACGTTCTTTGGCAGCGGCAGGGAAATATTTCTCTACGTACATCTGTCCCACAGCTTCGCCCAGTGCAGAGCTGACAACAGAAACAGCGGTCTTCCAACGAGGTTGCATCTCCTGTGTTCCGGACATGGTACGGTCGTAGAAGTCGAAGTTTTGTTGGGCGATCCCGTCACTCAAGTAGTTGGCGGAAGCATCAATCAGCTTCCATTGCAGGTAGAGCGATTGCTGGTCAACAGGCAATGTATCCAGAATCTTGGCAGCTTCAGCCAAAGAGGCAGGCTGGCCTACAATGATTTCCTTTACATCTTTCAGGCCAAGCTCTGACAGATAAGCATCCCAGTTGAAAGTAGGATAGTTCTTCTTTATCTCTTCCATGCTCATCTTGTTGTAGTTGGCATGCGGGTCGCGCAGTTCGGTGCGAGAGCGGAAAGCTTTAGCAAGGCGAGTTTCTACGTCCATCACTACTTCCATGCCTTTCTTGGCAGTAGCCTCATCGAAGCCGGCCAACTGATACATCTTCTGCACGTGAGTACGGAAAGCATCGCGGATAGCGGTAGTGGAAGGGTCGGCAGCCAGATAATAGTCACGTTCGCCCATACTCAAACCGCTTTGGTAAGTTTGTACGGCATTCTCGTTACTGTTCATCTCATCGGCGGCAACATACATTCCGAGGTAAGCGCCGATGCCTTGCTTGCGCAAGTTAGCCAGCAGGGCATAGACATCTTGTTTGTCTTTCAGAGCGGCAATCTGCTCCAGGTCGGCTTTAATAGGGGCAACACCTTCCTGGTTCAGCTTCACACTGTCCATAGCAATTTTGTAGAGGTCGCCCACTTTCTGAGCCACACTACCGGCTTCGTGCTGGGTAGCGGCAAGTTCCTCAATCAGACCTTGTATCTGCTTGCGGTTGTTCTCGGCAAGTTCGGTGAAAGAGCCGTACTGTGAATACTCAGCCGAAAGGGGATGGCCTTCAATCCAACCGCCACAGGCGTACTGATAGAAACTACTTCCCGGAAGGGCAGTCGTGTCAAGATTGGCAAGTTTGATGCCGGCTGTCAATTCAGCCTTCTGCTTGCCCGTACCGCATCCTGCCGTCATAAGGCAAATTGCAGCGAAAGGTAAATACTTGGTAAATCTCATTCTTGTATTATTAAATTGGTTGATACATGTCATTGGTTACCGCGCGCTTCTTCCAGTTCGGTAGAAGCAGTGTCCCACTCTTCCATCACGGAGTCGAGTTGTTGTTTCAACTTCTGATGTTGTTCGTAGAGTGCCATGTCCGAAGCGCCTTCGGGAGTTGCCATCCTGGCTTCGAGAATGGCGATGGCGGATTCTGTCTGCTCTATTTCCTCTTCACAGTCGGCAACGCGGCGTTCCAGTTTCTTGAGTTTCTTGTTCAACTCCTTTTGCTCCTCGTAAGAGAGTTTTGCGCCGGAAGCCTGTGCTGCCACATCCTTATCGGTGTTATCCTTTCCGTTGGAGGGGGAAGCTGAAAGTGTCGGTGATTTCTGCAACTCATTCAGGCTTTCTATCTGCTTTTTCTGCAAGAAGTCGTAGATGCCGCCGAGGTGTTCTTTCACAACACCACCACCGAACTCATATACTTTAGTCGCAAGCCCGTCAAGGAAATCACGGTCGTGGCTGACTAATATCACTGTCCCGTCAAATTCGCGGATGGCATCTTTCAGCACATCTTTAGAACGCATATCGAGGTGATTGGTCGGTTCGTCCAGTATCAGGAAGTTCACCGGTTCCAGCAGGAGCTTAATCATTGCCAGACGGGTGCGTTCACCGCCCGAAAGAACTTTCACCTTCTTGTCGGAAGCCTCACCGCCGAACATGAAAGCACCGAGAATATCGCGTATCTTCGTACGGATGTCTCCCACTGCCACACGGTCGATGGTATCGAACACCGTAAGAGTTTCATCAAGAAGCTGTGCCTGGTTCTGGGCGAAATATCCTATCTGGACGTTATGCCCCAAAGTCAGCTTTCCGGTATAATCGGTTATCTCATCCATGATACACTTCACGAGGGTGGATTTACCTTCGCCGTTCTTACCGACGAACGCTACTTTCTCACCGCGGTTGATGGTGAGGTTCACATCATGGAAGATGACATGGTCGCCGTAGGCTTTGGCTACATCCTCGCAGATGACGGGGTAGCTTCCGCTACGGCTACTGCATACGAATTTCAGGCGCAGCGCCGAGTTGTCTTCTTCGTCCACTTCGATGCGGTCTATCTTTTCCAGTTGCTTGATGCGGCTTTGCACTTGCACGGCTTTCGTAGCCTTATAACGGAAACGTTCGATGAAAGCCTCGGTGTCCTCTATCTGTTTCTGCTGGTTTTCGTAGGCACGGAGTTGTTGCTCGCGGCGTTCCTTCCGCAGCACGACGAACTCATCGTACTTCACTTTGTAGTCATAAATCTGTCCGCAGGTGATTTCGATGGTACGTGTGGTGACGTTATTGAGGAAAGCACGGTCGTGGCTTACCAGTACTACTGCGTTGGCACGGGTAGAGAGGAAATTTTCCAGCCATTGAATACTCTCGATGTCAAGGTGATTGGTAGGCTCATCGAGCAACAGCACATCGGGACGGCGAAGCAAGAGTTTTGCCAACTCAATACGCATACGCCAGCCACCGGAAAACTCACTGGTGGAGCGGTCGAAGTCCTCACGACTGAATCCCAGACCTTGCAGGGTCCGTTCTATTTCGGCACGGAAGTTGGTGCCGCCCATCATCAGGAAACGTTCGTTCTCATGGGTGAAGCGGTCGATAAGTTTATGGTAATCTTCGCTGTCGTAATCGGTGCGTTCGGCAAGCTGCCGGTTCATGCGTTCGATGTTGGCCTGCATCTCGAAGATGTGTTCAAAGGCAAGTTCGGCTTCCTGCATCACCGTGTGATTATCGCTGAGGATCATCACCTGGGGCAGGTAACCGATAGTACATTCACGGGGAACTGCAACAACGCCGGAAGTGGGCTGCTGCAAGCCAGCCAATATTTTAAGCATGGTAGATTTGCCCGCACCATTCTTGCCCACCAGGGCGATACGGTCTTTTTTGTTGATAACGTAAGAGACGTCTTCGAACAAAGGCGTGGCGTTGAATTCCACCTTCAGTCCTTCTACTGATATCATAATGTCAATGAAATTTAGCGTTTAAGACTGCAAAGGTAGTGATTTTCGGGAGTTTGTCTTCAATTTTAAGTCAGAAAGAAGACATCCGATACAACATTTCCAGAATTAGCACTACTTATTTCACTCTACGCTGTTCAGCCTTGCGAAGTAAGCGGTGGAAAGGTTCACTTAATCTCTTCCACTCATCATTTGATATAACTTTCTAATGAATTATCCTTCCGCCAGCTTTGGTAAATTAGAAGAATACATCTACCTTTACGTCGTACATACAAACAACAACCCAATTACTATACAAAAAAGAATGAAAGAGGAACGCAATGCGCAACTATTTCGGGTAGGTCCTTGCCTGTTCGGCACTTCATCTTCTATTCCGGGCTGGAAGTCAGAGGAACTTATCCCTTCCCTGAGCCCTTTCCTGCTGCCGGAAAAAGAAATCCTGGAAAACAAGAGTAAGATTATCTTCTCACTCAACATTCAGCCGGAAAAAGGAAGCAACGAGAAAGATAATTCGCAATACCACCAACTCGTAGAGTTTGAGTGGGAAGGTGCCACGTGCAGAATCAGCGCACTACCCGGCACCGACTCGCACCTCATCAGCATTCTTGCGCCGAACGACACAAAAGAATATTCAGCTTATTTCCACTCCGACTTTGCCACAGGCACGCTGTCTCTGCATGAGACAGAAGCAGATGCATTCGTACTCAATAATATTCTGATGATGGTGTATGCATTCAAGACCGCCTGCACTGATACCGTACTGATGCACGCCTCCGTCATTAAGAAAGACGGGAAAGGCTACCTCTTTTTAGGGAAAAGCGGAACAGGAAAGAGTACGCACACCCGGCTGTGGCTGGAAAACATTCCCGGTTGCGAGCTACTGAATGATGATAATCCTATCGTGCATTATAATAAGGAAACCGGAGAGACCACCGTCTACGGCTCACCCTGGAGCGGAAAGACGCCCTGCTACAAGGATGATTCAGTTCCGGCAGGCGCATTCGTCCGCTTGGAGCAGGCACCGGAGAATATCATAAAGAAAGAAGGAGCAGCACGTGCATTCGCCTCCCTGTTGCCCGCCTGTTCCTGCCTGAAAGTAGTGGAAGAACTGAACAACGGCGTCATAGAAACGGTGAAACTCCTTGCCGCCAACCTACCGGTCTACCACCTGAAATGCCTGCCTGACAGGGCAGCAGCCGAACTAAGTTTCAACACCATCAGATAAGTAAACGATAAGCGAATGATAAGCAGCGGCCAAAAAAAAATTATCCCCAACGAAATACTACTGCCCGAAGTAGCACGTCTCATCAGCGAAGGGCACACCGTGACGTTGACTGTACGGGGCAACAGTATGAATCCTTTCCTTGTAGACCGCCGCGACCGCATCGTCTTAGGTCCTTTCACCGAAGCCGACCTGCAACCGGGCGTTGCCGTCCTGGCGAGGGAAAGCATGGGACGCATCGTCTTCCACCGCATTATCCACCGCAACGGACGGGAACTGACGCTACTGGGCGACGGAAACCTGAAAGCAACCGAACAGACCAGCGTAGCAGACGTCATGGGAATCATGGTTGCCGCCATCCGCAAAGACAAAGAATATCCTTGCAACGGGCAAACCTGGCAGCGATATTCTTCCTGGTGGATGAGACTGACACCCATAAGACGCTGGCTGCTGGCAATATTCAGAAGAATATAACTTGCAAGGGTGAATAATGATCCGCCCGGCATACATACAACAATAACATCAATAATTATACAAACCATGAAAATCAAGAAAGACTTTACCCTCCACCAAGTCGGCGATGAGCATATCATCATGCACAACGGCACCGGCAACGTAGATTTCAACAATATCATCAGTCTGAACCCCACAGCCGCCCGACTTTGGGAAAGTGTAGAAGGTAAGGAGTTTGATGCCGAAACGCTCACCACCTACCTCACGGAGCACTACGAAGTAGAAGCAGACACCGCCGCACGCGATGCCCGCCAACTGATAAAGGACTGGCTGGAAGCCGGAATCATAGAATAAGATGATACGACTCACTTTTCTCGCCCTGGTACGTTCCGGTTTATGGAACACGCCTGCCGATCCTGCCCTATTCAATGGCATGAGTGCGGCCGATTGGGGAGAAGTATATCACTTCGCACGAACCCAGGCACTCCTTGCCATCACTTTCGACGGAATGCTCAGCCTGCCTTCTGAAGTTCGTCCGCCACGTCCGCTCTACCTGCAATGGGCTGCCCAAGTTGCCCGGATAGAGCAGTCGAACATACGCCTGAACGCAGAACTGCCGGAAATTTTCATGCCTTACCGGGAAGCCGGGCTACACCCAGTCCTGCTGAAAGGACAAGGCATTGCCACGTACTACATCAACCCACTACACCGTCAGTGCGGAGATATTGATGTCTATATAGGTAAGGAGGGACAACCCATAGCCAACAGTATTTTACTGCGCCACGGCGCAGCAGCCGAAGGTGAAGCTTCGGACAAGCATGCAAGTTACTCGCTGCACAATATTCATATCGAGAACCACCGCATGATCTTGCGAATAAACAATCCTGCCGGAAACCGGTACTTTCAGCGCCTGGTAAAGGAGTGGCATCCGCAGCAATCAGAGATGCAGGAAATCAACGAATACCCTGTTGCCCTGCCGCCGGTGACATTCAATGCGCTCTATATCTTCATGCACGCTTTTGTCCACTTCCTGAACAGCGGTATCGGGCTGCGGCAGGTTTGCGACTGGGCACGGCTACTGGCAACAAGACAGGACGACATCGACAAAGTGATATTGGAACGGCATTTCCGAAAGGTAGGATTGCTTCGTGCCGCAAAGGCATTCGGTTACATCGCCGTACACCATTTAGGATTGCCGGAACAAGACTTGCCTTTCTCCATCAAGGGAATGGAACGTGCCGGAGAAGTCTTGCTGGATGATATTTTCGCTACCGGGAACTTCGGCCAGTATGACACACGCGTCCAGCCTCGCCCCAAAGGGTATTGGTCAGGAAAATGGCACACCTTCTGCCGGGCAACAAAGCGTTGCATGAAATTACGACAGTTCGCACCCGGAGAGGCTGTGTGGTATCCGGTGACGCTGATAAAGGGAACGATTACCATACAGCTGAATAAACTACGAGCTACAAAGCGACAAGTGCTATGCAGCATGATAGCGTCAGCCACTTGTAGCTTGTAACTTCCGTAGCTTTATTATTATGAAGACAGTGAAATTAAAATATATCTGGGAAGTTTCCCGCGGACAGCGGAAACGCATTCTCCTCTCCTGCTTCACCGGGATTATCGGTGTGGCGGTTTCTCTTGCATTCATCTATGCCTCTAAAATCGTCATAGACATTGCCACAGGTGCCACAACCGGCAACCTGACCAATGCCGCTATCCTTACCATCGCTCTGCTGATTGCACAGCTTCTTTGCGGTGCCGCCGATACCTGGCTCAGTGCCCGTATGCAGGTAGAAGCCGGAAACGCCTTGCGCCACCGCCTCTTCTCCCGACTGCTGCAAAGCCGCTGGAACGAACTGGAACGTTTCCACACCGGAGACATTGTAAATAGGGTGGAGCAGGACACCGCCGCCATCGTAGGATTACTAACCGGTACTATCCCCGCTTTCATTGTCACTATTGTCCAGTTGCTGGCTGCATTCATATTCTTCTGCCTGCTCGACCCGTCCTTGCCGTGGGTAATCGTAGGAATCCTGCCTATCTTCCTTCTCGGCAGTCGCTTCTACATGAAACGTATGCGCCGCTACACCCGGGAAATCCGACAAAGCGACAGCCGTATCCAGTCCGTCATCCAGGAAAGCCTGCAACACCGCACCGTCATCAAAACCCTGGAACAAGGCGAACGGCACATCGATAAACTGGATGATCTGCAAGATGCTCTCCGCAGCCAGATATTCGGACGGACACGCTTTTCGTTGTCTGCACGTATGCTGGTAGCTTTCGCATTTTCCGGCGGCTACCTCACCGCTTTTCTTTGGGGAGCCGTCCGTCTCAGTACAGGTAGCATCACCTTCGGAACCATGACGGCTTTCCTGCAATTAGTCGGCAAAGTGCAACGCCCTGCACTCGACCTTTCTCGCCTGCTACCTTCATTTATCAATGCCCTCACTGCCGTGGAACGGTTAATGGAGCTTGAAGAACTACCTGCGGAAACAACCGGCAACTCGCAATACTTCACCCAAACGCCTGATTTACTGCTGAAAGACATCACTTTCAGTTATTCACCAGGCGACCGTCCCATACTGAACCACTTCTCCTGCAACTTCCCTGCCGGAAGCTGTACTGCCGTTCTGGGTGAGACAGGCGCCGGTAAAACGACTCTCATCCGTTTATTACTTGCCCTCACCACCCCCCAAGAAGGGCTCATAACACTTCATTCTCAACTTTCCACTCTCGAAGTCTCCCCGCAAACACGCGTCAACTTCGTCTATGTCCCCCAGGGAAATACCCTTTTCAGCGGCACTATCCGCGACAATCTCCTCATGGGCAATCCTCATGCCACTGAAACCGATATGTTCCAGTCCCTCCGCACCGCCTGTGCCGATTTTGTCTTTTCCCTCCCGCAAAGCCTCGATACCAATCTCAACGAACAAGGTGGCGGCCTCAGCGAAGGACAAGCCCAGCGCATCGCCATCGCCCGCGCCCTTCTTCGTCCCGGACACATTCTATTATTAGATGAAGCCACCTCCGCCCTCGACCCCGAAACAGAACGACAACTAATAAAAAACCTGCGCAAGGACTGTACAGGCAAAACTTTCATCTTCATCACACACCATCCCGCCGTAGCCGAAGCCTGCGAAGCAAGTATCAGACTTTAACGAAACGGTCATAACTCCCCTCGTAAGACAAAATAATTCATCTCATGAAACAAAAAAGGGGAACCATCGCAATGACGGCTCCCCTTTCCATTTCTTATTTTAATTTGCTTTCGCAGAATCTCTATACTCAGAACAGTTTTGCAGGATATTCACCGGCGTTTACTAAAGCCTGGATTTTATCTACAACGCTCTGGCGGTCTTCCGGATAAGTCACACCGAACCACTTGCTTGTAGTATCAAGAACCTCGCACGTAGCAGTGCCGTCCTGAATCAACTTATCCACCATCAACGGGATAAAAAATTCGCTCTTCAGATTCTCCATATTCTTCGGATCGCTCAGGAAGCTCTTGAAGAATTCGCAGCTATATCCAAAGTAATCGGGAGTAAAGCCCCAGAAGTTCATACTTACCGGAGTTGTTTCGGGAGTAGCCACCCACTCGCCATTATCGTCCACATATTTCACTTCGCCATCCATGCGCTGAATCTTAGTGCGTTCTACAACAGAAGTCAGCAGATTCTTGGCATCCGTACCGCAAAGACCACGAGACACCGTACCGCTATCGCTCAGCGTGTTGCCAATACGAAAACCTACCATAGAATATACATTCTTTGAACCTTCAGGCAGTGCAGAAAGGAACTTGCCCATCACCTCGAAAGAATCGCGACCATAAAAATCATCACAGTTGATAACAGCAAACGGTTCTTTAATTACATCAGCACCCATCATTACAGCATGGTTGGTTCCCCAGGGTTTCGTACGACCTTCGGGGCAAGTAAAGCCTTCGGGCAGATCGTCAATAGACTGGAACACCAGTTCGCACGGAATGTGACCTTCGTATTTAGAGATGATTTTATCACGGAAGTCATTCTCAAAATCCTTACGGATAACAAAAACAAGCTTACCGAATCCAGCATTAATGGCATCATAGATAGAATAATCCATAATAGTCTCGCCATTCGGACCCAGTCCGTCCAATTGCTTCAAGCCACCATAACGGCTGCCCATACCGGCTGCCAATAAGAATAAAGTTGGTTTCATATTAGTTATTATTAAAAATAGGTTAGTGTATCACTGTTGATTACGACGGCAAAATTACAAAAAATATAATCAACAAAGGTAGACAATTAGTTCATAATTTAGCTCTATTGTACAAAACTTACCGTTAGAACGGATAACCGATAGCAAAATGCCATGCCATGCCATCTTTAAACTTCGGAATATTATAGTATCCCTTCTTTCCGGTATCATACGGGTCGTGCAGTGCCACACCCCAGTCGAAGCGGAATACAAGGAAGTCCAGGTCGTAACGCAGTCCGGCACCCGTGCCCAGGGCTATTTGTTTCGGGAAGTTTTTCAACGTCAATTGTCCGTCAGGACGGTCGGCATCCTTACGCATCAGCCACACATTACCCGCGTCGAGGAAGATGGCACCGTGCAGGTCGCCCAAGATACGGAAACGGTATTCCACGTTTGCCTCCATACGGATATCTCCCACGTGGTTGATGTACGAATACTTTTTCTCCTTATCGGGCGGATAACCGCCGGGGCCGATGCTGCGTGCGGAATAAGCACGGATACTGTTGGCGCCGCCGATATAGAACTGTTCGGTATAAGGTGCAGTCGTAGCGTTTCCATACGACCAGATCACACCGCCCGCAATGCGGGAAGCAATCATCTGGTTCTTGTCTATCCGGTAGTGATAACGGAATTCCGAATTCAGTTTCAGGAATTGGGCGAAAGGTACCCCCATCAGTTTCTTGTCCTCTTTGCTGAACGGCTCCCCGAATGCCCGGTAAATCAAAGAAGTCAGATTACCGGCAGAAGCCACTGTGGTCTGCCACCAGATAGGATTACGGATGCTGCGTACAGAGGCGTTGTCATAGGTATAAGTATACTCCATCTTAGGGATGAACTGGTTGCGGAGACTGATGTAAAGGGCAGGATTCTGAGCCTGTATTTCCTCAAAAGCCACAGTCGGATTACGAAGCACATTAAACGTCAGCTGGAAAGGCGTGATGCTATGCTTACGGGTAGGTACAGGCTGAAAATCATACGTGACGTTTCCGCCGAAAGCAAGTAGTTTATAATACTTGGCACGGTTCATCTGGTCTATGTAGACACGGAAAGTAGTGGAAGCCGGAAAGTCATATTCCTTATTACCCATACGGGGAAAAACAATACGCGGGAAAGTAAGTGCGGAAGACAGTCCCAGCTCATAACTGTTCATCAGCGAGCTGCTGTTCTTGCCCGTCTGCCACTCATAGGAACCGTTCACTTTCACATTCCAGGTTTCACCACCACCGAAGACGTTGTTCTTCGTTACGGTGAAAGCGGCGCCGGGTCCCGTCTGGTTATTGCTTTTCATGGTGACATTAAAGTCAAACTCAGCATCATAAGGTTTATCCAGCATGGCACGGATATTCACATCGAGGGTATCGGACACGAGTGCCGTGTCGCGGGGCGTGTACTGCATTTCCAGATAGCGGAATATGCCGACACTTGCCAGACGCTCCTGTATACGGGTCTGCCGATACTGGCTGTACAACTTCTCCGGACGGCGGCGCATACCTCCCTTGTCCAGCTCCTGCCGTTTCCTTTGATAACCCTGATAGTGCAACCAGCGATAGAGCATATTGGGGCGTATCTTCAGCTTATTGTAGTAGTGTATCCAGAAAGACTTATAATAAAGACTGTCATTCGGCAACTGCCCCTGTGGACCATGAAGATAGAAATTGGTATTTCCTACGAAGAAAGCCCGTTCGGCATCCTTCGGCATACCGGGAACAGGTATCATGCGCAGGCTGACGTGTCCACCGGGAACGAGTGTCGTATCTGCCTGATAAGTCAAGTAGTCAGGACGGAAATAGTAATACCCCATATTGCGCAGCAGTCCGCTGATGCGGGTACGCTCCCCGTCGAGGTCGGTGACGTTGAACTGTTCACCGGGACTGATAAGAGAGCGGCGACGTCCCAGATTGATGATACGCATAGTGGTATCGTTGAAGCCACGATAATAAACGGTATCGATGAAATACGGATTACGCATATCGACGGTGTATTGCAGCTTGGCTTTCAAACTGTCTTTGGGATTGACAAAGGTCTGGTAGCTGACTGTACCATTGAAGTAACCGTAATCGTGCAGGATGTTGGTAGCCACTTTCTGACGGATATCCGGATTGACAGTGGACATGAATACGGGAGTAGCGGCAAAACGGTTGAATATCCACTTGCCAAAACCTTTCTTATACTTTGAAAAGCCGTTGTACACCCACAATCCAAAAGGAAAAGGAATACGGTATTCGGAGCTACCCAGCAGGGAGTTATTGGGAGCTTTGGCAAGGGCTGCTTCCACTTCTTCCATAGCCGTCACACCGACCGGAGTCACGGAACGGTTCTCCACTATCATCGGCTTTTGTCCGGTGTAAAGCACTTCGCCTTCGGGCAAGTGCTTGGTAGTGGAGCAGGCTGCCAGAAGCAGGGTTGCAATGAGTATATATACAAGTTTCTTCATCTTCTTTGCTTTATGTTTGCGGGTGTAACTACTCACCCCTACAAATTATCATTCACATTATTCACTTACCGGCTCTATTTTCTTCTTTCTCTTGAAAATGAACAACTCACTTAGCTTGTCCATCTTGCGGCGGAGCACAAGACCGACACCCGTCTCAGTGATTTCACCATCAAGCACACTTTCATAGTTCTTATTGTGGAAGACGCGGACATAGCGTGTTCCGCTGTTGTCCAGTCGATATTCCAGTGAGATATTGTCGATGAACGACTCTACATCATTCGTGGCATTAGCACCACTGGATACTTTACCACCGATAATAACCTGCACACGATCATTAAAGAAACGTTGCGAATAGCGAAAACTATAGTCTGTTTGTTTATCACCTGTTTCGGCAGCGGTGCGGTCCTCAATACCGACGCTGAGAGATGCATTCTTGAGATTTCCGGTCAGCGAATTAATCTGGCTTTGCAGCACACTGTTCAACGCGGAGCCCATAGTCAGACCACCGCCTTTTCCACCATTATATAGATACATACCTGTGGCAAGCATGGTGATGGCTTGTTTGCTTCGTTCATCCGCACTCATTGCCACCAATTCGTTTTGCACGCTGGCATCCTCGGGTGCGCTGAGGTTGAAACTCAGGTCGGGGTTTTCCAGACTGTTCTTAATGCTGATGGACACGTCGAAGTTTACCATGCGCGAGCCACTATTGTCATCGCCGTCGGAGACGGAAGCACGGACACGCTCCGTGGCAGTCAGGTTCAGTTTCGGATTCATCGGGTTACCGGTCCAGTCTACATAGCTGCCGTTGGTGAATTGGAATTCTTTCAGAGGAATAACGGGCAAGGCATACTTCATCATACCGCCAATCAAGGTATAACGGCCGGACAACGTAAGATCACCCTGCGGAGTGTATTGCAGGTTCAGGTCTCCCCCACCCTCAAGTTCTACGCGACTGCTACGGTCGGGACTGAGATCGGCACGCAGACGCACGGCATCGTCAATATGCACAGACATCAACATATCCATACCGCCAAGCGACATGGTAGGCGCTTCCGTCTGCTGCACCGAAGTAGTGTCTGTGAAAGAAGTAAACTTCACAAGTTCACCCAACCGGTCTTCGACGGTCAGAGGAGAATCGGTCAGCACATAGGTTACATCCGTATTACCCAACAGGTTCATATTTCCACGCATGGTCAACGCATCCAGCGGACCGCGAACAGTGGCGTTCAGATCTACGAAGATTTTACCGTAAATCATACTTTCCTTGGTGCGGGGCGCATCGAGTAGGGTATAGTTTTGGGCACGCAGGTTCAGTTTCGCGGTTGGCTTCTCCATATTGCGGAAGTCCACGTTGCCGTCTATCGTAAAGGGGTTGCGGCTGGTGGTGTATATGGCAAACTTATTAAAGATAAGCTGATTGTCCTCTATCTTCAACGGACGGTTGTCGAACCAGTAGCGCGCACCTGCCTGACGGGCATAAATCGACACGCTATCTAATGAAAGTTCTCCGCTCAACTTCGGCTTTTCCATAGCACCGTTGATATAAATCCCTCCGTCAATGTCACCGGTGAAGGAAACCATGCGGTCGGGAACAAAAGCATTGGCAAGAGACAGCGGGAAGTGCTCGAAGGTAGTATTGACATCAATGGAGTCGCGCCCGTTCTTCTGTGTCAGCACGGCATCGGCAGTCATCACCTCTTCATCTCCCGAACGGAAATAAGCGTTCAGATAGTGAGTACCCGCATCACCCGGTAGCCACGTGGCACCCAGCCCGATATTACCTACCGGCTGACGTTCGTAGGTCAGGTTTTCTATTCCGGCTTCTGCCGATACTTGCAGCGAAGTGGCTGTCTGTATATAGTTTGCTTCCGCAGAGAAGAGTCCTGTCACGGGAGGCATATAGGGCAGAATACCACTCAGTTTGTCGAGCCGGAAACGGATTAGCTCCAGGTTGATGTTCTGCAAAGAGACGGTGTCGGCCCTGTCGGACTGCATACGGAAGCAAAGACCGTCCTTACTGTCCATATCCACATTGGCATAGACACGCATATTCTTATGTAAGTAAATCCAGTCATTGCCATCCACAAAGTGGAACTTTTGGAAAGCAATGACAGGTTCGGCAGGTGTCAGGCGGAAAGCAATACCATTACCCCTGCCCTTGCCTTCGATAAGCGGACGGGCATTGATGCCGAGGTCAAGACCGGTATCTCCCTTAGCGTCCACATAGTTCAAAGTCAGTTCTGCATCATCGTTGCGGATTTCACCTGTCAACGTACTACGGAACACCACCTGGGGATTCTTGGGACCGTTGATGACACCGCCTTGCAACTTCATGCGGGCTGTATCCTGGCTGATGGCAAAGAAAATGGTATCCAGTTGCAAGGAGTCCATACGCAAACCATGGATGGCGGTGCGTCCATTGATACCGCGTCGGGGTGTAGTGCCGAAGCGGAGTGTGAAGTCGTTGAAAGAAATGTCCTTCGTTGCCAGGAAGTAGCTGACGGGATTCTGCTTACCCGCCTTCAGCTGCATACCCGCCGAGGGTAATGCCCGCCGCAGTTCGGCATGGTCAAGGTGCTTCAGTTCTATCTGTTTGGTGAGAAGTGTGGCAAAGGCGGTGCCCTGCTCCATCAGTTTCTTCAGAGTACTACGGGCACGGAACTGGAAGTCGAGGTCACCCGCATCCATTTTCATTTTGATGGAGTCGCGGCGTGCCTCTGCGCCGAGAGTGAAAGCAAAAGGATGTTGCAATGGTTTAGGAGAGATGCCCAACTCATGCAGGTCAACTTCTTCTACATTCATATCGAGTTTACCATCCAGATACTTGCGATCCAGACGCATATCGGCATTTGCCTGCATCTTCAGCAGCGGATTGTCACTCGTCAGATTTACGGTGGCGAGGGCGGATTTCAATCCTGCGGTCAGGTCGATGCCGGAGATGTTCCAACGACCGTACTGCAACTCACCAAGAGAAGCTTTCAAAGCAGCCGTAGTGCGATGATTGGCAGGGTCACCCCCTTTACCTTTGGCGGCAACCTTTGCCGAGAGAGTGTAGATAGAATCTTTGGGCAGGAAATGATGCAATTGTAAAGCATCTACATTAAGGTCTGCCTGGTAGACTTCGGTAGCGGTGTTATAGTGAGCCAGCAGGTTCAGCATACCTTCACGCTCTTGTAATTTCAGGGTGGCATCATATTTAGGGCCATCCATGATAAGGCGCGCTTTCAGATGCATACTGTCCGGCACCACGATGGAACCGTCGGGGGTGACACCCGTCAGCCCGGTAAGGAAGTTCAGATTCTGCGTACGGATGTCGAAATCTATGTTCCCGTTGCGGGTCAGGCTATCGGTGAGGTTCCACATTTCGCCGCCGCCGTCGAGGGTAAAAGCTCCCGGCAGGTCGATGTTGAAGCGGGAAATCTGCATCTGCTTGAGATTACCTTCCGTTCCGGCACGAATGACGAGGGGACGGAAAGGATAGGCTTCCTTGAAAGTTTCGGGAAGGTCGCCGGCGAAGAGCATTACATCCTGTTTGCCGATGCGGGCATTGAAACGGGCGGTCAGTCGTCCGGTAGTGGGGATATCAACCAGCTCCCAGTAGGTCTGCGCAGTGAAATCCATCTCACTGTGCGGGGTGAGGAGCTTTAAGAAAGGCACTTGTATCACGGTAGAGTCGGCAAATACCCGGCCCGTAAGTGAGGTGATGCTTAAACCGGAACGCTCGTTCATGGAGAATTCACGGATAACGGCGTTGATGTCATGTCCGGCATAAAGTACGGAATCAATGCTGACGCGTATATCCCGCAAGGCGATGTGCGAAGCATCAAAACCCGGTGCTGGAGTCACGGAAGTACTGTCGGGGTCTGAAAGGCTGCCTGTATCGATAAGACTGTTCAGTGCATTGCCAAGCCGATTTCCGGTATCATAATTCACGGATGTACCGCTAAGCTGGAATTGTCTGAAACCATAGGCCTGGCGTCCGAGGTCGGCGGTGGCATCATCTATTTCCGCTTCGCCCAGGCGGGCATTGAGACTCATAGAGTCGAGAGGCATTTGCAGGTCTACGGAGACGTTTTTCAGCGCCAGCTTGTGAAGGGCCACTTTCCAGTTGAGGGCAGTGGTAGTGGTGTCCGGTTCGGAAGCAGTGGTGTCGTTCATCACTACCAGCATATGGGTGTCGCTCAGTTCTATGCGGTTGAGTACGGCATCTTCCGTCTTCAGGTTAATACCGTGGCTTTCGAGGAAGAAGCGCCCCAGCACACCTTTCAGTTGCATACCTTCTATCAGATTGGCGGAATTCACGGAAATGCCGTTCAAGGTAACTTCGTCCACTTCCACCTGTCCGCGTATCAGGGGCCATGCCTGCACGCGCACGTTCAGGCTTTCGAGCAACAGCAGGGTGTCGGGAGTTTGCCGCACGGCAAGGGTATCGCCGGGGGCGGAAGCTATTTGTTTGTCAGCTTGCACAGGCTGAATGACCTGCACACCACGCACCAACAGGTTCAGCGGGAAACGGAGGTCTATCCGCTCTACGGATATATCCATGCCCGTAGCCTCGGATGCGATGGCAGTGGCCTGTTTCCGTATCAGGTTTTGTACAGGAGGCACGTAAAGCAATACCATCAGTATTACAAATAGTATAACAGGGGTGAGCAGTATCCACACTACCCATTTTATCCATTTTCTTCTCATGAGGGCATCATTCGATAGTCAGTGTTTAAATCGTTACAAAGTAAACAAATTCTCCCGACATTTAGTTCCCCATAAAGAAAAAAAGCCAAAAAAGCGGACGTTTCGGGCTGTTTATTTTAAGAATAAACGGAAGTGTTTTATATTAATCTCATATTCCAGACAGAGGGACGTTTTCATGCAATATGGCCACAAGATAATAAAAACATGAAAGCAGCATCGCATTTGCTTACATAAAAAGATTCTTATGTTTGGTTCTTTTTCAATATTTTTTCTTGCCGATTATAAGAATATCGTTTACCTTTGTCGCCGACAACATAGAAATAGCAGGTATGCCCCAGTATTCTAACAGCAGACTTATTGCGTGGACAATAAGCATCTTCATGCTTCTTCCGTTCGGCAGATTGTTCTCCGCACGACAAGATGTTTATGCATCCGCCACAACATCCCTGTCCCTACCTGCTACAAAATCATCTCTAGATGTCCCTCCTACCGAACAACTTACCTTCCCTGATTCTGTAGCAATGGCGGCACCCGAAGCCGCAGGACGCAGTGTTGCTTCACTCGTAGCTTACATGAAGCAGTACCTCAAAACGGAAAATCAGTTGGCGCGCGCCATCTACACCTGGGTTTCAAGAAATATTAAGTACAACGTGTATATAACTTATACTCCGAAAAGCGAAGAGACGGACGAAGCGAAAGAGATACAAAAAATACTGTCAGAGCGCAAAGGTGTCTGTCAGGAATATACGTTAATCTTCAAAGCGCTGGTGCAGGAAGCGGGGATGGAAGCATATATCATCAACGGCTACAACCGGCAAAACGGCACTTTGCTGCCCGACCCTCATCAGTGGTGCGCTGTCCGGATAGAAGGAAAATGGTATATGTTCGACCCTACATGGGGAGCGGGTTTTGTAGAGGATTACAAATTTGTGCCTTCGCCCAACCATCGCTTTTGCAAGTTGCCGTCGGACACGCTGCTAAAAACGCATATGCCTTTCGACCCGTTGTTTCAGTTTTGTGAGCGTCCGCTGACGTATGAGGAGTTTGACACGGGGACGTATGACGAACAAAGGTCTGTACCGGTGTTCTACTGGCGGGATTCGCTGGCGCTATATACGCGGCAGGACACGTTGCAGAGGCTTGTCAACGCCAGGCAACGAATGTTGGCGAACGGAAAAAGCAACGATCTGGTGTATTATACGCTGGAACTGACGAGTCAGAATATCCGTGTGGCGGGCATACGGAAGGTACTCACGGCTTATAATACGGCAATGAATCTGCTGGGAGAATCGGCGGATGCAATCAACAAGTTTATCCAGTACCGGAACAAGGCGTTCGAACCGAAAAAAGAAGATGAGGAAATACAGAAGATGGTAGATGTTCCGGAGAGGCTGATAAGCCGGGCGGACAGCATCATCAATACCATCCATTCGGCACCGGACCAATACCGGGAACAGATACTTGAACTGAGAGACCAGATTATGGAGGTGGCTACAACTGTATATAAGCATAAGCTTTTTCTCAGACAATACTTCAAACTGCCGGAGAAACAGAGGAAGGGGTTGTTCAAACAGACGAAGTGAAAAGGGACAAGGAAACAAGTTGTCTGCTAATAAAGTTTTTCCGCCTGCGTCACCGCTTCTTCTACAAAAGTGAGCACCAAAAGAGATTTCTCCTTTATCTCCTCACAGAAAGGCACTCCACGGGAGGCTTCAAGATCTTTCAATAAAACCACAAGTTCGTCAGCACCCAATAGTGTAAACAAAGGCAGCATCTTATGCCCCATAGCCGCAACACCGTCCGTATCTTCACCTTCCAGCGCTTGACGCAGGCGATCCGCATTCAACCGTGTTTCCGTCACAAAACTCTCCAAGATAGATTTGGCAGCATCGGGGTCATCGCCGGAAAAGGCGGTGAGAGCCTTAAAGGCTAAAACCTTATTTAGCGGAGAGTTGGCTGCGCTATCATGCTGCACAGAACTCTCCACTCTCAACTCTCCATTCTCAACTCCTCCTCCACTCTCTATTTCCCGAATCAGTTCATGCACCGTAAACGGCTTGTGCAAGCACCCGGCAAAACCATGTTGCAGAAACTCTTCACGCTGCATATCACCGCGGGCGGTGACGGCAATCATAGGAATGTTTCTGGCTTGCGGGATATTCGAGGCACGCAACAGTTTCAACAGATCGAAACCATTTATTGCAGGCATTTGTACATCCGTCAGCAAGACATCAAAAGTATCTGTGCGCAAAGCTTCCAGCAATTCGTCCAGTTGTAGGCAAGTGACGGAAGTTATACCACTCTGCGAGAGCATGGCGGCTGTAAGAGTGAGTTGGATGCGGTCGTCATCAATAATAAGAAGTTTGTTGAGTGGAGAGTTGGCTGCACTGTCGGAGGCTGCGCCATCATGCTGCACAGAACTCTCCACTCTCAACTCTCCACTCTCAACTTCTCCTCCTACCGGATACAGCGGCATCCGCAACGTAAACGTACTTCCTTCTCCAAGTTTACTTTCCACCTCAATCCGCCCTTCGAGCAGCTGCACCAACATACGGACGATAGACAATCCCAGTCCGAAACCTTCCTCACCCTGTGCTCCCGGCAAGCGGGTGAACTCCTGGAAGATGCGTTCACGGTCATCCGGCTCCATACCCTTTCCTGTATCGATGACGGAGAGTTTCAAGTGATTTCCGGGAAAAGCAACGTCGCCCTTCGGCACAAAACAAGCCGCCAGCGTAATGCCCCCTTCCGAGGTGAATTTCACCGCATTGGAAAGCAGATTGTTGACTATTTGGCGCAGACGTAACGGGTCGCTGATAAATGCTCCTTTCAATTCCGGGTCTATATCGCACTTCAGAGAAAGACCTTTGGCAGAAGTCAACGGCTCGAAACTGACATACACTTCTTCCAGCAGGCGTGCGGGATGGAAGGTGACACGGTTAATCTCGGCTTTATTCAGATCGAGGCGGTGGAAGTCGAGCAAGTCGGTCACCAGTTTCAGAAGGTGTTCCGAAGAGGTCTTCATATTGTCGAGATAGAAACGTTGCCGCTCGTCTACAGTGAGACGGGAGAGCAGGTCGGCATACCCCATGATAGAGCCTAAAGGGGCTTTGAAGTCGTGGGTGATGGCAAGCATCAGTTTTTCGCGGGAAGCAAGCAGTTCCTCGGCGAAGCGGTTGGCTTCTTCCAGTTGACTGCGGTAACGGTTGCTACGGGTGATGTCGCGCCAAATCATGATAAGGAAGATTACAGACAGTAGCACGGAACCCGCAGCAATGCTTGCAATGATTGCTGCGGAACGATGGCGCACCGCTTTCTGAAACTCGGCTTCTTCGCGGGCACGTAGCAGGGTTTCCTGTTCATAGCCTTTCAGCAGGCTGTCGATACGGGCAGTAAGCGCATGGTCAAGACGTTGCAGATTCCGCTTGCGGCGCTGCACGATGTTATTGGTTTCCTTCTTCTGGCGGGCGGCAATGCGCAACTTCTCGTGCAGGGAGTCAACGGGATTATAAGCATCGAGAATGGTATCGGTGGCTACTTCAAGGACGGTCTGCACCTGGACGGCACTATCTTTCTTGGGCGGCACAAAGACTTCGCCCAGACGACGGAAGAAACCTTTTTTCTTGGGTTGCGTCACGACTGTGTCCCGGCGGGCGGTAACCCGGCGTTGCACACGCTGCTGGGTGATGATGGTGTCCTGCTCGGCAATGATTTGCTCCACCTCATGAGCGGAAATCATGTTCTCATTCGCCTCACTCAGTGTGCGCAGCAGGCGGACAGTATTGGCATCTTTCTCCCGCAGAAGCCCTATCAGGCTATCTGTCCGCAGGATATCATTGTTGTCGGAACTCATAAGGTTCTCCATCTCCCTGTGCACGAAGAACAGAGAATAAAGCAGAACGGCCAGCAGAACAGCATAACCGGCGGCTATTTTCTTCTTGGAGACGTTATTCATATCCTGTCACTTTTTCTTCATCTCGTTTTATAGCGGAACCGCAGCCAGAGCATGATGCCCGCACTCGTCAGTCCGAACGGGAACGCCATCCAGACACCGACCGTGCCCCATCCCAGCACGAAACCACATAAATATCCTACGGGCAAAGATATAACAAAATAGGAAATAAATGCAATGATCATCATAGGTTTTACGTCCGCAATACCGCGCAGGGCATTAGCAAAGCTGATTTGCAGGCCATCGCCAAACTGGTAGACCAGGAACGGCAGGAACAAGGAAGACACCATAGCGGAAACCTCCACGCTATCCGTGAACCAACCTCCCACCCGGTTGCGGAACAGGAACACAATGCTCAGAAGCACCACCGCCATTGCCATAATCAGATGAAAACCGGCATACGCCGAACGGCGGACATTCACCATATCATTCTGCCCCTTGAAGTTGCTGACCCGGACGGCAACCGCCGCTCCCATACCATAGAACATCATAAAAGTGAACTGGGAGATGGTAAGCATTATCTGATGGGAAGCCAAAGCGATGGTACCCAGCCACCCCACCATAATGGTGCTGAGACTGAATGAAGCCGTCTCCATCCCCATCTGTAAACCTACAGGCCAGCCAAGCGCATTGAGCCTTCTGAACATTTCCTTCGACCATCCCAGACGGAAGAATCCCAATTTATACCTCAGAAACCTGCGGCTGCGGAACACAATAAACGCAAAAGCAATGACCATGACGATACGTGAGAACAGCGTACTGATGCCCGCACCCAATAGTCCCAACTCCGGAAGACCGAACTTTCCGTAAATCAGCGCATAGTTACCCACAATATTCAGTGCATTTCCGCCGAGAAGCACCCACATGGCTGTCTGCGTATTGGTGATGCCATCGGTGAATTGCTTGAAGCCATTAAAAAGCATGACGAATACCAACGATGCCAATAATATAAGGTAGTAGGGCTTTATCAGAGGAATCAGTTCTTCGGGCTGCCCCATACGCTCTACGTTGAAGTAGACTACGGTCATGATAAGTGTCAGCAACAGAGCCACCAGCACATTGGCAAGCAAACTGGAACGCAAAGCCTGTCCGGCTTCCATGAACCGGCGGTTACCGTAGAACTCACCGACTACCGGTGTCAGCCCGTAAGAGAAGCCTGTGCTGAAAATAATGCAAAGAGTAAAAAGATTGTTAGTGAAAGAAGCGGCCGCCAGCTCCGCCGTGCTGTGATGCCCCACCATCAGGGTATCGGCAAAACCGAGGATAATGACCCCTAACTGGCCGATGACAATAGGGAGCCCCAAATAAAACAACGCTTTATAATGACCTTTGTACGTATCTATCAGTTTCTTCATGAATGTTTAGTTATTGAGAGTGAAGTACAACCATACGTTCACTGTTCCTTCTTATAATACAGCACCACCGAGTTTTCCTCCCGGAAAGCCTGTTGTGCCACCTTTTTCAGTTGCTCCGCCGTCACGGCGCGATACCACTCCACTTCGCAGTCTATATCTTCCGCCTGTCCGGTAAGTTCAAACCATGCCAGGTTTGTGGCAACATTCAGGTAGTTGATATTTCCAAAAATCTGTGTGGACTCAAACTTGTTCTTCACCTTCTCCAGTTCCTGTTCCTCTATCTCCGTTTGCTGCAACTCCTCCAGCTCCCGGCGTACAGCAGCCTCAGCCTCTTCCAGCGATACGCCTGCCGCCGGTTTTCCACTGATGTGCAGCAATCCCGCATCACGTGTGCCCGAGATATAGGCATCGATGCTGGAGAATAATTTCTGCTCCTGCACCAGGCGACGGCTCAAACGGCTGGAACGCCCGTTACTGAGAATATCCGACAGGATGTCGAACGCATAATAATCAGGATGTTCACGGCTGCACATATGATAAGCCATAAAGAGTGCATCCAAAGGAACCGGGCGCTCTACCGTCAGTCTGCGCGCTTCCGTCTGTACGGCTTCGCAGGGCAATTGCCTAACCGGAACATCTCTGCGGGGAATAGAGCCGAACCACTTCTCGGTCAACCTTACCGCTTCTTCCCATGATATATTTCCGGTGACGGCCAGCACAGCATTGTTGGGCGCATAAAAACGGAAGAAGAACTCTTTCACTTCCTTCAGCGTGGCTTGTTCAATGTGCGACAGGTCTTTACCGATAGTCGGCCAGCGATACGGATGCACCCGGTAAGCCAACGGACGGATGAGATGTCCCACGTCTCCGTAAGGCTGGTTCAGACAACGCTGTTTGAACTCCTCCATAACCACACCGCGCTGCACTTCAAGGCTTTGCTCGCTGAATGCCAGTTCCAACATACGGTCAGCTTCCAGCCAGAAGCCAATCTCTACGTTTGATTTTGGGACAGTGAGATAATAGTTCGTGATGTCATTGTTCGTCCAGGCATTATTCTCACCACCCGCCGACTGCAAAGGAGCATCATAATCAGGGATGTTCACTGAACCTCCGAACATCAGGTGCTCAAACAAATGGGCAAAACCGGTATGATCGGGATGCTCATCACGAGCACCCACATCATAGACGATATTCAATGCCACCATCTGCGTACTGAGGTCTTCGCAGTGCACCAGACGCAGTCCGTTAGGAAGACAATATTTATTTATTTTCATAAGATTAGGAGTTGTAAGCTGATAGAGGAGGAAATAAAACTTTAGTCCAACACTACCACCTTTTTAATCTTCACATCCTCTTCCGGGCGGTCGCTACGGTCAGTCTTCACGGCTTGTATCTTATCCACTATATCCATGCCCTCAACAACTTCGCCAAACACAGTATATTCACCATCCAGATGCGGAGTACCGCCTACCGTAGTATAAGCCTTCACCTGTTCCGGTGTAAAGTGAAATTCCGGTTGCTTGGTCACTTCAGCCTCAGCCTGTGCAAACAGCGTATCCTGCAAGTTCATCAGACCATCCTGGTCATTCTCCTTACGCATCTTATAAATCTCCTTCATATGCTTCTGCGCCAGAGCGTTGAACACATTTGTCAGACGGTTCTGGTTCATCTGGTTCTCCATTCCCAGCAAAGTAGTATCATTATACACCTTGCCCGTAACGATATAGAACTGGCAACCGGAAGACTCCTTCTTCGGATTCACATTGTCCCCCTGACGTGCAGCGGACAAAGCACCCTTCTTATGGAAATACTTCGGATAAACGAACTCAGCCGGAATAGTGTAACCTACATCACCCGCACCCAGCATCTTGCCTTTCGGAGCGTTCTTCGATTCGGGATCACCCGCCTGTATCATAAAATCCTTGATGACACGGTGGAACAATGTACCCTCATACGTACCCTCTTCCGCCAGTTTGATGAAATTATCACGGTGCTGCGGCGTCTCGTTATACAGTTTCACAATGATGTCGCCTGCAGATGTTTCAATCTTCAATTTAGTTTCTTTATCCATGTTTCTATCTTTCTTTTGTCCCGACTGGCAAGCTGTGACGCTGCAAATCAGTATGGTTAATAATACGATGAAATTCCTCTTCATAACGCTTTTTATTTAAATTAAGTTTGCAAATATACGATTTTCAGACAAAACGGTTTACCTTTGTGTCTTAAAAGAGACAAAAGATAAGGCAATGAAATCCATACTCATCGTTGAAGACGACATTACTTACGGCATGATGCTGAAAACCTGGTTGGGCAAGAAAGGCTTCCAGGTGGCTTCTGTCAGCAGTATCGCCCGCGCTCAGAAACATCTGGAGACGGAGGGTGCCGACTTGATTTTGTCCGACCTGCGTCTGCCCGACAAGGACGGCATTGATCTATTGAAGTGGCTGGTCACCCAAGGCATGTCCATTCCGCTCATCATGATGACGAGCTATGCCGATATCCAGTCGGCCGTGCAAGCGATGAAATTAGGCGCCAGCGATTACGTTGCCAAACCGGTGAATCCGGACGAACTCCTGAAGAAAATAGGCGAAGCGATGAAGCAGCCATCTGTTTCACCCAAACAGGCCGTCTGTTCCGAAAAGGGGGACAATACCCGTTCACAAGCCTCTGCGAGCACTTCTTCTTCTGATTATCTGGAAGGTGAAAGCGATGCCGCCAAGCAATTATACAATTATGTAAGACTGGTTGCGCCCACCACCATGTCGGTACTCATCAATGGCGCTAGCGGAACGGGAAAAGAATATGTGGCTCACCGCATCCATCAACTCAGCAAGCGTGCCGGTCAAGCTTTCGTCGCTATTGATTGCGGCTCGATTCCTAAAGAACTTGCCGCATCGGAATTCTTCGGGCACGTAAAAGGCTCGTTCACCGGAGCGCTGACGGACAAGACGGGTGCCTTTGTTGCCGCCAACGGGGGAACTATCTTTCTGGATGAAATAGGCAATCTCAGTTATGAAGTGCAGATACAACTGTTGCGCGCCTTGCAGGAACGAAAAATCCGTCCGGTAGGTTCCAATAAGGAAATCACTGTAGATATACGTTTGGTTTCGGCTACAAATGAAGACCTGGAGCAGGCCATTGAGAAAGGAACTTTCCGCCAGGATTTGTTTCACCGTATCAATGAGTTCACCTTACGTATGCCTGAACTGAAAGACCGCCGTGAAGACATCCTTCTTTTTGCCAACTTCTTCCTCGACCAAGCCAATCGGGAACTGGACAAACAGTTGATTGGTTTTGATGATGCAGCATCCAAAGCTCTTCTGGAGTATCACTGGCCCGGTAATCTCCGTCAAATGAAGAACATCGTGCGACGTGCCACTCTTTTAGCACAAGGCAAACTCATTACTCCGAACGAATTGAGCGAACTTCACGAACCGGTTCATACCCATATCGGTCTGCCTCTGCGCAATGAGGAAACAGAGAAACAGCAGATAATCGAAGCATTACGGCAAACGGGAAATAACAAGAGTCGGGCAGCGCAACTCTTAGGAATAGATCGCAAAACACTGTATAACAAACTGAAGCTCTACAATATTGAGAATTAATAGGCCCCCAGGGAAACTTAGGTAAGACAAGCACTATGTTTTCCATACTATATCCATTCTATATTATATTAATCCCCCTGCGGTATGCTCCTATCAAAATACACTGTTATCTTCATTGGCTTTCCATCACGAATGATACTGTATGTAATTGAATCTGCATCTTGCAAATAAGCAAGTGCTTCCCTTGTAGCATTCTCCAATTTTACAGTATCTACAGAAGTAACCATATCTCCCAAACGAAAACCAGCTTCTTGATATGGATTACCAGGATAATCAGCTATTTTAGCCACGATGGAAGGGAGACCTCGCGAATCATTGCGTGTCCCCACATAATACCTCTTCGTTAATGGATTCACCACTCGTTGATAGTTTTTATGTGGCTGCAAACCTATTCGGCGGTTAGGCAAATCAAAGTATACATTAAAACGTTTCAAGAAATTGGTTCCCAAGACATAACCAGGTACATTATTGGGGAAATCGTATGTATAGATGCGCACTGAATCCATCTGGAAAACATCACACATCGTAGCTTGTACAGTATAATATCGGCAATAGCGGTCTACAAATTGAAGCCAAACTGCATCTTGCTGCTTATTGAAAAATTGAAGTTCCGGGGTTTGATACATCAAACAAATATCGTGCGCAGCACCTGTATCTATGACAAAAGGACGATTTATTGTTAATGTATCTCCACTAGCACATTGGATCTGTATGGGTATTTGAATCGAAAAAGCAAGACTAGTATCTTTTTCCAATGGAAAAATGAAACAATTTTTAGGCATAACAAAATTATTTACAGAATGAGTTTCTATATAGTTATGTTCAAAGTTTAATTCCCAAACATGGGTTGAATCATCAGCGGGAATATTAAAGATTCCATCTACTGTAAGAGGCCCCCATATCCGTTTCAAATTACTCACAGAAAAACAAGAATATGTATAATTCATTTCTCCTATTTTCATCTTAGGAGGCAGGGTATATTGTGTAGATTTAGTTCTAAATTCAGATGTCCATCCCGAATTATTAACTCCAACGTTCATAACCGAAGAAGTCGCTATAAGGTCAGGATGCTCAGAGCAAAATGCAGAATCTAAATCAAATTTAAAACGATGCCATCCCGAATCAAACATCATATTTGCCATAATGCTATCATTGAACTTTACTTGAAGTACCATATGGCGATCCAAGGGATTGATAACGAAAGGTATTCTGTTTGCACAGGCGTCGCCTTTAAAAATGCAACTATAACAGAAAGCCAATAAGATTACACCTACTAGGCACTGTCCACAATTTTGTGTAAATAGAAAACTTCAGGATTCGGGTTTTATACTTGAATCCTGTTTTCAAATATAGTAATAAATTGGTTAAATA
>NZ_FQZN01000066.1 GCF_900142015.1 Bacteroides stercorirosoris
AGAATATTACATTTTTCCAATTATTTAATTCAAAGTTCCATGAAATAATTAAATCACTTAATATCAACAAAATAAAAGCGGCTTAGTTCTGCGAAAACATTGCAAATATCTTACATTGGTATGCAAACACAAGAAGTAGCGATTAAACCTCAAATGAAAATTGTGATGAAATCCGATAGCGAAATGCTTGAAGAGGTTATGGTTGTTGCTTATGGTACTGCAAAGAAATCTGCTTTTACAGGTTCGGCAAGTGTTGTTTCCTCCGATCAAATAGGTAAGATTCAGACTTCTAATGTAGCTAATGCTCTGACTGGTAAAGTGTCTGGCGTACAACTGAATACTGCTTCCGGACAGCCGGGGGCAACAACACCTACTATTCGTATACGTGGTATTAGTTCCATTAATGCGGGTAAAGACCCATTGATTATTTTAGATGGTGTACCTTATGATGGCGACCTTAATAATATAAGTAGTCAGGATATTGAGTCGATGACTGTATTGAAAGATGCCGCTTCAAGCGCATTGTATGGTGCACGTGGTGCTAATGGCGTGATTATCATTACTACTAAAAAAGGAAACGCCGGTCAGACGAAAGTGACGGTAGATGCCAAATGGGGTGTGAATACCCGTGCCACTCAAGATTATAATTATGTGACTAGTCCGGCCAAATATTATGAAATGTATTATGGAGCATTGAAAAATTATTTTGTGAATACTCAGGGAATGAGTTCACATGCCGCTCACGTAATGGCTAACCAGAATTTGACTGCGAATAATGATTATGGTTTAGGTTATAATGTGTACACTGTGCCTGTGGGACAGTATATGATCGGTGAAAATGGAAAACTGAATCCTAATGCTGTGTTGGGTAATCGTGTGACATATCAGGGCCAGAATTTCTTATTGTTACCGGATGACTGGACAGATGCGGCATATAAGAATGGCCTGCGACAAGAATACACCGTAACTGCCAATGCCGGTAGTGATAAATCTTCTTTTTACGCTTCATTTAATTATCTGGATAATGAAGGTATTGCAGATAAGTCTGATTATGAACGTTTGACGGGGCGTCTTAAGGCGGACTATCAGCTTAAAGACTGGTTGAAGATAGGAGCTAATATGGCCTATACTCATTATGAATCTAATCAGTTGGGTGATGATGGTAGTTCTGCTTCTTCGGGCAATGTATTTGCTTTGACGCAGATGGCACCGATTTATCCGCTTTATCTTCGTGATGAAAATGGGCAGATTATGACAGATGCTAATGGAATTACACGTTATGACTATGGTGATGGTGCCAATGCTGGTAATAAACGTCCTTATTTAGGACAAAGTAATGCTTTGTCCAGCAATATATTGGATAAAATGACGGCAGAAGGCAACGCTATGAATGCTGTCGGCTTTTTTGAAGTACGTTTCTTGAAAGATTTTAAGTTCACTTCTACCAATAGTGTATATGTGGATGAGACGCGTCAAACTAATGTGACTAATCCGTATTATGGACAATATGCCTCTTCTAATGGTATTGCATATAAATATCACACGCGTCAGTTGGCTTATAACTATCAGCAATTATTGAATTATAAGAAAACTTTTGGTGCGCATAATGTAGAAGCTATGGCCGGACACGAGTCATATCGTTACAAATACTATTATTTGTATGCTTCAAAATCTAATATGTTTGATCCTAACAATCCGGAATTGGTAGGTGCCATATTGGATGGTTCGGCCAATTCTTATACTACTGATTACAATACAGAGGGTTACTTTGGCCGTGTTCAGTATGATTATAATGAAAAATATTTTGTTTCGGCTTCTTATCGTCGTGATGCTTCTTCGCGTTTCCATCCGGACAACCGTTGGGGTAACTTCTGGTCTTTGGGAGGTGCATGGATGATTTCAAAGGAAGACTTCTTTAATGCGGAATGGATTAATGAATTGAAGTTGAAAGCTTCTTATGGTTCGCAGGGTAATGATAACATCGGTAATTACCGTTATGTGACAACTTATGAAATTGTGAATGCGAATGGTAATCCGGCGGCGGTTCCTAATGCTATGGGCAATAAGGAAATCACTTGGGAAACGAACGGGAACTTTAATATAGGTGTTGATTTTGCTCTGTTGAGAGATCGTCTGAGTGGTACGGTAGAGTTCTTCAACCGTAAGACTTCGGATATGTTGTTCTCATTCCCCTTACCGCCTACGATGGGATTCACCTCTTATTATTCTAATGTAGGTGATATGCGGAATACCGGTATTGAATTAGAACTGGAGGCTACACCCATTAAGACTAACGATATGAACTGGACAATTAATTTGAACTTGACTCATTATAAGAATAAGATCACTTATTTGTCAGACAAGTCCAAAACGTTGAAAGTCGATGGAGTATCCGGTTATTCTAGCGGTAGCTTCTTCTATGGTGAGGGCGAGCCTTTATACACCTATCATCTATATAAGTATGCCGGTGTTAATGAAAAGGGTGAGTCTTTGTTCTATAAAGACATATTGGATGATAATAAGAATGTGATCGGCGTTGAAACTACAACAAAACCGAGCGAGGCTACGAAACACCTTTGCGGCAGTGCGCTTCCTGATGTATATGGAGGTTTTGGAACAAGTTTTGAATATAAAGGTCTTGATTTCTCTATTGACTTTGCATATCAGCTTGGTGGGCAGGTATATGACAGTGATTATGCTTCTTCTATGGGAATTAGTAAAGGACATGCGTTCCATGTTGATTTGCTGAATGCCTGGACACCGGAAAATACAAACACTGATATTCCTCGTTTCCAATACAATGATTCTTATATGAATCAAAACTCTGACCGTTTCTTGACGGATGCTTCTTATTTAAGTTTGCAAAACATCAATTTGGGTTACACTTTGCCTTCACGTGTTTGTCGTGGCATGGGACTGGAAAAATTACGTGTTTACATGTCTTGCGATAATGTATGGGTATGGTCAAAACGTCAAGGACTTGATCCGCGCCAAAGCATAACGGGAAGTGTAACATCTGCTTATTATGCTCCAATGCGTACTATTTCGGGAGGTATCACGCTTACATTCTAAACTTTTAGCAACTATTGAATATGAAAAATATATCTAAATTTATATTGTCGGTTTGTCTTTCTTCATCAGTTTTTATGACAGGATGTATAGAAGAAACACTGCCTACGCAGATAGCTACTGATGATCAGTTAGCTTCATCTGCTAAAGCTACGGAAGCATTGTTATGGGCAATGCCTGCCTACTTTAATACATACCAGATATTACCCTCTCGTCAAGATTACGACTGGGGGTATGGTTCCCTCATGCATATTCGTGACGTTATGACCGAAGACATGCCTATAGTGTATAGCGGCAGCGGTTATGACTGGTATGATAGTTGGGAAACAAACAAAAATCAAGGTGACGGCTATATGATTACACAGTACCATTGGTGGTATTATTATAAGTTTGTGCAAACTGCCAATAATATGATTGGAGCGGTGAATGCGGAAGCAGCCAATTCTCTGCAATTGGGTTATTTGGGTGCCGGACATGCTTTCAGGGCATTGGCTTATCTGGAAATGGCGCAAATGTATGAGTTCTTACCGGTTGAAGGCTTCTCTTCTGTCAACTCAAGTGGAAACGATGTGCTGAACCTGACTGTACCTATCGTAAGAGAAGGAATGACTGAAGAGGAAGCAAGAAATAACCCCCGCGTAACCCGTGAGGTGATGGCTGAATTTATTTTGGAGGATTTAAATAAAGCTGAAGAATATATTGTCAACCTGAAAGAGGCATCTAAAACTTTGCCTCACCAGGATGTGGTATATGGCTTGAAAGCTCGTTACTATATGTGGTTGGGTGACTATGCGAATGCAAAGACTTATGCACGTAAGGCTATCGATGCATCAAGTGTTGCTCCTATGACAGAGGCCCAATGCTTGAGTACGACGAAAGGCTTCAATGACCTTTCATGCTGGATGTGGGGTTCACAGTTGAAGGCGGAAGATGCTCAGGTGAAGAGTGGTATTATCACTTGGACTTCCTGGATGTCAAATGAAACAAAATATGGATATTCCGGTCAGGAACCATATCTGATGATTAACCGTGCTACATATGAAAGAATAAGTAACACTGATTTCCGTAAGAAAATGTGGAAAGCTCCTTCCGGTTCTCTCCTTGAAGGGCAGACTCCGTTTATTAACAAGGAATTCGGTGAAAGTTTGCCGGTTTACGCATCTGTAAAATTCCGTCCGAATGAGGGGAATATGGATGTAAGTAATGTCGGTAATGCTTCCGCATTTCCTGTTATGCGTGTAGAAGAGATGTATTTTATAGAAGCGGAGGCTGCTGCCCATCTGGATGCGGCGGAAGGTAAGCGGTTGTTGGAAACCTTCATGAAGAGCTATCGTGATCCACAATATGTATGCTCCAATAGTGACGTTGTTGAGGAAGCCGTATTCCAGAAACGTGTTGAATTCTGGGGTGAGGGTTTGACATTCTTCGATGTAAAACGTCTGAATATGTCTGTCACTCGCGGTTATCCGGGTACAAATTTCTTTGATACGGCTCGTTTAAATACTAATGGACGTCCGGCATGGATGAATATGAGTGTTGTAAGACAGGAGAGTGATAACAATGCAGCCTTGGTAGGCTTTGGTAATCCTGACCCGACAGATTTTTATATTCCTTGGGTTGAGACTAAAGAATAACTGTGCGTTTAGGATAATCTGATTATAAATAAATATATTAATAATAATTCGTATGAAAAAACTAAATACATATCTGCTGGCGTTGATGAGTGTATTTGTACTGACTTGGGGTGCATGTACCGACTCGTATGAGTATGATCCGGCTTCAGCTGTTGTTGGTGAAGGTGTATATTTCCCTTCATCAATACAAACTTCCATTACACTAGAGGGTACAGAGGGAAGTTTTAAACTCAAGGTACAACGCACAAAGTCTGAAAATGCCGGTGAGTCCGGTCTGGTCGCGGAGTTTGATGAAGGCGGTGAAAATATTTTCTCTATTCCTGATAAAGTGAAATTTGATGCTGGCGATGCGGAAACTGAGGTTACAATCGGTTATAAGAATCTGGTTCGAGGTACGACCTACAATGTAAAAATTTCCTTCACGGAAAATACTTCTTATGGTAATTCTTCGCTGACTTTCAAAGTATTGTATCCGGCGGAAGTACTTGAAGAGTGGGAAGTAGTTTCTCAAGATGCTGTCCTGATTGATCAGATGTTTAGTCCTTATGGGGCAAAGGATATCGCTATTTCCGGAATCACGGTTGAAAAAGAAAAGAATACTGCGCAGTATCGTTTTAGAAGCCCGTATGATGCAGATTATTTCATGTCTCTTTTTGGGGAAACTTTGATATTCTCAGAAGAACTTCCTTACATTATATTGGATGGTGAAACTTACAAAAATAATGCTCCGGGACAATATTATATTCCTGCTACAGCGTTAGGATTCAAGATGGTGGATGGCCAAGGCCCTGTGGTGGATGCAGATTGGAATACATTTGGTTCTGTAGCGGGGAATTTGAAGACTGGTGACGGTCCTATTGAAGTGGGAAATCCCCAGTATCCGGCGGTGAGTTTTGACGCTGCCACTCAAATGTTTGATTTTGGTTCATGTTATCATAACTTGGATGGTTATGGATTCTTTGTAATAAACGGAGGCTTTAAACTCTACCTTGATCCTGCTTTGATGGCTCCCGATTTCGATCGTGATTACACGTGGGCTACTGTAGAGGATGGGGACGGTTATTTCACATCCGAAATAGAAGGAAAAAGCTGGATGCAGGTAGTGCAACAAGCTGAGGAGGATCCAACTTTCTTCCGCTTTACCTCGCTGTATGCAGAGGGTGTACATATTTACTTCAACTACGATCCTGAAGCTAAGACATTGACCATGCCAAAGATGCAGCCTACAGGTCTTTCTACTTTCGGTAATGCCATCTATGTAGATGCGGTGGCAGGAAAATGTACTGTAGATGCAGAAGACAAATTTACCTTCACGCTCTCATTCTATTTGGCGGATGAGGAAGGCAACAAGACTGCTGAATTGTTGCAAAGTACTGAAACTTTCCTTTGGGGACGTACTCCGATAGACCTGTTGCAACATGGAAAGAAGATCGATGATTATGTAGGTACGTGGGTAGTGCCTGTTGAGAATGGTGAGCAAAGTGGAAAAATTCCGGTTACAATTACCAAGGCGGATGGGACGACGCTGCTTGTCAGTGGTTTGTCGCTCATGGATAATTATGATGATACGATGGCATTGATGTATGATGAAGAAACCGGACTCTTGGTTTTCGGATACCAACCAGTTGCTTCCATACAGGGGTTTGACGCTTTTGTGGCACCGTTTAATTCAGTAACTGGGCAGTTGACTAGGACTTCTAGCGAATGCTTGGTAGGTGGATTTAATAAAGCCGGTGTCTTGACATTCGTTAATAACCCTGATAATCAGGGAGTTTATGATTCAATGGTGTATGCTGTTACCGGTGGTGGGCAACTCATGCTCATGAGCGGGTTCTGGAACTATCTGGAATGGGAACCTTATGCTCCGGCTGCTTCATTTGGCACGTTGGACAAGGTGGATTTCAGTATGGGGACCAAAAGTGTTGAAGAAGGTATCGTGTCCAAACGTACATATAAAACAGAATTGAATCTGCAGGCTTTTCCGGTGCAACCGAGTAAGCTTTCTTTGAAAGTTCAAAGGACGGCAGTCCAGGGCTTCTCTTTAGTTCGTTGAGAATTCATATAGTATAAAAGGGAAGGGAGTATGCAGTTCATATCTTGAATATTTGCATACTCCCTCTTTTTTTTGTTATTTTATCAATTATACATTTTTTAATTCATACGCTTATGAGAAAACGATTACTTCTCTCTCTTGCACTGTTATGTGCCGTTTCTGTATGGGCTGCCCAACGCTCTTCAGAAGAGGCGTTCAGAGTGGCATGTTCTTTTTTTGAAAAATATGCCACAACGCGTGCCGTTGGCGATGTCCGATTGGTAGCTGTATCAGGTGACTTGTTGAAATATGCTTCTACCCGGGGACTGTCGGGGGAGCCCTCTTTCTATGTTTACAATCAGGGGCAGTCTGCTTATGTGATTGTTTCGGGAGATGACCGTATGAAGCCTGTATTGGGCTATTCGGACTGTGGAGCTTTTGTGACAGGTAATCTGCCTTCTAACATACAAAGTTGGTTGGAAAGTTATCATGCGGTGTATGTAGCTTTGAATGCGGGTGAGCAGGTGGTGAAAGAGCCCCGTCTGCTGATGCGTACGGCTTTTCCGGATATGGTGGAGCCTTTATTGAAAGATATCAATTGGAATCAGGATGCGCCTTATAATAATAGCTGCCCGTTAGATAAAGGTCAACGCAGCATGACCGGCTGTGTGGCTACGGCGATGGCGATGATGTTGAAATATTACAATTTTCCTGTAAAAGGTAAAGGTACTCATTCTTATAAACTTGCATCGGGGATTGAGTGCTCGTTTGATTATGGAAATACAACATTCAGTTGGGATAAGATGCTGTCTCGATACGTCAACGGCAGTTATACAGCCGAACAAGCTGCATCGGTCGCCGAGTTGATGTATGCTTGTGGTGTTGCGGTGGACATGACGTACTCTTCTGTCGGTTCCGGGGCTTATTCTTATAAAGTAGGGCAGGCCTTAATCGATTATTTCGGTTATGATGAGAACATGGGTTATGTATACCGTGAATATTTCACTTCGGAAGAATGGATGAATATGATCAAGACGGAGTTGAGTGAGGGGCGTCCTATCTTTTATAACGGAGTATCAAAAGATGTGGGGCATGCGTTTGTTTTTGATGGTTATGATGCCCGAGATATGGTTCATGTCAACTGGGGATGGGGAGGAGCCAACAATGGTTATTTTGAAGTGTCATCCCTCAATCCTTCTTCTCCGGGAATCGGGGGAGGAACGAATTTGGGCGGTGGTTTTGTTTATCAGCAAGGCATGATTATAGGCATGCGTCCACCGGTAGAAACATCTATGTTTGTTTCTCATTTTATGTTGGGAGGATTGAAATTCAGCCAGAATAAGCTGGTTAAAGGCGTTCCTTTTGATATGACGATTACCGGCCTTTTCAATATGAGTGTAACCTTTCGAGGAGGGGAACTGGGATTGATTGCAGAAAAAGATGGCAAACAGGTGGAATTGATGACGGCTTCCTTACCGGAATTGATCTCACATAGGGGATATGCTAATGCGCCTATACAAGGGGTGAAAATTCCTGATGATTTGGCTGATGGTACGTACATGCTGTATCTGGCAACCAAAGAGACGCGTGAGGCGGCATGGAGTCGCGCACGTGGTACGTATGGTGCCGAAACACAATTCACGCTTACTGTTGCAGGCAGCGAATGCACGTTGGCTCTGTTTGAGGGAGGTCTGAATGTGCACGAAGATCTGGATGGGAGTATAGAAATATTGCACAATCTTTATAGCGGCCGTAAGGCAGACTTTAAAGTTCTGCTTTCCAATAAGAACACTGCTCATGAATTCTATGGTACGGCAGGGGTTTTGTTTATTGCTGAAGAAAAGGGAGAATTGGAGATAAAATCTATGGTTGGTGATGTTCAACTGGAACTGAAGCCGGGGACAACCGACCGGGAAATAAGTATCTCCGGTGATTTGATTTCTACTTTGACGGATACTAAAGCGGAGCTTCCGTCAGGCGATTATTACATTTGTCCGGGAGTTATGTGGGGACAGTATATCTATTCGATTGGCGAAGGGGTGATTCCTGTTAAGGTCAATAGAGCATTTGGCGTTTCGAATTTGGTAGTAAAGAATGCCCGCTTGGAGGAGGACCGGATTGAAGTAGGGGATAAGCTTAAGTTATTGGCGGACTTATCGTTGAGTGGAATAGGAAATGTATATGATGAAACTCTGATGGCGGCAATCTTTGTAGCCGGACAAAATTCGACGAACAATTTGCACTATGCGGAGGTATTTATAGAAAAAGGGAGAACTTGTGACTTCGAAATGTTGATTGATCCGCAAATCGGTGAAGGTAGTTATAATATTAGCTTATATAAACCGGAACAACAGGGGGGATATGACGGAAATAAGCCTTTATGTGATTTGCAGTTTTCAGTCGGGCCGTTTACCGGTATTGACAATGAGCGTGCTGATGGAGACAGGGTGAGAGTTTATCAACAACCGGCTGAAGGTGTTCTTTATATTCGCACGGATGGTGATATAAAGGTGGTCACTTTATATAATTTGTCAGGACAACAGGTGATATGCCTGCAAGACCCTGCAAACAGTGACGGTAAGGAATACTCTGTTCCGGTAGCCGGATTGGCATCAGGGTGTTATATAGTGGCGGTACAACTTGTAGACGGAACAATCTGTCATAGTAAGTTTATAAAGCGATGAATTTAGCCGAATGGGACTGGGTGTTCGTCTTCCGGCAAGCTTTAACCGGGTTATAATACACTTTCACCGGCTCAGGGTGTGTATATTATAGACGATACCAAGGTTATCTTCTGATTGTAATTTGTCCGGGGAAGTCCGGACTTCTTGCAGAGTGAAAGTATGACCATAAAAGTTTGAAAAAGAACTTTTATGGTCATTTTCTTTTCTGTAATTTTCTCTCATATCGGGATAATATCCTATCTTTGCGATATTTGAACGAAGACAGACCGATAACAAACGATCGTGGTAATGAAAAAAATAATAAACATAGGAATAGCGGCTTTGTCCGTTTCATTGGCAGGTTGCCGTTCTGCCGGGAAAGAAATGGCTGTCGGAGCACTCCGGATAGAGAAGACTGTGGTGGCAAATGGGGCTGTAATTGCGGGTGGAAATCCTATTTCTACTTCACCCATTGTGTATGTATATAAGACTAAGGCAGATTATTTGCATCAAGTGCCGGTACTGATGGACGAAGGACGTACACGTATACTTGCTTATCCTGCGCCTTCTGATTTGAAAACGGGAGACGTTTTGTGTTTGCCTACTCCTCTAGAGGATGGTTATCTGTTGGATAATAGGGGAATAGGGCTGAATGTCGCTTTTTTGGCTTATACGTATGAAGAATATAGTAAGTTTACGGAACCCCCTTCCATGAAAGAACTGATGGCGAACATTGTCGAAAGATATCCGTTATTGGAAATTCATGAGTGTGGCAGGCGGGCTGATTACAAAGATATCGTTTCGGAATTAAATGAAAAGATTTCTAAAGGATTTCTGCAAAAATAATTATATTTGCCGCTATTAACAGCCTGATTGAATCTTGCCCGGTTTGGAAAAGACTGATTGAAAAAGAGAAAATGGACTAGGCTGACATTAAATACATTTTTAAGGAATAGGAAATAAATGAAAGAATTTATAATCTCCGAAGTACAGGCAGAAACGGCGGTATTAGTTGGTCTCATCACGAAAACACAGGATGAGCGTAAGACAAACGAATATCTCGATGAACTTTGCCTTCTTTGCCGTTGCCTTCAATATAAAAAAAATGTGTGCAAAAATGACAAAAGAAGGTATAAACTGGCTGATTAGACGGTTTTACGAGCTTACAACTGCTGTTATTAGATGCTGGGAACACATAAATCAAAGAAATCCTCAAAATATCGCACCTTAAAGAAAATGAACCGAGTGGTATAGTAATGAATAAAAAAGAAGGTGCATCGTGCATTATGAAGTGACCCCCGAAAGTTGGACAAAAAACTTTCGGGGTTTATTTATGTCAAGACATCACACATTAGCAGAAAAGCAAGAAATCCTCCGTCTT
>NZ_FQZN01000027.1 GCF_900142015.1 Bacteroides stercorirosoris
CGTTTTTTGGGGGGAATGCTTAAAGATACAAAAAAGGCAACTAACTCGCAATGAATTAGTTGCCTTAAATTTTATTATTTTAGGAATATCCCTATTTATTTCCTACATAACTTACCGCAAGATCTCCAGCAGGTGTACCCGCAATGTTAATAGTAACGTTCAGTGTCTTACCATCCGAACTTCCATCAACTACAACCGGAAAAGTGCCCAATACAATTGAAACATTCCCACTACCATCAATATCTATTTTATTGCCATTCTGCTTCGCATCGCATCCTTCCACTACAATATCTCCGAGGGATTGCCCCAGGAAGCTAAAGTCTTTCAACTCAATCGTCACCTTGCTATCACTAACTTTTATCAAAGATATAGAAGTATCCGGTGTAGGAGCTCCCAGAACCGTCAACGTCCCTTTATAAGTACCTACAACGTTATCAACAGTCAACGGCCCATCATTATCATCGTCATCACTACACGCTGTAAACAGACACATTGTACATATTACAGCAAACAAATAAAAAATACTTTTCTTCATTGTCAAGCCTTTTTAAGTTATTAAATCACTATTATTATTGTAAGGATAATCATTGAACATTAAAAGAAATTTGACCGTAACCAACTATTATTCAACAGATTATTCCAATCAACAATTTCACAAATATAGTAAAAAGTAAAATACACGGTTTACTCTTCTGAAAATTCAAACAGAATTATGTAATTTGGAACATTCTTTTAATACAAATATATGAGTTCTAAAGATTATAAATAAAAACGCTGGAAATCAGATGTGTGATTGACTTCCAGCATTTTTTCTATTTTATAGTACCGAATTATTATTCACCTATTATTTCCAACTCATCAATCCATAACGTACTGCCACCAGCACCTTTGAACGCATCACCGTCTTTACTTGATGCACAAACGATTGCCAACTTATATGTTTTACCCGACTCATATGTTTTTCCATTCACATAAGTAAAAGGTATATCAAAGTAGGTATAAGCGGCTTTTGCAGTACCATCATCCAGTACAGCTACAGCTACGCGGTATTCAGAGCTATTGATATTATTCCCTGTTAAAGTTACCTCATTACCCTCAGCGTCCTCAGCCTCATACAATACAGCCTGGATAGCACACTCATCTGTAATTTCCGGATGTTCTACTACATCTTCCGGCTTAGTAGCTCCAGTACCATCTATGAATTTATCGCCCGGAGTATATTTATACCATCCTCTAAAATAGGCTGGCTTCATCTCATAAGCAACGCCAAACTTCGTACTATTCAAACGATCTTTCATATCAAGAACAAATTTTCCTGTGAAAACAGAACCCGATGTAATGGCAGGCACCAATGAATTCATTTTTGCACTTGTATCCATAGTCACCAACTTAGCAGCAGCTTCACCTGCAACAACATCTTCAGTTTCTTTATACAAAGGAAAACCTTCTATACCATAAAGCCACAAAAGAGAAGCAGCGGTTGCACTGGTAGCAAGCGTTTCTTCAATCGGTTCATCATGCTTAGATTTACCAGCACCAACAGATTTCCATTCATCAAACGGAAATTTCATCGCTACTTGACGGCCAGCTAATGAAACAATATATTCTTTCACTGTTCCATCCTCTGCTATAACTGTATAAGTAACATCAGAAGCAAAATTTTGCTTTACACCTGTTGCAGGACTTATAGTTGCTTTTAAAGAAATTTCAATAGTAGGTACAAGTGCAGCTAATTCTTCATCCGTAGCATCATCTAAGACTTTAAAAGTTATCTTACCTGTAGCATCATCAATTATCGGCTGTTCCGTTATAATCGGAGCATCTTTAAATACAAAACTAGTAATTTGGGCTTCCGAACTTTCAGAGCCAGTTAATTTATCACCTTTATATACTACTTTCACCGTTTCACCCAACTGTTCTACAGCAATATCTAAATTGACTTCAGCCTTACCATTATTTAATGTACCGGTTACATCCACATTACACTTACCAATACCATTTGCTAAATTCAATTCTTGATTACCGGTAAATGAATATGAAGTTCCATTTTGTTTCAAAGCACATTTTTCTAATTTAATAGTTCCCAGATTATTTCCCATGAAACTAAAATCTTTCAGTTCCAGACTAATGATATTATTTCCCGATTTTGCAATCGTAATATTCTTCGGCAATCCCACACCTACAGGATTACCATCCAATTCTATATCAAGAGTTCCTTTGTATGTACCTGCCAATTCTTCCTCAATCGGATAAACAGGATCATCATCATCGCTACATGAAGTGAACAAACTCACTGAACAGATCAATGCAAACAAATAAAATAAATTCTTCTTCATAATCTTGTTGTTTAGTTAATAATAGTCTCCCAAAACAGGAGATTATGTTCTTTTTTTAATGCAACACCTTTGAGGATGCAAAATAATAGCTTTTTAAGTAAGGACAAAAGGTCTGTTTTACTTATTAATGTTCCATTTTTAACTTAAGCTATTAAATGTGAAGTTATATATAGCTTTTTTATCTGTTAACTACACAATATGTTTAACATTGTTTTCAGAACAAAAAGCCTGAAATAATAAACACTGAAAGTGATTCCATTGTTTACTATTTCAGGACGTTCTTGAAATCAAATTAAAGAAGGCAAAAAGGAGTTGATGCTATATAAAAAAGAGGGCTTCCCCGAAAGGAAATCCCTCTTTTTTATATAGCATCAACAATAATTATTCTTCCTCTTCTTCTGCTACGTCTTTTAAAGACCCTGTTGCCAAATCAAGCCCAACATTAAACAGAGTGGTAGCTTTCCAAACGTCCTCAAATTCTGTCAATGAGTTTAAAGCTGTCAGCATTTGAATCAATCCCCAAACAGGCATTGGTGAACCAAAAACTTCTACAGTCATATTTTTCAGCATTACATCCAAATCAGGCAACATAGGATAAAGAGCCGGCATAAAAATATCAAAAATTTCTTTCTCAAGATATACATGGAAAGTACTAACTTTACTTCCATCCTTCAAAGCTACCTCAGACGTATCATACCCTAACGGAAAACCATTAACCACATATCCTATCAGCTTTTCAATATCACTATCCGAGATTTTTGTTATATCCAATTTGCTAAGAATGTTATCACTTCCCATACTTGACAAAAATCCACCTAAAAGTTCTTTTATCTGAGCACCAGTCATGCCCTTCACCATTTCTACGATTCCCAAAATAGCCTCAGGAGTCATACTGGGATTCTCCGCATCTTTCATGGCTTCTGCAACAATTGCCGGAATATTCAGTAATACATGAACATGATCATTGCCTGCATACCAATAAGCTAAATTAGCAGGAGAAGTAAGCCATGTTATATCCTCTGTAGAAGGCAATCCGCCACCACCAAAAATACCGGAAATAATTTCATCTTGATTGATTTCAGCATCCTTTGCATAATTTGCAACAATAGAACCGTCAGCCTTAAATTCAACATCTTTCAGAAGTTTCACCATTATACCAGATACAATGATACTCCCCATATGCTGAATATTTTCAGCAGCAAGACCTGCATTCTGTCCATCAGCATCAGCATAAGGAGATACCCAGTTTAGCATAAATGGAGCATGTGCAATTTTACTTTTTTTATCAAAAACAAAATTATCACACATATTCCACTTCTTTACTAAGTTTCCTGTAGCAGCTGTAGTTACCGCAACTTCTGCCTTGCCATCCAAAGTGATTGTTCCTTCAACTCTTACAGTAGTAGAACTTATCAAATCAGTCATGGCTTTAGTTGTTGTTTCAATGTTCTTCTCTCCCTGAAATTTAAAAGAACCATCCGACTGCTCAGTTACATTCACATTTACTTCAACTTCATCCATACCTCTAACTGCTTTACTCAAAGCTATAACACCACTCTGAGCATCAGACATAATCAACCTCACACTTGCATCCGGATTATTGGGTATATTAGTCGTCAAAGACAGATTTTCAGCTGTAATTGCCTGAGTAGGCAGTTTTTTCCATGATGGATCATCATCGTCACTACAAGCCGTAAACAAACTCATTGAACAGATCAATGCAAATAAATAAAATAAATTCTTCTTCATATCTTTCTTGTTTAGTAAATAATAGCTCCCCATCGCTGGGTAGTCATGCCTTTTTAATAAAATAAGATTTCAAGGGTGCAAAATAACAGCTTTTAATGATATTAGACAAGGTCTATTCTAAAAATGAGCTGTTCTTTTTTTAAGCATCCAACCTTTAATTACCACCTTTTATGGAAAATCACTTACCAATAGAGTAAATTCACAGCGATATTAAAAAACATCTCATTCCATAAAAAAATAATATTTCTTCCCTCCCATGAGAAAAAATCCATAACTATTTGTTATCTTTAGGCATCCAAAAGCTTTTATTCAAAGGATTTGGCATGAATAAACCTTATACATAAACCATTAAAGCAAAAGATTATGTTCAACTCATTCGGCAATATCCTCCGCCTTACCAGCTTTGGGGAGTCACATGGTAAAGGCATCGGAGGCGTCATAGATGGATTTCCCGCAGGCATCCGCATTGATATGGATTTCGTGCAAGCGGAACTGAATCGTCGCCGCCCCGGACAATCCCTTATTACTACGGCACGGAAAGAAGGGGATAAAGTAGAATTCCTTTCCGGTATCTTCGAAGGCAAATCAACAGGATGTCCTATCGGATTCATTGTATGGAACGAGAACCAACATTCCAATGATTATGATAATATGAAAGAGGTATATCGCCCCTCACATGCGGACTATACTTATAAGGTGAAATATGGAATCCGTGACTACCGGGGAGGCGGACGTTCATCGGCACGCGAAACCATCTCACGCGTAGTGGCAGGTGCACTTGCCAAACAAGCGCTCCGCCAATTGGGAGTACGTATCACGGCATATACTTCACAAGTAGGCCCTATCCGCCTGGAAGAAAACTATACCGCTTATGACCTCGATTTAATAGAAACCAATCCAGTACGTTGTCCCGACCCGGTGAAGGCAAAGGAAATGGAAGAGTTTATTTTCAAAATCAAGGGGGAAGGTGACACCATCGGTGGTGTGGTGACCTGTGTCATCAAGGGGTGCCCGATTGGTTTGGGACAACCGGTATTCGGTAAGTTACAAGCCGCCCTCGCTTCCGGTATGCTTAGTATCAATGCCGCCAAGGCATTTGAGTACGGTGACGGATTCAAAGGTTTGAAGCAAAAAGGTTCGGAACAGAACGACGTGTTCTTCAATAACTGCGGACGTATTGAAACGAAGACTAACCATTCGGGCGGTATTCAAGGCGGCATCAGTAACGGACAGGACATTTTTTTCCGGGTTGCCTTCAAACCGGTAGCTACCGTGCTAATGGAGCAACATACAGTCAATCTGGATGGTGTGGACACGACTTTGAAAGCCCGCGGACGCCATGACCCATGCGTATTGCCCCGTGCAGTACCCATTGTAGAAGCAATGGCAGCCATGACGTTACTGGACTTTTATCTTATTGACCGTACGACGCAATTATAATACCTTATTATATATATGAACGAAATACAGAAATACATCTCAGAGAACGAATCAAAGATGCTGGAAGATTTGTTCAGCCTCATCCGTATTCCAAGTATCAGTGCAAAACCTGAGCATCATGATGACATGTTAGCCTGTGCAGAGCGTTGGGCGCAATTGCTGCTTGAAGCTGGTGCGGACGAAGCATTGGTAATGCCGTCAAAAGGGAACCCGATTGTTTTCGGAGAAAAGATAGTAGATCCGGCTGCAAAAACAGTACTGATATACGCCCACTATGATGTAATGCCGGCGGAACCACTGGATTTATGGAAAAGCGAACCTTTTGAACCGGAAATCCGCGACGGGCACATCTGGGCACGTGGTGCGGATGATGATAAGGGGCAAGCATTCATTCAGGTAAAAGCATTCGAATACCTGGTGAAACATGGGATGCTGAAAAATAACGTCAAATTCATCTTCGAAGGTGAAGAAGAAATCGGTTCTCCCAGCCTGGAAGCGTTCTGTGAGGAACACAAGGAGTTGCTAAAAGCAGACGTTATTCTGGTATCAGACACCAGTATGCTGGGTGCCGACCTGCCTTCACTGACAACCGGACTTCGCGGACTGGCATACTGGGAAATAGAAGTTACAGGCCCCAACCGTGACTTGCATTCCGGTCACTTCGGCGGTGCTGTTGCCAATCCTATCAATGTGTTGTGCGGCATGATTGCCAAAGTGGTAGATGCAGACGGACGTATCACGGTACCCGGTTTCTACGATGACGTAGAAGAAGTGCCGCAGGCAGAACGTGACATGATAGCACATATCCCTTTTAACGAGGAGAAATACAAAGCTGCTATCGACGTAAAAGAATTGTATGGAGAAAAAGGATACAGTACGCTGGAACGTAACAGTTGCCGCCCGTCATTCGATGTTTGCGGCATTTGGGGCGGATATACAGGCGAAGGTTCCAAAACGGTACTTCCATCCAAGGCTACGGCTAAGGTATCCTGCCGTTTGGTACCTCATCAGGATCATCACAAAATTTCCCGGATGTTTGCCGATTATATAATGAGTATCGCTCCGGATACGGTAAAGGTGAAAGTTACGCCTATGCACGGTGGACAAGGATATGTATGCCCCATCACCCTCCCGGCTTATCAAGCCGCCGAGAAAGGTTTTGAGAAAGCTTTCGGGAAGAAACCGCTTGCCGTGCGTCGTGGAGGAAGTATTCCTATTATTTCGACATTTGAACAAGTTCTCGGCATCAAGACAGTGCTTATGGGCTTTGGTCTGGAATCAAATGCCATTCATTCTCCCAATGAGAATATTCCGTTGGATATCTTCCGGAAAGGAATTGAGGCGGTAGTAGAATTTCATCTAAACTACAGATAAATGAAGAATTTTCCATTCCTCATTTAGAATACGTCGTTCGCAAAACCTTAAATTCCGTACGACGATTTATCGCATTGCAAATCTCCTGCTGTTCCAGCGGGAGATTTTTTATGAACTCTTCTGTCAGAACATCCCCTTCTTTCAGGAAAGGCGCAGATTTAAGAGTAAACTTAGTAACGGCCTTAGGCTGTTGTTCCCCATATCCCTTGGGCGTCAGACGTTCCGGTTCAATGCCACCTTTGATCAGGTAACGCACCACAGATTCAGCACGACGCTGTGACAGGCGAAGATTGTAATCATCATTTCCCTTATAATCGCAATGTGCCGCCAACTCAATGGCAACACTCGGATTATCATTTAATAATTGTATCAGTTCGTCCAAAGCCACCGTGGATTCCGGAGTCAGATCGGCACGGTCAAACTCATAGAAGATATTCTCTATCAGTACCGGACGGGTGATGGAGGCCAAGGCAAATTCCAGTTCATAACACCGGTCTTCATCAACGTTTTCCGTCAGTAGCTCCTCTTTATCATTAAGATAACCACGACAAGAGGCAAGCAGGGCATAACGATGCCCCGGATTCAACTCTTGCGTAAAAGTACCGTCTTTCTTCACATTTATTTTCAGATAAGTTCCATCATCACCCACCAACGTAACGAGGGCTTCAGGCAACACATCTCCTTCCTTATCATATACCAGTCCTTTCAGAGTATGGTGTATTTCAGGATATTCAAAACAGAAAATATGATCCCAACCACGGGCATCTCCCCGGTTAGAAGAGAAAAAACCACGATTAGGGGCACCCGGTTCGAAAGTCATACCGAAATCATCACCCTGCGAATTTATAGGAGACCGCATATTCTCAATTCGCCAACCTTCTGTCAGACTGTCGGAAACAGCACGGAAAATATCCAATCCACCCATACCGGGGTGACCGTTAGAAGAGAAGTACAACGTGCCATCCGATGCAAAGGTAGGAAACATCTCATCACCGGAAGTATTTATGTCGGGGCCTAAATTATCAACATAGCCGAAGCCATCGCGAGTTACATTAATGCGCCACAAGTCCAGTCCACCTTGTCCGCCGGGCATATCAGACACAAAATAGAGATAATCGCCTGCGGGAGACAGAACGGGATGGGCTACGGAAGAAAGGGTATCATTCATAATGGCACACTTCTGAGGAGCTCCCCATTCGGCACCGGCACGTTGAGAGACGTAAATCTCGGCATAGGCAGGCGCATCGGGCAATGTCCGGCAACGAGTAAAATACATGGTTTTGCCATCTGCCGAAAAAGAACAGACGCCCTCTTCAAATTCACTGTTCACTTCGGAAGCAAGTGGTTCCGGCTTTTGCCATTGTTTCTTTTCGTTCCGTTTGGAGTGGAATATATCGGCGCTCTTCATTCCGGTGATACCATTCAGATCAGTCCCCTTCGCCTCATTGCGGGTAGAAGTGAAATACAGAACATCGGCATCGTCACCTGCATACATTGGAGAATAATCGCTACGGCGGGATACGAGGATAGGAACACGCTTCACAATATGGCGGGTAGGATTCTTTTTCCATTCCTGCGCCAATTGGCAGGAGGTCAGTCCTATATGTGCCAAAGAGTCTTTACGTTCTTTTTTATCAGAAAGTTGCCGGGCATAAACGAGGTAATTCTCATAATAAGGTATAGCGGCAGCATATTCACCATTCTTCCGAAGCATCTCTGCCAGATAGAAATGAGAGATTGTATCGGGATAGCGGTAACGAACCGCATTCATATAGGCAGCTTTGGCTTTCAATGTGTAGTTGATGCGCCGGTAACAATCACCTTGTTTATAAGCAAGGATTCCACGTTGCGGACGGTCTTTGGGTGAAGTACGGGTATAAGCCTGTTTGTAATGCCGAGCTGCATCAAAAAATTCTCCACGGGCATAGCTTTGTTCCGCCTGGCGCAAACTCCTCCCAGCCCCACAGGAAGTGAGGAGCAACATTGCACTGAGAAAAACAAATAAAAGCGGCCTATATAATCTCATGACTATATAAACTGAAAAGGCGGCACTTTATTGTATAATTCCCTTCTTCTCACTACATTTGCCAAACATCAAAACCCCTCATCCTATGAAAGACCTCAAAATTCAAGCCATCGGTTTAATGTCCGGAACCTCTCTTGACGGCCTGGACGTATGTTGTTGCACTTTTCGCCGTGAAACCAAGAAATGGAATTTCCACATTGATTGTGCCAAAGGTTATGCCTATCCTGATGATTTAAAACAGAAACTTGGCACAGGAGCCCAGCAAATGACTGCACTCGAATTCATCACATTCCATAGTGCGTATGGTAAGTTTTTGGGAGAGCGGGTGAATGACTTTATGCAAGAGTTCAATGTGCACCCCGATATTATCGCTTCGCACGGGCACACTATTTTCCACGAACCTCAAAAGCGCATTATGTTCCAGATAGGTGACGGGGCGGCTATTGCTGCCGAAACCCGTATTCCCACCGTATCCGATTTCCGTCGTCTGGACATCATGCTGGGCGGACAAGGCGCCCCGCTCGTTCCTATCGGCGACCGGCTGCTTTTTGCCGATTACGACTATTGTCTCAATATCGGAGGTTTCTCCAACATCTCTTTTGAACAGGAAAACCGCCGTATAGCGTTTGATATCAGTCCCGTCAATTATGTCATCAATCATTACTGTCGGCAGATCAGTTTGGAATTTGACAAGGACGGAGAGATAGCACGGCAGGGATCTGTCTGCCAACCGCTTTTGGATGAATTAAACCGCATGGACTTCTATCATCAGACAGGGCCCAAGTCTCTTGGACGCGAATGGGTGGAAACATTAGTTTATCCAATGCTGGAGAAATACGGATTAAACCTGGAAGACAGGCTACGCACTTTCTATGAGCACGCTGCCTATCAGATAGAGCGTGTCATTACGGCTCATCCCCGACCATCCGGCAACAGCAAACTGCTCATTACCGGTGGCGGCGCTTTCAATAAATTCCTGATAGAGCGAATAGATGCACTTTGTCCCTGCGAAATAGTTATCCCCGAACGGTCTATCATAGAATATAAGGAAGCGCTCATTTTCGCTTTTCTCGGCACACTCTACATGGCAGACGAGCCCAATTGTCTGGCATCCGTGACCGGAGCTTCCATGGACAACATCGGAGGAATGCTGTTTAAGTGACGCGGACTATGATTCAAAAGGCTTACGGAATGTACATCCGTTTCTCCATTCGGAACAACCGTAAGCCGTCTTACCTTTAATAATAGTTCCCTTGCCACATAAAGGACAAGTCTGTCCCTCAACAACCTGTGTTTGAGAAGTATTTGCAAGAGGCGTTTCTGATTTTGCTTCAGGCGCATTGCCCATTGCCTCAGGCGCATCCGTTTTCGCTTCAGTTACCTTTTTGCGCGGTTTACTCTGCCGCTTGGGCTTCGAAGCATCCTTTTCTTTAGCAGCAGCTTTTCCGTCCTGTTTCTTATCATTGGCAGATGCCTCCTGAACAGCCTTTTCAATCGTAATATGCCGGTTCGTATTATCCGAAAGCACACTCATGACAACTTCCGAAACCATCTGTTTCAGTTCCTCCAGGAACTGGGCGGCATTGTACGTTTTCTTTTCAATCTCACGCAGTTTCTTTTCCCAGATACCGGTCAGCTCGGCAGATTTCAACAATTCCTCATGGATAATCTGGATAAGCTCTACTCCCGTAGGCGTAGCAATCAAATTCTTCTTCTCCTTACGGATATAATTTCGCTTGAAGAGTGTCTCGATAATTGCCGCACGCGTGGACGGACGACCGATACCATTCTCTTTCAGCGCATCGCGCAACTCATCGTTATCCACCAACTTACCCGCCGTTTCCATGGCACGCAGCAGGGTAGCCTCAGTATAAGGACGGGGCGGTTGCGTCCACTTCTCATATAGATTGGGCAAATGGGGGCCGCTTTCACCTTTCACAAATACAGGCAACACGTTCTCCTCCTCACCTATTTCCTTTTCTTCCTGCGACTGTGCTCCCGGAGTTCCGAAAATAACCCGCCACCCCGGTTCCAATATCTGTTTACCGGTAGTTTTGAATTCAATTTCCTCTACTACACCCAGCACAGTGGTAGTGGCAAACTTACAATCCGGATAGAACACAGCAATGAAGCGGCGTGCAATCAGGTCGAACACACGGCGTTCCATATCTGTCAGATTCTGCGGATGTTGTCCCGTGGGGATGATGGCGTGGTGGTCGGTGACTTTAGAGTTATCGAACACCTTCTTCGATTTCAATAAAGTAGTTCCCTCTAAAGGTTTTGTAAAGGTCTCATAGTCACGCAATCCTTTCAGAATGCCCGGACATTTCGGATAAATGTCATCACTCAGGAAAGTGGTATCCACACGCGGATAGGTGGCTACTTTCTTTTCATATAATGATTGGATAAGTTTCAAGGTTTCATCGGCAGAGTAAGCGAACTTCTTATTACACTCCACCTGCAAGGAAGTCAAGTCGAAGAGGCGAAGCGGAGCTTCCTTTCCTTCCTTCTTGGTGACATCCGTAATCGTAAAGGGAGAATTTCTGATTTGTTCCAGTAGAGCCATACCTTGCTCCTGACTGGTGATAGGATCTATTCCCCGGTTTTCTTCCTCTTTTTTAGGTTTCTTTCCGGCAGCAATGGCTTCTTTGTTCTTCTCTGCTTCCAGAATGAGTTCTTCCTCACTCTTCCTGATGATGGCGGCAAAGGTAGTATCCCGATACACCGTCTTCAGTTCCCAATATTGCTTAGGGACGAAGTTTTGTATTTCCAACTGGCGGTTTACGATGAGTGCCAATGTAGGCGTCTGTACCCGGCCGATAGAAAGTACCTGCTTGTTCTGTCCGTACTTCATGGTATAGAGGCGCGTAGCGTTCATCCCCAGCAGCCAGTCACCAATAGCACGGGACAACCCGGCTTCATATAAAGGTTGAAAGTCGGAAGCATCTTTCAATTTGGCAAAACCTTCACGGATGGCTTCTTCCGTCAATGACGAAATCCACAAGCGTTTCACCGGACAGCGTGCCCCGGCTTTCTGCATCACCCAGCGCTGAATCAATTCTCCCTCCTGTCCGGCATCACCACAGTTGATGATCATGTCGGCTTTCTGCATGAGGGCTTCTATCGTATGGAATTGCTTTTCGTAAGTGGGATTGCTGATGAGCTTAATTCCGAAACGGGGCGGTATCATGGGAAGGCTTCCCAGACTCCACGATTTCCAGTTCGGAGTATATTCGTGCGGCTCTTTAAGCGTACAGAGGTGGCCGAATGTCCAGGTCACCTGGTATCCATTCCCTTCAATGTATCCATCTCTCCTATCCTTCGCTCCCAATACATCAGCTATGTCACGCGCCACAGAGGGCTTTTCGGCAATACAAACTATCATTCATTATCTTTTTAACGGAGCAAAGGTACAAAAAAGGGGGGAATGATAAAAGAATAAGTGATTATCGATGGCAACAAAGTGGCATTAACACAAATGTGGTTACAGATGTATCATACAGAAGTAACGGATTTTTTATTTATAAAGTCAGAATATCATTTTATAATCTACCCCTATCTGTGATATATGTCGTACCTTTGCCGCACAATCATTAAATTAAAACTACAATGGAAAAAGAATCATTCGATTATTCAAAAGTTCCCCATAACTTTGGTCTGTGCGCGACAGCAGATTGCCCTCATGCCGACACTTGCCTACGCCGGATTACATACACTCATACGCCGGCAAGTGTTACTTTTCCGCCTACGCTGAATCCAAAAACAATTGAAGCCATGGCAGGGAAGTGCGAGTATTACCGTTCCAATAAGAAGGTACATTATGCAAAAGGTTTTGTCCGCACCACAGAAGCGCTGGCTGTCAGCGCATCCGGAACATTCCGCTACGGACTGATTGGCAGTTGGGGAATCAGACGATATTATCAGAAACGGAAAGGGGAGACTTTGCTGTCGCCTGCCGAACAACAAAAAGTGATTGCACTGGCCAAGAAGTTGGGTTTGCAACAAGAAGAGTATTTCGACAGCTATGTAGAGGAATATAACTGGTGACAAGGTTTCTTCCGTTCGCCACGTAACGGATGGATAGCAGCATCTTACAAGCAAACAGCCGTGCCCTCGGCAGGTGAATGATTTTCACCTTATGAGGACACGGCTGTTTCCTTTCGCAGTAACTTGATTTACCCCAAATGGTAACGTCATTTACATACCGAGGTAAAGGTCGTTACATACCGAGGTAAAGACCGTTACAATATGGGGTAAAGGTCGTTACATACGGCGGTAAATGCTTTTACATCGTGGCGTAAACAAAATATAAATGCAATGCGCTGATAATAAAGCACTAATAAAAAAAAGGCGGACTGCAAGTATCAAAACACCCGCAGTCCGCCTATTACCTTAGCGCCTCAGCGCCTTATCACTTCTTAAATTTATTCTTCATCCATCAGGATTTCCAGAATCTGGCAAGCAGCCTTAGCTACCGGAGAACCCGGACCAAAGATGGCAGCCACACCGGCTTTGTACAAGAAATCATAATCTTGTGCAGGGATAACGCCACCGGCAATCACGATGATATCTTCGCGACCCAACTTCTTCAATTCCTCAATAATCTGCGGAATCAGAGTCTTGTGCCCGGCAGCCAGTGAAGAAACGCCCACTACGTGAACGTCGTTTTCAACTGCTTCGCGGGCAGCCTCGGCAGGTGTCTGGAACAAAGGTCCCATATCCACGTCGAAACCACAGTCGGCATAACCGGTTGCTACCACTTTGGCACCACGGTCGTGACCGTCCTGACCCATTTTTGCTACCATGATACGAGGTTGACGTCCCTCTTTCTTCGCAAACTTCTCAGCCAGTTCACAAGCACGCTTGAAGTCGCTGTCGTTCTTACTTTCTGATGAATACACGCCTGATATAGTTCTGATTACTGCTTTATAACGTCCTACAATCTTTTCGCAAGCATACGAGATTTCACCCAGCGTAGCGCGAACACGGGCAGCTTCAACTGCCAACTCAAGCAAGTTGCCTTCCTTGGTTTCCACACACTTGGTGATAGCTTCCAGTGCTTTCTGCACAGCTGCCTCGTCGCGTCCTTCTTTCAAAGTCTTCAAGTTGGCAATCTGTTCCTGGCGGACAGCCGTGTTGTCGATTTCAAGAATATCAATCGGAGCTTCTTTCTCCAGACGATACTTGTTCACACCGACAATAGTCTGCGAACCGGAGTCGATGCGGGCCTGCGTACGTGCGGCAGCTTCTTCAATACGCATCTTGGGAATACCGGTTTCGATGGCTTTTGCCATACCGCCCAGCTTTTCTACCTCTTCAATCAGCTCCCATGCTTTGTGAGCCAGTTCGTTGGTCAGAGACTCTACATAGTAAGAACCACCCCATGGGTCAACGTTCTTGCAGATATAAGTTTCTTCCTGGATATAAATCTGAGTGTTACGTGCGATACGTGCAGAGAAGTCCGTCGGCAAAGCGATAGCCTCATCCAGCGCATTGGTGTGCAAGGACTGAGTATGTCCCAATGCAGCAGCCATAGCTTCGATACAAGTACGGCCCACGTTATTGAACGGGTCTTGTTCAGTCAACGACCAACCAGACGTCTGGGAGTGTGTACGGAGTGCCAGAGATTTCGGATTCTTCGGGTTGAACTGTTTCACAATCTTCGCCCACAACATACGTGCAGCACGCATCTTGGCTATTTCCATGAAGTGATTGGTTCCAATAGCCCAGAAGAAAGACAGACGCGGAGCAAAAGCGTCGATGTCAATGCCTGCAGCAACACCGGCACGGAGGTATTCCAAGCCGTCCGCCAACGTATAAGCCAACTCGATATCAGCCGTAGCACCTGCTTCCTGCATGTGGTAACCGGAGATAGAGATAGAGTTGAACTTCGGCATCTTCTGTGAAGTATATTCAAAGATATCAGAAATAATCTTCATTGAGAATGCAGGCGGATAAATATAAGTGTTACGCACCATGAATTCTTTCAGGATATCATTCTGGATAGTACCTGCCATTTCTTCCAACTTAGCACCTTGTTCCAGACCGGCATTGATGTAGAAAGCAAGAATCGGAAGTACGGCACCGTTCATTGTCATAGATACTGACATCTTGTTCAAAGGAATACCGTCGAAGAGAACCTTCATGTTTTCCAGTGAGCAGATAGATACACCGGCTTTACCTACGTCACCTACCACACGTTCGTGGTCGGGGTCGTAACCGCGATGTGTAGCCAAGTCGAATGCAACGGACAAACCTTTTTGCCCGGAAGCCAGGTTACGGCGATAGAATGCATTTGATTCTTCAGCTGTAGAGAATCCGGCATACTGGCGGATAGTCCAGGGGCGCAGCGTGTACATCACTGAGTACGGGCCACGCAGATAAGGAGGCAGACCGGCAGCATAGCCCAAGTGTTCCATGCCTTCGAGGTCTTCTTTCGTGTAAACAGGCTTCACTTCGATGTGTTCCGGCGTTTTCCAGTCAGTATGGATGCCGTTAGCCTTCTGCCACTCAGCACCGTTCACGGGCTGAAATGCGGCATATATGTCTAAGTTTTTAAAATCTTTTCTCATCTTACTTCAATAATTTAGCGTTGAACTCTTTCAATGTATCGAGTACATTGACACGGACATGGATGAAATTCTCGATACCGGCAGCTTTCAAGTCGTCCATACAAGCAGGAGCACCTGCTACAATGAACATAGCACGACCGTTCAGAGCCTGGAAAGCAGGAACAGCATATTCAGCATATTCATCATCGCTGGAACAAAGCACTACAATATCAGCTTTGGCAGCCATAGCTGCTTCTACGCCCTCTTCCACTGTGGGGAAGCCGAGGTTATCCACTACTTCGTAGCCTGCACAAGCCAGGAAGTTGCAAGAATATTGAGCGCGTGCCTGACGCATAGCCAAGTTACCGATAGTCAGCATAAACGCTTTCGGACGTTTGCCGCTGGCTTCCGTCTCAAGGCGCAACGCTTCAAATTCGCTGGCAGCACGGTCGAAATTCAATGCCGGAACATCTTTTTCGCAAGTATCGTGTCCGCCACCGCAACAGCAAGTAGCTTCGAGCGGTTTTTTGTCGCCCGCTTTTTCATTAAAGTTCGGGAACTGGTTGGTACCCAACAATACTTCACGACGCTGAGCTACTGCTTTATGACGAGTTTTATTGCTTTCGTTCACAGCAGCCTGCACTGTACCTGCTTTCACTGCGGCATAGAAACCACCGGCTTCCTCAACGGCAAGGAAAAGCTCCCAAGCCTGCTTGGCGATGGATACAGTCAGGTTTTCAATATAATAAGAACCGGCAGCAGGGTCAATCACCTTATCGAAGTGAGACTCTTCTTTCAGCAACAATTGCTGATTGCGTGCCATACGTTCTGAGAATTCATTAGGAGCATCGTAAGTCTTGTCGAACGGAGTAACCGTCATTGAATCCACACCACCCAGAGCGGCGCTCATGGCCTCGGTCTGTGTGCGCAACAAGTTTACGTGAGCGTCGAACAAAGTGAGGTTGAATGTAGAAGTCTCTGCATGAACGCGCATCTTGGCAGCACAACGGTCTTCTGAGTCATAAGAAGCAACGATGTTTGCCCACAACATACGGGCAGCACGGAACTTGGCTATTTCGAGGAAGTAGTTCGAACTGATACCGAAGTTGAACTTAATCTTCTTGGCAACGAGGGCTGCGGGAAGTCCGGCAGCAGTCAGTTGGTTCATGTATTCATTACCCCATGCTAAAGCATATCCCAGTTCCTGATAGATATATGCGCCGGCATTGTTCAGCGTCAGGGCAGTCACATTCAGTACGCGGTATTTAGGCAGAGCAGCGGTTGCTTCAATCAGAGCTTTGGCAGTTGCCGACATGTCTCCTTTTTCTTTGCCTTTAGCCAACATCTTGTCGAAGAAGTCATAGCCGATAGAACCTTGCAGCTTCGTCAGGTCGTAACCTTTCTTCTGGAAGTAAGCCACCAGAATATCTGCGAGTTCCACTACATGTCCCTGACAAGTGTAGAAGTTCAATTCCACACACTCAGCACAGATGCCTTCGAGCAATGTCTCGATGTATTCGGCATTGAGTTCTTTCGCCTTTACACGGAAAGCCAGCGAGTCAATACCTTTATTAAGGATATCCAGCGCTTTCGCGTTAGCCTCCTTGGGGCATTCCACTTTGATTTTCTGGCGAACCAGCCACTCGTTGTTGTCTTTCTTGGTACCTCTGAGGTAGGGAAATTCACCGGGAAGTGCTTCTGTCGTCTTCAGTCCTTCGAGGTCCTCCATGCGGTAGAAAGGTTTTACCTTGAATCCTTCGTTTGTCTTCCAAACGAGTTTCTTCTCAAAATCAGCGCCTTTCAGGTCAGCTGTTACTTTCTCCATCCACTGTTCGGTAGAGGTGGGAGCAAAGTCTGAGAAGAGTTTTTCTTTACTGTCTGCCATAGTTTATTTAATAATTAAAAAGATAATTAGTAATCTCTTCATTTACCTATTTGTCGAAAATAGGACTTGCAAATATACTCAATAAGTTATAATAACAAGGATTTTTAAGTAAAATTCGCACGGAGTTTGACATTCTGACAAGGTTACTTTTAAATCGCTTCAACCCCGAGCCATTCGCGAACAGTATCTGAGACACACTTGCTCCACACCTTCTCCAGTGTTTCTCCACATACAGCTACCTCTGAGTGGAGAAACACTGGAGAAGGTGTGGAGCAAGTGCGCCTCGGGTATGTTCCTTATACAGTCCGCGAATAAAGCCCCTCCTCGCCACAACTCAAAGAAAAACTCCCGAAAACCCTTTGCCACCTCCCTTTTAATGCCTACCTTTGCGCGAAATTTCAACAAGCAAATAAAAAAGATAAACAAAGGTAACTATGGATTGGTTAGAGAGTTTGTTATGGGACCCTGCCTCCGTCGCCCATATCGTATGCTTATATGCATTCGTAATATCTGTCGGCGTACTTTTGGGCAAGATTAAGATTTTCGGGATATCACTGGGTGTGACGTTCGTGCTTTTCACCGGTATCCTGATGGGACATTTCGGTTTTACGGGTGAGACACACATTCTGCATTTCATCCGCGAATTCGGGCTTATTTTATTCGTATTCTGTATTGGTCTGCAAGTAGGACCGTCGTTCTTCTCTTCTTTCAAGAAAGGTGGAATGACGCTAAACATGCTTGCCGTAGGTATTGTGGCACTGAATATCGCAGTAGCCTTGGCCATCTATTTCATTGACGGGGGAATTGATCTTCCCATGATGGTAGGTATCCTCTATGGTGCTGTCACCAATACTCCGGGTTTGGGTGCCGCACAGGAAGCATTGAACCAGTTGAACTACACAGGTGACCCCATTGCACTGGGTTATGCCTGCGCCTATCCGCTCGGTGTGGTCGGTATCATCGGTTCTATCATTGCCATCCGCTACATCTGCCGGGTGAATATGAAAAAAGAAGAGGATGAACTTTCTACACAGACTTCGGACATGAAGCACATGCCGCACATGTTGCATCTGGAAGTTCGCAACGAATCTATCGACGGAAAGAAACTACTCCAAATCAAAGAGTTCTTGGGACGTCCTTTCGTTTGTTCACGTATCCGCCATGAAGGCCATGTCAGCATCCCCAATCAAGATACTGAATTCCATATCGGTGACCAGGTGTTCATCGTATGCTCTGAAGAAGATGCCGAGGCGGTAACCGCTTTCATCGGTAAAGAGATTCAAGTAGATTGGGAAAAACAAGATATGCCGATGGTTTCACGCCGTATATTGGTGACTAAATCTGAAATCAACGGCAAGAAACTGGGCAGCCTTCATTTCCGTAGTATGTACGGAGTGAACGTAACCCGTATCAACCGTTCGGGTATGGACTTGTTTGCTGATCCGAATCTGATATTGCAGGTAGGTGACCGCGTAATGGTGGTTGGTCAGCAAGATGCTGTAGAACGTGTTGCAGGCGTACTTGGAAATCAGTTAAAGCGTTTGGACACACCGAATATCGTGACCATCTTCGTGGGTATCTTCCTGGGTATCTTGCTGGGTAGCCTTCCTATCGCTTTCCCGGGCATACCGACTCCGGTGAAACTGGGTTTGGCCGGTGGTCCGTTGGTAGTCGCTATCCTTATCGGACGTTTCGGACATAAATTGAAGCTGGTGACGTATACAACCATGAGTGCCAACCTGATGTTACGTGAAATCGGTATCGTGCTTTTCCTTGCCAGCGTAGGCATCGAGGCCGGTGAGCATTTTGTACAGACGGTGGTAGAAGGTTCCGGATTGTCATATGTAGGCTACGGTTTCCTTATTACTACCATTCCATTGCTGATTATCGGTATGATTGCACGCTTCTATTGCAAAGTGAATTATTTCACGCTGATGGGATTGATTGCCGGTAGTAATACAGATCCTCCTGCACTGGCTTATGCCAATCAGGCATCTGGTAACGATGCTCCGGCAGTAGGTTATTCCACAGTTTATCCATTGACGATGTTCCTGCGTATTTTGGCGGGACAGATGATATTGCTGACGATGATGTAATGCACACATTACAAATAAGAATAAAAAGAGAGATTACGCAAAACGCAATCTCTCTTTTTTATTTCAACCGATCTCTATTTTACTTTATTTTGAGCTTCACAAACTCCTCGATGAAATCTATTGTCTTCTCTATTCCCAAGACAGATGAGTCAATGCAAAGATGGTAAGTCGCCGCAGCTCCCCACGTCTTATAACTATAATAATTATAATATTCAGAACGTTTCTTATCCTCCTTGCTCATCATATTTTCCGCTTCTTCCTCCGAGACGGAATGGGCGGCACACAAACGTGCAATACGGCTACTACGAGAAGCGGAAATAAAAATGTTCACACAGTTGGGATAATCACGAAGAATGTAATCAGCACAACGGCCTACAAAAAGGCAGGACTTCTCGTCAGCCAACTGACGGATGACATCACTCTGCACCTTAAAGAGCGCATCGTTACTCAGACAATTCTGAGTAGGCAAAGCGCCATCTCCCACAAACGGGAAACGCATACCGAAGAGTCCGCCAATAATGCCTTGCGAAGCACGTTCATCAGCTTTTTCAAAAAATTCACGGCATAGACCGCTTTCCTTAGAAGCCAGCGTTATCAACTCCTTGTCATAGAAATCGATGCCCAAACGGGCTGCCAGCTTCTCCCCAATCTCTTTTCCGCCGCTTCCCAATTGGCGACCGATGTTCACAACGAATTTCTTATTCATAGCTTCAATCTATTTGGTTTACTAATAGCAAAAGTAAGGATTTATAGGAAAGAAACAAAAAAATAATCAATACTAATTTTGCTGTTCCGCTTTTCTGAATTTACGGAACTGACTTATCAGCATCACCATCGCTACCAGGCTGGCAAGCAAATCGGAGAACGGCATACTGTACCATACACCCGCCGCACCGAAAAAGTGGGGCAGAATAATCAGTGCCGGAAGCAGGAAAAGCATCTGACGGGTCAGGGAAAGGAAAATAGCCTTGCTTGCCATTCCGATACTCTGGAAGAAATTCGATGTCACCATCTGGAAACCAATGATTGGGAAGAATATAACCACAATACGCAATCCACGTGACGCGAGGGCTATCAATTCTTCATCGGAAGTAAAAATGGAAACCACCAGATCCGGCACAAGCATACCCATCAGAAAACCGGTGGTAGTGACCACAGTGGCAAAGATAATGGTCAGTTTCAATACGCGGGAAACGCGAGCGTACTGTTGTGCACCAAAGTTATACCCGGCAATGGGCTGCATCCCCTGATTCAATCCCATCACAATCATTACAAATATAAATACCAAGCGGTTGACAATGCCGAATGCACCGATAGATAAATCACCCCCATGACGTTTTAACCCTTGATTGATGACAATTACGATAAAACATGCCGCCAGATTCATAAGAAACGGTGACATACCGATTGCCAACGAATCCATCACAATCTTACGGCGCAGACGGAAAATGCCACGATGAAAGTGAAGGAGTTCGTCTTTATTGCTGAATATCTTGAATTGCCACATCAGTGAAATAACCTGTGCAATGATAGTAGCGATGGCTGCTCCGCGAATGCCCCAACCAAAGCCATAGATAAATAAGGGGTCGAGTATCGTATTTATGACCACTGTAGCGATAGTGGCATACATTGCTTTTTGCGGATGCCCGGAAGAACGGAGCACAGCATTCAAACCAAGATAAAGGTGGGTGACAACATTACCGAGCAAAATGATCTGCATATATTCACGAGCATACTTCACCGTCTCATCGCTACCACCGAAGAAATAAAGGATAGGGTCGAGAAACAACAATGTCACCACCGTAAACGCCAAACCCAAAACAATGTTGAGCACCAGCACATTTCCCAATATTCGTTGGGCAGTATCATAGTCTTTCTGTCCCAGTTTCACGGATACCAGCGTAGAAGCCCCCACTCCCACCAACGAGCCGAATGCTGCTGCAAGGTTCATCAGAGGAAAAGTAAGCGCCAATCCTGAAATAGCCATTGTACCTACTCCATGACCGATAAAAATGCTGTCTACCATATTATATAAGGAAGATGCCGTCATCGCGATAATTGCCGGCACGGCATATTGCATCAGTAGTTTTCCAATCTTTTCTGTTCCCAACGCTGTGGGTGCCTTTTGTCCTGTCATACCTATTTTCTTTTATTGAGGGCGCAAAGGTACTCATTTTCCGGCAGGTAAACAAGCAAAGAAGAAATCGAAACTCTAAAAGGATTGCGAAACGAAAACATTAAAAGAAAGAGAGCAAAAGCTAATAAATTTGCCAGAGAGAGCTTCCTGATAGTGTTAAAGTCCCGTCCGAGAGATGATTTTACTAAAATAGAATACGTTTTTCATACCTATTGAAAACTTTCCCGCTTACTTTTGTCCTCCAAATAAAAGAAATATATGAAAAACCTATCTTATCATCGTATCATTTGCCTGCTGGCGGGAATCTTTCTCACCAGTGCCGGACATGCCCAAATAACCGTCATACATGGTTCTACTTATGAAGAACGCAGTCACTCACTTGTAGACCAGATGTTACAGGCCCAACCTGCCGTCAATGGTAATATCAAATATGTATCTCCTTTCTATTTTGCCCGGTTATGGCGTGACCACGAAAAGGAAACTGCCATAAAAAGGCTAAGTGAAATGTACCAGTATCAGCTGGAACATACTGAAGCATTCTACAACTCCGGTTCCGACATGGACTTCTTTGCTCATGCCACCATGCATGGATATATGCTCACCAAAGAAAAAATGCCCGACTCATTACGACAAAAGATCAAAGACTTTATGAAAATCGGTAAATATACCCGGGATAATGGTACACTGAATATGAAACTAATGCATCAAACCAGTGGGCTGCTGTGTGCAGAAGAATGGCCGGACTTCGTAGACGCCGATGGAAAGAACGCTCTCCAACTAAAAGAATTCCTTCATGACAGAATCATACATACTCTGAAACATTTCATTACTCAAAACTGTCCTGAATCCGATGCCTTTACCTATTTAGGCACCAATCTCCAGTATGTCAGGATGCTCGCCGAGTTCTCGAAGGACGAAGATATACGAAGCAATGCCCTGAACACGTATCACCACATGATTGCACAACTGTTACTCCCCTGGAACCAAGGACTTTATTGTGCAAACCCTCCCCGCTGTAAAGGCTGGAAGAATCTATATACTGGAAATTTAAGTACCGGGGTACAATTAGTTCAACTGACCTGGCTATTTTACGGTTCACCGGACGAACGCATTATCTACCGGGAAGCGGCAAACAAAGATAATTTCGGCTGTTTCAATTTTTGGCTGGCTTACCAGCGTAACGTGAAGCCTCTTCCTTTTCTGCAATCTCTGAACAAGACTAAAAGTTATCCCTATGACTTTGAAGCCCTACGTATAGACAGCAAACACTATAGTTGCCGTTATACTTATCAGAACCATAACTATGGCCTGTCCACTCAGACAATAGAAGCTTTTCCAGATAAACTAAAAGATTTCCAATACACCTACGCTTTCAAGGAAACTAAAAATATACACCTTGTATGGCAATCCGGCTGTTCCGAAGCTTCCGTATTCAGCGTATGCCATGATAATCCGGAACGTCCTCAGATTTATCAGAGTAACTCCAACAAACTTGGGTATGGGGAAAATCCTTACCATCGCGTATTCGGATATGGAAAAAGTGCTATTGGCATATATAATGTAGCAGAGAGTTATATGAATCTCCCCGTTTTCTATCAGATGTACGTACCTTTCAGTCGTAAGGGTATCAAGAAAAGGATTGTAAAGAAGATTAACGGCCTATCCTGGATACTATGCCATACAGGTTCCATGATGTTCGCTTTCGCCACTCCCGAAGACTGGACTTTTGAAACATCCGGTGGCAAATATGACATTAAAGAACATGATGTCCTTATACTAAAAGATAAAAAATGCCGTAGAGGTTCCTGGGTATTGGAAACAACCGAAATCACAGAACGATACAAAGATGCGCAAGGAAACCTGAAAGCCGAATTAGAGAAATTTGCCAGCGATATCCAACAAAAAGTGAAATTTACCCGTTCTGCCGGTTATGAGACAAGCAACACACCAGGAATTTCATATACAAATCTACAAGGTAATACACTTGAACTGACATTCTTTTCTCCTGAAACAGCCTATAACGGACAGTATAAACTAAACGGTACCCCCAGAAAACTGAATACCGAATACATATCAAAAAGCAAGTATATGGAACAAAAAGCTGGTAGCAATATCCTATTATTCCACACTCCGGAAGGAACTAAATCTTTGAAGATGGAATAAAGTACCAAAGCTGGGAAAAATGGACTTTTGAGACCTTTTTCATAAGTTTTGAAACGATTTTCCATATCCCTTCATACCCCATCAGCTACTTTTGCAAATGAAAAACAAGCTTGCTTTAAACATATTAAAGAAATTAATAGTATCTAAAAAATTTAATTTATGGAAAACAGAATCACACTCTCGAAATGTGTGGAAGGAAAGTCCCGATTTCTACTGACCTTATTCCTTCTATGCTTCTGTAGTTTTACTTGGGCACAAGTGAAAGTTACCGGTATTGTAACAGATCCATCCGGTGAAGCTATTATCGGTGCCAACGTTGTAGAAAAAGGTGCACCGGGAAACGGTACCATCAGTGACATCAATGGAAACTTTACACTGAATGTAAAAAGTAATAAGACAGTATTGACTGTCTCATTCATTGGTTACAAAGACAAAACTGTCCCTCTCAATGGAAGTACCAATCTGAAAGTTATATTAGAAGAAGATTCACAGGCATTGGATGAAGTGGTAGTGGTAGGTTACGGTTCAGTGAAAAAAAGTAATCTGACCACCTCCGTATCCAAAATGACATCCGATGCAATCGAAGGACGTCCGGTTACCAACCTGAGTGATGCCCTCTCCGGTCAGTTAGCCGGTGTACAGACACAGACCAGCAGTGGTATTCCGGGTGAAGAAATGCAAATTACCGTGCGCGGTGTCAGTTCTATTAATGGCTCTTCCAATCCCTTAATCGTAGTAGACGGAGTGATTACGGAGAACATGAGTAATGTGAACCCTTCCGACGTAGCTTCCATACAGGTCCTGAAAGATGCAGCAGCCACTTCTATTTATGGTGCACGCGGTTCTGCCGGTGTTATCCTGATTGAAACCAAACAAGCTCAAAAAGGTGCCCCTGTCGTTAAATGGGAATCATATTTAGGTTTCCAGAATGCTGTAGGTCTGCCCGAAATGATGTCTCCCAAAGAATGGATGGCATACAACCTCTATCTGAAAAATGCAATGTGGCTCCAAAAAGATGGAAACAATACGCTGGACACGCCTAACAAGAACCGTCCAAGCGGTGACCGGGTAAATCCTGACTGGTTACTGAATCCGAATTCTGATACAGCAGATTGGACTTTACGTTCCGATTTACCTCAAACAAACTGGATTGACGCCATCTTGCAGACCGCTTTCACTCACAGCCACCAGGTTTCTGTCTCCAGCAAAGGCGACAAATATTCTATTTACGCTTCTGCCGGATACATGAATCAGGAAGGTATCGTGAAACATACCGGATACGAACGTTTCAACTTCCGTATTAACGCCTCAATGAACATTAATAAGTATATCAAAGCCGGTGTGAACTTCGCTCCTACAATTTCTTCACAAGACAGAGGCGAATCAGAAGGTAAAGACAAAGTTATCATGACTGCCTTGACCATGATCCCCACAATCGGCATTAACGAAGGTACTCGTTCCTTAGGTTTCAGCAAATTCAGAAAAGATGATGTGAATCCATACGAACGCCTTAAACAAGTTACCGACAGCAGAAATATCAAAAACTTCGATGTAGCTTCCTGGGTTGAAGCCTACATTATCAAAGGGCTGACTTTCAAGTCTATGTTCAACTATAGTTCTGACAACCGCATAGACGAATATTTCCTCCCGCTCGATGTACAGAAAATGTCTGTAAAGAGTGCTACTGCCACAAGCAAAGTCATTTCAGGTAGTCGTACCGGTTGGCAAAATACATTAAGTTACGATTTTACTCTCTGGAAAAAGCACCAAATGAATGTCTTGCTGGGACAGAGTATAGAGAACCGCAGTATTTATACAGCCGACATGAAAGCGACCGACTTCCCGTTGGATAATGTTCCTACCTTGAACCAGGGTGCTACTCCGAGCCAGGCAAGCACCATGAAGAATATTGTTCGCACAGCTTCTTTATTCGGCCGTTTAAGCTATAATTATGATGACAAGTACTTAGTATCAGCATCTGTACGTCGTGACGGTTCTTCCCGTTTCGGACCGTCCAACCGCTGGGCTACCTTCCCGTCCGTATCTGCCGGTTGGAAAATAAACAGTGAAGAATTCATGAAAGATATTGAATTCATCTCTTTATTAAAGCTCCGCGCTTCCTGGGGTATGTCCGGAAATGACCGTATCGGTTACAGCGACTATGTTTCTACATTTACCACCGGCAACGTGGCTTATGGAAATACTTCTCAAATAGCTATTTATCCGACCAACTACGCTAATCTGGATCTGAAATGGGAAACAACCAAAGCATTTGACTTCGGTTTCGACCTTTCTTTATTCAGAAACCGCATACAGTTGAATGTCGATTATTACATCAACCGCACGGACGACCTGTTGTATAACTTACAATTACCCGCAGCTACCGGTTTCAACAGCATGCGCACCAATCTGGCATCTATTGAAAACCGTGGTTGGGAAATAGACCTGACTACAGTCAATATCAATGCTAAATCATTCAAATGGTCAAGTACGTTAAACCTTTCCGGAAACAAGAATAAAGTACTGGATTTAGGAGGTAACGACGAAATCATTACTGATGCATGGAATGCTCAGTTCATCACCAAAGTAGGAGGACCTATTTCTCAGTTCTACACTTATAGAACAGATGGTCTGCTGACCGAAGCCGATTTCGAAGTTGGGACTGACGGACGCTACAATCCTAACAAACCGTTGGTTCCGACCGTAAAAGGAAAGAAGCAAAGACCTGGTAATGTTAAATATGTGGATACTGACAATAGTGGTTCTATCGATAACGACGACAGAGTAGCTTACGGTTCTAACGACCCCGACATAATGTTTGGTTTCACTAACCGATTCACTTACAAAGACTTTGAATTAAGTATATTCCTTCGCGGACAGATAGGCGGTAATGTACTTTGGATTGGTGCCCGTAATCTGGACACCGGCGGTAAGTATGGAGCCAACAATACCTTGAAAAGATGGTTACACTGCTACAAAGAAGATTATCCTAATGGTAATCCGATTCCTACCGAACTGGGTATAGATATGTCATGGGATGGAAAAACACCAACTCCTTATGGCTTGGGTGACAACTCTGAACAGGATGGACAGTTGCACAGAACAGACCTGGAAATCTTCGATGCTACTTTCCTGCGTATCCAGAATATCAGTCTGGCTTACAATATGCCTAAAAAATGGTTGAATGCACTGGGAATCAAAGCAGCCAAGATTTACGGAACAGTAGAGAACCTGCACACCTTCACCGACTATATCGGTAATCCGGATACCAATAGCTACAGTACCAATCCGATGCTCAGAGGTGCAGATTACAATACATATCCGCTTTCAAGAAAATATATATTTGGAGTCAACGTAACCTTTTAATCAGTAACGATCATGAAAATTATAACAAAAATAGCAGCTGTTTGCTGCATGTGGGCACTCTCCTCCTGCGACAGCTATCTGGACGTCAACCAACCGTCCATATATACAGACCAGAGTTTATATAAGACCCCTGCTGATTGTGAGGCTTCCATCGCCGGAGTCTATTCACAGCTACAAACTATCTATAACCGTAATTATCTGGAAGCAATCGTATTAAGAGAAGATGCTATTAAGAATATGAATAATAACATCACCCGCTTTACAGACACCTCTACGGAAAAAACTTGGGAAACCGCATGGAAATCTCTTTGGGTATTGGTAGCTCGCAGCAATAAAGTGCTGGATAATATTGACCGGGTGATTTTCTCTGATGAGAGCCAGAAATCCCATATTAAAGGAGAAGCTTACGCCATGCGCGGATTAGCTTATCTACAGTTTGCCTGGTGTTGGGGAGGTTCTCCGCTGATAACCACTGATCTTTCATTGGCAGAGCTACGGAAAGTAAAACGTTCTTCACAAGAAGAGACTTACCAGCAAGCCATCAAGGATTTTGAACTGGCCTACGAAATGCTTCCTGAAAAAAGAAGCGGAACAGAAGTGGGACGTATTACTAAATATGCAATGGCCGGTATGCTGGGACGTACCTACCTGTATATGCATAACTATACCCAAGCCGCCGAATGGTTGAAGTTGATAGTGGAAAAAGAACCTTCTTTGTATAAGATGGCCGCCAATTATGAAGATTGTTTCGATGACAGTTTCGACAATACTTCAGAACGTGTATGGGAAGTGCAATATGTCGGCGGTTCTACCGGCAAGGCGTTAGGCATCAGTCAGACTTTCAATAGTATGTTGCTCGCATCCAGCATAAATCTTGAAAAGGACGCTCCTTTTCTTCACAACGTAACATTCAAGGGACCTTCAGGTACAGCACAAGTATCCGAATCAATCTGGGGAGAAGGCATTTATGAAGATGGAGACATCCGTAGAGCTGCTACCATGGTTAACAATCTTTATTACGATAAAGACTATCAGCATGAGGACACATATACGGCGCGTAAGTTCCTGAAAGCTACACAGACCAAACCCGGAGCTTATGATGAATGGGGAAATAACATTTCTATCCTCCGTTATACCGATGTTAAATTAATGTACGCCGAGGTACTGAATGAAATTAATTATTCAGCCAATATCACTACTATTCTGTCCATTATCAACGAAGTGCGTAAAAGAGCCGGACTGGAAGCTGTTGATGCAACCAAACTGAACAGCAAGCAGGCTACTTTCGATTATATTGTTCACGAACGTTTTATCGAATTCTGTTACGAGGGAGTTCGTTGGCCTGACCTGATTCGTTGGGGACTTGCAGAAGAGGCTATGGAAAAGCACTTCTCTCTCAAAAATGAAGGGTTTAACACAGCCACTCAGACTCCGATGTACACCATGGAAAAGCGTAACCTTCTGGCTCCGATTCCACAATCAGAAATCAACGCCTATGGAGACGAAAACATAATGTGGCAAAATGACGGATATTAAAATCCGGCAATGAAATAAGAGTGTATATATAGTGTTGGGCAAGCCGGAAAATCCGGTTTGCCCAATCTTATAATAAATCCAGTAAAAAAAGAGATTCATCATGGTAAAGAAACTGTCCGTCCATATCCTTTTTTGTTTTTGGGGAATTATTTCCGCATACGGTAAGCCGTTTTTTAAGATGGATAAAGATCCTTTGTCTATTGCCGTCGAAGCATTTGATAATCAAACCCATTCATATAGTAAAGAACGTATCCAAAAAGAAATTCAAAACCGTAATGTTCGTTGGACCACCCACCTGATGACCGCCGCAGGTACATTCTATGAAGCGACCGGACAAAAACGCTTCCTTGACATGGCCGAAGAAATTTTCCGATCCGCTATCACCGCTTGGGAAAAAGACGAACAATTGATGCGAGGACGGGATGACTTCTTTTCCACCCGCAATGTAGCCGCTACCTACAAACTGCTAAAAAAAGAAGGACGTCTGAAGGGTAATGAAACCAGAAAAACCGTCATTCGTTTCGCTGACCTGCACTTCGAACCTAACTTCATTACTGATCATAATCAAGGTCAGGAACGCGCCTTAGGTTTCACCAGAATGTATAATCTCTTTCCGGATGCTCCCAATGCTAAACTATGGAAAGCATATACGGATACAATGTGGAATTTCTGGTATAATAATAAAGATGTGGATGAAACAGCAACCTTATATTCAGCCATACATCTGAATGACATCATCACCATTGCACAAGAAAGCGGACGTACCAAATTGCTGCAAACTCCTGAAATTGAGAAATGGTTTTCACGTTACCTGCACCAACAGGCTCCCAGCGGCTACATGCCGGAGTATGGAGATGACTTCTTCTTCGCCTATTTTGAATGGATTGTTGTCTTTGAAAAGATGGCGCGTCTGACCGGTAATGCAACCTATCACGAAGCTGCTCGGAAACTATATAAAACAGGACTTCCTAACTTACCCGAAAAATATACGAAACGCGGTTGGTTCTTACGTGATGCCTGCGAATGGGCATCAATCGCCGAAATCGCTCTATTACCACCATTCACACCGACAACATCCACTCCGGACTGGGGAGCTATGGTCACTACACGTACCAACCGAAAAGGGCAAAATAGCATAGCGGACCAATTGTTACTAGCCGCTTCGCACACTCCGGGTACTCCTTTCGTGATGAGCGACCTCTATGCAGAAGGCTCACACAAACACCCCAACCTGCGCGGAACCATCAACTATTTCGAAACCAATTGTTGTCCGCACTTTCATGGAGTACAACGTCATGCCACAGATATGCGTCACGGCAACACAGTTCTCCTTATGAAAGAAGAGATAAATGGTTTTCCATTCGGCGAAGACTCTAACCGTTGGATGACTAACCGCTGGTTTACGGATTGGATTGATTTCAGCTCGTCCACACATATATCGGAACACAATCCTCAAATGCGAGGATTCCAAAGCATCACTTTTCGTTTTCAAAACGGCCAGCCAGGCGAAGTCATCTGTATCGACAATGTCCGTCTGCATGGCAAGGCAGGTGAAAAGATACTGCATGATTGTAATACACTGGATGCATGGGGAGATGATGTGGAGCTTGTAGATAATGAAAAAGGAGGAAAAATGATACGCATTACGTTGAAAGATAATGGAATTCATTTCTTCAACCTGAAAGTTGCAGCAGATTTTAATTTGGACGATTACCGATATATTGGCTGTGACTGGAAACACATGGCTCCCGACGGCAGAGATAAATCTTCTATAAGTTTCAAGATAAGAGCATACAACAAAGTAAGGAAACCGGTAGAAGACTATGTACACGAAGAAGTCGGCGTATTATTCAACCCCAATATTGTACGGACGGCAAAAGCTGAAAATAAAGACAAAGACTCATACGGTGCAATCATCCTGGATAATCATTGTGTTGATGGTTCGACTTTGCAACGCCGCATGGTGCTGACTGCTGAGGGTGTTCTCATAGTACAAGATCATCTAATCCCAGGTGAAGGAACCGACGGTTACATCGCAGGAAGTATCTGGCAACTGTATCAGATGGATGAACATGGTGAAAATTGGTTCAGTACCCACGGAGGAAAAAAGATATATAGAGATGCTTCAAATGCCGGACAGCCATGGAAAGACTCTTTGGGAAAAGATATAGAAGAAAGGCAACTACTGGTTTATTTCGAGAAACACCCCAAACGTAGTTATGGTTTTCAGAAACAGGAATATACCATACAGCCTACAACCGTTTTCTCCAAGCAATATGTCACTCCGTTCGAACCGCTGACATTTGTTACCATTGTAATGCCTTACCATATAAAAAAGAAAGCTACAGACATTGCTAATTCACTATCGGTAAGAACCCGGAATGAATGCAGCACCATTGAAATTAAAAACAACAATAAAAAAATCACAGTTCAAATTGATACGAAAGGAAACTGGAATGTATTCCGTAAATAACAATATAAAAAGTGATTATATTATCATGATTTGCCTATTTTGCATTATCTTTAGAGGCCAAATTTATAAGTTGAATTTTATGTTTCCGAAGATGATGCAGAATATTGCAAAGCGCCTATTCTTATTGTTTATACTCTTATCAGGGTTTATTGCCGCATCGGCTCAAAACGTTACACTCAACAGTTATTCCGTAAAGGACGGACTGTCCAACAGTACCGTAAAAGCTATCTGTCAAGACGCTAAAGGATATATTTGGATTGGAACCAAAAACGGACTGAACCGTTTGGATGGCTATGAGATAAAAAACTACTATCATTTACCAAGCCGGGAAGTCAAACAGCCCAATGATATCGTGAGTATCACCCAATTATCAGACGGTCTTTTCTGGATCGGCACCTTTAGCGGAATTGTACTTTTCGATCCTATGCAGGAGAAATTTATTGATTTACAGGAACGATACGCAGGGAAAGAGTTCCCTTCATCCGTTGTCGTCGGTCTCCATGAAGATCCTAAAAAGAACATCTGGGTAGCCACCAAACAAGGATTGTATGTGTTTAAAAATGACGGCACCTGTTCATATGTAAAAGACCTGCGTGAAACCTATATCCACATGATGGCCGTAGCAGACCCATACGCCTTGTTACTGGATATTGTTAATCAAGGATTGGCACTCTATGATGTAAGAACCGAGCGCTATAAGATTCTACATAAAAATGAAAAACGTTTTTCTCTGATGAAAGGCTTCACGGACAGTAAAGGACGTATCTGGCTGGGAGAAGAATTAAAAAACTTTTACCGATATTTTCCAAAAGAGGAAGAGATAAGACCGGTCTCATATACGGTTCATCCGGATGTACCGATAGAGAGTAACTATATCCATGATATCACTGAATATAATGATTCTACATTACTTCTTGCAACCGATCGGGGATTGGTAGCTTATGACATAGCGCGTTCCGTCTTCTATACCGAAATTAACCAGCACTTATCTATAAACAACCGCATGATGACAGTTTATAAAGATAAGCAGGGGGCATTATGGATGGGGACATTCAGCCAGGGAGCCATCTATTACCATCCCCAATTGTTTACTTTCACCCATCATCCACTGACAGCCTCAACGAAACCAGCTACGGGAATCCAGGTAGTAGGTTCACTGGCCGAATCTCAGGGGAAATTATGGATTGGACATAGTAAAGGGCTGATATCAATGAATTTGACTCACTCCAACCAAATAGAAGAAGTAAATATTTCCGGAAATAATTCTCCAAAACATGATACGGATTTATATTATGTCTATCAGAATTCCAAAGATGAGCTGTACCTCTATTTTTTAAATATGGGAGTTTATTCACTGAACCTGAAAACCAGATCTATCGCCAAAGTCATTACTCCTATGACCGGTGAAGAGCAAATCCGTGCAATGGCAAGGGACGCAGAAAATCATCTGTGGATTGCAGAAGATGATTTATCGTATTGGGATGAAAAAACACAAAAGTTAGACCGGAATCTTTCGACCAATTATAACGCCGCCACCCGATATATGTTGACGCAAGATATTTTACGCCACGGAGACGACATGATAGTAGGGGTCCGCACAAATGGTTTATGGGTATTCAAATATCAACCGGAAAACCCGGAGCATTATTTCAAAGGCGAACGTACCGCATTTGAAGAACTAAATGATAAAAACATAAGTGTACTCTACGAAGACAATGCAGGAAATATATGGATCGGTACATACGACAACGGATTATACAAATGTAATCTTGAAAAACAAAAGATACACCACTATAACAAGGATAATGGACTGGTACATAACTCTATCTGTGCAATATTAGAGGAACGTACAAGTAAAGATATATGGGTATCCGCCATCAATGGTCTATCACAAATCAAGCCTGATGGAACCATAGTCAATTTCACTCGTGGAAACGGTTTTCCATTGAATGAAGTTTCACACAAATCGTTAGTACAAGCCAGTAACGGACACATCTATATAGGTGGAAACAACGGGCTGGCGGAGTTAGACCCAGCGCGCCTTTCACATAAACAGGTGACAGCCCCATTGGTACAAATATCATTGGTGGAGTCATTAAATTCAAAAAATGCACCCGGACATATTGAAATCAACAACTTTAATAATGACAATAAAATAGATCTCCCTTATGATAATTCATCAATCCGGATCAAATATTCAGCACTTGACTTTATCTCTCCCAAAGGTTACAAATATGCCTATCAATTAAAAGGAATGGACAAAGAGTGGCATTATATCGAAAATAATGAAGTAATCTACTCCAACCTGCCAGCCGGCAAATATGTTTTCAGTATCAAGGCATGCAATAACGAAGGAATCTGGAGTACGGTGGAAACAACAATTATAATTTCAGTTCATCCCGCATTCTGGGCTACCTGGTGGGCTAAAACCATATATATCTTATTTATCATTATCTTTTTAATGGTATTAGCCCGTTACTTCTACGAAAAGAAAACAGCCAAGTATAAACAAAAGATTGAGCAGATAGAAAAAGAGAATATCGAGAAAAACTACCAGATGAGAATTGAATTATTCACCAATTTCTCTCACGAATTACGCACCCCGCTTACATTGATAACCGGACCGGTAGATGATATCATCAATGATGAGCAACTCCCTTCCAGTCTCAAATACCCAATGAAACAGATACAAAAAAATGCGAATCGTCTGTTGTTGCTGGTAAATCAGCTTATGGATTTCCGTAAGTTAGAACATGGAGCCATGCAATTGAAACTCAGCAATCTGAATGTAGCGATATTCATCTCCGAACAGATTGACAGTTTCTCTGAGTTACTGAACAAGCATGAACTGACCATTTCATATTCTAACAATTACTACGGAAACGATTTGTGGGTGGATGTAGACTTAATGAGTAAAGTTATGTTCAATCTACTTTCGAATGCCATCAAGCACTCTCCTAAAGGAGGAAAGATCCAATTGACATCCAACGTCGAAGAATATTGTGTCATATTCTCAGTAAAAGATTGTGGAGAAGGCATCTCCCCTGAAAACCAATCGAAAGTTTTTGACCCTTTCTTCCAAATAGGAAACGGAAACAAAAATGAAATGTTTGGTAGCGGTATCGGGCTAAACCTTGTACGGTATGTAGTTAAATTGCATTCTGGTAAAATCTGGCTGGAAAGTACCCCCGGACAGGGAACCACTTTCTTTATACGCCTACCACTAGGAAAAGACCACTATAATAGTTCCAATGTAATATACACTGACCAAGCCATCACCCACACACTGAAAGTAGAAAAAAACAGTGTGCTATCTGTCGATCCGGAATATCATCAGGAAATGCCCGAAGAATCCGACAATCGTTTAAGAATCCTGGTAGTGGAAGATGATGAAGACATGCGCCAATACATTGTCTCTAAATTATCAAAACTCTATAGTGTACAGGAAGCCCCCGACGGTAAGAAAGCCATAGAAATTGCAAAAGAGCAGATGCCCGATTTGATAGTCAGCGATATCATGATGCCTGTAATGGATGGACTGGAACTCTGCCGCACCGTAAAAAATGATATGACTTTAGCACATATTCCGGTGGTTCTACTAACAGCCAAAAGTCTGGAAGAACATATAAAAGACGGATATCAGGCACTGGCCGATGATTATATATTAAAGCCATTTAATGCACAGATACTATTGGCTAAGATAGAAAGCCTCATCAAAAACAGAGAGAAATTAAGAAACATATTCTGTCAAAAACTGGGCACGACAGAAGTACCGGTAAGAGAAATCACAGTGGAAGATCCATTCATGAAAAAACTGGTAGAATTAATTACAGAAAATGCCCAAGACCCGGATTTATCAATGGAAGTACTATATAATAAACTGGGAATGAGCCGTACACAGTTTTTCCGGAAAATTAAAGCAATCTCTGACTTGTCACCCAATAAACTAATACTAAATATCCGGATGAAAATGGCCGTAGAAAAATTACAGGCCGGTGGAATGACTATTGCAGAAGTCGCTTATGAAGTAGGCTTCTCCGATCCGGCTTACTTCAGTAAAGTTTTTAAATCCGTATTTAATCAAACCCCTACAGAATACATCAAGAATATTGGCAAATAACCGATTGTAGGTCTAAAATACAAGCCTTTGACACTATTTTCATAGCCTGTCAAAGGCTTTTCGCCTAAGTTTGCAAAAAAATCAGGCAAGTTTATGACCATGAGAAACCACATTATTGCATTATTGCTGATACTGTTTTCCGCAAAAGCGAACTATGCACAACAGCCAGTTGTGTCCCAAGAGAACCCGATGCAAATCTCTCGAAGAGATTGCATCAACTTATCTATATATGATTGGCCGCGTACACTCCTTAGCTATCCGGTTTGTTTTTCCGGAACCATACAATCTGAATCTGAATTAGACCTTTTTGATAATAAACAAGGTAAATCCATCCCGTTCCAGTTATCAGACAAAGTCATTGACAATGGAAAACTAAAATCCGCTGTTATAAATTTCTTCGCAGAACTGCCAAGCGGAGGAGAATTTAACTATACACTATATGTACGCAAGGGGAATGCTCCCCGACTAAGTTCACCTGTTACCCTCCGGAAAGGAGTAACAGCCTGGCAAATCAGCGACGGAAGTTTTGGAGTAGAAATACCTGCCGGAGGTATTTATCAGAACAAGATTATCCCCGCCCCCATTATTTCCATACTCAATAATCAGCAAAAAATAGGTGATAATAAACTCCACGCCGGACACCATAACGTCAAAGAAGTAAAAACCTCCGTTTTAGAATCCGGAGACTTATTTGTAGAATGTGGAATACTCTACCTATTGGACAATAATTCTTCTTATTATGCCAAAATAAAAATCATACAAGGTTATCCTTTTGTCATTCTGGATGAACAAATGGAAAATATCTCAAAGCAAGACGAGATATTCGTTGATATGGAATGGAGTAACTTCCACCCTACCCGCCGTTACGGTAACTGGGACAGACAAAAGGAAGTATCAGTAGATGGAGGTTTACCTATTGATAAACCAATATATACCAACTGGAGCCAGGAGGACCCGCACTGGACAGGGATGGGCTGGATAGAAAAGCCTGCCGAACAAATGTTATACCGTCTCTTACCTTTCGGAGGAAATTCCACCCGCGAACAAATACCTGCAATTTCGTTTTGGGAAACTCAGAATGCAGCCAGAGAATTAGGAGTGTTTGTATATGACCATAACCGTTGGGACGACCAACAATATGGAATCTGGCAACCGACTCCCGATTTATCCGTATATTTCCGCTATGACAATCAGAAATTACACTTCAAATACCCCCTTCATAGTGGCAGCCGGTCTACAGCCATAACCCTCTATACTATCGAAGAGAAGCAGGGGCTGGTTGACAAATTCAATAAATGTATTGACAAAATAGCCATGAAAGGTGGTGCAGACCATTCCAACGAGATGGGGTTCCGCTATGCAATGCTGTTGCACCGCCAATATGCGCTATTAAATTTAAATAGGGTGAAAGATTGGATTCTGGAGTATCCGGTAAATGCCAAGCATCCGGATACTCCCTTTACTGGGAAAGCAGGATCACCGACTGCTGAAAAATTCTATCAGCAGATAACAACTTCTCCAATGGCCTACTATATGACCGGGTTAAACGGATTTCCAGGCATTCACTCCATATCCCACCGTCCGCTTTTTGGTAGCTGGGTGGAAGATTATCTGGCACTTTACAAGCAACTGACAGAAGAGCAGAGAAAGACAGTAGACGGTCTGTTGCTAATATCTGCTTATGTCAACACTTTAGAAGCAATGAATACCATCCGCACGTCATTGGCCGGAACCGCTAACATGGCAGCAGACGGTTGGGCGGTACCGGGCCAAATGGCTTTTCTCTATCCCGAACACCCCATGGCTAAAGAATGGGCCGATTTTTTTGAAAAAACACTTGAAATATACGGTCTCTTTTATACCCGTCCTGACGTGAAGGCCTTTGAATCCAACGGCGGTCGCTGGGTGGAAAGCATGGGTATCTATAACTGGGCCTTTTTAAGACCGACTTCCGCCACCCATATCGCCCTGCAAAAATCAGACAGTAAAAATCGTTTTGCCGGAAAATATATGGTACAACGGGGACATTGGATGCTGGACATGATGACCGCTCCGGTTCTATACGAAGACAAAAATGGAAAAAGCCTGGAAAGATGTTATCCGCCACACGGCGCTCATGGAGGAGGAAGAATCGTTCCGCGATATTGTTCAGTTTATCAGTTAGCGGACTGGATGCAGTATTATGACCCGTTGCTTGCAGAAAATTTATATTGGACCGGCCCGATGGGTCCCGGTGTGGAAACAAAAGAAACTCATACCAACTGGAGTAGCGTCCACAAAAAACAATACCCAACCATAAACAAGGGAACTAACCCACATCTGAAAAGTACCAAATACACAGGGCATGGTATTGTCCTGCGTGCAGGAGTGGATACGGACGAAGAACTATCCATCCACTTAAATCAAGTGGATAAAGGTCCCAACTACCGTTGGGGGCACCAAGGACAAGGAAACTCCGGCGGACTCTACTTTTATGCAAAAGGTAAAATCTATACAGGACATGAAAATGAAGTGGTAGGCGACCATGTACAAAACAATCTGGACGGCATCACCAATTTCGGAGTCATGAAAAACGGAGCATTCTGCAATATCGGAATGAACGAACTTGTAGCTCCACTTTATGATTTAGGAATTGCCCAATTAGCCGAACTTCGTTCAGCCCAGGGAGAAGACAGTTTTTCCTGGCCGGAATACTTGTCACGTAGTATAATGCTGATAGGTACAGATTATTTTTTGCTCTACGACCAGACCGGAACCAATTGGAGAGCAGCCGCCCGTTTCTCCTGGTTTGTTCAGAAACAAGATGAATTCCCACAAATCGTTTTCTTCGGTAAAAAAGCACGCCCGGATCATTGGACTAAGGGAGAAACAAACAACTCCAAAGGTTTCTATCGCGATGCGGACGGCTCATTATTAACTTTGGTTTCACATAAAAAAGGCGCGATTGACGTCCTGTATGGCAAAATGGTCAATCCCTCTTTACTGAACAATACGAGTATTTATGAATTCGTGCCCGCAGAAAAAGGTGCAAGGACCGATATATTGCATATCAAAGCTCCACATAGTACGGATATTATTTTCCGCAACGGAACAGAGATAAACTATCAGACAGACAAGGAATCATTCACCGGCGAAGCTGGAATCATCCGCAGAATGAATGACGGTACTCTTCAACTTGCCTTGATGAAAGGTACAGTTCTTTCCGCCGATGGTCTCTCTATCGAATTATCGAAGACCGGTACGGCTATCGCTATGACCCGTACCGGCATCAATACTTGTAAAGGATGCTACAAAAGTGATGGAAAAGCCAGCCTGACATTAAAGGGAGTATCCGATGGTAAATTATACATTGATGGCATCGCACAGCAAGGAACTGCCAACATCCTTTTACCCGAGGGAGAACATTCTATAGAATACGCACGCGAAGCAACCCCTATGCCTACCCGGATTATTGATACCGAATATTCCCCAAACGGCACACTTGTCTATCTGGATATACCGACATCAGCCCGGAAGGTAAAAATAGAAATATCCCGGGATAATGCCCAAACCTGGGAAGAAGCAGGCATTACAGCCCAATCAACATATAAGTTAGCACCGCAACCGGTCGGAAAGATACATATACGGGCAATATCTGTCAACAAAAAGCATACTGCCGACTTTGCCCAGGAGTATCCAGTCTACACCACAGACCAGGCACCACACTACCCGGAAGGTTTACACCTGAATCTGGATAGTGGAAAAGTAACCCTGTCATGGGGAAATGTCTTAGGTACAAAAAAATATCGTATTTACCGGAGAAAAGCCGGAGAAAAAGACTTCACACTCATATTTGAAGGTAAGGCTAACCAATATACCGATACAAAAGTCCCCGGAGTGATCAAAGCCTGCAAATTACCCGGCAAACTGGACAATCCAAATCTTGCCGGTGATTCATTCACTGTTTACGAATATACCGTTACAGCCGTCAATGGATACGGTGAAAGCGTAAAAGCTCCGATTGCCGACACTCATCCGGCATCCTGGGCCAATTGGTATCCGGCTACAGAACTGAAATACAAACGTACCTCTGCATTCTGGATGGAACCTTACGTTTCCTCAGCTATGACACCTGAGAAATATTATCCGAACTAACAATATAAAAAAATACAAGAAAATATGAGAAGTAAATTATTCACAGCAGTATTGACAGCATGGGCCTTGGCATCTTGTACCCCCAAAGAATGCGGGTATTTTGACAATCTCCCCCAGGAAGCCGATCCTATCAAAATTGGAAACAAAATTACCAACCGGTTTTTGGAACAGGGACATTCCCAATATGGTAGCCCGCTACGCGTTAATGAACCGAGGACACAAATCACTTATCCTGACGTGTGTACTTGGTTAGGAGGACTTTGGTTTGCCCAGGAGACAGACAACAAAGAACTTACCGAACGTCTAAAAGCCCGTTTCGAGCCTCTATTTAGCTCCGAAGCCTACCTACAGCCCAAACCGAACCATGTAGACAATAATGTTTTCGGTGCCCTCCCACTGGAACTTTATCTTCAAACCGGCGAAGAACGTTATAAGGCTTTAGGCATGATGTATGCCGACTCCCAATGGGAATTGCCGGAAGGGTGGAAGCTGCAAGAAGGGGAAGTACGTAAAAGTAATATGTATGGTGATTTCGCCGATGCCAACATCTGCCAGCCTGAACAAAAAGCATGGGCTGATAAAGGATATTCCTGGCAAACTCGTTTCTGGCTGGACGATATGTATATGATAACCACCATACAAGCACAGGCCTACCGGGTAACGAACGATTGCAAATACATAAACAGGGCGGCCCGCGAAATGGTGCTTTATCTGGACTCCATCCAGCAACCTTCAGGCTTGTTCTATCATGCCCCGACAGCTCCATTCTGCTGGGGGCGCGGCAATGGTTGGATGGCAGCAGGCATGTCCGAATTGCTTCGGATGCTCCCGGAAAACAATCCGGACCGGGCAGAGATCATGAAAGGATATCTGAAAATGATGGAAAAACTAAAAGATACACAGGATGAGAATGGCATGTGGAAACAGGTTGTAGATGACATTTCTATGTGGGAAGAAACTTCCGGTTCTGCCATGTTCGCATACGCCATGATTACCGGAGTCAAAAAAGGTTGGTTACCCGCAGAAGAATACGGACCGGTTGCCCGGAATGCTTGGATAGCCCTGACTCACTACGTTAACGAGAAGGGAGATGTAGAAGCCGTGTGTGAAGGTACTATGCTGGGAGATAACAGTGAACACTACCGAAACCGCAAGGCCCTGACAGGAGATCTTCACGGACAGGCACCCGTTTTGTGGTGTGCATATGCCTTACTTGCCAAATAAAATCACGTTCTTTGTAATGCAAGAAAATAACCTTACAAAACATGAAAAACATATTATCAATTACTCAATATTCTTTGCTAACAGTATTTTTCTTGTGTGCACTTCCATTGTGTGCACAAGAAAAAACACTTGACCGTATGACACGTAGTGAAGTAAAGCAAAGAATTCTTCAGCACATGCAGATTAAAGACCACGTAACATTCTATCACAGCAATGATAAAGATATTTACGCCGCTTACGATCTGGTAAATTCAGGTGATAAAAAAGAAATGCTTCAGGGAAAAACAATTCTTCTGGGTATTCTGGACGCTTTTGATAGCAATAAAGGACAACCCCGCACACTGGAGATATCCTTCTTTGCCCGCGAAAAATTCTTTGACTCCCTACGCATACTCAAAGAAAGAAATATGATGGATACCGAACTCAATCGCCTATCAGAATCACTTGTAAACCGAATTAGTTTTTGTGAAGAGCGCGGACCCAACAACCGGGCAGCCAACTATGCAATGGGAGCATTGGCAGCAGCCAGATTATTTCCGAAACACAAAGATGCCAAATTATGGAAAGCTTATGCCGAAGCTGTATGGAACGACTGGTATGAGCCGGGAGACAGTTATGAGCCTGCCTATGTAGCCCACAATATTCCGCGCCTGATAGCTTTAGGAATAAAACTCGGAAAACAGAAAGAATTAAAAGGAGACAAACTGAAACAAGTGTATTACAAGTTCAGAAACCATGTCAGTTCTTCCGGGCTGGTATGTTCCACCGGTGATGGAGAACCTTACGATCAGGAATCATACGTAAAAGCTTTTGCCGCTATTATGGAGGTATGCCCTGACCCGACCATCTTATGGGCACTGAAAAAGACATATCTGGCAGGCAACATGAAAAGCGGGAGACTCTCGGAAGAGGCTTTTAAAAAAGCATATCCCCAGTATGTCGGCATGGAAACGAAAGTGCCGGAAATGCAGGCATCCGTACAATGCCTCTTTCCTGCCACCTATCAGAGTAAAGACCGCCTGATATTAGCCCCCTCGCGCAAGGTTGGTGCACCCTTTGCACAATTCTGGATTCAGGACGATTGCAACGTCCTCTATCATGGAGGTATTTCGGATACCCGTGGGGATCTGATACACTACGAAGTGGACGGAACCATGATTATCGCAGACAGAGGGCGCTACGAATGGCCGGCATGGAACAATACCCTGCTGGTTTCCGAACCGGATGCACAGTATCCTTTCCGCCAGACTACGGGAGTTTATTCCGGACGATGGTATAACTCTTCCGCCAATATGCGTGTCACCAGGGGGTATATGCCTTCAGAGCGATACACCATTAATTCCCAAAAATCGACTGATGTACATTATGCACTGACTGACCAGAAAGCCCCGTATGGATATATGTGGGGAAATCCGGAAGCAGTGGCAGGCAATAATGACCTGATAAACCTTCGTGAAATCAGACTGGAGTTCGCATTGCTTCCTGTCGAAGGAGAAGAATCGGTAGGCAAAGTGTTTCCTGGAAGAACTTGGTTCGGTGGGTATGAGAAGCGTAATGTATGCCCTTCTGATGTTCCTGTAGATATTTATATCAGCAATCTGTTCATTGCCGGAGATAAAGGAGAAAAAGTTATGGTTCCTTTCGATAAACTGACGGATAAGATATCATTCGGCTTTATAGCTCCCGACAAGACACAACAATTTCCGGAAACGGAATTAGCCAAAGAAGACTATGCAATTGTGACTGATTCCGAAACCGGAAAACAGGTGCTACGCATCCGCACCAAATATGGGCGTACCGTTCTCCGTATCCAAATGAACGAGCAAATCAATGTAAACGACGATTACAGTCGCATCGGATTATCCTATAAATACGTAACCCCGATAAAAGGATGGACAAGGGTACCTATTTTAATTGCTTTCAATGATAATGACATGAAGCATAATTTGCGCCTGGATCGCCAACAAGGTGGTATTCTGACCGATGCCAAAGCCGAAAATAAGGCGGAAGACAGTTATGGTTCTGTATCTTACAAGGAAATATGGACACACGATTCATCCTGGAAAAGAAGCAGTATTCTGACAAAAGAAGGTTTCCTGATTGTATTGGACGAATTTCGACCTGGAAAAGCAGCTGACAAACTGGTTGCCGGCCCGGTATGGCATGTTCCCTCCGCTCCCCATTGCGGTAATTCGGATGGGCCGACCGCCGATTGGTTTGATGCTTCCCTGTTACACTATCCAGCACATGCACGTGCATTCACCGATAAGTATGGCGAAGGAAACAAAAACTTATTCATAGCTTTTGATGCACCAGCCGGATACGAAAACGGTATTCAATATCAACCCAAACATTGGAAGAATGATGATTATGCCATCTATAGCAAATGTGCGCTGGAAGCAGGAAAAGCGATACGCTGGCTATCCGTTTTAATTCCCCACTCTGCAAACATGGATGCTATAAAACTGTCCAAAGACGTAAAAATCAAGAATCAGGGAGAAAAGGGCTATACAGTAAATATCAAATGGCGAGATCGGGTTGCAACTCCTGTCAACCTGGAAATATACATGGGAATTAATGATGATTGGAAAGTAATACGTAACAAATAAAAAGAGTCATGAATATAAAATATTATTTCACCGTAAGTTGTTTCATTCTGTCAGGAGGATTGGCTGTTCTCACTGGTTGCACCTCTCCCCAGCCCTTGAAGGAGTTTACTATAGAAAACACGCTGAATGTGAACCGTGAGGACGAAGCTCTGATACTTACACGTACACAGCTCAATCCGACAGACAATCTTCTTCAGCCTGCCATAACCAACGAACAGGGAAAATACATTCCCTGTCAACTGGACGACCTGGATGGAGACGGAAAATGGGACGAACTGGCATTCGTGTACACCTTGGCACCTTCAGAAAAAACGAAACTGAATATACAGTGGCTTAAACCGGAAGAATACCCGGTTTTTACTCCACGCACCAATATCCGTTATGGAAAAATGACTTCTCCTGGGGTTATAGAAGAACTATCCAAAGATGTACATGACAAATACAACCTTCCACGTGGAAGTGAAATGTATCCTTATCAAATGGACGGCCCCGTTTGGGAAAATGACAAGATGGGGTTCCGGCAATACTTTGATGGTCGTAACTGCTGCGATGTTTTCGGTAAGAGAATCCCTGAAATGGTCTTAGACACCGTTGGCATCAATGCAGAAGGACATCCGGCAAATACCTACCAGGTAGTACGCGAATGGGGCTGCGACATTCTGAGTGCCGCCAACTCGTTCGGACTTGGAGGACTCGCCATGCAGATTCCGGATAGTCTGGTACGTATGGGCGTCCCCGCTTCACTTACGGAAGACGTCATTGACTCTACTTTTTATGAGTTGGTGACCGAAGGCCCCGTCCGTTCTATTATCCGTTTGAGCTATGACGGTTGGCAAATAAAGGACAGCAAAATAAACCTTTGCGAAGAAGTAAGCATCTGGGCCGGGAGATACGGATATGAAAAGAAAATACGGACTTCTCCCTTGCCACAGGATTACTTTCTAGTGAGCGGCATCGTCAATAATCTGAATACCCAGCCTTTTACGAAAGAAGAATATGAAGGGAAACAACATGCCATACTGACCCACGACAAACAGACCGTGAATGGCAGTTTTTATTTCGGCATGGGATTGTTGGTGCCTGCCACTAATTTAGTAGAAACCTTCCACACACCGGAAGAAAATGCAGATATTATAAAAACCTGGTGTGTAAAAATGAAGCCCGATGCAAACGGAGAATACAACTTCCGGATCTATGCAGCCTGGGAGCTGAGAGATGAGCAATTCCGTGAGCGGGAAGCATTCACCGCTCTGATTGCCCATGAGGCACAACGCATCAATCACCCTGTTATCATTCATTTATAGGACACGAGGGTATGAAGAAATTGCTAATCAGTAGTCTGGTCTTCTTAGGTTGTTTTATATCAGTCCGTGGACAAGTCTATATAGGCTCTGCATATTATCCGGAACACGTGGATAGCAAACAAGTGGAAAAAGATGCATGCCTCATGAAAGAAGCCTGTTTCAACGTTGCACGGATGGGTGATTTTGCCTGGCACAGTATGGAGCCCGAAGATGGAAAATTCACATTCGAATGGTTGGACCATGCCGTACAGATACTATCACAGTATGGAATACAATCATTGCTATGTACTCCCACTGCCGCCATCCCTAAATGGATGCACGACGCACATTCTGAAATAATGATTATGGGAGCGGATGGAAAAAGAAAACCTTACGGACGTCGGCGCCACGCCTGTCTCAACAACGAGGATTACCGCCAATACAGTTTACGTATCGCACACAAGCTGGCCGAGCGCTACAAAAACAATAAATCCATTATCGGATTTCAGATAGACAACGAGTTGGCAACCGAAGAACCATACTGTTACTGTCCGGAATGCCTGAAGAAATTTCAGACTTGGTTGAAACAGAAATACCACACAATAGGCAACTTAAACCGGGCATGGGGAACCATTTTCTGGAGTGAGACATTAAACAATTTTAAACAGGCATGGTTACCCCGCAAAATGGACAATCCAAGTGCCTATCTGGATTATCAGCAATTTTATTCGGATATAGCTTTGGACTTTTTCCGTATGCAACGGGAAGCTATCAAAGCGGTGGCTCCTAATATGAAAGTCACCACCAACATCGGAGGAAGCGGTTTTGTAACCACAATGGATCTGTATAAACTATCTGACACCAGTGATGTCCTGTCATTCGACAATTATCCGGTGAATGTGACATTGGAACATCTCTATGGGAATGATACAGGACATCCCTTTGATCCCGCCATGACATCTTTCGCCATGCAAATCATACGCGGCGGCAAGTCACGCCCCATATGGGTGCCCGAAGCACAGATAGGACGCACGGCATTGACACAAAAGGAGATTGTAAAGGAAGGATATCCGCGTTTATGGAATCATCAGCAATTAGCTTACGGATGCCGTCTATCTGTATTTTTCCCGTTCCGTTCTTTCGAATCCGGACATGAACATTTGATGGCAGGAGTCATAGAATCGGATAACGTCAAGCGAAGTAAATTTCGTGAATTACAACAGACAGCCCAAGAATTGCAGGAGATTTATATCCAAACCGGTGAAATGTTACCCGTAGCCAAAGCCGCCGTAATCCGTGACTTCCAGGTAGACTGGGCTTTTGAGAACGGTTATACATTTTGCCCCGACTTGAAATACCTGCGCGAGGTTTATAAGTATTATCATGCCTTACGTTCCCAGTCAGTTATGACAGACGTTATTTCCTCACAAGCCAACTTGACAAATTATGATTTAATTGTAGTTCCCTATCTGGCTATGGCCTCCCCCGACTTCTGTAAACGGCTGGAAGCCGCAACCCAAAAAGGTTCCACAGTTATCCTGACTTGTGTCAGTGGCATACGCAATGCGCAACTACATAAAGCAGATGCTTTAGTCACCACCGATTTGCAACAACTGGCGGGCATTGAAGTCGAAGGACAAGAGGCACTATTCGGTCGAAAAAGTAATATACTGACTTATGAACAACAAACCGGATGTTGTCAGTTCTGGTTCGATCAGATTCGCCTGAAAACAGCTTCAAAACTTGCTTCATTCAGTGGGAATTACTTTAAGGAGATGCCAGCCATCACATGCAATGAATATGGAAAAGGAAAAGTATACTATGTAGCTACTGTACCAGAACAGAGCATCGTTGATAAATTAATAACAGAAGCGGTTTACTCCTCTTCAATAGTACCTTTAGCCCGATGTAAGCACCCGTTAGTCGAAATATCTGAATTAGAAGATACTTCCGGAAAACAATACATCTACGTAGTCAACTTCTCGGATGAAGAGCAAACCATTGAACTAAGCACCTACGCCTCAGACATTAAGACAGAAAAGGAATACACTACATCTGCTTCTGTGAAAGCGATGGATTATTTATTAATGCAAATAAATCAATAAACAATAATTATGAACAAGCAGTATTTATACAGACTAAACAGTTTCATACTTCTGATATGCACCGGTATAGTTGTATGGAGCGCTCCCCAAAAAGAAAAGATCTATCAGAAAGGTTGGATAGACTTTAACAAGAATGGGAAAATGGATATCTATGAAAATCCTTCCGCCCCCATAGAGGAACGTGTTAAAGACTTGCTATCCCAAATGACAACAGAAGAAAAGACTTGCCAAATGGCTACTCTTTACGGTTCAGGACGTGTATTGGAAGATGCGCTGCCGGAGGCACACTGGAAGCAAGCGTTATGGAAAGATGGTATCGGAAACATTGACGAAGAACACAACGGGCTGGGTAGTTTCGGTTCTGAATACGCTTACCCTTATAGTAAACATGTCAAAGCGATACACGATATCCAACGCTGGTTTGTAGAAGAAACCCGTTTAGGTATTCCGGTTGATTTCACAAACGAAGGCATCCGCGGGTTGTGTCATGATCGCGCCACCTTTTTCCCCTCTCAAAGCGGACAGGGAAGCAGCTGGAACAAAGAGTTGATAGCGCGTATCGGTGAAGTAGAGGCTAAGGAAGCCGTAGCCTTAGGATATACCAACATTTATTCTCCTATCCTTGATATATGTCAGGACCCTCGTTGGGGACGTTCGGTAGAATGTTATGGTGAAGACCCTTATCTGGTGGGGCAATTAGGCAAACAAATGATTCAAAGCCTGCAAAATCACGGATTAGTCTCTACCGTCAAGCATTTTGCCGTATACAGCGTGCCGGTAGGTGGACGTGACGGAAAAACCCGTACCGACCCTCATGTATCTCCCCGTGAAATGCGTACGCTTTACCTGGAACCGTTTCGGCGCGCTTTCTGTGAAGCCGGTGCACTGGGGGTGATGAGTTCGTACAACGATTACGACGGAGAGCCGATTACAGGAAGTTATCACTTCCTGACTGAAATTCTTCGTCAGGAATATGGATTCAGAGGCTATGTAGTATCGGACAGCGAAGCAGTAGAATTCATTACCACCAAACACCGCGTAGTTTCTGACGAAGTGGAAGGAGTGGCGCAAGCCGTAAATGCAGGCTTGAACGTCCGCACCCACTTCACCCGACCGGAAGATTTCGTTCTGCCATTGCGCCAGGCAATAAAAGAAGGAAAAATATCCATGAAAACAATCGACAACCGCGTAGCCGATATCTTAAAAGTTAAGTTCTGGTTAGGACTGTTCGACAATCCCTACCGGGGAGACGGCAAGTTGGCCGAAAAGATAGTACACTGCAAGGAGCATCAGGAAGTTGCCCTTGAAGCTGCCCGCCAATCACTGGTTTTATTGAAAAATGACAATCAACTATTGCCTTTGAAGAAAACAGTGAAATCAGTAGCCGTCATCGGCCCCAATGCCGACGAACGTACTCAACTGATTTGTAGATATGGCCCGGCAAATGCTCCTATAAAGACCGTCTACCAAGGTATTAAAGAAATGTTGCCCGATGTAGAGGTTGTTTATAAGAAAGGTTGTGAAATTATAGACAGTCATTTCCCGGAAAGTGAAATATTACCTTTCGAAAAAACTGCTGAGGAACAACAGATGCTGAACGAGGCGGTTAAAGCTGCCGGCAATGCCGAAGTAGTAATACTTGTATTGGGTGGCTCGGAACTGACAGTACGTGAAGACCGTTCACGCACCAGCCTGAACCTTCCGGGACATCAGCAAGAATTGATGCAAGCCATTTACGCAACCGGCAAACCGACTGTCTTGGTTCTGCTCGACGGACGTGCTTCTACCATCAATTACGCCAATCAATATATTCCGACTATCATACATGCCTGGTTTCCTGGAGAATTTGCAGGAACTGCCGTTACGGAAGCCTTATTCGGCGATTATAATCCGGGCGGACGTTTAGCCGTGACTTTTCCGAAGTCAGTCGGACAAATACCTTTTGCTTTTCCTTTCAAACCAGGTTCCGATGAATCTTGCGAGACAGCTGTGTATGGCGCCTTATATCCTTTCGGACATGGACTGAGTTATACAAATTTCAGTTATGATAATCTGCAAATCACTCCTGAAGAACAGGGGCCACAAGGAGAAATTACAGTAAGTTGCGAAGTTACAAACACCGGAAGCAGGACAGGTGACGAAGTAGTCCAGCTATATCTTCGGGATGAAGTGAGCAGTGTGACTACCTATATGAAAGAATTACGCGGTTTCGAGCGTATTTCATTGAATCCGGGAGAAACCAAGAAAGTTACTTTCGTACTGACTCCCCAAGATCTCGGATTATGGGATAAGAATAACAAGTTTATAGTAGAACCGGGAACATTCAAAGTCATGGTGGGGGCTTCCTCAACAGACATTCGATTAGAAGGAAAATTTAATATTAAATAGAATAAAGATTTGTATCATGAAAAAGAATTTCATCACATGCCTGAGTTTATTAAGCATCATGTCGCTCTTTTCCTGTTCATCGGAGAAAGAGTTCAATAATTGGGGAGACAAACTGACCCAATACGTAGTAGAAGATTACATGCCTGCCAAAGACTACATCTGGAATTGGAATGAAGCAGTATTCCTGAAGTTCGCCGTGGTGCGTTGCGAAAATAATATAGATAAAGATTATCTGCTTCCATACATCCAGACAGCCGTAGACTCCACCTTCCGGGATGCCAACGGACGACATCCCAATGCCGTCATTTCAGGTTTAGGATTGGCCTATCTGGCACAAGCCACTGGCGAAGAGCGATACAGAGAAAAGGCATTTGAGATTTTTGAACAATACAAGAATATCCCCAGAGCCAGCAACGGAGGTGTATCGCACAGAGAAGAGGTGATTGAGTTATGGGACGATACCGTATATATGGTAGGTGAGTTCCTCATGCAAATGTATAAACTGACAGGTAATAAGGAATTCCTCCAGGAAGCCATCTCCCAACTTAAAAAGCATGCGGAGAAACTGGAAGATCCTAAAACTGGACTTTGGTATCATGGATGGGATAACGACACCATTCCTTCGCAAGATCCTTGCTGCCAGCCCGGATGGGCAGAGAATCCTAACCGGAGGAATAACGAATTCTGGGGACGTGGCAACGGCTGGATATTAATGACCCTGGTAGACTTGATGGAACTTCTCCCGGAAAATGATGAGGACTATGCTTATCTGAAAGCCTCCCTTACCAAGAAAGTCAATACACTATATCCACTACAAGACGAAAAAACAGGCCATTGGTACCAACTCCCTGTTTATCCGGGTGAAAAAGGAAACTTCATAGAAAGTTCCAGCACGGCTATGTATGCCTACGCGGCAGCCAAAGGCATTGCGCTGGGAATATTACCGGCAGATAAATATATGCCCATGATAGAACGTGCATACGTCGGTTTAGAAGCGAACAGCCTGCAACCTGCCGGTGAATTCCTGAAAATGAAAAACATCTGCGATGGAACTTGTATTGGAGATAAAGAGTATTATTACAACAGAGGTATCGTAGATTCACGAGCTTATGCCTTTGGCATAGCTACCATGTTCTACGACCAATACCATCAATTGAAGGCTGAATAACTCCTTCAATATGCCTCCCTTTGTTTTTTATGATGCCCGCAAAGATAGTACGAGTTGTACGACTGAAACGGTACGAGTCATACAGCTCGTACTATCTTTGCAGGAACCATAAAAAAGAGAAGTAGTAAAGATATAGCAACGAAGTAGCACACCTTAATAAATACATCTTATAGCAATCGCCCTATCTCTCCCCATTACCCGCTCCCACAATCAATTACCAGCCTATAATCAAGGTATCTATGCACACGTTGGCCCTAAACTTTTCCTAATTCTCCCTCTCTTCATGCCGATATATTGAAAATGTTTCGTATTTTTGTCCCCAAATAGTGTTAATGTACAACGAAATGAATGTATTAGAACTAAGTGAACAGGAAATCATTCGACGTAACAGTATGAATGAACTTCGCGCGATGGGCATCGAGCCTTATCCCGCCGCAGAGTATGTAACCAATGCTTTCTCCACTGATATAAAAGCGGAATTCAATGATGACGCTGAACCTCGCCAGGTATCCGTAGCCGGCCGTATCATGACGCGCCGTGTAATGGGTAAGGCTTCGTTCATCGAATTGCAGGACTCCAAAGGCCGTATCCAGGTGTATATCACCCGCGACGACATCTGTCCGGGAGAAGACAAGGAACTCTACAACACTGTATTCAAACGCCTGCTCGACTTAGGCGACTTCATTGGGATTGAAGGATTCGTGTTCCGCACACAGATGGGCGAAATCAGTATCCACGCCAAGAAGTTGACCGTACTGGCAAAGTCCATCAAACCACTGCCTATCGTGAAGTACAAGGACGGCGTTGCTTACGACTCTTTCGAAGACCCCGAACTGCGCTACCGCCAACGTTATGTGGATCTTATCGTGAACGACGGCGTGAAAGAAACTTTCCTGAAACGTGCCACCGTCATCAAGACCATGCGTGCCGTGCTGGACGAAGCCGGATATACTGAAGTGGAAACTCCGATCCTGCAATCCATAGCCGGTGGAGCAAGTGCCCGCCCGTTCATCACACACCACAACTCACTCAACATCGATCTCTATCTGCGTATCGCTACCGAGCTTTATCTGAAGCGTCTGATTGTAGGTGGTTTCGAGGGTGTATATGAAATAGGAAAGAACTTCCGCAATGAAGGTATGGACAAAAACCATAACCCGGAATTTACCTGCATGGAGTTGTACGTACAATATAAGGATTATAACTGGATGATGAGTTTTACCGAAAAACTGTTGGAACGCATCTGTATTGCTGTTAATGGCTGCACAGAGACCACCATCGACGGAAAAACCATCAGTTTCAAAGCCCCTTACCGCCGCTTGCCTATTCTGGATGCCATCAAAGAAAAGACCGGCTATGACCTCAACGGCAAGAGCGAAGACGAAATCCGTCAGGTTTGTCAGGCTCTGAACATGGAAATTGACGACACTATGGGAAAAGGCAAACTGATAGACGAGATATTCGGTGAATTCTGCGAAGGAACTTTCATACAGCCGACTTTCATCACTGACTACCCTGTCGAGATGAGTCCGCTGACCAAAATGCACCGTGAAAAAGCCGGACTGACCGAACGTTTCGAGTTGATGGTGAACGGTAAAGAACTGGCTAACGCTTACAGCGAGCTCAACGATCCCATCGACCAGGAAGAACGCTTTAAAGATCAATTGCGCCTGAGCGAAAAAGGTGATGACGAAGCTATGTTCATCGATCAGGATTTTCTGCGCGCCCTGCAATTCGGTATGCCTCCCACATCGGGCATCGGTATCGGCATCGACCGTCTGACAATGTTGATGACAGGCAAATCATACATCCAGGAAGTATTGTTCTTCCCGCAGATGCGCCCCGAAAAAGTCATCGCCAAAGATGCTCCCGCCAAATACATGGAATTGGGTATTGCCGAAGACTGGGTGCCCGTCATCCAAAAAGCCGGTTACAACACAATAGAAGATATGCAAGGTGTGAATCCGCAAAAACTGCACCAGGACATTTGCGGCATCAACAAGAAATACAAACTGGAACTGACCAACCCGTCTGTTAACGACGTAGAAGGCTGGATTGAGAAAATTAAGAATTAAAGAATTAAAAATTAAATAAGAAGATTAAAGATCGAAAGAGGGAAAGGATTTTCCTTTACCCTCTTTTAATTTTTAATTTTTAATTATTAATTTCACAATATGAAATTACCCGGAAAGATAGCCATAATGGGCGGAGGAAGCTGGGCTACAGCCATTGCAAAAATGGTACTCGCTCAGGCTGAGTCGATAAACTGGTATATGCGACGAGATGACCGTATAACTGATTTTAAACGACTGGGCCATAACCCTGCCTACCTGACGGGCGTCAAATTCGACATGAAGCGTATCAACTTCAGCTCTAATATCAATGACGTAGTGAAAGAGTCTGATACGCTGATATTCGTCACCCCCTCTCCTTATCTAAAAGCTCACCTGAAAAAGCTGAAAACACGGATACGGGACAAATTCATCATTACTGCTATTAAAGGAATCGTACCCGATGACAACCTGATTGTATCGGAGTATTTTACGAAAGAATACGGCGTTCCGCCCGAAAACATTGCTGTACTGGCAGGTCCCTGCCATGCGGAAGAAGTAGCCCTGGAACGTCTCTCTTATCTCACCATCGCTTGCCCGGATACAGACAAGGCATGTACCATCGCCCGACGTCTGGCCAGTTCATTCATCAAGACATCTGTCAGCAATGACGTAGCCGGCATAGAATACAGTTCTGTGCTGAAGAATGTGTATGCCATTGCCGCCGGCATCTGTAGTGGTCTGAAGTACGGTGATAACTTCCAGGCAGTATTGATATCCAACGCCGTGCAAGAGATGAACCGCTTCCTGCAAACCGTGCATCCACTGAACAGAAATGTGAATGATTCTGTTTATTTAGGCGACTTGCTGGTAACGGGGTATTCCAACTTCAGCCGTAACCGTACATTCGGTACAATGATCGGCAAAGGATACTCCGTGAAAAGCGCGCAGATAGAAATGGAAATGATTGCCGAAGGATATTACGGAACGAAATGTATCAAGGAAATCAACAAGCATCATCACGTCAATATGCCGATACTGGATGCCGTCTACAACATCCTGTACGAACGCATCTCGCCGATGATAGAAATTAAGCTGCTGACTGATTCGTTGCGGTAATCACCTGTAATTAAAATGAGTACACTGAATTTAAAACCTAGAATATTATGATTAGTTTGAACATTGAAAAGACTTTTGGATTTATTTCCAAAGCATCCGTTGCCGCTTACGAAGCTCAGGTAAAAGCTGCGCAGGAAGCGTTGGAAAACGGTACCGGAAAAGGTAATGACTTCCTGGGCTGGTTACACCTCCCCTCGTCTATCAGCCAAGAGGATTTGGCTGACTTGAAAGCTACTGCACAAGTGTTGCGCGACAACTGCGAAGTAGTGATCGTTGCCGGCATTGGCGGAAGCTACCTCGGCGCACGTGCAGTGATCGAGGCTTTGTCAAACAGCTTCACCTGGTTGCAGGAAAAGAAAACTGCACCTGTCATGATCTATGCAGGACATAATATCAGCGAAGATTATTTGTATGAACTGACTGAATTCCTGAAAGACAAGAAATTCGGCGTGATCAATATCTCCAAGTCGGGAACCACCACCGAAACCGCTCTCGCTTTCCGCCTGCTGAAAAAGCAATGCGAAGACCAACGCGGCAAGGAGATGGCAAAGAAGGTAATCGTAGCCATCACAGATGCCAAGAAAGGCGCTGCCCGCATTACTGCTGATAAAGAAGGATACAAATCATTCATCATCCCCGACAATGTAGGCGGCCGCTTCTCCGTACTGACTCCGGTGGGCTTGTTGCCGATTGCAATTGCAGGTTTCGATATCGAAAAGTTGGTAGCCGGTGCTGCCGACATGGAAAAGGCTTGCGGTGTGAATGTTCCGTTTGCAGAAAACCCTGCCGCACAATATGCTGCTACACGTAACGAACTGTATAAGAGCGGTAAAAAGATTGAAATCCTTGTAAACTTCTGCCCCAAACTGCACTATGTAAGCGAATGGTGGAAACAGCTTTACGGAGAATCAGAAGGTAAAGAAAACAAGGGTATTTTCCCCGCATCTGTAGACTTCTCTACCGATCTGCACTCTATGGGACAATGGATTCAGGAAGGTGAACGCACCATCTATGAAACAGTAATCTCTGTTGAGAAAGTAGACCACAAGCTGGAAGTTCCTTCGGATGAAGCCAACCTGGACGGCCTGAACTTCTTGGCAGGAAAACGCGTAGACGAGGTGAACAAGATGGCCGAACTGGGTACGCAGTTGGCTCACGTGGACGGTGGCGTGCCTAATATGCGTATCGTTATCGAAAAACTGGATGAGTTCAACATCGGTCAGTTACTGTATTTCTTCGAGATAGGTTGCGGTATCAGTGGTTATCTGCTGGGGGTTAATCCGTTCAACCAACCGGGTGTAGAAGCATACAAAAAGAATATGTTTGCATTGCTGAACAAACCGGGATACGAAGAAGAGTCAAAGGCTATCCAGGCAAGATTGTAAAAGAAACAAGTAACCTATAGATAGGATGAGGTGTGAATGAATAAAATCGTTCACACCTCGTTTTTTTATTGTATCTTTGCAGTCATAAAACAATAGGTATTATGTTTCAAGAAGCTGTCACCCGTTATCTTCAATCTCACGGGTATTCACAAATCCAACTGAAGTCCGTCCTCTTTGATATGGACGGTGTATTGTTCAATTCCATGCCTTATCACGCAGATGCCTGGCACAAGGTCATGGAACGCCACGGACTGCACTTAAGCCGTGAAGAAGCTTATCTGCACGAAGGTCGTACCGGGGCTGCCACTATAAACATCGTCTATCAACGGCAATATGGCAAAGATGCCACCCCCGAAATGATAGAGAGCATTTACGCAGAGAAGAGTGCAGAATTCAACAGTAATCCCGAACCCAAGCGTATGCCCGGCGCATGGGAAGTATTACAAAAAATAAAAGCGGACGGGCTGGTACCGATGGTAGTCACCGGCTCCGGTCAGCATTCATTATTAGACCGTCTATCTCACAACTTTCCGGGTATGTTCCATCGTGAACTTATGGTGACTGCATTTGATGTAAAGTACGGCAAACCACATCCAGAACCTTATCTGATGGCTTTACAAAAAGGCGGATTAAAACCTAACGAAGCAATTGTTGTGGAGAATGCCCCTATGGGAGTACAAGCCGGAGCAGCGGCGGGTATATTTACGGTTGCCGTCAACACAGGCCCTATCGACGGACAAGTGTTGCTGGATGCCGGTGCGGATGTTCTATTCTCATCCATGCAGGACTTCTGTAACAATTGGGAAGATTTACGTAAAGCGTTCGGATAAAGAAACCGGACGCTTTTTCTTTTATGAAAAAGAAAATATTTTATCTGATTAGCCCGACTTACATTTTCTCCAAATTTAACTTTTTCATTTCTTCAGAATTTAACTTCAGCTTATCAAAATATAGGCGGGAAATGTTTCATGCAGTTCATCTTCTTTCCTACAAATCATTTATTGCCAAGTATTATAGTAGTTTATTTCATTATTATGAAAGCATGATGTATAAATTGCGTTCCGAAGAGTAAAAAAAGAGTTATCAGTTTCACCGGTTTCATTTATTCACAATTTATTTGTTTTATCAAATAAATTATGATACTTTTGCCACAGAATCATATAAACAACTAACAAATATATTATTATGACCTTATTGATTCTTATTCTTATAGCTATTCCTGTCTGTATTTTGACAATTCTGTTGTGGATCTTCAATGATTATCAAAAGTACAAAAAACAGAATTGCTCTTTATTACTATTATTTCTGGTTTTACCAGCCACTATGCAAGTTTTGTCTACCGACAATCCACAATTCTTCAATACCTCAAATTTTATTATTACACAATCTTATTGATTATGATACTTCAAGACATTAAAAACCGCCTTAACGAAACGCGAAACTGGTACATTGTACTGACATCGCCCCGGCGAGAAAAAAAAGCTAAAGAGACTTTAGATAATAAAGGTGTGATAACTTATCTTCCCACCATTCGCGTAAAGCGCCAATGGAAAGAACGGACAAGGGAAATACAAATCCCTGCTGTCAACAGATGCATCTTTATCTATGCTACAGAAGTAGAGATAGAAACGCTGAAAGGCACCTACCCTACACTCCCAATAGAGATGGCGGAAGAGGGAAACTGATAACAGAGCTGCAAAAAGGAAATAAGAGAAAGGGGGATACCTATGGGTATCCTTTCTCTTAAGTGACCCCGGTGCGATTCAAACGCACGACCTTCAGAACCGGAATCTGACGCTCTATTCACTAAGCTACGGAGCCCTAATGCGGGGACAAAAGTATAAAAAATTCGGGCATATTCCTAATTATTCATCTTTTTTTGCAGCAAATCTTTCATAACAGGAATGTTATTTTGAGAGCAACAACAGGTTAACAAGAAACAAATTGCTCACAAATTTAGATAAATTCAATGCAAATATAAATATTATACCTATATTTGCCGAACAAAAACATAGTATACACATATGAGTTATCTGATAAAACCAGAGGGTTATAAACCCTTATTGGACTTAAAACAAACAGAATTAGGAATCAAACAGATCAAAGAGTTCTTTCAGTTGAATCTTTCGTCTGAATTACGTTTGCGCCGTGTCACTGCCCCTCTTTTCGTATTGAAAGGTATGGGTATCAATGATGATTTGAATGGTGTGGAGCGTGCCGTATCATTTCCCATCAAAGATCTGGGAGACGCACAAGCCGAAGTAGTACATTCTCTTGCCAAATGGAAACGACTGACACTGGCAGACTATAATATTGAACCCGGATATGGCATTTACACAGATATGAATGCCATACGTTCGGATGAAGAGCTGGGAAACCTGCACTCTCTTTACGTGGACCAATGGGACTGGGAACGCGTCATCACTACCGAGAACCGCAACGTAGAGTTCTTAAAAGAAATCGTGAACCGCATATATGCGGCCATGATACGCACTGAATATATGGTGTATGAAATGTATCCGGGTATTAAACCTTGCCTGCCTCAAAAGCTACATTTCATCCATGCCGAAGAGTTACGCCAGCTTTACCCGGATCTGGAGCCTAAATGCCGCGAACATGCCATTACGAAGAAATATGGTGCAGTATTCATTATCGGTATCGGCTGTAAGCTAAGTAACGGGGAGAAGCATGACGGACGAGCTCCGGACTACGACGACTACACCTCAGAAGGGCTGAATGGCCTCCCCGGATTGAATGGCGACCTCTTATTATGGGATCATGTACTGCAACGCAGCATCGAGCTCTCGTCAATGGGGATCCGTGTGGACAAGGCGACCCTGCAACGCCAGTTAAAACAAGAAGGAGAAGAAAAGCGACTGGAACTTTACTTCCATAAACGTTTGATGAATGATACGTTACCTTTGTCCATAGGTGGCGGTATAGGTCAGTCACGTCTTTGTATGTTCTATCTCCGCAAAGCGCATATTGGAGAAATCCAAGCCAGCATTTGGCCGGAGGATATGCGCCAGGAATGTAAAGAACACAATATCTACTTGATTTAGTATCTTGAAAATGATAAAAAGGCAGAGATTTTTAATATCCCTGCCTTTTTATTTGCCACCTGATCATAGAAATAAAAACGATGCCATATTACAAGAACCGGATTAAAATTGTATCTTAGCATCCGAAACTTTTAACACACAAAATTATGAATGTTCAGATAGAAGAAAGCTGGAAAGCACGTTTGGAACCGGAATTTGAAAAAGACTATTTCCGCACGCTAACGAATTTTGTACGGGAAGAATACACCCACTATCCGATTTATCCTCCGGGAAAATTGATATTCAATGCTTTTAATCTTTGCCCGTTCGACAAAGTAAAAGTTGTTATTATCGGACAGGATCCTTATCATGGTCCCGGCCAGGCTCATGGATTATGCTTTTCCGTCAATGACGGAGTTCGCTTTCCTCCTTCACTGATTAATATATTCAAGGAAATAAAGGATGATATCGGTACTGATGCGCCCACTACAGGCAATCTGACACGTTGGGCGGAACAAGGCGTCCTACTCTTGAACGCTACCCTGACCGTTCGTGCACACCAGGCAGGTTCTCATCAGAACAAAGGTTGGGAAACGTTCACCGATGCAGCCATCCGCGCCCTTGCAGAGCAACGTGAACACCTTGTGTTCATTCTCTGGGGATCATATGCGCAGCGCAAAGGTGCTTTCATAGACCGTAACAAACATTTGGTACTGTCTTCCGCACATCCTTCTCCCCTATCCGCCTACAATGGCTTCTTTGGGAATAAACATTTCAGTAGAACGAATGATTATCTGAGAGAACACGGAGAGCAGGAAATCATCTGGTAAAAAGAATAAAGGTATCAAAAGCATCGCCTGCATAAATGCAGGCGAATATTTCTTTTTTAGTACCATTTAATGTTGGTCTGCGTCTGACTCTTCTTATCATATTTCAAGTCTTGCAGAATGCTGGCATTAGCACGAATCACAAAACTGTAATACTTCCATGTGCCGAAAGGAGAAAGGCTGGCAGACATGCTGAAACAGTGCAAGTCACGCGTGATATTAAAGGTAGTCTGCACAATCTGCTTAGCGTTAAAGTCGTAACCAGAATTAAAGCTGACAGCCCACTTATTGGAAATCTTAACATTACCATTAACATTAAGGGCATTCAGACTAAACTTATACGGATAGCGCATACTATTTCTATTGATCGGTTTCGATGTATCTTCCGTTATATTAAAACCTGTACTCACATTGATGGACCAAGGCATTTTAAACACCTGATAACCATCATCATCTACAGCAGCTTTTTCCTTCTTCCGCTTGGTCGGCGTGTTTCCCGTTCCCGTGTCATCAGTTTCATCTCCTTCACTTTCCGCATCATTCTGGCTGCTACCCTTGTCATCCTTATCTTCCTTTTCTCCGGTAAAGAATGCTTTCCATTTCTTCCACGTATCGTTATTGAACGTATAGCTAAAGGAGTTTCCATATCCCTGGAAACGTCCGAAACGTCCATAGGACCACTCAGTTCGATTACTTGGAACTACATTACCATTCTTATCAAAGGCATAAGCATATGTAGCGAAAACAGAACTCATACTGAAAGTATAGCTCTTGCTCAATTTCAAACGCAGATTTAGGGTCAGGTTACTCCACGGGCGCACTTGAGCGGCTGTGTTGTAAGAAATACTGGCACCCAATTCATCTATCAGACTGACTTTACGGATAGAGTCATTCTTATCCTTATACTTCATTTCCAGGTTATTGGAAATTTGGAACGAAATATTTCCTGATCTGCCTCGACCCGGCACGCCAAACATCTGGTCAGCGTATGGAGAATAAACAATAGTGTCCTGCGTTCCGTCAGCATTGGGCTTGAAATAAGTATCGTAGTAGCCGAAACGGGAAGAGCCAAAGTCAGGTGCCGCACTGATACTTACAGAAGGAGTTATGACGTGACGTATTTGTATCTCTTTCTTCTTCATGAACAACGGCTTATACATACCGTAAATTTTAGTGTTGACACCCAAACTTGCACTATAATTATATACCCGATGGAAACCATAAACCGTATCGGTATTCACCACCTGTCCACTGGTTCCTGAATTCGGATCCCAATCTTTCATAATTTTACGGGTATACCAACGCTCGGTATAGCTGACAGAAGGTGTCACATTAAAGTATTTAAATAAGGTGAACGTAGCACTGACAGGTATCTCATGCTTCATCCCGTTCTTCCAATCCTTCACAAGGTTAGATTTGAACAAAAGATTATCTTTCGTTGTAATGCTGTTGGAAAGACGTCCGCTATAACGCACGGAAATCTTCTCATACCATTTTTCATCGCCTGCCGCCTTTTTCCGCTTGAAAGGGAAGATAGTGCTCAGCGTAATATTCAAGTCCGGTAAGGTTACGGCGATAGAAGAGTCTTTCATACTCTGGGCAATGTTACCCGTGGCTGCGATAGAGAGCTTCTGATCGGGGAAGTTGCGGGAGTAGCTGACACTGGATGTTTTAGTGTTCTGCGTCATCGCCTGCGAGTTGTACATATTACCGATATTGGTACGTTCATAGCTACTGGAAGAAAAGTTCACACTGGCTGAGAATGATGAATTGGGATTAGCTTTTGGATCCTGTCGGTGCGACCATACCACCTTAAAGTCTTTTGCTACCGCATAGTCTTCCAAACCTTTATCACCGGTTTTAGTAACTTGATAGCTAGCCTGAAACAAACCGGAGAATTTATACCGGACATTATAATTCGTTTCAGCATTCAGCGCCCAGGAACCTTTTGTGAAAATATCTCCCCGCAGTTTCAGGTCCATCTTGTCACTGATAGCAAAATAATAACCACCATCCGTCAGACCAAATCCACGAGTAGAGTCATCCATATAACTCGGCATAATGAAACCCGATGAATAACTACTGGAGAAAGGAAAGAAGAAAAACGGAACGGCAAGAGGTAGCGGTACATCTTCAATAACCAGGTATGCAGGCCCCGTCACAACATTCTTCTTGGGACGCACTTTGGCATAGGTCATCTGCATATAAAAGTGAGGGTGATCATGGTTATCGCAAGTGGTATAACGCCCACTCCTCATATACAGTTCATCATTCATACCTTTCTTAGCGTTATTACCCGTAACGTATCCTTCACCCTGCTGGCTGACAACATTACTGATAAGCCCTTTCTTACTCTTGAAATTATATCGTATGGTATTGGTTTCATAAGGTGTATCGCCATCTTTGAAAACCGGTTTTCCCGTCACTGTGCCCAGTGTATCTTCCACACCATAGGCGTAAACCGTGCTACTATCCATATTCATGGTAATCACGGCGGCCGCCAACTCTATTTTCTGGTAATTCACCTTTCCGTCACCATATAGGTTAGCCACTCCATCTTGAGTGAACACAATGGAGTCGGTGGCTTCATAAATCACCGGAGCATCCAGCGGTTGCTTCTTTTTGGCAGGCTGTAACTGTACTGTGTCATTTTTCAGGGTATCCCCTCTTTGCACACCTTCAATATTAAAGGTGTCCGTCCGTTCGGTGCCGGGGGGGACAACTCTTCCACGCCGACGTTGCGAAAAGGCCTCGCCGGATAGCAGAAGTAAGACAAGTAGTAGTATGAATGATATGAATGTATTTGCTTTCAATGGCGTAATCAACTAATAGTTTCCGCTTGAAGGGGCAAAAGTACGTAAATTATACGGATAATCTCCCATTTTAAAGAAATTTAGAATGCTACAAGAACTGTTCGCACCAGCAATCAAAACGTTCCAAACCTGCATTGCCGAAATAGGAAAGACTTTTCCGTGCTTTCTCTACGGATTTTTCCCGTTCCAGATGGGTTTTAGAATAGAACTTATCAGCAAAGCAAATGACTTGTTCTTCCAGACTTACCGGAAGCATATCCCGGTGAGGTACAGGCAGGTTCTGCGCAATGATATCGTCCAGTGAAAGCCCAGCACCCGTATGCCTTTCACATACCAACGCATGGCGTGGATAACCTTCCCGACGCATCAAATCGGCTCCAAGATAACCGTGACAAATATAAGGCTGATCGCCAAAACAGAAGATTCCCGGAGCATCGGTCAGAAAAATACCGATATCATGCAGCATGCCTGCTTCATATAAAAAGTCTTTATCCAGTTGAAGTTCCGGATGGCGATCGGCAATCCACAATGCTTTTTCAGCCACCAGACGGCTATGCACGGATAAGATGTGTTTCCGTTCATTATCTTCCGGATAATATTTATCAATGATCGTAACGGGTGACATTTATTTCTTTTTAAACTTATACATATAAATCCTAGCACGCAAATCGCAGCTACGTTTCTCTGTCAGGAAAACCTCTTCAAACTCGTATGTATCACTGAATTCTTCCAATAACTGCTTGTTCATATTCTCGGATGAAACGACAAATCCTTCGGATGGTAATTCTTTTTCAAAGTGCCGCATCTGATCATCCATATAATAGTTCGCACCATAGAAGCTCATGTAATCATATGAATAGACCGTGCCCTGAGGGACAACTTTCCTGATCTGAGCAACCAGATTCTTATCCGACTTGACCGCCAATACCGTAGGCTGATACACACTATCCAAAGAAACAAAAATGCAAAGGATGCATCCGGCAATACTATATAATAAGGAATAAGCACCGGTACGTTTTACCACTCCCATCCATGTGCAGACCGCTGCAATCAGCGGAAGCACTACCAGACACCACTTAGGAATAGAAAGAGACACTTCTTCCAGAGCATGCATGAAAGCAACGTTCTCGGCTGCATGCCGGCCTGTCCCAAAAACACTGTCCGGTATCAATCCCAACCGTACAGAAATAAAAACAGCCGTAAGCAACAGGGCCAAAGAAGCAAAAATGATAGCCGAAACTTTAAATACTTTTGCCCCACGCTGAACCAACGCCAACAAATATTCGGCCATCAACACCGCCATGAACGGATAAATGGGAAGCAAATAAACACTGCGCTTGCTCTTCGGTATACAATAAAAAATAAAAATAAGCAGGATAGCCAGCCATGTGAACAGTTGCAAAGGAGACTGATTACAGAACTTTGTCCAAACATTCTTCAAACGCTGACCAAAAGAATTTCCTTCAGGTAACCAACGCATATTTTTCCACTTCAGGCAGAATAGTGAGAGCAACATAACCAACGTCCAGGGAATCCATCCCCAAATCAAGGTGAGGAAGTTATACCAAAGCGGATTCTCATGAGATGCATAGGACATCTTACGGAAGAAGCGGCCTGTGTTTTCCTCAAGCATCAAATCGGAAAACTCGGTTCCACCCTGTCGGTATGCCGCCCAGAACCAGATTGCCAACGGAACCAGTGAAAGCAATCCGATGCCTGCCAGCGAAGAGAATGTTTTCCAGAAAGAACGGCCACGCATCAACTGATAAACTCCGATCACCATACAAGGGAAAATAGAACCCACCGGGCCTTTCGTCAAAGAGCCGCAAGCCATCAGCAGAATAGCCAGCCACGGCACAGTATGACATTTTTTCTCATCCCAGCGGTACAACAGCAGCAGCGAAATCACAATCAGGGACACCTGCACCATATCCAGCCGACAGGCCACCGCCGCACGATGCACTTCAAAAGAAGTCAAAAGCAGGATGGAAGCCAGAAAAGCAGTCTTTACATCTTTCCGCTTAGCAAAAAAGTCAAAAAAGACCCAAAGCATGGCAAGGAAGAAAACGGCCGACGGCAAACGTGAAGAAAACTCCGTAACCCCTCCCAGTATAGCAGAAAAGAAAGCGATACACCAATAAAGAAATGGTGGCTTGTAAGCCATATCCGTCCCGTAATTCAGCGGAAGTATCCAATTTCCGCTTTCGAGCATTGTATATGCCACGATTGCTTCACGAGGCTCTCCTTTCGAATAAAAAATAGTTTCTCCCAAAAAGGGGATTATTACAAGTGCGCCCAGTATCATCAGAAACCAAACCGCTTTTTTTCTTTCCGACATATTCTTCTGTTATATTCTACAATGTTTTCTCTATACTATGTTTTCTGCCCGCAAAAGTACAATTATTCTGTAACAATGCCTAACTTTACCTCCTCAAATTAATAAGATGAAAAAGCTGAAACAACTACCGGAATTTGTGCGCTTCGCAATAGTAGGCATTATAGCCACAGCAATACACTATGGAGTGTATTATATACTTCAATGGTTCATTTACGTAAACATAGCTTATACCATCGGTTACATCGTCAGTTTCATCGCCAATTTTTACCTCAGCGCCTACTTCACTTTCGGCCGTAAGCCTTCATGGGGAAAAGCCTTGGGATTCGGCGGTGCACACCTGTTCAACTATCTGCTTCACATAGGACTCCTGAACTTTTTCCTGTGGCTGGGGCTTTCCAGACCCTTGGCACCTATCCCGGTATTCTCCATTGCCATCCCGGTCAACTTTTTACTGGTCAGATTCGTTTTTAAAGGTAAGAGAATATGATTTTATGCAAATTATGTTCTAAACTTCGCTAAAATTGATATATTTGTGAAGTTTTTCCAGATTCACACGCGAAATGAAAAAAGTAACTCTCTTAATCCCGGTTCATAACGAAGAAGCCACGCTCTCCATGTTATATGGACGTCTTTTGGATTTGACCAACCGCCATAGCAACTATGAGTGGGAAATCTTGTTCATTAATGATGGAAGCAGTGACCATACCCTCGACCTCATACGACAATTACGACAAACTGATAAACGAGTAAATTACGTAAATCTATCCCGCAACTTCGGTAAGGAGATCGCCATGCTGGCAGGTTTCGACTACACCACCGGAGATTGTTGCGTAATTATGGATGCCGACCTTCAAGATCCGCCCGAACTGGTAGATAAGATGTTACAATATTGGGAAGAAGGGTACGATGATATCTACGCCAAACGTCGCAACCGCGGAGATGAAAGTTGGTTGCGCCGCCGCCTCTCCCTCGCTTTTTATGGTATTCTGCAAAAAATGAGTCGAATAGACATCTTGCCGAATGTAGGAGATTTCCGTCTGCTCGACCGCCGTTGCGTAATCGCCCTCCGCCACATGCGCGAACACGAACGATACACCAAAGGTTTATTTTGCTGGATAGGCTATAATAAAAAAGGTATTGAATTTGACCGAGGTGACCGTCTCGCGGGACAATCTTCCTGGGGGTTCTTCAAATTACTGAATCTTGCCATTGAAGGCATCACTTCCTCCACAACCTCTCCGCTTCGGATTGCCACCATTTGCGGAATGTTGTTTGCCACAACCAGTTTTTTCTATGCTCTTTATTTTCTAGTAAAAACGATTCTTTACGGTGATCAAACGGCAGGTTTCCCTACCCTGATAGTAGTAATTCTGTTTTTGGGTGGTGTCCAGTTATTCTCACTCGGCATTATAGGCGAATATGTGGGACGCATCTTCAAAGAAACCAAAGGACGCCCTGCATACCTTGCATCCGATTATAACGAAAATAAACTGGGATACGAGGAATAGGACTTTCTACTTGGCATCTTGTTCCTCTTTTTTTCTCTTCTTCCATAGTTGCCAGCTATTTATCAGATTCTGCCACAGAACATAAGATCCCGGCCCTACCGAAGAAAGCGGATTAAGATAAGTATATGCCATCCAGATGGCAAGAACCGTATTCTTCTGCCCCAATGCCTGCCCGCCGCTAATGCGGTCATTATAACGCCCACCAATATTCTTACCTAGGAAAAATTGCAAGCAACAGGCTATTAACCCAGCAAGAGCTATCAAAATCTCAACCGAAACAGGTGCATCGCTAATCACCAGCGAGCGGACCGTCTGCCCGGATACGATAGCAAGCGCCACTCCCCACAAATAAAAAGCGAGATCATGAAAACCTAACAGAAAATGATGCACACGCGGCATAAATGCCTTCAGAAACCATGCCAGGAAGAAAGGAAAAAGCAATAACGGAAAAACTTTACTCAGAATTTTCAGAAAAGCGACAAAAAAACTCATATCCGCATGAGGCTCCACCAATGGGAAAACTAACGGAACCGCCACTGCCGCCAGCAGGTTAGACAGCAAAGTATAAGTAGTCAAAGTAGACGCACTGCCCCCCAACTTACCGGTAATGACGGCAGCAGCCGTAGCAGTAGGACAAATCACACACACCATCGCCCCTTCAAACACTTCCCGGTAGATTTCATCCATAGGACAGCACACCAGCAGAGTCGCAATAGCCAGACAAGACACCGTCTGAAACAAAAGCAACCAACCATGCCACGCTTTAGGTTTCAGTTCATTCAGATTTTCCACTTTACAGAAAGTGAGCAACAGTTGGGCAAATATCAGCAGAGGGGTAATATACGCAATCAAATCATTGATATATGGTTTGGTAGGCGCCAAAAAAGGGACATTCGCAAGGATGAAGTATCCCAAAGTACCTGAAAGCATCGCCAATGGCAATGTCCAGTTCTTAAGAAAACGAACTAACATACCTATTTTCTATTTAATTTGCAGGCGCAAAGTTAGTCTGTTTTAAAGAAAACTATCATAAATCAGAGAGAAAAGTAACAAAACTTCATGCAAAGCATCAGTTTTCTCTAAAATTCCACTACATTTGCATCGGCTTTTGGTATGAAACTATATAAACGACACATATTATATATCTGTATTTACTTCGGGCTGTTCTTCTCTCCTTTTTGCATCACCAGCGTCGAAGCAAAGGACTTCGTTGTCGTAATTGACGCCGGACACGGAGGACATGACCCTGGTGCTTTAGGCAAAATATCCAAAGAAAAGACTATCAATCTGAACGTCGCACTCAAACTGGGAAAGCAAATAAAGAGAAATTGTCCGGACGTTAAAGTGGTATATACCCGCGAACGGGATGTTTTCATCCCCCTTGACAGACGTGCGGAGATTGCCAACAACGCCAAAGCAGACTTGTTCATTTCCATTCATACCAATTCCGTTGCAAACAACAGGACAGCTAAAGGCGCCTCTACGTGGACACTCGGTTTAGCCAAATCGGACGCGAATTTAGAAGTAGCCAAACGGGAGAACTCCGTCATCTTATACGAGAGCGATTACAAGACACGATATGCGGGATTCAACCCTAATTCGGCAGAGTCTTACATTATCTTTGAGTTCATGCAGGATAAATATATGTCCCAAAGTGTGCATCTGGCTTCATTGGTACAAAAAGAATTCCGCCATACCTGCAAACGTGCAGACCGTGGCGTGCACCAGGCCGGCTTTCTGGTATTAAAAGCCAGTGCCATGCCCAGCATTCTGGTAGAACTTGGCTTCATATCCCACCCGGAGGAGGAGCGTTATCTCAACTCGGAAGCAGGCAGCACTACGCTTGCCAATGGAATTTTCCGTGCTTTTCTGTCCTATAAGCGTGAACATGAAATACGGATGACCGGAAGCAGCCGGACGATATTACCGGAAGAAACGGATGCCGGACGGGCAGAGGAAACGAACACAGCCCAAGAAGAAGCAGATACTACCCGGGAAAAGGTGAATCTCCCCCGCGAGACCGCCCAAAAGCCGGCAGCATCAGCAACCAACAATACAAGAACAAAACAAAATACAGGAAAAGTGTCCGGCGGGCAAACCGATAATGGCAGTCCTGTGTTTAAAATACAGATACTTACTTCTTCCCGTCCGCTTGCTTCTAATGACAAAAGACTGAAGGGGTTGAAAGACGTAGAGTATTATCAAGAAGGCGGACTTTATAAATATACATATGGTTCGTCAACAGACTATAATAAAGTAATACGTACTAAACGTGAAATAGCGCCGAAATTCAAAGACGCTTTTATCATCGCTTTCAAAAACGGAAAGAAGACAAACGTTAGTGCGGCTATTGAGGAATTCAAAAAGAAAAGAAACAAATAAATAAGACTATAACATCATGATGAAGTATCTTACCAAAGAAGTTAGAATAGGACTTGCGGGCATTGTTGCTCTCTGCATATTGGTATATGGCATCAATTACCTAAAAGGCATCCACATGTTCAAGCCTACTAACTATTTCTACGTAAAGTTCCATAACATCAATGGACTGACAAAATCAAGTCCGGTTTTTGCCGATGGTTTCCGTGTAGGTATTGTTCGTGATCTCTATTATGACTATACCGAACCCGGAAAGGTAATTGCGGAAATTGACGTGGACCCGGAACTGCGCATACCGAAAGGCAGTACTGCCGAACTGGCCTCCGAACTGATGGGAGGAGTGAAAATGAATTTATTACTGGCCAATAATCCGCGTGAGAAATACCTGACGGGAGACACATTGCAAGGTAACGTCAATAACGGTGTAATGGACCAGGTGGCAACAATTATGCCGCAAGTAGAAAAGATGCTGCCCAAACTGGATTCCATTCTCGCTTCCCTGAATACCATACTCGGAGATCCGGCAATTCCCGGAACACTGCATAGCGTACAAAACACGATGGCAAACATGGAAGTTACCAGTCGACAGTTGCAAACTATCATGAGTAAAGATATTCCGCAGCTTACCCAAAAATTGAATACGATTGGAGATAACTTTGTCGTTATCAGCGATAACCTGAAGGAAATAGACTATGCTGCCGCATTTGCCAGCATAGATTCTACATTAGCTAATGTAAAAATGATTACAGACCAATTAGGTCAGAAAGATAACACAATCGGTCTGTTACTGAATGACCCGTCCCTTTACAACAATCTGAATGCAACAACAGCCAATGCTGCCAGCCTTCTTGAAGATTTGAAATCACATCCTAAAAGATATGTTCATTTCTCCTTGTTCGGCAAAAAAGATAAGTAGGAAGAAAACACTTAAATAGAATAAGTCTAAATAAAAGGTATTAATTGAATTGAAAGGGAAATCCTTGATAAGTCCGTGTAGAAACTAAAGTACTCCTTCTATTCTACAAGATTCTACAAGTTTTGAACTTTTGTTTTCAATACCTTATTCAACTACTATTCAGGGACTTATAAAAATGCAATAGCTCCTTTTAGGAGCTATTCATATGTAATGTGATAAGTGATTGAAAGTAAAGAGATTATTGTTTTTAATAGAAAAGCAAGAAAAAACGCATTTGTTTTTTTGAAATAAGATTGCCAATTTTGCAGACGTAGAAGTTTTGCTTAATTAATAAATGTATTTAAAGCCGTTATGAGTGAATTAAATCATGTCGGGCTATGGAACCGCTGTCTCGAAATCATCAGAGACAATGTTCCTGAGCAGACATACAAAACATGGTTTCTCCCCATCATACCTTTGAAATATGAGGACAAGACGCTGGTCGTACAAGTACCCAGCCAGTTCTTCTATGAGTTTTTGGAGGACAAGTTCGTTGATTTGTTACGCAAAACTCTATACAAAGTGATTGGTGATGGCACCAAGTTATTGTATAATGTTATGGTGGATAAAAGTTCACGCACTACCGTTGATCTCGAATCCACTCCCCGCACTATTATTCCACAAAAAAGGGTAATCGGCAAAGAAATACCGCAGGCTCCTATCGTAGATTTAGATCCACATCTGAATCCGGAATACAACTTCGAAACATTTATTGAAGGCTATAGCAACAAACTTTCTCGCAGCGTAGCGGAAGCCGTCGCGCAAAACCCTGCCAAAACGATTTTTAATCCTCTGTTTTTTTACGGAGCATCAGGTGTAGGTAAAACCCACCTCGCAAATGCTATCGGTACAAAGATCAAAGAACTCTACCCGGACAAGAGAGTATTATATGTATCGGCGCATTTATTCCAAGTACAATATACTGACTCTGTACGTAACAATACTACCAACGATTTCATAAACTTCTACCAATCAATTGATGTATTGATTATTGATGATATCCAGGAATTTGCTGGTGTTACCAAAACACAGAACACTTTCTTCCATATCTTTAATCATTTACACCAGAACAGAAAACAGCTTATTCTGACTTCTGACCGTGCTCCCGTATTACTGCAAGGTATGGAAGAACGACTGATCACCCGTTTCAAATGGGGTATGGTTGCCGAACTGGAAAGACCTACCGTGGAATTGCGCAAAAACATTCTGCGCAATAAAATACATCGCGATGGTTTACAATTTCCGGCAGAAGTGATAGATTACATTGCTGAAAACGTTGGCGACAGTGTGCGCGACCTGGAAGGCATCATTATCTCTATCATGGCGCACTCAACTATATACAATAAGGAAATCGACCTGGAACTGGCGCAACGCATCGTACGGAAAGTAACCAAAAGTGAAAGCAAAGCAGTAACCGTTGATGATATCATCAATGTGGTATGCAAACATTTCTCTTTGGATACCGCTACAATTCATACTAAATCACGAAAACGTGAGGTAGTACAGGCACGCCAGATAGCCATGTTCCTCGCTAAATCCTACACCGATTTTTCTACGGCCAAGATAGGCACGCTAATTGGCAACAAGGATCATGCAACCGTGCTACATGCCTGCAAAACTATTAAAGAATTACGGGAAGTGGATAAAGCTTTTCGCGCTGAAATAGATGACATACAAGCATCATTAAAAAAGCAGGGTTAAAAGCCCTGCTTTTTCATTACTTTCCAAAGATTCTCCGACATCACTTCGTTATCCTCTTTCTTATATCGCACATCCGTAAAGACCTGAGCCAATGTTTCTTTATTATTTTCAAGAATGAACTGCTTATTTTCAGGCAAAGATTCTTTATAAGCATACAAGCGGTCTATGTCTTCCGGTGTATAATCATGATAAGTTTCTTCATGCACGATAGCTTCCAACGGCAAACGATCCACCTGGGCAGGCTCTTCATCAGGCCAACCCACTGTTACAGTAGTAATGGGAAACACCAATTCTGGTAATTCCAAGGCCTCAATTATCATTTGCGGATTATAAGTAGTAGTGCCCAGATAGCAAATACCTAATCCTTTTTCTTCAGCCGCCACACAGAAAGTTTGCGCCACCAACAAAGCATCTACCGACCCGGTTACAAACCATTCAAAATTATTATATCCGGGAACAGCCTTTCTCTCTTCACACCACTTACTGAAACGACGGAGGTCTATACAAAATGTTAAAACCACAGGTGCGGCCTGCACCATCGGCTGATTGAAATGAGCCGGTGCCAGTTTGGCTTTTCGTTCAACATCACGCGTTACAATTACACTATATACCTGCATATTCCCTACCGTAGAAGCACGGAAGGCAGAATCGAGCAAATCATTTAACAAATCAGAAGAAATATCTTTCTGCTGATATTTGCGGATTGTTCTTCTTTGTTTTAGGGTTTCCATTCTTTCATTTTTTTGCAAATATAGGAAAAGAATAGCAGACTGCCACCAAATAATAAATTTAAAGTTCACCCAAGTTTTCTAAAAACAATTATTCAATTTAACTTAATCGAAATCACAGTTTTCTTTTTGGAAAACTTTTTGTTTACACAAAAATACTAATAAACTATTAATCAACTAATTAAATTCAAGAAACGGAAAACTCACAGCCTGTTCATAAATTATTCTCTTTTTATTTTGATATAACAAAAAACATGCTTAGCTTTGCAATCACATTTGTTAATGATAGGTATTACTTCTACACTCTTACTTATTAAAAATAAATCTAAGGAAAAAAGCATCGTGGAAAAACAGACTTATTCTTACGACGAAGCCTATGAAGAATCTTTACGATATTTTCAAGGCGACGAATTGGCTGCGCGTGTTTGGGTAAACAAGTACGCAGTTAAAGATTCTTTCGGAAATATTTACGAGAAATCTCCGGAAGACATGCATTGGAGAATAGCCAATGAAGTAGCCCGTATCGAGGCTAAATACTCTAACCCATTAAGTGCAGAGGAACTGTTCGGGCTGCTCGACCACTTCAAGTACATCGTTCCGCAAGGAAGCCCGATGACCGGAATTGGCAACAACCATCAGGTAGCATCTTTATCCAATTGCTTCGTTATCGGAGTAGACGGTGAAGCCGATTCTTATGGTGCCATCTTCAAAATAGATGAAGAGCAAGTGCAACTGATGAAACGCCGTGGAGGTGTAGGGCATGACTTGTCGCACATCCGCCCGAAAGGTTCTCCGGTAAAGAATTCAGCTCTGACTTCTACTGGTCTGGTTCCTTTTATGGAACGTTATTCAAACTCTACCCGCGAAGTAGCCCAGGACGGACGCCGCGGCGCACTGATGTTGAGCGTATCTATCAAACATCCCGACTCGGAAGCATTCATCGATGCCAAGATGACGGAAGGCAAAGTTACAGGTGCCAATGTATCTGTGAAACTGGACGATGCTTTTATGACAGCCGCCATTACAGGCACTCCATATATCCAGCAATACCCTGTTTATTCAGCCGAACCGACTGTACAAAAAGAAATCAATGCAACCAATTTGTGGAAAAAGATCGTTCACAATGCATGGAAATCGGCAGAACCGGGTGTACTGTTCTGGGACACCATATTAAAGGAATCCGTACCCGATTGCTATGCAGACTTGGGATATCGCACCGTTTCCACCAATCCGTGCGGTGAAATTCCTTTGTGCCCATACGACTCCTGCCGTTTGCTTGCCATCAATCTCTACTCTTATGTAGTGAACCCCTTCAAGCCGGATGCTTATTTTGACTTCGACTTGTTCAAAAAGCATGTAGGCCTGGCGCAACGTATCATGGACGATATCATTGACCTCGAATTAGAGAAGATTGAGCGTATCATGGAAAAGATTGATACTGACCCAGAAAGCGAAGACGTAAGACATACAGAACGCACATTGTGGGACAAGATATATAAGAAGAGTGGTCAAGGACGCCGTACCGGTGTAGGTATCACCGCAGAAGGCGATATGCTTGCCGCACTCGGGTTGCGTTATGGCACGGAAGAAGCTACTGAGTTTTCTGAAAAAGTACATAAGACTGTTGCTCTGAATGCTTACCGTTCATCTGTAGAAATGGCAAAAGAGCGTGGAGCTTTCGAGATTTATGATACCGAACGTGAAAAGAACAACCCGTTCATCAACCGCCTGCGTGAAGCTGACCCGGAACTATATGAGGAAATGAAGAAGTATGGACGCCGTAACATAGCCTGCCTCACCATCGCTCCGACGGGTACTACCAGTCTGATGACGCAGACCACTTCCGGCATCGAGCCTGTATTCCTGCCTGTATACAAACGCCGCCGTAAAGTAAACCCGAACGACACGAATGTACACATTGACTTTGTGGACGACACGGGCGATGCTTTCGAAGAATATATCGTCTTCCATCCCAAGTTTGTAACATGGCTGGAAGCCAAAGGATACGATCCCGCCAAACGTTATACGCAAGAGGAAATTGACGCTTTGGTTGAGCAATCACCTTATTATAAAGCAACTTCAAACGATGTAGACTGGCTGATGAAAGTCAAGATGCAGGGACGCATCCAGAAATGGGTGGATCACTCCATCAGCGTCACCATCAACCTGCCAAACGATGTGGACGAAGACCTGGTGAACCGCTTGTACGTAGAAGCGTGGAAGTCCGGCTGTAAAGGCTGTACGGTTTACCGCGACGGTTCACGTTCCGGTGTGCTCATCTCCGCCAAGAGCGAGAAGAAGGAAGATTTACCTCCCTGCAAACCACCTACAGTAGTGGAAACCCGTCCGAGAGTACTTGATGCCGATATCGTGCGGTTCCAGAATAATAAAGAGAAATGGGTGGCATTCGTCGGCTTGCTCGACGGACATCCATATGAGATCTTCACCGGTCTTCAAGACGATGATGAAGGTATCATTTTGCCGAAGAACGTCACTACCGGACACATTATCAAGAATGTAGATAAGGACGGCAACAAGCGGTATGACTTCCAGTTCCAGAACAAACGCGGCTACAAAGTCACCATCGAAGGTCTGTCCGAGAAGTTCAACAAGGAATATTGGAACTACGCCAAACTGATTTCCGGCGTACTGCGTTACCGTATGCCTATCGAACAGGTAATCAAGCTGGTAGGATCTCTGCAACTGGATAGCGAAAGCATCAATACCTGGAAGAACGGTGTGGAACGCGCCTTGAAGAAATACATCACGGACGGCACAGAAGCCAAAGGCAAGAAATGTCCGAATTGCGGTAACGAAACACTTGTATATCAAGAAGGTTGCCTTATTTGTACCACTTGCGGCGCATCACGTTGCGGATGATATTTGACGTACAAACAGCAAGCACAAACGTTTGCATAGGAATTTAAAAAACTTAGATAGCGGTAGCTGCGTGATTATGCGGAATAATGTCTATACTTGCATAATCATTGCAGCTATTACTAAATCTAATATATATGATACTATCTTTTCATATCGAGTACCGCACCAGTTGGGGTGAAGAGGTCAGAGTCATAGGCTCTGTTCCTGAACTGGGTGATAATCAACCCGGAAAAGCCGTACCACTACAAACCGTAGATGGCATTCACTGGACTTTAGAAGCGGACATTCAAGCGCCCGAAAACGGCCTTGTTCAATACAGTTATCAAATCTATCGCGACGGCAAAATCATACGGACGGAGTGGGACAAACTTCCCCGAACGCTCTACGTATCAGGTGACAAAAAGAAAGTCTACCGCCTGCAAGACAGTTGGAAGAACTTGCCCGAACAGCAATACTTCTACACATCTGCCTTTACGGAATCTCTGTTGGCACATCCCGAACGCAGTGCCGCTCCAAAGAGCCACAAGAAAGGATTGCTGATAAAGGCGTATGCACCATGCATCGACAATGACCACTGTCTGGGGCTTTGCGGCAACCAGAAGATTTTAGGTGATTGGGATGCAGACAAAGCCGTTCTCATGAGCGACGCCAACTTCCCCGAATGGCAGATTGAAGTGGATGCCGGCAAAATCAGCTTCCCGCTGGAGTATAAATTCATTCTTTATAATAAGAAAGAGCACCGCGCCGTGGCATGGGAAAACAATCCCAACCGCTATATGGCCGATCCGCAGATAGGTGCCAACGAAACACTGGCAATCGGCGACCGTTACGCCTACTTCGCCCTGCCCGACTGGAAAGGTGCCGGAGTAGCAGTCCCCATCTTCTCGCTCCGCTCCGAAAAGAGCTTTGGCGTAGGTGACTTCGGCGACCTCAGGCAAATGATAGACTGGGCAGTACTTACCCGTCAGAAAGCCGTACAGATATTGCCCATCAACGACACCACCATGACGCACACGTGGACGGATTCTTATCCGTACAACAGCATTTCCATTTATGCTTTCCATCCCATGTATGCAGATCTGAAACAGATGGGAACGCTGAAGGACAAAGAGAAAATGGCCGAATTCAAAAAGCGTCAGAAAGAACTGAACGCTCTGTCTACCGTGGATTATGAAGCGGTAAACCGGACGAAATGGGAATACTTCCACCTGATATACAAACAGGAAGGTGAGAAAGTACTGGCATCCGAAGCTTTCCGCCAGTTCTTTGAAAACAACAAAGAATGGTTGCAGCCTTACGCTGCATTCAGCTATCTGCGCGACGCTTACAAGACGCCCAACTTCCGCGAATGGCCGAAATTCACCGAATATAAGGCAGAAGAAATAGAGAAGTTATGTCAACCAGATTCTGCCGACTATCCGCACATTGCCATCTACTTCTTCATCCAGTTCCACCTGCACCTGCAACTGCTGGCAGCAACGGAACATGCACGCGCCAACGGCGTAGTGCTGAAAGGTGATATTCCCATCGGCATCAGCCGCAACAGTGTAGAAGCATGGACGGAACCCTATTACTTCAACCTGAACGGCCAGGCGGGTGCACCGCCCGATGATTTCTCTGTAAACGGTCAGAACTGGGGTTTCCCCACCTACAACTGGGACGTAATGGAGAAGGACGGTTATTCGTGGTGGATGAAACGTTTCCGCAAAATGTCGGAATACTTCGACGCTTACCGCATTGACCACATTCTGGGCTTTTTCCGCATTTGGGAAATCCCGACGCACGCCGTACACGGACTGTTGGGACAATTCGTCCCCGCTCTGCCCATGACGCGCGAGGAAATAGAAAGCTACGGAATGACATTCCGCGAAGACTTCTTCGTGAAACCGTATATCCACGAGTACTTCCTCGGACAGATGTTTGGCCCGCATACTGACTATGTGAAACAGACATTCATAGAACCTACGGACACATGGGAGATTTACCGTATGCGTCCCGAATTCGACACCCAACGTAAAGTGGAAGCCTACTTTGCCGGAAAGACAGACGAGGACAGCATCTGGATACGCGACGGACTGTATGCACTCATCAGTGACGTGTTGTTTGTGTCCGACCGCGAAGACCCGCACAAGTTCCATCCGCGCATCGGCGTGCAGCACGATTACATCTATCGCGCGCTGAACGATTGGGAGAAGGCTGCTTTCAACCGCTTGTACGACCAGTACTACTATCATCGCCATAACGACTTCTGGCGCGACCAGGCTATGAAGAAGTTGCCGCAACTGACGCAATCCACCCGTATGCTGGTGTGTGGAGAAGACCTCGGCATGATACCCGATTGTGTGGCATGGGTAATGAACGACCTGCGTATCCTCAGTCTGGAGATACAGCGTATGCCTAAAGACCCGTCGCAGGAATTCGGACATCCGGACTGGTATCCGTACCGCTCGGTTTGCACCATTTCTACACACGATATGTCTACGCTTCGCGGCTGGTGGGAAGAAGATTTCCAACAGACCCAACGGTACTACAACGCTATTCTTGGACATTACGGAGCTGCACCGGCAGTTGCCACTCCGGAACTTTGCGAAGAAGTGGTACGCAACCACCTCTACAGTAACTCCATCCTTTGCATCCTCTCCCTACAGGACTGGTTGTCTATGGACGGCAAGTGGCGTAACCCGAATGTACAGGAAGAACGTATCAACGTGCCTGCCAATCCAAGACATTACTGGCGCTACCGTATGCACCTGACGCTGGAACAACTGATGAAAGCGGAAAGTCTGAACGAAAAGATCAAAGGATTGATAGAACAGACAGGACGGAAAGGATAATGCGCCTCTACAGGCGTCATCACAATACGTGTAAGGGCGAATAATCATTCGCCCTTTTTCTATTCCTGCCCGGCAAGAAGAGGAGTTGTTGTCACAAATACACCGGTTTTCTTTGTCCGGTGAGAGGGAATTCTTATTTTTGTCACTTATCGATTATTCTATTTGATTATGAACAGTTACATATTTCTTGATAACGTCCGTTTCTTCGCCTATCATGGTGTAGGTGAACAAGAACGTGAAGTGGGTAATGAATTTGTCATTAACCTGAAATTGAAAGTTGACATTGCCCGTGCGGCCGAGACGGATGACGTGACGCATACCGTGAGTTATGCCGATGTATACGAAAATGTGAAGGCAGAAATGGAGATTCCCTCCAAATTGCTGGAGCATGTTTGCGGACGTATCGTGAAACGGTTGTTCCGCACATTCCCCGCCGTGAAGAGCATCGAGCTGAAACTTGCCAAACGCAACCCACCGATGGGCGCGGATATGGATGCGGCAGGAGTAGAAGTACAATGCGAGAGAGCTTAACAAATTCTTTTTTTTGCAAAGTTGTCAGCACTCCAGCACTGACAACTCTCAACCCCTTTGTCGGTCGGGAGTTGAGGGCAGTGCTGACAAGGTGTTTGTAAGTGACGACAAACGATTTGTCAGCACACTGTATTGCCTTAAATTAAGCTGACTGAATATCAGATCTGATGTGACCAAGTGCTGTGCCAGTTTCCTCTAATGGGAACGAGAATGTCTAATGAACGTATCTAAAGCTAACGACTATACATACAAAAACAGAAGCTTTACTTTCTCTTTGGGATATATAGGGATATTCCTAAAATAATAAAATTTAAGGCAACTAATTCATTGCGAGTTAGTTGCCTTTTTTGTATCTTTAAGCATTCCCCCCAAAAAACG
>NZ_FQZN01000036.1 GCF_900142015.1 Bacteroides stercorirosoris
AGAATATTACATTTTTCCAATTATTTAATTCAAAGTTCCATGAAATAATTAAATCACTTAATATCAACAAAATAAAAGCGGCTTAGTTCTGCGAAGACTTTGCAGGTTTCGTACATTGGAATGCAGACGCAAGAAGTGGCTATTAAACCTACTGTAAAAGTTATCATGAAGTCTGATGCTGAGATGCTTGACGAAGTAATGGTGGTTGCTTATGGAACTGCGAAGAAGTCCCAGTTTACTGGTTCGGCTTCCACTATCAAGGCTGATAAAATTGCGGAGCGTCAGGTTTCCAATATATCTAATGCACTGTCGGGTCAGGTAGCTGGTGTGCAGACAACGAGTGGTAATGGACAACCGGGTACCGGGTCTACCGTACGTATTCGTGGTGTCGGTTCTCTGTCGGCAAGTAATAATCCGTTGTATGTAGTAGATGGTGTTCCTTACGATGGTGACATTTCAGCTATCAACTCACAGGATATTGAGAGTTTGACGGTATTGAAGGATGCTGCTTCTAACGCTTTGTATGGTGCACGTGGTGCTAATGGTGTAATTCTGGTTACTACGAAAAAAGGAGCTACAGGAAAAGCTACTGTGAATTTGGATGCCAAGTGGGGTACTAACCGTCGCGGTGTATCTAATTACGATGTGATGACTTCTTCCCAGGAATATGTTGAGAACTACTATACAGCAATGCTGAACGGTTATGCAGGTGGAGATCCCAACAGAGTTCTGTCTAATGGAATGACCGGTAACCAATACATCAATTCATTGTTGTTTAGTAAAGATGGTTTAGGATACCCTGTCTATACAGTTCCCAATGGTGAAGGTTATATTGGCGTGGATGGCAAACTCAATCCGAATGCAAAACTCGGCAGAGTGTATGGAGACTATTACATTACTCCTGATGACTGGGAAAAAGAGTTGCTTGATAATGGTAACTTACGTCAGGAATACAATGTGAACATCAGCGGCTCTACTGAGAAAATGAACTATTATATGTCAGCCGGTTATCTGGATGACAGCGGTCTTATTCCGGGCTCATCATTTGCCCGTCTCTCATTCCGTCTGAAAGCTGATTACCAAGTGAAGGAGTGGTTGAAAGTAGGTGCTAATGTTGCTTACTCTAATATCGTGAGCCGTTATCCTGATGAGCAAACGACTTCGGGAAGTTCTACGAACTTATTTTATATAACTAATAATATCGCACCTATCTATCCTTTGTATATACGTAATGCAGACGGCAGTATCAAAAAAGACTCTCGTGGCTTCACTATGTATGATTATGGTAATGGTATGTATACAGATGGTACTACACCTCTGAACCGCCCGTTCCTTTCTCAATCTAATCCGGCATCTGCTTTGCAGTTGGACAAGAATGAATATAACATGGATATTCTGAGTGGACGTGCTTTTGTAGAAGTATCTATTCTCGAAGGGCTGAAAGCGACTGCCAACTGGGGTATGGATTTGGACAATACACGCTACACTGAGTTGATTAATCCCTATTACGGACAGTATGCAGGTAACACCGGTGGTGTAGTAGGTGTTTCTCACAGTCGTGTATTCAGTATCAACCAACAGTACTTATTGACCTATAAGAAAAACTTCGGTGAGCATAACATTGATTTACTGGCAGGTTTTGAATCTTATGATTATAAGAACCAGTCTCTGTCTGGCAGCAAGCAAAAAGTCTACAATCCTACTATTGTAGAGTTGAATAATGCCATCAATACTCCGAGCACAAACTCCAGCACGGCCAACTATGCTACGGAAGGTTTCTTGTTCCGTGCCCAATATGACTATCTGGAAAGATACTTTGCCAGTGCTTCTTTCCGTCGTGATGCTTCCTCGCGTTTCCATCCGGACAACCGTTGGGGTAACTTCTGGTCTGTTGGTTTAGGCTGGTTGATGAATAAAGAGTCTTTCCTGGCTGATGCGTCTTGGATTGATATGCTGAAATTCAAAATAAGCTATGGTGCGCAAGGTAACGATAACATTGGTAATTACTATGCTTATCTGGATCAATACACTGTTTCTAACAGTAATAACGATTTCGCGTTGGCACTTTCTTATAAAGGAAACAAGGATATCACTTGGGAAACTTCCCATAGTTTCAATACCGGTTTTGACTTTGAATTCTTCAAGGGCCGTTTGAGTGGTACGGTTGAATATTTCAGCCGTAAGACTACCGATATGCTTTACAATAAGCCGATGAACGCATCTGCCGGTTACGCAAGCATTCCGATGAACGTTGGTTCTATGACCAATAAAGGTGTGGAATTGGATTTGAACGGAATCTTGCTCGAAACGAACGACTTGACTTGGCGCATGAACTTCAACCTGACTCACTTTAAGAATACAATCAATGAATTGGATCCTTCTTTGAATGGTGAAATGATCAATGGAAGTTATATCTACCGTGAAGGTGAATCCCGATATCAGTTCTATCTGCGCAAATATGCGGGAGTAGATCCGGAAACAGGAGTAGCCATGTACTACAAGGATGTTACGGATGCGAATGGCAACGTAACAGGACAGGAGACAACTACGGATGCTCCGAATGCTACCCGTTATGCGACAGGAGATATTCTGCCGAAAGTATATGGTGGTTTTGGTACAAGCCTGAATGCTTATGGATTTGATTTCTCAATCTCCTTTGCTTATCAGCTGGGTGGACGTATGTATGACAACGGTTATGCATCTTTGATGAACTCAGGAACCGATCCGGGACAGAACTGGCATAAGGATATCCTGAAAGCCTGGACTGCTGATAATACAGGTTCTAACATTCCTCGTTTGAGCGCAACCGACCAGTATGCCAACTATTTGTCTGACCGTTTCCTGACCAAGTCTGACTATTTGAGCATTAACAGCATCACCTTGGGATATACATTGCCGAAGAGCTGGACACGCACAATGAACATTGGTTCACTGCGTGTTTATATGTCAGCCGATAACGTGGCTTTGTTCAGCAAGCGTAAAGGTTTCGACCCGCGTCAGAGCTATACGACTGCCAGCGCAGACGTATATTCTCCTATCCGTGCTATCTCGGGAGGTTTATCACTTTCATTTTAATCTAAAACAAATATAGAATTATGAAGATTAACAAATATATATTACTGCTTTCTGCAACAATGGTGGTGGTTTCTTGTGATCTCGACAAGTATCCTGAAGGAAGCACCGTGACGCAAGACCAGAAAAATGAGGTGGTCGAATTGTTGCCTGACCGTATTTCTTCGGAATTGAACGGTTTGAAGACCGGCCTCTATTCTCATACAAACCTGTTGACGGACTTTAATAACCATATGGACTATGGTTTTCCGGCAGCTTGTATGATTTATGAAACGGCCGGACAGGACTTGCTGACTTTGAATGACCAGACCGGTTATAATAAGTTCATCAGTTCTCAGCGTTTGCTGGATAGAAATATCACTTCTACATTCAATTCTTTCTTGTGGAAGTTATATTATAAGCATATGAAAACTGCCAATGATATTCTTAAGGCTATTCCGGCAGAAGCGACAGATGCTTCATTGAAGAAATATCGTGGTCAGGCATTGGCTTCGCGGGCTTTCGACTATTTGCAGCTTATTCAGACCTATCAGTTGACATACATTGGTCACGAAACTGCTAACGGTGTGCCTTTGGTGCTGGAAACTACTACTGATACAGAGTTGATGAATAATCCGCGCGCAAGTGTACAGCAAGTGTATACTCGTATTATGGAAGATTTGGATGAGGCCATCACTCTGTTGACTGGTGTGTCTGCACGTGCTGATAAAGCTGAAATATCAGTAGAAGTGGCTTATGGTCTACGTGCCCGTGCCAATCTGTTGATGGGTAAATGGGCTGCTGCGGCTTCTGATGCAGCTAAAGCTTATGGCTCTTCGGCTCCTTATTCTGTTGCGGAAGTTAGTCAACCGACTTTCTACAATGCTACGGACAATGCATGGATTTGGGGTATCGTGGTGACTACGGAAGATTATCTGGCAAAAACCGGTATTGTAAACTGGCCTTCCAATCTCTGTTCACTGACGGGTATGGGATATACAACTGCTGCCAGTGCTACTGACGTGGCTTACCGTCTCATCAACAAAAACTTGTGGGCTGATATTCCTGAAACTGATGTACGTAAAGGCTGGTGGGTAGACGAAGATCTGCACTCGCCTGTTCTGGATAACGGACTTGGTGAGGACTATGCTTACTATTGGGCAAACGGTATGTTTAATGGTGGAACTTTCCCCAGCAAATTCTCTCCTTACACCAATGTGAAGTTTGGTCCTGACAATGGCACTTTTGCTGATACGGACAATGCACAAGACTGGCCGTTGATGCGTGTTGAAGAGATGAAGCTGATTGAAGCGGAGGCTCTTGGACGGGATAATCTGGCTACAGGCAAACAAAAGTTGGAAGAGTTCGTGAAGCAATATCGTGATCCGTCTTACACTTGTACGGCAGGTTCTTTAGAAGCATTTATTGATGAGATTTGGTTCCAGCGCCGTGTTGAACTGTGGGGTGAAGGTTTTGCGTTGTTCGATATCTTGCGTTTGAAGAAACCTATTATTCGCCAGGGTGCCAACTATCCAATCAACAGTACATTTGCTGAGATTGCTCCTGAGGCTCCTATCATGATTTATCGTATTCCTGAAGTTGAAACATCAGTGAACAGTGCTATTACGGAAGCTGACAATAATCCGGCTGCAATGGCTCCGACTCCGGTGAACTAATTAAGGGTATTATCAAATAGAAAAAGAAAATAGGGTGTATTCGAATCTACGGATACACCCTTACTTTTTATCGATATGCAAAATAGTAGAGGGAAATATTTGTAAGGTAATATATTTCCCTAACTTTGCATTTTCCTTGTTTAGCTATTATTTAATTATTCTAATAATGATGCCTATGAAGAAATTACTACTCCTGTCTTTTGTCCTTTTATGTAGTTTAACAGCATGGACTGCTCAACGTTCTCCGGAAGAGGCTCTTTCTATAGCCCGGACTTTTTTTATGCAGACATCCGGAACTGTGACTCGTAATGCCGGTGATATTCAATTGGCGGCAATTTCTAATGATTTGCTAAAATCTGCATCTACCCGTAGTGTGGAGGGAACAGCTTTCTATGTCTATAACTATGCGCAGTCTGCTTATGTCATAGTGTCCGGTGATGATCGTATGAAACCTGTACTGGGTTATTCGGATAGTGGAAGTTTTATTACTGAAAACTTGCCGGTAAATATACTTGGATGGTTGGAACTATATAATACCGCCTATACAGAATTAGGTGATAGAGAAAAAGCGGTTGTTGAGCCTAAGTTGCTTACTAAAACAGATTTTCCGGCATCTGCATCTCCTTTGTTGGGGAATATTTGCTGGGATCAGAGTACACCGTACAACAATACCTGTCCTGTCTATCAAGGAGAACGCTGCGTGACGGGGTGTGTGGCTACAGCAATGGCTATGATTTTGAAATATCACGAATATCCTGTAAAAGGGAAAAGCACTCATTCTTATAGGACTTCCAGTGGAATTGTGTGTTCTTTTGATTATGGGAATACTATTTTTGACTGGGATGACATGTTGCCACAATATGAAGGTAATTATACCACGGCATAGGCTAATGCCGTTGCACAGCTAATGTCTGCCTGTGGTATTGCTGTTGATATGGAATATTCACCCTACTCTTCGGGAGCTTATTCACATCAGGTAGGTCAGGCTTTGATTGACTACTTTGGATATGATGAAAATTTGGGATTGATATATCGTCAGTTTTTCACTTCTGCTGAATGGATGAATCTTATTAAGTCGGAAATTAGCGAAAAACGCCCTATCTACTATTTCGGGTCATCGGATGATGGAGGTCATGCGTTTGTTTTTGACGGTTATGATGAACAGGATATGGTTCATGTCAATTGGGGATGGAGTGGTATGAATAATGGATACTTTGAGGTTGCTTCCTTAAATCCAGATTCTCCCGGTATTGGCGGTGGAAGTAATCTTGGCGGAGGCTTTACGAGAGGTCAGGGAATGTATCTGGGGATACAGCCGCCTACTACCTCTTCGAACTTTACTTCTCATTTTTATATGCAGAAGTTAGAGATAAATAAAAAAGAGGTCACTAAAGGCGAGAAATTTGATTTTACGGTGACCGGGATGTTTAATATGAGTATGAAGTTTCGAAATGGACAGTTGGGACTAATTGCGGAAAAAGATGGTGAACAGTCTGCACTGTGGAAAATATCTTTGAGTGATGTTGATACTAATTATGGAACCAGAAGTCAAACATTCTCGAACCTTACAATTCCTACAGATTTGGCTGATGGAACTTATTCCTTATATGTAGCTACAAAAGATGGACGTGAAACAGCCTGGAGCCGTATACGTGGCTATTTGGGCTCTGAAGTACTTTTCATCCTTGTCGTAAATGGTAATAAATGTACTTTGACACCATTCGGCGGTAATCTTAGTCTTAAAGAAGATATAGAGGTAAGTGTGAAATTAGTACATAGTTTATATAGCGGTCTCAAAGGAGATTTCAAAATCTTGGTTTCTAACCAAAGTGTGTCGGATGAGTATTATGGTTTAGTGGGTGTTGCACTTTTTGATAAAAACACGGACTTTGTAGCGATAGTCGGAGATGTACAGGTCGAAATAGAGCCGGGCACGGTTGATAGAGAACTGGCTGTATCCGGAAACTTGGCTGTTACTAAGAACTCTGTGACTACCAATATTCCTGCTGGAGAGTATTATATTAGCCCCTGCATAGATTGGGGAGGCGGTACGTATGCCATCGGTGAGTCAACTCCGGTCACCATAAAGGAAGCGTATGGAGCTGCCGATTTAAAAGTCAGCCAACCACGTCTGGAGAAGGAACAACTTCAAGTAGGCGAGAGTCTGAACTTTCTGGCTGACCTTTCATTGTCCGGTGATGGAAATGTATATGCCGGAACATTGACAGCAGCTGTTTTCGAGAATGCCCAGGGTTATGCTTACAGTGTACACTATCAAAATGTATTTGTGGAGGAGACAGATCAGCCGGTAAATCTTGTAATGGAAATACCGCTGAGTGTGGGCGAAGGAAGACATGCAGTTCGTTTGTATAAACCTGGTACTAATGGAGACCTTGTAACAATTAGCACTCTCTATTTTTCTGTAGGACCGACTACCGGTATCAAGGATGAGGTAGCCGATAAAGGTGAGGCAGTTGTTTGTCAGCAGCCGGTAGAAGATATTCTTACTATCTATGCTTCCAATTCGGTTCGAATGATCTCTGTCTATAATCTGTTTGGGCAGCAGATGATACAGCAGAAAGAGTTCGGGGATAAGAAAGAGTATTCTGTTCCGGTAAGCGGATTGGCAGCGGGTTATTATATTGTAGTATTGCAGTCGACTGATGGTAAGGTGTACCGAAGCAAATTTATGAAGCGATAGACTATATATATATTTATGATAAAACAAGGCTGTCCTATGACTTAGGATGGCCTTGCTTTTTATATTTTGATGGATGTTTTTCGGCCTGAAATATTCATTTGTGACAGGAAGATTAAAAAAAGTATTCAAACTTATCAGACAAACCATATATTTCAGTAATTTTGTCTTTCTAATAAGCAACAATATAGAGACTTATATCATTCGTTGAGGCGCTATTAAAAATTAACCCCAAATTATATGAGGTGTACACTACTCTTTCTATTTATTCTTCTTGCAAGTCGGCTTCTTGCTGATAATGTAACAGTAGAGCAGGCTCATGCTTTAGCTGCCGATTTCTTTAAAGCAAATGTTCAAACCCGTAGTGCTACTGCGTCTCCGAGTGTGCAATTGGTTTGGGATGGGGAAGAAGCGAGCACACGCAGTGCAGGGACAGTTCCGGCTTTTTATGTTTTTAATAGTACCGACCGGAAAGGTTTTGTTATTATAGCCGGAGATGATTTGGCTATGCCGGTATTGGGGTATTCTTTCACAGATCGTTTTGTGGTAGATGGAATGCCCTCTAATTTGAAAAATTGGATGAATGGATTGAGAGAGCAGATTAATGATGCTAGGGAGATGAGGGTGGATGCCTCTGGCATTGTATCTGAAGCATGGAGAGAAGTAATGGATATGAGTACGGGGGATGTAGTGAAGCAATATGAAACGGCTAAATGGGATCAGTTAAGCCCTTATAATAAGTTTTGTCCGATGATAAATAATGTCCGCACTGTGACCGGATGTGTGGCGACGGCTATGGCTATACTAATGCGTTATCACCAATGGCCGGATGCAGGTACGGGTACTCTTCCGGCTTATACCTATACGGCAAATATAAACGGGAAAGAAATTTCTCAAAATGTAGCGGAGAAGACATTGGGTAATAGTTATGTTTGGAATAATATGCCGCTTGAATATGATTGGAAGTCTTCTGAAACAACCGAAAATGAGGTTGCAGCTTTGATGTATGACTGTGGTGTGATGGCTCAATCCCAGTTTAATATTGCCTCTGCCGGTGGTACTGGGGCAGCAACATTAACCGCAGTGCAGGGATTGGCAAAATGCATGAAATATAATAAAGGAATGTTGTGTCTTCGTCGTGATTGGTATTCAGACGCGGAATGGTTGCAAATGCTGAAAGATGAAATTATGACAGTAGGCCCTGTACTTTATGGTGGGGCTACTCTTACTAATGAGGGGCATCAGTTTATATTGGATGCATATACGACGAAGGATTATTTCAGAGTAAATTGGGGATGGAGTGGTAATAGCAATGGCTTTTTTCTGATTTCAGCTTTGAATCCGGATGAGCAGGGAACTGGTGGTAGCACCGGTGGTGGCTTTATCACAAGCCAAGACGCTGTCTTTGGTCTTAAAAAGGCAGAAAGTGATTCAGAATATCAGTCGTTGTTGAGCTTGTTTGCTGTAACCAGTTCTTATTCAGGACTGGAGACTATGGAAACCCAGTTCAATATAAATACTCTCTTCAATGTGAAAGTTGGTGCCATAGGTAATTTCGGACTGGCGGCTTTTAATGGAAATGTCTGTCTTGCTTTGGTAAATAAGGATTTGAATTTGCGAGAAATAATCTCTGAAACATATGCGATTTCGGATTTGCAGGTATATAGTGGCAGAGCATTTCTTTTTTCCTGTAAGATTTCAGTAACGCCACAACCCGGTGATCGTATTGTGGCAGTCTATAAAGGAACAAATGATGCTGATTGGAAAGTTGTTCGCGGTGGTGCTGACACAACGACTGAAATTGTTGTTAAGGCTGACCCTACTCCAATTATAGAAACAAAACAAGAAATGCAGTTTACCGTTTTCTGTGATAAACAGCAGGAAACCGTGACTGTCTATTTACCGGAGAATACTTCTAAACTAACTCTATATGATGTTAACGGACGTTTGCTAAGGCAGATATCTTCTGAAGGAAAAGAGACTATAACCTTCTCTTGCCGTGAATATCCTACGGGAGTATATATCTTGCAGGCTGTGACGGACAAGGGAACTCAACAATGTAAGTTTTTAAAATGAAAAAGAGAATTAATATTGCAATAGCGGCTTTACTTGTGCTATTGGCAGGTTGTCGCTCTGCGAAAAAGGAAACAACGGTCACATCTGATATGCAAAAGATAGAAATGAATTCTGCGGTGGTTACCCCACATTTGACAGGTGGAAATCCGGTTTCCACTTCGCCGGTGGTCTATATTTATAAAACGAAGGCTGATTATTCGCATCAGGTTCCGGTCATGATGGATGACTCCCGCACGCGCATACTGTCTTATCCTGCTCCCGGGGATTTGAAAGCAGGAGATCGTTTACGTCTGCCTACCCCTCTAACAAATGGCTACCTCTTGGATAATAGAGGAATAGGTCCTAATGTTGCTTTCCTTACCTATACTTATGAAGAGTATAGTAAACTTTCGGCAGCCCCTTCTATGGAAGATTTAATGGCGAACATTGCCGAGAAATATCCGTTATTAGAGATACGTGCGTGCGGCAGGCGGGCTGACTATAAGGATATCGTTTCTGAATTAAATGAAAAGATTTCTGAAGGATTTCTGCAAAAATAATTATATTTGTCGCCGCTAATAATACATATATATAATTAAGGCATAGTAAATGAAAGAATTTGTAATCTCCGAAGTACAGGCAGAAACGGCGGTATTGGTTGGTCTCATCACAAAAACACAGGATGAGCGCAAGACGAACGAATACCTCGATGAACTGGCATTCTTGGCTGAGACAGCCGGGGCGGAAGTGGTGAAACGTTTTACCCAGAAGCTGGATCAGGCACATTCTGTGACCTACGTCGGCAAAGGTAAACTGGAAGAAATTAAAGAATATATCCGGAACGAAGAAGAAGCTGAACGGGAAATCGGTATGGTGATTTTCGACGATGAGCTTTCTGCGAAACAGATACGTAACATTGAAGCGGAGTTGAAGATTAAAATTTTGGACCGTACTTCGCTCATTCTCGATATCTTTGCCATGCGGGCACAAACTGCCAATGCGAAAACGCAGGTAGAGCTGGCACAGTATAAATACATGCTTCCCCGCTTGCAACGTTTATGGACTCACTTGGAACGCCAGGGCGGTGGCTCCGGTGCCGGTGGCGGTAAAGGTTCCGTGGGACTTCGTGGCCCGGGTGAAACGCAGTTGGAAATGGACCGCCGTATCATCTTGAACCGTATGTCGTTGCTGAAGGAACGTCTGGCAGAGATAGATAAACAAAAGTCAACCCAACGGAAGAACCGTGGCCGTATGATTCGTGCGGCGCTGGTGGGATATACCAACGTAGGAAAATCTACTTTGATGAACCTGCTTGCCAAGAGTGAAGTGTTTGCGGAAAACAAGTTGTTTGCAACGTTGGATACGACCGTGCGCAAGGTGATTATCGAAAACCTTCCATTCCTGCTTTCGGATACGGTTGGGTTTATCCGTAAGTTGCCGACGGACCTGGTCGACTCCTTTAAGTCGACACTGGACGAGGTACGCGAGGCAGACTTGTTGTTGCACATTGTAGACATCTCGCATCCGGATTTTGAAGAACAGATAGAAGTAGTCAATAAAACATTGGCGGATATCGGTGCAGCCGGTAAACCAATGATATTGGTATTCAATAAAATAGACGCTTACACATACATTGAGAAAGCGTCTGACGACCTTACCCCCAAAACAAAGGAGAACTTGACACTCGAAGAACTGATGAAGACGTGGATGGCAAAGATGGAGGATAACTGCCTCTTTATTTCCGCCCGCGAGAAGATTAATCTGGAGGAACTGAAGAGTGTAGTTTACACGCGTGTGAAAGAGTTGCACGTACAGAAGTACCCTTATAACGATTTTCTTTATCAGACCTACGAAGAAGAAGAGGAATAAATTGAGTTGACGAGGTGACAAGATACCGGTTGGCAAGGAGGCCGTGCATTGTTGTGTACGGATGCCTTGTCGGCTGTAACTTGAATGTCTTGCCAACTATATAAACCGATAAAGAATATGAATTACAGACATTTGACCGAAGACGAAGTACTCCGGTTGAAAAGCCAGTCGTGTCTGGCCGATGATTGGGGGAAAGTAATGGTAGCGGAAGATTTTGTTACCGAGTTTGTACACCACACCCGGTTTTCGGGCGATGTACGTTTGGGGGTGTTTCAATCAGAATTCACATTACCGGGAGGAATTAAGAAACATTCCGGCTTACGCCATGTAACGCTCCACAATGTCACAGTGGGGGACAACTGTTGCATAGAAAACATTCAGAACTATATTGCTAATTATGAAATCGGGCATGATACATTCATTGAGAATGTGGACATTGTCCTGGTGGAGGGAGTGAGTAAATTTGGCAACGGGGTAGAGGTATCCGTGCTGAATGAGACCGGTGGTCGTGAAGTGCTTATCAACGATAAGCTCTCTGCACACCAGGCTTATATACTGGCTCTCTACCGTCACCGTCCGGAGTTGATTTGCCGGATGAAGGCTATCACTGATTTTTATTCCAATAAGCATGCTTCTGCGGTAGGCAGCATCGGCAATCATGTGATGATACTCAATACCGGGTCTATCAAGAATGTGCGTATTGGCGACCATTGCCATATCTGTGGAACTTGCCGCCTCTATAACGGTAGTATCAATAGTAATGAGGAAGCTCCGGTGCATATTGGACACGGAGTTATCTGTGACGATTTTATCATCTCTTCCGGTTCGCACATAGATGACGGGGCGATGCTGAGCCGTTGCTTTGTGGGTCAGGCCTGCCGCTTGGGACACAATTATTCGGCATCCGAATCGCTTTTCTTCAGCAATTGTCAGGGAGAGAACGGTGAAGCCTGTGCCATTTTTGCGGGACCATTCACGGTGACGCATCATAAATCCACCTTATTGATTGCCGGTATGTTCTCATTCATGAACGCCGGTTCGGGTTCTAACCAAAGTAACCATATGTATAAGTTAGGGCCTATCCATCAGGGAACCCTGGAACGTGGCGCTAAAACAACTTCCGATTCTTATATCCTGTGGCCTGCCCGTGTGGGTGCTTTCTCACTGGTGATGGGGCGTCACGTTAATCATTCCGACACTTCCAACCTGCCTTTCTCTTATTTGATAGAGCAGAATAATACCACTTATCTCGTGCCGGGTGTCAACCTGCGCAGTGTGGGAACCATCCGTGACGCACAGAAATGGCCGAAGCGTGACGGGCGTACGGATTCTAATAAACTGGATTTTATCAATTATAACTTGCTTAGTCCCTACACCGTACAGAAGATGTTTAAGGGACGGGAAACTTTGCAGAACCTGCGCCATGCTTCGGGTGAACTTTCGGATATTTACTCTTTCCACAGTGCAAAAATTCGCAATTCAGCTTTGGTGAAGGGCATTAAATTCTATGAGATTGCCATCCATAAGTTCCTCGGAAACTCCGTTATCAAGCGTCTGGAAGGCATAGACTTTAAAAGTAATGAAGAGATACGCGCCCGCCTGAAACCCGAGACTTCGATAGGCAGTGGTGAGTGGGTGGACATTTCCGGTCTGATTGCGCCGAAGAGTGAGATCGATGCTCTGATTAATGATATAGAGTGCGGCAAAGTAGACCGCTTGAAGTATATCAATGCGGAATTTGAGAAGATGCATCAGAACTACTACACTTACGAGTGGACGTGGGCTTATGAGAAGCTGGAAGAATTCTATGGAATCAAGCCTGAGAACATAACAACCGGAGACATCATCCGCATTGTTGAGAAGTGGAAAGAAGCTGTGGTAGGGCTGGATCGCATGGTATACGATGATGCCAAGAAAGAGTTCTCGCTGGCCTCTATGACGGGGTTCGGTGCCGACGGTTCGCGTGCGGAGAAGGAGATGGACTTCGAGCAGGTGCGTGGAGACTTTGAGAGCAATCCGTTTGTTACAGCGGTGCTGAAGCATATTGAGGATAAGACGGCGCTGGGGGATGAATTGATAGAACGTATGCAGAGGGTGGCTTCATTTTCACTCTAATTAAAGAAATATTTCAATAATAGTTCTTACCTTTGTGCTACGATTCATTAATTTAATTTACGAGTAATTATGGCAACAACACCTCCGTTCCACTATCAACCTATGTTTGAGCATGGGGAAGATAAGACTGAGTATTATCTGCTTACAAAAGACTATGTATCCGTAAGCGAGTTTGAAGGAAAACCTATGCTGAAGATTGAAAAAGAAGGTCTTACGGCAATGGCTAACACGGCTTTCCGCGATGTGTCATTTATGTTGCGCCGTTCGCACAATGAGCAAGTCGCCAAGATTCTGAGCGACCCCGAAGCAAGTGATAACGATAAGTATGTAGCGATTACCTTCCTGCGCAATGCGGAAGTGGCCTCCAAAGGCATACTTCCCTTCTGTCAGGACACCGGTACGGCTATCGTTCACGGTGAAAAGGGACAGCAAGTGTGGACGGGCTATTGCGATGAAGAAGCCCTCTCACTGGGTGTCTACAAAACGTATACCGAGGAGAATCTGCGTTATTCTCAGAATGCTCCACTGAACATGTACGATGAGGTGAACACGAAGTGTAACTTGCCCGCACAGATTGATATCGAAGCTACTGAGGGAATGGAATATAAATTCCTCTGCGTGACCAAAGGTGGCGGTTCGGCAAACAAGACTTACCTGTATCAGGAGACCAAAGCTATCCTGAACCCCGGTACGCTGGTTCCTTTCCTTGTAGAGAAGATGAAGACGCTGGGGACGGCTGCTTGTCCTCCTTATCACATCGCTTTCGTTATCGGCGGTACTTCTGCTGAGAAGAATCTGCTGACCGTGAAATTGGCTTCTACCCATTACTACGATGAATTGCCCACTACAGGTAATGAATACGGTCGTGCTTTCCGCGATGTAGAACTGGAGAAAGAAGTGTTGGCAGAAGCTCATAAAATAGGTCTTGGTGCGCAGTTCGGTGGTAAATACCTCGCTCACGATGTACGCATCATCCGTCTGCCCCGTCACGGTGCTTCCTGTCCGGTAGGTTTGGGCGTTTCCTGCTCTGCCGACCGTAACATCAAGTGCAAGATTAACAAAGAAGGTATCTGGATTGAGAAACTGGATAGCAATCCGGGCGAACTGATTCCGGAAGAAATGCGTCATGCAGGCGAAGGTACTGTGGTAAAAATCAACCTGAACCAGCCGATGACGGATATTCTGAAAGAGCTGACTAAATATCCGGTAGCTACCCGCCTGTCACTGAACGGTACAATCATTGTAGGCCGCGACATCGCACATGCCAAACTGAAAGAACGTCTGGATCGTGGCGAAGACTTGCCGCAATATATCAAGGATCATCCTATTTACTATGCCGGTCCTGCTAAAACTCCGACCGGAATGGCTTGCGGCTCCATGGGACCCACTACTGCGGGACGTATGGACTCGTATGTGGAACTGTTCCAAAGTCATGGTGGTAGCATGGTTATGCTTGCCAAGGGTAACCGTAGCCAACAGGTGACGGATGCCTGCAAGAAATACGGTGGTTTCTATCTTGGCTCTATCGGTGGTCCTGCCGCTATCCTGGCACAGAACAACATCAAGAGCATCGAATGCGTAGAGTATCCTGAGCTCGGCATGGAAGCTATCTGGAAGATTGAAGTGGAAGACTTCCCTGCATTCATCCTGGTAGATGATAAGGGCAATGATTTCTTCAAGCAACTGAAACCGTGGAATTGCAGTAAGTAAGAAACGTTTTTCTATAGATTAATTGAAAGCTGTCCCAAAAGGTTGATTTACTTCTTCGGGACAGTTTTCTTTGTTTATTCTCACCCCTATGAGAATAGACAAGGTATACTGCCTTGATTAATCGTGCAGGCTTTCCTTTGATTTTAGGTAGGAAGACTGTAGAAAAACAATGAGATGTCATTATATGCCGATACTAATTCCTATCTTTGCGACTTCAAAAATCTGATTAATCTTATTTATATTATGGAACTGACTACTCCTCACATCTCCCCGAAAGCGGATTCCCGTGTTGTCTGGCTGGACGTCGTGCGACTGATAGCTATGTTTACCGTTGTTTGTTGCCATTGCACAGACCCTTTCAACTTCTATCCGGGAACGGCTCCCGACATTGTAGATATAAAATTCTGGGGGGCCGTCTATGGAGCGGTGTTGCGTCCGTGTGTGCCCCTTTTTGTGATGATAACAGGAGCGTTGTTGCTTCCGGTGCGTGGCGATGTGTCCGTATTCTATAAGAAACGCATCCTGCGGGTGCTCTTCCCGTTCCTCATCTGGTCGGTGATTTATAATCTTTTCCCATGGATTACAGGATTGCTGGGAGTGGAGCCGAAGGTGATTCTCGACTTCTTTCCGTATTCAGGTGAGGAGGTGATGCGCCAGTCTCTTGCTGTCAGTATGGGATATATAGCGGAGTTGCCTTTCAATTTCTCCCTTCTCGACGTGCACATGTGGTACATCTATTTGCTGATAGGGCTTTATCTCTATTTGCCGATATTCTCTGCCTGGGTGGAGAAGGCGTCGGAACGTGCTAAACTTTGGTTCTTGGTGGCATGGGGAGTGACGTTGCTCATACCTTATTATAGCGAGTTCGTGTCAAAATACTTATGGGGCACTTGCTCATGGAACTCGTTTGGAACGCTTTACTATTTCGCAGGTTTCAATGGCTATCTGCTTTTGGGACACTACCTGAGAAACCATGACTGGACCGGGCGTCAGTCTGTACTGATAGGTATTCCTATGTTTGTGGTGGGATATACGGTGACTTTCTTTGGTTTCCGCCACATGACGGCATTGCCGAACTTGACGGATGAGATGTTGGAACTGTTCTTCACCTACTGTTCGTTGAATGTGGTGATGATGACTATTCCGGTGTTTATGTGGGCCAAGAGGGTAAACGTCCGTTCGGAGCGGGTGATAAAAGTATTGTCCAACCTGACGCTTTGCGGTTTTGGAATCTATATGATACACTACTTCTTCACAGGACCGGCAGTAGTATTGATGCGGGCAGCAGGCGTTCCGTTGTATTTGCAGATACCTGCCGCCGCAGTGTTGGCATTTGGCGTTTCATGGCTTCTGGTGGCAATGGCGTACCGTTGCTTCGGAAAGAAGACGAAATGGGTATTGGGATAGGATGAAAAAATAGGGGCAGTGTATGCTGCCCCGAAGCTATCATTTATTGTGTTTCTTTTTCCACTGCTCGTATTTCTTGAATACTTTCAGCCCGTCACTATTATACCAACTGTATCCATTGCGGCGTTCGTGTCCTATCTCTGAGATATCGAACTTCTTCACTCCATCGCGGTCACTGAAGAAAGGACGGTTATCTTCCAGTGTATAGAAGCGTGCCCACAGGGGAGGACAATCGGTACATGGTATCATGCGGTAGTCTTTCTTTCCTTCATCATTTGTGAAGAACTCTTTTTTCATCCCTTCAATCTTTGATGCTTTGAACCATTCTATTGCGTTCTCTATACATGCGATAACCTCTTTTGAAGGATTAGGCAGGGACATTAGCAGGATGACGATGTTGTCCGATTCGGCGCCACTCAGTGAGGGAAGTTCATAAGCGCGTGCTTTGGCAGGAGCAAAAGTGTATTCGTCATGCTGCGCACACCACACGGTGGGCTTGCCGTTTATGACAACCTGGGTTTTAAGGATACATTCCACGCCTTTATTGAATGCGGTGCGAGCACGGTCGCAGATGCTGTCGGGAACATAGGTGTAGGGAGCTTTCTTCTCGTATACCTGACGCAGCAACTCCATAATGTTTACCATTGCATTGTCGTTATAAGTGATATGAGTATAGTAGCCTTTGGGACGAGGCCAAAACTGTGGCCAACCACCATTGGGATACTGAGCTTTGAGGATGTAACGAATGCCATCGAGGGCGGCATCTCTGTACTTTCCGGCATTAGTGGCAAGATACAGGCGGGAGAGGTATTCGATTTCCGTGCTGGTTGCATCGTTGTCAATGGTACTTTGGTTTACATCATCCTTGGCGGCAAGTACATCTTCCAGCTCTTGTTCTGTCAGTTCGGCGGGCATATAGATGTTTTTGGGCCACCCGCCGGTGGTTTGTTGGTAGAGTAATACGTTATCGCCAATGCGGATAGCTTCAGAAGTTTTAAAGAATTCGTCGTTCAACTTGGGTGCCATTTTTACCCAAGTTTTGTACGGCTGTTTTTCTTTGTAGTTTACGGTCTCTTGTGCAAATAGGTTTGTCAGGCATAGTAAGGCCAGACAATACAGGCTAATCTTTTTCATGGTCGTTGTTTTTTATAGTTCTACTGATGGCAAAAGTAGAGGAAAAAAACTCGCCTAATGGGGAATAATTGTTTTATTCCAGGTATTTTGTCACTTTTCCACTGATTTGCAGCAAAGATATCTCGCATAACTTTGTGTTATATTCTGCAGAAAGAATTCTCTCTTCCGCATCCAGGAGACTCTTTTGCGCTTCGCGCATTTCAATACCGGAGAGGTTTCCCAACATATAGCGTTCCATGGCAATTTCGTGGTTCTCTTTGGCAGCTACAAGATTTTGGCGTTCCAGATGCAACATTTGCAGGTTGTTTTGATATGCTTGCCATAAGTTGCTCAAGTCGGCACGCAATGCTTGTTCCAGTTGTTCACGTTCCAAACGGGCATTCTGAATGGCAATCCGGGCGTTATTGCGTTCCCGGCGGCGATTGCCGTCGAACAGGTTGAAGCCGATGGTCAAGCCGAAGTTCGCTCCGAGGTTACCACGCTGTATATTGGCTGCAACGTCGTATTTATTAAAGGTGTAACCGTAGCCGCCGCTCATTTTCAGATAAGGGTAGTCGCGTGAACAAACCTTTTTATAATCCAGTTGGGCAAGGGTGTTATTCTGGTGGGCTCTTAGCAAAGAGGCGTTGGTTTGCAGGGTGGCATTCCACAATTCTTCAAAGTTCAGCCCGCTGTCTGCATCGATCAGACTGTCCCGGATAATGATCGGCTGGTCTACATTCTCGTTAGCCATCAGTTCGTTCAACTGGATGCGGGAGGTGTGCAAAAGTTCCTGTTGCTTCATGTATTGCGCACTGTCGGCGTTGAAGTCCACTTTTGCCTGCTGATAATCCAGGCGGGAGAAGTTACCGATGTGGTAACGTTCTTCCACGATGCGCAGGCGTTCTTTGGACAGAGATACGGCATAACGGAAGTTGTTCAGACGGATTTTATGCTGTACGTAGTTATAATATTCCGCTGCGATGTTGGCAATCAGGTCTTCTACGGCGATGCGGGTGTTGGTTTCGCCCTGTCGTTCCAGTTCTTTCAACTTCTGGTAATTGGCGGTGATGTTGAAGCCGTCGAAGATAGTCCAGTTCAAGTTTAAGCCGACGTTCATGGTCTGGTCGAAGACGCCATTTTCTTTGAGATGTTCTCCGGTGGCGCGCACTTTGCTGTCGGTGTTGTCTACGGTTCCTTTATAACTTGCCGAGAGGTCGACAGTAGGCAGGTAACCCGCATTGCCCAACGTGGCGTTATTCTTGGAAACCTGTTCTTCATTGCGGGTGATGCGCAGTGAGTAATTATTCTGAAGCCCGTATTCCAGGCAGGATTTTAACGTATAGGTTTGAGGGGCTTGCGCCTGCAAAGCAAGCGAAGCGCAACCGGCCATTATGAGGGATAAGATAGTACGTTTCATGATTTCTTTAACTTACTTCGGTTAGTAGATACATAACTGTATATGGCAGGTACGATATACATGGTCAGGAATGTGGATACTAACATACCGCCCACTACCGCTGTACCCATGGCAATACGCTGGTTGCAACCTTCGCCAGTAGCGAATGCCAACGGTATCAAGCCCAAAATGGTGGAGGCACTGGTCATCAGGATGGGGCGTAGACGTTGCAGGGAAGCATCTTTGATGGCATCCATCTTGTCTTCTCCGGCTTCCTGTTTCTGGTTGGCAAACTCTACAATAAGGATACCGTTCTTTGCCACCAGTCCAATCAGCATGATAATACCAATCTGGCTGAAGATATTCATCGTGATATTATTGAAGTACATGAATACCAATGCTCCGGCAATGGCGAGGGGGACGGTAAGCATGACAATCAGCGGATCCTTGAAACTTTCGAATTGGGCTGCCAGAATCAGGTAGATGAGTAGGATAGCTAATATAAAGGCGAACATAAGGCTGGAAGAACTTTCCCGATACTCTTTAGAATCTCCGGTCAGTGCGGTACGGAAAGTCTCGTCCAGTGTTTCTTTTGCTATCTTGTCCATTTCGTCAAGTCCCTGTCCGATAGTCTTTCCGTCGGCAAGTCCGGCAGAAATGGTGGCGGAAACAAAACGGTTGTAACGATATAACTGCGGGGGAGCGATACCTCCGGTCAGTTCGATAAGGTTGTCCAGCTGAACCATCTCACCTTTATCGCTGCGGATATAGATACCTTTCAGGTCGGCAGGTTTGTTGCGTTGCTGGCGGTTGATTTCTCCCAATATCTCATATTGTTTTCCGTTCATATAGAAATAGCCCATACGCTGACCACTCAATCCGTATTGCAGGGTTTGGGCGATGTTGCGTGTGCTGACTCCCATGATACTCGCTTTGTCACGGTTGATATTGATGCGGGCTTCCGGTTTACTGAATTTCAGGTTCACGTCCGCCATCTGGAAGACTGGATTTTCATAAACCTTTGCCATGAATATCGGCAACACTTCTTGCAGTTTTTCGATATTGGTAGCCTGTAATACATATTGCACCGGCATACCACCACGGCGTCCACCGAAAGAAGATGACTGTTGTACGAATGAGCGTGCCTTAGTTCTCTTCTGCACCGCTTTCGAAATCTGTTCTGCAACTTCCATCTGTGTGTAGTCGCGTTCTTTCATATCTTTCAACGTGATGCGCACATTTCCACTACCACTTGATACACGTGCCGTTACAGATTCTGCATCCGGTAGCAAGGAATCTACCAGGTGGTTAATGTCTTCCGTATAATCCCGTATATATTCATACGTTACGCCTTCCGCACCGCGGGTGTTAATGCTGATTTGCGAACGGTCCTCCAATGGTGCCATTTCGGCGGGGATGGCATTCCACAGGAACACGATGATAACTAATGTTCCTAACACAAGCGGCATTGCCAGCCAGCGTTTGTGCAGGAATATTTCCAGTGAACGACTGTAAATGCGGTTCATGCCTTCAAAGAACGGTTCGGTCTTCAAATAGAACCAATTCTTCTTGTCCTGTTTCACCAGTAGCTTCGTGGCAAGCATCGGGGTGAAAGTCAGTGCGGCAAACGAGGAAATAATTACCGAACCGGATACTACGATACTGAATTCACGGAACAGGCGTCCCGTCATACCGTCCATAAATACGATGGGGAAGAATACGGCCACCAGTGTGATGGTGGTGGAGATAACGGCAAAGAAAATTTCTTTGGCTCCCTCGATACCCGCCTCTTTCGGTGGCATCCCGCGTTCTATGCGGACATAGATGTTTTCCGTCATTACGATGGCATCGTCCACTACCAGACCTACCGCCAACACCACCGCCAGCATGGAAAGTACGTTGATGGAGAATCCGGCGAGATACATAACGAAGAAAGCTCCGATAAGTGAAACCGGGATTACGATACAAGGCACCAGCGTCACGCGCCAGTCGCGCAGGAAGAGGAAGATGATGATAATAACGAGAATGAAAGCTACATACACCGTTTCCTTTACCTCGTTGATGGAAGCACGGATAAACTTGGTGTTGTCGAAACCGTAGGAGTATTTGACGTCTTCCGGGAGGTCTTTCTTCATCAGTTCCATACGTTCGTAAACGGCATCGGCAATCTTGATGTGGTTGGCACCTGGCTGTGGCACTACTACGATACCGACCATAGGCACACCATTCATTTTCATATAACTCTTGATGTCTGCCGGGCCCAGTTCCGCCCGTCCGATATCACTGAACCGGACAATACGGTTGTTGTCTTCCCGCAGAATCAGATTATTGAATTCTTCTGCCGTATGCATCAATCCCAGGGTACGGATGGTAAGTTCCACAGTGTTTCCTTCGATACTTCCGGACGGGAGTTCCACGTTTTCTTTATCTACAGCATTTTTAACGTCAATAGGAGTAATGCCGTAGCCGGACATCTTGACAGGATCAAGCCACAGACGCATAGAATAGCGCTTTTCGCCCCAGATGCTTACCCCACTGACATCCGCAATGGTTTGTAATTGTTCTTTCACCGTGAGGTCTGCAATCTCACTCAGTTCCAGCAAGGAACGCTTGTCACTTTGTAATGCCACCATGAGGATGGGCATGGCATCCGCATCCGCTTTTGATACGGTGGGAGGGTCGCAATCGCGGGGCAGATAGCGTTGGGCGCGTGACACTTTATCACGCACATCGTTTGCCGCCGTTTCCAGGTCTACGGAGAGTTCAAACTCTACCGTAATACGTGCTGAACCTTGTTGGCTGACGCTGGACAAGGAACGGATACCCGGAATACCGTTGATGTTTTGTTCCAACGGTTCGGTAATCTGGTTCTCGATAACATCGGCGTTTGCTCCCGGATAGGAACAGGAAACCGAAATAATGGGGTTGTCCACGGATGGATATTCACGCACGCCGAGGTAGCTGTACCCGATAAGTCCAAAGAGCAGGATGATAAGGGTAAGCACCGTGGAAAGTACCGGGCGCCGTATGCTAAGTTCGGATATATTCATAAGGCGTCTGGTTTAATAGATATTGTCCAAAGTTACAGCCAAACCTGTGCGAAGTTGCAACGTACCCGAAATGATGATAGTGTCTCCGGCTTGTAAACCTTGCAATACCTGTGTTTCGGCTTCTGTACGGATGCCAGCCTGTATTTCTACCGGTTGGGCTTTTCCCGATTTATAAAGGAATATCTTGTCTTTACCCATTTCCGGCACAATGGCTTCGGAAGGAACGGCAAGGGCATCATGGATTTCGTTTTTGCTTAAACGGATGTCCGCATAACGTCCCGGCATAACGCTGCCGTTGGCATTGGGATAGAGGGCGCGCAAAGTCAATGTATGGGTATTCTGGTCCATTCTCGATTCGCGTGCATATACTTTGGCATGGAATGTTTCAAGTTTGCCTTCAAGGCCGAAATCAACTCCCGCGCCGATTTTTACATCGTTTGCGTAACGCTCGGGAACAGAAAACTCTACTTTCAGCGGGGATACTTTTGTAAGTTTGGCTACAATGGTAGAAGGAGAAGCGTATGTACCGACGCTGACCTGGCGCAGACCGATTACTCCATCGAATGGAGCACGCAGTTCGGTTTGTGCGATGTTAGCTTCTATCAGGTCTATATCAGCGTTAAGGGTTGCCAACTCGGTTTTCACCTGTTCGTAGGCTTCCTTACTGACCGCATCTCTTTCCAGCAGTGCATTTTGGCGGAACACACGATCTTCGGCCAGTTTCAGTTGGGCAACAAGGCGTTGTAACTGTGCCTGCAAAGGACGGTCGTTTACTTTAGCCAGTAATTGCCCTTTCTTTACCAGGCTGCCTTCCTCAAAATTGATTTCTATAATTTTGCCCGAAGTCTCGAAAGAAAGGTCCACTTCTTCATCAGGCAGCAAGCTACCGCTGATTTTGATTTCGTCTTTCAGCAGCTGCGGCTTTATGATTTTGGCGTTAACATTTAATGCTTTCTTTGTATTGCGGTTACCACTCATAACTTTGTCGGCAGCCGCCAGTTCTTGGTTCTCTTTAGGGAGCTGAGAATAAATGCCCCATCCAATCAGTCCGGCACCAATAAAAATAATAATGCCCCATTTAACTTTCTTATTCATGTATCAGTATTAGTATTACGTCAGATTATGTCAGCACTGTTTTGGACATATTGGGAACAGAAAGGTTTAAAGTGAGAAGCGTTAAAAAAAGTGATAGAGTGATATTAAAAGAGAGTGACTTTTTTAATACGCTGCCCTGTATTTACCTTCTTCTTTGTCTTCCAGCATGTTGAGATAAGAGGCGTAGCGTGATTCGCTGATGTAATGTTCTTCCACGGCTTTCCGTACGGCGCAGTCCGGTTCTTGCCGATGAGTGCAGTTGCCATAGCGGCAGTCGGCGGAGAACTTGAATATTTCCGGGAAATAGTGCCCTATCTCTTCCTCTTCCATATCGAATGTTCCGAACCCTTTGATGCCCGGCGTGTCAATGATATATCCGTCTCCTGCAACGGGAAACATTTCAGAGAACGTGGTGGTGTGCATACCTTTATTATGATATACAGAAATTTCACCCGTTTTTACATCTTGTTCAGGTAATATGGCGTTGATGAGTGTCGATTTTCCTACGCCGGAATGTCCGGAAAAGAGCGTTACTCGCCCTTTCAGTTCTTCCTGAATTTGTGCTACACCTTCACCGGTCTTGGCAGAAACCTTGAAACAGGGGTAGCCGATGGTAGTGTAGAGATTGATAAGCCCGTCCAGGTAGCGGAGTTCATCTTCATCGTAAGCGTCTATCTTATTGAATATGATTTTGACCGGCACGCGATATGCTTCGGCGGAAGCCAGAAAACGGTCAATAAAAGTGGTGGATGTTTCCGGATAGTTGACCGTTACGATAAGCATACATTGGTCGAGGTTTGCAGCAAGGATGTGTGATTGCTTGGAAAGATTGGAAGCACGCCGGATGATATAATTCTTCCGGTCCTCAATTTCGCTGATGAAAGCAGTGCCTTCCGAGTTTAATATGATTTGTACATAATCACCCACAGCCACCGGGTTAGTACTGCGGATACCTTTAAGTCGGAAATTACCTTTGACTTTACACTCTACACACTTCCCCTCGTCGGTCTTCACCAGATACCAACTTCCTGTGTTTTTTATTATCAGTCCCCTCAAATCAATTGATGATTAATAATTGACAATTGACAATTAATGCTTGGCAGAAACCTTATTATTTGCAAGGTAATTGTCAATTATCAATTGTCAATTGTCAATTGGTTTATACGGTCATAATTTCTTTATCCTTTGCAACCAGCATGTCATCAATCTGCTTGATGTACTTATCGTGGATTTTCTGCAATTTTTCTTCACCGCCTTTTTGTGCATCTTCTGCCAATCCGTCTTTTACAGACTTTTTCAGGGCATCAATGGCATCGCGGCGGGCGTTACGTACGCTCACTTTGGCTGTTTCGCCTTCTGCCTTACACTGCTTGGCGAGTTGTTTACGGCGTTCTTCAGTCAACGGTGGAATACCGATGCGGATAATTTCGCCATTGTTCTCCGGCATGATACCAAGGCTGGAGTCGATAATGGCTTTTTCAATCACCCGGAACATACTCTTGTCCCACGGCTTGATAGCTATGCTGCGGGCATCCGGAGTATTAACAGCCGCTACATTGTTGATAGGAACCATGCTTCCGTAAGAGTCCACACGGATACCGTCCAGCAAACGAACGTCTGCTTTTCCGGCGCGGATGTGAGCCAATGCTTCTTCCAAATACATAATGGCCATATCCATTTTCTCTTGCGCTTCGTCTAAGATTTCTTTTACTTCTCTCATATTCTTTGGTTTTGGAGTTGTACTTTAATTGAAACTTTGCAAATATAATTATTATACTTATTAAATTGAAACTTGAGAATTGAAAATTAAGAAATGAATGATACTCATCTTTTGATTTTCAATTCTCAATTCGTCAATTGTGTACCAACGTCCCTATTTCCTCTCCTTGCATCACTTTCTTCAAATTGCCCACTGTATCCATGTCGAACACAATGATTGGCAAATTGTTTTCTTTGCACATACAAGTAGCGGTAAGGTCCATCACCTTCAGACCACGTTTCAGTACTTCATCATAAGTGATGTCATCAAATTTAGTGGCGGTAGGGTCTTTCTCGGGGTCGGCAGTATAGATACCGTCTACGCGTGTACCTTTCAGCATGACGTCAGCTTCAATTTCGATGCCACGGAGGGAAGAACCGGTGTCGGTTGTAAAGAACGGATTGCCTGTACCGGCAGACATGATTACCACTTCACCGGCTTCCATACATTCGATGGCTTTCCATTTATTATAAAATTCTCCGATAGGTTCCATGCGAACAGCTGTCAACACACGTGCCTTTACGCCGGCAGCTACCAGGGCAGAACTCAGCGCCAGACTGTTGATAACCGTAGCGAGCATGCCCATCTGGTCACCTTTCACGCGGTCGAAACCTTTGTTTGCACCACTCAGTCCACGGAAGATGTTACCGCCACCAATCACGATACCTATCTGGACACCCAGTTCGTGGATTTCCTTTATTTGTGCTGCATATTCGGCAAGGCGCTTCTCGTCGATGCCATATTGTTTTTCACCCATCAGGCTTTCGCCGCTGAGCTTTAGCAGAACTCTTTTATACTTTGCCATATGATATTATATTTTAGTTTTTTGCAAATATACGCTTTCTGTCTGTAAAGATTAACTTTGATGCAGGATTTTTCTGCTTAAAACCGCTTGCATAATGCCACGAAGGGATAAATAAACAATGAAAGCCAGCCATAGGGCATGATTTCCCATCCATTCGTGTAAAGAGTAATAAACGAGAAAGAAGCTGGCTGAGGCTGCCAGCATGGAGTAGAACATCTGCCGGGTGGCGGTAGCCCCGATAAAAATGCCATCCCACAGAAAGGCTGCGAAACCTGCAAGCGGAATAGCCAATACCCAGTAGAAGTAGTTTCCGGCCTCCCGGATTACTGATACCTCGTTGGTGAGTAATCCCAAAAACGCTTTACCGCCGAAGAGATAGAGCAACGTGAATCCTGTGGAAAGTCCGATACCCCAGATAAAGAGTTGGCGAACGGTACGATGTAGTGCTATCCGGTTGCCTGCGCCGATATATTTGCCTGCCAATGCCTCTCCTGAATATGCGAAACCATCCATGATATAAGAAAAAAGAGTGAATAGCTGCATTAGCAAAGTATTGACAGCCAGCACCACCTCCCCCTGTGCAGCTCCGACGGAGGTAAAAAACAGAGTGACAATAACCAGGCAAAGTGTTCGCAGAAAGATGTCCCGGTTTACCTGGAAGAAGCGCAGCATAGCTTGTTTTTGCAGTACATCCCGCCAGGTGATGTGTTTTTTCAGTCCGCCATAGTAGCGCTTCCATAATATCAGGGCCATCAAAAAGCCGGCATACTGGGCTGTGAGTGTGCCGAAAGCTACCCCCGCCACTTTCATGTGGAGCAGGTAGACGAAACAAAGGCTTGCGATAATGTTCACAATGTTTTGTGTGATGGCGATGTACATTGGGAAACGTGAATTCTGCATACCTATGAACCATCCTGCAAAGCCATAAAGTCCCAGCATGGCGGGAGCTCCCCAGATACAGATTTGGAAGTAGAGTGTAGCCAGTTCCTCCACTTCTTTCGTGGTTTGTATGAAAGTGAATGCGAGTTGGCGGATAGGGTACTGCAATACCAACAGACAAACAGAAATGAGTAACCCTACACCGACAGACCGCAGCAACAACCGCGTAACTTCTTCCATATCATGTCTGCCATATGCTTGCGAAGTCATTCCGCTGGTGCCCATTCTCAGAAACCCGAAAATCCAGTAAATGATATTGAACAGCATACCTCCGACGGCAATGGCGCCGATATAAGCTGCTGCTCCCAGATGGCCGACAATAGTCACATCGATCAGTCCCAGCAGAGGCACTGTAATGTTTGAGATAATGGACGGTACAGCTATCTGAAGAATCTTTTTATTGATTATATTCGAACTTTGAACAATCATTTTAAGGTGTAGATTTGTTCTATTTGTCGACAAAGGTACTCTTTTTGCCGGGAACAGTAAAAAAGCGTCGGATAATAACAATTTTTATAGTACATAATGTTTTAAAAATGAATATCTTTGTGGGACAAAAACTGGGTAATATTAATAAGAGATGAGAACCTTAACTTTACTATTTTCATTAATGGTGGCTTTCCCCTTTGCGCTCTCTGCGCAATCGGCCGGGGAATTGTTGCAGAAAGTATCTGTAGCCCTTTCTGAGGGGCAGGATGACTATGCTGTGAGTTTGTTTCGCCAGTCGGCAAATGCCGGAGTGGAGCAGACAGAGATGTTTTATTTGACTCAGGTGGAAAAGAGCAGTACCGTGGCTCCCCGCCTGGCAAATGAGTTGGCTGCGTACTATAAACGTAAGCGGAATTATGATAAAGCTTATTTATTTTACAGAGAATTCTTGCAGTATCATCCCGAGGATGTTTCTGTTCTCGTGGCGTGTGCCGAAATGGAGATGATGCGGGGGAAGGAAAAGGATGCCTTGAAGACTTATGAAAAGGTTTTGATACTTGATGCCAATAATCTGCAAGCCAATATTTTTCTGGGAAACTATTTCTACTTACAGGCAGAGCGGGATAAGAAGAAGTTGGAAGATGATTATAAAAAGATAACTTCTCCCACGCGGATGCAATATGCCCGTTACAGGAATGGGCTTTCGGATGTCTACTCCAATGGTTACTCCAAGGCAAAGGATTATTTGCAGCGGGTGTTGCAGTTGTTCCCTTCGACGGAGGCGGGGAGGACGCTTGAGAAGATAAAGAAGTTGGAGGCGGAGATAAAATAATAGGAACAAACTTCGGCTTATATCTTTTCTTGATTATAAATTGCTCTTTTTCCCAGCATATCCGTAACTTTGCGTCTCAAAAACTCCAACATGAATCAGGAATTATTAGAACGCACGATAAAGAACCGCCGGATAGAACTGACGAATCGAGAGAAAAAGGATTACTATCCTAAAGAAAATCTTTTCACTCTCCTGTTTGCTTCCGTCGTTGTATTGCTGATGCCTTTGATGGCAAGGCTCAAGGGGGAAATTGTAGAAACGGAATTTATATGGTTCTCCGTATTGTTTCCTGTCGTCTCTGTTGCAGTTATTTATATTACTTATCGAAATAAGAAGAATACGCTCAAGCTACATTACATCAATACGGCTCTTACTCCGCAAGAACAGCAGAACGTCTTGATGCGGCTGGCAAAGGAAAATCGCTGGAAAATAGTACTGTGTAACAAACGGCAATTTATTGCCGATGATATTTGTATGCGTTGGCATGTACGTATTGTCGTCATTTTTGGAAATCCGTCTATGGCTTACAATAGCCGTTGCAATCCTACCAATAATCGTTGGCATGCCTCCGGTGGCAGAAATTGGGATAATCTGAAAATGATTCGTCAAGCTATAGAAAAAGAATGGCAGGCTAAAAATAAGAACTCTATTTTTGAACCTGTTGTTTGACTGCACGTAATATTACAGGTTCTAAAAATACAGTTTTATCTAATCTGCAAAGATAAGATCGTTCTGTCCTTTCAGTCTCCACCGAATCTTCCTGTTCATCGGCATTCCGGCTGAAACTATTTTCCCGCTTCACCTTCGCATCCCGTGACACGCCATAAGATCCCGGCATCGGGTGATAGATGGGTTGCGTACGCCGCCCTACGTTCACCAACTTGCCTTCTTCCAGAAGCCGTTTCAAGTGCCCGTTGGCAGTGGTGCGGGCCATGCCGCACAGCATACCAATCATATACTATTGCCATAAACCTTATTCTTTTCTACGTTAATATCCTTGCTTTATTGTGCCAAAGATACTGATTGATAAATGAACCACTCTGGTCGGTCGAACAAATGACTGGAGTCATTTAATCAAATAACTCCAGTCGGAAGAGCGAACGACTAAAGTCGGTCATTCGTAAAACAGCATAGAAAGATACATAAAATAGGGGCTTATGTACCTAACATGGAGGAGTTGCCCGCCCGGTTTCGCACCCCGCTTCTCCATGAAAAGAGCCTCGGCCTGACCGCCGCCGACATTTTCAGTGAACTGCAAACGAGTAACCCTGCTGCTATGCGCGGCAGCAATCCCATGCGTTTTGGTCAAATACTGCTTCGGGCAGGGCTGAAAAGAAGACATACGGAATACGGCAATGTGTATGAAGTGGTGAGAAGGTAGGAAGCTTCAGCCGGAAAGCCGATGAACAGGGAGCTCCGGGAAGGCTGAAAGAACTGCAAGAAGGAAAGTTGGTTATGGGAAGAGAATGTATTGTACTTCCTTAAACAGATATCCGCGCTCCCTTCCTGCCTGGTCTTCAAGGATAAATCGCCCGTCCGGTTCAACGCGTAGCAAGCGGGCAAGGAACTCACCATCTGCATCGGCATAGCGATGAAAGCCTTCACGGCGGAAAAGTGAATGGGCATAATGTTCGGTAATATGGTTGACGGCCTCGCCCGAAGTATCTGTTTGCAGCAGAATATAGTACTCTTTTAGTCGCCTCATGATATTGGCGAGTATCAGATAGCGGTCGTACTCTTGTCCTGTGATTTGCTTTAAGGATACCGGGTTGGGAGCATTGCTCCGGAAGATTTCCTGGTTTATGTTTACCCCGATGCCGGAGATGCTGCGTCCGATGTGGTGTCCGGAAAGGTCGTTCTCTATCAGTATGCCGCAAATTTTCTTTTCGTTCCAGTAGATGTCGTTCGGCCATTTGATGGAAATACCTTCCGTCCATTCGTCCAGTTCTTCCTTGATGGAGAGGGAGACGATTTGAGAAAGGATGAACTGGCGACGGGCTTCAATGAAAGTAGGGTAAAGCACGAAACTGAATGTGATGTTCCGGCAGTCTTCCGACTCCCAACTGTTGCCACGTTGCCCTTTACCGGCAGTCTGGCGTTCGGCAATGATCGTCGTAAATTCTCGGACAGCGGATTGCTGCTCGTCGCAAAGTTGCGTTAAATAGTTGTTCGTAGAGTCTGTTTCCGGCAATATGATCAGTGGAACAGGGAACTCTGCGGGAGTAATCATCAGATTCGGTTCTTTTTTCATATCAGGGCAAGGCGTCATATTCAGCACGCATTTTCTTAGTGAACTTCTTCAGTACTTCTTCATAAGCATGGTCGATGAGGCTTTTTATCAACTTATCATCCACATCACCATCAAGAAAAATCTGGTTCCAGTACTTTTTGTTGAAATGATAAGCACCCTCAATGGATGAGTAGTGCTCGCGTAGCTCTATCGCGTATTCCGGGTCGCACTTCATGCAGATTTTGTTCGATCCTTCCAGGTCAATGAGTACAAACATCTTATCCATAACTTTCATCACGAGTGAATATTCGTCGAACGGAAGACATTCCGTTACAGCTTTTTTTGCGAGACAATATTCGCGGGCGGTTTCTATATCCATTTGGGTAATTACTAATTATTAGTTATTAATTGTTCTGCGTCATCATGCCGCAGGGTATTTTTCAATTTTTAATTTTCAATTTCCTCAGAACATCGGTGGATAAAACGCATCCTCGATATGTTCAATCTCAAATGCCCCAGCCTCACCAACAGCGGTAATAATATCAAAACGAACGGGAGCATCGATGCTGAAATGCTTGATGTAAGCATCAGCAGCCACCACAATGTGGCGTATCTTCTGCCAATTGACGGCATCCTGCGGTTCAACGTAGTCCGTATTACTGCGGGTTTTTACCTCCACTACAATCAGTTGTTCGTCTTTGACTGCCACAATGTCCAGTTCGAGGCGGTTTTTCCGCCAGTTGCGGTGGCGGATGGTATATCCGTTGCATTCCAGATATGCCATTGCGGCATCTTCTCCTGCTTTTCCGAGGGCATTGTGTGCTGCCATACCTATGTTTGTTCTGCTTTTTAGCTGTTTCTATGCAAAAATACGTTTTTTCTGCTTTGTATTTACAGAAGGAAAACTAATTTTGCAGGAAATATGAGAAAGAGAGATAAAACGTGTGCGAAAGCAACACCCGAAGAACCGAAACGTGAACAGCGCATCGTATGTCTGATGAGCGAGGAAGAGCTACGGATTGTAGACCGTTATCTGGAGAAATATAAGATAACGAACAAATCGCGTTGGCTACGGGAGACTATTCTCATGTTTATCCATAAGAATATGGAAGAAGATTATCCGACTCTTTTCGGAGAGCATGACATGAGGCGATAGATTCATAATTAGAAATTAATAATTAAAAAAATAAAGGGGAAGTTGGACGATAGTTTTTATATGAAACAGGCGCTTGCAGAAGCAAGTAAAGCTGCGGAGCGGGGAGAAGTACCCGTTGGTGCAGTTGTTGTATGCAAAGAGCGTATCATTGCACGTGCCCACAACCTGACTGAAACCTTGACCGATGTAACAGCCCATGCTGAGATGCAGGCGATTACTGCAGCAGCCGCTACTCTTGGCGGAAAGTATCTGAACGAATGTACCCTTTATGTTACTGTTGAGCCTTGTGTGATGTGTGCCGGTGCCATTGCCTGGGCGCAGATGGGGCGACTTGTGTTCGGTGCGGAAGATGAAAAGCGTGGATACCAGCGTTATGCACCGCAAGCGCTGCACCCGAAAACAGTAGTGGTGAAAGGTGTGCTTGCCGATGATTGTGCCGCACTTATGAAGGACTTTTTTGTGACAAAACGTCGCTGAATTCTAATATAATTCCTTTTTCTGACCTGTATTTCGCATTTTATCCGTATATTTGACTAGTCAACAGACCTTTAAAATACCCATATGTAATGGAATATCATCGTATCTCTTTTATTCACAATGATACCGAGTATTCATTTATCAAAGCTATGAATGATAAATTAACGGGCTATTCGCTGATGTCAGCCTGCCGGATAGAAGTTCAAATTTATATGAAAGAACATAATCTGAAAGGCAAGTATATCCTGACCGGTATGGCTAAGATTTAATTTGCAGACTATTCTTTGATTTCTTCAAAATCCACGTATTCCCCTTCATCTTTGGTGAAGAGTTTCTTGTGCTTTCTGTGAACGACATCCTCAGAGGAAGTGGTTCCTTCATTAGCTTGTGAAGAAGCAGTTTGTTGTTGATCACCTGAGAAAGAGTAACCTCCACCGGATTGGTAACTGCCTCCGCCGTTCTGGTAACTGCCTGAAGAGGTACGACGCTTTCCCAATCCGAAGATACTCCGGAGGACGGTGCCGATAATACTGAGTCCGATGACCAGGATAACGACTATAATAATGAATAGAAATCCTAAGATGTGAAACATGGGCTAATCGTTTTTATGTATTGTTCGTCTTTACGAACGATAGTACAACAACCGTGCCAGAGATTTGTTTAGAGTTTCTTCCGTACAAACCAGCACAAAATGATGTACCAGCCGATGACAGCAGCAAGTCCCACAAAGATAAGCAAGGGGATGCTGACTATCAAAAACAAATAACGAATCTTATTTTCTTGCCAGGAAAGGTTCTTCAGTTTGAAGGCGAACATCGGAAATTCAGAAACCAATAACAGGGAGAATAATACGATGCAGACCAACAATCCATACAGAACAGCTCCGCCTTGTATCAGCCAGTCGTGATATTGTGCTGCCGCCGCTGCCCAAAACAGAGTGTTGGCAGGGGTGTTCAGACCAATGAACGAGCTGCTTTGACGCTCGTCGATATTGAACTTTGCCAGGCGCAATGCGGAAAAAACGGCAATGAGGAAAGCAAAATACGGAACATATTCCTGAAAGCTACTCATCCAACCGGGATAAGTGGTCTCACGCAGCAAAGAGAATACGATAAGTGAGGGGGCTACTCCGAAACTGACGTCATCCGCCAGCGAGTCCAGCTCTTTTCCGATGGGGGAAGGAGCATTCAGAAGCCGTGCCGACATTCCGTCGAGGAAGTCGAATACAGCGCTGATAATAATGAAAGTGAGAGCCCATTCATATTTGAACTCAAACGCCATAACACACGCAATACAGCCTGAGAACAGGTTCATGCACGTCAATGTATTGGGTATATGACGGGTAATACAGTTAGCCATTGTTTAGTTATTTTAGTTTGGCTATCACAGTCTGGTTTCCTGTAGTGGTTTGTCCCAGCTTCACGAACACTTCAGTGCCCAACGGGAGATAAACATCTACACGGGAGCCGAATTTGATAAAGCCCATATGTTCGTCGATATAACAGTCTTCGCCCGGTTCGGCGTAGGTGACGATGCGGCGCGCCATAGCACCGGCAATCTGACGTGCCATTACCTCCACGCCTTCGGGAGTTTCGATAACCACCATGGAGCGTTCGTTGTCCGTACTGGCTTTCGGCAGCCAGGCTTTCATGAACTTACCGTTCTGGTGTGCCACTTTTTTCACGGTTCCGTCTACCGGATACCAGTTGGCATGAACGTTGATAACACTCATGAAGATGGATATCATAAGGCGACGGTCGTGGAAGTATTCATTCTCTTCCACTTCTTCTACGACCACTATCTTGCCATCGGCAGGTGCCACCACAATCTTTTCGGTGTCTTCCTGCTCAAAAAGGCGGATAGGGCATCGGAAGAAATTCACCAGCATTCCATACAAGACGATACTGACCACAGCTACAATATAGAACGGCAATTTACACTCCAACCCGAAGTAAAGGGCGGAATTAACTACCAGTAGCAATAATAAACTGCCGGCCAGTGTATGTGTCCCTTCGCGGTGAATTCGTATCTTTTTTAGTTTCTTTAGTCGACTCATGTAAGTTGTTTTATTCTTTGTGAATACAAATTATCCGCAAAAATAGACTTATTTTGAAAATCTAACAAGCATTTGGCTGTAGAAATGCAGATGTTGATAACTTTTAGGGAAATATTTTTGTTAGGTCTTATATAGGTTGTACTTTTATGCTCTCAATTGAAAGGAGATATTTATGCAGGATTTTGTTCATTTGCACGTTCATACCCAGTATTCCCTCCTCGACGGTCAGGCCAGCGTAAGTGCGCTGGTTGACAAGGCGATGAAGGATGGAATGAAGGGTATTGCCGTAACTGATCACGGTAATATGTTCGGCATCAAGGAGTTTACCAATTACGTCAACAAGAAGAATAGCGGACCGAAAGGGGATATTAAGAATCTCAAGAAGCGGATTGCCGGTATCGAGAGCGGCGAGATAGCTTGCGAAGATAAGGAAGCGGAACTTGCCGACTGCCGCGCTAAGATTACGGAAGCTGAAAATAAGCTGTTCAAACCGATAATCGGTTGCGAGATGTATGTGGCACGCCGCACTATGGACAAAAAGGAAGGTAAACCCGACCAAAGCGGCTGGCACTTGATTGTGTTGGCAAAGAATGAGAAAGGTTATCACAACCTGATAAAGTTGGTATCCAGAGCCTGGACAAATGGATACTATATGCGCCCCCGTACCGACCGCAATGAGCTGGAAAAGTATCATGAGGGATTGATTGTCTGCTCGGCCTGTATCGGTGGTGAAGTACCTAAGAAGATACTTAACGACCAGTTTGAAGAAGCGGAAGAGGCTGTACGCTGGTACAAGAACCTCTTTGGAGAAGATTATTATCTGGAGTTGCAACGACATAGGGCGACCGTGCCCCGTGCCAACCATGAGGCCTACCCGTTGCAGCAGCGGGCAAATGCCAAACTGATAGAATATGCCAGGAAATACAATATCAAACTGATCTGTTCTAATGACGTTCACTTTGTGAATGAGGAACATGCCGAAGCGCACGACCGCCTGATTTGTTTGAGTACGGGTAAGGATTTGGATGACCCCAACCGTATGCTTTATACCAAACAGGAGTGGATGAAGACGAAAGCGGAGATGAATGAGCTTTTTGCGGATATTCCCGAAGCTTTGTCCAATACGCTTGAAATCTTGGATAAGGTGGAATACTATTCCATCGATCACGCGCCTATCATGCCTACCTTTGCCATCCCCGAAGACTTCGGAACGGAAGAAGGGTATCGGCAGAAATTTACCGAAAAAGATTTGTTCGATGAATTCACTCAGGACGAGAATGGAAACGTGGTGCTGAGTGAAGAGGATGCCAAGGACAAAATCAAGCGCTTGGGTGGATATGAGAAATTGTATCGTATCAAGCTGGAAGCGGACTATCTCGCCAAACTGACTTTTGACGGTGCTAAGATATTTTATGGTGATCCGATGTCGGAAGAAGTTCGTGAACGTTTGAAGTTCGAACTTCACATCATGAAGACCATGGGTTTCCCCGGATACTTCCTGATTGTGCAGGATTTCATTGCTGCCGGGCGTAGTATGGGTGTGTCAATTGGTCCGGGACGTGGCTCGGCTGCCGGCTCAGCCGTGGCATACTGCTTGCAGATTACGAAAATCGACCCTATTAAATACGACTTGCTGTTCGAGCGTTTCCTGAATCCCGACCGTATTTCATTGCCTGATATTGATATCGACTTCGATGATGACGGACGTGGTGAAGTGCTTCGTTGGGTGACCAACAAGTACGGGCAGGAAAAAGTGGCGCATATCATCACTTATGGTACGATGGCTACCAAGCTTGCTATCAAGGATGTTGCCCGTGTGCAGAAGCTCCCCTTATCGGAGTCCGACCGTCTGGCAAAACTGGTTCCCGATAAAATACCCGATAAGAAACTGAACCTGCGGAATGCTATTGATTACGTTCCGGAATTGCAGGCTGCGGAGGCTTCTCCCGACCCATTGGTGCGTAATACGTTGAAATACGCTAAGATGCTGGAAGGTAACGTGCGCGGTACGGGTGTACATGCCTGCGGTACGATTATCTGCCGTGACGACATCACTGATTGGGTGCCTGTAAGTACGGCCGACGACAAAGAAACGGGTGAGAAGATGCTCGTGACCCAGTATGAAGGTTCGGTAATTGAAGATACAGGGTTGATTAAGATGGACTTCCTGGGATTGAAAACATTGTCAATCATCAAGGAAGCTGTGGAAAATATCCGTTTGCATCGCAAACTGGAGTTGAATATAGATAAGGTGCCGATTGACGATCCGGTTACCTATAAATTATATAGTGATGGCCGTACCATCGGTACGTTCCAGTTCGAGTCTGCCGGTATGCAGAAATACTTGCGTGAGTTACAGCCTTCTACTTTCGAGGACTTGATTGCGATGAACGCCCTCTACCGTCCGGGGCCTATGGATTACATCCCGGACTTTATCGACCGTAAGCATGGGCGGAAACCGATTGAGTACGATATTCCCGTTATGGAGAAGTATCTGAAAGATACATACGGTATTACGGTATATCAGGAGCAGGTGATGCTTTTGTCCCGTCTGTTGGCCGACTTCACCCGTGGTGAGTCTGATGCCTTGCGTAAGGCGATGGGTAAAAAGCTGCGTGACAAGCTGGATCACATGAAACCCAAATTCGTTGAAGGCGGACGCAAGAACGGACACGATCCGAAGGTGCTCGAAAAGATTTGGGGAGACTGGGAGAAGTTTGCATCGTATGCTTTCAACAAGTCTCATGCCACCTGTTATTCGTGGGTTGCTTATCAGACTGCTTATTTGAAAGCCAATTACCCTGCCGAGTATATGGCAGCCGTAATGAGCCGAAGTTTGTCGAACATCACCGATATCACCAAGTTGATGGACGAATGTAAGGCGATGGGCATCAAAGTATTAGGGCCGGATGTGAATGAGAGTAACCTGAAATTCACCGTTAACCCGGAAGGAAATATACGTTTCGGTCTTGGTGCCGTGAAGGGTGTGGGCGAAGGTGCCGTGCTGAATATCATGGAAGAACGTGAGAAGAACGGTCCTTTCAAGGGTATTTTCGATTTTGTGCAGCGTGTCAATCTGACGGCTTGTAATAAGAAGAATCTGGAATGCCTCGCTCTGGCGGGTGGCTTCGATGAATTCCCGGAACTGAAGCGTGAGCAATACTTTGCCGTGAACTCTAAGAATGAAGTCTTTCTGGAAACTTTGGTGCGTTATGGTAACCGTTACCAGGCCGACCAGGCGGCAGCAGCCAATTCATTGTTCGGTGGAGAAAATGTAGTGGATATAGCCACACCCGAAATCCCCGAGGCGGAACGTTGGAGTGACCTCGACCGCCTGAACAGGGAACGCGACTTGGTAGGTATCTACCTTTCCGCCCACCCGTTGGATGAATACTCCGTTGTGTTGCAACATGTTTGCAATACACACATGGCCGAGTTGGAAGACAAAGCGGCGCTTGCCGGACGTGAAATCACGATGGGAGGTATTGTGACTTCCGTGCGCCGGGGTATCAGTAAGAACGGCAATCCTTATGGCATCGCCAAGATTGAAGATTATTCCGGTTCTGCGGAACTCCCGTTCTTCGGTAATGACTGGGTGACCTATCAGGGATATCTGGGTGAACGTACTTTCCTCTTTATTAAGGCTCGTTGCCAGCCCAAGCAGTGGCGGCAGGATGAATTGGAAGTTAAAATCACCTCTATGGAGTTATTGCCCGATGTGAAGGAAAAACTGATTTCCAAAATCACCATATTGATACCGCTTTCCGTGCTGAACCAGGCTTTGGTAACAGAGCTTGCAGCGCTGATGAAAGGGCATCCCGGTACGACAGAGTTATATTTCAAAGTGAGCGATCCGGACAGTAAGACAGTAGTGGATATGATTTCCCGTCCGGTGAAGCTTTCCGTGGGGCGTGATTTAATCTCTTATTTAAATGAGCGTCCCGAACTGGAATTCCGGATAAATTAGTATCTTTGCTTCATCAATTGAGATACCATAATATTGATACCGACTTGATAATTAATAATTGATATTTAATAATTAATATTTGAAGAAATGGCTTTAGAAATTACAGACAGCAACTATAAGGAAATCCTGGCAGAGGGTAAACCTGTAGTGATTGACTTTTGGGCTCCCTGGTGTGGTCCTTGTAAGATGGTAGGTCCTATTATTGACGAACTGGCAGAATTGTATGACGGCCAGGTAATCATCGGTAAGTGCGATGTGGATGAAAGCAGCGATTTGCCTGCGGAATATGGCATTCGTAACATACCTACCGTATTGTTCTTCAAGAACGGTGAGTTGGTTGACAAGCAGGTAGGTTCTGCGCCCAAATCAGCTTTTGACGAAAAGATAAAGAAAATGTTCCTGTAAGGAGCATTCATATAAATAAGGTATTCACCCCTAAAAAACTAACTATTATGGGACTGGAAGACGATTTCTTAAAGGATGACCTCGATGACGAAAAGACCATCGAATACATCAAAAATTATTTGCCGCAGGAGTTAAAGGAGAAGTTCTCTGACGACGAATTTTATTATTTCCTCGATCTGATTGATGAGTATTATTCTGAAAGCGGCATTCTCGATGTAGAGCCGGATGAAGAAGGATGCGTCGAAGTCGACCTGGGGCAGATTGTAGATTACATCATCAAGGAAGCTCATAAAGACGAGATGGGTGACTATGATCCGGAAGAGATTCTGTTCGTGGTTCAGGGGGAACTGGAATATACAGAGTCATTGGATGATGACGAATAAGTAGTTTCAGTAAGTAAAAAGAGAGTCCGGACATTTCGTTCGGACTTTTTTTGTGGAATTATTCCACACTTGTAGAGTGGATTCCACACTTTGGTAATTTCCACTCAGACATTTAATGCTTTGGCAATGAAGAATAAAGGTATAGTTAGCGAACTTTGGCACGCCAGTTGTGTTTTTTATTTATAGGGTTTTTAACATTAACATAAACAGAGAGCTTATGAAATCGTTTTTCAAAAAGAGAGAAATCAGAATAACGAAGAGACAGGCAGTGATTGTCGCAATAGGTATAGTATTGTTAGTAGGGATTTACTGGTTCGTCACCCATCGTCCTGCACCAGCACCGGATCTGCCGGTAGTGGCTGTAGAACCGGTGACACAGGATGATGTGGAAATCTACGGTGAATATGTGGGACGTATCCGCGCTCAACAGTTTGTAGAGGTGCGTGCCCGTGTAGAAGGGTATCTGGAAAATATGCTCTTTGAAGAAGGTACCTATGTGACGAAGAACCAGGTGTTGTTTGTAATCAATCGCGACCAGTATGCAGCCAAGGCTGATAAGGCACGGGCACAACTGAAAAAGGATGAAGCACAGGCCCGCAAGGCACAACGTGATTTGGAACGCATCCGACCGCTGTATGAACAGAATGCTGCCAGCCAGTTGGATTTGGATAATGCGATAGCGGCTTATGAAACAGCGCAAGCCAGCGTAGCCATGAGTCAGGCCGATCTGGATCAGGCGGAACTGGAACTGGGGTATACAATTGTCCGTTCCCCGCTGTCGGGACATATCAGTGAACGCTATGTAGACCTCGGAACACTGGTTGGTACAGGCGGTAAGTCGTTGCTGGCAGCTATTGTGAAGAGTGATACGGTACTGGTTGATTTCAGTATGACTGCACTGGACTATCTGAAAACCAAAGAGCGCAACGTAAACCTGGGACAAAAAGATTCCACCCGTTCCTGGCAACCGAATATTTCTATTACACTTGCCGATAATACGGTTTATCCGTTCAAAGGTTTGGTTGACTTTGCCGAACCGCAGGTTGACCCTCGCACCGGTACATTCTCTGTTCGTGCCGAGATGCCCAATCCGAAACATGTGTTGCTGCCGGGACAGTTCACCAAAGTGAAGCTGTTGCTGGATGTCCGTGAGAATGCAACGGTTGTCCCCCTAAAATCGGTAATCATCGAAAAGGGTGGCGCTTTCGTGTTTGTGATGCGTCGCGACTCCACCGTAGAACGGCGCTTTATTGAACTGGGGCCGGAATTCCAAAACCAGGTGGTAGTGGAAAGAGGTTTAGTGCCGGGTGAAACCATCGTGGTGGAAGGATACCATAAGCTGAGTCCGGGTATGAAAGTTAAGGTGAACAATGCCCTGTTGAAGAAAGAAGACGAGGAACAAAGTCAGACACCGGATACGGTTAAGACTGAGAAGTAATTGACGAACGTAAAACAGACGCATATGAAAGTAAGTTTCTTTATAGACAGACCGGTATTTTCGGCTGTCATCTCCATACTGATTGTCATTGTGGGTATCATCGGATTGTCGATGCTCCCTATTGATCAATATCCGCAGATTACGCCGCCGGTAGTGAAAATCAGCGCATCCTATCCGGGTGCCAGCGCACTGACGGTATCGCAGGCAGTAGCCACACCTATCGAACAGGAATTGAACGGAACACCGGGAATGCTCTATATGGAGTCCAACAGTTCCAACTCCGGTGGTTTCTCGGCTACAGTGACATTTGACATCTCTGCCGACCCGGATTTGGCGGCAGTGGAAATTCAGAACCGTCTGAAACTGGCGGAGTCCCGTCTTCCGGCGGAAGTGGTGCAAAACGGTATTTCGGTAGAAAAACAGGCGGCCAGCCAGTTGATGACTATCTGCCTCATGTCTTCCGACCCGAAGTTTGATGAAATCTACCTGAGTAACTTTGCTACGCTGAATGTGCTCGACTTGCTTCGCCGTATTCCCGGTGTGGGCCGTGTGTCGAATATCGGTAGCCGCTACTACGCCATGCAGATTTGGGTACAGCCGGATAAGTTAGCTAACTTCGGACTGACCGTAGCCGACTTGCAGAATGCACTGAAAGACCAGAACCGTGAGTCTGCAGCCGGTGTGCTGGGGCAACAGCCGGTGAAAGGATTGGATATCACTATTCCTATCACCACCCAGGGGCGTCTGTCTACTGTTGCGCAGTTTGAAGAAATCGTGATACGTGCCAATGCGGATGGCTCTATCATCCGTTTGCGCGATGTGGCACGCATATCTCTGGAGGCTTCTTCTTACAATACCGAGAGTAGCATCAACGGTGAGAATGCAGCGGTGCTGGGCATCTATATGCTGCCGGGGGCCAACGCTATGGAAGTAGCGGAGAATGTGAAAAAGGCGATGGACGAGATTAGCGCTAATTTCCCTGATGGATTGAGTTACGAGATACCGTTCGATATGACAACGTATATTTCGGAATCTATCCATGAAGTGTATAAGACGCTGTTTGAGGCTCTGGCACTGGTAATTATCGTCGTGTTCCTGTCATTGCAAAGCTGGCGTGCCACATTGATTCCGATTGTAGCGGTGCCTATTTCTCTGATTGGTACATTTGGTTTCATGTTGATATTCGGTTTCTCGCTCAATATACTTACGTTACTCGGACTGGTGCTTGCCATCGGTATTGTGGTGGACGATGCCATTGTGGTGGTGGAGAATGTGGAGCGCATCATGCACGAAGAGAAGTTGCCGCCCTACGAAGCCACAAAGAAAGCTATGGAAGGACTGACGGGAGCAATTATCGCTACGTCGCTGGTGCTGGCAGCCGTGTTTGTTCCGGTTAGTTTCCTCGGAGGTATCACGGGGCAGCTCTACCGCCAGTTTACGGTGACGATTGTGGTTTCCGTATTACTCTCTACGGTAGTTGCACTGACACTGAGCCCGGTGATGTGTTCGTTGATATTGAAACCAGACTCCCACAAGCGGAAAAACATTGTATTCCGTTATATCAACTATGCACTGAATATGGGTAACCGCAAATACGTGCGTCAGATTTCACGCGTGATAGGCAATCCCCGCAGGGTATTGGGAGCATTCGGTATAGTATTGATAGCCATCTTCCTGGTGAACCGGTTGATTCCGACCAGCTTCCTGCCCGTGGAAGATCAGGGATATTTCAAAGTAGAACTGGAATTGCCCGAAGGTGCAACGCTGGAACGCACGCGTACCGTATCGGAACGTGCAGTGGAATATCTGATGTTGAACCCGGCTGTGGAATATGTGCAAAGCGTAGTGGGTAGCAGCCCGCGTGTAGGCAGCAGTCAGGCACGCAGTGAACTGACTGTCATCATGAAACCTTGGGGAGCACGGGACGGACAGACCATTGATGATGTAATGGCACAAGTGAAGAAAGACCTTCAGGAATATCCCGAATGTAAGGTTTATCTCTCTACGCCGCCCGTCATTCCGGGATTGGGAAGTTCCGGCGGTTTCGAGATGCAGCTTGAAGCACGCGGTGATGCCACTTTCGATAACCTGGTACAGGCAACGGACACACTGATGTATTACGCATCGCAGCGCAAGGAGTTGTCGGGACTTTCATCTTCTTTGCAGGCGGATATTCCGCAACTTTATTTCGACGTAGACCGGGATAAGGTGAAACTGGCGGGTGTACCCCTGGCAGATGTATTCTCAACCATGAAGGCCTATACCGGTTCGGTATATGTGAACGACTTCAATATGTTCAACCGTATCTATCGTGTGTACATCCAGGCGGAAGCTCCCTATCGGGAACATAAAGAGAATATCAACCTCTTCTTCGTGCGTGGTGCGGATAATGTAATGATACCGTTGACTTCCCTCGGAACAACTTCGTACACCACGGGGCCGGGTAGCATCAAGCGTTTCAATATGTTCAACAGTGCCGTGATTCGTGGCGGGGCTGCCGACGGTTACAGTTCAGGTCAGGCAATGGAAATCATTGAACAGATAGCCCGTGACCACTTGCCGGACAATATCGGTGTGGAATGGAGCGGACTTTCTTATCAGGAGAAGCAGGCTGGCGGACAGACCGCCATGGTGCTGGCACTGGTATTCCTGTTCGTATTCCTTTTCCTGGCTGCACTTTACGAGAGCTGGTCGGTGCCTATCGCCGTATTGCTTTCATTGCCTATTGCCGCATTGGGAGCTTACCTTGGGGTATGGCTGTGTGGACTGGAAAATGATGTTTATTTTCAGATTGGACTCGTTATGCTGGTCGGTCTGGCTGCAAAGAATGCCATTCTGATTGTGGAGTTTGCCAAAGAACAGGTGGACCGTGGGGCGAATGTGGTGAAAGCCGCTCTGCATGCATCGCAGTTGCGTTTCCGTCCTATCCTGATGACGTCGTTGGCATTTATCCTCGGTATGTTGCCGATGGTGATTGCCAGCGGACCGGGTTCGGCAAGCCGTCAGGCCATCGGTACGGGCGTATTCTTCGGAATGATTCTGGCTGTGACGGTAGGTATCTTGCTGGTACCGTTCTTCTTCGTGCTGATTTATAAGGCGAAGGCAAAAGGTGCGAATATTAAGAAAGTTGCGAAGCGATTAAAACGATAAGTTATGAAAAGGAAATATACGATATACTATATGATGGTGCTGGCATTGGTGCTCAGTTCCTGCCAGTTGGGTAAACACTATGCGCGTCCGGAACTGGACCTGCCGCAGCAACTCGACTCTACGGAGCAGGATACACTTTCCATTGCCGACCGCCAGTGGTGGACCATCTACACTGATACTACCCTGCAGGCGCTCATCGAGCGGACGCTGGAATATAATAAGGACATGAAGATTGTCGCCGCACGGGTGAAGGAACTGGCTGCGATGAAGCGCATAGACTTTGCCAATCTTTTCCCGCAAGTCAGTGGCAAGCTGTATGCAGACAAGGAGGCGGAGAACTATGGCGGCGATAATTATGATTCGGACCGGAGTTATGAGGCGAAAGCAATCGTTTCGTGGGAAGTGGACCTTTGGGGAAATCTGCGTTGGGCGAAGGATAAGAGCATGGCGGATTTCCTGGGTTCGATAGAAGCGCAACGTGCCTTGAAGATGAGTCTGGTGGCAGAAGTGGCGCAGGCCTATTTCGAACTGGTGGCGTTGGATAACGAATTGGCAATTGTACGCCAGACACTCGGTGCCCGTAAGGAGGGTGTCCGGTTGGCAAAACTCCGTTTCGAGGGTGGTCTGACTTCGGAAACTTCTTATCAGCAGGCCCAGGTGGAGTTGGCACGTACGGCAACGCTGGTGCCGGACCTGGAACGGAAGATTTCTATCAAAGAGAACGACATTGCTTTCCTGGCGGGCGAGTATCCGCGGAGGATAGAGCGTTCGGTGCTGCCGGAAGAGGTGAAACTGCCGGAAAGTCTTCCTGTGGGGCTTCCTTCCACGCTGCTGGAACGTCGTCCGGACGTGCGTCAGGCGGAACAGAAACTGATTGCTGCGAATGCGACGGTGGGACTTGCATACACCAATATGTTTCCCCGTCTCAGTCTGACGGCTCACTACGGGTTGGAGAGTACCGAGTTTTCGGATTTCCTGAAGTCACCTTATCATTTCCTGAGCGGTTCGTTGTTGACGCCGCTGTTTGCTATGGGTAAGAACCGGGCGATGCTGAAGGCGAAGAAGGCGGCGTATGAGGCGGAGGTCTATGCGTATGAAAAGTCGGTGTTGACTGCCTTCAAGGATGCGCGGAATGCGATTGTGGACTTTGGCAAGATAAAGGAGATTTATGAGTCACGTCTGCAATTGGAGCAGGCGGCACGGACGAATGTGGAACTGGCCCAGTTACAGTATATCAACGGGGTTATCGGGTATTTGGATGTGCTGGATGCGCAGCGTGGATATTTTGATGCGCAGATAGGGCTGAGTAATGCGATACGGGATAAGCAGATAACGCTGGTGCGGCTGTATAAGGCGCTCGGCGGGGGATGGCAATAATATATCTTTTAGACACGGATTACACAGATTACACGGATTCTAACACTATACTATAATTGCATCAGTATGCATTTAGTAAAGAAATCCGTGTAATCTGTGTAATCCGTGTCTAAAAAATCATACCGACGGCGTATTCAGAAAGAAGAACACTGACATCCCGATAAGGATAACTCCCAGCACTCCATAAAATAACCTCGCACGCTGTCGCCCCACACTTCTTACCGCAAACTGAGTGTTCCGTGCAGTGAAGAACCACTCCCAGTCGAACACCGCAGCCAGCAATGAAATGATACCGGCTACTGCAAAAATTCCCTGAATGATGTATTGGCTCATAGTGACTTATTCCTGGCTTTCCATTGTCAGCTTGCGTGAGCCATCTTCCAGTTCTTCGATAGTGACGCGTACCGTATTGCCCGGCAACAGTTCTTCTATCAATTCCGGCCACTCAATAAAGCAGAGCGCTCCGCTGTAGAAATAATCCTCATATCCCATGTCATATACTTCTTCCAGCTTCTTGATGCGGTAGAAGTCGAAATGATAAATGAGTTCGCCCGCTATGTCCGAGCGGTACTCATTGATGACGGCAAAAGTGGGAGAGGTAACGACGTCCTCAACGCCCAATTCCTGGCAAAGTGCCTTGACAAATGTAGTTTTACCGGCTCCCATCTTCCCGTAAAGAGCAAAAACGGTATTGTCGCCCATTGCAGCGATAAATTCGCGGGCGGCTTCGTGGATATGGTCCAGAGATTGAATTTTGATTTCCATATTATCTTTAACTTATGTGATTTATTAGTAGACTATCTCAATTCTCCTCCTCCGGGGAGGAGGAGTACCCGTAGGGGGAGGTGGTAGGAGACTTACCATCAGCTTCGTCCCCCCAACGTAATCAGCGGAATAATCATCTCCTCCATCGATATTCCCCCATGCTGGAAAGTATCAGTGTAGTAGCTGACGTAGTGATTATAATTGTTCGGATAAGCAAAGAAATCCCGTCCGGTGGCAAAAATATAACGTGTGCTCACATTGGGTGAGGGCAGGTGTATATCTGCAGGGCGGGTGATTTCGAATACTTGTTTAGGATTGTATGCCATGTTGCGCGATAACTTATAGCGCAGGTTGGTATTGATTTCCTTACTGTTGCTTTGCACTTTTACCGGGTTGTCTACGCGGATGCTGCCATGATCCGTAGTGATAATGACACGATACTGTCGGCTGGCAAGTGCTTTCAGCAGGTCACTCAACGGTGAGTGGCGGAACCACGAAAGCGTGATGCTGCGGTAAGCTGCCTCGGTGGAGGCGAGTTCGCGTATCATCTTACTTTCCGTGCGGCTGTGGCTCAACATGTCGATGAAGTTGAACACGGCAACATTAAGGTCGTTCTGTGCCAGTGCAGGCAGTTGTGCCAACAGGCGTTCGGCACCTGCGGCATCATTTATTTTATGGTAAGAGAATGTATCGTTACGGCGATAACGCTCGATAATGGTGCGTATCAACGGGGCTTCGTTCAGGTTCTTATTTTCTTCTTCGTCCTCATCTACCCACAATTCCGGAAAGAGCCGCGCTATCTGGTCGGGCATCAGACCGGAGAAGATGGCGTTGCGGGCATATTGTGTGGCAGTGGGCAGGATGCTGAAATAAAGTTGTTCGTCGATGTTGAACAAGCCGGACAGCTCGTCGGCAAGGACTCGCCATTGGTCGTAGCGGAAGTTGTCGAGGACGATGAAGAACACCTTTTCACCTTTGTCCAACAGAGGGAAAAGAACACGTTTGAAGATGTCAGGGCTCATGAGTGGACGGTCGAGGGGAGCGTCTTGCGTTGATACCCAGTCCTCATAGTGCTTCTTGATGAACTTGGCGAAAGCGGAGTTGGCTTCTGCCTTCTGCATGGCAAGCATTTCACTCATGGGACTGTCTGTTGCCTCCAGTTCCAGTTCCCAGTATACGAGGCGGCGGTATAGTTCCATCCAGTCGGCGGCGGTCAGCGAATCGTTGATTTGCATGCCTATCTTGCCGAAGTTCTGTTGATAGCCGGTCTGTGCGGCTTCGCTGACTATGTCCCGGCGGTGCAGGTTCTTCTTTAGTGACAGTAATATCTGGTTGGGGTTGACGGGTTTGATAAGGTAATCCGCTATCTTTTGCCCGATAGCCATATCCATGATATTTTCTTCTTCACTTTTGGTAATCATGATGACGGGAACGGTGGAGCAGATTTCTTTTATCAATGCCAGAGTTTGCAGACCGCTCAGTCCGGGCATGTTTTCGTCCAGAAAGATGAGGTCGTAGGTAGTGGCACGGCAGCGGTCGAGCGCATCCTGTCCGTTGGTTACGGTGTCGACTTCGTAACCTTTGCCTTCCAGAAACAGGATGTGCGGTCGCAACAAACTGATTTCATCGTCTACCCAAAGTAATCTGTCTTTCTTCATATTTTATGTTTTCAGTCCTCAAAGATAACACCATTTTCCGGGTCGTCCTCTTCCGCAGGCAGATTTTCTTCTTTCTGCCGTTCTTCTTCCTCGGTAGGCAGGTTCAGCAGAGGTTCGTCCAGTGTGTAACCTTTCAGCTCGGGTTCCGGAATGGAAGAGAAGTGGGCACGGTAGAAGGTGTCGTAGTCATCAAAACTGTATTGCTTGATGAGTTGTTCATAATTTGCTTCCGAAATGAGCACTGCACGCATACCGCTCAGTCGGGCAGCCATTTCGGGAGTGGCATAGAGTCTGCGGAAATATTGCTGCGCTTCATCATAATTGCTGAATGGCTTGATTTGCAGCATCCCGATGCCCCGCTCGTGAGCAAAGGCAAGGTCGAAGTTCTTTACCAGGAAAGTGGAGAAGTTATAGCGTGCCACTTCAAACAGAAGCATGTTTTCGTTTACTTTTCCTTCTTCGTAGGCAAGGATAAAGAGGAACGGAACATTGCGCTCCGTGCTGAATGCACTGTCCGGTGGAAGGACGGCGGCATTGCCCAGGCTATCGCCTAATAAGTTACCGGCTTCGGCAAGTTCAGCATTTCGGCGTTGCCAGATGGAACCGAATGTATGACTGTCGCGTGCCAGCAAACGCCCTTCCTGTACACCTTTCAGTATATGGGCGGCGAGGTCGGTGATTTCATTCTGCGGATATTGCTGTACAAGCTGTTTCAGGGTGGCGAGGAATTGCTTGGTTTCTCCACCTTGCAGGCGGGTGACGGCATCGAGGAACATGAACTTCGGGCGATGCTGTCCCAGAGGATATATCTCTGCGGAAAGATGCGCGGCAGCACGTACGGTGGCAGTGTCTCCCGCCTGGAAATGCTCGTAGGCATGGGTATAGAGCGAGTCTTCACGTTGCTTACCGTGCACGGCGTTCTCCGCAAAATCCGGGTCGGCCAGCGTTTTGGCGTAACGGCTTTCGGGGAAGCGGGTGATAAGCTCGGATTTATATCTTTCGGCTTTTTGTAAAGGGGTTCCCGCATATTGCTGTTGTGCAGAAAGGCTGTCATCCGTCATCCTGAGCTTGTCGAAGGATCTGCTCCCTTTTCTATAATATTCCATAGCTAATTCAGTCAGGAACAACTGATAATACACCTCATCCAATTGCGTGAAGTCCGGGAACTGACTTACAAGCCGTTCAAAGGCAGTTTCCGCTTTCCGGAAATCCTGCATGCGGTCTTTGAATACCATTCCGGCACCATACAGGGCTTCTGATAACAATGCGTTTGAAGTTTGCATTGCTTCTTCTGTCAGTGGAATTTGCGACAGATAGTATTCCGGGCGATGCGTGTCGTTGGCAAGGCTGTCGGTGCCTGTTTTTTCGTTGTTACCGATGCCTGTTTTCCCGTTCTCACTATTCTGCGAGTGGGTACAGTCAGTTTCACCTTCCTTATTGTTCTGAATAGAATCTGTTCCGGCAGTCTGTTCGGGCTCGTTATAATCTATTTCCCCGAAATCATCCAGGGCGACTACAGTTTTATTCTTTCTCCGCCAGTTATCTTCCAGTTTCCGGCGTCCCCATAAACGTTGGAATTCCGCTTTCCCCTGTTCCACTAATTGCGGATTATAGAAGTACCAGGCTTGCTTTCCCCCTATGGTAGGTTGGGTGGTTTGCGGAGTAGTGGTGGTGCTTTGTCCCGGTCGGGTGACGATGGAAGTGGCGGGCAATTGGTTGGCAGCTTCATCAAGCATTTGTTGACGGTTGGTTTCCCGTTCCGCTTCCTCTGCCGCTTTGCGTTCCGCTTCTTCCCGGGCAATGACTTGCGCGATGATTTCCTTTATTATGGTCAGCCTTTCTTCTTCCGTCATTCCGGCAAGGAGCTGCAAGCTGTCTTGCAATTGTATGGCAGTGGTGTGTGGTACCAGTTCGTCCAGAATTTCCGAACGGGTGGTGGCGGTATCATATTCCTGATGCGTCTTGTCTATCAGTCCGATGGCTTCGGCGTATGCTTTTTGCGCTTCGGCATAGTGTGCCTGCTGCCAATACAGATTTCCCAGCGTGAGTTGCAGAACACCTTTCTCCACGCCGTTTCGTTTGCTCTTTTCTATTCCTTTATGATAGGCGGCAAGAGCCTGAACCGTATCTTTTTCGGCAAGATAGACGTTGCCCAGTGCATAATATATCTGGTCCAGAAATTCTTCATTCTTTTCATCACGGCTGAGACGCAACAGTTTTCCTGTAATTTTACGGCTGTTGGCGGCGGGCATCACTTCCGTTTGCCGGATGCGGGCACTGAGGGCCAGTTCATACGGTGGGTTGAGGCGGATTACTTTGCTGTAAGCCTGATAGGCTTGTTCCGGTTGCTGCAACATTTGATAAGTCTGCCCCAGGAGGTAGTAACAGCGTGCTTTCTGTTTCTTATTCTTTTCGCTCTTGGCGGTTTTTTCCAGATGCGGAATGGCTTCCCTGTACCGCTTGTTGCCCAACAGGAAATTTCCCGTTGCCGAGGCATACGGAGCTGCCAGTGACAGGGGCAGACTGTCGTTGTTCACCCGGCTCAAGGCATCTTCGGCGTCATATTGCCAACCCAATGCTGAGTAACAGCGGGATAGCCAGATGAGTGCTTCGGAAGTAATGCCCGTTTGTCCGTCGTAAAGGCGTGCGATGTAGGAGAATGTTGATGCAGCTTCCGGGAAGTCTCCTTTCTGATATTGCGCTTTGCCCAGTAACAGCCATGCGCGGTGTATGAAGGGGTTGAACTCGCGACGTGCCAGCCATTTCTTGTATTCATCCGTGTATGCCCGTCCCGGTTTGCGGATAGGGCGTCTTTTGATGGAGTGCTGTCGGATGGCTTTTTGTGCTTTTTCAATAGCTCGGTCGAAGTCGGAAGTGCCGATACTTGTGGTTTCTTTATTGCCTATGGGGTAGAGGGGGAGCACCTCCATGTAATTGTCCTTATTTCCTTGCTGTTGCGCTTCGAGTCCGGCTTTATAGGCTTCATTGCCATTGAAATAAACGTTGTAGCGGGTGGTCAGGGCATGGTAGAAGCGTGTACCGGCTGTATTCTTTCGAGTGGAACATCCGGCAACGAGCATCAAAGTCACTAAGATGCCAGTGAGGTAGATTACTTTGCGTTTCAAACTATGCCAGTAGGTTTTACGGGTTCTGCGTTTTCTGCCGTAAAGATAAATAAAAACTCTTTCCCAACTTACATACCACATATATAATAATGGAAAAGAAGATGATAGCCGCCCCCGAAGGCACATTGAGATAATAAGATATCATCAATCCCCCCAGGCAACTGAGATAACCGATGCCGATGGATAGCCATATAATACGGTGAAAACGGTGTGAGAATAAGTTCGCCGTCATTTGCGGAATGGTGAGCAGCGAAATGACCAGCACGATACCCACCATGCGCAGGCAGGCAACGATGGTCAGCGCAATGAACATCATCAGCACGTACTCAAATATCTGCACCGGAATTCCTTGCGACCGGGCAAACTCCCTGTCGAAAGCAACATAAATAATCGGGCGCAGATAAAGCACAAAGAAGATAGTCAGTATCACCGCAAGCCCAGCCAACAACGCTATATCAGTCATCGTAATCGTCAGGATATTGCCAAACAGATAAGCAGACAGGTCGGGCGCAAACCCCGGAGAAAGGAAAGTGAACATGATACCCAATGCCATACCCAATGTCCAGAACACCGCAATGGCCGAATCTTCGCGCATATCATTGCGTTTGCTCAGCCACTCCACCCCAAACGCAGACAACACAGCAAAAACACCGGCTGCCAGAATGGGGGAGATGCCTGCATAGAGTCCCAAACCGATACCGCCAAAAGAAGCATGTGTCAGTCCGCCGCTAATGAACACCAACCGTCTCGTTACAATGTATGTACCGATAAGCCCGCAAACGATGCTTGCCAGCAAACTGCCGATAAGGGCGTGTTGAAAGAATGTATATTGCAGTAGATCCACGTTGTTAGTGATTAGTTGTTAGTGATTAGTGATTATCAGTTAATGTATATAGAGAACTATCATACCGCATGGCATTAATCACTAATCACTAACCGCTAATCACTGTCCTTCTCTCTCCAATAATAAGGAATACCTCGTCTTTTATATTATCCGGCAGCGCAATCCCGCGTAGTTGCAGGCTTCGCACCCATCCGGCGACGTCAGTATCCTGCATGGTATAGAATATATCCCTAAATTCATCTTCTTGTTCGGAAGTATAATCTTCGGGAGCAACGCCGATGTACTTGTCCAGCTCTTCATCGTCGTAATACTCTATCTTCTTGCTGACGGCAGCCAGCAGACTGTCCCGTTCGCATACCTCATGCTGTCCACAACACTCTGCATCCACTTCTTTCACTTCGGGCATGGCATCCAGTTCTCCGCGCTCAATTTTCTTCTGCAAGCGGCGGTTGCGGATGTATCCTGCCAGAAGGGCAATGCAGACAAGTACAATCAGACTTATTATCAGTATCCACATATTCTATTCCTCTATTTCTATTTCAAATCCGGCTTGTTGCAAGTCTTTCCAATATCCCGGATAAGATTTGGAAACCACCTGAGGCTCTGCAATCAATAAAGACGGCATCCGCATGGCGGCAGGTGCAAAGGCCATTGCCATCCGGTGGTCCTCGTAAGTTGCGATAACGGGATTGGCTTCCGGTTCATGGCGCTCACCGTCCCAGATTAATATACTGTCCTCTTCCGACTTCACCACATATCCCAACTTATGCAATTCGGTGATGAGTGCCTGAATCCGGTCTGTTTCCTTGATTTTCAAACTCTGCAATCCGGTGAAACGGAAAGGTATGTTCATTAAACAACAAGTCACAACGAAAGTTTGTGCCAGGTCGGGTATATCGACTAAATCTTCCTTGATGCGGGCAACAGGGCTGCCCATCTTGGTCAATACTACTCCACGGTCGGTATGTGCTGTCCGTACACCAAGTTTCGTGAATATCTCCGCTCCCCGGCTGTCTCCCTGATAGCTGCGTGGGAAAAGTCCCGATAATTCCACTTCAGTTTTTACGGTTTCCTTGTCGTTAGTTGCATCGTCACAGCTCAGGGCAACCATCTGATACCAATAGGACGCAGCACTCCAGTCGCTTTCCACCGTGAAAGGTATGTCTTTGTAAGTGCCGGGGCGGACGGTGATACTGCTTTCGGAACTCCATGCGGCTTCTGCACCGAATTCCTTCATCAGTTGCAACGTCAGGTTGATATAGGGGCGTGAGATGATTTCTCCCGTCAGGTTCAGTTTAAGTCCGTTTTTCAGAATCGGACCAATCATCAGTAAGGCAGATATATATTGTGAACTTACGTTTCCGGCCAGCGTGATTTCTTCGCCCGTCAGCTCTGTGCCTGTGATGCGTAGCGGAGGGTAACCCTCTTTGCCGGCATATTCAATTTGCGCACCCAGTTCGCGCAGGGCATCCACAAGAATCCGTATAGGACGTTGCTGCATCCGCTCGGTACCCGTAATGATGCGTGTACCGGGTGTTACGCTGAGATAAGCGGTGAGAAAACGCATGGCTGTTCCAGCGGCAAGGATGTCGATATGTTCGGGAGTTCCGTCCAAAGCCTTTATCATGACACGGGTGTCGTCGCAGTCGCTCAGATTGGCGGGTGTGATGCACCCCTGTGCCAAAGCATGTAATATCAAAGCCCGGTTACTGATACTCTTGGATGCCGGGAGCTGAATAGTGGTGTGCAGAGTGGCAGGTGCCGAAAGTTTATAGCGCATAGTTGTATTCTTTCTTAGAATCTAATAGCTGGTTTACAGACTACAAAAGTACGATAAATATCTGAATAAAGAAACTATTTTCTTTCCACCTTCTTCACCCACTGGAAATAGCTTTTCAGTAATGTCTCTTCCGGTATAAGTTCCGTCATCCCGTGCTCTTCCAGATACAACTCCGTGGCCCTTGTGAACATCATCCCGTTCTTAAACTTGTTCCTGCGCAG
>NZ_FQZN01000028.1 GCF_900142015.1 Bacteroides stercorirosoris
AGTTCCTGACGAATTGCACTGACGATTTTAGGATTGGTCAGTGGATGAAGCGGATCAATCTGAACACCACAAAATAACTGGTAATGAATATTCCCGTTTAAATGTTCAATCAGTTGTGAATCTGAAAAGTTGGTATAGGACTTCAGGAGCATCAAGGCTATTTTACCCTCAGGAGAAAAATAACTTTTACGCCCCAAAGCAGAGGACTTCAAATGCATTTGTCGGGCCAGTTCCGAGAAAGGAAACAGAGCATGGAGGCGACCTAATTCACTCGTAGCAAAACTTTGACGATATTTTTTTAGCATATCGAACTCGGTAAAACCTAAACGAGGTTCGATTTCTGAGATTTTTTGTATCTTTACCATGTGTTTTTAGTTTAGATTACCCCCGTTTTGGCCGTCAAACCGTTTTTTGGGGGGAATGCTTAAAGATACAAAAAAGGCAACTAACTCGCAATGAATTAGTTGCCTTAAATTTTATTATTTTAGGAATATCCCTACCTATTAATCATAAAAAAGGAATTCTTTCCCACCTACCACCCCGCCCTTTGGGCACCCCTCCTCCAACTGGAGGAGGGGAGTGGAGATAGTCCGTTTGATTCAAATCCCTGCAAGAAAGAGTTAATTTCAACTCCTGATTCGCATTAATTTCAACTCCTGATTCGCATTAATAATTAATATTTGATAATCATCCTTACACTCCTTCGTAATATTCACACAAGAAGTATCGTGCAATGAAGTCCCAGAACTCTTGTAGTACCTCTTTTCCGCCGGGGAAAGGAAGTTGTAAATCGGGGAACAGGCCTTTTGTCATACCATACTTCAAGAGGTCAAAAGGACAGGCGCCCGGGTGTGTGAATAATTTATATCCTCTCGTTGCGGCTTTTGCTGCATCGTAGGTCGGATTATTAGGGTCGCGGAAACAATAAGAGGTATTCGGCGCTACCAGCATACCCTTGGCATTGGCATAAATCACAAAATTCTTCTCGTCCTTTAAGTCAGGCAGCAAACACTCATTTCTGTTCTCCCATTTCAGTTCCTCTACAAAGAAATTGCGCAGTTCATCGTAAGTGGCAAAATAAAGTAGCGGCTCTCCTTTGCTGTATGCCAGGCATCTTTTTACATCCTTTTTAAGTGGCATGCCGGGTTTGATTTCGGGAAGTGGGACCAAAGGCATTTCCAGTAAATCAGGCCCCATCACCCAAAGAAAAGACGACGGCTCCTCGCAAATGGGCGCTTCTTCAAAAGAGGCATCCATAACATCATATACTTTTTGGCTGAGTTCCAACAAATCAGGATCATGGGGATTCTGGATGATGACTGGGTCTTCCATAAAAATTGCATACCGGGAGAGAAGCGTCCATTGGATGAACGAAATATCCTCTACATTGATTTCGTCGGGAACATACGAATCTGTCAGTTTGTAGAATGGCAGATAAGATTGGTATAATGTATGATATCCATCCGAGAACTCTTTCCAACCGCCTGTTTGAGCGATGGCATCTTGCAGATAAAGAGCTAGGGAGAGGGCGGCATCCACCTTGTCGTCTTCAGCTTTTTTTCTGTACAGAGGGGATTGGTCAATCAGGGAAAGTAGTTGGTTGGCGAAGTTCAGATACCAGGAGTCTGTCGATACTTGTTTGTCGCGTTCGTTAGCTCCTAACCAACGCTTCATGTAAATTCTTGCTTGTTTCATATCGCTTGTTGTTAATCCTGCAAAGATAGGGCTTTCTCTCAAACATATCCCCAATCGTCGAGATTATTTACCGGGTTAGGGAGAATTTCATGCTGAAACCGAAATCAGCACTGACCACCGGGTATGAACTGGAAGATACTAACGGGGTGTTTTGCTGGCGGTCGTAGTAGAGGCGCAGGGTCAGCAGGCGGCTCAGGGTATAGTCGGCCGAGCAGGAAATCTTTAGAGCCTTGTTGCCATTGGTGGCTTGCGCGAAGCCTTGCTGGACATCCCGGCAGAGGGCGGACTGGTTGCGGAATGAGATGTCGGCACGCAAGGCGAGATCGTGGCTGATGCGGTTTTTGCTGTCCTTCACGTTGCGGCGGCTGAACAGGTTGAAGTTAATAATCTTATACCCCAGGCCGATGACAAAGTCGCGGGAAGCGGTTTCCACCAGTTGGCAGGCGCTCATGCTAAGGTTGAGGATGCGGCTGGTTTTGTATTCTACTTTGGCGGTAAGGCCGTTCTTAAGGGTGGCGTCCATGCCGATGAGCGGTGAGAATTGCTCGTTGATGGACACCATGCTTACGTCAAAACGCGAGGAAGGGATGGGATTTCCTGTTTGCACATCTTCCACGAAGCCGATGTCGCCCATATAGCTCATGAAACTCTGGAAGGTGTTATAGCTGCCCACACTGTAGGTGCTACGGTAGGCATGGTTCAGATTGACGCTGCGGAAGTTCTTCTTGAACCAGGCTATCTTGGTAAGTCCGGTGTAGGTGACGCGCCAGTTCGGCATCATGGAAAACAGGCTGGGGAAGAAGTCGAGGGCGGAGTTACGGGCGCTTCTTCCGGTGTAGGCGGCAAAGAAAGCGGGTATCATGACGTCCGGTGAATGCTTGCTGACGGTGCCGTTTGCCGGGTCGAATGTCTTTCCGGCAAGGGCGGTTCCTTGCGGGTACTGGCTGCCGAGGTACTGGGCTTCCACCCGGTTGCGGATAACCTCAAGATTGTTGCGGAAACGCTCGAAGGTGCCGGAATGGTAGCCGTCGTTTGCATTATGGCTTTCGAAGGCGCTGCCTATGGAGATGATACTCATGGAGAAATTACCACTACGGGTGTCCGGAGTCCCCGCAAACATATATTGCATTTCGCGGCTGCGGTTACGGGTACGGTTGGCGGTGAGGTCTATCTTCAGGTCGCGTATCGGCTCAAGGGAGATGCGCAGTTGCAGGTCTTCGAGGGCATTGCTGCTGGCAGGGCTGACGACGGAGTCATTGCAGATGAGCCAATCGTTTTGCAAGGCGCGGTCGATGTAGCTGTCGCCGGTGAAGCCGAAAGCGAAATCCAGTCCTGGAGCAAGGAAGCCTCCGTGCTTCTTCTGTCCGAACATATCGCCTACTTCGGGACGGAAACCGGGCAGCGTCATGGCATATGTATTCTTATAGGTAAAACTGAAGTTGCGTACACTCATGGCAAAGCGGGCAGCGTGCTGGCCGAACTTATACCACCAGCCGTCTTCCGGATTGGGGCCGGGGACGACGGTGAGCTTGATGCGTGCCGTATCTTGTGTATCGATGCGCAGGGTATTGGCATTCAGAACTTTGTAACGTATCGGGTAACGACGTCCGTCCACCGTGAGGGCGCTGACTTTGGGGCGGCGGGAGTTCATGCCGTGATTGATGGTCAGCGTGGTATCTGCCTGTAACTGTACTTCTTTGTCGAAGCGTCGGGGTTTTTGTTCCCGGGCCGGGACAGGTTTGCGGTAGGAGGCGGAGAAGCGGCGGTTCACATTTTTCAGATAAGGTATCTTATTATAGAAAGCTTCAAGGTTGAAGCGAGAATTCACGTCGATACTGCGTTGGTTGCTGACGGTGTTACCCATTTCTATGCCGTCGGAGAGGGAGACACCCCGGTCCCAGTTATAAGAAGAAGCGAAACGGAGGTCGGCACTGATCCAGTCAGTGATGGGGAATTTGTCGAACGGAAGTTTATAGGTGGCGTTGAATGTCTGCTGGAAGTCGATGGGGCGGCCGAGCGACAACAGGCTGCGGCGCACAGTGTCCTTCCAGGCGGTATATTCGTCCGGATATAAGTCCTTGTTTACCACGCCGTAAGGTTCTTCAATCTCGGCGTGGGTAGCGGAGGTGAAGTTGAGGCGCAGGTTTTTCGTCAAGTCCCAGCGCAGGGCGAAGTCGCGGTTCCAGAGATACTCTTTGGCTACGGAGATGGGGATGCCTTCGATGCCGGTATCTCCGCTTACGGATGTTCCGGCTGTCAGGGCTTCCAGGTCGCGGAGTTGCAGTTCGTAGTAATGGCGGGTCATGTCGGTGTTGAACGCGATGCTCTGGGGGAGCCAGTTCAAGTTGAATTCTTTGACGAAACGCATCCAGGGAGATTTGCTTTTCATGCTTTTGAACGGTTCCCACGGGCGGTAGACGGGAGCATAATTGTAGGTCATGGCGCCACGCCAGTCTGTTTCGTTCTCGTAAGCGGTGGTGCTGCCCTGGTTGTGACGCAGCGAACGGGAGTAGCTGAATGTAAAGTTACCCGGATCGTAAGGCATTGGATTCTTGCTGATGATGCCCAGGCGCGCGTTGCTGAGGCTGAAGTTGCGGTAAGTGGTTATTTCACGGGCGATACTCATCAGTGAGTCGCGTTCCCAATCGGTGGTGCAGGCATCGAGGGCATCGTCCAGCAACATATCTTTATCCAGCGGATTGTATTTGGGGGTGGTCGCTTCTTTGGAGTATGAGAAGTAAATCGGTGCGGTCAGGCGGGCTTTCTTGGGGAAGAAACGGCCGAGGTCGAACGTTGTGGTGAAGCTATACTGGTAATAATCGTCCAGGCGGCGTTCGCTGACACTTTGTTCCAGTCCGCCGAAGCCAGCCGTCTCCACGTGTCCGGCAAGATTGATGCTGCCGATATCGGATAGTTGCACGTTGAGGTTGCCCTGTGCCGCCCAACCGCCATCTTCGTTGAACTCGGTGAGGCGCAGTTCGTTTACCCAGACTTCTGCCGATTTCACGGTGCGGGCGTTGTTCCGTACTCCTATCATGATGGTTTTCACTTCCGCCAGTGAGGGATTGCCAATGACGCTTACTTTGTTGGCGGGCTTCTCCGGGTCATATTCAGAATAGACTTTGGCGTAAGTGACGCCACTGTTCGGGATGTTCTTCAGGCGGTTGCGTCCCTTCTTGACGTTGGTCAGCGTGCTGAGGTCGATGTCCAGATTGTTGTCTTTGGGCCAGACGGCAAGGCAACCGGCGGTGGTGCTTCCATTGTATTCTCCATGCGGGGTGAGGGTGAGGGGTATCTCATATTCATAATAATTGCTGCGATAGTCCGAGCCGAGGCGGATGAATACGGACAGTTCGCCATCCTGCGGATCGGTGCTGAGGTCGGGCAGGGCTTCGGCATGGGCAAACATTTGCAGGCGCCGGTACTGGCGCATATCCATGCCTGTATTCTTGTAGACGGCACGGGCATCGCCGGGAGCCAGCTTTTCCAGTTTCAGGCTCATGGCTTGCTCGTTCTGCTGGCGGAGTTGCGGCTGTCCGGGGTCGATGACGCGGGAGATTCCGGGAGGCATCACGTAGTTTACCGGGGTGCGGTCGCCGTTTTCTTCGATGTTTACGGCGGACACGTCGAGAGTGGCGGAGCTGGTGGTGACGGCTCCTTGTTGCGTGTTGTTCAGTGCATCGGTGTATGTGCGCCACTCGCCGCGTATCAGTTCCAGCGTGGCAAAGCGCAGCACGACGGGCTTTTCAAATCCGGTAAGGAACATACGCATAAAACGGATGGACTTGAAATCCTTGATGCTGCCCACCGCTTCGCCACTGCGCACGGGGACTTTAAACTGATACCAGCTTACTTCCTCCGTCTGCCCGTTGCGCAGGCGGACGCTGACGGTTCGCTTGTCAGTGATGTAGTTATGTCCTACTTTCAGGTCAGCGGGAGTGAGACGGATGCGGTACTGGAAATACTTCTCCGTTTCGTTCAGCGTGTTGTCCTGGTTGATGTCCTCCACGTCGGGCACGGTTTTGGAAGAAATGTCATACCGTTCCGGAGAGTCTTCCGAAGCGGTGGAGTTGCCTTCGGTGTTGTTGTAGTATTTGTAGCGGTCGAGAATGCTACGCTCTTCACGGTCGTAATCGCTGCCGCGGAAGTAGTGGTAATTGTCACCCGCAGGGTCGTTGTAGAACTTTTGGTAGGCGTCGGCGTCAACCAGCCTTTGCACTTGCGACAGATACGTCTGATAGGTAGGGAACGTGCGTTCGTCTTCGGTAGAGAGTCCGTTCAGACCGACATCTTGGCGACGGCGGGCACCGGCGGAGTTGTCGAAGGCATATACCACACTGCGGTCGCGAGGGATGCGTCCCCAAACGGTTTCTTCTGTCTTTGTCACGTCTCCGTCGATGGGCAGGCCGTTCTCGAAGGACTTCTTGCCATCTTTCAGGATATCTTCGGACACCTCGCCCAGATTGAGGTAGAGGTCGCCTCCGGTGATGCTACCCGCAGGGGTACTATCTTGCACCCCCGCAGGATTACTACCCCCCTCCTCATAGATGAACGGGTCGAGCAGCCAGAACGTGACGTATTCAATGTTAGCCGCCTCGAAGTCACTTGTATCCAGTTTGCGCATCATTCCTCCCCAACGTTGCTTGGGGTTACGCAACGTACCGTCCGCATTCAGGTTCGTATCCAAATTGTAGGGTCCCCGTTCTTGCGGATAATACGCCAGATTCAGCACGTTCATGGCGGCGGATTCCTGATAAGGAGTCTCTTTGTTCGGGAAGAGTTCCTGCTCGTACACTTCGCGCACATAGTGGTTGCTGAGTTGGTTGAGGTCGTTCTTGATGTGTGTAGGAGTCAGCGAAGAGTTGCGGCGGGTGAACAGGCCGTCGATGTGGTACCACGCCAGCAGTGCGCGGTTCTTTCCGTAGGCGATGTCGTTGCTGCGGGATGCTTCGGGGAAAAGAGTGGGATTGTTGGGCGTGCTTGCCAGCATCCAGTACGATGGTTGGCGCAGGTCGATGCCGCTTTGCGTACTCTCAAAGTCGTCGATATACGATGCGTTTTGTTGCAAGCCTTTGGCATGTCCCGGAATGAGGTGGGCGAATTCTACGCCGAGATTGATACTGCTGGGGGCGGTGGCGGTGACGAAAGGCAGTTTGTCCAACATGTTCGTCAGCCATTGGCTTTCTTTTTTCCAGGAAGCGTTCAGTCCCCACAAAGTATTTGAAAGCGGCTCGTCACCCATTGCCACTTTGCTCGTCAGCGGCTTTTCGCTGAGGTGCATGATGCTTCCGCCGAAGGAGAAATCCGGCGAGAAGTCGTAGGTGAAATTCAACCCCATCATTGTTTTGCGTTGCATACTGTAGAGCGTGTTACTTTCCAGGTTCACGCTGATGGCAGTGCCTGCGTCAATGATGCTTTGGTTGAGGATGGTGACTACGCCGAGCGTATAATCCACTGTGTAGTCCGAGTTTTCAACCAGCGTCATGCCGCCTGCCGTCACCCGTACCGAGCCTTGCGGAACGTTCATGGCCCCGAGTCGTATCTCGTTGGCATTCGAGGCGCGGTATTCTCCCGTCAGGCGGAATTTATTCTTCTCTGCCGTCTGTCGTGCTACGGTGCGGGTGGAGTCGTACAGTTCCTGAAACACATATTTGTCCGCCAACGCATCATTGCCGATGGCCTTGCGCAAGTGGCTGCCGAAAGGCTCTACAACCGGAAAATAGATGCGGCCGTCGGATGCCGTGACAGTGTACCCCTCTACAAAGTCGAAGAAGCCGTCAGCGCCCGTCTGATTCTGGCTGTTCAGGCGGTCGAGGTTCATGACACGCAACAGGGGCATCTTGGCAATCTTGCCTTCGGGGATGTAACGCAGATATACGCCTGTCGTATCGCTCTGGTAAGTGATATTCAACTGGAACTTCTCTTTCTGGACGGAATAGGCGTTGAGGCTGTAAACGTTCTTCATCATCAAGTCCCAACAGGCGGCATCCGGTGAATTGGCGGTGTTTTTCAGCAGTTTCACAAACAAGCTCTGCCCCGTCTCTTTGATGTCCGAAGAAAATTCACCTACCTGATAGCTTCTTCCTCCGAGTGTATATTCAAAGGCGACTGCCAGCACTTCATTCGGTTGCAGGGTTTGTTTCAGCGAGATATATCCCAGCTTGCTGTTCAGTGTATATTCGGAGGACGTGAGCAGGCGGGCGCTTTCTATCTTTTCGTAATCCATACCGGCTTCCACACCATTGATACTGTTCATGGTAACGCTCGCCTGACTGATGTCGCGGGCGGCGGCATACTGGCTTATCATTTGCGTATACAGGGTGTTGGCATTGTTTGCCGGGGCATTGAGGTTCGAGGTCGGGTTTGCCGGGTTTCCGGTTCCCGGCCATTCGGCACTGTTGCCGATGTGGAAAGCTTCTCCAAGGTCAGTCAGTGCAACGATGTTTCTTGGATTATCGTAATTGTTCCGCTTGTTGGTCACCCATACTTCGATGCGGTTGATGGTAATTCCCGAAAGGATATTCGGGAGTTGCGCCAGATTCTTGTCATACACATCCCGGAAGTAATGGGCGAGGAAGAAGTGGCGGTTCTCTTCGTAATTATCGGCAGAGAAGTCGAAGGTCGTGGTTTGCGCACCGCCGCGGCTTGTCACGGTTTTGGCCTCGCTTTCTTGCTGGCTGATGACTGCCTGCAATTTCAGCTTACCGAATTGAAGATCCGTGCGAATACCGAAAAGAGCCGATACTCCCCGTATTAGCGAGTTGTTGGTAGACATACTCACATTTCCCGCTTCAATCAACTTGATGATTTCATCTTCTTTTCCCTCATATTTCAGTTTTAGTTGCTTGGTATCAAAATCGAATGTGGCGTCGGTATTGTAGTTCATGTTCATGTTCACTTTGTCGCCTACTTTTCCGTTGACGTTGATGTTGATTTTCTCATCAAAGTCGAAGCCGAGTGTTTTGCGCTGGCTCTCGGGCAGTGAAGGGTTTTTTACGTTTTTGTAGTTCATGCCGAAACTGAGTTCTGCATTACCCTGCGTGCGTATCTGTACTCCACCGGGCCCAAATAACTTCTCTGCCGGACCGAGGTTGAACTTCATGTCCATAAAGTCGAAGGCTTCTTTTCCTTTACCGATTTGTTCTCCGTTCTTTTGGCGGTAATATGACTGCATGGATTGTTTCAGAGTCCAGTCCAGATATTCTTCGGGGGTGAGTATCATGGGGACGCCGATTTCTGAATTTCCCAGTTTGGTACGTATGAAGTATTTGTCTGTCCTGGCGTCATATTCAGCTTCGGTCCGCAGGTTTGTCGGCGACTGGAGGTCGGCAGGACGGGGTGAAAGGTCTTTCAGTGTACCTGGCACTGTCTTCCGGACGGAATATCGCGGAGGGATGCTATCTAGCGAAGTTGTTGCCTCTTGCGTATGAGTTACATTTGTGCCTTGCTGTACATTCTGTCCCATAACGACAAAGCTGCCGGGCGTCAGCCATAGCAGCAATAACCAGATTATATGTCGTATTTGGGAAGATTTCATGTGTATTCAGTTGTATAAATGATAATTTACCAGCGTAGCGCTGGAGCAAGGTTTCCTTTCGGCATACTAATTGACGTGATAGTGCCTGAAGGCTGAAAGCCTTTTATCTTATAGCCCAGGGCAACGCCCTGGGAGATTGCCATGTGTTTCTCTTTGCGCCCTGTAAGGGCATAACAGCCCACATGGGCTTTTGCCCTTACAGGGCGTAAGATTGTGGGATCATCCATTACCCAGGGTGTTACCCTGGGCTGTAAGATAAAAGCCTTTCAGGCTTAGGGGATGCACGCTGGTAAATTATCATTTATCAAAGCCTTTTTAGTGCCAGTTTGATAACCTGTTCCACTGGTGCGTCCGGTTTTTCTTTCAGTATCGCCAACACCACTTTTTGTGACGGAGCCTGTGCAAAACCTAACATCGTCAATGCGGCAATTGCTTCTTCCTGCACCTGTGCGTTGGCGGCCGTCAGCATTCCGCCGAGACTTCCCATCGTACTTCCGGCAGCTGCGGCACCTGTTTTGATTTTATCTTTCAAATCCACAATTACCCGTTGTGCTGTCTTCAGTCCGATACCTTTTACCGATTTCAGCATATTCGCATTTTCCGTACTGATCACATTCACCAACTCTGCAGGTGAGAGTGCCGAAAGTATCATCCGTGCAGTGTTTCCACCGATACCCGATACGGAAATCAGCAACAGAAACAGTTCCCGTTCCTGCTTATCCGCAAAGCCGTAGAGAATATAGGCATCCTCGCGTATAGCCTCGTAGATATATAATTTACACTCCTTTTTGCCCTGGATAGCAGCATATGTATTCAATGAAATATTAACGGCATATCCCAATCCGTTACAGTCGATAACTGCGGTTGCCGGGCTGAGCTCGGCAAGTCCGCCTCTGATGTATTCTATCATAATGCTTATATAACGGGCGCGCGCGTTGAATATTGTGTTTCCTCACAATAGAGTCAAGAGAGTTTTACGGAACTTTTTCCGCTGGAAATTGTTTTAGAGAAGTAGGTAATTGAAGTTGTGTGAGTTTGAAACAAGTCTTAATAAAGAAAAAAACTCCGTGGAACTATGTGTCGTTTTGTGGTGGTTTTAAATGAAAATGATTACTTTTGCGCCGATAAAATAGAAAACTGATAAATAAATACAATAAAAGAATGAAAAAAGTAAGAGCAGCCATCGTGGGCTACGGCAATATCGGGCAATACGTGCTCGAAGCATTGCAAGCAGCTCCCGACTTTGAAATTGCCGGTGTTGTGCGCCGTGCAGGAGCAGAGAACCGTCCCGCGGAACTGAGTGAATATCCTGTTGTAAAGAATATCGAGGAATTGGAAGGCGTTGATGTAGCGATTCTTTGCACACCAACCCGTAGCGTAGAAACTTATGCTAAAGAGATTCTTGCCCTCGGCATCAATACGGTTGATAGCTTTGATATCCATACAGGTATCGTAGATTTGCGCCGTACACTGAATGCTGCTGCCAAAGAACATAACGCAGTTTCTATCATTTCCGCAGGCTGGGATCCGGGAAGTGACTCTATCGTGCGTACTATGTTGGAAGCTATTGCTCCGAAAGGAATCACATACACCAACTTCGGTCCGGGAATGAGCATGGGACATACCGTTGCTGTAAAAGCTGTTGACGGTGTGAAAGCGGCCCTTTCTATGACAATTCCTACGGGAACAGGCATTCATCGCCGTATGGTTTACATCGAACTGAAAGAAGGTTATGAGTTCGACAAAGTAGCTGCTGCAATCAAGGCGGACCCATACTTTGTGAACGATGAGACACATGTGAAACAAGTTCCCAGTGTGGATGCTCTGCTCGATATGGGGCATGGCGTAAACCTCACACGCAAAGGTGTTTCAGGTAAAACCCAGAACCAACTGTTCGAGTTCAATATGCGCATCAATAACCCTGCGCTTACTGCTCAGGTACTGGTTTGTGTGGCTCGTGCTTCCATGCGTCAGCAACCGGGTTGCTACACCATGGTCGAGGTTCCCGTTATTGATCTTTTGCCGGGAGACCGTGAAGAGTGGATCGGACACTTGGTGTAAATAAATACGATTGATATTCAGCTAAATAAAATAGACCATCTATTCCAATCGGATAGATGGTCTATTTGCTTTAAACAGATGGTCTGTTTCATCCGAACAGACCATCTGTTTTTATAAGGTAGACTATATGTTAGAACAGGAACCGCAGAATATCATTGAAGTTTGCCCAAAGCAGCAATCCGAACAGCAGGAACATACCTACCATTTGCGCACGTTCCATAAACTTATCGCTTGGCTTGCGTCGGGCCACAATCTCGTAAATAAGGAACAGCACATGTCCGCCATCCAATGCCGGAATAGGCAGAATATTCATGAAGGCAAGAATAATGGAAAGGAATGCCGTCATGTACCAGAACTGATGCCAATCCCATGTAGCGGGGAAGATACTGCCGATGGTTCCGAAGCCACCCAGTTGCTTGGCTCCTTCTTTGGAGAAGAGATATTTCATTTGTCCTACGTAGCCTTTCAGCGTTTTCACACCCAATGCCGCACCGGCAGGGAGAGAAGCCAGGAAACTATATTCTTTTCTCACTACGGGAAGCAATTGATTGGTGGTTATACGCGCTACTACACCCATCTCATACAAAGAATCTGTGGCAAGAGTTATCGTATCTGTTACTCCGGCACGCACATATGTCAACGTGATATCATGAGGAGCCGAACCGTCTTTCTGTCGGCGTAGCATTTCCTTTTTAAAATCGAAATAAGCGATGTTCTCTCCATCCAATTGCGTGATGCTGTCACCCGGCTGCAGTCCGGCAAGGGCGGCGGGACGATTGGCACAGATGCTGTCAATCACATACGGATAGCGGAATGAGGCAAAACGTACGCTGTCGGCCAGCAAACGTTCCATCATGTCTTCGGGAATATAAACCGAGGCTTGTTCTCCACCACGCAGCACGGTTACTTGACGGGCATCGACGATACTTGTCAGCAAGTCACCGTCATAGCGTTCGAAAGGTACGCCATCGGCAGATATCAGTATATCACCGTTGCGGAAACCGATGTTTTTTGCTGTTTCGTTGAATTCCATACCCAGCGGGGCTTTCTGTACCGGGACATATTCATCTCCCCATGTAAAGAGTATCATGGAGTATATGAACAACGCCAACAGGAAGTTGAACACCACGCCGCCTACCATAATCAGCAATCGTTGCCATGCCGGTTTGGCACGGAATTCCCACGGTTGCATGGGTTGCTGCATCTGTTCGGTATCCATAGACTCATCTATCATACCTGATATCTTCACGTAGCCACCCAACGGCAGCCAACCGATGCCATATTCTGTATCACTGTTTTTGGGCTTGAACTTGAACAGAGTGAACCAGGGATCGAAGAACAAGCAAAACTTTTCTACCCGGGTCTTGAAGAGGCGGGCGAAGAGGAAGTGCCCTCCCTCATGAACGATAACGAGCAACGAAAGGCTCATAATGAGTTGCAGGGCACGAATCAAAAATGTTTCCATCTAATAAACTTTCTATTTTACTATTAACTACTATTACTATCTTAATTCTCCTCTTCCCAGGAGGAGGAGCACCCCGTAGGGAGGGGAGGTGGTAGGCAAAAATAGAATACCTGTTAACTATCGAGGTTAAGGAAGCTTTTCTTACCTACCACCCCGCCCTTCGGACACCCCTCCTCCGAGGAAGAGGGGAATTGAGATACTCTATTTATACCTGTATGATTTATTTTATCAACTCCTGTGCAATCCGGCGCGTCATCGCATCCGTAGCCACATAGTCTTCATATTCAGGCTTCTCTACGAACGATACAATCGACATCGCCTTTTCTATCACATCACTCATTCCGAGGAATGAAATCTCATCCCGCAGGAAAGCGGCTACCACCACTTCATTCGCCGCATTAACGATGCAAGGCATGTTTCCACCCTTATGCAAAGCCTCGTAGGCTAATGCCAGATTACGGAAACGTGTCGTATCCGGTTGTTCAAACGTCAGGTTCGTGCACATCTTGAAGTCCAGCCGTGGGAATGATGCTTTCAGACGTTGCGGATAAGAGAATGCATACTGAATGGGCAAACGCATATCCGGCATACCCAATTGTGCTTTCACCGCGCCATCTTCAAACTGCACCATCGAATGGATGATGGATTGAGGATGTACTACCACTTCAATCTGGTCGGGCCGTACACCAAACAGCCATTTAGCCTCTATCACCTCGAATCCTTTGTTCATCATCGAAGCGGAGTCAATCGTAATCTTCGCCCCCATATCCCAGTTGGGATGTTTCAGGGCTTGAGCTTTGGTAACCGTAGCCAGTTGCTCCATCGTGCAACTGCGGAACGGTCCACCGGATGCCGTAAGAATAACCTTCTCTATCGGATTGTCAAGTTCTCCTGCCAAACACTGGAAAACAGCCGAATGTTCGGAATCTACCGGCAGTATAGGTGTACCGGAAAGGCGCGCCAGCTCGTTTATCAACTCTCCGGCCACAACAAGCGTTTCCTTGTTGGCAAGGGCGATAGGCTTACGGGCACGTATAGCGTTCATTGTCGGTTTCAGTCCGGCGTAACCCACCATGGCCGTCAGGACGATATCAATCTCAGAGTCTTCCACAATCTGGCAGATGGCGTCTGTGCCTGCATATACTTTGATAGGCAGGTCGGCGAGCGCCTCTTTCAGTTGGGCATATTTTGTTTCGTTGGCTATGACCACTGCTTCAGGCTTAAACTTGCGTGCCTGGGCAATAAGCTCTTCTACCCGGTTATTGGCTGTCAGCACATATGCTTCGTACTGGTCGGATTGCTCTTCAATCACCTGTAACGCTTGTGTACCGATGGAACCTGTAGAACCGAGTATCGCAATTTGTTTTTTCATCTATATATCACTTATCACTAAAATACAATGTACTGTTCCGGATTTACCGCCCGTCCTTTATGCCACAATTCAAAGTGCAGGTGGGGACCGGTGGTCAGTTGTCCGCTGTTTCCTACCAGGGCAATGGCTTCTCCGGCTTGCACGGCATCACCTTCCCGTTTCAGCAGGGAGCCGCAATGCTTGTACACGGATACGAAGTCCTGGTTGTGCTGTACCTCTATCACATATCCCGTTTCGGCGGTGTAGGTGCTCAGTATGACTGTACCGTCCAGCGTAGCGAGTACACTTTCTCCGGGATTGGCGGCGATGTCCGTACCGTAATGTTTCCTGTCGGCATCAAATTTATCCGTAATCATACCCCGTGTAGGGCGATAGAATATCAGTCCTTCTATGTCGGGGCGGGTGGTGATGCTTGTCAGGTTATACTTTTCCGTTTCTTCATATTGCTTGCGGAAATCAGCTTCGCGCTGTGTGCGCTCCATCAATGAATCTTCACGCACGGTGGTCAGCGAATCCATAGATTGTACTGTGTCTACACGCACAGTTCCGCGGAAGATATCCTGTATATTCATTATATACAGATTCTGACGTTCCACCAATTGTTGGAGTGAGTCGGCACGCAGAGCATTTTCCACTACCTGGGCGCGGACATCACTGTTCATATACCCCGGCAGGTAGTTGCGCAAAGGAGTAAAAGTAATGATGGCGGCGGCAATCAGAAACAGGACCGTCAGCACGGAAAGCAACACAGAGATACCGTTCAGTTTGGACACACGGATACCTACCACTTCTTCAAGTGTATTCTCGTTGATAATGGTCAGTTTATATTTAAACTTGATGTTGCTCCAAAAAGCTTTATGCCGTTTCTTTTTCACCATACGCGCTAATCACTTTATTACTCTATCACTATTTTACACTTCTTCAGTCTCATCCAGTGCCAGCAAACCTTCCGGTAGTTCCATTGTAATTACTTTATGTTCCTGGTCAATGTTGATGATGAAATCTTCTTGTGCAGGAATCAGCAATTCTTCTCCCTGATGGTCTACTACAAACAAAGTGTTGATGGTTGCAGTGTCTACTTCCGTCACTTCTCCCAAATCTCCATGTTTTACTTCTTCTATCCGGAAACCTACGAAGAAGTCCCACGTCAGTTCACCCGGTCCGGCATCCCCGGCATGTTTGGCAGGGAAGTAAACTTCCACATTGGTAAACATCCGTGCACGTTCCGCCGTGTCCACTCCTTCCAGCTTCACCAGCGCGGTGGAGTCGGAGCGGAAACGATATTCTTCCAGAAAGAAAGGTACGAAAATACCATCCAGCAGGCAGATGAGATATTCCGCTTCCACCCGGTCGAAGATATCATCGGTGAATGTGAATGACAACTCGCCATGAATGCCATGCGGCTTGTTGAACACTCCTATCTTATATACGTCTTCTTTCTTTATCACTTACCTAATATATTATATTCTTGTTATTCTTGCTCCGATGGCGTTCAGTCTTCTTTCAATATCCTGATAGCCACGGTCAATCTGTTCTATGTTATGAATCCGGCTGATTCCTTCCGCACTCATGGCGGCAATCAGCAATGCAATACCGGCGCGGATATCGGGTGAGGTCATGTTCCCGCCCCGCAGGCGCATTGCATGGTTATGGCCGATGACAACTGCACGGTGAGGGTCGCAGAGGATAATCTGTGCTCCCATATCTATCAGCTTGTCCACAAAAAACAGGCGGCTTTCGAACATCTTCTGATGAATAAGTACGCTGCCTTTAGCCTGAGTGGCGACAACGAGCATCACACTCAGCAAGTCCGGCGTCAGTCCAGGCCAGGGAGCGTCGGCGATGGTCATGATGGAACCGTCGATAAACGACTCTATCTGATACGTTTCCTGTGCGGGCACGTAGATATCATCTCCCTGCTGTTCGAGCTTGATGCCAAGGCGGCGGAAACTTTCGGGGATAATGCCCAGATTCTCGTATGATACGTTTTTGATAGTCAGTTCACTCTGCGTCATTGCTGCCATACCGATGAAACTGCCCACTTCAATCATGTCGGGAAGTATGGTATGTTCCGTACCGTGCAACTCATCCACGCCTTCAATCGTCAACAGGTTGGAGGCGATGCCTTGTATCCGGGCACCCATGCGGTTCAGCATCTTGCAAAGTTGTTGCAAATACGGCTCACAGGCAGCATTATAAATAGTGGTGGTTCCTTTGGCAAGTACTGCCGCCATGACGATGTTGGCTGTTCCGGTAACCGAAGCCTCGTCCAGCAACATGTAAGTCCCTTTCAGTTCGCGGGCAGAGATTTCATAAGCCTCACGTTCGGCATTATAGGAAAAATCGGCTCCCAGATTCTGTATGCCTATGAAGTGTGTATCCAGACGGCGGCGTCCTATCTTGTCCCCGCCAGGTTTGGAAATCATGGCCTTGTGGAAACGTGCCACCATCGGCCCGATAAGCATCACTGAACCGCGCAAGCTGGAACATTTTTTCAGGAATTCATCACTTTCCAGATAACTTAAATCCAGTTTCTCCGCTTTGAAGCTATATGTATCGATGCCTTTCTTGGATACCGTGACACCCATGTCACGCATCAGTTGAATGAGATTGTTGACGTCCAGGATGTCCGGAATGTTGTGTACGGTCACCTCTTCGGCTGTCAACAGCGTGGCGCAGATAATCTGCAATACCTCGTTCTTTGCGCCTTGCGGATGAATCTCGCCGGATAGTCTGTGTCCTCCTTCAATTACAAATGATGCCATATATTGTGATTTTAGATTTTTAATTTATGATTTATGAACGGACTGCCGGCTTATAAATCATAAATCTGAAATTATAAATCAATTAGTATTTCCGTTTGTTGTTCCGGTTGTCTCTCCGGTTATTCTGGTTGTTCATCTTCGGACGGTAATTCTGGTTGATACGTTCAGCCATCAGTCGGATGATGTCGTCCGTCATTTGCAGTTTGCCGTTGGAGTATTCGTCAAGGTCTTCTGCAATCTTGCGGTCGTCTACGGTATCTTTGTTCCAGGCCATGAAGTCTTTCTTCATGTGATTGCAAATCAGGGCAATCAGGTTTTGTTTTTCTTCACCTTCGGGGAATTCGATTGCTTTCTTTATCAGCACTTCCAATGTACGGCCGTAGTGGCGGTAGCGGATTTTTGTACTGGGATAGGGGATAGGTCCTGGTTTGGTGTTCAGATTATCTTTACGGATGATTTCGTACGGGTAGTCGATGTCCAGCTTGAAATCGGACATGATAGCCAGGTGATCCCACAACTTATGTTTGAAATCGGGTACATCACGTAAATGGGGAAACATATTACCCATAATGTTGATAATGGTGTTGGCACAACGCTGGCGCTCAGTACGGTCTTCGATTGTCAAAGCGTGGTCGACCATGTTCTGGATGCTGCGTCCGTATTCCGGCAGGGGCATCCGTTTTTGTTGAGTGTTATATTGCATACTTGGTTAAATTGAAACTATATTTTAATGTTAAAATCAAATAAGGTCTTGAGCGAGGCTAATTAAAGACTACAAAATGAATTAGAGGAGCTTCTTGGGTTGGGAGGCCACGAATTCTTTCAGATAGAACGGCTCGAAATAAGCTACATCCTTGAAGTCCTTTTCAGCTACTGCTTTCTCGGCAAGGGGGAACATCATCTTTGCCAGCGGGCGGATGTCGTCGATAAAGTGTGCATTGGGATGCGTGATTTTACCTTTGCACTTTTCCGCTCCGTCTCCGAAGAAATAAACGGGATGCTGGTCCAGGAATTCCGTATAAGAGTTCTCGTCTACAATGTCGGCGGCGATGTCGCGTACTGGTTTCAGGGCACGGTCGTAGATGGCGGCGTATACTTCCATGCGGCGTGCATCAATCATCGGGCACAGCAACGCGTCATCGGGCAGTTCATCGTGATAGAGCAACACGGGCACGCATTGCACCTTCAACGTCGGAAGTCCTATCAACGGAATATTGCGTCCGTAGCAAACACCTTTCGCCATAGATACGCCAATGCGAAGTCCGGTATAAGAACCCGGTCCGCAACTCACCGCTACGGCGTCAATCGGCATCGCGTGGCTGTCGGCAAACGACAATGCTTCGTCTACAAATACTCCCAGTAAAACTGCGTGTGAAGGGCCGTTGAGGTCTTCTTTCGTAAAAACATTTTGTCCATCTTCACTCACGGCAACGGAGCATGCAGAGGTGGACGTTTCGATATGTAAAATGCACGACATAGCTTTCCTATTATTAATCGCTTCTTTATTCTTGTTTTAAAAGTGGCAAATTTACAGGTTTATTTTCAGATACACAAGCGAATCTAAAAAGGGTTCAGTATCTTTCTTACGGCATTATTGGGAGTGTTTTTAGATTATTTCTATCTTTGCTTCCGATTTTAGGAATAAATGCAGAATTCGTTAACATAAAATAACTGGCACAAGGAGGCTGTTGTATCTGTAATTATGATTATAGCTATTATTATCGTAGTTTTGGTTTTGGTGGTGATTTCCATGTACAATTCGTTGGTGAGGAAGAAAAATCAGATAGAAAATGCTTTTGCCACTATTGATGTGATGTTGAAACAACGCTTTGACCTAATCCCTAATCTGGTGGCGGCAGTACAGCAATATGCCAAGCATGAAGCTGATACTTTCTCGGCAATAACGGAAATGCGAAATAAAACTTACACTGCTCTTAATGACAGTGAGAAGGCGGACTTTGACAAGATGTTTTCCAAAGCCCGTACACAGTTTTTCGCCGTAGCGGAGAATTATCCCGAATTGAAAGCGTCAGAAAACTTCCTTCAGCTGCAACGTTCGCTGAATGAAACGGAAGAACAACTGGCTGCTGCGCGCCGCACCTATAATGCTTCTGTAACCGAATATAATAATGCAGTCCAGTCGTTCCCCACAAATCTGCTGGCAGGTATGTTTGGCTTTACGAGAAAAGAAGTGCTGACGATTTCGGAAGCGGAACGAGCAACCCCGAATGTGAAGAATTTATTTAATTCATAAAAAGACAACCGGGCAATGGGCTATGTCGACTTTGACTCTCTGGCGCAGAAACTGACTCCCACGTTACAGGTTCTGGAGGGTAAGCGTAAGGAACTCTTGAAGAAAGGTTGTTCCGAAGGGGCGCGTTATGCTGCCCTTTTTCTGATAGTAGGAGTTATTATCCTGATAATATTAAAATTGGAGGGAATCTTTGCTCTGATAGTTATTGCTGTCATATCAGTGATTATTTTCTTCACTTGTGTAAATAATAAGTCGAAAATAGTTTCTTCTTTTTATAAAGAGGAAGTGGTAAACGAAGTCATTCATGCCTTTTGTCCGGATGCTACATTTACTCCGGATTCAGGAATAGATGAGAGTGTTTTTGAAAATTGCGGCTTGTTCATCTCCCCCGACCGTTATCATGCAGAAGACCTGATAGAAGGTTGTTTGGGTAAAACCAGTTTTGTCTGTTCGGAAGTACATGCGGAAGAGCGCAGGACACGTTCCACTAAAAATGGGGTGCAGCATTATTGGGTAGATATCTTCAAGGGATTTCTTTTTATAGCTGATTTTCATAAAGATTTTCAGGGGGAGACCACCATTTTGCGGAACAGTCTGTTCAAACTTAAAATGGGAGCATCGAGGGTGAAGATGGAGAATCCTGAGTTTGAAAAAGTTTTTGATGTCTTTTCCACTGACCAGATTGAGGCCCGTTATCTGATTACTCCGTCTATGATGGAAAGAATGTTGAAGCTGGATAATAACTTCAAGAAAGGGATTACCATCAGTTTTCGTAATTCAACGATTCTGGTTGCCATACCGGATTCTAAGAACCGTTTTGAAGCCGACGTGTGGAGTTCTCTGAATGATATGAACCTTCTTAAATCAGACTTTGCAGTGCTTCAGTCCTTGTTGGCTATTGTGGATGAATTAAACCTGAACACACGCATTTGGAGTAAAGAGTAAACAGTAAACCATATCACTTATTTCATGAATAATTTTCGCCAATGAAATTATTCATGTAATTTTGCGGAAAACTAAAAGAATCTTATGATACAATCCATGACGGGTTACGGTAAAGCAACCGCTGAACTGCCCGATAAAAAAATCAATGTAGAAATCAAATCGCTCAATAGTAAAGCGATGGATCTGTCAACCCGCATCGCTCCCCTTTACCGGGAAAAAGAAATAGAAATCCGCAACGAGATTGCTAAAGCGCTGGAACGTGGAAAGGTGGATTTCAGTCTGTGGATTGAAAAGAAGGATGCCTGCGAACTTGTGACTCCCATCAATCAGGATGTGGTTGTGGCTTATTACGAGCGCATCCGTACCATCTCCGAAACTACCGGTATCCCCGTGCCCGAGGACTGGTTTGCCACCTTGCTTCGCCTGCCGGATGTGATGACCAAGAATGATATACAGGAACTGAGCGAAGAAGAATGGAATGCTGTTCATGCTACCATACTCCAAGCTGTTCAAAGTCTGGTGGACTTCCGCAAACAGGAAGGTGCGGCTTTGGAGAAGAAATTCCGCGAGAAAATCTCCAATATCGCCCATTTGCTGACTACCGTTGATCCTTACGAAAAGGAGCGTGTGGAGAAAGTCAAAGAGCGTATTACCGATGCTTTGGAAAAAACGATCAGTGTGGATTATGACAAGAACCGTCTGGAACAGGAACTCATCTACTACATTGAGAAACTGGATATCAACGAAGAAAAACAACGTCTCGGCAACCATCTGAAATACTTCATCAATACGATGGAAGAAGGAAACGGACAAGGCAAGAAATTAGGTTTTATCGCTCAGGAGATGGGACGTGAAATCAATACGCTTGGCAGTAAGTCCAATCATGCCGAAATGCAGAAGATCGTGGTGCAGATGAAGGATGAACTGGAACAAATCAAGGAACAGGTATTGAATGTGATGTAAAAGAAATAATAATTCTAACGTATGGGCAAGCTCATTATATTTTCAGCCCCCTCAGGCTCAGGCAAATCAACCATTATCAACTATCTGCTGACGCAGAACCTCAATCTTGCATTCTCTTGTTCTGCCACCAGCCGTCCGCCGCGCGGAACAGAACAGCACGGTGTGGAGTATTTCTTCCTTTCTCCCGATGAATTTCGTCAGCGCATTGCCAATGACGAATTTCTGGAATATGAAGAAGTCTATAAGGACCGTTATTACGGAACATTGAAATCCCAGGTAGAGACTCAATTGGCTACCGGACAGAATGTGGTTTTCGATGTGGACGTTGTGGGCGGTTGCAATATAAAGAAGTATTATGGCGACCGTGCTTTGTCGGTATTCATTCAGCCCCCCTCGGTAGAGGAATTGCGTAAGCGCCTGGTAGGACGTGGAACGGATGCGCCCGAAGTAATAGATGCCCGTGTGGCCAAAGCGGAGTATGAGCTGACGTTTGCCGATAAGTTTGATGTCGTGGTAGTTAATGATGACTTGGAAAAGGCTAAGGCTGAGGCTTTGAAGGTGGTCAGAGAATTTGTGGAAAAATAATGATGGCGGTTAAGGATTCAAAGAAAACGGCAAGACGGATGATGGTGGTTGCTGTTGTCATTGGTTTAGCAGCATTGGCTTTGGACATTGTGGCAATCACTATGCAGCAATGGATTATTGCTATTGGTATGACGTTTGTGATTGCCCTGCAAACCATTAATTTCTTGCAATGGAAAAAGAGGCTAAAATGAAAACGGGTATCTTCAGCGGTTCTTTCAATCCGGTGCACATCGGACATCTTGCTCTTGCCAACTACCTGTGTGAATATGAAGGACTGGATGAAGTGTGGTTTCTTGTGACCCCTCATAATCCGCTGAAAATAGAGGCCGAACTGATGGATGACGAGCTCCGTCTGAAGTTAGTTCAACTGGCCATAGCCGGTTATCCCCGTTTTAAGGCTTCTGATATTGAATTTCATTTACCCCGCCCGTCCTATACCATCCATACGCTGGATAAACTGAAAGAGACTTATCCCGACCGGGAGTTTCATCTGATTATCGGTTCGGACAATTGGGAACTTTTCCACCGTTGGTATCAGTCGGAACGTATTCTTGCCGAAAACCATCTTCTTGTTTATCCTCGTCCCGGTTATCCGGTTCCTTCAGATTCTCTTCCGGCGAATGTGAAGGTGGCTTCTTCGCCTACTTTCGAAATCAGTTCTACTTTCATCCGTCAGGCGATGGAGGAAGGAAAAGATGTTCGTTACTTCCTCCATCCGGCGGTTTATGAGGCATTGCTTTCTGCGTTTTCCCGCTGAAAGGATATAATGCTTTATTCTTGATTCTTCTTTATATAAACCACTGAGCGTCCTCCGCCCCGTTTGCGGATAATGCCTTCCGCCAGATATTCCTGTAAATCGCAGATGGCACGGCGGTCGGTCACATTTGTTAGTCGGGAGTACTCGGCGCGTGTGATGCAGACGTTTGCTTCCAGGAATTTCAGCATCATCTCTTTTCTTTTTTCGGGGAGAACTGCCGGTTTCTTGGTCGCCATCTTCTTGTCCAGTCTTTCTAAATGCATTTGATGCCTCACGTATTTTTTGAAGTCTTTGCTTGGACGGAACTTTACCGTTTCGAACCGTACGGACTCGGCGCGGATATCTTTTTTGTTCATGGCGGGTCGTGTGCATTTCAGTGTAGTGCTGAAGTAGCCCAATTCGTCCAACTCCACATTGTAGCCTTCGGCAAGCCAGTCGCCCAGTGCATTACTGATGGCTTGCATGATGCCCACTATCATGGCATGCGGCATGTGCTGCTCCTTCATCACCCGTTCCTGAAACTCTTTTGCGGTAATGGTGCCTTTGGGGCACACACGTGCATGTAACGGTCTTTTTTTTCCTTCGCCACTGGGGTCCGGTGTTTCGTAGAGGTCATAGAAAGTACTCATAATATATGTTTTTAAGAGGTTTATACTTCCGTAGAAACAAACTGGCACCGAGACTGCAAGAAACTAATGTCGGATGTGCTACGAACTAATATTTTTCATACTAAAAAGTATTCATACTACAAATATAGTAGTTTCTTACAATAATTGTTCTATTTACTTACAATAATTATAGAACTTTCTTACAACAGTTGATGTATGAATAGTTTTTAGGCAACAAGAAATTAGTTCCTTGCGGTGCGGGGATTAGTTTGTAGTAGGTTTGATATTAGTTTTATAGAGATACATGAATTCTGTCGGTGATAAATGTGATATAAAATGCGCAAAATCCGATATCTTCTTTTGTCAATTCTTGAATAATCAATATCTTTGTGTTCGATGAACGCAATGGAGTACATCCACAATATGAAAACAAAAGACTTTCTTGAAAAAGCCATTGAATTCGCTAAGAACCTTGGCATGGTAGATAATGGAGAAGCTACGAAAAAAAAGAAGAATGTAGTAATCAGAAAGAATATATCTTCTGATGTTGGTAATGTCCCTTATTTTGGATTCATTCGTCCAGAAGAGCAACTTTCTGGACCATATTCAGATTTTTCTCTCGTATTCTTTCCTGCCACTATAGATAGCAATTTATATGTAATGTCTCTTGGTGTTGGTTCAGAGGGATTCCGGAATGATTATCAATTAGCTAGTCAGCCGGGGACAAGACGAATGTTTTTGAAGATATTGCCTCAGGAATTTCGTTATAGTGCTTTCTGTAAGCCTGATTTTACAGATATTGAGACAGCCATTGCTTTTGGCGACACTATAGTGGATTCTGAAGTGAATCTAGAAAAATATAAATCAGTACTCTCGATAGGTTGTCTAATAAACATCGAGGAGGAGAAAGATCTGGATTATGTGTATGCTTGGATTGCGCAATATGCAGAATTGCGAGGCTGGGCATCTACTAAGCTCCAAAGAAATAATGCAGAACAAGCCATTAGTAAATGCCGTCAGCAAGGGAAAAATCAGGAGCAACAAGAAAGAGATGTTGTTGATCTTTTGGAAAGCAGAAAATTTGTAATCTTGCAAGGTGCTCCCGGGACAGGCAAGACATACTTGGCCGAAAAGATCGCTAAGGAAGAGTATAACACGATATTTTTAACTCAGTTCCATGCAGAAACTTCATATTCGGATTTAGTGGAAGGAATAATGCCGAAACTCGGCATTACAAATAGTGTCGTTTATGAACGAAAAGAGGGTATACTCGTTGAAGCTATTAAACACGCAATTGACAATCCTAATGAAAAAGTGCTTCTCATAATTGATGAGATTAATCGAGCAAATCTTTCAAATGTGTTGGGACCTGTATTCTATCTTTTTGAACCTAAGAGACAAAGTGTAGCTGGTCAGGGTTTAAGGCTAGAAACTATGGGCGATACCATATTAAATAAGGTTCCAGACAATCTACACGTTGTTGCCACCATGAATACTGCTGATAGGAGTATTGCGGTTGTTGATTTCGCTTTACGTCGTCGTTTTGCATGGTATACTATTGAACCCAGATTTTTTGGTGAAGGTGAGGGAAAGGAACTTTTCGATAAAGTATCGCGACTATTTGAAAAGCATGCATCTGATTCAGAGCTTAATCTTCAACCTGGTGGTTCTTATTTTATTGCAGATAATAGAGAGGAACTTAATGCCAAAATAGAATATGAATTGATGCCTTTGATGAAAGAATATTTTGATGAAGGTCTATTGTCTGGTGCTAAAACAGATTTTAGCGATCTCTTCTATCAAGAAATTCACAAACCTTTGTACAAGTGATGGCAAATATTCAGATGCAATGCTTGTCCAGCCGTTTTATCACCTTTACAGAACTGAATAAGAATAAAAGATGTGATAAACGCTATCCTGAGCAGGCACTTCAGAAATTTATCACTCTTAATCATAAGGCTTTCTCTTTCTTAGGCGTTAATGTTGCTATTCAGGAAAGAGAAGGTCATGTAGGACTTGCTTTTACTTCGGGTAAGTTTGTTGGGTGCGCTCCATTACGTACTCCTGTTAATGGTAAATATTATCTGGATTTTGTGGTAACGTCTCGCTTTGGTGAGGATATTGCAGATATAGCTAATTTGCTGCAAAGTACCTTAGAACCGGAATATGGTGACATGACATTAGTGAGCAGTAGTGAAATGAGAGCTCCGGTATACTTGGATTGCATTAATTATTTCAATTCTTTTAATAATGCAATGAAATGCATTTGGAATAAATTTGATACAATCAAACAAATAGAAAATGTTCCTACCTCGTCGACAAATTGGATGAAGTATGTTAGTAACTCATACAATCCTATGAATACTTTCGAATTTGAAAATCGAAAGAATATACAATCAAAGAATCATTCTGAATGGTATAAATTAACCTATATATTAAAGCTGGCAATCGATCTCTTTCAGACGCCACTTACACCTGTATCTATTAAATTTAAGGCAAAGACTCTGGTCGACAAGTTACGATTGTATTCAGCTAGCCATAATTTAGAACCTACGACTACTGCTTTTATTATTCATGATTTCGACCCTATGGCGATAAAAGAGTTAAAGATTCAAGCAAATAAACTATTGAATCATAGAGCTAGGAATAAGTTATCCTGGAGAATAGACTCAGCTGAATTGTTCGAACGTTTTGCACAATATATAATGCATGAGGTAGGCAAGAAACTTGGGGCAAGAACGGAATCCAATGCTCGTTATCAGATCTTTGGAGCAAATAATCCTGCCTGGACATTAAGGTATCTGGAACCAGACATTCTTCTAGTTAAAGGAGGATATCTTTGTACCATTGATGCTAAATATAAAGCCCATATGTTTAATACTTCCGTATCGACAGATAGTCTAAAAGATTCGTTCCGCCAGGATTTACATCAAGTTTTAGCATATAGTGCTTTTGATTTAGCAAAAAATAAAGATGCTATGATTCTATATCCGTGCAATAAATTTAAGTCTATTCCACTATCTGCAAGTAGTGGTTACACTAGTATTAGAAATAGAATAACATTAGTTGGATTACCCTTTAATTCAAAAGAGATTAAGAACATGGTAAACAAGTTGTCTGATACTATTCAAGCTAAAATTCATTTGTAATTTCATTTATGATTTGTTTCCTGTGGAAATAAAGATGACTACCTGATTAATTATTAAAAAAAACTGCTTGTCATTATCTTTTTCTTTTGTTTCTTTGTAAAATAGATTTTTATTTATGAAAAACATAGCATTCATAGACTTAGAAACGAACTCCGACCGCTTGCAAATTGAGGATATGGGAGCAGTATGTAGTAATGGAGCGCATTTTCATGAAAATTCCTTTGAGCGTTTACTTGCGTTTCTAAATCCGATGGATTATATAGGTGGACACAATATAATGAAACATGATTTGACATATCTTGCTCCATTATATAAGAAAGTAGGATGCCGGCTTCCTCAGATAATAGATACGCTCTATCTCTCTCCACTGTTATTTCCAGAACGTCCTTATCATCGTCTTCTTAAGGATGATAAGCTACTCACAGATAGTCTAAACAATCCACTAAATGATTCTATAAAGGCTTTTGAACTATTTAAGGAAGAAGTGGCTACTTTTAAAAGATTGGATGAAGACCTAAAATATATATACTATTGTCTTTTAGAAAATTCGGTTGAATTTGAATCGTTTTTTCGATTTATAGAATATTGTCCGGATAAGACTGAGAGTTTGCCAGATATTTTACTCCATAGATTTAATGGAGAAATATGTGAGTCTGCTCCGTTGACTGATATGATTGTGCATTATCCTTTGGAACTAGCTTATGCTTTAGCCTTAATAAACTGTAAAGACCGTTATTCGATTACTCCTCCCTGGGTTCTTCATACTTTTCCTGATGTGGATAAACTAATGGTTCAGTTGAGAAGCACACTCTGCATTACAGGATGTCCCTATTGCAATAAAGCTTTCGATATTCATCTAGGACTGAAAAAATATTTTGGATTTGATTCGTATCGTCTTTATGATAACGAACCTCTACAAGCTAAAGCTGTGGAAGCTGCTGTGAAAGGGAAATCTATTTTATCTGTATTCCCTACCGGAGGTGGTAAATCTATTACTTTTCAGGTTCCTGCTCTTATGTGTGGAGAAATGGTGAAAGGGTTGACTGTAGTTATTTCTCCTTTGCAATCTTTAATGAAAGATCAAGTTGATAATTTGCGAAAACATAATATTACGGATGCTGTAACTATCAATGGGCTGTTGGATCCTGTAGATCGTGCCAAGTCTTTTGAAAGAATAGAAGATGGGTCTGCTTCCATTTTGTATATTTCTCCTGAGTCTTTGCGCTCAAGAAGTATTGAGAGGTTACTGTTGGGGCGGAAAATTGTTCGTTTTGTAATAGATGAAGCACATTGTTTTTCAGCTTGGGGACAAGATTTTCGGGTAGATTACCTCTATATCGGTGATTTTCTGAAGCAACTACAAAAGAAAAAGAATCTGACACAATCTATTCCTGTGTCCTGTTTCACGGCTACAGCAAAACAAAAAGTGATAGAAGATATAAAGGAATATTTCAAGAATAAATTAGATATTGATTTTGAGTTATTCCGTGCGGGGTCAAATCGTACGAATCTGCGATATAAAGTATTTAGAAGGGAGGATAAAAGAGAAAAATATAATAGTCTGAGGGAGATAATAGAAGAACACCATTGTCCGACCATTGTTTACGTTTCACGTACCCGAACGGCTTCTGAACTAGCTGCTCAGTTAGTAAAAGATGGCATTGAAGCAAGGCCGTATCATGGTAGGATGGATGTACGTGATAAGACGGATAACCAAAATGCTTTTATTGCTGGAGAAGTGCAGGTGATGGTGGCAACATCAGCCTTTGGTATGGGGGTAGATAAGAAAGATGTTGGTCTTGTTGTTCATTATGAGATATCCGATTCTTTGGAGAATTACGTACAGGAAGCTGGAAGAGCAGGGAGGGATGAACATATCACAGCTGATTGTTTCATTCTTTTTAATGAAGAAGACCTGAACAAGCATTTTATTCTGCTGAATCAAACGAAATTACATATAAAGGAAATACAGCAGGTGTGGAAAGCTGTGAAGGATCTTACTCATTTTCGTTCCACCGTTTCGCAATCTGCACTTGAAATAGCGCGCAAAGCAGGATGGGATGATAATATAGCTGATGTGGAAACTCGTGTAACTACGGCTATAGCAGCCTTAGAGGAGGCGGGATATATACAACGTGGTCAAAATATGCCACAGGTATTTGCTAATAGTATTATGGCACAGACAGCTCAAGAGGCCATTGATAAGATTAATTTTTCCGAAAGATTTTCTGAAAAGCAGAGAGAACAGGCTATTCGCATTATTAAAAAGTTAATAGCGACAAAGAGTCGGAAGCATTTGAATAATGAAATACCAGAAGCACGGGTTGATTATATTTCCGATCATCTGGGCATCACTCGTGAAGACGTGATACAAGTTGTTACGTTATTGCGTGAGGAAAAAATATTGGCTGATGCTCAGGATTTGACTGCATATATAAAGAGAAACGAATCATGCAACCGTTCACTCGATATAGTACGATTTTTCAATCGGTTAGACAGGTTTTTACTTGGAACTTTCACAGAAGGAGAGAACCTTTTTAATCTGAAAGAATTGCGGGAACTTGCTGAGCAAGAAGTAGGCAGGAGTGTCAGTCCTGATAAGCTTAAAGCGCTTATCAACTTCTGGGCGGAAAAAAACTGGATAAAGCGCGAGTATCAGGATGCTGCAAGAAATCATGTAGCTATCATGCTAGTTGAACAAGATCGTAGCCTACTTCAGGAAAAAGCGGATCGCAGATATGTTTTATCTGATTTTATTATAAACGCTTTATTTGATAAAGTGGATGTCAAAGTTGAGAATGCTACCAAAGAGGAAGCTTTAGTAGAATTTTCTGTATTGGAACTAAAGGAGAGGTTTGAAGAAGAGGAAAAACGACAAAGTAATATGTTCCGACAGGAAGTTTCGGTGGAAGATGTAGAAGATGCACTTTTCTACCTTTCGCGTATAGGTGCTTTGCAAATTGAAGGTGGTTTTCTAGTAGTGTATAATAAGCTTGTTGTCAATCGGGTCGAGCGTAGTAATAAGATAAAATATAAGCAAGAAGATTATCGGAAGTTGGAATTGTTTTATGAAAACAAAATCCAGCAAATTCACATAGTTGGTGAATATGCAAAGAAGATGGTAGAAAATTATCAGATAGCTCTGCAGTTTGTTGATGATTATTTCAATCTTAATAACTCCTCCTTTTTGAAAAAATACTTTCCTGGTAATAGGAAGAATGAAATAAGTTTGCGTATGACTCGTTCTAAATATGAACAGATATTCGGAGAGTTATCTGAAACCCAATTGTCTGTGGTAAAAGATAGTTCACCAGGACATATTGTGGTTTTGGCCGGCCCTGGGAGTGGAAAGACGAAAGTTCTTGTCCATAAATTGGCATCATTGTTGCTGATGGAGGATGTGAAACATGAACAGTTACTTATGCTCACTTTTTCTAGAGCGGCAGCTAATGAATTCAGAGAGAGATTGCATAAGTTGATTGGTAATGCTGTGGGATACATTGAGATAAAAACATTCCATTCTTATTGCTTTGATTTATTAGGACGCCAAGGGACATTGGCAAGATCTGCGTCTGTGGTATCCGATGCTGTAGGAAAAATTAATAGTGGAGAGGTAGAAAGTAACCGGATTACTAAAACTGTATTGGTTCTGGACGAGGCTCAAGATATGACATCTCAGGAGTTTGAGTTAGTAGAAGCTTTGATGCAGAAAAATGAAGAACTTAGGGTGATTGCGGTGGGAGATGATGATCAAAATATTTATGGATTCCGAGGATCAGATTCTCGCTATATGCGAAAACTTGTTGATAAGTATGAGGCGCATACCTATGAACTATTAATGAATTATCGCAGCAAAAACAATTTGGTTTTGTTTGCTGGATTATTTATTAGTCAGTTACCTGATAGGATGAAATATTCGTCTGTCGTTTCCAGAGATTTGAAAGACGGAATTATCCATATCACACATTACAAATCTGCTAAAATGACATTTCCTTTAGTCCGGAATGTTTGTGAAAGTTCTCTGACAGGCAGTACATGTGTGCTAACTTTGACCAATGAAGATGCTATGCTGATTGCATTTCTTTTGCAAGAAAAAGGTATGCCGGTTCGTCTGGTTCAATCAAATGATGGTTTCCGTTTATCTGATTTGAATGAAATCCACTATTTTAATGACCTGTTGGGGCTATCAGTAGATGCTTGTCTGATAGAAGCTGAACGTTGGGAATTAGCGAAAAGAGAATTAAGAAGAAACTATTATGATACTCCTTCATGGGAAATATGTTCTAATATGATTGAAAAGTTTGAGTTTCTTTATAGAGATCGCAAATATCGCTCAGATTGGGAGGTATTCCTGTTTGAATCCAGCTTGGAAGACTTTTACTCTTATAAGGGAGGTGAAGTGTATGTTTCTACTATTCATAAGGCAAAAGGTAAAGAGTTTGAAAATGTTTTTCTATTACTGAATGATGACTGTAAATACTATGAGAGTAGATTACGTGAGATTTATGTAGCTATTACTCGTGCAAAACAATATTTGTCAATACATCTAAATGATTCTTATTTGAATCTTATTCCTAAAGAATATGCAAACTTCCAAATGGATACTCAGGAGTACTCTATGCCGGGATATTTGTATTTTTCGTTGACTCATAAGGATATTGTGCTCGACTTTTTTCTTTATCCTTTTCGTCAGGATATAATTGAAAAATTAAGGAGTGGAAGTTTCCTGCAACTGACAGATAAAGGATGTACAGATGGTGATGGAACTGAAATTTTACGTTTTTCTTCTAAGTTTAATGCAGTGATAAAGCATTGGCAGGAGAAAGGGTATAGCTTGCATGAAGCCTCTGTCAATTTTGTCGTATTCTGGAAAAAACAAGATGATAATGTGGGTGAAGTCAGAATCGTACTACCTAAGATTATTTTGAAGAGAATCTGAGAAAAAGAGAATCCCCTTCACACCGAGTGCAAAGGGGATTCTCATATATAACAACTATAGCTTTCTTACACGATACCTTGTGCCATCATAGCTTTTGCCACCTTCATGAATCCGGCAACGTTAGCACCTTTCACGTAGTTCACATAACCGTCAGCTTCCGTACCATACTGTACGCAGGCTTCGTGAATGTTCTTCATGATGCTCTTCAGCTTCTCGTCTACCTCTTCAGAGCTCCAGCTCAGTTTGATAGAGTTCTGAGTCATTTCCAGGCCGGATACTGATACACCACCTGCATTGGCAGCCTTACCCGGAGCGTACAGAATCTTGGCATCCTGGAATACTTTGATAGCTTCCGGGGTAGAAGGCATGTTAGCACCTTCGGAAACAGCCATACAGCCGTTTGCTACTAACTGGCGAGCATGGTCGCCGTTCAGTTCGTTCTGAGTTGCGGAAGGCAGAGCGATGTCAGCTTTTTCACCCCAAGGCTTAGCTCCTTCTACATACTTCACACCCGGATATTGCTCTGCATACTCGCGGATACGTCCACGGTAGAGATTCTTCAATTCCATGATGTAGTCCAGTTTCTCGCGGTCGATACCTGCCGGGTCGTAAACGTAACCGTCAGAATCAGACATGGTGAGTACTTTACCACCCAGTTCCAATACTTTTTCAGCAGTGTATTGAGCTACGTTACCGGAACCTGAAATCAGACAAGTCTTGCCTTTCAAGTCAGTACCTTGCTTCTTCAGCATTTCCATCAGGAAGTAGATGTTACCGTAACCGGTAGCTTCAGGACGAATCAGTGAACCGCCGAATTCACGGCCTTTGCCAGTGAATGTACCGGTAAATTCACGAGTCAGTTTCTTGTACATACCGAACATGAAACCTACTTCACGACCACCTACACCGATATCACCGGCAGGAACGTCAGTCTCAGGACCGATGTGACGCCACAGTTCCAGCATGAATGCCTGTACGAAACGCATTACTTCGGCATTGGATTTACCGCGCGGAGAGAAGTCGGAACCACCTTTACCACCACCCATAGGCAGCGTAGTCAGTGAGTTTTTGAAAGTCTGCTCGAAAGCAAGGAATTTCAGGATTGAAAGGTTTACAGAAGCGTGGAAACGGATACCACCTTTGTACGGGCCGATAGCGTTGTTGTGTTGAACGCGGTAACCCATGTTGGTCTGAATGTTACCCTTATCGTCCATCCAAGTCACGCGGAACTGGTAAACACGATCGGGGATGCAAAGACGTTCAATCAGATTGACTTTGTCAAACTCCGGGTGTTTGTTGTACTCTTCTTCAATTGTAGAAAGTACTTCTTCCACTGCCTGATGATACTCTGGTTCGTTGGGGAACCGTCTCTTCAAATCTTCTAATACCTTAGCTGCGTTCATAATCTATTTCTTTTATTGGTTATTTTTCAGTTGACGAGAGTTCAGTTGACAAGTTGACGAGGGGTTCAGTTGATAAGGCATTTGCGCTGCCGCAGGGAATTTCTTGTAACTTGTTTCCTCGTATCTTGCTTCCCTTTTTCTCTGTTGCGGTTGCAAAAGTACACATAAAAATGAGACAAACAAACAATTTATAAAGAAAATGCGGTAGAAAACAACATTTTTATTGTTTTCTACCGCAAAAAGGAATAAAAAGACATTATTTATCCTCTCTTTAATGATTTTATTACCGGAATGAATACTAACGCTGCCGAAATGATAAGCGTCATGATGACTGGTCCATCAATTCGTTCGACAGTAGTCAGAACTATGTAGCAAAGTGCTGCCCAAAGCAGCACAATGCAAACACTTTGTGATTTCGATAACGGACGTCTCATTTACCTGCTTTCTTTTTGTCCACGATAGCATCGATAACGGCTACTGCGGTGATATTTACGATGTCGCGCACGGAACTTTCGAAGTCGGTGAAGTGGATAGGCTTGTTCAGTCCCATCTGTATCGGGCCGATTAGCTCCATTTCCGTATTCATGGCTTGCAACAGTTTGTATGCGGAGTTGGCAGAGCTCAGGTTCGGGAATACGAGGGTGTTCACATCCTTGCCTTTCAAGCGGGTGAAAGGATATTTGGCGTCGCGCATCTTGCGGTCCATGGCGAAGTTTACCTGCATCTCACCGTCGATGGCGAGGTCGGGATAGTTCTGCTGCATGTACTCTACGGCTTCGTGTACGCTTACCGGACTGCCTTCGGTATCTGCGCCGAAGTTGGAGTAGCTCAGCATGGCCATTACTGGGGTATGGTTGAAGAAACGTACGGTGTGCTCTGACAGTTTGGCAATGTCAATCAATGTTTCGGCATTGGGATGACGGTTGATTAGCGTGTCGGCAAGGAAATACGTACCTTTCTTGGAGTTCAGGATGTGCATCGTACCGAAATGTTTGTATTGCGGCTGTATGCCGATGACTTCCTTGGCTACCTTGATAGTGTTGCTGTATTTCGTATAAAGACCGGTGATGAATGCATCCGCATCGCCTGTTTCCACCATCATCATACCGAAGTAGTTGCGTTCGAACATCTTGTCGTTGGCTTCCTCGTAGGTGGCACCCTGGCGGGCACGTTTTTCAGAAAGGATGCGGGCATAGCGTTCGCGGCGTGCTGCTTCGTTCGGATGGCGCAGGTTTACGATTTCGATGCCTTCCAGGCTGAGGTCGAGTTCCTTTGCCAGTTTCTCGATGGTCTCGTCGTTACCTAAAACGATGGGATGGCAGATACCTTCGGCTTTGGCTTCTACGGCTGCTTTCAGCATATTGGGGTGGGAACCTTCGGCAAATACCACACGTTGCGGATTGCGGCGGGCGGTGTCGTAAAGCTGACGGGTGAGTTTGCTTTCGTAACCCATCAGTTCGCGGAGTTGTACGCAGTAAGCATCCCAGTCTTCGATGTTCTTGCGGGCTACACCACTTTCCATGGCTGCACGTGCCACGGCGCAGGAAACTTCGGTGATGAGGCGCGGGTCAACCGGTTTCGGGATGAAGTATTCAGGGCCGAAACTAAAGTTGTTTACATGGTAAGCCTCGTTCACAACATCGGGCACAGGCTGTTTTGCCAGGTTGGCGATGGCGTGTACGGCGGCTATTTTCATTTCCTCGTTGATGGCCTTTGCCTGAGTGTCGAGCGCGCCACGGAAGATATAGGGGAAACCGATTACATTGTTAATCTGGTTCGGATAGTCCGAACGTCCGGTTGCCATCAATACATCGGGGCGGGCTGCCATGGCATCTTCGTAAGAGATTTCTGGTGTCGGGTTGGCGAGTGCGAAAACGATAGGAGACGGGGCCATGCTGCGTACCATGTCTTGTGACAGTACATTGCCTTTGGATAATCCCAAAAATACGTCTGCGCCTTTGATGGCTTCTTCAAGAGTATGGATGTCGGTACGGTCGGTGGCGAAGTAACGCTTCTGTTCGTTGAGGTCGGTACGTGTCTTGCTGATAACGCCTTTGCTATCCACCATCACGATGTTTTCCAGGCGGGCACCCAGCGAAACGTACAGCTTCGTGCAGGATACGGCCGATGCACCGGCACCGTTCACAACGATTTTTACATCTTCAATCTTCTTGCCTGCTACCTGCAAAGCGTTCACAAGTCCGGCACTGGAGATGATGGCTGTACCATGTTGGTCGTCGTGCATCACGGGGATGTCGAGTTCTTCCTTCAGGCGGCGTTCTATTTCGAAACATTCGGGAGCTTTGATGTCTTCCAGGTTGATGCCACCGAAAGTAGGGGCGATGGCTTTGACTGCCTGGATAAATTTCTCAGGGTCTTTCTCGTTCACTTCGATGTCGAACACGTCGATACCGGCGTAAATCTTGAAAAGCAATCCTTTACCTTCCATTACGGGTTTGCCGCTCAACGCGCCTATATCGCCCAGACCGAGCACTGCGGTACCGTTTGAGATTACAGCTACCAGATTACCCTTCGCTGTATATTTGTATGCATCTTGCGGGTTCTTTTCTATTTCAAGACATGGTTCCGCCACACCGGGGGAGTATGCAAGTGAAAGGTCGGTTTGGGTACTGTAGGGCTTGGTGGGCACTACTTCTATCTTACCTGGTTTGCCTTGTGAGTGATACAGCAAGGCAGCTTCTTTGGTTATCTTAGCCATGGTAGTTGATTATGAGTTGTTAGTTAAAAGTTATAATTTGGGCGCAAAGGTAGGAATAAATGTGATAAAATGTAAGTGCGTGTGCGATAAAAACTATTAAATTGTACTTATTCAGGGCTTATAGAAGGGAAAAAACAAACAGACTGCCTCTGAATAGCAACTTGCCGTTATTTTGCTCCGGATGACAGAGTGATAGGCTTCTTCCTATTTAGAGACAGTCTGAGGTTTGTTTTTGGAATTATATTTTTTCCCTATGTTTCTGCTTGTAGGTTAAGTAATTGCAGGCAGTCTTTACTTTATTCGGCTTTTTCTTCTCCTTCCGCTTCCGGCGCCTTGTCTATCAGCTCCAGGAACTGGTCGAGCTTCGGAGTGATGATAATTTGCGTACGGCGGTTGCGTTGCTTGCCCAGTTCGGTGTCATTATCCGTGAGAGGATTATATTCTCCACGGCCGGCGGCGGAAAGGCGTTTGGGGTCGACGCCGTATTGATTCTGCAAGGCTTGCACTACGGATGAGGCACGCAGGGCGCTCAGGTCCCAGTTGTTACGGATATTGGGGCGGGAGATGGGCACATTGTCTGTGTTACCTTCCACTAATACTTCGTAATCCTTGTAATCGGTGATAATCTTGGCAATCTTGCTCAGCGTTTCGCCAGCGCGTTCGTTGATTTCGTAACTGCCGCTCTTGTATAGCATATTGTCTGCCAAGGAGATGTAAACCACGCCTTTCAAGACCTTTACATCCACCTCTTTTAGCTCTTCGCGGCTCAGGGAGCGGGTGAGGTTGTTAGTCAGCACTACGTTCAGAGAGTCCGATTTGCTCTTGGTGTCCACCAGTTGCTTGATGTAGCGGTTGGAGGCATTAATCTCATCCACCAGTTTGGAGATGTTGATGTTGCCTTGGGAGTTCTGCTGGAGGCTCTTGTCGAGAGAACCTTGCAGAGTGGCGTAGTTGTTGCGCAGCTCCTGGTTGTTTTTCCGGGCTTCGTTGAGGCGGTCTTCCAGGCTTTTGGACTGTGTGCGATACTCGGCGAGCTGGATTTGCGCATCCTGATAGGACTTATCGAGGGCAGTCTTCTCGTCCTTCAACTTGTTATAATCTGTTTGAAGATTCACTAATTCTTTCTTGCTCACGCATCCCGTCAGGAGCAGAGTCCCGGCTAACAGGAAGGATGCAGCTAATTTTGTACGTTTCATAAATCTTTCTATTATAATGTTTATAAGTAATATAACGCTAACAGTTTCCAAATGGTTGAACTGTTGCAAAGATAGTGAATACTATGCAATTATTCCTTGACAGACATCACTTTTCTGATTTCAGTGTCTGCATCGGCTCCTTCCGGCAATCCCAGTTTTATGCGTATCCGGTATCGTGTTTTCGAGACACTGGATTTGCTGATACCCAAGGTGCGTGCCATTTCGAAGTTGTCCAGTTGCAGCATGGCGAGCATGCAGAAGAGTTCGTCGCTGTAGGTCAGGTCGGGGCAACGGCTCCGCAGACGATTCAGTGCTGTGGGATAAACGGCGGAGAAGTTTTGGCGGAAGCGTTCGGCGTCTTCTTTGCTGAAAAGGCTTTGTTGCAGGCTCTCCATGATGCTGTCGAGGTTGCAGGTGTTTTCGTGTGTGGCCTGGATGTCGGAGAGTTGGCGGACCAGGTCGAGATTGCGGTCGTTGAGTTGCTGGCGGTCGCGGATGAGGCTGTGCAGTTGCGCTTCCTGTTCGCGCAGCAGGGTGGCGGCGGCTTCCTGCCGGATGCGGATGGCACGATGCCTCATCACTACCCAGACGATGGTGCCGGCAGCCAGCAGCAGGCAGAGTGTGCCAACGAGGAGGGTGGTGCGCAGGCGACTGTCCTTCAGTGCCACTTCGGCGGTGAGGGCGCGGTTTTCCTGCTCTTTCTTTTCGGTTTCGAAGCGGATGTTGGCGGCGGCAAGCTGGCGTATCTTCGCGTCGCTGGCTATGGAGTCGGAAAGGGCTTGATAGCGGGGCAGGAAGTCGGCAAGGAGGGCGAGACGTCCGGTATGGCGGTAGCACTCGGTGAGCAGACGGGCGGCCTGGTGGGCCATGAGGCGTTCGGAAATGTTCTCCGATTCCGTCACGGCACTTTCCAGCAGGGGGATAGCACGGGAGTATTGTCCGGCTTGGGCGCAGGCGCTTCCGTAATAGTAAAGGTAGAAGGCTTGGCGATGGGCGGGTATTTGTCCTTCGAGGGTGGTGAAAATGCGCAGGCCTGCTTCCAGTGAGTCGGGCTGCAAAGTGAGCAGATGGGCGCGTTCGAGGGCGGCTTGCAGCTTATAGTAATCGTTGCCTGTACGGTTGAAGCAGCTGTCGGCTTGTTGCAGGGCGACGAGGGCATCGGCGGAACGGTTCATTTCGGCAAGGACGGCGGCTTTGTTGATGTAGGAGCGTCCGCGCAGGTTGTTCAGTATCTCGAAGTCTTTGGGGGCGTCGGTCACGATGGCGCAGTAGCGCAGGGCTTCGTCGTAAAGGCCGAGGCGGCGGTAGGCTTCGGTCAGGTTTTCGGCGGCGATATATTGCCCTTGTTCGTCGGGTTTGTCGGAGGGAGTGGAGGCAATGGCTTGGCGGCAGAGGGCGATGCTCTGTTCATATTTGCCCTGGTGCAGGTAGATGTCGGCGAGGCGGGCTATGGCATGGGGATAGAGGCCACCGCGGAAACCGGTGCGGCGGGCAATGTCGATAACCCGCAGGAAGGCTTGCTCGGCACGGGTGCTTGCGCTGTCCACGCCCATGTAGGTGATGCCGGTGGCGGCACTCCAGTAGCTGTCGTTCTCGGGACATTCGAGGCGTCCGGTGGCTTGTGCGCGGGCAAGGAGGCCGGAAGGGAGGGGGGCGGCGATACTGTCTTCTGTCTGGGCGAGCTTCATGGCTTGGTCGAGGCATTGCAGGGCTTCGGCGTGGCGGTCGAGGGGCATCAGCATCTGGGCTTTGGCGGTGAGGAGGCCTCGCAGGCAGTAGCGTTCCAGAAAGGGGAGGTGCAGGCGTTGGAGGCTGTCGAGGTGGCGGTAGCCGCCTTCAAAGTCTATTAGCAGGTTGTAGCTTACCATCAGGTAGCGCAAGGCACGGTTGCAGAGCAGGCGGCCTTCGGCGGTGCTGAGGGTGTCGGAGTGCTGCGGGGCGTCGGGATTGAGGCTGGCGGGCAGCAGGAAGATGGAGTCGAGATAGGGGATGGTTTCACGCTCCCGCCTTTGGTCGTAGAGGGGCTCTGTGGCGGCGAGGAAACGCAGGCTGTCGGCGTGGTAGCGGGGAGAACGGAGAGGGGCGGCTGCATTTCCGATGACGGTTGCACTTCCGTTGCCGGTATGGCAGGCGATGAGGCACAATGGTAGTAACAGTAGCAGCAGTATCGGTTGTGGTATTTTATGCATGGTGGTTGTTTTCAGGTTTATACCGTAATTTGCTGACAAAGTTATATAACCAGATTGTTTCTCATATCAGTTCCTTTATCTTTTCGACAAGTTCTCTTGCTGGGGCACGCATTGCGCTGATTTCTTCTTCAGATATGGAATATAAGCAGTTATAGTCCCCTTTCTGCCTCAGTTGTTCGATGCGTGACAGAAAACTTCCCAGGTGTGAACTGATTATTCCGGTTTTTATAAAGTTCAACCCGAAACAGCCGATCAGCCCGTCATGTGTCCGGCACGTCAATCCATGCTTAATCAGTAATGCTTGTACAGCATGGAAACATGCATAATAGTAACGGTTTGAAGCTATGTCCCAGTATTTTAGAACATACATTTCATCTGCTTGTTGCAGAAAAGTCCGTGCTTTTTCCATCTGCAATGTCACAAGGGCATTGCGTTCTTCTTCACTTAAACTCATACCAGTATAATTCCTTCTTGTTCAATGTTTTTATAAAACGGAGTGATGTGGCTTGCGGTCCACTCCTTCAGGGTGTACATGATGGGGTTGATGCGTTCACCCAAGTCCCAGCCTAGCGTGGTGAGCGGATAGCTTACAGTGTCGTAATCGGCAGTTTCGAGTTTCTCCTTGTCGAGTACGATAAGTATGTCCCAGTCCGAGTCCGGGCGTGCGTCGCCGCGTGCTTGCGATCCGAACAGCACGGCACGTCCGCCGGAAGGCAGGTGTTGAGCCAGCGACTGGCGGATGCTTTCGAGTACTTTATTGGCGTTGCGTTTCATAATGTCTCTTTTTAGGATACTTTTTTCGTGAAACAAAGATAAAGAAAAAAGTGTTACCCCTGCACATAAACTCTTAAAAATGACCGATTATTCACGTGCCATAATAACAGGTGCCGGGGTAAACGTCGTAAAAAGGAGTGTGTAGCGCTATATTTTCGGCGGTATGTCTTCTCTTTCTTGAGGAAATCGCTAACTTTGTACCTGTCACTAAAAGAAGTAAGATATGGAAACCACCCAGGAGATCGTCGACCGTCTGCGGGCTTATAAGGAAAAGTTTGCCGACAAGTATGGCATCGAGCAGTTGGGACTGTTCGGTAGCGTGGCGCGGGGGGAACAGGACGAGAAGAGCGATATTGACGTCATAATCAAGTTGCGTCGTCCTAGTTGCTTCACGTGCTTCGGCATTCAGGAAGAGTTGCGGAAGCTATTCCATCGGAAAGTAGATTTGATAACCTTGCACGAAAACATGTTCCATAGTTTTTGCCAAAACCTTGAACGTGATGCGATATACATCTGAAATGAGTGTGTAGGAGCGAATGGAGTTCCTCACGATGAAAGCGAAACAGGCTGTCGAGCGGGGTTATTTTCTCTTAGTTTTCCGCATCTTCCATATCTTTTAAAATCTCTTTAATGAACTCATCTGAAACATTTTCCATTTCATTCTTATCATAAATAAAGAGAAAGAAGACAATCCCTTCTTGTTGGTACAGACTGAGGATGAGGCGAGCACCGCCACTTTTTCCCCGCCCTTTTGCTGAAATAGCCATACGCATTTTACGGACGGTTGCAAAAAGAGGAACGCCGACCTCCGACGGAGATTCCTGAATTTCGTCCATAACCTTCAACAAATCTTGTTTCAACGTACGATATTTTTTCAATAGTCGTTTGAAGGCGATCTTAAAATCGTCCGAGAACTGGAACTTTACAGCTTCTCTTACCATTTTTCTATTTCCTTTTCAGCCTCCTCACGACTCAGTTCAGGATATTTATCACGTTCGCTCAGGCCGCGGCGGATAGCTTTGGCCACTTTGAAGCTTTCTTCCCATTGCATCATTCTCTTGAAGAAACTTTTACTTATTTCCACCGTGACATGGTCTTGACCTTCACTGATGATTTTGTAATTTCTCATAATTTTTCTCCTTTGTAATAAAATGTTCTATACCCATATTCCTCTTAGAGGTTTGGTATGCCAAAGGTACGAAAAAAAGGTGTACTCTAACGAAATATCCCCTTAAAATCAGTTCGTTTCTAAATAGAACAACAGCAAATAGCTGTCCGCCTGTCTGCTGCTGTTCCTCTCTCTGCATCGGGGGAGGGCGTAGGGGCGCATGAGTGCCGTGTTCGCCTCCCGCCCGGTTATCGCAACGGAGTTCGGTTTCGGTTATCCCAACGGATTTTCCTCTATTCCTCCGTCTCCGCCGCTGCTGCCGCCACTGCCTGTGCCGTCCAACTGGCTGATGGAGTTGATATTTGCCCACGTCACGTTTTCGCCGATGAGGCCGCGGGTGATGGTGCTACCTTGCCGATGCGACTCGGGCACGAAACGTACGCGGGTGCCGGAGATTTGGTTGGCGTTCACCTTTTCGGCCGCGTCCACGCCTTTGCCTGTGGAGATGCAGGTGTAGTAGAAGGTTCCCAGACCCTCCACGTGTACCGTGCGACCGGTGTTCATACATGTCCCCAGCACAAGGCCGAGGGCTTCGAGGGTAGCTTTGGTGTCGGCGCTGCTCACGGTGGAGATGAGCGCTATCTGCTTGCAAAGCTCGTCCATTTCGATGGGTTTGCCCACGCTCACGGCTTGGGGATGCCACTTCTTGGACAACTTTTTGTAAATAGGTTTGAAAAATGCCATATTCTATGGTTTTTTAAGTGAAACATCTGCCTGAGCCTTGTACAGAGGGCTTGTGGAGCGGTTTTTTAGGGGTGCTGACACTTGTGCTAAGTGTCAGCGATGCTTGTGCTAAGTGTCATGGACACCTGTGCTAAGTGTCGGGGATACTTGTGCTAAGTGTCAGCGAGGTGAAGCCGTATTCCGCTAAGTCTGCATTTGTTGTCAGGATTTATCTTAATATTCGTCAATCAAGGGGGACGTATCAGAAGTGCTTTTCTCCGGTTACTTCAGCCAGGCCACTACGTTGAGGCAGAAGTCGCTGAAGTTAGCATCCGTATAGTCTTCGGCACACACGGTGTAGGAGATGCCTTTCAGACGTCCGTCGCTGCCGTATATCTGGGTGGCGCTGACCACGGTCTGGAGTTCTTCGGGATAGGAGTTCTCAATACTCACCTTCAGTTGGTTGCCGGCGCAGGTGTCCGAGCCTTCGCCCAGGAACTTGTAGGCGTAGTGACCTGTGCCTTCGTCGGCTTTGTTGAGGGTGAAATATCGATGACCCGTTTCGTCCGTCATGCTGATGGTGATTGCGCGGCTGGCGCGTGTGAAAGCGCTCCATGACAAGGCATAGCCTTTTTCTGCTCCTGATAGTATAATTTCTCTTTTCATAATGAATTTGTTTTTATCTGTGTTTCCCTCTCTCTTCCTCTTCGCAGCTTTCCCGACAGGGAAGAATGGCAAAAAAACGAGAGTGAGGGTGAGGCAGCGTGCCGCCGACTGTATTCCCCGGCGGCTTGGGAAGTCTTTTCTGTGTGTGACCTCTCCTGCGATGTCTTCCTCCTTTCCTGATGCAGGCGGATTAGGGTGTTCCGTCCTTTTTTTGTGGGTGAGGCTGCCATCCGGGCAGGGACGTATGACCCAGGATGGCAGTCTGTATTTCCTTCTTTCTGCACGCCGCATTTCGGGGGGGCGGGTTTAGTTGGGGATTGCCGATTAATTTTTAGTTGTTTTCCTTCGTAAGGGTGGCTTCGATGGTATTCAATGTGCCACGGGTCATAACAAAGTCTTCGGACGGTGTAATCTTTGTAGAAAATGTACCATCTGCGCAGGTGGCGGTTATAGTAATCTCATTATTCTTATATATAGGATTTGAAGAGACCATCATAAATGCTAGGATAGCATTTTCGGAAGTAACAGTTACTCCATTATCGCCGCTTCCATATTTTAGAATACAGCTGTTAGCAAGATTAGCAATTTGTACCTTTTTCAATGCAGGATTAACTGTGATTGATTGGGCTAAAGAGTTTGCAGAACAGGCTACTTTCACCTCTTTCACCGTATGTCGGCCGTAGGGAAGTGCCAGGTGGAGGTGTAATATTGCGTTGACGTGCGTGAAGTTGAAAGATTTAGTGGCGGCATTGGCATTTACTGTTGCGCACATCAAATCGTAGTCTGCTAAATGGGTGGTAGTGGAGTTGGCGGTTTGCCGTTGCCCTGTCATGCTGAAGCTGTAGGTTTTACTACTAACTCCACTGGTGGTTGTAACGGATATCTTGTCCGAGGCGTTGTTTCCGCAATATACTGCATACAGTTCCTTGTCCATATCGAGATTGCTGTTCTCGTTTTTGAATGTTCCGGTTGCTTTTCCAGCTTCTCCTTCCAGCGTGAATTCTTCAAAACCGGCAGCGGTGAGGGTATTGCCTTCTTTTAAGTTTTCGGAGTTGATGATATAAATCTTGTCTCCTGCTTTCCAAGTTACTTTCACCGTGTTGTTAAACATATCGTAGCTGTAGCCGGTTCGGGTCTGTGCATCCGTCCCGTCCGGGGTGCCTGTTCCTTGGTAGGTGGCGGTTATGGTAACGGGGCGTCCGGTCGGGGGAACGTCGTTGTTCTGCAGGGGTTCGTTGTCGCTGGTGCAGGCTGTGGCGGCGGTGAGCATCAGGGCTGCCATTGCTGCGTGATATACCTTATTATATATGCATTTCATTGTTTGGTTTCCTTTCTGTTTTTTAGGATGATTATTTGTTTTTATAGTGAATGGGGCTGCCGCTTCGTGCATCAGAGGGAGCGGCTCGGGCTATTGCTCCACGGTGAGGATGTCGTTTATCAGGTCTTCCAGGTCGCTGCTCGATGCGGAGTTGTAGCCTCGGCGGGTACTGCTTTGTCGGATAGTGGAGCCGGACGTGAAGTCACTCAGGTTTCCGCTGCCTGCTATTACGCCTTCCAGGTCCATCTTAATCACTTCCATTTGCGGCGGCGTGTAGGTCATCTTGTTGCCGGCCGGGGCATGTGTGGCCGGGGCTTGGCACTGTTTCATTTGTTCTGTACTCATAATCAATTGTTTTTTAAGGGTTAATAAAAATGTTGTCATTATCTGATTTTTGTTTCTTTGTCTTCGGCGGAGTGTTCTCCAAGGAACATCATGTGTCCGGGCGGCAGTTTGTCCAGCGGTTCGCCCAGTAGCTGGAGCCATCGTGTCAGGTCTTCGTCGGCGGGCAGGCCTTTCAGTTTCTGGCGCAGGCGTTGCTTGGTCTTTATCACGCTGTTGGGCGTGATGCCCATGCTTTGGGCTATCTGTTTGTTTCGCAAACCCAGCTTGATGAGGAAACAGGTGTGCTCTTCGCTGTCGGAAAGGCGGCCGTCGGTGTGTGCTGTCAGTTGCTTCAGGAAGTCGGGGTAGTAGGTCATCATGAAGCCCACCAGCATCTGGTGGCTTTGGCTCTTCACGGCGGGCGGGCTGTAAAGGGTGTTTCGCTGGGCGTGCATCTGTGCCATAGGGCATTCTGCCTCGTGGCGGTGCAACTGCTGTTCTACGCGTAGCTTTATCAGGGTGTCTATGCGTCGGCGCATTCGGGGCCATCGGTGTGTTTGCAACCATTGCTGTGCCATGATGGCAAGGGCACATCCGCCCATAAAGGCGGCCATGGTGAGTAGTGCGGTGTTTATATCCATTGTCAATATTCTTGTTTGTCAGTACATGCTTTGCCAATCAGCAAAACTTACGAGTTCAAGATAGGGCTTATCTGTGTAACCACCGCACTTTGTCTATGGACAGTTTGATGGACAGGTAGTGTAATTTTGCCGTGACATGGCAAGTGAACGGCATGATTTATGAAAAATAGCGGAAGTAGGAGGGCACGAAACGAAAAAGGCGAAAGACTTTTCGGTCTTTCGCCTGAGTGGGGAATAAATGAGTAAATGTAAATATGTGTTGATGAAGGTGGGGCTATAGCTTGTTAATCTCTTCGGAAGATAATCCGGTAGCTTTGATTATCACTTCTTCTGAAGCGCCAAGCTGTTTTAAATTTCGTGCGATAGAATAGCGTTCTTCTTCTTTACGGCACGAATAGATATTATTCATGTAGGCGTAGATAATTACCTTAAGCATCATTTCTTCCTTCTGCACGCTCCGTATATATATTGTCACGGAGAATGACGATATTATCTAAGTGACGGTAATATGCTTCGAGTTCTTCTTTTTTCATTCGGTCCAGTTTCAAACGTTCGCATGCTTCATGTAGCCCCGGAGCTGTGGCATTGCTTTCTCGTCAATCTGTGACTTTACTTCCTCGTTAGGGAAGCCGAGAGTATAAATCTGAAATCTTTCATCATATTCTTTTATTGTTAGATATCCGCTTTGGTACAGTAGAGGTACAAGGTTATTTGTATCAACCATATTGGCATTCAACGAAAGTGCCCCTACTTGTATGCCGTCCATCTCGCGCAGGTCAAAGTTGGTCTTTTTCAGCATATTCACTAAGAAGGTGGGGGTGCCGCTACCAAACCAGTAGCTACCGAAGGCACGTTTCATCAGCGCATTGAGCACGCTGAAGGGATTGTACATTGGGGTGAATTCTTCATCATCGGTGAAGCGGTAGCCGTCGTAAAGACGGGTCATCTTTTCCAGTAGGGCTTCGTGTGAGAGTTTCTGTTTCAGTGCCATTGCTTCCAGTTCGGGGACAAAAGTAGTCTCAATTTCTGGCAATGTCATGCCGCAAAGGGTGTTGTAGTCGAGGTCGAAACTGATGTCGCTCAGTTGGTTGAGGTTGCTGAAGATGCCCATCTGCGCAAACTTGGTCACTCCGGTGATGAGGACGAATTGCAGCCAGGGGTCGGCGTCTTTCAATACAGTATAGAAGGCGGTCAGCGTTTCGCGGAACTCGTCTTGCAGTTTGGAGTTGTCGAAGGAGCGGAGTAGTGGCTTGTCGTATTCATCGATAAGCACTACGACACGGCGACCAGTCTGTTCGTAGGCTTGCTTGATGACGGTCATGAAGCGGCCGGAATATGTGATACCTTTGCCGCCGGTCTGATATAATTGTTCCCACGCTTGGAGCTGACGTTCAAGCATATCTGCCAACCGTTCTTTACTATCGTACTTCTCGGCATTCAGGCTGAGATGCAGCACGGGATATTCATACCAATTCTTTTCCAGTTGTTCCATAGCCAATCCCCGGAAAAGCTCTCGCTTACCCTTGAAATAGGCTTCGATAGTGGAGAGCAACAAGCTCTTTCCAAAACGGCGTGGGCGACTCAGGAAACAGGGCACACCTGCTTGGATGAGTTTGTAAATGAGTGCCGTCTTGTCTACATAGACAAAACCTTCACTACGTAGTTTTTCAAAGCTTTGTATTCCGACGGGAAGTCTGCGCGGGGTGAAATTATCTGTATTCATAACCACTGGATTTGATGAACTGTTTGCAAAGATAACAATTATCCCCGTACTCCGGTTGGGGAGTCGGGGATATTATTCTTTGGATTTCTCTTTGTCAGATACAGTTTTTTTATCTGATCGGCAGCACAGTACTTATGCGTTCAGCGCCTGTTCAATATCTGCAATGATATCATCCGCATTCTCGATACCAACCGAGAAACGGATCAGGTCGGGACGTACACCGGCTTCCATCAATTGTTCGTCCGAAAGCTGACGGTGCGTATGGCTGGCGGGGTGCAGCACGCAGGTGCGGGCATCGGCTACGTGGGTGACGATAGCTGCCAGTTTCAGTGAGTCCATAAATTTGATGGCTACTTCGCGACCTCCTTTCAAGCCGAAGGTGACAACACCGCACGAACCGTTCGGCATGTACTTTTGTGCCAGTTCGTGATATTTGTCTCCGGGCAGGCCACAGTAATTAACCCATGCCACCTTGTCGTTCTTGGAAAGATATTCGGCAACTGCCTGTGCATTCTTGCAATGTTGCGGCATACGCAGATGGAGCGTTTCAAGACCGATATTCAGCAGGAATGCATTTTGCGGAGACTGAATGCTGCCAAGATCACGCATCAACTGTGCGGTAGCTTTGGTGATATAAGCCATTTTGCCGAAAGCTTTTGTGTAAGTCAGGCCGTGATAAGATTCGTCGGGCGTACACAATCCGGGGAATTTGTCGGCATAGGCATCCCAGTTGAAGTTTCCGCTATCCACGATGGCACCGCCTACGCTGGTGGCGTGGCCGTCCATATATTTGGTGGTGGAATGCACCACGATATCGGCGCCCCATTCGAACGGGCGGCAGTTAATAGGAGTCGGGAAGGTATTGTCTACAATCAAAGGCACGCCGTGGCTGTGGGCGATGCGGGCGAACTTTTCGATATCGAGCACTTCCAACGTCGGGTTGGAAATGGTTTCACCAAACAGTGCCTTGGTGTTGGGGCGGAAAGCGGCTGAGATTTCTTCTTCCGGTGCGTCCGGGTTGACGAAAGTAACTTCGATGCCCAACTTCTTCATTGTCACACCGAAGAGGTTGAAGGTTCCGCCGTAGATGGTAGATGAACAGACGAAGTGGTCGCCTGCCTGACAGATATTAAAAATAGCGTAGAAGTTGGCAGATTGTCCGCTGGATGTCAGCATGGCGGCCACACCACCTTCGAGGGCCGCTATCTTGGCGGCAACGGCGTCATTCGTAGGGTTTTGCAGGCGGGTGTAGAAGTAGCCGTTCTCTTCAAGGTCGAAAAGGCGTGCCATTTGCTCGCTGGTTTCATACTTGAAGGTTGTACTTTGGTAGATGGGGAGCACGCGGGGTTCACCCTTCTTTGGAGTCCATCCGGCTTGTACGCAGAGTGTCTCCGGTTTTAATTGTTTTGCCATAATGCTATCTATTTTTATAGTTTCTTATCAATTAACGCATTTATGGGCGCAAAAGTAGGGAAAATAATTGTATTTTTGTCCGCAACAGTTGAAGTATGTTTGCTAAAAGCAGAGTAATTATGGTTCGGATATTATTTTTGTTGTTTATATCTTCTTTCCTGTTTCTCACTCCTTTCCACGCTTCGGCGCAGGAGGAAAGGGCTGCACCGAGGTCTGGTGAAGGCATTTCGGCCTTCTTGCAACGCAATAAGCGTCCCGGTAAGGCCTACTATCTGGAGTTCCTTGAACTGAATAAAAAGCAATTACGCGGAAAACAGGAATTGCGCTTAGGGGTGAAGTACCTGCTTCCGCCACTGAAATCCAAAACTGAAACTGCTGCAAATTCATCTACTTCTTCTGTCTCTGCTGCCGGTTCCGGCAAAACAATTCATGAACCTCTTTTCGGAAAAGAACTGGCTAAAGTCCGGGTGACCGGTAACCGTTTGAAGGGTGCCTGCTTCTATGTGGTCAGCGGACATGGAGGACCCGACCCCGGTGCTATCGGTAAGATAGGGAACGTTGAACTCCATGAAGATGAGTATGCTTATGATGTCGCCCTGCGTCTTGCCCGTAATCTGATGGAAGAGGGGGCAAAGGTTTATATCATTATTCAGGATGCCAAAGACGGCATTCGTGATGATCGCTACCTTAATAATAGTAAGCGCGAAACCTGCATGGGAGACGCTATCCCTCTGAACCAAGTGGCTCGCCTTCGCCAGCGTTGCATCAAAATCAATGAACTTTATAGAAAAGACCGCAAGAACTATACCTATTGCCGTTCCATCTTCCTGCATGTGGATAGCCGCAGCAAGCGACATCAGACGGATGTGTTCTTTTATCATGCCCCCAACAGTGCCAACAGCAAGCGTCTGGCAACTACGATGAAGAATACTTTTGAGTCTAAGTATGATAAACATCAGCCTAATCGCGGCTTTACGGGCACGGTAGGCCCGCGCAACCTGTATGTGTTGGCTAATTCTACTCCTGCCGGGGTTTTTGTAGAACTGGGAAATATTCAGAATACCTTCGACCAACGCCGTTTCGTTATCAGTTCCAATCGCCAGGCTTTGGCGAAGTGGATGATGGAAGGCTTTATTACTGATTATAAAAAGAGTAAGTAATCACTCTTATCAGCTTGTTTTCTTCTCGTGCATAATGACGACGGTGACCGCTGTCAATATTAGTAATATGCCCAGACCAGTGCCCGGAGTGAAACTTTCTTTGAAGACCAGACATCCGATAGCTACCGCCGTAAGAGGTTCTAAGGCTCCGAAGATGGAGGTCAGTGTAGGGCCGATGTACTTGATGGCTTTTACGAGCGTGATATTTGAAATGGCTGTTGCCGGTAGTGCCAGTCCGAGGATATTCAGCCATGTTTGTCCGCCTGTTGCCAATTGAATACCGCCTGTCAGACTTCCCCCTATAATAAAGAATAAAGCGCCCAGCCCCATGACGTAGCAAGTCAGTGCGGTAGATGGGATATGAATGGCACGGCTCTTACGTACTCCAACGATATACCCGCCGTAAAAGAATACGGATAGCGTGGCGGCAATCAGCCCTGTTGTGGTATTTCCACCTTTAAAGTCTATCTCTCCCGATGATAACAATGCCGCACCCGCCAGCGAAATCAGTACGGCAAACAGAATGGAGAACGATTTCTTTTCCCGGAAGAAGAATATCATGGCGAGGGCAACGGCCAGCGGATACATGAAGTGAATGGTAGATGCCACTCCGCTGGCGATGTGTTGGTAAGCTATGACGAGGCTTAGTGAAGTTGCTGCCCGGAGCAGGCTCAATATAAATACAGTTCCCCAATCTTTCCGGCTGATACGGAAAGTTTCTCTTAATAGTACACCAAATATTCCCAGGGTGAGTGAAGCGATTCCCCAACGGTAAGCAAGCACTTCGAAAGAGGAAAAGCCTGAAGCCAATAAGGATATGGTGAAAAAAGGGGCTAATCCGAATGTGGAGGAAGAAGCTGCCGCGTATATGTAACCTTTTATGTTGTTCATGGTTCCGATTCAAATTTTCATACAGGATTCTGAAATCCGCTGCAAAAGTACAAAATACAAAGGTGAAAAAATCCATAATCGAGAGCAAAATCGCTTTTATATTGTTATAAGCTCAACGCCGGCTGTGTTCTTAGTTTATAAGGAGAGCGGAGACGGCTTGACGAGGGAGGTTGTCATGCCCTCTTTAGAAACGGAGTTTCAAGGTCTATCCCCCTTGTCAACTAATAAGTTGAGTGTTTACGAAACTGAAATTAAAATGAAAAATTCTATGAGAAAGAAATTGTTAGTCTTGGGCGCATTTGTAAGCGTTGTTATGTTGGTGTCCTGTACGGGCAGTAAGAAGGAGGCGGTGACTTATACCCCCGAAGAGATTGCAGATGCAGGGCAAGTGGTGAAATATTACGATACTTCATTGGCTCTGTTGAAGAATTTGGTGAAAGAGAGAGATGTAAATGCGGTTCTGGGGTATATGGAACAGCAGGCTAAGGTACAGATGTTTTCGCATATCATGTCTCCTGTCATTTCTAAGAAAGATTCTGCGGCGGTGATACAGCCGGGTGACTACTTTGGCGACGATGTACGGCAGAACCTGATACAGAATTATACCGAACTTTTCCAGTCAAGGGGGCAGTTCTATGCTAATTTTAATAAATACCTGTCTCTGCTGAAAGAGAAGAAGACGGAAGGAATAGCGGATTTGCTGAATGACAATTATGAACTGAGTGTGGAGATGTCCGAATGCAAGCAGAACATATTTGATATTCTAAGTCCTATCGTTGCGCAGGCCCAGCAAGTCTTGCTGGCGGAGAATCCGGTGAAAGAGCAGATTATTGCAATGAAAAAGATGAGCCTGACAATGCAGAGTATTATCAATCTCTATGCCCGCAAGCATGTGGAAGACAAAGCCCGTCTGGACCTGAAGATTGTGGAACTGAGACTGCAATTGGATGCAGCCGAGAAACTACCTGCCGTGGAAGGGCATGAGGAGCAGACAGAGAAATTCAAGGATTTCTTGTCGAAAACCGAAGAGTTCATGAAGATAGTACAGGATATCCGCCAGAAGAACTCATATACTGAGGAAGATTTTGATGATATCAGCAGCTACGGATTGAGTATTATATAAGGTAGGTTTAATTCACTTTTGAGCGGTTATGAATCAATCTTTTCACCACAGAGGACACAGAGTCTCACAGAGTTTAATCAATTTGAAATCAAAAGAATAGAACTCCGTGAGACTCTGTGTTACTCTGTGGTGAAAACTCATTACTTTTCCGTTTTAAATTATTTCTTTCACCACCCGCGGCACAATCATCTTGTGGAAAGGTTTGATAAAGAAGAAGTAAACCTTTCCTAACGCATTGTGATACTGAACCACCGTCGTCACGTCTATCAGGTTATTTCCTATCTTGGCAATGGAAACATAAAACAACAGATGCTTGTCGTCCTTCCTCATGATGGCTTCGTTCTCTGTATCTTCTATTATATAATCTTCCGATATCAGGATGTCTCCGCCTTCGATACCGAAAGGCTTCACCAGGATATTTCTGACTTTGTAAAGGAAACTAAGCCATGCCGGAGAGTGATTGAATATTTTCTTGATTAGTTCCTTAGGAACAATCTGTTCCGCAGGTTTGCTGGCCTTGATAACGAATGTATCGTGATAATCTGCCGGAAGGAATTTATCGATAAGCTTTTCCATAATCAGAATAGAGGGGGATTAGTTAAGATGCACTTATTTCTGCAAATGTAGTGTTTCCGGACGAAATAATCGGGATATTTGGGCAATCAATACATAAATTCAATATCTTTGTGATTTACCGTAATATTAGATTCCTATGACAATTATCCGAAGATTAGAACTGCCTGAATATGAGAATGCCGCAACACTTTCATTGGAAGTGTACCTTCAGTGTGGCAAAGACGATTTTGACGAACAGGGGCTGGAAAGTTTCAAAAGCTTTGTCAATGATAAAGCAGTGGTGAACGGGCTGGTCATTTATGGCGCGTTCGATGAAGATAATCTGGTGGGAGTGCTGGCTACGAAGAACCACGGAGAACATATTTCTCTCTTCTTTATCAAGGAAGAATATCACCGGAAAGGCATAGGACGGAAACTGTTTGACGCCCTTATTGCAGATAATCCCGTACCCGGAATGACGGTGAATTCATCTTCGTATGCTGTTCCTTTCTACAGAAGTCTGGGCTTTAAGGAAGTAAAGGAGCCGCAGGTGACGAATGGGTTGAGATATGTACCGATGAAAAGAGAATAAGAAAACTGATTTTATTACCATTTATTTCCGTCATCCTGAGCTTGTCAAAGGATCTCCTCTCTTGCCCTTATGAAAGGGATCCCCCGACTACACTCAGTCTGGCGGACTCTTATTCCACCGGAATATAAATCTCCGTCAACAACTCCTCCGGTTTTGTCTCGCACGGATCATTCAAATAGCGTTCTGCGCTCGATTCATCTCTCAACGTACATTCCATTTCAGGGATAAACTTACCGTAAATCGTGTCGTATACGCTTTGCAGATGTTCATAAGAGCCTTTATAGGTAAACACCGCATAGCGTCCGACTGGCAATTGCTTGAAGCCGATATCACCTTTCGGAGTTACGGCGATAGGCATCACCATACAAACGTCAGTGCGCAATTTATCGGCAGGCGTCACCTTCGGATCATCATGATAGATGCAGTACGGAGACATATCGCCCATCGGCAGCTTTTCCTCCTTGATGAACTGGAACAAACGCATCCATGTGCCACCGTAATCATTCAGTTTATAATCTCCGAACAAGCGGATATAAATCACATTTCTGGCGGGCACTTCTCTTATTTCTTTCTTTAACTCTAAATCGGGTCTGATAATTGCTGGTTTCATAATTACAAAGTTTTTATTGTTACGATACTCATTAGGTGAAATTCCGTAGAACTGTTTGAATACTTTCGACAGCGATGACGGTGAGGAATACCCGATGCGATAAGCGATGTCCGCTATCGGCAAATCCGAATAGCGCAACAGGCGGGCGGCGGCTTCAGTTCGTGTCCGGACTATGAACGTCCCGATGGGCTCACCCAGAAATGCTTTCATGATGCGGTGGAAGTAGAACGGAGAGAAATGAGAAATCTTGGCCAACGATTTCAAATCTATCTCTTCTCCAAGATGGAGATTGATGTAGTCTACCACTGCATTTACACACTTCTGATACTCTTCACGCGTTGTCTTCTTGCTATGTTCCATAGGTTCTTTATTGAATTTCACGATGCAAAAATAAGGGGAAATAGAATAGGGGACTTGTCCAAAGTTGCTATAAATTCAATATCTTTGGAATAAGATAAGCGGCATCCCAGCATAACTTTTTCATGCAAGCATGAAAGTTCTGCATTCGATTTGCATTATCTTTGCATCCTCCTGATCTTAAAGAAATGACCAAAGATATAAAAAAGAAACTACAAGAGTGGGCTGCGACCTATCATTGTGCCGATTTTATTCAGAATGACCCGGTACAGTTCCCCCATCGCTATACGCTGAAGCAGGATATAGAAATCAGCGGACTGCTGACCGCCATCATGAGTTTTGGCAACCGCAGGCAGATTCTGAAGAAAGCAGATGAATTGCATGCGTGCATGGGGGCATCTCCTTATCAATATGTTCTTTCGCGTCGGTGGGAGAAGGATTTCCCTGTGAAAGAGCGGCGCAGTTTTTACCGGATGCTTTCGTATGCGGACTTCCATTCTTATTTTGAACGCCTGCATACGGCTTATTCGGGTTATGACAGTCTGGAAGATGCATTGCTGGTATATCCGGGAAAGCCGATGGAGAAGCTTTGCCGGTTTCTGGAAGTTTCGTACAAAAGTCCGCAGAAGAAACTGAATATGTTCCTGCGCTGGATGATACGGAGAGGACCGGAAGTTGATTTCGGTATTTGGGACAGTTTTGATTGCCGGGAATTGATTATTCCTTTGGATACACACGTCTGCCGTGTAGCCCGCTTGCTGGAACTGACCGAGACGGAAACCTTTTCTCTGAAAAACGCACAAAGGATAACTGCCGCATTGGCGGAAGTATTTCCGGATGATCCCTGTTTCGGAGACTTCGCTTTGTTCGGGTATGGGGTGAATAATAAATAGTTAGGTTAAAAACACTTTACCGGATTACCAATCTATTTCTTGAATCCCTCTGCTTCTCAGAAACTCATTGGCCTTGCTGAAGTGTTTGCAGCCGAAGAAACCATAATCGGCAGATCGGGGAGAAGGATGGACTGTGGTCAGCACAAGATGTTTTTCCGGATTAATTAAAGCCGCCTTTTCTTTGGCATACGCTCCCCAAAGCATAAATACCAAATTTTCCCGTTCGTCACTTAATTTCTTGATAACTGCGTCAGTAAATGTTTCCCAGCCCATATTTCGGTGCGAACCTGTTTCGTGAGCACGTACTGTGAGGACGGAGTTCATTGGAAAAACACCTTGAGCTACCCAACGGTCCAGATTACCGGAAGTCGGGATTGGCTTGCCTAAGTCCTGATGTATTTCTTTGAATATGTTACTTAATGAACCGGGAATAGCAACTCCTTCGGGGACAGAAAAGCATATTCCGTAATATTGTCCGGGGTTAGGATAAGGATCTTGTCCTAAGATGACGACTTTTACATTCTCAAAAGGGCACGAATTAAATACATGGAAGATAAGATGACCAGGTGGAAGAACATTTGTCCGTCCATATTCACTTTTTACGAAGGTCACTAACCTTTCAAAGTAAGGTTTGTCGAATTCTTCTTGCAGGCGTTTTTGCCAGCTTGCCTCTATCTTGACATTCATTGTTTTTATGCGTTTACAGGTCGTGATAGGGCAAAAGTACAAAAAAGTTGTTATGGGGGGCTCTGTTTCTTTTTCTTTCGTTGATATTTTCAGTCGTTTGCTTATTTTCAACTGCAAACTTTGCAGTTGGCGATACTCCATTTTACTGTAAACAGGCAGATCTTATAAATAATGTCCCTTTTTTACTATTCCCCCTAAAACCCTTTGCCTACCTTTGCCGCAATAATCAAATCCCGTATATTTGCACTATGCAAACTTTCCGTATCGTAAAACCAGCTCCTGCATTGTCTCCCTATATCCGTTACTACTGGATATTGCGGGATGATGCCGCTTTGCCGGTATCGGAACGTACCTTGCCCGTCGGCTGTGTGCAACTGGTATTTCATAAAGGCAAACGCTTGATGTGCCTACAAGAGTCGCGGTTGCAACCGCAATCCTTTATTAGCGGCCAGTCTTTCGGTTTCTCCGACGTCGTGTCGACAGGAGTTATAGAAATGATAACGGTTGTCTTTCAGCCCTATGCGGCAAAAGTCTTTCTGCAAATTCCCCTGCATCTTTTCAACGGACAGAATGTTTCCACGGATGAAGTGGAAGACAGGGAACTTTCCGATTTATCCTACCGGATAACAGATACTCCGGATAACGACCAGTGCATCCGGCTGATTGAACAATTCTTTTTCCGTCGCCTGGCCTCCGGTTCCGAATATAACCTGAAACGGTTATCGACTGTTCTGGACGAAATCAATCTTCATCCGCAGGTAAACACCTTGCAACTTTCCGATGTGGCTTGTCTCAGCACCAAGCAGTTCGGCCGTGTCTTTACCGATTATATCGGTACCACCCCCAAAGATTTTCTTCGCATCGTGCGTATGCAGCGCGCCTTATACGTCCTGCAACAGAATCCTGGTTCACCTTTCGCGCAAGTGGCCTATGAATGTGGCTTCTCCGACCAGTCGCACATGATTAAAGAGTTTAAACTCTTCTCCGGTTACACCCCTGCGGAATACTTGTCTGTATGTGCTCCCGTTTCCGATTATTTTTCCACTCTCTAAAGACACTTTTTTTCTTCTCTCTAAAGATGTCCGTTTTCTTCTATGGAGGTTTCTCGTCTTGCCCTACTTTTGTCCTGTCTTTGCAAAGGCATAGTAATAACCCTTAAAAAAGAAACCAAAATGAAAAAGTTGATTGCATTTTTTGAGATTCCGGCTACAGACTTCCGTCGGGCTGTAGATTTTTATGAAACCGTGCTGAACATGAAACTTCCGGTCTTTGAGTGTGAACAGGAGAAGATGGCATGCTTCACCGAAGACGGTGAGACTGTAGGAGCCATCTCACAATCTTTTGACCTCCTGCCCGATTTTCAGCCTTCTGAGAAAGGTGTACTTATCCATTTCAATACGGATAACATAGCAACTACCCTTGAACGTGTGTTGCAGAAGGGCGGGAAAGTGCTCATTCCCTGCACGAAGATAGAAGCCGATGGCAAAGGTTATTTTGCAGTATTTGCCGATTCGGAAGGCAACCGCATCGGTATTTATGCAGACAAGTGAATCAGAGTTCCGACTTTTCTGTTTACATTTGCAGCGTACTTTTAAAATTCTACAAATATGATTAGACTGAATGTTTTTATTCAAGTAAGCGAAAGTAACCGTGCTGCGGTGTTGGAAGCTGCAAAAGAGTTGGTAGCATCTTCTTTGAAAGACAAAGGCTGCATTGCCTATGATGTTTTTGAAAGCGCTACCCGTAATGATGTCCTGATGATTTGCGAAACATGGCAGGATGCAGAATCGTTATCTGCCCATGAGAAAGCGGAACATTTCGTGACGTTGGTTCCCAAAATACAGGGATTGGCTTCCATGAAGCTCGAAAAGTTTGATTTCTGATATCAACAGAGGATATGCTCCACAAGGGGGATATCCTCTGAACTGCTCTTATATATATGAATTTCAGCTATAAGCAAATCTGGTTAATTGCGTATCCTATTCTCATCAGCTTGCTGATGGAACACATGATAAATGTTACGGATACGGCATTCTTAGGTCATGTAGGCGAAGTGGAGTTGGGAGCATCTGCGCTGGCGGGTGTGCTCTATATGGCTATTTATATGCTTGGGTTTGGATTTAGCATTGGGGTTCAGATACTGATAGCGCGTAGAAATGGCGAACAGAAGTATGGTGAAATTGGCAGAATATTCATGCAAGGCGCCTTTTTCCTGTTGGCATTGGCCACTGTCATGTTTTTCTTGTGCGACTATATCACAACGCATATTCTCGGCCGACTGATATCTTCCGATCAGGTTTATGCTGCCGCAGCTTCTTATCTGGAATGGAGAAGATACGGGCTTTTCTTCTCTTTTATCGCTATCCTGTTTCGCGCTTTCTACATCGGTATTACTGAGACACGCACGCTGACGCTTAACTCTGTTGTGATGGTGCTCAGTAACGTTGTTTTCAATTATATTCTTATATTCGGAAAGTTCGGTTTTCCGGCATTAGGCATTGCGGGGGCGGCTATTGGTTCGTCGCTGGCCGAACTGGTGTCTTTGCTGTTTTACGTAGTATATACCTGGTTGAAAGTGGATAAAAAGAAATATGCCTTGTTTCAGCGGTTCGCTTTCCGGCTGTCGGAGTTCAAGCGGATTTGGAGTATTTCTTGTTGGACGATGCTCCAATCCATACTATTTCCATCGCAATGGTTTCTGTTTTTCATCGCGATAGAGCATTTGGGAGAGCGTTCTTTGGCGATAGCTAATATTATGCGCAGCATTAACACCTGCTTCTTTATGGTGATATTTGCATTTGCCGATACGGCCAGTTCTATGGTTAGTAATCTCTTGGGAAGTGGCAAAGATAAAAGTGAAATCCGGCTTGCATGCAGGCGGGCGATAAAGCTGACTTATCTGATTGGAATTCCGTTCTTGCTGCTGGCCGCGTTATTTCCGACTGCCCTGTTGCAGATTTATACAAACAATGGGGAACTTGTGCAGGCAGCTTTGCCTACTACCTACGTCATGTTGGTGGGATATTTCCTTTCAGCCCCCGGATTAGTCTTGTTCAATGCGGTTTCAGGAACAGGAAACACGAACCAGTCCATGAGAATCATGTTGATGACGATTGCTGTTTATGTCGTTTATGTTGTCGTCATGGTTATGTACTTCAAGGTAGATGTGGCCGTAGCCTGGACCAGCGAGTATATTTATGGAGGTATGTTGCTGCTTCTTTCCTATTTCTATTTGAAGAATCGGGATTGGAACAAACGTATCTGATAGTCATAGAGAAAAGACTTGAAACTACCTCAGGCATCCGGAAGGTTATTTCTTCTTTTCCTGTTTGCAATAGATGCAATATTCATAATGTACGGTTCTTAGTTTGCCGCAATCCGGACAAGTATATTTCTGGCTTTGACTGGCAATAAATGCCTCTTCTCCTTTCTGCTTGATGTAATCGAGATTTTCAAGAATACTCATCTTGTATTTTAGTCGGTATTGCTTATCTAAATATTTCAGTCGCTTGCAAGGATATTCCATGCATTCAAAGCAGTAGTCTTCTTTCTTATCGCAGTTGGATATGGCGCAGTTCAGGCAGCTTTTACGAATTATCCCGGTTGTGCTTCTGCAACCGGGGCACTTCTTTTTTACATCCTGAAAGGCGTGGCATAACGTGCAGTTGATACCACAAGGAGCAATTGTAGTTATGGTTCCCATTATCTTAATGTGGCATAATATTTTTCCTGCTTTTTCTTTGGCAGTTTCTTAACCACCTCTTCTATGGAATGATTGATTAATTCCTTTATAAGACTATCCGGCACATCACTTTCCAGATAGATGGTAATCCAGTATTTCTTATCGGAGTAGGGGCCGAATGAAATACCGTTATACTGCTCCATCAGTTCTGCCGATCTGGCGGTATCGCATTTCGTATCTGCCCAGAAACGTCCCTCTTTAGGATTCAATGGGGCAAAAGTAAACATCTTATCCATAATTTTATAGACAAGTGTATGCTCATCAAAGGGAAAACTCTCAGTCACCCCTTTGATACTTAAACAATACTCCCGATATTCTTCAATATTCATACTTACTCCTTTTTCATTGCTTCTTTTCTCAACTCCTGTGACATTTTCTCAATGGCATACCTTAGTGCTGTCCGTGGCATAGTTGTCTTATGGCTGACTACAAAATCGAAGACTTCTTTCTGATAAGCCTCACTTGCCGCTTTCAGCATCCAGCCGTAACCTTTCTGCACCAGGTCATCTTTGTCGTGAAGCAGAGTGGTTGCTATCTGGAGAATATCATCGAAGAACAATCCTTTGCGAGCGGGTATTATCAGACTGACGGCAGCACCGCGCTTCATCCAGCGGCTTTCGGATGTCGCCCATTCTTTCAACTCAGAAATGAATTCAGGATACATCTCGACGAATGTTCCGATGGTATGGTTGCATAGTGTGTCACAGGTTCCCCAATTATTCACATAGTCCTGCAACCAATGTTTGAAAACATGAATGTCTTCCGGTGTATACTTTTTCCGAAGAGCATACGCCCATTCGCAGGCAATCACATTCTCTTCCAAGTATTCCGATTGCCACAACTCTTCACAAAGTGCAAAAACATCAGCTTTCGGCAGTTCTTTGATTTCCTTGAAAGATTCTTTGGCTATCTTGCCTACATGATACATTCCCACTCCGTAGACAGGTACACTTTCACCTTTCTTGAAGAAGTGTCCCGAAGTTTTCAACACTTTTTCATCTATACTGTCCTGTAGACACTGCCTGACTTGCCTGATAATTGTTTCCATATTCTTCTTCTTTAAATTCAACCCGGATATTCGGTTTCAAAAATACGATTTCTTTTTGTGGTGCATGTAAAAGTTCCATAAAAAAGAAGCTGGTTTCGGTTTTGAATGCGGGCAATGCATAACTTTGTGATACATTTTAATCTAAACAAGAAATGATAACAGGCAGATGCTACAAATAGCTAAAAAATCATCCATGTGGAATCCCTGGCATGGTTGTCATAAGTTCAGCACAGGTTGCCAGCACTGCTATGTCTACCGCACGGATGGTAAATATGGCAAGGATAGTTCCGTCGTGACGAAAACGGAGAAGTTCGACCTGCCTTTGCAGCAGAAAAAGAACAAGACTTATAAGATACCTTCGGGCAATATGGTTTATACTTGTTTCACTTCTGATTTTCTGGTGGAGGATGCCGACGAATGGCGTTCCGAAGCGTGGGAGATGATGCGGATACGTCAGGACCTTCATTTCCTTTTTATCACGAAACGCATCGACAGACTGAGTGCCTGCCTGCCCGCTGACTGGGGTGAGGGGTATGATAATGTCACCATCTGCTGCACCATGGAGAACCAGGACCGGGTTGACTACCGCCTGCCTATCTATAAGGCTGCTCCTATAAAACATAAGATTATCATCTGCGAGCCGCTTCTCAGCCGGATAGACTTCCGTGGAGAACTGGGTACATGGGTGGAACAGGTTGTAGCCGGGGGAGAATCCGGCAGGGAAGTCCGTGTATGCGATTACGATTGGGTGCTAGATATCCGCCGGCAATGCATCGACGCCCATGTCGGTTTCTGGTTCAAGCAGACAGGTTCTTATCTGCTGAAAGAAGGCAAGGAGTTTAAAATAGCCCGTCAGTTTCAGCACTCACAGGCGCGGAAGGCGGAAATAAACTACACCCCCTGACCAACTATACAGTCCGTTGCATTGTTATTATATAACGGAAACATAAGAACCATCAGGAGAGGGGGAGGATATGAAACAACTAATATTCGCTTTTGTATTGTTAATAAGTTGCCTTGCTTGTGCCAATAACCGGACAGAGCAGGCAGAAAGGAGAAAAGATATGAAGTCAACTAAAGAAATTTATCTGGCAGGGGGATGCTTTTGGGGAACCGAACATTTCCTGAAACTGATTGAAGGTGTGGAAGCTACGCAAGTGGGCTATGCCAACGGAAATATTGCCAATCCAACCTATAAACAGGTGTGTACCGGCACCACGGATTTTGCAGAAACCGTAAAGGTGCAGTACGATCCGGCAAAAGTGGATCTGCCTTTCCTGATAGACCTTTATTTCAAAACGATAGATCCTACCAGTGTGAACCGTCAGGGAAATGACCGTGGCACCCAGTATCGTACAGGTATCTATTATACCGACCCGGCAGATTTACCGCTCATTCAGGAAACTGTCAACCGCCTGACTGCGGCTTATACCCGTCCGTTGGCAGTAGAAGTTAAGCCCTTGGAAAACTTCTATCCGGCAGAAGACTATCATCAGGATTATTTAGACAAGAATCCGGGAGGTTATTGCCATATCCATCCGGAATTATTCGAACTGGCGCGTAAAGCAAAAATGCCGAAGAAGCCTGCGGCTGTTTATCGCAAACCGGATGATGCCGCTTTGCGTTCGCAGCTCACTGCAGAACAATATGCCGTGACTCAAAAGAATGCAACCGAACCGGCTTTCCATAATCCTTATTGGAATGAACATCGTCCCGGCATTTATGTAGATGTGACTACAGGCGAGCCTTTGTTTGTCTCTACCGATAAGTTTGATTCCGGTTGTGGCTGGCCCAGCTTTTCAAAGCCTATCGACCGTAAACTCATTCAGGAGAAAGTGGATACCTCTCACGGTATGGTGCGCACGGAAGTTCGCAGTTCTACGGGTGACGCCCATTTAGGTCATGTTTTTACAGACGGCCCGGCAGATAAAGGCGGTTTGCGCTATTGCATTAACAGTGCTTCCCTGCGGTTTATTCCAAAGGACAAGATGCAGGCGGAAGGATATGGAGATTACATTGATTTAGTGAAGTAATTTTTCTGTATCGGGAAAACTTTCGTATCTTTAGCAAAAATGGACCTATGACTGAATTTAAAAATGTGCCGTTGGCGTCGCTTCGTGATTTGCGGGAGCGATATTTAGCTTCTCTGCGTTATCCGCAAGAGTTACATTGCGAGTGGCTTGTTGCGAAAGGAGCCTGTTTCGTCATTGAAGCGGATGGAGAAAGGGTGGGGTACTTCATTTGTTCGGAAGACGGACAATTGGTTGAATTCTATCTACTCGACAAGATGTTTGCCCGGAAAGAAGAAATCTTCGGAAGGATGTTGGAAGAGTTTCAGATTAAAAGTGCTTTCTGTAAGTCTTTCGATGATTTGTTTATGACGTGTTGCCACACATTCTGCCGGTCCTGCAAAATAGGCGGTATTCTGTTCCGTTTCTTCACTGACGAAATTGTGATGCCTTTGCCGGATGGCGTAACCGTTCGTAAGGCAAAAGAAATTGATATTCCGTTGCTGCTGACTCATGACAGCGATTTGTACGAATCTCCCGAAGAGTTGAATTATACCGTTTCAAACCGTATGATATTGATGTATGAGAAGGGTGGAGCACTCATAGGCTGCGGTTATCTTATCCGGGTGCTTCCTGATAAGGACATTTTTGATGTGGGTATGTGGGTGAATCCGGCATTTCGCAGGCAGGGGTATGCCGTGATGATTATTTCTCATCTGAAAGAGACGTGCCTGAAAGCTGGATATATGCCTGTTGCCGGTTGTGCTGCCGATAATGTGGCTTCACGCAGGACGTTGGAACAGTGTGGATTTATGACGAAACATTGTGCTGTTGTATTTGAGTTTTAAAACAGCTTTGAGACTTAATACAAACAGTTGTTATTTCGTTTCGTTACCGCTGTAACTGTTACAGCAGTAACGAAACGGAAATATATCTTTGATTTAGTCATCAATATCAATCACCCTCATCTTTGAATCGAACGTGATTTCCAAACGGTTGGATAATCTGATTTCATACTCTTTCTTGTCAAGCTCAATCTGTAGGATTCTTGCATCCGGATAGTTTTCCTTTACATAATTACGGATGGCTTCCGGGATAATCTGGGCAGGAACTTCACTCTGACGGCATTTCACTTCTTTCCATTCTCCTGCTTTATCAAACTCTATTTCTTCGCCGTTGGTGAAGACTACATCGTAGCTCTTATAGAACATTCCGCTTTCTTCTTTTGCCAATGCCACCTTATGGTCTTTGAAATAAGTGTTGATAAACGTCTGTGCCTTTGCAGGGAGTTGGTTTACCTGGATGGGTTTATCATTATCCGCCATGACCATTGTGTGCATTGTGAACATACATACTAATAGCAAAATTAACTTTTTCATATTCTTCTATCTTTAATAATTAATACTTTGGTTTATTATGATATTGCAAATGTAAAGGGAGAATCTGGAAAGAATCTGGAAAATACTTTTATTTTTGCTATTAATCGTCATTTTCTGATTATACCCCTATGATAAACTCACTTCTTCCTCCGCCATAAGTCAGCGTCAGCCTATGCATCGCCCTCGTCACTGCCACATAAAGCATACTTTTATCAATTATCGAATTATAATTCTCTGCATCAACCTGAGGAACAATTACCTCATCAAATTCCAGTCCCTTCGCCATGTGGGATGAAGTGACAATGATACCCTTCACAAAAGCAGAGCTTTGGCTCGATAGGAAATATACATCCTGCCCATGCATCTGAAGTTTTGCAGCAAGATCCTGCGCTTGCGCCTCTGTTTTGCATACTATCCCCAGTGATTGATAATTAGACTTTCTGAAGATAGATACCAAATCTGCAATGCCGGAAAACTCATCTTCCACATTCCCGAATGATAGAACCTGAGGCTGTTCCCCGTGTCGTGCAACGGGTTCAAGTTCATTATTGGCTTGAATCTTCTGTGCAAAGCCTGTAATCTCAATCGTAGAGCGATAACTTTTGCAAAGCTTCATAATCTCTCCCGTGCCGAATGACTTCCGTATCATGTCCGCCGTTGACGAACCATAAGGATTGACCGACTGGGAGGCGTCCCCGAGAATCGTTTTGCGACAGGGATAAAGTTTCTGAATGACTTTATACTGAATAGGGGAGTAATCTTGCATTTCATCTATCAAAAGATGCTTGACGCCCGATTGCACGCTATTTCCATCCAATGCCATGCGCAAATATGCCAGTGGAGCTAAGTCGGCATACTCCAATGTCCGGTTTTTGCGTAGTTTGAATAGTTGGGGCTTGCCCATCCATTCAAAGAAATCTTTATAGATTTGAATATCATTATTGCCCGCAAACATATTCTTTATTTCCTTCTTCAACAAGTTTCTCACCGCAGTGGTAACTGTGAAGTAATACTTCACGGTCAGCATATCCAGAATATACTCTGTCATGGTCTCAAACCGTTGCCGCATCGGATAGCGATTGAAACGCCTGAACTGCTCGTCGATGAATTCGGATGGAATCGTGATATGTTTGGTGAGTTTTACATCTGCCGCTTTGAAGTAATGATTCTCCATATAAAGAATGAACTTGTCGAGCCGTGAAATGAACTCAAATGAAGATTTATATCTGATCCGCTCGATAAAATCATGATTAGGCTTTTCGAGCAACTCTGTCACCTGCCCGAAGAAATTCTGGTATTTGTATTTATCATCAAGTACTTTCGAGAGAATCTGTTCCATACTGATTTCCGGCACGCTCTCCTCGCCAAGTTCGGGAAGTACATTCGATATGTAATCGGCAAAGACTTTATTGGGAGAAATAATCAGTATCTCTTTGGAGGAAATCGTCCCTTTCAATGTATAAAGCAGGTAAGCGATGCGATGCAGGGCAATAGACGTCTTTCCGGAACCTGCCACTCCCTGTATGATAAGTGCGTGTGCATCTTCGTTACGGATAATCCGGTTCTGTTCCCGCTGGATGGTGGTGACGATATTCTTCATCTTGTCGTCCGAATTACTGCTGAGTTCCTTTTGCAGAATATCATCATGGACGGTCAGGGAACTTTCAATCATATACTCCATCTTGCCACCTCGGATGCGGTATTGGCGTTTGAGTGAAATCTCTCCGTTCACCTCGCCTGCCGGAGACGAATAACTCGCTTCTCCCAATTCATGGTCGTAGAACATTCCAGCTATGGGCGCCCTCCAGTCATAAATCAGATTCATCTTGTTTTGGGCATCATAGAAGGTATGTATTCCTATATAAACAGGCATTGTCCTGCTTCCATCCTTCTTCTCCCTGAAATCAATTCTTCCGAAATAGGGAATATCCAATATCCTGCCCAAGCGACTGCGCTTATGAATAACGCTTTCGCCCAGTGCATAGTGGTTCAATATACTTTCGCGCATAGAGCGTATCTCATGCGGATCAATATCTTTATTGGACCAGATATAATCTTTGTACTCCTGCAACGTTTCCACATGCTCTTTCACCGAGCTGTCGGTATGGTTGATTGTATCGTGAATGATGCCGATAACTCGTTGTAAATACTCTTTCTCTTGTTTTTCTGTTTGATTGAATGTCATAAGCCCTTATTATTGAATGAAAAGTTCAGAAAGGGTGGCAAAGTTAGTCCGGTTTGTTGAATTATTAAATAGCTATTTATAGCTATATATCCGTCCTTTTTTCTACTTTTGCGAACTCACTTGAAAACACAGAAAATGGATATTCTTGATATTGCCGAATGGAACCAGCAGAGAGCCTGGAAAGTAATAGAAGACGCCCGTATCATCCCGATATGGGAGAGTATTGGTGCGGAAGTGAACCTGGTGGGTTCATTGAAAACCGGGTTGCTGATGAAGCATCTGGACATCGATTTCCATATTTATACCCCATCATTCAGCCTGTCCGACAGTTTTCAGGCAATGATGAAGCTGGGTGAAAATAAGTCCATCCGGAAGATAGAACATGTGAATCTGCTGGATACTCCCGAAGCATGTCTGGAGTGGCATGCCTGGTACAGGGATGCACGGAATGACCTTTGGCAGATAGACATGATTCATATTCTGAAAGGCTCCCGTTACGATGGCTTTTTCGAGAAGTTTGCCGAACGTCTCACTGCTGTCCTGACGGATGAAACGCGGAAAGTTATCCTAAAACTGAAAAACGAGACGCCCGAAGCGGAAAAGATAATGGGAGTGGAGTATTATCAGGCGGTCATCCGCGATGGTGTACGGAGCTATGACGAGTTCATGGAATGGAGAGGCCAGCACCCGGTTACGGACATTGTGGAATGGATGCCGTGACAGGTTATCCCGGCTATCATAGCAACTTAATCCAATAATCCTGACGCTAACCCTGCATTGATGGCTTCGATGGAATTTTGCACTCCCAATTTGTGCAGCAGGTTCTGCCGATGGATGTTGACGGTATGAATGCTGATGCATAGTTTATGGGCAATTTCCTTACTCAATAAGCCCCTTTGGATAAGTTGCAGAATCTCCAGTTCGCGCTGGGTCAGACTGATAGGCGCAGGTGATGGCAGCGCAGGAGTAAACATTTCCCCGTTTTTAAGATTCAGTACGGTGCATTCCACCTGGTCGGACTCCTTCTGATTGGGAGCAATTTCCATATTGCCGAGTATGAGCCAGGCTTTCCCGTTGCGGCTTTGCTCCAAAACCTGTTGGCGGCTGATGACGCGCACGTATTGCTTTCTGGCATTGAGCACCCGGAAACTATAAATATTGCAGTAATCGTTTCTTTCTTCAATAGGCAAGCTGTAGATAAACTTGCCCAGTTCAACCTGCAACCGTTCCAGTTGGGCGGAATCGTCCGGATGAAAGCGTGATTCCAAGTAATCCCCCTGCCTTTCCAAAGTCGCTATCTTGTGGCTATCGTAGCCCAGCAAATCGACAAAGTTGGTAGAAGCAAACGCATACCTGAGTTTATAGACATCGACCACAAAGGTGCAACTTCGGCTGATTGCGGACATTCGATGGAGCATCTGCTTGTCACGTTCCCATATGGCATAGTCGATGTGGGCGGCAGACAGGTGCTGTTTGGCCCACATTTCTTCTCTTGTGATATCGGTTGATTTCATCGGATGGAATTATTTCCTGCAAAAATAGGATAACCATTGATTTATCCGGTAAATACATCTGCTTTTTTATTATTTTTCCTACATTTGCTGCGTGATTGAGAGATAAAGATCAGATTGTTCAATTCATGAAACATCAACTCTGTATATAGCTACGCTTCACGAATAGCACCTTCTCATATAAGCTATTCAGCTATCGGACGGATTCACGCAATTCGTCACAGAGGTTTTATACCCTGTTTTATTTATGCTTTTCCCTGGGAGGGAGTAACTGAGTAATAGCCAATGTCAGCAACTGATGTGGAATGACTCTGAGACTGAGGATAGAATCAATGCCAATGATTCCTACCATCAATGCCAATGATTCCTACCATCAATGCCAATGATTCCTACCATCAATGCCAATGATGCCTATCATCAATGCCGATGATGCCTATCATCAATACGGATGATGCCTATCATCAATACGGATGATGCCTATCATCAATACGGATGATGATACTCTCAGTCGTAGCAACAGTGTAGCTGATATAAACTCATTGTCTGGTTCGCTTCATTTCCCGGACAAGCTTTATTCATCACTTATTAAAATTGAACAATGAATTATACGTATAAGCAAATCTGGCTCATCAACTTTCCCGTGATGATGAGCATCCTGATGGAGCAATTAATCAATATCACCGATGCAGTTTTTCTTGGACATGTGGGCGAAGTGGAGTTGGGCGCTTCTGCCCTTGCAAGTGTCTATTATCTGGCTATCTATATGCTTGGATTTGGTTTCAGCCTGGGATTGCAGGTGATGATTGCCCGCAGAAACGGGGAACAACGATACAAGGAAACTGGGCGGACGTTCTATCAGGGATTACTGTTCCTGAGTTGCTTGGCTGTTGTTTTAAGTCTGGCATCCTATGTGCTGTCCCCCCTTATCCTGAAATATTTCATTCATTCATCCGAAATTTATCAGGCTGTGGTCGATTATCTGGAATGGAGATGTTTCGGGCTGGTATTCTCTTTTCCGTTTCTGGCGCTTCGTTCGTTCTTTGTCGGGATCACTAAAACGAGGGTGTTGTCGTGGGCTGCGATGATGGCAGTCCTCATTAATATACCTTGCAACTACCTGTTTATTTTCTGTTTTAATCTGGGCATATCGGGTGCGGCAATGGCTTCATCGTTGGCTGAGGCAGGTTCTTTGCTGATATTAGTGTGTTATATTTTTCAGAAGAAGGTGGATAAAGACCATTTCGGATTGAAAGCTGCCTATGATGGAAAACGATTGGCGGCACTCCTGCGCTTGTCAGTGTGGAGCATGATGCACGCTTTTATCAGCGTTGCCCCGTGGTTCCTGTTCTTTGTGGCGATAGAGCGTTTGGGAGAGACGCAGTTGGCAGTGTCCAATATTACCCGGAGTGTATCCACTGTTTTCTTCGTGATAGTCAATTCCTTTGCGGCGACAAGCGGTTCTCTGGTTAGTAACCTGATTGGTGCGGGAGAGGGGAGAAACCTGTTCCGGCTTTGTTATAAAGTGCTCAGGTTGGGATATGCGGTAGGGATTCCTTTGATTGTTTTTGCCCTATTATTCAACCGACAGATTGTTGGATTTTATACGGATAATGCTCAATTAATGGAGTTTGCCCATTATCCCTTTATCGTCATGTTGCTGAATTATGCATTTGCCCTGCCCGGATATGTGTATGTCAATGCGGTGACGGGAACAGGGGATACTCGGATGGCTTTTGTATTTCAGGTCTCCACAATTATCATTTATTTGGCCTATCTTTATTTGTTGAGTTACTGTTCCATCGTTTCCTTATCGGTTTATTTAACGGCTGAGTACCTTTTTGTGATGTTGTTGGGCGTGCAATCTTATGTCTACTTGAAGAGGAAACAATATACCTTAAGCAGGCATTGAAAGTAGTAGTCAGTGAAAGGGGGTTAATGTATCGGTAGCGTAACTACCATTCGTGTGCCCTCCGCGTAACTGGGATCAATTTTAATCTCTCCGGCCAGTCGTTTCACGATGAGCCGGCAGAGATATAATCCCAGTCCGTTGCCGGGGACGAACGTGTCGAGTTTGGAGAAGCGGTTGAATACCTCTTCATATTTCTCTTTCGGTATTCCGCAACCTGTGTCCGTCACGCTGATGGATATATGTTCCTGCTGCTTGTCAGCTTCATAACTCAGGGTGATACATCCTTTCTCCGTGAACTTATTCGCGTTATTCAGCAAATGTCCGATTACTTGTGTCAGATACTGGACATTCGTCTGGATTATCATACTTTCGGGCGCGATGTCCAGTATGTATTCTATTCCCGGCTTCTTGTTGAGCAGTTCCATTTCCTGCGTGCAGATATCCTTTAAATCGGCAGCCTCGCAAGGCAGTTTTTCTTCGGAAACGTCCAGGTTGGCTACTTCCAGCATACTGTTGACCAGCCCGGTGAGTAGCACCGTGCTTTTTTGTATCTCAGCCGGAAATTCACGGCGCATCTCCTCGTCGATCTCCTCATTCATAATCAGATCGGAGAATCCGACGATTGCGTTGAGCGGAGTGCGTATCTCGTGGCAGATGGAGTTGATGAATGCCTGCTTCATCTTTTCGCTTTCCTGTGCCTTGCCATGCAGGACTTTGAGTTCCATCTTCATCCTCTTTTCCTTTTTCAAGGAGAAGTAAAGATAGGTGCAGATGGAAATTACAATAATCAATAAGATACTGAGGGAGATAAGCAGAGTTTGCTTATTCTTGACTTCCAGCATCGTCTTTTCGTTATTGAGCGCATTGAGGTCATACTTCACCTGCAATTCGTTGAGCTGTTTATGAGCGGCATCCGTAGTCAGTGAATCTTGAATCTGATGAGAAATCTTCAGATATTTCAAGGCATTCGGATAGTCTTTTATCTCTTCATAAAGCAGCGAGTTGATATTATATAATCCCGGCAGATTGACCGGGGCTAATGTTTTCGCAATTCTGATGAGTGAATCATTAGCTTCTATGGCTCTGGGATAATCCTTTTTTATACGGTTGTTGGAATAGTAGTTATTGGCACACAGATAATAATTGTACCGATCCAGATCATTGGTTAACGTTTTACCGATTATTTGAATCCGGTTCCAGTAATCCTGTGCTTGCTCCACTGTGAGGTAGGGTAAGTTGCCTATCATGAAAGAGTAGTACTGGAGCAGGTATAATTCTATTTTGTAGAAAGGGCGTTGCTTCTCATAGTCTGTTTTATATTTTAGTTCTACCAGATTGATCAGATTTTCCATGATTTTAATGGATTCTTTTTCTTTTCCCGTCTGGGCATATGTGAAGCATAAATTTAATGTGATGTATCTTTGATAGTCATATCTGTCTTTTTCCGGAATTGTTTTTGTAAGTTGCAATGCATTTTCTAAGTGTGGTAGCGCTTTGTCGAATTGACCGTGTATATAGAAACTGAATCCCATAGTGTAGGCAGATGCTATCTTGCCATAAACATTATCATTTATTGAGTCCAGAAGATTTAGTTCCTCTTTGATAGCGGTTTCTTTTTGATCTGAGAAACATTGGGATTCGAAGATACGTATATGATAAAAAGGTAGCAGCCGCTCCTTTTCTTCTGTAGTAGCTATTTTCTTTATATATTCAGTATATTTAATGATGGAATCTTTATTATACGAGATGATTGCTCCCGTGACAATATCGTTGAGTGCATCCAGCATATTCTTTTTATCATTAATCTTCTCCGCTTCCCGATACATTTTCAGGAGATAAGTTTTTGCGTCCGGGGTGTCAATGGAAATATCTGCTAAATCCCTGTATATTTGAATTTTCTTTTCAGAAGAAGCGGTTGCGTTCAGAAGATGCAAAAGGCTATCGGTTGCCTGTGTCATGTTCTGGGCAAATAGGATGGAACTAATGGATATAAATATAGTAGTCAGTATGTATCGCATATTATATTGCATCATTATGTCGGTGCAAATCTACAGATTTTTTCGTGATTATTTCTTTTTTAGGAGAAATCTTTTGAGGAAAAAGCAAGAATTGCTTTTTCTCTGATTTACAGATTCTTGCAGATTAGAGGAAAATTATTATATTTGTGAAATAATGATAGAAGATAAGTTTAGAATCTTTGAACTTAGACTTAAAAACGTAAAAATATGGCGAAAATCAACCTTTCCCTCCTTTTCAATGGTAATTGTGAAGAAGCTTTCAATTTCTACAAATCCGCATTCGAAACTGAGTTTACTTTTATTGGCAGATATGGGGATATTCCCCCGCAGGATGGCATGCCTGCTATTCCCGAAAGTAAAAAAGGCAAAATAGAAAATATTTGTCTGCCTGTAAATGAGGACACTTTTCTGATGGGTGCAGATGTCACGGGCTATATGGCTCAGAGAACTGTTTTCGGTAATAATTTCTCTATTTATATCGAAGCTGCCAGTAAAGAAGAAGCCGACCGGTTGTTTGCCGGATTGTCGGCAGAAGGGCAAGTGATGATGCCCATGAGTGTAGCTCATTGGGGCGATTATTTCGGGATGTTCACGGATAAATTCGGTGTTAACTGGCTGATAAATTGTGCGCGTCAGCACATGGGATAGTGCATAGTCGGCATTTTTAACCACAAATAGAATGACTATGGAGAATATGTATTGTCAAAGTTGTGGCATGCCACTGACTAAGGAAGAAGAAGTAGCAACGAACAAGGACGGTTCACTCATGCACGATTATTGCATCTACTGCTACAAGGAGGGAGCTTTCACTTCGGATATCAGTATGGAGGAGATGATCGATGTTAGTTTGGTGCATATGAAAGAAATCTTCAAGGATAATCCTGATTTTAGTGAGCAGGAAGCTCTGAACAAGATGCGGGGCTTTTTTCCGGAACTGAAGAGGTGGAAGGGTATATAAATGGAAAATATCAAGTTTAATCGGATAGATATAGAAAAATGGAATCGTAAGGAGTATTACATTCATTATATGAATGAGTTACGTTGCACATACAGCTTGACTGTAAATATTGATATTACAGGGTTGAGAGCTGCTGTGAAAAAGCTGGGTAAAAGGATATACTCCGTACAAATATATATGATTGCGACTGTTGTAAATCAGTATGAGGAATTTAGAATGGATACTGATTCTGACGAAGAGTTGGGGTATTGGAGTGAAGTAAATCCATGCTATACCGTATTCAATAAGGATAGTGAAACGTTTTCCAGTATATGGACTAACTATAACTGGGCACTGTCCACAATTTTGTGTAAATAGAAAACTTCAGGATTCGGGTTTTATACTTGAATCCTGTTTTCAAATATAGTAATAAATTGGTTAAA
>NZ_FQZN01000030.1 GCF_900142015.1 Bacteroides stercorirosoris
GAAACGGATATTGCCATCTTTTCTCTTCATGCTGTAAAGAACGTTACTACTGCGGAAGGAGGCGCCATCTGTCTGAATCTTCCTGCCCCCTTTGACAATGCGGAACTTTATAAAGAACTCCGTATGATGAGCCTGAATTGTCAGACTAAAGACGCTTTTTCTAAATCCAAAGCCGGTGGCTGGCGTTACGACATAGTCGGTTTGGGAATGAAAATAAATATGGCTGACGTAAATGCGGCTATAGGCTTGGCTCAGATACGGGAATATCCGGAACTGCTGAAAGAGCGTAAAAGAGTCTTCAACACCTATTCGAAAGGATTTGCGGATTGTGACTGGGTTGTTCTGCCACCTTCTGTGGACGGAGAAAAAGAGAGCTCATACCACATCTATGCGTTACGTATCAAAGGATTTACTGAAGAACAGCGTGATCGTATGATTGATGAGATAGCCAAAAGCGAAGTTGCTGTGAATGTCCATTTTATCCCGATGCCGATGCTTTCTTTCTTTAACTCATTAGGATATGATATAAAGGATTATCCTCAAGCCTATGAGAACTTTAAGGGAGAGATTTCCTTGCCTATTTATCCGCAACTGGATGAAGAACAATTATCCTTCATAATTAAGACTGTAAAGTCCGCATATGATAAAGTGACCGGTGATAAATGATGATTCGCTTCTTTGATATTCTTTTCTCCTTTTTAGGCATCCTGTTCTTGTTTCCTGTTTTCCTGCTTTTGTATATTGCCATTCGTCTTGAAAGTAAAGGTGGTGGCTTTTATAAGCAATTACGTGTCGGGCTTAATGGCAAGGACTTTTATGTCTATAAGTTCCGTTCAATGCGTATTGGTTCGGATAAACAGGGCTTGATAACGGTAGGTGGGCGTGATCCCCGTATTACCCGTATTGGTTATTTTATCCGTAAATACAAGTTGGATGAATTGCCTCAGTTGTTTAATGTCCTGAAAGGTGATATGAGTTTGGTCGGTCCCCGTCCGGAGGTTCGTAAGTATGTCGATTTATATACGGAAGAACAGAGAAGGGTTTTGTCCGTGCGTCCTGGAATAACCGATTATGCGTCCATTGAATATGTGGATGAGAATACGATATTAGGGCAAGCAGAGGATGCGGATAAAGCGTATGTAGAGTTGATACTTCCGGACAAGATACGCTATAATATGAAGTATATTGAGCATCGGTCAGTGGCGGAATATTTCAAAATTATATTTCTGACTATATGGAGTATTATCCATTGATAAAACGTTTCTTTGGGATGATGAAATGGTTGTTTATTCCACTTTATGTCCGGAAGATCAAAAAGTAACTTTATGAGTATAACATAACTAGGATAGTCTCTCTTCATAATTAAGGTTAATTTCACGGCGGTGAAATTAACCGTAGTTTATTCCTTAAGCACCGACGGCTGCGACAATCTCAAACTACTCACAATCGCCGCAATAAGTGCAAATACACTTCCCGTAATCAAGCAAACCTCCGTACTCTCACTTCCCACCACCCAACTAAATAGAAGAGCCACAAGAGTCGTCCCCAAAGTCTGTCCCATTAACCGTGCCATGCCTAACATCCCACTGGCTCCACCGGAGCGTTTTGTAGGGGCGGAAGCGATGATGGTACTATTATTGGGCGTTTGGAAAAGTCCGAAGCCGATACCGCAGACTGCCAATCGCAGACAAATACTAAGAATTGATGACTCTGCATCCAAAGTGGAGAGTGAGTAAAGCCCGATACAGAAGATTCCCATGCCGATGCTTCCCAGTATTCCCGGATGGATACGCTCCACCAGATAACCGGCAACCGGTGCTGCAAATAGAGTGGCAAGAGGCCAGGGAGTCAAGAGTAACCCGGTCATTACCTCACTATGTCCCAACGTGTTTTGCAGGAAGAAAGGTAATGAAATCATAGCCAGCATCTGTGCTGTGAACGAGCAGATAGAAGTTAATATTGAGAGTCTGAATATGGGAATTCTCAGTAAATCCAATGGCAACAGAGGAGATTCCTGGCCTAACTGGTGACGTACATAATACGTGCCGACAATGATGAGTATCACTAATTGTATTATCAGATAATCGTAGCGCTCGTGATGAGCGAAACCATCCAGTGTATAAATCAGTAATCCGAAGGTAACCGCATTGGCAATGGCACTGATGATATCGAATTTCCGTTTGGAGAGTTCTTCCCGCCGGGGCAGATATTTGATACCTAATATCAACGCAATAATACCTAACGGTAGATTGATTGCAAATAACCAGTGCCAGGAAGCTATCGACAAAATACCACTGGCAACTGATGGCCCTGCCGCAGCCGATATGGCAACTACCATAGCATTGATACCCATGCCCCGTCCAATCTGTTTTTTAGGATAAATAAGGCGGAGCTGAGCCGTATTTACACTTGTGATGGCGGACGCACTGAATCCCTGGAAAACGCGGGCAACCGTCAATGTCCAGAATGAATCGGAAAGAGCGCACATGAGAGACGTTATGCAAAAACAGGCTATGCCGGAAAGGAATATTTTGCGATATCCGAATATCTCACCCAAAGCGGAAAATGAAAGTAGGGATATGACGATTGCTAATTGATAACCATTGACAATCCACGTGATTACAGAAGGGGAGGTGCCGAAGTCATGTGAAAGGGTAGGGAGGATGACAGTACTGATATTAATGTCGAGTACTGACATGCAGAGAGCAAAGCCAACAGCTACTACAGCCCATATACGCCGTGGAAATGGTAATCCATCCGTTTCGTCTGTTTCCAGAGATTTTCCATCTTGAACCATATAAATTACTTTATCTGCGAATTAAACAAAATGTCCAATCCGGTGTTCGGAAAGATGTATAAAAATAAGTTTTTTTAGAAATTGTCTCGTCGGAAAGTAACGCGGAGAAGAAACTTCTTTGTACCTTTGTGCCCGTCAATACTAAAATCAATAATAAATATAAGGAATTTATGGGAGGATTTTTCGGGACAGTCGCTAAAGCGAGCTGTGTGACGGACTTATTTTACGGAACAGATTATAATTCACATTTAGGAACAAAACGAGGCGGACTTGCCACGTATGATGCAGAAGAGGGCATGTTTGCGCGATCTATTCACAACTTGGAAAGCACGTATTTCCGAACCAAGTTTGAAGACGAGTTGGACAAATTCAAAGGAAATGCCGGCATAGGAATCATCAGTGACACGGACCCTCAACCTATCATCATCAACTCCCACCTCGGACGCTTCGCCATTGTTACGGTAGCCAAAATAGTCAACCTGGAAGAAATAGAAGCGGAACTACTTTCCAAAAACATGCACTTCGCCGAACTCAGTTCCGGCAATACCAATCAAACCGAACTTATCTCATTACTTATTATACAAGGCAGAAACTTCGTAGAAGGCATCGAAAATGTATTCCGTCGTGTGAAAGGTTCTTGCTCTATGTTGCTGTTGTCGGAAGATGGCAGTATCATTGCCGCCCGTGATAAGTGGGGACGTACCCCGATTGTTATCGGCCGGAAAGACGGTGCATATGCCGCAACCAGTGAGTCGAGCAGTTTCCCGAATCTGGATTATGAAATAGACCGTTATCTCGGTCCGGGTGAAATTGTACGTATGACTGCTGATGGAGTAGAACAATTGCGGAAGCCAGAAGAAAAGATGCAGATATGTTCGTTCCTGTGGGTATATTACGGATTTCCCACCTCTTGTTATGAGGGACGTAATGTAGAAGAAGTGCGCTTTACCAGCGGATTGAAGATGGGACAGAAAGATGCCTCTCAGGTAGATTGTGCATGTGGTATTCCCGATTCCGGTGTAGGTATGGCGTTAGGATATGCTGAAGGTAAAGGAGTGCCCTATCATCGTGCCATTTCCAAGTACACACCTACATGGCCGCGTAGCTTCACTCCCAGTAAACAGGAGATGCGCTCGTTGGTGGCAAAGATGAAACTGATACCGAACCGTGCCATGTTGAAGGACAAGCGGGTGCTGTTCTGCGATGACTCGATTGTGCGCGGCACGCAACTTCGTGATAATGTGAAAGTATTATATGAATATGGCGCAAAAGAGGTACATATCCGTATTGCTTGTCCACCGTTGATTTACGCTTGTCCGTTTGTTGGTTTTACAGCTTCAAAAAGTCCTTTGGAATTAATTACCCGTCGCATTATCGCTGAATTGGAAGGCGATCCGGATAAGAATCTTGAAAAATATGCAACTACCGGTTCTCCGGAATATGAGAAGATGGTCAGCATCATTGCCGAGCGTTTCGGACTTACCAGTCTGAAGTTTAATACGCTGGAAACCCTCGTTGAGGCTATCGGGTTGCCGAAATGTAAGGTTTGTACACATTGCTTTGATGGTAGCAGTTGCTTCTAAGTAACTTCAAAATACTAACATTTTGTAAAAAGGGGCGTGAATTGCTTGGCTATTCACGCCCCTTTTTTTACCTTTACGGCAAAACATAATGTGCTAATGTGAGCAATATGCTAATATACTAATTAGCTGCGTGGTATTTATACTGTTATCATTATTGGCACATTGACATATTATCACATTAAAACATTATTAATATGGCTTTAGTAGAACGTTTTTTGAAGTATGTAAGCTTTGACACCCAGTCCAGTGAGGAGACTGAGGTGACTCCAAGTACTCCGGGGCAGATGGTATTTGCCAGGTATTTGAAAGAAGAATTAGAATCTTTAGGTCTGGAAGACATAACGTTGGATGAACACGGCTATTTGTTCGCCACACTTCCGGCCAATATTGATAAGCCGTTGCCTACTATAGGCTTTATCGCTCATATGGACACCAGTCCTGATATGAGTGGCAAAGATGTATCACCCCGTGTCGTTCAGAATTATGACGGTTCCGACATTGTACTTTGCGAAGAAGAGAATGTGGTGCTTTCTCCCGAACAGTTCCCCGAATTACTGGATCATAAGGGTGAAGACCTTATTGTGACGAATGGCAAGACATTGCTGGGTGCAGATGATAAAGCGGGTATTGCAGAGATTGTTTCCGCAATCGTATATCTGAAAGAACATCCTGAAATCAAGCATGGTAAAATCCGTATCGGTTTCAATCCGGATGAGGAAATCGGACTCGGTGCGCATAAATTTGATGTAGAGAAGTTTGGTTGCGACTGGGCTTATACAATGGATGGCGGCGAAGCCGGTGAGTTGGAATTTGAAAACTTCAATGCGGCATCAGCCAAAATTACCTTCAAGGGACGCAATGTGCATCCGGGTTATGCCAAGAACAAGATGATCAACTCGATCCGTGTAGCCAACCGTTTCTGTGCTATGCTGCCCGGTCACGAAACGCCGGAACATACCGAAGGTTATGAAGGTTTCTACCACCTTATCAGCTTTAATGGTGATGTGGAACAGACAACAGTTGCTTATATCATCCGTGACCATGACCGTGCCCGTTTTGAAAATCGTAAGAAAGAGATAGAACAATTAGTTCAGAAAATCAATGCTGAATATGGTGAGGGTACTGCCAAACTTGAACTTCGTGACCAATACTATAATATGCGTGAAAAGATTGAGCCTGTGATGCATATCATCGATACGGCTTTTGCCGCAATGGAGGCCGTAGGTGTGAAACCGAATGTAAAACCTATCCGTGGCGGTACGGACGGCGCGCAGCTTTCTTTCAAAGGTCTGCCTTGCCCCAATATTTTTGCCGGAGGGCTGAACTTCCACGGACGATATGAATTTGTTCCTATCCAGAATATGGAAAAGGCGATGAATGTCATTGTGAAGATTGCCGAACTTGTTGCTGCAAAATAATAATTTAAATACCTTAAAACATGAAAACCACTCCGTTTACTGAAAAACATATCTCGCTGGGCGCTAAGATGCACGAGTTTGCGGGATACAATATGCCGATAGAATATTCCGGTATCATCGATGAACACCTGACTGTGTGTAATGCTGTCGGTGTGTTTGATGTTTCCCATATGGGAGAGTTCTGGGTGAAAGGTCCGAATGCGCTGGCTTTTCTTCAGAAAGTGACTTCTAATAATGTGGCTGCGCTGACTCCGGGTAAGGTGCAATATACCTGCTTCCCAAATGAGGATGGCGGTATTGTGGATGATTTACTGGTTTATCACTATGAACCGGAAAAGTATCTGCTGGTAGTGAATGCCTCAAATATAGAGAAAGACTGGAATTGGTGTGTTTCGCATAACACAGAAGGTGCCGAGTTGGAAAATGCTTCCGACCGTATGGCACAACTTGCCGTGCAGGGACCGAAGGCCATTCTTGCTCTGCAGAAACTGACGAGTGTTGACTTGTCGTCACTTTCGTATTACACCTTTACGCATGGTGAGTTTGCAGGTGAGAAAGATGTGATTATTTCCAATACGGGCTATACGGGTGCAGGAGGTTTTGAACTCTATTTCTATCCTGAAGCTGCTATGAAGATTTGGAATGCTGTGTTTGAAGCGGGTGAGGAGTTTGGCATCAAACCTATTGGCTTGGGTGCCCGCGATACGCTTCGCTTGGAAATGGGATTCTGCTTGTATGGTAATGACCTGGATGATACGACTTCGCCTATTGAGGCCGGATTAGGCTGGATAACCAAATTTGTGGAAGGTAAGAACTTCACAAACCGTCCGGCATTAGAGAAACAGAAGGCGGAAGGCACTGTCCGTAAACTTGTAGGCTTTGAGATGGTAGATCGTGGTATTCCCCGTCATGGATATGAGCTGTTCAGTGCGGATGGCGAAGCTATCGGTGTGGTAACTTCGGGCACTATGTCACCAACCCGTAAGATTGGTATCGGCATGGGATACGTAAAACCGGAGTACAGTAAAGTAGGAACGGAGATTAACATTGATATGCGCGGACGTAAGTTGAAAGCTGTAGTGGTCCGTCCCCCGTTCCGTAAGTGAATTATAGAATAACTTCAAAAAACAGGGCGTCTGAACGGGTAAGATTCGGGCGCCCTGTTTGTGTTCTATAATCTGCTGATTTTATCTAATAGTTGGTTTGCCCAACCAATTTCTTTGTTGGCCCATTCTTTATCTTCTTCTTCTACTCCCTGTGCCTGATAACGGGAAAGCAGGTCAAGGTATTCTTTCAGGGTACTGGCTGCTTTTGACTGTTTGTTCATACGCATCAGCAATAGGATTTCCTGTTTATAGATGTCCAGATTAGGACTGTCTCCTGCCAGTTGTCTGGCTTTCCAAAGCAAGGCTGCACACTCTTCATTGACTTTCTCCGTATTATAAAGCGCCATTTGCGATTTCACCAGAATGACATAGTCGTGATCTGAAGCAAGGTTATTGTTTAAATTCTTTTGAATTAACCGTATTGCATCCTCATAGCGTTGGTCGGCCATGTTCATGGCAGCATTGAAAGTTACTACATCCGACATTGTTTTAAGATAAGGACGGCTACTTTGATTCTCTGCTTTCTCCCCCTTTTCTATCCGCTTTCTCAGGTTATCGACACTGCCATAGCGGAGCAGATTATCTGCGCGATTCTGTATATTGTAGAATCCGATGACCTTGGCAAGGGCGGAAGAAAGTCCGTCGGGGTTCATACCTCTGAATACCAGTAATTCACGGGCAATTCTGTCAGCGGAATATTCCTGGTTATTTTTGTATTTCATTCCCAAACGGTTGATCACATTCGTATTTAACAAGGCGGCGATACTTCCGATACTGGCAACGGCGCCTATTCCTAAGGCTGTGTCGTCATCGTCCCAATATGCTACATCCAACGCTACTTCGGCGGTGACGGCAAGAACTGTTCCCCAAAATGCAGCCCGTTTGGCACGGCGTTCTGCACGATATATATTATTAATCTGATGGTCCAGTACAAAGTGCGACATTTCACTCGCAATGATAGCGGCAAGTTCATCTTCCGAATCAAGAGTACAAAGCAGGCCGGTACTGATGAGCATGGTTCCGTTTGGCAACATATAAGCATCCGGTTCCGGAGACTGGATGATACGTACATTCAATGGCTCATCGCGGTTGGGGTCAATGCCGGAAGCTGATAGTTTGGCAAAGATGTTCTGTACATATGAGGTGATGAAGTCGTCATTATAGCTAATCTCTTCCAGTTTGTACAGATAGTCCCGGCATTCTTCATCTACTTCCCGTCGCAGTTTGGTATGATATCCATTTTGATTGAAGTATTCGTATAGATGTTGTTTCAGGTAGACTTGTTGCCAGAACTCCTGATCGGTTTCGGGAGGTAAAATAGTAATGTCTTTCATGTCTTCCTCCGGAACCGCGATTTGCATACCGTTGATTTCGGCAGCATAGAAGATGTCGGAACCAACTTTATCTGTCGATTTCATTTTTACCACTCTCCGGATAACTACAGGAGTACCGGCCGGATAATTTTCGTACTTTTGTTTTAACTCTCCTTTTATGGCGATCGGACCGCTCAAATCTTTTTGTTTGGCGGCAAATCCTGCTGTAGAGAGAATGACAGCAAGAATGACGAAAGTGACAAGACGTTTCATATTGATTCGTTTATGGTTTGTATTATTGGCTTGTAATCAAAGTTATAGATACAAAAATAGGAAAGAGTTTTCTCTCTTTCCTATTTTTTCCCCTACAAAGTAGTAGGGAATTTCCTATATCCTTTAACTTATGGGTAGCAAAAAAGGGAGACTTTTTTCAAAATCTCCCTTTTTTGCTTTCATGAAGCAGAATTATTTCTTCTTACGGTCACCGTAGCGGCTCATGAACTTATCAACGCGACCAGCTGTATCTACCAATGTAGATTTACCAGTGTAGAACGGGTGAGAAGTGTTAGAGATTTCCATCTTTACCAGCGGATAAGTTTCACCTTCGAACTCGATGGTTTCCTTAGTATTTACAGTTGAACGAGACAAGAACATGTCACCATTAGACATATCTTTGAATACTACCGGACGGTAATTTTCAGGATGAATACCTTTTTTCATTTCAATATTTGTTTTTTAATTATTATATTCGGTTACTATTTTGGTAATAAATAGTGTAATGGTCTCATTTTTCAGAGCGCAAAGATAGTGCAAGTCGCAGATACTACAAAATAAATTCTGATTTATTTTTGTTTAAGTCGTGGTCTATCCTGTTTAAAGGCAGTGCTTTTTTCTGGATTAGAAAAAAGTTTCCTGAAAAAATAGGTTTATCGCTTTTTATTTCAGATTTTTGCATGGTATTAAAATTTATATTCAGCATGAAGAAGCTACTTTTTCTATTTTCCCTATGGCTCTGTGTTACGACGGCGGGAGCCCAGCAGAACGAGCGAAATCTGTATAGTGTTGCGTTCTATAATCTTGAAAACCTGTTCGATACAATTCATGATGCAGGCAAGAATGACCTTGAATTTCTGCCTACAGGCAGTTATACCTGGACGGCTCAGAAGTATGAGGCCAAGTTGAAGAACCTTGCCAAAGTATTGAGTGAAGTATCGCGCGACCGGGTGCCCGAAGGACCTGCCGTTATCGGTGTGGCGGAAGCTGAAAACAACCGGGTATTGACGGATTTAGTAAACCAGCCGGCTATTTCCAATTATAAGTTTGTGCATTATGAAGGACCGGACAAACGGGGTATCGATTGTGCTTTGTTATATGACCCTGCACAGTTCACTGTTACCAATTCCAAATTGGTGCTTTCCACTCCTTTTGAAGGCGATACTGTGCATCTGACACGCGGCTTCCTTATTGTAGACGGACAGATGGCAGGCGAACGTATTTGTTTTATTGTGAACCACTGGCCTTCCCGCGGTGCCAAGTCTCCGGTACGTGTGCATGCTGCCAAACAGGTGAAAGCACTGACTGACTCCCTGATGCGTGAGGATAAGAAGCTGAAACTGGTAGTCATGGGTGATATGAATGATGATCCTATGGACGAAAGTATGGAAGCATTGGGTGCACGCAAATATCCCAAGCAGGTGAAGAAAGGCGAATTCTATAATCCCTGGTGGGAAACTCTTGAAGATAAGGGTGTGGGGACTCTGCTTTATCGCGGTAAGTGGAACTTGTTTGACCAGATTGTAATTTCCAAGCCTCTGCTGAAAGCTAAGAAAGGCTTAAAATACGATCATAACGAGGTCTTTATCCGTGAATATCTGATTCAGCAGGACGGCAAATATAAAGGTTCTCCGTTGCGTACGCATGGCGGACGTGTATGGCTGAACGGTTACAGTGACCATCTGCCGACCATCATCTATTTGAAGAAGTAGTATATATAATAATGTGTAAATGGAGACCGGAAAGTTAAACTTGCTTTCCGGTTTTTTTGTTATATAAAAGGAGATACGCAAAAAGGCGGATGAGAACGACAGATGAAAAGAGTTTGTAATATAGAGATTACAATATTCTGTTAAAATCATCCAATAGCTTTAAAAGAGAATTGTTTTGACGGGTGGCAGGCGATAATTTATTCCCGACCTGTTCTTTCTTTTGAAAGATAATGACTACTTTTGCGTAGAATTTTTATTCACTAACAATAAACTTTAAACAAAATGGTTAATTACAAAGATTTGGGTCTCGTAAATACAAGAGAAATGTTTGCGAAGGCTATCAAGGGTGGATATGCAATCCCTGCATTCAACTTCAACAACATGGAACAGATGCAGGCTATCATCAAAGCTGCAGTTGAGACAAAGTCTCCGGTAATCCTTCAGGTATCTAAGGGTGCCCGTCAGTATGCTAACGCTACACTGTTGCGTTACATGGCTCAGGGTGCTGTGGAATATGCTAAAGAATTAGGCTGTAAACATCCTGAAATTGTTCTTCACCTTGACCATGGAGATACTTTCGAGACTTGCAAGAGCTGTATCGATTCTGGTTTCTCTTCAGTAATGATCGATGGTTCTCACCTGCCTTACGAAGAAAACGTTGCTTTGACTAAGAAGGTAGTTGAATATGCTCATCAGTTTGATGTAACTGTAGAAGGCGAACTTGGCGTTTTGGCCGGTGTAGAAGATGAAGTTTCTGCTGAACACCATACTTATACTGACCCTGAGGAAGTTATCGACTTTGCTACTCGCACAGGTTGTGACTCTTTGGCTATTTCAATCGGTACTTCTCATGGTGCTTACAAGTTCAAACCCGAACAGTGCCACGTTGATCCGGCTACAGGTCGCTTGGTTCCTCCTCCTTTGGCATTCGAAGTATTGGATGCTGTAATGGAGAAACTTCCGGGATTCCCCATCGTACTGCACGGTTCTTCTTCAGTTCCTCAGGAAGAAGTTGAAACTATCAACAAATATGGTGGCAAGCTGGAAGCTGCTATCGGTATTCCTGAAGATGAATTGCGTAAAGCTGCTAAATCTGCAGTTTGCAAGATCAACATCGACTCAGACTCTCGTTTGGCTATGACTGCTGCTGTTCGTAAGGTATTTGCTGAGAAGCCGGGAGAATTCGACCCTCGTAAGTATCTTGGTCCGGCTCGCGACAATATGGAGAAACTGTACATGCACAAAATCCTTAACGTGCTGGGTTCAGACAATAAATTGGCTGAATAATCTACAGGTCTGTTAGAATATAAATGGAAGGCTGCTCTTGAAAAAGGGCAGCCTTTTTTATATATGCAAAACTATAGCTTGACTTATGCAGTATTTTACAATTTCTTGCATTTCTTAAAGACTGGAAAGCCGTTGAATCACTAAAAATTAAAATATGAAAAACAAATTATCTATTTTACTGGCACTGCTCTTTTTGCTTTGTACGGCAATGTGCTGTGAGGAATTTGAGGAATACATTCCCTGTCAGGTGACTTTAACCGGAATAGGTGAGGTAGAACACTTGGATAATGCCGGAAGCGTGCCTGTTGCTCCGGTGGGCGGAGTGGTATCTCGCCAGGCATATATGTTGCGGATACCCTTGGACTTTGAATATGAAAAAGAGATTGTAGAGGGAACATATTATGAATATATCCTGACCGATACCATTGCCTGTGTGCAGATTATCTCACTCACCGCTTATGACGAGTCCCATCCTGCCGGTACGGATGTGAACGAGCTTTTCATGGATTACCCTTTGTGGCAGAAGGATCAAATGACAGATTATAAATACGGTTATACGCATGGGACTGTTTTCTATAAAATACCGCGTATACTTCCTCAAGCCGGGGTACATCGGTTTAAAATCGTAGTGACCACTCGCAGCGGAGAAGAGTTTACCAAAGAAACAGATGAGATCACCATGCAATGAAGGAGGGGCAGATGAGAAACCTATTTATCACAATGCTGGCAGTGGGACTGCTGGGCATTACAAACGTGCAGGCACAAAATAGAATCTCCCGCCATCAGCTTGACATAACGACTGGAGTCTCTTGTCATTTTCAGAACGGGAAGTCCTGGATATCGCTTTCCCCTGTTCCTGCAGCGAACTTTACTTATACTTTCTATGTGTTTCCGCACTGGGGACTCTTTTCTTCTATGGGTGCAACTCTCATGATTCGAGAGGGAAATGGAGATAATTTGAGAAAACCCTATAAAAACGACCATTTCATAGAAAAAGCTTATGACTTGGATGACGACACGGGTCCCTCTATGGCTTTCGGAGTCGCCTATCGGCTGAATAAACCGGTATGGGATGTACAACTGCGCTTGGGGTATTACTTGATTGGGGCAGAGGAACATGATTCCTTTTTTTATATTAAAGAGAAGAATTCCAATGTTGTTCGTACGGTTGATTATGACCAGACATTCTCTGTGGAACCTGGCGGTTTTGTCAGTGCTCTGCAAACTTCGGTTATGTTGTCGAGGCGCATCTGGCGCAAAATCCATCTCTCAGTGGAGGCCAAATATATCTCCCCTTTTGAACGGGCCACACAGACTTTTGAAAAGAGGAATCTGCTGACAGGTGAAGTGGAAGACGCTTATTTAAAACGTGTACGCGTGCATTATCTGGAGGTGGCGTGTGGAATCAGTTGGCACTTATAAAACTTGTACTACTTAATTCGTTGTTTTGCTTTAACTACACCGGCAGCATACCGAGGGAATTTATATCTAAAAAATACAAGAAAATCGGCACATATCCAAGGCTTATACTGGATATGTGCCGATAAATTTAGTAACTAAGAAGGCGAAGGGACTTTTTCAGGCCCTCCATATATCGCTGCGTTTTTTGTTTTCTGGTAAAATACTGTTTACAGTTCAATCACCAGTGATTCTCTCGGTCCCATTGTCAGCGATTCACCGAATGCAACTGTCTTTCCGCTAAGAATATCTTTTCCTTGTTTGGAATCTTTCAGTATTTCTTTGTAGAATTTCAAAGGAACAGTAGTTTCGGCATCTGTACCATTCAGCATTACGAATACGGTTTTACCTTCGTACTGGCGGGCATACGCATAAACACCATTCTGTACCATGAATTGCACCATACTACCTTTGGCGATAACATCGTTTCCTTTACGCCAGTTCAATAAGGTCTTGTAGAAGTTATAACATTCGTTCTGTATCTTGCTGCGTCCTGCGGCTGTCAATGCGGTTTCTGTATCGCCAGACCATCCGCCGGGGAAGTCCTTACGGACGTATCCGTCACTCTTGCTCTTTACACCGTTCATCATGATTTCCGTACCATAATAAAGCTGAGGAATGCGGCGAGTGGTGAGCAACAAGGTGGAAGCCTGTTTCAGCATTGGCAGGTTGTCTCCTTCGCCCAAGAAGCGGTCGGTGTCGTGATTCTCGATGAATGCCAGTACGGAAGCCGGGTTAGGATAGAGGAAGTCGTATACGAAACTGTTGTATACACGGTCCAGACCTTTGAACCATGTCTCTGTTTGTTCGGTCTTGGCAATGTTTATCTTATCGAAGAAACTGAAGTCCATAACGGTTTTCAGATTACTATTCTTCGGAACGGAGAGCTTGGAGTCCATTTGCCACCAAGCTGTGTAAGCAGGCTCGGTTACCCAAGTTTCACCTACGGTGTTGTAGTTGGGATATTCTTCATTCAATTCTTTCATCCAGTTGCTCATGGCGTCATAGTCAGCATACGGATAAGTATCCATACGAATACCGTCGATGTTGGCGTACTCAATCCACCAGAAGCTGTTCTGTACGAGGTAGCGATATACGTGCGGGTTCTTTTGGTTAAGGTCCGGCATAGCGGTAACAAACCAACCGTCGTTCATCTGGTCGAAATCGTATTGGGAAGTATAAGGGTCAACGTGCGGAGTCAGCTTGAAAGAAGTCTGCACGAAATTCTTTTCGTGGTCGGGGTTGTTGAACCAGTCTTTAGACGGCATATCTTTAATCCATGGATGTTCTACGCCGCAGTGGTTGAAGATCATATCCATTACAATCTTGATGCCACGGTCGTGGCATTTGGATATCAGTTGCTGATACTCTTCGTTGGTGCCGAAACGCGGATCAACTTTATAGTAATCGGTAGTAGCATAGCCGTGGTACGAACCACCGGTCATGTTGTTTTCCAATACCGGAGTGAACCAAAGGGCAGTTACACCCAGGTCGGAGAAGTAATCCAGATTTTGCTCGATACCTGCAAGGTCACCACCATGACGGGCGTTCGGATCGTTGCGGTCTACTTTATATTCGGCCATGCCGGGAATCTGGTCATTGTCCGGATTGCCGTTTGCGAAACGGTCGGGCATCAACAGGTAGAGGGCGTCGGAAGCATCGAAACCTTTGTGTTCACAACTCTTCTTGCTGCGTGCTTTCAGTTCATACTCTTTGACGATTTTCTTTTTGCCTTGTGCAAAAGTGAGAGCTACTTTACCGGGTTTCACATCTTTCTCCAGTCTCAGGTAGACAATCAGGTAGTTGGGACTTTCCAGCTTGACAGTGCTGCTCAAAGAAACACCGGGATAGTTGACAGTAACAGAAGAGTTACCGATGTCTTCACCGTAGACCATAAGCTGGAGTTCGGGATTCTGCATTCTGGTATACCAAAACGGAGGATCGATTTTGTTTACGTTCATAGCTGCATACGTACTAAGGGAAAGTAAAAACGTTCCCAGGATAAGGAATAATTTTTTCATGATATTAGCTTTTCGTTATTATATCCGTATTTTGGTGCTAATATACGCAAATAGCGGAGAAAGCTGCCGCTACTCCGCTACTATATACCTTATTATGTTATGCAAACGTTTTCTGTAAATAAGAATTTAGCGGCAAAGCCGCTAAGTTGTCATTTATTTGTTTCTTCCCCTTTCCCTTGAAAGAAATTATCGACTTTCTTTCTTTCCTGAATATCTTTCAACCAGGCTTCGGCAGCATTATATCTGTTGTTCTCTCCGATGATGGGTACGCCGTCTGCGTCCACTTCTTGTAGTTTATCGTTATTCTTCGGTCGGGTTCTCAGGTAGGCTTTCAGGCATTGCTCGGCTTTGGGGATGTTTTTCAGACTGTAATAGTAAACGTAAGCGGCATCATATAGCAGTTTATGCTTATTCTTATCATACCTTTCATATTGTTCTAATAAGATATTGGCTTGCTCTTTATACATGTTTGCCATTTTGTAGCAGTCGGCCAGGCCAGTATAAAGGGGGACTATAGTGCTGTCACTGGGTATTGTAAGATTGATTGCGGTTTCCAGATGCGATACCCCCTCCTTTGTCCACGGGGTTTTGGAGCAGGCACGTCCCAGGTAATAATGCGCATTTACATTCGAACCGTCCTCCTTCACTGCCTTTTTCAATAAATCTCTTGCTTTGTAAAAGTCTTCAGTAGCGTAGTGACTGATTCCAGCATACAGGCAAGTAAGGAATGTGCTGTCACCGTTTTGCAGGAGATAATTATATCGCTCTATAGCTTCCGGATAATATTTGTTCATACAATAAGCCTGTGCGTTGACTCGGTTTACGAGAATGTTGGTGCTGTCTAAGCAACGGTATCTCTCCGTAGTTCCTATAGCCTCATCAAACTGGCGGGCAGCTATGTATATGTTTCCCAGTATGGCGGGTGCCATGTAGTCTTTGGGATACCTCTCCTGTATGTCCTGATAGGCTTCTATGACAAGGTGTACCTCAGAGTTGTCACAGACGCGTGACATGCTTTCCGCTCTCAGGTGCAGTACAAAAGCAGAACTGTCCTGTTCGGCCAGCAAATTGCTTTCCTTCAGGGCATCACGGTTTCTTTTCATATTCAGCAGCAGGCTGATGTATTGTATTCGTACATATTTATTGTCCGGATTAAGATTGAGAGCACTCTGGTAGTAATCCAGTGCTTCCCTTTGTTTAGCGATGGACTTGCAGCATTCGGCGGCTTCAATGTATGCCCGGGGGGTGAGGGAGTCTTGCTCTATGATTTCCTGGAATACAAGCAAAGCTTTATCATTGTAGCCCAGTCCTTTCAGAGCTCTTCCTTTCTGATAGAGAAGAGGCACGGTCGGTGTCTCTTGTTCCATAAGTTGCAAAGCTGTTTCGTAGTCATAGTTTGCCATTGCCTCCTGAATCGGATTAGTATTCTGTGCCATCAGCAATGAAGAGGCACTGAGAAAGAGTAGAATGAAGAGTTTTCGCATAGTCTTTTTATCTTTTAAGTATTGCTTAACCGAGCGCAAGTTACTAAAAAGATTTACTTTACGAAATATTCGTAGTGACTTTTAGATAGATTAACTAATAAAAATAGCGCCCCTTCTTCCGAAAGAGCGCTACAATTGTTTGAGTAAAATGAATCGTAAAGATACGGTTCAAAGTACATACATATCTTTTACATTAAGAATCCCAGCAAGATACCGGCAGCTACTGCTGAACCGATTACACCTGCAACGTTCGGCCCCATAGCGTGCATCAGCAGGTAGTTGGTCGGATCATATTCCAGACCTACAACCTGAGAGATACGTGCCGAGTCGGGTACAGCAGATACACCTGCGTTACCAATCAACGGATTGATCTTATTATCTTTCTTCAGGAAGAGGTTGAATATCTTCACGAAGATGACACCTGAAGCGGTAGCAATCACGAATGACAATGCACCCAGACCGAAGATCTTGATAGAGTCAAGTGTCAGGAACTCGGAAGCCTGAGTAGAGGCACCTACCGTCAAACCTAATAAGATAGTAATCGTATCAATCAGCGGACCACGGGCAGTTTCTGCCAAACGGCGGGTTACGCCACTTTCTTTCAACAGGTTACCGAAGAACAGCATACCCAACAGAGGCAGGCCGGACGGAACGAGGAAACAAGTCAGCAACAAGCCGATAATCGGGAAAATCACTTTCTCCGTGTGGGAAACTACGCGCGGCGGTTTCATGCGGATCAAGCGTTCGTGCTTGTTAGTCAGCAGGCGCATGATAGGCGGCTGTATGACAGGTACCAGCGCCATATAAGAGTAGGCTGATACCGCAATCGCACCCATCAAGTTAGGAGCCAGTTTGGATGAAAGGAAGATGGCCGTCGGACCGTCGGCGCCACCGATGATACCGATTGCACCGGCTTGCATGGGGTCGAAACCGATTTCCAAAGCGATCATATAAGCACCAAAAATACCGAACTGGGCAGCCGCACCAATCAATAACAACTTAGGATTGGATATCAGGGATGAGAAGTCCGTCATAGCACCAATGCCCAGGAAAATGAGCGGCGGGTACCATCCGGAGGTTACTCCCTGATACAGGATGTTGAGTACAGAACCTTCCTCATAGATACCGACTTTCAGTCCGGCTTCCATATTGAAAGGAATATTACCGATCAGCATACCGAAACCGATAGGAATCAGCAGCATCGGCTCAAATTCCTTGGCTACTGCCAAGTATATGAAGAACAAACCCACCAGGATCATTACGACGTGTCCCACCGTTGCATTGGCAAAACCCGTGTACGTCCAGAAGTCGGCAAGGTTGTTTCCTAAAAATGTGATAAATTCTCCCATATTATTCAATAATTACAAGGTCATTACCTTCGAGAACGGAATCTCCTTTACTTACGTTGATCGCAGTGATTTTACCGTCTTTGTCGGCATTGATATTGTTCTCCATCTTCATAGCCTCAAGGATAATAATCGTTTGTCCTTTCTTCACTGTATCACCTACATTGACTTTAATGTCGAGGATAACACCGGGAAGCGGAGATTTTACACCTGATTTGCCAGTAGAAGGAGCAGCCGGTTTCACTACTGGGGTCGGAGCAGGAGCCGGAGTGGTAGGACGTGTTACCGGTTTAACAACCACTTTAGGTGCCTTTTCCATTTCTACCTTGTAGGGGGTACCGTTCACTTCTACATGAGCGATATTTTCGTCGATATCTCCAATGGTAACTTTATATGTATTACCGTTGATTTTATATTTATATTCTTTCATCGTTTTATCAATTTATAGGTGGTTACTTTTTCAGAGGAGTTTCACGCAATGTGTAAATCTTCGAACTCCATGGTGAATAGCTGCGTTTTACACGGGTGATAGTAAGAACGGTGTCTTCCACATCGTGTACATCGCTTTGCATCTCGTGCATGGCCATGGCAATAGCAGCAAATATCTCTCCCGGAGCTTCGCCCAGTTTCTTTTCTTTGGCTTCCTGCTTGTCAGTAATACCTTTAGCCTTCATTGCATTACGCTTGCTGAGGCTTACAGATGCTTTGCCAACAACCTTGAAAGCAATGAAAAGCAGGATCAAACCGCAAAATACTACACTCATGGCAGAAATAGACATACCGATACCATTGCTGTCATGCTCTTCGAATTTCTCCATCTTGGCATTGCTGTCGATGGTTTTGTTGTTGGTACTCGGAGTTACGTATTTCTCTGCACTACCGTCTTTAACTTCCCACTGAGAAGCAGCGTCGCTAACACGTCCGTAAGATTGATTGGTCTTCAATACTCCGGCAGGAATAGTAACTTGATCGATCAAGTTACGGCCAGAATCAAATAAGCCGATCCAATTCTCTTTTTCTGGGTCCAGTGTGAAATTGGTATGGAATGTACCACGTCTTGGTTCTCCGTCTGCCCAGAATAATGAGTGCTGACGTGGTTTTATCAAAGTCAAAACATCACCTTTGGGGATGAAGTAAGTGGAAGTGTCACCGGGTTGGCTGCTTGCCCTTAATAAGCATGCTGCGAGGTCGGCACTACCATACGATCTATTGAATATTTCAATCCATGCGCTGTGCAAACCGTAGTCGTCCTGATAATTACCTTCGTTGGTAATCAGTACTTCATTCAGCAGCAGCTTATTGTTCGATCTTTTCTCTCCGCAGGAAGAGCATACACCTAACACCAGCAGCAAGGTAAAGAATATTCCGATTTTTGTTTTATTCATATAACTTGATTTTTTGAGTTGACAAGGGAACAAGGTTACAAGTTGACAAGGCAGCCTTGTATCTTGTTTCTTGTGACCTTGTCTACTGGGTTTTACAAAGGAATATTACCATGCTTCTTAGCCGGGTTAGTCAATTTCTTAGTCTGTAACTGTTGCAAGGCACGGATAATGCGGAAACGTGTGTTACGCGGTTCAATCACATCATCGATGTAACCATACTTAGCTGCATTGTAAGGATTAGCAAACAGCTTGGTATATTCAGCTTCTTTTTCTGCCAGGAATTGAGCAGGATTTTCCTGTTCCTTGGCTTCGCGGGCATACAATACCTCAACCGCACCGGCACCACCCATTACAGCTATTTCAGCCGTAGGCCATGCATAGTTCATGTCACCGCGGAGTTGCTTACAGCTCATCACGATGTGCGAACCGCCATAAGACTTACGCAGCGTAACTGTCACCTTAGGCACAGTAGCTTCACCGTAAGCATACAGCAACTTGGCACCGTGCAGGATTACGCCGTTGTATTCCTGGCCTGTTCCCGGAAGGAATCCCGGAACGTCTACCAATGAAACGATAGGAATGTTGAAAGCATCGCAGAAACGAACGAAACGGCCACCCTTACGGGATGCGTTGCTGTCGAGCACACCTGCCAGATACTTCGGCTGGTTGGCAACGATACCTACGGACTGTCCGTTGAAACGTGCGAAACCGATAATGATATTCTTTGAGTAATCTTTCTGAACTTCGAGGAACTCACCATTGTCAACGATAGCAGCAATTACTTCGTACATGTCGTACGGTTTGTTCGGGCTGTCGGGAATGATTTCGTTCAGAGAATCTTCCAGGCGGTCGATAGGATCGGTGCAATCTACGTAAGGAGCTTCCTCCAGGTTGTTCTGAGGAATGTAGCTCAACAGTTTACGCAGCAAAGCCAAACCTTCTTCTTCAGTCTTGGCAGTGAAGTGAGTTACACCTGATTTAGTAGAGTGAACACTTGCGCCACCCAGATTTTCCTGAGTTACGTCTTCACCCGTTACAGTCTTAACCACCTTCGGACCGGTAAGGAACATATAAGAAGTACCTTCCATCATCAACGTGAAGTCAGTCAGTGCAGGAGAGTAAACAGCACCACCGGCACAAGGACCGAAGATACCCGAAATCTGCGGGATAACACCTGATGCCAGGATATTGCGCTGGAAGATTTCAGCATAACCTGCCAAAGCATTGATACCTTCCTGAATACGTGCGCCACCCGAGTCGTTGATGCCGATACAAGGAGCACCCATCTTCATGGCCTGGTCCATAATCTTACAGATTTTCAGAGACATCGTTTCAGACAGTGAACCTGCGGAAACCGTAAAGTCCTGTGCAAAGATATAAACCAAACGACCTTCGATAGTACCGCAACCGGTCACTACGCCATCACCGGGGTAGTGTTTCTTTTCCATACCGAAGTTTGTACATCTGTGCTCAACGAACATGTCCATTTCCTCGAAACTACCTTCGTCGAGCAACATGGCTATGCGCTCACGAGCTGTATATTTACCTTTCTCATGCTGTTTGGCAATCGCTTTTTCACCACCACCCATGCGTGCAGCTGTACGGCGGTCTATAAGCTCTTTAATCTTTTCAAGTTGATTACTCATTTTATTAAATATAATGGGTTAATACTATTTGCTATTTAAATGAATTATTCCGGCTTTTCGCAAAGCTCTGTCAATACACCCAAAGTTGATTTCGGATGCAGGAAAGCGATATGCAGACCTTCTGCACCTTTACGGGGAGCTTTGTCAATCAAGCGAACACCTGCGGCTTCTACTTCAGCCAATGCGTTTGCCACACCGTCTTCGATAGCAAATGCTACGTGATGAACGCCTGCACCTTTGTTCTCAATGAATTTGGCGATAGTACTTTCGGGAGAAGTCGGTTCGAGAAGTTCGATTTTAGTGTCACCAACTTTCAGAAAAGCGGTTTTAACTTTCTGGTCTTCTACAGTTTCGATGTTGTAGCATTTCAGACCCAATACGTTCTCGTAATACGGCAGGGCTTCTTCAATGCTCTTTACGGCAATGCCCAGATGCTCAATGTGTGAAATCTTCATAACTATATTTATTAATGTTGGTATAATGTCTTAATTAAAGGCATAAAACAGCACAAAGAAAGAGATTTCTTCCTTAATAAAGAAATTTTTCGTCAATTAATTATTGGATATTTGAAGTTTAGAAAGTTTTTTTTAGACTTCTGCTCAGAAGTCAAGCAGCAAGCGGACGTTGATCTGACGGGATGTCAGGTAATTGGGGACTGCAAACTGGTTATTCCGGGTATCTGTCACCCAATAATAGGAGTTGACGTTGCTGATATTTAGCAAATTGAAAATATCCACCCCCAGCCAAAGGCTGCGGATGCCGCGCGGATTTTCCCGTTCGCTGCGGTCGATGAGGCAGCGTGACATGCCTATATCCACACGTCGGTAGGGTGACGTGCGGAACACGGCGGCCTCGCGTCCGCTATGCGGAGGACCGAAGGGAAGACCTCCGGCAAGTGTACCTTTCAGGTTCATTTTCCACTTGCGGCTGCCCGGAAAATAGTCCGTAAAATAGAGTGAAAGACGGTAGCGCTGGTCGGTGGGGCGGGGGAGCCATTGTCCGTTTATTTTCTCTTCGGTCTTCATCAGAGAGAAGGTCAGCCAGGAGTCTGTTCCGGGAACGAATTCACCGAACAGTTTCATGTCGATGCCGGTGGCGTAACCTTTGGAAAGATTACGGCCGTAATAGCTGATACGCACGTTATCTATATTATAGGGAATGAGATTGCTCAATGCTTTATAATATACTTCCAATGAGAAACGGAACGGGCGGTTCATGGCACGGAAGTTATAGTCTCCGCCTGCCACAAAGTGCAGGGAGCGTTGCGAGCGGATATCGCGGTTCAGCGACACGGTGGTTATTGCGCCTACTTGTGTGGTGTCGCGGAACTCTTTATAGAATGGCGCCTGATAATAAACACCTGCCGCTACTCTCAGGGTGAAGTTCTCGTTGAATGACGGGATGAGTGCCAGGGAGGCGCGGGGGCTGAAAATGAACTCCTTGTTCCAGTCCCAGTAACTGCCGCGTACGCCGGCCGTCAGGGTGAAAAGTCCGGCGGTGGAACGGAAACGGTAAGTGTCCTGCAGATAGAAACTGTACCTTTTACTGTCCGTCTCGTTGCGGGAACGGAGGGTGTAGAAAAGTTCGGGTCCTTCGGGTGTCTGGGGGATGGAATATCCGGCGGAGTCACGCATTTCCCATTCGCGCATCCGGTCTTTGATATGTTCACGCTTGAATTCTGCGCCCCATTGCAGGGAGTGACTTTTCAGCCGATGGTGCCCGGTGAGTGAGTAACTTTGTACCTCTGCGGTGAGGTAGTTGCGGGCATGCTCCATATAAGTGCCCACACCGATGGTTTCGGAAGTTTCATCTTCGCCGGTACTTCCGTCTGTCTGGGTTCCTCCATCCAGGGCGTTCAACCAATATTGTCCGGTAATGTCGTACGTTTCCTGTTCTTTGGTGTGGAAAGCGGAGGCTTGCAGGGTGATACTATTCTGCTCATTCAGACGATAGGTGGCATAAGCGGTGCCGAACAGGGTTCGGAATAAGTCTTTTTCCTGTCCTTCAAAAAACACCTTGAATTCCCGTACATTACTTAGTGTTCCGAAGCGGGTATAGCGGTCTTCGGGCTGAAAGTTATAGCGGTTCTCCGAGATATTGCCGATGATGCCTGCTTCCCAACGTTTGGAGGGTGTCCAGTTCAGATAGGTCTGATAGTCGATGTAGCACGGGTCATATTCTCCTTTCGTGTCCAGCGTTCCGAGCAGATATTGATTGGTTTTGTAACGGATGCCATTCGTCCATGTCAGCTTTTTGCTGGCAATGCCTACATAGGCTGAGGCTCCCAGCAGGCTGACGGAAGCGCTGCCTTCCAGGCGTTCGGGCTTCTTGTAGGTGATGTCCAGTACGGATGACATTTTATCGCCATATTTTGCCTCATATCCTCCGGTGGAGAAACCGACGGACTGCACCATGTCGGGGTTGATAAAGCTCAATCCTTCTTGCTGTCCGGAACGGATGAGCAGCGGACGGTATATTTCGATACCATTCACATATACCATGTTTTCGTCGAAACTGCCACCGCGCACGTTATATTGCGAACTGAGTTCGTTGTTACTGCTTACCCCGGCTTGGGTGGCAATCACGGATTCTATGCTTCCACCCGAGGCATCCGGTGCCAGGCGGTTCTGTTTGGTTTCTATTTGCTGGATGGTTCCTGTTTGCCGCCGCCGTTCTGTTACGCTTACTTCGCCCAGTTCGAAGTTTATTGGGGGCAGGGTGATGTTCAGGCTAATATTTCCTTTCGGACTTACCAATTTTCGTTTCCGGGTCTGGTAGCCCAGCATAGAGAAGATGACCGTTACGCTGTCCCGGCTTTCAAACTTCAGTGAATACCGTCCTTTCAGGTTGCTGACTGTGCCAATAGCCGTTCCCTCCAATCGTATTGTCGCCAATTCAATCGGGTTTCCGTTGTCGTCTGTAATTGTTCCGCCTATCTTTACGCTGGTTTGGGCAAAGGCAGGTACGGAGGACGCCAGTAAGATAGCTGTCAGTAACCAAAAATGCTTCATAACTTATTCTATTAACGGAGAAATTTTCCGAAACGTATGTCTGAGGATAAAAAAGAGCTTTTAATGATGAGTCTTTATTTTTTGCTGATTGATGGGTATCGTATGTCTTACCGTATCCGAAAAACAGAACAAAACAGTCTTCTCCATACCCGGTCCATATCTGCTCCTTACCTTCCTCATACCTGCTCCACTGTTTTTATCACCGTATAGGAGCGAAGAAATTGTGGACTTGATGGGGAGCGGAAGAGTTCCTGACCAAAATGTATTGTTCCTGTTTGCGCATACAACAAAAAATGTCTGAATATGCATCTGCAATGAAACAATTTGTACCTTTGCAGTCGGATATAATATTGAAACTATGGGAATTGTAATAGGAATAGACGTTGGCGGAAGCACTACAAAGATTGTAGGAATAAACGGAGAACAGATACAGTCGCCGATGTTTATCACTGCGACTGATCCGGTGACTTCTTTGTTCGGAGCTTTCGGTAAGTATATTTATGATAACGGTATTCAGCTTTCGGATATAGAGCAGGTGATGCTGACGGGAGTGGGCAGTGCATTTGTTGACAGTCCGTTGTACGGTTTGCCTACTGATAAGGTCGATGAGTTTATTGCGAACGGATTGGGGGCACGTCATGCCACGGATATTGACCAGCTGATTGTTGTCAGCATGGGGACGGGTACTTCTTTCGTGAGAATCAATGGGGAGAAGATAGAACACATCGGCGGAATGGCAATAGGTGGAGGCACGTTGCAGGGACTTTCCCGCTTGCTGTTGAAGATGCATGATTTCAGACAGATTGCGGCGATTGCCGAGAAGGGTGATGTTACCCGTGTGAATTTGCAGATCGGGGATATTTGTAATCGTCCTTTGCCCGACCTTCCGGTGCATGCCACCGCTTCTTTGTTTGGAAAAGCGGATAGTAATGCTTCGCAAGAAGATATTGCAAAAGGGATTATTTATATGGTGCTGCAAACGATAGGTGGCGCGGCGGTGCTGTCTGCTTTCAATAGCCCTATTAAAGATTTTGTATTGATTGGTAACCTGACCAAATTCCCGCAATGCCATGAAGTCTTTCCGAATATGGAAAAGATATACGGGGTTCGTTTCCATATTCCACAGTACGCGGAGTATAGGACGGCGATAGGGGCGGCGCTGGCGTATATCAGGAAGAATGCTTGATTACGAAAATAATAATCTTGTCACTGATTTCCGTGATAAATATTCTTCACTTGGGAGGAAATCAAACTTGAAGTGTTCTTTATTTTTAGAAAGTTCTTTCTGATAAAGAAAATTATTCTACATTTGCAGATGAAGTCAGGTCTGTTATAGCGATAAACGGCAAATGTGACTTTGTATTTTAAGAAAAAACGCAAGAAGCGAAAAGTTATTATCCCCCTCTTCAGAATCTGGAAAATTCGTATACCACGGGGTAATAGCAACAGTTTCTTCATGTCTATGTTCTATAATATAGGCGTGAGGGCTGTTGTCTATCTGTGGTAAAGGCATTTTCCAGAGCCTTGAAGAGATGATAGACAATAACAGTCCTCACGCTTTCTTTATATAATAATCCCGTTGATAGAGGATAGACGGAAGAAATAAAGAAAAACACGTATGACAAACAGTACTATTGCACGTTTGTTGCTGGTGGGATTACTACTACTATTCCTGCTTGTGAGGTGCTTTCTTTTGGAGAGACGGATACTTATAAACTTATTCCTACATTTGAAACGGTCGACAAGGGGGAAAATGTATATGCCTTGAATACTTCAGAATATAATGGCATCCCTATAGGTGGTGCGTTTGTGAAGAACTATCGTGTTGTAGAACCCTTCGAAGCTTATGTTGCCAGCAAAGAACCTGCCGCCCGCGCTCCTTTGATGTATAGCATCGGCGGCGAAGGTGGTGAAATTACCGGTTTGGAAGAAATCATGAAAAAAGAAGAAGAATCTCTGAAAGTCTACACTGTTGATAATGTACTTTACATAGACAGCGACCGCGACCGGAGTATTTCTATTTATGACGTAACAGGACGTACTGTTCAAGTGGTGGAGATACATGAAGGGAACAATACGATTACTGGTTTGTCAAGCGGGTTCTATTTTCTGGAAGGAAAGAAGGTGGCTATAAAATGATATTTACTTTCAGGAGGAAAAGAAATAGGTTATCTGATTAAGTGATGTGGAAGGAGGGGATTATCCCTCCTTTCCTGTTATATGTATGCATTGGGAAATGCTACCCTTATTGTGTCTCTTTCAGCAACCACTTCCATATCGGAATAACTTCTATTTCTATATCACTGTTGGTTTGCAATATACCTTCTTCATCAAAAGTAATAATGAGGAGTCGTTTACAAGGTAATACTTTGAATAGTTTTATTAATGCATCAGTTTCACGTTCTTTAGTTTCCGGGTCTTTTATGCTGTATGATACTTGTATAGCCCATTGCTCTTCGGGAATATAGAAATCTACTTCTACTCCTTTATTATAGAAGAATACGGAGTCTTCCCTTCCGAATTGACGAATCAGACTGATTGCTACTAAGTTTTCGAGTAATGAAGTGTTTCCGTCTATCAGGAATAAATTGAGTATTCCATTATCGGTGAAATAATATTTGCTGTTACTCTCTTTCTCTGCCAGTTTGGCTGCAATATTGTTGATGCGTTGAAGTAGCCAAGCTGATTCTGTGTATTCAACATATTTTATGGTAGAAGTTGTACTGAGCTTGCTACCGGTAGTGGATACTATATTAGCTATACGGTTGAAAGATATCGGTTGTTTTACACTTTCAGCCAGCTTTTTTATCATTATCTTCAGGCCGAAAGTGTTTGATATTCCATTTCTGGCTGCAATATCTCCTAAATATATTTTTTGGTATACACTGGTGAGGTAATTCCTTTTTGCTGCAAGAAGTGCGCCTTCGGGGAAACCGCCATTATGAAAATAGTCAATAAACCGGTTCATCACGGCAGCTCTGGATTCTGTACTCAATAGAGATAGTTCGTCATATACCGTGTGGTGGACTTCCAGAAATTCCCGGAAACTGTATGGATAAACATTGATTGTGATGTATCTGCCTCCCAATGTTGTCTGTATGTCACTGCTAAGCATTTTGGCATTGCTTCCGGTGATGTATACCTTATATTTTTCATCCGCCAAGCGACGGGCGAATTTTTCCCAACCTTCTATATTTTGTATTTCGTCGAGGAAGAGAATCGGCCTTTTACCATACATTTCAAGATGCGCTTCAATAATAAGATTGAGTTCGGGTACTCGTAATCCATCTAAACGCTCGTCTTCAAAATTGATATACAACATATTGTCCCATCCAATGCCTTCGGTAAGTAACTGCTGGATGCGTTGGTAAATTAAGAACGATTTTCCGGCGCATCTTATGCCTACGAGGACATAATTCCCAAAGTCATCAAAATGGAAGTCTCTTTTGAAGACTTCATACCGCTGGACCTCTTTCTGATTGTCCAGCATGACTGATTTTAAGATTTGCTTATCCATATTGTTTAATCTATTGGATAGGAATAACTCTTTTTCATCCAATGCTTTGGATGAAAAAGATTGCTTTTTATCCAATCGTTTGGACAAAGATACCTGAAATCTCCGTAGAAAACTAATAGAACGAGCTAAAATTTATGCTTTCTTTCAAGAAAAGTGCTTGAATACTTGACTTCGGCTTTTCAATGTCGTATATTTGTATTCGTAATCTTAAACTCAGATTCAACTTTAAATTAGCATAAGAGGAGGGGCATTGCTTCTCCTCTATTTGTATCCTCCCTTTTCATATCATTTGAAATGCCACATCTTAGCTTCCCGAATGCCACAACTCAATAAGTAAAATGCCATAGCTCAGCAGGTGAAACATGTGGCATTTGGGGGATTGACGTGTGGCATTTACTTCATTAACGTGTGGGATTTAGACCGTTTGTTTGTGGTAAACGCACCATCTGTTTAAAGTAAACAGACCATCTGTTTCAGAAGCATACCAGTGATGCGATTGACTATCGCAAACCGCCGGAAGGAGTTAATAATATGTAAATCTGCTCTTGACAAGAATCCGTTTTTTTATTCACAAAGTCTCTCTTCTCAATATATACAGAACGTTTTTGCCTTATTTTCGTTCTCTATACAAAACACTCGGCCTAAGTTCCCACTACTTTTATACGAGCCGGATGTAAAAATACCGAGAAATAACAGATGGAACTTTTTGCTCTTCAAGAAAATACTACTATCTTTGCGCCCGAATTTATGAGCTAATATAATGTCTCACTCAATTAATTTTTAAACAACTTATTTTATTTAATGGAAAACTTAAAAAATGTAGCTCCTGTTGAAGACTTCAACTGGGATGCTTATGAAAACGGCGAAACCTTCGGTGGTGCCAGCCACGAAGAGTTGGAAAAAGCTTACGACAGTACGCTTAACAAGGTTAACGACCGTGAGGTAGTTGACGGAACTGTAATCGCGATGAACAAACGGGAAGTTGTTGTGAACATCGGTTACAAATCAGACGGTATCATTCCTTTGAATGAATTCCGCTACAATCCTGACTTGAAGATTGGTGATACTGTAGAAGTATACATCGAAAACCAGGAAGACAAAAAAGGACAGTTGGTTCTGTCTCACCGTAAAGCTCGCGCTACTCGCTCTTGGGATCGTGTGAACGCTGCTTTGGAAAACGAAGAAATTATCAAGGGTTACATCAAGTGCCGCACAAAGGGTGGTATGATCGTAGACGTATTCGGTATCGAAGCTTTCTTGCCGGGTTCTCAGATCGACGTGAAACCTATCCGCGACTACGATGTATTCGTTGGCAAAACTATGGAATTCAAGGTTGTTAAGATCAACCAGGAATTCAAGAACGTGGTTGTTTCTCACAAGGCTCTTATCGAAGCTGAACTGGAACAACAGAAGAAAGAAATTATCGGTAAGCTCGAAAAAGGACAAGTTCTTGAGGGTACCGTTAAGAATATCACATCTTATGGTGTATTCATCGACCTGGGTGGCGTAGACGGTTTGATTCACATCACCGACCTGTCTTGGGGCCGCGTTAGTGATCCGAAGGAAGTGGTTGAACTCGACCAGAAGCTCAACGTTGTTATCCTTGATTTCGACGATGAGAAGAAGCGTATCGCTCTCGGTCTGAAACAACTCACTCCGCATCCTTGGGATGCTCTTAACGCTGAACTGAAAGTAGGTGACAAGGTGAAGGGTAAAGTAGTCGTTATGGCTGACTACGGTGCATTCATCGAAATCGCTCCGGGCGTTGAAGGTTTGATCCACGTATCTGAAATGTCTTGGTCACAGCACTTGCGTTCTGCACAAGATTTCATGAAGGTAGGTGACGAAGTGGAAGCAGTAGTTCTGACTCTGGACCGCGAAGAACGTAAGATGTCTTTGGGTATCAAACAGCTAAAACAAGATCCGTGGGAAACTATCGAAGAGAAGTATCCTGTAGGTTCTAAGCACACTGCTAAAGTTCGTAACTTCACTAACTTCGGTGTATTCGTTGAAATCGAAGAAGGCGTTGACGGCTTGATCCACATCTCTGACTTGTCTTGGACTAAGAAAGTTAAACATCCGTCTGAATTCACTCAGATCGGTGCAGATATCGAAGTTCAGGTATTGGAAATCGACAAAGAAAACCGTCGCTTGAGCCTCGGCCACAAGCAACTCGAAGAAAATCCTTGGGATGTATTCGAGACAGTATTCACTGTAGGTTCTGTACACGAAGGTACTATCATCGAAATGCTGGATAAGGGTGCTGTTGTTGCTCTGCCTTATGGTGTAGAAGGTTTTGCTACTCCGAAACACCTCGTTAAGGAAGATGGTTCTCAGGCTCAGATGGACGAGAAACTGTCATTCAAGGTTATCGAGTTCAACAAAGATGCTAAACGTATCATCCTTTCTCACAGCCGTATCTTCGAAGATGCAGCAAAGGCAGAAGAAAGAGCTGAAAAGAAAGCTTCAAACAAGAAAGCAACTGGCAGCAAGAGAGAAGACGCTCCGTCTATCCAGAACCAGGCCGCTTCTACTACTTTGGGCGACATCGATGCTTTGGCTGCTTTGAAAGAGCAAATGGAAGCCGGAAAGAAGTAATCACTTCTATATATAAATAAGGTAAGGCGCTTGTGAATACAGGCGCCTTTCTTTTTTTCACCACAGAGGACACGGAGGTCACGGAGTATCTTTATCAGGAAGAAAAAACTCTGTGTTCTCTGTGTCCTCTGTGGTGAAATTCTGTATCTTTGCAACGTTATGGAGAAATTTGAACTACATATACTCGGCTGCGGTTCCGCACTGCCCACCACCCGCCACTTCGCCTCTTCACAAGTAGTGAATGTACGTGACAAACTTTATATGATAGATTGCGGTGAAGGATCGCAATTGCAGTTTCGTAAGTCCAGATTGAAATTTTCACGTCTGAACCACATCTTTATTTCCCATTTGCATGGCGATCATTGTTTTGGGTTGTGGGGATTGATTTCCACCCTGAATCTGCTGGGGCGTACTGCGGAATTACATATCCATTCTCCGAAGGGGCTGGAAGCTTTGCTGGCTCCGATGCTGGATTTTTTCTGCCGTCAGATGACGTATAAGGTGCTCTTTCATGAATTTGAGACGAAAGCCCCCGGAGTGATCTATGAGGATCGTTCACTGACGGTTACTACTATCCCGTTGCGTCACCGTATGCCCTGTTGTGGTTTTCTGTTTGCAGAAAAGCAGCGTCCTAATCATATAATCCGTGAGATGATTGACTTTTATGAAGTTCCGGTGTATGAACTGAATAAGATAAAGAACGGGGCGGACTATGTGACTTCCGAAGGCAAAACGATTCCTAATTCAGTCTTGACCCGTCCGTCGGACTTGCCGCGAAGCTATGCTTATTGTTCGGATACCATCTATATGCCGGAGATAGTAGAACAGATCAGAGGCGTGGACTTGCTGTTTCATGAAGCGACCTTTGCCAATGCGGATTTGCCCCGGGCTCGGGAAACTTTTCATACCACAGCCATTCAGGCGGGAGAGATAGCTAAAGCGGCAGGAGTGAAGAAACTGGTTATCGGACATTTCTCTGCCCGTTATGAAGATGAGAATGTTTTGCTCGAAGAGGCTTCAACGGTTTTTCCGGAAACAGTGCTGGCGAAAGAGACGTTGTGCCTGAATATATAAATGATAATTTTTGTTTTATCGGATTGAATGCCGTATATTTGTACGGAATAATCTGAAAACATAGGCTTATAGATGAGAAAGTTACTCTATTGTATTTTCTTTTTGTTGACTTTTTCGTCGCAGTCCGTAGCATGGGCGCAGGACGGTCGGAAGCAGGAAACGGCGCAAAAAGAGCAGCCGTCTTCTACAATCATACTGACTGTTTCGGCGGATAACCAGGTGTGCGTGCGAAACGCTGAACCCGGATCCCAAATGGAAGTCTACAATATTGTAGGCGTGAAACTTACCACGATACGCATTGACTCTACGGATGCCACGGTTCAGGTGAATTTGCCTAAAGGTTATTACATCTTTAAGATTGGAAATGTCGTGCGGAAAGTGGTAATCAAATAAACAAAACGGAATAGATACTTATGAATCCTTCCTATAATGAACGCGAAGTGCTGGGACTTCTACAAGAGGAAAGTACACAAAAGCGAGGATTTGAGTTGATTGTTGCGCAGTATAGCGAACAATTATACTGGCAGATCCGTCGTATGGTGCTTTCACATGAAGATGCCAATGATCTGCTTCAGAATACTTTCATTAAGGCGTGGACGAATATAGATTATTTTCGCGGGGATGCGAAGCTCTCTACGTGGCTCTACCGCATTGCCTTGAATGAATGTTTGACTTTTCTGAATAAACAGCGTGCTGTAACCACTGTTTCTATTGATGATGAAGATGCTTCTGTGCTTCAGAAGCTGGAAAGTGACCCGTACTTTTCGGGCGACCAAGCGCAAATGTCCTTGCAAAAGGCGTTACTGACTTTACCGGAAAAGCAGCGTATGGTATTCAATCTAAAGTACTATCAGGAAATGAAATACGAGGATATGTCCGACATCTTCGGTACATCTGTCGGTGCCTTGAAAGCCTCATACCATCATGCCGTTAAGAAAATCGAGAAGTTTTTAGAGGGAGAGGTTTAAACCTTTGCCAAGAAACGTAGTCTAACCTAACAGAAAGGAAAAAAGCTTATGAAAGAAGAAGATAACATCTTGAAGAAGGTAGGGAAAGAAAATGTTTTCCGTGTTCCTGACGGATACTTTGAAAATCTTACTTCAGAGGTGATGAGCCGGCTTCCGGAAAAGGAGACCCCTGCATTTATTAAGAAAGAACCTACGAAGTGGGAGAGGATTAAGCCGTGGTTATATATGACTGCCATGTTTGTCGGTGCAGCATTGATTATCCGCGTGGCTTCTGCTGACCGTACATCTGCCACTGACCAGATTGCGATGGACGATACGGAGACAACGGAAGTCGTTTCAGATGAATATATCAGTTCTGTGCTGGATAATTCCATGCTGGATGATTATTCGTTGTATGTCTATCTCACAGATGCCAGTGTAGAGTGATGTGAGTGCGAACAACCTAATTGTATTGAGAAGAAAATGAAGAAACTGATTGTTTTATTTATCGTAATGTGCAGTTTTACGTCCTTACTGTGGGCGATGGACGGATGTAACCAGCATTTGTCTCCGGATGAATTCCGTGCTAAACAGAAAGCGTATATCACGGAAAAAGCGGGACTGACGAAGGAAGAAGCCGCCAAATTCTTTCCTGTTTATTTTGAATTGCAGGATCGGAAGAAGCAGTTGAATGATGAGGCGTGGAATTTACTTCGCAAAGGGAAGGATGAAAAGACTACCGAGGCGCAATATAATGAGATTTTAGAAGGAGTATACGATGCCCGTATTGCTACCAACCGTCTGGAGAAAACTTATTTTGAGAAGTTCAAAAAGATTCTTCCAAGTAAAAAGATATATCTGGTGCAGCGCGCTGAAATGCGTTTTAACCGCGAGTTGCTGAGAGGTATGCACAATAAGAAAGGTGGAGAACCTCAGAAGCCGCAAGGGAAGAAAAAATAGAATACATCAGTTGACGGGAAACTTTTGACTGGTTGATGAGAATACAAGGGGACAGGGGCCATGCGGCATGATAGCGCAGCCACTTGTCCCCTTGTATTTGTTCTCAATTGCTTTTTCTTCTTATCTCTCTTGCTTTTTAGCTTCATTCCAGATTGCATCCATCTCTTCTAAAGTCATTTCTTTCAGGTTTTTGCCCTCTTTGATGGTATGTGCTTCCAGATAGTTGAAACGGCTGATAAACTTCTGATTGGTACGCTCCAGTGCATTATCCGGATTAATTTTGTAGAGGCGGGCGGCATTGATGAGGCTGAATAATACATCTCCGAACTCAGCTTCTGCCTTATCCTTATCCATATTGGCTACTTCTTCCTGGAATTCTCGAATTTCCTCTTTTACCTTGTCCCATACTTGTTCGCGCTCTTCCCAGTCGAAACCTACATTGCGGGCTTTATCCTGGATGCGGTAGGCTTTGATGAGCGAGGGTAGAGCGGAAGGAACGCCACTCAGCACACTCTTGTTTCCATCTTTTTCTTTCAGTTTCAGTTGTTCCCAGTTTTCGGAAACTTGTCCGGCGGTGTCAGCCTTTACATCGCCGAATACGTGGGGATGGCGGAAAATCAGCTTCTCGCAAAGGTGGTCGCACACGTCTTTCATGTCGAAATCACCTTTCTCCGAACCTATTTTAGCATAGAAAGCTACGTGGAGCAATACATCGCCCAATTCTTTGCAGATGTCATTTTTGTCATCCCGCATCAGGGCATCACAGAGTTCATAGGTTTCTTCGATGGTATTGGGGCGCAGGCTTTCGTTAGTCTGTTTGCGGTCCCAGGGACATTTCTCGCGAAGTTCGTCGAGTATGTCGAGGAAGCGTCCGAAAGCTTCCATCTGTTCTTTTCTTGTATGTGACATGAGGATTGAATATAAATTATTAAATATAAAATCTAAAGTTATTAATTGGGGGAGGAGGCTTTCCATGCTTCATAGGAAATGAGCAGCCCCACTACTTCGGAGTAGTTTTTACGACCGCTTTGTATTTTGTTTCCTTTCAGATACAGGTCATATATCCAGTCTTGTATGTCTCCGATGAAGGGGCTGTATTTCTCCATCCAGTATGTATGGTTCTTTTGGGATAGCTCTATGATTTCGGGGCGTATCTTATTGAAAAGTCCTTTGTATTCCTCTTCGTTCATCAACCGGCGGGCGTTGACAAGTACATGGCCTAATACGGAGAAATATCCGCAGAAGCGAATGCCTCGTGCTTGCGAACGGGTACATACCTGGTAAGCGTAAAAGTTAGCTTCCGCTTCACTGGAGATGCCTAACAGGTGTGCCAGTTCATGAGTGTATGTGGCAGGGTATTGCGAAGGAAGCAAATCGCCGTTCAAAGTGAATTCACAGAAGAAAGGCCCCATGCTTCCGGTAACTCCGACCATGGATATCAGCGGGGTGAAGAGCATTGTCTTTACCCGGGGAGATTTATGGAAAGGGCGGTGCACACCCAATGTGTCACTGATCTGATTATATCCACGAACGGTTTCCCGACGGATAAGATCTTTGTTGATGGAAGTCACGTCTGCATAAGAGGCATTCAGTTTTTCAACGTAATCATCAACAAACTCTTGAAAGTTCTCCGGGGTGTATGCGGTGTAGGGAATATGTGTGCGTTGGTAAAAATTGGGCTGGGAATAGTTTAATCCCCAGGCAAGATAGAACCAAGCATATATCCACAACAGGTATTCGATGTCATTCAGAAGAATACGCTTCCATTTTTTCTTTTGAAAACAGCGGGCATAGACAGGGTAGAGAAGTACGCCTGCAATGCTGAGAGCTATGAATAAATCTCCGATAGCAAAGGGGATTAAACGTGAGAAAGAGGATAAGCAATATGCAATGACCGGATATGCATTGTCGGCATATACTTTTCCCATAGCCGGAATAAGTTGCGTAGCCCAAATAATTAACAATAGCACACACAGTGCTATGTAACGTATCCTTTGCTTATGTTTCATTTCAAATCATATTTGAAAGGCAAAAATATACATTTATTAAATGTCACGTAGGAAAATGACGCAATATTTGTATAAATAATCCTTTATGAAGGCTATAAATTATCGTTCTCGGCACAGAAAGCGCCGGAGGGTGGTAAGATTTGAATTTAATTTAGTAATTTTGTGCCCGTTATTCGCGATACACTAATTATACACAGATTTAAAAGATATGGAATTAGCAAGTAAGTACAACCCTGCTGATGTAGAGGGAAAGTGGTATCAATATTGGTTGGACCACAAATTATTCAGTTCAAAACCCGATGGTCGTGAACCTTATACCATCGTCATCCCACCTCCTAACGTCACCGGTGTGTTGCACATGGGACACATGCTTAATAATACCATTCAAGATATTCTGGTACGCCGTGCCCGCATGGAAGGTAAGAATGCCTGCTGGGTACCGGGAACCGACCACGCATCTATCGCTACCGAGGCTAAGGTGGTGAACAAACTTGCCGCGCAAGGCATCAAGAAGACTGACCTTACCCGTGATGAGTTCTTGAAACATGCCTGGGACTGGACGGATGAACATGGAGGTATCATCTTGAAGCAGCTCCGTAAACTGGGTGCTTCGTGCGACTGGGACCGCACTGCCTTCACTATGGATGAGAAACGTAGTGAAAGTGTGCTCAAAGTATTTGTAGACCTCTACAATAAGGGGCTGATTTACCGTGGAGTACGTATGGTGAACTGGGACCCGAAAGCTTTGACGGCTCTCTCCGATGAAGAAGTTATCTATAAAGAAGAGCATGGCAAGTTGTATTACCTGCGCTATAAAGTAGAAGGCGATCCGGAAGGACGCTATGCTGTAGTGGCTACCACCCGTCCTGAGACAATCATGGGAGATACCGCCATGTGTATCAATCCGAACGACCCGAAGAACGAATGGCTGAAAGGTAAGAAAGTGATTGTACCTTTGGTGAACCGCGTTATTCCGGTGATTGAGGATGATTATGTAGATATTGAGTTCGGTACCGGCTGTTTGAAAGTTACTCCTGCCCATGATGTGAATGACTATATGCTGGGTGAGAAGTATAATCTGCCGAGCATTGATATCTTCAATGATAACGGTACGTTGAGCGAAGCCGCCGGCCTTTATATCGGTATGGATCGTTTTGATGTGCGTAAGCAAATTGAGAAAGACCTTGAGACTGCCGGTCTGTTGGATAAGGTAGAAGCTTATACGAATAAGGTAGGTTATTCAGAACGTACCAATGTAGTTATCGAGCCGAAACTCTCTATGCAGTGGTTCCTGAAAATGCAGCATTTTGCAGATATGGCACTGCCGCCGGTAATGAACGATGAGCTGAAGTTTTATCCTGCTAAATATAAAAATACATACCGGCACTGGATGGAGAACATCAAAGACTGGTGTATCAGCCGTCAGTTGTGGTGGGGACATCGCATTCCGGCATACTTCCTTCCGGAAGGGGGCTATGTAGTAGCTGCTACGCCGGAAGAAGCTTTGGAGTTGGCTAAAGAAAAGACAGGCAATCCGGCTCTCACAATGGCGGAACTCCGCCAGGATGAAGATTGTCTGGATACTTGGTTCTCTTCATGGTTGTGGCCTATCTCTCTGTTTGATGGTATTAACAATCCGGGCAATGAGGAAATTAATTACTACTATCCGACAAGTGACCTGGTGACCGGACCCGATATCATTTTCTTCTGGGTAGCCCGCATGATTATGGCAGGGTATGAGTATGAAGGAAAGATGCCGTTTAAGAATGTATATTTTACGGGTATCGTTCGTGATAAGTTGGGGCGTAAAATGTCCAAGTCACTCGGTAACTCTCCCGATCCGCTGGAACTGATTGAGAGGTATGGTGCTGATGGCGTGCGTATGGGTATGATGTTGGCGGCCCCTGCCGGAAATGATATATTGTTTGATGATGCGCTTTGTGAACAGGGACGTAACTTCTGCAATAAGATATGGAATGCTTTCCGTCTGGTGAGCGGTTGGACGATTGATAATAGCCAGCCTGTTCCGGAAGCTGCAAAACTGGCAATGGCATGGTTTGAGTCTAAGCAGAGCGAGGTTGCTGCTGAAGTAGTCGATTTGTTCAGCAAGTATCGTCTGAGCGAGGCGCTTATGGCTGTTTATAAACTGTTCTGGGATGAGTTCTCTTCCTGGTATCTTGAAATGATAAAACCTGCTTACGGGCAAGGGATTAACAGTACGGTTCATAGTGCAACGATAAGCTTCTTTGAAAATCTGCTTCGTCTGCTTCATCCGTTCATGCCGTTCATTACCGAAGAACTCTGGCAACAGATGTATGAGCGCAAGCCGGGTGAAAGTATTATGGTGTGTCCGTTGTCCATGGATAATAATGTGGATAGTGATATGGTTCAGCAATTTGAGACGGTGAAAGAAGTTATCAGTAGTGTTCGTTCCATCCGTTTGCAGAAGAATATTGCTCAGAAGGAAGCATTGGAGTTGCAGGTGGTTGGTGAGAATCCGGTTGCTGCATTCAATGCGGTCATCACAAAGATGTGTAATCTTTCGGCGTTGGATGTGGTAGATGCCAAAACGGACGGTGCCGCTTCCTTCATGGTAGGTACGACAGAGTATGCTGTGCCTTTGGGTAACATGATTGACGTGGAAGCTGAAATCTCCCGTATGGAAGCTGAACTGAAGCATAAGGAAGGTTTCCTGCAAGGCGTAATGAAGAAGCTGAGTAACGAGAAGTTTGTGAACAATGCTCCGGCTGCCGTTCTTGAAATGGAACGTAAGAAACAGGCTGATGCGGAAAGCATTATCAAATCTTTGAAGGAAAGTATTGCTGCGTTGAAGAAATAAATTTCTTAATCCGGGAATATCCCGGATTAAGTCTAAGTATAAAATAATTAGCCCTTGCAATAATCATTTATTGCAAGGGCTAATTTATTTTATGCCGGGAGTAGATTTCCGGCAGTGTTATTTAAATCGTATTATTTCTCTAATAAGTCTTTCAAGAAAGCGTCCAATTCTTCATCCAGGCCTTTCAACAATTCCTCGTTAACGAGCAACGTATCGTCGTCCATTAACAGCAATTCGGCAACTGTTTCTTTTTCATCATCCACCAATACGAATGAGTAAGGTTTCAAGATGGTCAATCTGTCAAAGTCACCGCCATTCTTCATATTATTGAGCAAGTTGGAGAGTGTACGTTCTACATTTTCATAGAAGTCATCTCCGTCATAAGTCATCCATTCCTCAATAGCTATGTTTGCCAGTTCTTCATCTTCATCATCGAATATGGTCAACTCACCGGAATTCTGATTTGCTTGCAGATGAATGTCGGTCACAATGGTTTGCTCACAGCCGCAGGTGTACTTGCTGACTGATTGTCTGATAGTCGTTTCGAGGAGCGATAATGATGCTTGGCTCAGTTTCATAATAGATATTCTTTCTTAATGGATGTTCAAAGGTATAAAAAAAATAATAACCCCTGCATCATTTGGCTAAAAATCATTCTTAAATCGTTGCATTTGGGCGTTTAGACGGGTCATTCCTTCTTTTCGTTCCTGCAATGCGTTTAAATAACGGGTCACAGCCAGGTAATTGGGGACATCGCTGAAATCTACGGTGGACTGATTTTTCTTCTCTTCTATTTTGTCTATTTCGAAAGCTACTTTTTGTGCTTTCAATGCCCATTCTTCCGCCTTATAGATGCTATCTTGCATTTCATATCCTAATGCTACGTTGTAGGCTGCATACATTTTCTGTTTCCCTTTTTTCTTCTTTTCATAAGTCTGTTTCCAGAGTTCGATGGCCTGTTCCCAGTTGTTTTCACGCACGAAGACAGCGGCATCGCGCATATTTACGGAACCTCCTGTGAACAGATAACGGTTAGCTGTTGTCCAGTAAGGCAACAGATGCTTGACAGGAATTACTCCGGCAAATTCGGATGCTTCTTTCAGCATATTCTCATCAGTGATAAGTCCTGAACTTGCTGAAGTCATATTGGAACTCGTATGGTCCCAGAATATGCTGTCGTTAGCACTGACGGTTACCATCGGGCCGGTTCGCTGGGGCAGATATACTTTTACGGTAGGATATACTTTGACGTCTAAGGTTCCTACGTACATTCTCCAGTCCGGAAAAAACTCAATTTTACGTAAGGAACGTATTTGTACGTTTTCCAAGGCTATGAGGAAGTCCACTGCCAGATTTTCGGTAAGTTCTTCTACTTCGTCCTTGCTGAGGGTGCTCTCGCGTGGAATCATATCATTGGCACGCAGGGCGGAGTCACAAATGACAACTTCGTCGAAGTAATTCTCATGTGCAAGTGCCTCGGCCAGCGATTCCGTAGCTATTTGGGCATTCCCGTTGAAATACCCTGTCTTGCGTGCCACTTCCGTCTGGTCTTTTTTCTTTTCGCCCGTTTCTTCTACTATCAGTTGATTGTCCGGAATAGGCGGCATATTATTCACTACGGCTACACGTCTGAGACTGGATGGAAAGCTAACTTCCGCCGGCAGCATATAGTCGATGGACAGTTGCTCTACGCTTTGGCAACCGCCCAAAAGCAGGGAACAGCAAAGCAACAGGAAGTACGAATATTTAGTCATAAGCTTATTCTTTATGTAGGAATAACAAAAATACACTTTTGTATGGATATATAAAAGCCTCAAACAGTTTTTAACCGTTTGAGGCTTTTATTAGGAGAGAAAGTAGGTATAAAGTCTAAATTATAAGGTGTAAAGTGTCCTTATACTTTATACTCTATTTTTCATCATGCATTCTTTCCGTGACAGTTCTTATATTTCTTTCCGCTTCCGCAGGGGCAAGGATCGTTGCGTCCTACCGTCTTTTCCGCACGAATCGGTTCACGCTTTGTCTCGCGCGTGTCGTGTTGGGCGGCTTCCTGTTGGTTCGGATCGGTCAAGTCTTGTTTCTGTTCACGATATTTGCTCATGTCCTGTTTTTGTTCGGGAGCAGCCTGGCGTATTTCCTGCGGCTCCTGTACCGGAATCTGTCCGCGCATCAGGATAGAGATGGTCTGGTTATTGATTTTATCCACCATCGTATCAAACAGGTTCACTGACTCCAGCTTATAAATCAACAGCGGGTCTTTCTGTTCATAACTTGCGTTCTGTACGGAATGTTTCAGTTCATCCAGTTCACGAAGGTTTTCTTTCCATGATTCATCGATGACGTGCAGTAGGATGGACTTCTCGAAAGCTTTTACCACTTCCTTACATTCGCTGTCGTAAGCTGCTTTCAGATTGCAAGAGATGTTGTACATGCGCTTACCGTCTGTGATGGGGATAAGGATGTTTTCGTACATGTGTCCCTGGGTCTCATAAACCTGCTTGATGACCGGATAAGCGATTTGTGCCATACGGTCCGTCTTGCGTTTGAATTGCTCCATTGCCGTGTTGAAAGCTTCTTCGGTAAGCTTTTCCTTCTTCTCGTTACGGAACTGCTCCTCATTGAAAGGAACTTCCATGGCAAGTGTCTGCAAGAAGTCCATTTTGCAGTTTTCGTAGTCGGGAGCTTCGACGGCAGCGGCAACGCGGTCCCAAATCATGTTGACGATATCCATTCCGATACGTTCACCCATCAGGGCGTGGCGACGTTTGGTATATACAACGGTACGTTGCTTGTTCATTACGTCATCATATTCCAGCAAACGCTTACGGATACCGAAGTTGTTTTCTTCCACTTTCTTTTGTGCACGCTCGATGGAGTTGGAAATCATCTTGTGCTCAATCATTTCACCTTCCTTGAAACCGAGGCGGTCCATTACGCCTGCGATACGGTCGGAAGAGAACAGACGCATCAGGTCGTCTTCCAGTGATACGAAGAATACGGAAGAACCCGGGTCGCCCTGACGTCCGGCACGTCCGCGCAACTGGCGGTCTACACGGCGGGACTCATGACGCTCAGTACCGATGATTGCCAAACCGCCCGCGGCTTTCACTTCCGGACTCAGCTTGATGTCCGTACCACGACCTGCCATGTTGGTAGCAATGGTCACTGTTCCGCTGAAACCGGCTTTGGCTACGATGTCAGCTTCCTTCTGGTGCAATTTGGCATTCAGTACACTGTGCTCAATATGACGCATAGTCAACATTTTGCTCAGCATTTCGGAGATTTCTACTGACGTAGTACCCACCAGCACAGGGCGTCCGGCTTGTACCAACTGTTCGATTTCTTCGATCACAGCTTTATACTTTTCGCGTTTCGTCTTGTAAACGCGGTCGTTCATGTCTTTACGGGAAATAGGGCGGTTGGTCGGAATGACTACTACGTCCAGCTTATAGATGTCCCAGAATTCGCCTGCTTCCGTTTCGGCAGTACCGGTCATACCCGAGAGCTTATGGTACATACGGAAGTAGTTCTGCAACGTAATGGTGGCAAACGTCTGCGTGGCAGCTTCCACTTTCACGTTTTCCTTGGCTTCGATAGCCTGGTGCAAACCGTCTGAATAGCGGCGGCCCTCCATAATACGTCCTGTCTGCTCGTCTACAATCTTCACTTGTCCGTCGATAACAACGTATTCGTCATCCTTCTCGAACATAGTGTATGCTTTCAGCAATTGGTTGATGGTGTGTACGCGCTCTGATTTGATGGCATAGTTTGTCAGTAACTCGTCTTTCTTCGCCAGCCTCTCTTCGTCCGTCAGGTTTGTTTCGTTTTCCAGTTCGGAAAGTTGTGCGGCGATGTCGGGCAATACGAAGAGGGTGGGGTCTTCCGAGTTACCGGTAATCAAGTCCACACCTTTATCGGTCAGGTCTACACTGTTCAGCTTTTCTTCGATGACGAAGTACAACGGGTCGGTGGCTTCGTGCATACGTTTGTTGTTCTGCTCCATGTAGATTTCTTCAGTTTTCAGCATGCCCGCTTTGATACCTTGTTCACTCAGGTATTTAATCAGGGGCTTGTTCTTTGGCAATGCCTTATGGCTGCGGAACAATGCGAGGAAGCCTTCTTCCTGCTCCTTCTTGTCGCCGGAGGCGATAAGACGTTTGGCGTCGGCAAGATATTGGGTAGCCAGTTTTTTCTGTGCTTCCACCAGACGTTCTACCAAGGGGCGGAGTTGTTCAAACAACTGGTCCTCACCTTTCGGTACGGGACCGGAGATGATTAACGGTGTACGAGCATCATCAATCAATACGGAGTCCACCTCATCGACGATGGCATAGTTGTGCTGACGCTGTACGAGGTCTTTTGGACTGATGGCCATATTGTCGCGCAGGTAGTCGAAACCGAATTCGTTGTTAGTACCGAACGTGATATCTGCCAGATATGCCTGACGACGGGCATCGGAGTTGGGCTGATGTTTGTCGATACAGTCCACACTTAAACCGTGGAACATATAGAGGGGGCCCATCCATTCGGAGTCACGCTTAGACAGGTAGTCGTTCACCGTTACCACGTGTACACCGTTTCCGGTCAGTGCGTTGAGGAATACCGGGAGGGTAGCTACCAGGGTCTTACCTTCACCCGTTGCCATTTCGGCAATTTTACCTTTATGCAATACCACACCACCGAAGAGCTGCACATCATAGTGCACCATGTTCCAGGTGACTTCGGTTCCGCCTGCCAGCCAGTGGTTCTGATAGATTGCCTTGTCGCCTTCGATGCGTACAAAGTCTTTGGTAGCTGCCAGATGGCGGTCGAACTCGGTGGCTGTTACTACAATTTCTTCATTTTCAGAGAAGCGTTTGGCAGTTTCTTTCACGATAGAGAAAGCTACGGGCAATACTTCGTCCAATGCTTTTTCGTAGGTTTCCAGTATCTCCTTTTCTATCTTATCTATTTGTGTGAAAACCTCTTCACGGTTTTCCAGTTCGATTTCTTCGATACCAGCTTTCAGCTCTTCCACTTTGGCGCGTTGGTCGGTAGCGGAGTTGTAGATGTAGGCTTTCAGTTCTTCAGTTTTGGCGCGCAGGGCGTCGTTATCGAGTTTGGCAACTTCCGGGTAAGCGGCTTTGATTTTGTCTACCCACGGCTGAATTTCTTTCATGTCGCGTGTGGATTTGTTGCCGAAAATCGAGCTTAAAAATTCATTAAATCCCATTATATATCTGTTTTTGTTATTATTTGCTAAGTTGATTGAGTGCGCAAAGTTACTGATTTTTATACAGATTACACATTTTTGCGCTGTTTATTTGATGTGGACTTTCACTGTAGAGGGCACAGAGTTTCACTGAGTTTTCTTTCTTCAATGAATGAAGGAAGTCTATTTGTTATTAAGAGGTATAAAAACTCTGTGAAACTCTGTGTGCTCTGTGGTGAATAAACCTCAGAAGTTCAGTGGAGTCTCTGTGCAAGCATTCGGAGCGCGTATGCGCATCGCGCTTGACAGGGTAGGGGCTATGCGGGTAATATTGACAGGAATCCGTATGGTTTCGGGCTTTACTCCGCCACCCAGGAAGATGAGTGGGGCGGGGATGTTTGCATGACGCACTACACGATTATCGGTGGCATTTTCATCTACGATAGTCCAACCAGGCAATACATCTATCAGTAAGTCGCCGGAGCGCTTGCGGTGGAAAGCATTTCGCACAAGCTCTATCCGGGGCGTCCATGACCCCAGCAGCAGGCGATGGGCGGAATACGCTTCATTCACCCCGCTGAATTGTATCAGGAAATCGGCAGATTTATCTTGTATCTCTGCTAAATCCAGTTGTTTGTTCTCTATTAATTTATGGTTGAGATAAATTTGCTGGTTATGATAAGTCTCCACGTACTGTCCTTCGCCATAGGTGGCCATGAGGTACATGTTCAGCAACGTGGCGCAACGGTTCAGATGAAATTCTCCGCCCGGAATGCGATACAGGGCGAGATCGGGGGCTTCAGAGTCGGCATAGCCGGTAGAAGTGATACAGAAAAGCACGTTGTGCAGACCTACTTTGAGGTCGATAAGGTCGAGCAGGGAAGCGATGCTGCGGTCGAGTCGTACGTATGTATCCTGCATCTCCATGGCACACTCCTGCGTGCTTCTGTGATTATAGTTACCGGCATAATAAGTCAGTGCCAGCAAGTCGGGAACTTCATCTTTGGCTATGGTGCTTTTTTCCAGCAGTTCTTCTGCCAGCAGGTTCACCTCATCGTTGATAAAGGGGCTGGCAATCAGCCGACGGAATTTGTTGAGCCGTTCGCTGTCGAACTTATATTTGAAAGCCTGGTCTCGCCATTCTGGCAGGAAAGTATATCGGGTAATAGGATGTACGGGTTCCCATACCATGTCGCGGATGCGGTAGTCGGGCGATTTCCGTTCATTGTATTGGCTCACCCACCACGGGAACTCGCTGTAATATGTGGTACTGCACCATTTTCCTGTGTTTTCGTTCAGCCAGAAAGCACCGTTTCCGGAGTGTCCGGCAGCCAGCACGGCCGCATCTCGTGAGGGGGCGATGGCGTATACCAAGCCTTTGTTGCGTGTGGCTATTTTCAGCTCGTCGGCAATGGTGGAAGTCAGTAGTTGGGAGGGAGAAGAATTCTCATCGGTGAAGTTGCCCATAAAGGAGGAATCATCCACACAATTTACGGGGCGCAACGTGTTTACATCCATCCAATGACGGGATATGATGCCGTTCATCGAAGGTGTTGTGCCGCTGTAGATGGCAGCGATGGCGGAAGCGCGGTCTGTTCCGTTGAAAGGGAATTCGGTCTGGTAGAACACCTTTCCTTCGCGCATCAGTCTTTTGAAACCTTTCTCTCCGTATAAGGACGAAAATGCCTCCATGTAGTCGGTGCGCAGCTGGTCGATGGTCAGTGTCACCACCAGTTTGGGGGTGGCGGGCAACGGTTGTGCTTGCAGACCGGTGAAGGTCAGTGCGAGTATGGAAGTTATCAGTCCCTTTTTCATCTATCTCTTTTTCAATGTCAAAATAAGATTGCTTGCTGAACGTATCAGCAAACAAAGTGCCAAAGGTAATACAGCAAAGTCAAATCTCTGCGGTATTATCGCCCAAAGCAATATAAAAAGTGTTAAAACGATAAAATTAGCTGCCATGTACCAGCTTTTCTGTTGTTTTCTCACCTTATTTATCATCCATGGGAGGCAAAATAAGTGCAAGGGATGGAATACGAACAGCAGGTAATTGGGACTTACTGCCGGATGTTGCGAGAACAAGGCGAGGAAAGCGAGAATGCATCCTGCCACTCCGGCGCAGAAAAACAAGAGCAGGTCGAGTCCCCAAAGGGCTTTCCGTCGTCGTATGCCGTATATGGTGGCGGCTGTCACAAGGATGAAGAGCAGTAAGGCTGCCTGCATCGGGGTGATTCCTCCGGAACGGTGGTCGGCGGCTGTCAGTCCGGTCACAACAACCCTTTCTTCGGAGGATACCAGCGGTCGGGCTTGTCCTTCCTTATTTATTATTTGGGCGGTTTCGAAGTATTGTTGTACATAAAAAGGGACAAACATCATCAGCCTGCGGTTGATGGGTTCGTCGGCTTTGCTGCCCATGCACATATCCATGCCGAAACGCGACCACGGGTGACCTTCGTTGTATTTATGCAACAGGTCGCGGAAAGAAACTCCCGTGTCAGTGTCGGTCATGTTGTCAGCATATTGCAAGGAGCCGTCGATGGCTTTCTCTATCTGGTCGCGCGGACGGGTGGCGCAGTTGTCATAGAAGAAGTTGTAGCGGTACACGCGGTTTTCGGGATGGTAGTTCTCTTGTAGCAGTCCTGCCAGGCGCACTTTTTCGTCTTGGGTGAGATTGAGGGTCTGTTGCCAGACGTCCCGTCCCAGGTAATCGTACTCCTCGGCGAAGCGTTCGTAGCTTGTCACTCCCAGTTGGTAGTCGGTTTCGCCCAAAGCGAACCGGAAGATGAAGTTGGGGGCATTGAAGTTGAACATGCCGTAATTGAAAACAGCGTCGATGCCTTGGGTGAAGTTCTCGTAGCGGATAGCTGTGTGTCCGAAGAGGGAATAGATTTCACTGCCCGATGCGCACGTCAGCAAGCTGATGCGGATGGAGTCAGTGCGTTGCGCTTTCAGGCTGAGGGCACAGAATACGCTTATAATCAGTAGAAGGCTGGTTCGTTTCATTTCGCTGCAAAGATAATGCAAAGTGGGGGCACAATAAAAAGAATTCATTTATTTTTTTACTTGATATTGCGCAGTTCCTCATCCTCTTGCCTTCTTATCTCCTTGCCGACTAAATCCGTTCAACTTAGAGGGCTAATTCTGTTTGTGGGTAAACTATTTCTGCTCTCGCAGTAAACTATTTCTGCTCTCGCAGTAAACTAATCCTGTTGTTGCAGTAAACTAATCTTTTTTTTGCATAATATTATTCTTACAACAGCTGTTTTAGTTTCTTACGATAGTAAATAAGTTTTCTTACAATAGATGTTGTAGGAAAAAATAACAGATTACGTATGAATAATATTATGCAAAAAAAAGATTAGTTCATCGCATATTTGAGATTAGATTCTTGCAATGTTGAAGTTAGTTGCTTATTCCCTTTGAAGCTATCATCTTAAGTCCGTTAAATAAAAATAGCGGAAGAAGCTGTTTCTTTAAAGAAAAATCGTATTTTTGGAAGAATTATTTTTAAAGAGCATTTCTATAACTAAAATAATCGGCTATTATGATGGAAAAAACACTGGTCATATTGAAACCATGCACCCTACAGAGGGGATTGGTAGGTGAGATTACGAATAGGTTCGAGCGCAAAGGTTTACGTCTGGCCGGAATGAAAATGGTTCAGCTGACGGATGAAATACTGAATGAACATTACGCCCATCTGAGCGCAAAGCCGTTCTTTCAGCGTGTGAAGGATTCGATGATGGCATGCCCGGTCATCGTGTGTTGTTTTGAGGGAGTGGATGCGGTTGAAACAGTAAGGGCATTAACCGGCGTTACCAATGGCAGGAAAGCAGCTCCCGGAACCATTCGTGGAGATTACAGTATGAGTTTCCAGGAAAATATAGTTCATGCGTCCGATTCGCATGAAGCGGCAGAAACGGAACTGAAAAGATTTTTTAATCCCCAGGAAATCTTCGATTATGAACAGGCCACATTCGGCTTTCTTTATGCTAATGACGAATATTGAGAGAAAAATAGCGTATTACTAAAAAGTCTTTAATTCCTGCAGATTTGCCGGGTAATAGAAGTATTCGTCGATAAATTTTTCTTCTTCTTAGATAAATTGTTGCCGGAAACTATATAAATAGTATCTTTGCGCCGCAATTTTAATTAGTAATGCTGTGAATCTTGTTATCGATATAGGAAATACAACGGCAAAGTTGGCGCTTTTTGATGGAACATTGCCGTTGGAAGTGGTGTATGATTCAAATAGCACGTTAGAACATTTGCCCGATATTTGCAGTCGGTATGCTGTAGAGAAAGCGATTGTAGCGAGTGTCATTGATTTAAGTGAATGTGCGTTGGCACAACTGTCAAAGCTCCCTGTACCTGTGCTTTGGCTGAATGAGAAAACGCTTCTTCCGGTAGAAAATTTGTATGAAACTCCTGAAACACTGGGATACGACCGTATGGCGGCAGTGGTGGGAGCGAACGAGCAATTTCCTGATAGAGATATCCTGGTGATTGATGCCGGTACATGCATTACGTATGAATTTGTGGATGCCTCAGGACGCTATCATGGCGGGAATATTTCTCCCGGTATGCAGATGCGTTTCAAGGCGCTTCACCAGCTTACCGGACGCTTGCCGCTGGTGTCGCGTGAAGGGCGCGAACTCCCGATGGGGAGGGATACTGATACTGCTATCCGTGCGGGAGTATTAAAAGGAATGGAATATGAAATTTCGGGTTACATAGTGGCTATGAAACATAAATATCCTGAACTTTTGGTTTTTTTAACGGGCGGGGATGATTTTTCTTTTGATACAAACTTAAAAAGTATCATCTTTGCAGACAGATTTTTAGTGTTGAAAGGATTAAATCGAATTTTAAACTATAATAATGACAAGATTTAGACAAACACTTTTGGTGCTTTTGCTCACGATATTATCTGGGGCGATGGTCGCTCAAAATAATACAAATTCTCCCTATACACGATACGGATACGGACAGCTGGCAGACCAAGGGTCGGGTAACAGTAAGGCGATGGGTGGCATTGCCTACGGTTTACGTGACAGGTATCAGACCAACTTTGCGAATCCGGCATCTTATACGGCGGTTGATTCTTTGACTTTTATGTTTGACGGAGGTATCTCTATGCAGAATACCAACTTCAGTAATGGAGCCGTTAAAAAGAATGCCAAGAACTCCAGTTTTGACTACATTACGATGCAGTTCCGTCTTTCCAAATGGGGAGCCATGAGTATAGGATTGTTGCCTTATTCCAATGTCGGATATAGTATGTATGAGAGTGGCGAGACTGAAGACGGTACTCCTTACGTAAATACTTTTTCCGGAGAAGGAGGTTTGCATCAACTTTATTTAGGCGCAGGCTTTAAAATTCTTAAAAATCTTTCCATTGGTGCGAATATTTCGTATCTTTGGGGGGATATGTCACGTAGCCGTTATCAATCGTTTTCCTCCAATTCGGACATAATGCCGTTGACAACGATTTACGGAACAGAGGTGACGAGTTATAAGCTTGATTTTGGCGCGCAGTATACACAACAGTTTGGTAAGAAACATTCTGCTACGGTGGGTGTTGTTTTCTCACCGGGACATGATTTGGGTAACGATTCGTATGTACAGCAACAGCTTGGTAACTCTACTACCGGGTACAGTACATCTCAGAGGGATACGACAATGACGATGGGTATTCCTATGACTTTGGGTGCCGGTGTGACGTATGTTTATGATGATCGCCTGACGGTAGGTGTGGATGTGATGTTTCAGAAATGGAATAGCGTGACATTCATGAACGAACCGGATGCTTTCTGTAATCGTGCAAAGATTGCTTTGGGTGCGGAATACATCCCTAACCTGATGGGCAGAAGCTATCTTGCGCATATCAAATATCGTTTGGGAGCCTACTATTCCCAGCCTTATTATAAGATAGATGGTGTGCGTGCTGCCAATGAATATGGAGTGACTGCCGGTTTCGGATTACCCCTCCCGCGTAGCCGTTCTGTATTGAGCATCTCGGCACAGTATGTGAGAACACAGGGCAAGGAAGCCCAGTTCTTGAATGAGAATACATTGCGTCTTTGCATTGGCGTGACATTTAATGAACGTTGGTTCTGGAAGCGTAAAGTTGAATAAAAGAAGAATAGACAATATAACAACTAAAATTTAAATACAATGAAGATTAAAACGCTTGTAGCTGTCTTGCTCCTTTCGGGTGGAGTAAACAGCGCTTTCGCACAGACTGAAGATTGTAATAAGAACAGTAGTATTTCCCATGAAGCAGTAAAAGCTGGTAACTTTAAAGATGCTTATCTGCCGTGGAAAGCTGTTCTCAAGGATTGCCCGACATTGAAGTTTTATACTTTTAATGATGGTATTAAGATATTAACAGCTTTTTTGGGCGAAATAAAAGATCGTAACTCTGCTGATTATAAGAAGTACTTCGACGAGTTGATGGAAGTATATGATTTGAGAATGCAATATACACCTAACTTCCAACATTTGAAAGGTACGCCCTCTGTAGGAGATACTAAAGGAAGTAAGGCTATCAGCTATATTGCATATGCACCAAATCTTGATGTGAATCAGGCTTATACTTGGTTGAAGGAATCTTTGGAAGCGGAAAAAGAAGGCTCTAAGAGTCCTATTTTGCACTACTTTCTGGATATGTCTTTGAATAAGTTGAAGGCTGATCCCAGCCATAAAGAGCAATTTATTCAGGATTACCTGACTGACTCCGAATATGCAGATGCTGCTATTGCTGCGGAAACTAACCCCGCAAAGAAAGCTGATTTGCAAAAAGTGAAAGATAACCTTGTAGCCATGTTCATCAATAGTGGTACTGCTGACTGTGAATCTCTGCAAGGTATTTATGGTCCTAAGATTGAAGCTAATCAGTCAGACTCTACTTATCTGAAGAAAGCTATCTCTATCCTCAAGATGATGAAGTGTACTGAAAGCGAAGCATATTTCCAGGCTTCTTATTATATGTATAAGATTAACCCGACTGCTGATGCAGCTACCGGTTGCGGATACATGGCTTACAAGAAAGGTGACTTCGATACGGCTATCAAATATTTCGATGAAGCGTTGACTCTGGAAAGCGATAACGAAAAGAAAGCTCAGATAGCTTATGCTGTTGCAGCGACTTTGTTTAACGTGAAGAAGTTGTCACAAGCTAGAGGTTACTTGCAGAAAGCTATCTCCTTTAAGGAGAACTATGGTGATGCATACATCCTGCTTGCACAGCTTTATGCTTCCAGCCCGAACTGGAACGATGAGTCTGCATTGAATAAGTGTACTTACTTTGTTGTCATAGATAAATTGCAGCGTGCAAAAGCCGTAGATCCGACAGTGGCAGATAAAGCCAATGAATTGATTTCAACGTATGCACGTTATACGCCGAAAGCTGAAGACCTCTTTATGTTGGGTATTAAAGCTGGCGACCGCGTTACGGTAGGTGGCTGGATCGGTGAAAGCACAACGGTTCGATAAGAAATATAAATATGTTACCACAACGAAGTAACGTTCTGTTTTGTAGAAGTTTGAGCATAACCATTGCCTTTGGGGTAGTGGTTATGCTTCTTTTATTTTCCGCCTGTTCCGGACGTCATAAGGATTTGGGAAACGCTATCACAGAGCGTGATTCGCTGCCTGTGATGGATACAAAAGGGGTAATGACTCTTATTTCCGATTCCGGTGTTACCCGTTATCGCATCAATACCGAAGAATGGTTGGTGTTCGATAAGAAGAATCCGTCTTATTGGGCATTCGAGAAAGGAATCTATCTGGAAAATTTCGATTCAGTGTTTAATGTAGAAGCCAGCATAAAGTCTGATACGGCATATTATTATGATAAACAGAAGTTGTGGAAATTGATAAGTAATGTGCATATTCAAAACCTTAAAGGTGAGAAGTTTGATACGAATTTGTTGTATTGGGACCAGAATAAGCATCGTGTTTACTCTGATGAACGAGTTCGTATAGAGCAGCCGGATCAGATCATTTATGCTATCGGATTTGAATCTGACGAACAATTGAACAAGTATCGTTTTTTTAAAACGGAAGGTATTTTCTATGTGGACGATGACTCCACAGTACCTACCGACAGCTTGTAGACTGACAGTTTACAGGTTGATAGTATCAAACCATAAATTATGGATACCTATATTTATTTATTGATTACTATGGTTTTCTCCGCCTTCTTTTCGGGGATGGAGATTGCTTTTGTTTCCGTAGATAAACTACGCTTTGAAATGGAACGTAAGGAAGGATTGATATCTCGTATTCTTTCCTATTTCTTCCGTAATTCCAACAACTTTATTTCTACCATGCTGGTAGGTAACAATATTGCGCTGGTTATTTATGGTATCCTCATGGCGCAAATTATCAAAGTTCACCTGTTGGGCGATTTGATTTCCAATGATTTCGTGGAAGTGCTTTTGCAGACGATTATCTCCACCCTTATCATACTGGTTACAGGTGAATTCCTTCCCAAAACTTTGTTCAAGATCAATCCTAATCTTGTATTGAAAGTATGCGCTTTTCCTCTGATTATTTGCTATGTTATCTTATACCCTGTATCTCAATTAGCTTCCGGACTGTCCTATCTCTTTCTGCGTCTATTTGGGATGAAGATTAATAAAGAAGCCTCTGAGAGGGCTTTTGGAAAAGTCGATCTGGATTATTTCGTTCAGTCCAGCATTGATAATGCTGAAGATGAAGAAGAACTGGATGCCGAAGTGAAGATATTTCAGAATGCGCTTGATTTTTCCAGTATTAAAATACGCGATTGTATAGTACCTCGTACAGAAGTCGTAGCTGTTGACCTGACTACCCCTTTGGAAGATTTGAAAAGTCTTTTTGTTGAGTCCGGTATCTCTAAAATTATCGTATATGACGGAAATATAGATAACGTGGTGGGGTATATTCATTCCTCTGAAATGTTCCGTAATCCTGCCGACTGGCGGAATAATGTGAAAGAAGTTCCCATTGTGCCCGAGACGATGGCAGCGCATAAGTTGATGAAGCTGTTTATGCAGCAGAAGAAGACTATTGCTGTTGTGGTGGACGAGTTTGGCGGTACGTCAGGCATCGTTTCGCTGGAAGACCTGGTGGAAGAAATATTCGGTGACATTGAAGATGAACATGACAATACGTCCTATGTCTGCAAGCAGATCGGTGAGAATGAGTATGTGCTTTCCGGTCGTTTGGAGATAGAGAAGGTGAATGAAACCTTCAATCTTGATTTACCGGAAGAAGATGATTATATGACGGTAGGCGGACTGATTCTGAATCGTTATCAAAGTTTCCCGAAATTGCATGAGGTGGTGACTATTGATAAATTCCAGTTCAAAATAATTAAGGTTACAGCCACAAAAATCGAGTTGGTACGTCTTAAAGTGGTCGAATAATAGCGGAATGGTATAATTTTTTAGAGAATAAATAGATGCGTATTAGCATTTTTTGTATCTTCGTGCGCTAAAATGAAGTTTGGAGAAAATAATAATAAACAAATAAATCATATTAACTAAAATGGCAACATTACAAAACATTCGGTCTAAAGGACCCTTATTGGTGATTGTAATTGGTTTGGCACTGTTCGCTTTCATTGCGGGAGACGCATGGAAGGTATTGCAGCCACACCAGTCACATGATGTAGGAGAGGTTAACGGAGAGTCACTTTCCGCACAGGATTATCAGAGCTTGGTAGAAGAGTATACTGAAGTTGTGAAGTTCTCCAGCGGCTCAAGCGCACTTACCGACGAACAAAACAACCAGATTAAAGATGAAGTTTGGAGAAACTACGTCAACAATAAGCTGATTGAAAACGAAGCAAAGAAGCTCGGTCTGTCAGTCTCTAAAGCAGAAATCCAGGCAATCATTGATGCAGGTGTACACCCGATGTTGCAACAGACTCCGTTCCGTAATCCGCAAACCGGTGCTTTCGATAAAGATATGCTGAAAAAATTCTTAGTGGATTACTCTAAGATGAACACAGCGCAGATGCCGGCACAGTATGCAGAATATTACCAGTCTATGTACAAATTCTGGTCTTTTCTGGAAAAACAACTGATTCAGACTCGTCTGGCTGAAAAATATCAGGCTTTGGTGTCAAAGTCTCTTTTCTCTAACCCTATAGAAGCTCAGGATGCTTTCAACGCAAGAGTAGACCAGTCTGACTTATTGCTGGCTGCTATTCCTTATTCTTCTATTGTAGATTCTACTGTGGCTATTACGGATGCAGATCTGAAAGACGCTTATGCTAAGAAGAAAGAACAATTCAAGCAATATGTAGAAACCCGTAACATCAAGTTCATTGATGTACAGGTAACTGCAAGCCCCGAAGATAGAGAAGCTATCCAGAGTGAGGTAATGGAATATACAGAACAGCTTGCAGGTACTCCGGGCGATTATTCAACGTTGGTTCGTGCTGCCGGTTCTGAAGTTCCTTACATTGATTTGTTCTATACATCCAAGGCGTTGCCTACTGATGTGGCAGCTCGTTTGGACTCTGTTTCAGTAGGGGGCGTATACGGTCCTTACTACAATGCAACAGACAATACAATCAACTCATTCAAGAAGTTGGCTACTGCTTTTATGGCAGACTCTATCCAATATCGTCAGATACAGGTGGTTGCTGAAGATGCAGCTAAGACTAAAACTTTGGCTGACAGTATCTATACTGCTATCAAGGGTGGTGCGGACTTCGCAGAGATTGCAAAGAAATATGGTCAGACTGGTGAGTCTACTTGGATTTCTTCTGCTAATTACGAAGGAGCACAGTTGGATGGTGACAATCTGAAATATGTGAGCACTATCAATACTCTTGGCAAGAATGAACTGACCAACCTGAGTTTGGCACAGGCAAATGTTATTTTGCAGGTGATGGACAAGAAGGCTGTTAAGGATAAATATAAAGTAGCAGTCATCAAGCGTCCGGTAGAATTCAGCAAGGAAACTTATAGCAAGGCATACAATGAATTCAGTCAGTTTATCGCTTCTAATCCTACTTTGGAGAAGATGGTAGCTAATGCTGAGGATGCTGGTTACAAATTGTTGGACAGAAACGATTTATATAGCTCGGAACATGGTATCGGTGGTATCAGAGGTACTAAAGAAGCTTTGAGATGGGCGTTCTCTGCTAAAACAGGTGAAGTATCTGGTTTGTATGAGTGTGGCGAAAGTGACCGTATGTTGGTGGTTGGTGTTTCTGCTGTTATTCCGGCAGGTTACCGTCCGTTGGCTTTGGTTAAAGACCAGTTGAGACTTGAATTGCTCCGCGATAAGAAAGCTGAGAAAATCATGGCTGATATGAAAGCTGCCGGTGCAACTTCTTTCGACCAGTACAAGGCTATGGCAGATGCGGTTAGCGATTCTGTGAAACACGTTACTTTTGCTGCTCCTGCTTATGTTCCGGCATTGCGTGCAAGCGAACCGTTGGTAGGTGCTTATGCATCTGTTGCCGAGTTGAACCAGCTGAGTGCTCCGATCAAGGGCAATGGCGGTGTGTTTATTCTCCAACCGTATGCAAAAGAGAAGATGAATGAGACGTTCAATCAGGAAACAGAAGAAACTACGTTGCAGAATATGCATGCCCGTATGGCAAGCCAGTTCCTCAACGATTTGTATCTGAAAGCTGATGTGAAAGATTCACGTTACCTGTTCTTCTAAGGAATTATCGAATAATTCGAGATATGAAAGCCGCCTGATGTTATGTCAGGCGGCTTTTTCTTTCTGCCTTTCTGTCATTTTCTGTGCCTGCCATTGCCTTTGTGCAACTTTATTCCTACCTTTGCATCAATAAAAATTAATAATGAAAGGATTAAATAATGAAAGTGGGTATTTAATAGGTTAATGACACTCAGTAATCTGCTTTAACTCTTTCATTCTTAAAGTTTTCATTTTTAGCGAAGCAAAGCTTCGATAAACAGATAATTATGCCGAAACAAACTCTTTTAGGATTGACGCTCGCTGAATTGCAGGAGGTAGTGAAGAGACTGGGAATGCCCGGATTTGCCGCCAAGCAGATTGCTTCATGGCTGTATGACAAGAAAGTAAACTCCATAGACGAGATGACAAACCTGTCGTTAAAACATAGGGAACTTCTGAAAGACGTCTGTGAAGTAGGAGCGGATGCTCCTGTGGATGCTATGCGTTCAGCAGATGGTACGGTGAAATACTTGTACCGGGCGGGTGAGAAGCATTTTGTAGAGGCGGTTTATATCCCCGATGAAGAGCGTGCCACGCTTTGTGTGTCTTCACAGGTGGGATGCAAGATGAACTGTAAGTTCTGTATGACCGGTAAACAAGGCTTTACTGCTAATCTGACCGCTAACCAGATTATCAATCAGATTAGTTCTCTTCCCGAACGGGACAATCTGACCAACGTAGTGATGATGGGTATGGGAGAGCCTTTGGACAATCTGGACGAGGTGCTGAAAGCATTGGATATCATGACTTCCTCTTATGGATATGGATGGAGTCCCAAGCGGATCACTCTTTCTACGGTTGGCTTGCGTAAAGGTTTTCAGCGCTTTATAGAAGAATCGGAATGCCATCTGGCCATTAGCCTGCATTCTCCCGTTGTTATGCAGCGTCGCGAATTGATGCCGGCAGAGAAAGCTTTTTCCATCACCGAAATGGTAGACTTGTTAAAAAACTATGATTTTAGTAAACAGCGCAGACTATCTTTTGAATATATTGTTTTCAAAGGTGTGAATGATTCGTTGCTCTATGCCAAAGAATTGTTGAAACTCTTGCGTGGGCTGGATTGCCGTATCAACCTTATTCGTTTTCATGCCATACCGGGTGTAGATCTGGAGGGAGCGGATATGGAAACAATGACTAAACTTCGTGATTATCTGACTTCTCACGGTTTGTTTACCACGATACGCGCTTCCCGGGGTGAGGATATATTCGCTGCTTGCGGTATGCTTTCCACTGCCAAACAGGAGGCGAATAAACAAGAATTAATATAAATTATTAACTTTGGCTCGGATGATATACGTATTCTTCGTAGTTTTGTAAAAACATTAACTAGTAAGTATATGAGAAAGCACCTGTTTTTTTTGAGTTTAGCTCTTGTAGCGATTGCCTTTTCCGCTTGTAGTGGCGGCAAGAAGGGTGTATTTGGAGCGACCTCCAGCGGTCGTGCGTATGAAATCTTGGTAGTGGTTGACCCCGCTATGTGGGAACGTCCTGCCGGCAGGGCCCTTTTTGATGTGCTTGATACGGATGTGCCGGGGCTTCCCCAATCCGAACGCTCTTTCCGTATGATGTACACTTCTCCGGCCAATTATGATGCTACGTTAAAGCTGATCCGTAACATTATCATTGCTGATGTGCAGGATATTTATACTCAGCCTAAATTTAAATATGCAAGGGATGTATATGCTGCCCCTCAGACAATTCTGACTATCCAGGCTCCCGATGAAGCCTCTTTCGAGAAGTTTGTGTCGGAAAACAAACAGACCATTATCGACTTCTTCACCCGTGCGGAAATGAATCGTCAGATTGCTCTGCTGGAAAAGAAGCATAATGACTATGTGACTACGAAAGTGAAGAGCATGTTTGATTGTGACGTATGGATACCTGCGGAACTTTCTTCTACCAAGCAAGGTGAGAATTTCTTCTGGGCCGGTACCAATGCAGCCACAGGAGACCAGAACTTTGTTATTTACTCTTTCCCCTATACAGACAAGAATACATTCACCAAAGAGTATTTTGTGCAGATGCGCGACTCTGTCATGAAAGCCAATATTCCGGGATCTAAGGAAGGCATGTATATGATGACAGATTCATTGATGACCGATGTTCGCCCCCTCACCATACAAGGTGAATATGCTTTGGAGGCGCGCGGACTGTGGCGCATGAAAGGTGATTTCATGGGTGGCCCGTATGTTTCGCATATGCGTTTGGACCCAGTGAATCAACGTATAATCGTTGTAGAAGCGTTTATCTATTCACCTGACAAAATGAAACGTAATCTGATGCGTCAAATGGAGGCTTCTCTCTATACATTGAGAGTTCCGGGTGACAAACAAACAGGAGCGGAAATACCGTTAGGGGTTACAAAAGAGCAGGCTGCTGATAAGGAATAATAATATGGAGATATGCCAAATATTTACTTTATGTGTGCGGGCGAATGATAATTCGCCCCTACGCATATTGTAGCATCACTTGTAAGGGCGAACGATTATTCGTCCGCACAAGTGTTACTGTTGGCATAGCTTCTTTAAATGTGATATATATAAATTAAAAATGGAAGATAATAAAATAAAAGTCGGCATTACCCAGGGAGACATAAACGGCGTGGGTTACGAGGTTATTTTGAAAACATTCTCCGACCCTGTAATGCTGGAGTTGTGTACTCCTATAATTTATGGCTCGCCCAAGGTGGCAGCTTACCATCGTAAATCACTCGATTTGCCGACCAACTTCAGCATCGTGAACTCTGCTGCAGAAGCGGCTCACAATCGTTTAAGTGTAGTGAACTGCACGGATGATGAAGTGAAAGTGGAATTCTCAAAAGCTGACCCGGAAGCCGGAAAGGCTGCACTCGGTGCATTGGAGAGAGCAATTGAGGAATATAAGGAAGGGTTGATTGACGTGATTGTTACAGCCCCCATCAATAAGCACACCATCCAGTCGGAGACTTTCTCATTTCCCGGTCATACGGAATATATAGAAGAAAGATTGGGAAATGGTGCCAAGTCGCTGATGATATTGATGAAGGATGATTTCCGGGTAGCACTGGTGACGGGACATATCCCTGTCAGCCAGATAGCATCGACCATAACAAAGGAGTTGATACAGGAAAAGCTGGCTATCTTCAATCAGTCATTGAAGCAGGATTTTGCCATAGGTGCACCGCGCATTGCCGTACTTTCCCTGAATCCGCATGCAGGCGACGAAGGTCTGTTGGGTAAAGAGGAGGAAGAAATCATTATTCCGGCATTGAAAGAGATGGCGGCAAAAGGCATCTTGTGTTATGGCCCGTATCCGGCTGATGGTTTCATGGGTTCAGGCAACTTCACCCATTTTGATGGTGTACTTGCCATGTACCACGACCAGGGACTGGCTCCGTTCAAGGCGTTGGCAATGGATGAAGGCGTGAACTATACTGCCGGATTGCCTGTAATCCGCACTTCACCGGCCCACGGCACTGCCTATGACATTGCGGGTAAAGGACTGGCCAGTGAAGACTCATTCCGTCAGGCCATCTATGTCTCTATCGACGTATTCCGTAACCGGTTACGTGATAAAGAGGCACATGCCAACCCCTTACGAAAACAATATTACGAAAAACGAGATGATAGCGACAAGCTGAAACTTGATAGTGTAGAAGAAGATTTGTAGTATGACGAAAGCGGAAATACAACAAGTAAAATTACGTTTTGGCATCATTGGTAACAATGAAGCATTGATGCGTGCGATAGACGTTGCTATTCAGGTGGCGCCTACCGATCTGTCTGTACTGATTACCGGAGAGAGTGGTGTGGGTAAGGAGAGTTTCCCTCAGATCATTCATCAGTACAGCCGACGGAAGCATGGTCAGTATATTGCTGTGAACTGCGGTGCCATTCCCGAAGGAACTATTGATTCGGAACTGTTCGGTCATGAGAAAGGAGCGTTTACCGGTGCCATTGGTGAGCGGAAAGGGTATTTTGGTGAAGCGGATGGGGGAACTATCTTTCTGGATGAAGTGGGAGAGTTGCCTTTGCCTACCCAAGCACGCCTGCTTCGCGTGCTCGAAAGCGGAGAGTTCATCAAAGTAGGCTCGTCCAAAGTGCAGAAAACCAATGTACGCATTGTGGCGGCTACCAACGTGAACCTGACGCAGGCAATTTCCGAAGGACGTTTCCGGGAAGACTTGTATTACCGTCTTAACACTGTACCTATCCAGGTACCCCCTCTGCGTGAGCGCGGAGAGGATGCATTCTTATTATTCCGTAAATTTGCTTCAGACTTTGCGGAGAAGTACCGTATGCCTGCCATTCAACTGACGGAAGATGCCAAGCAGTTGTTGATTTCTTATTCATGGCCCGGCAATGTGCGACAGTTGAAGAACATCACAGAACAGATTTCCATCATCGAAACCAATCGTGAAATCAATGCAGCTATCTTGAAGGGGTATTTGCCGAATCAGAATAATATGCAGCGGCTTCCGGCTTTGTTCGGTGTCAAAGAGTCCAAGAGTTTTGAGAGTGAGCGGGAAATCTTGTATCAGGTTCTCTTCGATATGCGCCAGGATGTGACGGAGTTGAAGAAGCTGGTGCATGAGATTATGACCGAACGCGGAAAGACTGCCGCTCCGGCTGTACCTGCTGCCTATTATGCCCAGCCACCTGCCGTGATGACTCCCGTTGCTCCGAGTGTGCCTACTATTATTCATCCTTCCATAAAGCCATCTCACGAAGTGGATGAAGACATACAGGATACGGAAGAATATGTAGAAGAATCCCTCTCGCTGGATGAGGTGGAGAAAGAAATGATACGGAAAGCCTTGGAAAAACATCACGGTAAACGCAAGAGTGCGGCAAAGGATTTGAATATTTCCGAGCGTACCCTATACAGAAAGATTAAAGAATATGGATTGGATTAAAAAGATCGCCTCGACAGCTATGCTGCTGGGCATATTACTGATAGTGAATTCGTGTAGCATTAAGATAGGACTTGCTCCGATTAGTTCGATTGACTACTCAAAGGTGAAGACTATTTCGATAGCTGATTTCCAGAATCGTGCGGAGTATGTCTATGCCCCGCTGGCTACACAGTTTAATCAGGATTTGAAAGACCTGTTTATGCGTCAGACGCGTCTGTCGCTGGTCAACAACAATGCCGACCTGGAGATTGATGGAGAAATTACCGGATATAATCAGTATAATGAGGCGGTAGATGCGAGCGGATATTCTTCAAAGGTGAAAGTTACTTTGACGGTAAAGGTTACTTTTGTGAATAACACAGATCATAAGGATGATTTTACCGATCAGCAGTTCTCGGCTTTCCAGACTTATGACTCGTCCCTGTTGCTGACGGATGTGCAGGATGATTTGATAACCAAGATGGTGAAAGACATAACAGAACAAATTTTTAACGCAACCGTAGCTAACTGGTAATATAAGGAATGACGCCTGTACATTTGCAACAATGGATACAGCATCCCGAGGCGTTGAACCGGGATACCTTGTACGAACTTCGCACACTGGTAGCCCGTTATCCTTATTTTCAGTCCCTGCGCTTGCTTTATCTCAAGAATCTCTATGTGCTGCACGACATTGATTTCGGTGCGGAACTACGTAAGGCGGTATTGTATGTATCAGACCGCCGTGTATTGTTTTACCTGATTGAAGGAGACCGGTATGCCCTCCATCCTTATGCTTCCACACATATCGCCGAGAAGAGTCTGGATAAGGAACCGAGCGTTGACCGTACTCTTTCGTTGATAGATGCTTTCCTTGCTACCGTTCCCGAAGAACATTCACAGACGACGGAATTGGATTATGTAATGGATTATACTTCTTATCTGATACAGGATGATGCAGAAGCGGATGCCACGGATACGTTATCATCAGTTCCGGCAGAAGTGCCGAAGTTGCGCGGACAAGATTTGATAGATGTCTTTCTCAGTCAGAGTGAAGCAACAGTTGCGCCCGAAGAAACTATTCGGCCGATAGAGGTGAAAGCAGAGCAAGAAGACGAAACAGAAGATGAAGAAACCGACGAGGAAACAACTCCGTATTCAGCTCCGGATGATTTGGATGACAGCTGTTTCACCGAAACTTTGGCTAAAATTTATATCAAACAGCGCCGATATGACAAGGCTCTTGAAATTATTAAAAAATTAAGTTTGAATTATCCAAAAAAAAATGCTTACTTTGCAGACCAAATCAGATTTTTGGAGAAATTGATTATTAACGCTAAATCAAAATAACAAAATGTACTTATTATTAGTTATCTTAATGGTGATTGCATCCTTGCTGATGTGCTTCATTGTATTGATTCAAAATTCCAAAGGAGGCGGTCTGGCATCAGGCTTTTCTTCTTCCAATCAGATTATGGGTGTGCGCAAGACTACTGACTTTTTGGAAAAAGCTACATGGGGCTTGGCTGCATTCATGGTTGTAATGAGTATTGCTACCGCTTATGTTGTTCCTACTGCTTCAAGCAGAGGAGGCGATGTGATTCTGGAACAGGCTCAGCAAGAAGAGAAAACCAACCCGTATAACATGCCGACTGGTACAGCTGCTCCGCAGACAGAAACTCCTGCTGCTCCGGCAACTTCCGCTCCGGCTACAGAGGAACCGGCTAACTAAAGCTACGCGCGGATGAACCCGCAAACAGAAATAAGAGAGAGGTTGACACTGAAAAGGTGTCAGCCTCTTTTCTTTTTATGCCAGATTTAATTACCTTTGTCGGGATTATGCAATCTGAATAATAATTTGAAATCTTATATTAATAGTACAATGACAGAACAATTGAAACTTAAATTGAATGACTCCAAAGCTACCCGGTGGGGCGCGTTGGTGATTGTTGCCTTCACAATGATGGCAGCTTATTATGTAAACGACGTAGTGGCACCGCTGAAAACGATGTTGGAATCGGATCTTGCCTGGACTAGTAGTGATTTTGGATTCTTCACAGGTGGGTATAGCTTCCTGAATGTGTTCTTCCTGATGTTGATTTGGGGAGGGCTGATTCTCGACCGTTTCGGTATCCGCTTTACGGGAAAGTTGGCGACCATATTGATGGTAGGAGGTACGGCACTCGAATACTATGCCATGACAGGGCTTGCGGGTGCAGACGCGACACTTTTTGGAGTGAATGAGATATTCGGTTATAAAACGGGTGTATTCGTGGCTTTTGCAGGTTACTCCATCTTTGGTGTAGGTGCGGAGGTTGCCGGTATCACGGTCTCTAAGATTATCGCTAAGTGGTTTAGAGGAAAAGAGTTGGCAACAGCTATGGGAGTGCAGGTGGCGTTGGCACGTATCGGTTCGCAAGCCGGTTATGCAGTAGCTATTCCTATGGCGCGTGCTTTGGGACTTTCTTCTCCGGTATTATTGGGATTGATATTGCTGGTAGGTGGCCTGATAGCCTTCTTTATTTTCTCAGTGATGGACAAGAAGCTGGATAAGCAGATGGAAGCGGAAGCCATAGCCGCCGGTACGGAAGGCGAGGAAGAAAAGTTCTCTTTCAAGGACGTGAAGAATATATTGGTGAATCCGGGATTCTGGCTCATAGCTTTGTTATGCGTATTATTCTATTCTTGCGTATTCCCTTTCCAGAAGTTTGCTTCCGAATTGATGATTATCAAATATGGCATTAATGAAAATGTGGCGGGGACTTTTGCCGGACTACCGGCTTTGGGTGCATTGATTCTGACTCCGGTATTCGGTGGATTTATCGATAAGCGTGGCAAGTCGGCCTCTATCATGATATTGGGAGCTGCAATGTTGATAGGTGTGCACTTTATTTATGCTATTCCTGCCATTAACTATTGGCTGGTGGCTATTGCACTGATGATTATTTTGGGTATCGCCTTTTCGCTGGTTCCATCTGCTATGTGGCCTGCTGTTGCCAAGATATTCCCAGTGAGCCAGTTAGGTACGGCATATGCGTTGATATTCTTTATTCAAAATATAGGTCTGTGGGGTATTCCTACTTTGATTGGTAAAGTGCTTGACGTCTATTGTATCGTAGGTAAGAAGGATGACGGAACGAATCTGTACGATTATACGATACCGATGTGTATCTTTACAGGTATTGCCTGCTTATCTCTTCTGGTAGCCTTTTTATTGAAGAGGGCGGACAAGAAGTATGGCTATCAGCTGGAAGAACCTAATATTCAGTCATAATAAATAGAGACGGATATAAGTATGGGAAGATCTGAGGGAAAAGTCAACCTGTTGGAAGCTATTCCGGTTCGTGGTAGCCATGTTATAACTGAATGGGAAGGGGATTGCGTCGTCATCTCCTATCCCCGGTTCAAGTATGAATGGATGCGTCGGTTCTTGTTGCCCAAAGGTATGTCTCCCGATATTCATGTCCGTCTTGAAGAACATGGCAGTGCTGTCTGGAACCTGATAGACGGACAGCGCACGGTGCAGGAGATTATCTCACTGCTTGCCGAACATTTTCATCCTGATGAGGATTATGCTCCACGGGTCACGACTTATGTGATGCAACTGCAAAAGGATGAGCTTATTAAATTAAAAATTGAAAATTGAAAATTAAAAAGGGATATTCAGTAAATGTCCCTCTTTCTAATAAATTAAGAGAACAGTTTTACTTTACGTGAGCTTTTCTCTTAATTTTTTTCTGTAAAGCCTCAAGTCTCCTATCTTTTTCATAGAATATTATTTACATATTCTTATTTTTTCTTCCCAACGGTACATTATGTATATGTCTTTTTAGGGGAAGTTAAAAACCTCTCCTGTTTTCCTCTTATTATTTTAGTCTGATTATGCAGCCGTTCTTTTTTTCTTTTCGACCTTTTCTATCATGCATACCGCATTGGCCGTATGTATTCCAAAGAAAATCCAAAGCATTTCCGTTTTCCTGTTTCTAGCTTTTATTCTGGCCAGTGAGTAATGTTGTTT
>NZ_FQZN01000047.1 GCF_900142015.1 Bacteroides stercorirosoris
AAGCTAAATGGAATGAGCCCGGTACAATACCGAGCTCATTATGAAGAGAATTTATAAAGTTATAATTTAACGTCCAACTTTCGGGGGGCACTTCATTACGACACACCTCCTTCCATTTTTGCATAAAGTGTTTTAAGGGGATATTAAATACCTGTGGAGATAGAGACATTAATATTATATTTGTATAGCCCGATAACGACTTTTATTACAAATATATTCAATCTTTCTTATACAACAGATACGCTTTGTATTATAAATGCAACCATTTCCATGCCGGTAAAATATGTATCATTTTATCTCCGTACTTTACCTCTTCTTCATGAGTGTTTGTAATTATTGTTCCTTCCAGAAGATGGTATGTGTCCATAGCATCTTGAACACCACGAATTTCCCTCTCACGCGTATCGGAATTGCCAAATAAGTAACATACCTGAATTGCCTGCATGACACGAAAACCATTACGAACCACAAAATCACACTCGGCACTCCCTGAATTATGATAAAAAATCTCTCCCCCTCGGCGACGTAATTCTATATAAACCATATTTTCCAACAAACGGCCTTCCTCGCCTGAAAAATGGAAGCCTAAACGGGAGACCAAGGCATTGTCTATCGCATAAACTTTCTTAGGATTACGAAGTTGGGCTTTGACGGAATAATCAAGTTTCGATAAAGAGAAGAGTAAATATGTATTTTCAATATACTCCAAATAGTTCTTTACTGTCGTGGAATTTTTCACTCCAATCACTTTTGCCAATGAAGTATAAGTTAACGGTTTCCCTATATTACTGACGGTGTAATAGACCAACTCTTTTACTTCACGTTCATTTACAATCTGGTTGCGAACCATAACGTCCTTATACAGAATGTTATCATACAATGTTTTCAGAACAATACCATCTTCAGACTTTAAATAAATAGGAAATCCACCCTGTTTTAAATAATCGTTAAAAGCCGATTGAATTTCTCCACGTGCAATTGTGCCGGATATATCTCCCAATAAATGTTGCTGTTCACGAAAATCTAAGAATTCTGAAAATGAAAAAGGATAGAGTTCAATCGCAATATAGCATCCGGTCAGATAGGTTCCTAACTCTTTGCTTAACATACGGGCATTGGAACCTGTTATAAAAACTTTTTTTCCTGAATTATATAATCGCTTAGCAAAATGCTCCCATCCTACAATATTCTGTATTTCGTCAAAATAGAAATAGTTTTGTTCTCCATATAGTTCTATGAACACTTCATACAATTGCTGAAAGTTCTCTACTGTAAAGTTACCCAAACGGTCATCGTCAAAATTGAAAAAATAATCTTTTTGGGGAAGTCTGTCACGTATTTGTTGTAGCAACACAGATTTACCACAACGACGAACTCCTGAAATAATAATAATTTCTTCATTATTCAGATACTTTTCAGAAAAACTGCGAATTATAGTTTTCTTGCTTGGCAAGAAAGACTTTTGGTCAATTATGATATCCTTTAAAAGTTGTTTCATAAACTCAGTGATTTATAGTACAAATATAGTATTTTCTATCAAGAATAGGAATAAATACGGTTTTATTTCTATTCTAAATAGGAATAAATATCGTTTTTCTCTTTTGTAAATAGAATAAATATAAAATGATCATCATGTAACTTTGGGGAGCTATACAATACATTGCATAGAGGGAAATGCCGGTTAAGCTCCTGTTTGCATAGCGAGTTATATAAGTGTATCTGACCTTTATAGTATGACTCAAACAATTTTGTTCTATTTTTCTTTTTCACTTCTTCATTAGGGCTATTATACAATGAGCATAGAGAAGAATTTATATTGGACAGATGTAGGTCGATAATAAGTATAGGTATAATATTCTATTTATCGCATTTGCCTATACTATCATCAAAAACTTGCACAAATAGATATATTAACGTTATATTTAGCTATACAAACCATTCCCGAAGTAAATGTTCCGAACAAAAGCATACATCTATTATTAATGTAGCAAGTTTGCGGAGTTTCAGTTGAAAAATTTATCATTAATTACATTTCTCAGTTGAACAAAACGCATAGTACTTGTTTTGTAGCTCATCAATACTATTCATTGATAAATAATACACTGATAATAAAATGCTTAAATGATCAATATAGTATATTTGTGGTAGGTGTTAATATGTTTTGCTACTTTTTAGATGCTTATATATCAATGCGTTATAAATTATTAATACTAAAACAAAAGTTCTAATAATACATGTAATCTTTTATATATCAAACAAATAGCACACGCATAGTTCTGCGAAAACATTGCAAATTTCGTACATTGGTATGCAAACACAAGAGGTAGCTATCAAATCTTCTGTGAAAGTATTTATGAAATCTGACTCTGAAATGCTTGATGAAGTCATGGTAGTCGCTTACGGTACGGCGAAGAAATCCTCATTTACAGGATCGGCTTCTACAATCGACAACAAGAAGTTGCAGTCTCGTCCTATCACGAATGTATCAAAAGGGCTTGAAGGACAAGCTACCGGCCTTTTGACTACTTCTGGAACCGGTCAACCGGGTGAATCAGCTTCAGTTGTAATTCGTGGCTATGGTTCTATTAATGCATCACAGAGTCCGCTGTATGTAGTGGATGGTATTCCTTATGATGGTACATTGTCTTCTATCAATCCTTCTGATATAGAATCAATGACAGTTCTGAAAGATGCTTCTGCCGGTGCTCTTTATGGTGCTCGTGGTGCCAATGGTGTTGTGATGATTACGACTAAAAAAGGTAAAGAAGGCAAGACTCAGGTTACTTGGCGTTCTACCGTAGGCTGGTCTTCACGTGCACTTAAAGAGTATAATATGGTCGGTCAGAAAGATTATGTACAGTTGACTTACGAAGGTTTGCGCAACGGTTTTGCATTTACCAACGGATATGCTTGGGCCGATGCAGAAGCTGCTGCCCGTAATAGCTTGAGCGGTACGTTGGGCGGTGAACAATATAATCCGTTTAAGAACTATACTTGGGGGAATATCATTGACCCAGCAACCGGGACAGTGCGTGCTGATGCAACTTCCGCATGGGATGAAAGATGGATGGATGCACTTCAAAAAGATAACGCTTTTCGTCACGAACATCAGCTGTCACTGACTGGCGGTACTGAGAAAACCAAATATATGTTCTCTTTGGGATACTTAAATGAAGATGGTATTTTGGTAACTACCGGATTCCAGCGTTATAGTGCACGTGCTAACATAAACTCTGAAGTGACGGACTGGTTCAGCGCGAATCTGAATACGTCATTGACGCATTCTGTATCAAACTACAGTCAATATACTGGTAGTTCTCAATCTAATGTGTGGTATTCTGCACAGTTTGTATCTCCGCTTTTCCCGGTATATATAAAGGATGCACAGGGTAATAATGCTTTAGGAGAGGATGGCCATCCACAATTGGATTATGGTGAAAGCGGTCGTCCGGGTAGTTATTCTGATTATAACCCGTTGGGGGGCTTGCTGGATGATAAGTCAAGCGTAAAGAATGATGTTGCCGGTTTGCGTACCGGATTAACTTTTGGCTCTGATAAGGATGATTTCGGAGTGTTAAAGGGCTTGAAGTTGGCTATAAACTTTGGTATGGACTATCGTCAGGCATCTCAAATGAATTATATGAATATGTATCATGGCAATCAGGCTGCTGCTGGTGGTTTGTTGTCTAAATACAGTACTCGTATGCAGAGTTACACTTTCAATCAACTGTTGATGTGGAACCGTTCCTTTGGTCTTCATAATTTCGATGTGATGGCTGGTCATGAATTCTATGCTTACCAATATGAATATCTGAAAGCAGCAAAGACTAATTTGGTGGATGGTATTCTGGAATTGCGTCCGGGTACAACCCTTAGCGATGCAGACTCTTATACAGATAATTACCGTATCGAATCATGGTTAGGACGTTTTAACTACAACTATGATGAAAAGTATTATTTCTCTGCTTCTCTTCGTACAGATGGTTCTTCTCGTTTCTATAAAGACGACCGTTGGGGTACATTCTGGTCAGTCGGTGGAAATTGGCGTATTTCTAAAGAAGCATTTATGGAAGATGTCAGTTGGATAAACAATCTTTCTTTTAAAGTCAGCTATGGACAGCAAGGTAATGATGATATTCTGAAGATTTCTGGTGGAGTATATACCAGCGACTATTATTTGTGGCAGAGTCTTTACGATCTGGGTTGGGCTAATTCTAACCAGATTGGTGGCTTGGTATCTACATTGGAGAACAAGAATGTGAGCTGGGAAAAAAGCGGCAATTTCAACATTGGTGTTGAAGCGTCTTTCTTTGACAACCGTTTAAGTGTTAATGCTGAGTACTATAATAAGAAGACTACCGATATGTTGTTGAATTACCCGATGGCTACTTCTACCGGTTTCAGTGGCTATAATGCTAATGTTGGTGACATGCGTAACAGCGGTTTTGAATTAGAAATCAAGGGTACTCCTATCAAGACTAACAATTTTACCTGGAATATCACTTGGATGGGTTCTACTGTAAAAAATAAGGTGTTAAAACTGACAGGAGAGACTCCGGAAATAATCGATGGTATTTATAGCATCAAAGAAGGCCTGCCTATCAATACATTCTATATGGCAAAAGCTGCAGGCGTTGACCCTGCAACCGGCGCTCAGTTGTATTGGGTATATGATACCGACGATGAAGGCAACATGATTAACGAACGTATCAGCAGTGATTATGAAAAAGCTGCCCAAAGCAAGTATTATTTAGGAAGCCGTATTCCAGATCTTTATGGTAGTATTGGTACTGACCTTTCCTGGAAAGGTGTTGACCTCTCTATCTTGACTACTTATTCTTTGGGTGGCAAGGTGTACGATGGTTTGTACAGTGCTTCTATGAATAATATGTACTACAATAATGCATGGAATGAACATGCGCTGCGTCGTTGGCAGAAACCAGGTGATATCACTGATGTTCCCCGTATTGAGATTGCAGGAAAAAATACAACAAATGATCGTTTCTTAGTAGATGCGTCCTACTTTGCTATTAAGAACATTACATTAGGATACACATTGCCAAAGGCATGGATGCAAAAGGCAAAATTGGGCTCTGTACGTGTTTTCGGTTCTATAGATAACTTGGCATTGTTCACTCACTTACAAGGTATGAATCCGCAGTACAACTTTAGCGGTGAGACAAGCTACTCTTATTCGCCTAATAAGACCTGGTCATTAGGTGTCGAAATTAATTTCTAATATTTACTTAAGATAAAAACAAGTATGAAAAAGATATTCAAATATATTTTTGCTGGTTTTGTGGGTTGTGCAAGTTTGTCGTCTTGCTTGGACGATGCACTTCAAACAGCTCCTACCGACTCTATGTCCGGAGATGGGCTGCTGGCAAATGCCAATGCGGCTTTGGTTCCTCTGAATGGTATCTATCGTTCTATGTACGCTTCCTGGTCTCCTACAGGCAACACTCACCAAAGTTTTGGTATCAGTTCTTATAATTTGATGGCTGATGTTATGGGCGAGGATCTGATAATGAGTGCTAAAGGCAGTGGCTGGTTCTGGTACGACTGTCTTTATAACGTGAAATCGTTCTATTCCAGCGGGGCATGGCGTTCTTACGATTTATGGAATGGTTATTATACATGGGTCTCTAATGCAAACTACATTATTGCTGCTGAAGAAACAATGGAGGGCACAACAGATGAGATTAACTATGTGATAGGACAAGCTTATGCCATACGTGCTTATTCTTACTTCATGCTGGCACAAAGTTTTGCCCGCACTTATAAAGGACATGAGTCGGAACAGTGTTGTCCTATCTATACTGAACCAACCGTTGCAGGTACTGCGGGCAAGGCACGTGCGACTGTGCAAGAGGTTTACGACCAGATTACTTCGGACATCAATAAAGCTGTCGATATGCTGAACGGAATAAAGCGGAAACATGTCAGTCACATTAACCATGCTGTCGCTTTGGGACTCAAGGCACGTATAGCATTGGTTATGGAAGACTGGGCTACTGCCAAAAGTGCAGCGAAAAATGCTATTACGGTTAGTGGTTGCACTGTATTGCCAGTTTCAAGCTTTTCCGGGTTGAATGATTCTTCCGCTGGTAATGTGATGTGGGGAGCTGAAATTATTTCCGACCAATCTGGTATGTATGCCGGCTTCTTTACGCATATGGATGCTTGCGACGAGAGAGGTGACGGAAAGTATGGAGCAGAAGCCCGTAAGCAGATTAGCAAAGAGTTATATGGCTTGATTAACCCGGCAGATGCCCGTAAGGCATGGTGGGATCCGGAAAATGAAAATAATAAGTCCGGCGGTTATCAGCAAGAGAAATTTAAGTTCTCCGACAGACAAACTTGGACCGGAGACTACATCTGGATGCGTGTAGAAGAAATGTATCTGACGGCTGCCGAAGCAGAATGCCGTTTGGGTGAAACTGCACCTGCCATTGAGGATTTGAAAGCTGTCATGGATAAACGTGTAGAAGGATATACCTGCACGAAGACCGGCACAAGTCTGGGAGCTACAAGTAGCGATTATACAGGTTCGCTACTCGAAGAAATCATTATACAGCGTCGTGTTGAGTTATGGGGCGAGTTTGGACGTATCTATGACTTACGTCGTCTGAAACAAGGATTCCGTCGTACAGCCGCTATGGGATGGCCTTCTGATGCCTTACTGGGCAATCGTCCGACAGACGATCCGGAATGCTATATGTGGGTATTGACTATTCCGCAGAGTGAATTCGACGGTAATGTGAACATGGATGTAAAAACTGACCAAAATCCGGTGGGAGATTATAAAGAATGATTCATTTTACAAACTTTAGAGGAAAAAACATTATGAAATATATCAATAGAATTTCAGTCTTATTGTCTCTTTTGACAGTATTGCTGTTCTCTGCTTGTAGCACAGACCAAGAAGGACCTTTGTATACTGAAGGAGAGGGGCAGGGAGTTACCTTTATTTCCAAATCTTTGGATGGTGTTGTTGTGTCGCCTGCAGAACCGACTTTTACAATAGATTTGCTTCGTTCGAATACAGCTTCAGCGTATAGCGGAGATATTACTATTTCTGCTGTACTCAATAAAGTGCCATTTGAGGGATGCACTGTTACCGGCTTTAATTTTGCTGCCGGCGAAAACAAAACGACTGTAACGGTTGATGTTACCCCTTTACAGATAAGTCAGGTAATAACCGTTACATTAGCATTGTCTGTACCGGAGGGAGATATTGCGATAAGCGGATCTGCCCAGGCTTCTTTTACTGTAAGCAAAGATTACAACTGGCAAGAGCTTGGAGAGGGAACGTTTACGGATAACTACTTCTTCGGAGGTACAAACAAAGTAAAAGTATTCAAGGCTGAAGGTTTTAACCGTTATCGCGTAGTTAAACCTTATGATGGTTACTATACTAACGGGGTACCGGCTGATTTAGTTGGAGACTTTACGCTTTCAACAGCCAGAGTATCTAATTTAGATTTTTGGATTGAGGATGGTGCTGTTCTTTACAATAAATTTGCTATTGGCTTGAATTATGTCGGTGGTGGTGATGTCATTGCTTACCATCCTTCTAATTTCCAAGAAATGACTACTGAATTCAATAAGGTAGTTGATGAAAAGACTATCCAATTGGCGCCTTATTATTATATTGAAGAACTTTCCGGTGGATTTAATGGAGCTACTTCAGACGGAGTTGTCATTATTACTTTGCCGTAAAAACAGTTACTCCAAAATAATATTAACCATAGAGGGTGTGTGCAAAATATACTGCCCCTCTAAAAAGAATTAGACGTAAAAAAATAGCGTTACAAATTCTCTAAATAGGAGGTGTGTCGACACACCTCCTTTCTTATGCTCAAAAGTAAAGGTAAGATAATCAACTCATAGCTTTTCCTTATCTTCCGCCAATAGGAAATCCCGTAGCGAAATTTGTTTGATTCCTTGATAATTTCCCCCACTCTGCATTTCATCCATAGTGATTACATATTTAGGATAATTGTCAGGAATTTCCAGTAGATTACCGAACTCCCGCTGAACGGTTGCTTCATCGAGAAGTATATACGCCACTTGGATATAGATTTTATGATCACCTTTAGAAGCTATAAAATCAATTTCCTTATTCCCATTCTTTCCGACATATACTTCATAACCATACCTTAATAAATCTATGCATACAACATTCTCTATCAACTTATTGATGTCCCTCCGGAAATCAAAATGTCGTATGGCGTTGTGCAGACCCAAGTCTTCAAAATAATATTTTTCTCCAATTTCAAAGATTTTTATTCCTTGAGTTTCCGCTCGTTGTATCTTGTAAACAAAAAAACTATTGCATAATGCTTTCAGGTAGTTCAGGATTGTTTGTGTAGGTATGTTTACTTGCTGAGACTTCAGATATTTACTGATATTTTGAGCGGAAAAAAGAGAACCGGTATTATCGACTAAATAACCTACCAGATTCTCTAAAAACGACACGTTCCTGATTGATTCACGAGCAACCACATCTTTCAACAGAATAGTAGAGTAAACATTTCTCAAATATTCAAATATAACATTTATATTCATCGCTAAATTATGAATATAGGGCATTCCTCCAAACGTAAGATATGATCTTAAACTTTCTGGAGAATCTTGCAGTTGGTTGAATCTCAAAAACTCTTCATAACTGAGTGAATGAACCGGGAATTCAATATATCTTCCAGCCAAATGAGTCGCAAGTTCACCGGAAAGCATTTTAGCATTACTTCCCGTACAGTAGATGTCGCATATATTTTCATTTAATAGACTCCGCAAACATAATTGGAATTCCTCTATCTCTTGTATTTCATCGACAAAAAGGTAGTTATAATTATGCCCTGTCGCCTTTTTCAGAACATATTGATAGAGATCCATATAATTCTTCATATCCGCAAAAGCTAATAACTCTTTGTCTATAAAGATAATATTAGCTTCCGGTGTTTTCTCTTTTATTATGTCTGATATTTGCAAAAGGATATAACTCTTGCCTATTCTACGCTGGCCGGTTATCACTTTTATTAAATCCTTACCGATAAATGGTTCTATCCTATTGGTATATAAAGGACGGGGTATATAGCTTTTCATATTCAATCATAATTTAATTTATTGGCAAATATAGCAAAAGTTTCAATTACGATTGAATCTTCTGGCGCATTTATTAAGTTCGTACATTGTAATCTTATGCGTACATCATCGATTGTTACAATATGATTCAAGTACTTTTGTTCTATTTTTCTTTTTCATCTTTCTCTTCAGGGTTATTGCACTATGGTTACAGATGAGGAATTCATATAGGTCGATAATATATACAGGAATATATTCTATTTATCGTTTTGACCTATGCCATCATTAAATACTAGCGGAGGTATAGACATTAACATTATATTTAGTTATAAAAGCTGGTACTATAGTAAAAAATCAGAACTATATATAGAATTCCCTTATTCCTATTGTGAATTTGCAATTTTTTAATTCAAAAAACAACTATTATTTACACTTTACTGCAGATTCAAACGCATAATACTTATTCTATAGTTCATTTATATCATTGTTTTATTGCTAATACATTGTTAGTAAATATATTATGTGAGTATTTTAGTATAATTTAGGTAGATGTATATTCATATTACTTTATTTATATATTTATTAATCAATCAATTACAAAATACTATTATGGAATAATAAGTTCCTGTGCTATTAATATATTGCTATATATCAACAATATAGCTAACGCATAGTTCTGCGAATACATTGCAGATTTCATATATTGGTATGCAAACGCAAGAAGTAACAATCAAGCCGAATGTAAAGATTATAATGAAGTCTGATTCTGAGATGCTTGAAGAGGTTATGGTAGTTGCTTACGGTACTGCTAAGAAGTCTGCATTTACGGGATCAGCTTCTACCATCAAATCGGAGAAAATAGCTGCAGTTCAAACTTCTAATGTAACTGATGCTTTGGCTGGTCAAGTTGCCGGTGTACAGGTAACAAAGAGTAATGGACAACCAGGTTCAGGTTCTTCAGTCCGTATTCGTGGTATTGGTTCTTTCTCAGCAAGTAATACTCCACTGTATGTAGTTGATGGCATACCTTATGATGGTGATATTGCCGCTATTAATACGCAAGACATTGAATCTATGACCGTATTGAAGGATGCTGCTGCAAATGCTTTATATGGTGCACGTGGTGCTAATGGTGTGGTTATTATAACTACAAAAAAAGGCACAACAGGTGAAGCGAGGATAACTTTAGATGCTAAATGGGGAACTAATCGTCGAGCAGTTCCTCAATATGAAATGATAAAGAGCCCCTCTACCTATTACGAAACTATGTATAGAGGATTGTATAACGCATCTTATGATAGTGCTGTAAGAGGTGGATCTACCCCGGAACAAGCAGCAACCAGTGCACATGCTTCCGCTAATGCAAATATCTTTACTGGAGAAGGAGGTGTGGGTTACCAAGTTTATACAGTTCCTGACGGACAATATTTTATAGGTCGTAATGGACGTGTAAATCCCAATGCAACTCTGGGTTATAGTGATGGACAATATTTCTACACTCCAGATAATTGGACTGATGAATTGCTGGATGACAGTAATTTACGTCAGGAATACAATTTGACGATGAGCGGTGGTAAGGATGGATTGACTTATTATGCTTCTTTAGGCTATTTGGATGATAGTGGTATTATCCCGGGATCTGCATTTACTCGTTATTCGGCACGTTTAAAAACTGATTACCAGATGAAAAAATGGTTGAAGGTCGGAATGAATGCTTCTTTCACTCATTATGACTCTCAAGCTCCAGGTGAACAGGAAGGTCTCTCTTCAGGCAATATGTTCTATGTGGCCGATATGATTGCCCCGGTTTATCCATTATATATGCGTGATGCATCGGGCAATATAATGAAAGACAATTATGGACGTACCCGCTATGACTATGGTGACAGTAAAACTTCTACGAATTTTGACCGCGAGTTTATGTCACAAAGTAATCCGGGTTCTGCTTTGCAATTGGATAAATCGAATTATGCGGCTAATATTTTCAATGGACAGTTTTATGGAGAAATTGAATTTTTAGAAGGTTTGAAAGGCAGAGCCTCTCTTTCGTATTTTGTAGACGATACGCGTGGAAGTGATTTGGTTAATCCTTTTTATGGACAATATGCTGAATTAGGTGGTGTTGTGGGAGTGAGCCATTCCCGCACGACAGCTATAAACTCCCAGTATCTTTTGACTTATAAGAAGTCTTTTGCACATGATCATAATCTTGATGTGTTGGCTGGTTATGAATTTTATAAATTGAAAGCTCAGAGTTTGTCAGGAAGCAAATATAATCTCTACAATCCGTTTATTACGGAACTGAATAATGCTATCAATAATCCGAGTACAAGTTCTTCTGCGGGTACATATGCAACAATAGGTTACCTAGCACGCATACAATATGATTATCAGGAAAAGTATTTCGCAAGTGCTTCTTTCCGTCGTGATGCTTCTTCACGTTTTCACAAAGACAACCGATGGGGTAACTTCTGGTCTGTAGGTGCCAGTTGGGTAATGAATAAAGAAGAGTTTATGAGTGATTTGACTTGGATTAACCTTTTGAAGGTGAAGGCAAGTTATGGAGTCCAGGGTAATGACAATATTCTGAATGACTATGCTTATGTAGACCAGTACAGCTTATCTAATGATAATGATAATCAATCTTTGGTTTTAGGTTATAAAGCCAATAAGGATTTAACTTGGGAAAGTTCACACAATTTTAATATTGGTATTGACTTCGAATTGTTCGACCGCCGTCTAAATGGTACAGTTGAATATTTTAATCGGCAGACAGAGGATATGTTATACTATAAGCCCATTCCTTCTTCGATGGGGTACTCTCGTGTTCCTATGAATATGGGGTCTGTTCGTAATAATGGTCTTGAAATAGACATGAATGGCATCATTATTGATGGCAAAGACTTTAGTTGGAGTGCTAATGTTAATGCTACTTTCTTGAAAAATAAGATTTTGAAATTACATCCTGATTTGAATGGTGAATGGATTAGTGGCACTTACATTTATCGTGAAGGTGAGCCAATGTACCAATTCTACATACGTAAATATGCTGGTTTGAATGAGACCGGAGACGCAACTTGGTATAAAGATGTGAAAGATGAAGCTGGTAATGTGGTTGATGTAACGACTACCACAGACTGGAGTAGCGCAACCCGCTATGCACAGGGTGGCAACATTATGCCGAAAGTTTATGGTGGTTTCGGTACTCAGTTCAAATACAAAGGTATTGATTTATCTGTAACTTTCTCTTATCAGTTAGGTGGACATTTATATGATAGTAGATATGCTAGCTTGATGCACAATGGAACTAGTGGAGTCGGTCAAAATTGGCATCGTGATATACTGAAGGCATGGACACCGGAAAATACGAATACGGATGTGCCTCGTTTAGTTTACACAGCTCAAGGTTCCTTAGCTACAGCTACATCAGATCGTTTCGTTACCAGTTCAAATTATTTGAGCTTGCAAAACATCTCTATCGGATATACACTACCTAAATCCTGGACACGTAATTTACTGATGGAGTCTGTTCGTATTTATGGTGTAGCTGATAATTTGGCTTTATGGTCAAAACGGAAAGGACTTGATCCTCGAATGGGACTGATGACGACCAATGACTACACCTATTCTCTTATCCGCTCTATTTCAGGCGGTATTACTGTAACATTTTAATTTATATTCAAAATACTATCAAGATTATGAAATATATAAAAATATTATCTTTGGTATTCGGTACATTTCTGGTTAGTTCTTGCATTGACGAATTGAATACTTACCCGGAAGGTGGTACTATTACTCAAGATCAGAAAGATGAAATAGGCGAAAAAGATCCAAGTAAGTTGGATGCTGATTTGCAAGGTATGTATAGTGGCTTTACGGCTGCATGGAACACTTTCGGTCGGTCGGAAAACATTCATTTTGATTTTTCTTATCCTGCCATTGTGCTAATGCTGGAAACAAGTGGGATGGATATGCCAAGTAAGGTGACTGGTTATAATTGGTTTAGTGATGATGTTACTTATCAGGATCGCATATATACCAGTTATCAAACTCAAATGATTTGGAAACGTTTTTATCAGAGTATTATGGCTGCTAATGCCGTTATCAAAAGTGTAGACCCTGAAACGGAGGATGTGAATTCCCAATTCTATTTGGGGCAGGCAAAAGCAATGCGTGCTTTCTGCTATTTCCAGCTGGCTCAGATTTTCCAATTTACCTATGCGGACAATAGAGATAAACTGTGTGTGCCTATTATTACAGAAACAAGCGAAGGAAACAATCATCCACGCCAGACTGTAGAAAAAGTATATGAACAAATCATGGCAGATTTGAATGCGGCAGTTCCCATGTTGCAGGCAGCCAAGGAGGCTGGGATTAAACGCGCAGATAAAGCTCATGTTGACTACAATGTGGCTTGCGGCATCCGTGCCCGTGTAAATTTACTAATGGGTAGTTATGAGGCGGCTGTTAATGATGCGAAATCCGCACTTGCTGATTATACTCCTTATTCTAAAAGTGCAGTTTCTGTCCCGGCTTTCAACGATGCCACCAGCAATTCCTGGATTTGGGGGTTGGTTTATACAACGGAAAGTAATGCTGTTAAAACGGGCATTATAAACTGGCCCTCACATATGTGCTCCATGAGTAAGAATAGCTATACCAGTCAAGGTGTACATCGAATGATCAATTCAAGTTTGTGGGCTCAGATACCAGAAAGCGATGTGCGTAAAGGATGGTGGGTAGATGAAGAATTATCTTCTCCACTAAGTGACGAATTGTATGTCGATGGAAAAACGGTAGCTAAAGCATACAGATTTACTCCTTACACAAATGTAAAGTTCGGTTCATATAAAAACGATCCGGCTAGTTCGGACAATGCGCAGGATTTTCCCATGATGCGTGCGGAAGAAATGTATCTTATTATTGCAGAAGCAACTGCAATGGGAGGTAATCCTAGCGGTGCTGCCGAGATGTTACAAGAATTTATAAACCAATATAGAGACGAAGACTATGTCTGCAATGCAACTACGGCAGAAGATGTTCGTAATGCTGTGTGGTGGCAACGGCGTGTGGAACTTTGGGGAGAAGGATTTGCATTATTTGATATTCTACGCTTTAATAAGGGAGTAGACCGTCGTGGTGAAAATAATTTCGAGAAATCCGTTCGATATAATATTCTGCCAGGTAATCCGAATCTAATATTCCGTATTCCACAAAGTGAGGTTGAGTCCAATCTTGGTATTGATGAGAGTGACAACAATCCGTCAGCAGAGTTGCCGCAAGCTTAGAAATAGAGTCTATTAATCATAAAGAAATGAGATATGAAAAATATAAACAAATTCATCTTAGGTCTGATGGGCATATGTGCCTTGACGCTAGGTTCTTGTACAGATGATGTACCTTCGGACAACTTAGGAAAAAGTCCGGCAGTAGAAGGTGAGGGGGTATTCTTCCCTAAATCAATGAAAACTAGTTATTCATTGACAGATGAAGATCCTGATGCCACTGCAACAAGTGGAGTCATAAAACTCCCCATACAGCGTACGGCGGGTGATGCGGCGGTTACAATAGAACTGAAAGCGGAAATGGATGCTGCAACGGCTTCTGTTTTCACTGTTCCTGGTACAGTGCAGTTTGCTGAAGGTAAAGATACTGCATCAGTAAAAATTGCATACGCTAATGCGGTGCGGGGTACAAAGTACACCTTGAAACTTTCGTTTGTCGATGGAACAGAATATGCCAATTCAGCACAAACAATTGTTGCGGAATATCCACCGCAAGAGGTTTGGGAAGTGGTGACTGAAAAAGCGGTATATATTGACCAGATTTTCTCTATGTTTGGTGTTAGTGATGTTATGTTTACTGATATCACTGTAGAAAAATTGAAAGATAAAAATAAATATCGTTTTTTAAGCGTTTATGATAATTATTATTTTACGGGAATAGGTCTTCCTGGCGTTTTGCCGGATGATTTCGAACTTCCTTATATAATACTGGATGGTGAGAGTTATTCTAAGCCTGCAGAAGGAGAAGAAACCGTAGCACCGGAAAATGCCTTATGGCAAATACCGAGAACTTATTTAGGCTTTAGTCTGTCGTCTACTTTGGATTTTAAATATGCTCCGGAATTTTTGACTTTTGGTTCATTGGCTTATAATTTATCCAGTTCTGGAAAACCTCTCACGGAAGATGATTATGCATTGGGAAGTTTCAATAAGAAAAAGCAGATGTTTGATTTGGGGGTATGTTTCCACCAACTTACAGATGTTAGTTTTCAGCCGGTGGAAGGTTTCCAGCTTTGGCTTGACAAGTCTAAGATGGAAGTAGTGTATGATCGCGACTATGCTCCTTGGACTTTGGTTGAAGACGCGAGAGGCACTTATGTGTCCGGGCTCTTGAAAGATGAATTTATTGTAGATATGGAACAAGGCACCAGTGCAGAAGGCGAAGACCCGATTTTTCATTTAGTTTCTGTATACGAAGAAGGTACTAATATAACTTTCTTCTATAATAAAAAGACCAATACGGTTCGTGTGCCGAAGAAACAAAAGACAGGTTTATCTTCTTATGGAAATGATGTTTATATGGATGCCAAAAAAGCATCATATGATTCGGAAACCAAGATTTATACGTTTGAAGTGGAATTCTATCTAATAGATAACGAAACCGGTAAGAAATCTGCAATTTTGGCTACTACTACAGAGAAGTTCCGTGCAGGATATACCGGTATTGCGATGGATGACTTGCAGACAGGTAAATCTATTACAGATTACCGTGGTAATTGGGTAGCGCCATTCCTTAATCCTAAAGATGGGAGTACAGTTCAAGCTCTTGTTACGGTTAGACCGGTTGAAGGCGAAAATGCTGTAGCAATCAAAGGCTTATCGGCACTTGAACCAGCAGAATATGATGATACGGTATTTGCAGATTATGATCCGCAAAGTGGTTTGTTGATGTTAGGTGCGCAGGATGTAACGGGTGCTCAAGGTTATGACATGATTCTTTCTATGTATGACGTAAATAATCCGGGAAGTTTTGAATTAGAGAGCTATCTTATTGGTGGGCTCACTGTTGACGGTATATTGGCTTTTGTCAATGCTCCAAATAATGAAATTCCTATCAATAGTGTCCGCTATTTGGCTCTTTCCGATGGGGCACCTATCGGTTGGTGGAACTCCTATGTTCCCTATGCCATGGAATGGAGTGCTTATACTTCAGGCAAGTCTACAGCTCTGATGATGAGCAGTAAACCTGCACTTAGTCCTATTGGAAAGGCTACACCAAAGGTTGCCAAAGATCTTCGTATGACTCCTATTCCTGTTGAGGCTGTTAAAGTCGAAAGAAAACTTTTTCACCCTACCGTGGTAAGTAACTTCTATTGAAAATAAATGTGACAATAAAAAAGCGTGCGGTTGGCTATTCATAGGAATGTTGACTACACGCTTTTCTTTTTACTGTTTTTGGTAATCTAGGATATGTAAAAAATTGCTTATGAAGAAAATATTACTTCTGTTTTGGGTACTGTTCTGTACTATTTCCACATGGGCTACACAACGTTCTACCGGGGAAGCACTTGAAATAGCCCGTTCGTTTTTTGCCAGGTATCCTGCGACACGTTCTGTTGATGATATCCGGCTGGTTGCCATATCCGGAGATTTATTGAAGTCTACTTCTACCCGAAGTGTTTCAAATGAACCGGCTTTTTATGTTTATAATCATGGGCAGTCTGCCTATGTGATTGTTTCGGGCGATGATCGGATGAAACCCGTATTGGGTTACTCTGATAAAGGTGCTTTTGTGACTGATAACCTGCCACCTAATATACAAAGTTGGCTAGAAAGTTATAATGCCGTACATACAGCTTTAGTGAATGGAGAACAAGCAATCAAAGAACCCCGACTGCTGACACGTGCTGTTTTCCCGGAAACGGTAGATCCCATGTTGGGTGAAATCAATTGGAATCAGGATGCACCTTATAATAATGCCTGTCCAATAGTGCAAGGAAACCGTTGTGTGACTGGCTGTGTAGCCACAGCCATGGCGATGATTTTAAAATATCACGAATACCCTGTAAAAGGAAAAGGCACCTACTCTTATAAAATTTCATCAGGACTTGAATGCTCGTTTGATTATGGAAACACAACTTTCAGTTGGGATAAAATGTTGCCTCAATATGTCAGTGGCAGTTATACGACAGAACAAGCAAATGCTGTTGCAGAATTGATGTATGCTTGTGGCGTTGCAGTTGATATGGAATATTCCCCTTCCAGTTCCGGAGCTTACTCCTTCAAAGTGGGGCAGGCTTTAATCGACTATTTCGGTTATGATGAGAATCTTGGATATGTATGTCGTCAATATTTCACTTCTGAAGAATGGATGAATATGATTAAGACGGAACTCAGTGAAGGACGCCCTGTACTTTATAATGGTGCATCTAAAGATGTAGGGCATGAATTTGTTTTCGATGGCTATGATGCTCAGGATATGGTCCACGTAAACTGGGGCTGGGGTGGTTCCAACAATGGCTATTTTGAAGTTGTTTCCCTCGATCCGTCATCTCCGGGAATTGGTGGAGGCACGAACCTTGGCGGTGGTTTTATCTACCAACAAGGAATGCTCATCGGACTTGAACCCCCTACAGCATCTTCAAGTTATACTTCACATTTTTATCTTTCAAAACTTGAGGTTAATAAGAAAGAGATTGCAAAAGGGGAAAGTTTTGATCTTACGGTTACCAAACTGTATAATATGAGTACGAAATTCCAAAATGGACAACTGGCCTTGATTGCTGAAAAAGGTGGCAAACAATTGGCCTTGTGGAATGTGTCTTTAGGAAATGTGAATACTAATTATGGGAGCGAAGGACAGACGTTCTCGAACATTACAATTTCCAATGATCTGGTAGATGGAACCTACGCCCTATATTTAGCAACAAAGGACATGCGTGAAACAGCTTGGAGCCGTGTACGGAGTGGGTATGGCTTTGAATCACAGTTTACACTTACTGTTACCGGCAATAAATGTATTCTTACTCCATTTACCGGCAACCTAACGCTACAGGAAGATTTGGATGGAAGTGTGGAAATCTTGCATAATTTATATAGTGGTCGTAAGGGTGATTTCAAAATGATACTTTCTAATAGAAATATGACAAATGACTTTTATGGATTAGCAGGTGTTGTGTTCATTACGACAGATGAAAAACCACAAATTATTAGTTTTACCGGATATACTCAACTAGAGTTAAAACCAGGCACAAACAATAAGGAAGTAATTATTTCTGGAAATTTGATTTCCAACCTGACGGAAACGTCTACTGATATTCCAGTCGGAGATTATTATATCTGTCCAGGAGTTCGATGGGGAGAATATGTATATGGTATTGGCGATAATTTAGTTACTGTCACTGTTAATAGAGCTTATGGCTCTCCGAGTTTAGTTGTTGAAGATGTACGTTTAGAGAAGAATCAAATCCAGGTAGGAGAAAAGCTGAAACTACTGGCTTACTTGTCATTAAGTGGAGCAGGAAATGTATATGACAAAACCTTGATGGCTGCAATATTTACAGTAGGGCAGTCTTCAACGTCTAATATCCACTACGCGGAGATATTTATAGAAAAGGATCATCCTCTTGATTTTGAAATGGAATTTGATCCTCAAATCGATGAAGGTAGCTATACCGTCAATTTGTATAAACCTGAGCTGTTGGGAGGGTATGATGGAAATAAACCGTTATGCCGCCTCGACTTTTCCGTGGGGTCAGCTACTAGCATTGAAGATGAAGTGACTGATAAAGAAGGGATGATTATCTATCAACAACCGGTAGAAGATGTTCTTTATATCCGTACCTCTAATACTGCTAAGATGATTTCTGTCTACAACTTGGCTGGACAGCAAATGATACAGCAGAAAGAATCCGCTGATAACCCTACTAAGGAGTATTCTATTCCGGTGGCAGGATTGCCATCTGGATGTTATATAGTAGTATTACAATCAACGGATGGAAAAGCATATCGGAACAAATTTATGAAAAGATAGATTCATAGATTCTAAAAAATAAAGCGGGGCTTTCTCATAATTACGGAATAGCCCCGTTTTTGTATTCCTAAGTAACAATATAAAGTCGCAACTTTCTCATAAATAAGGTGCTTAACAATAATATTAGCTATCAAAAATGACTTTTCATCCTATGAGAACTATGTGATTAAATTGTTTTACATATAAATTTAATACAATACCATTCCAGTATTATTTTTGTGACAATCGCTCAATAGAGTGTTTTTTTAAGATACTACTTTAAAAAAAGAAAAGTATATTTTTAATGTGCCATAACATAGTACTGTATAACGCATAAAAGTCAGATTGAAAGGAGTTTGACTGCACGATTGGTATCATATTAGTACTTCTAAAATAATATAATACTACTTATGCTGACTTTTATTAGGCACATTGTTTACTTGCATAAGTTCTTTCAAATTGCTAATATCTTGTTTAATAGCTATTTATACGTGTTATAGTTCTGCGAAGACTTTGCAGGTTTCGTATATTGGAATGCAGACACAAGAAGTGGCTATTAAACCTACCGTAAAAGTCGTCATGAGGTCTGATACTGAGATGCTTGAGGAGGTAATGGTAGTAGCTTTCGGTACAGCGAAGAAGTCTGCCTTTACTGGTTCGGCAAAAGTCATTGGAGCTGAAAAGCTTGAGCAGTCGCAGGTGACAAGTGTCACTGATGCATTGGCAGGTGCAGTGCCGGGTGTGACACTAACCTCTAACAATGGTGCCCCGGGTGCAACTGCATCTATCAAAATTCGCGGTTTCAGCTCACTCAATGCAGGAAACGACCCCTTGATTATTGTTGATGGTGCGCCTTACAGCGGTGACCTTAGCAATATCAATCCTAATGATGTTGAGTCAATGACCGTACTAAAAGACGCTGCTTCAAATGCACTTTACGGTGCACGTGGCGCCAACGGCGTGGTTATCATCACCACCAAGAGAGCCAACATGAGTGGTGAAGCCAAAGTGACTTTCGATGCCAAGTGGGGTGCCAATACACGCGCATTGAAGAAGTATGATGTGATTTCTGACCCTGCGATGTATTACGAGATGCACTATGGCGCAATGAAGAATTACTATACAAGACAAATGGGTATGAGCGATCAGGCTGCATGGATTGAGGCAAACAATAATCTGTTTGGCTCCAACGGCGGTTTGGGCTACAATGTCTATACTGTTCCTGAAGGACAATACCTCATTGGTCAGAATGGCAAGCTCAATCCCGACGCCACACTGGGTAGGATAGTAAACTACAAAGGACGTGACTACCTGCTTACTCCCGATGATTGGGATAAGGTTGGTTCACGTACCGGCTTGCGTCAGGAGTACAACTTCTCGATAAGCGCAGCCAATGAAAAATCTTCTTTCTATGTCTCTTTGGGCTATTTGGGAAATGAGGGTATCACTGAAGGATCTGATCTGAAACGCCTGACCGGTCGTTTGAAAGCCGATTATCAGGCCAAGAAATGGTTGAAGGTGGGTGCAAATATGTCATACGCACGCTTTGACAGCAATTCATTGGGTAACAATGGGTCAAGTTCTTCTACCGCTAACGTTTGGGCATTCACCACTCAAATGGCTCCCATCTATCCCGCTTACGTGCGTAATGCTGATGGCAGTATCATGCTTGACGGCAACGGTATCGAAATGATGGACTATGGTAGCGGTATCAATGCCGGTATGCAACGTCCCTTTATTGCTGACGCCAACCCTATTCAGGATAATAAGCTTAACACCAGAAATGCCGAAGGAAACGCCCTTAGCGGTAATGCTTTTGTGGACATCACTCCGCTGCCGGGACTGAAGGTAACACTGAATGGTACTTTTAATTTGGACGAGACACGGTTTACTTATGTGTACAACCCTTATTATGGACAATTTGACTCCACCGGAGGTACAGTGAGCAAGTACAATCAACGTGATTATGACTACAACCTGCAACAGCTTGCTTCTTACGCCACCTCATTTGGTGACAACAACTTCGACATCCTGTTGGGACACGAATATTACGATTACCGCCTAAACTATCTGGGCGCCAGCAAGTCAAAGATGTTCTCTCAGGATAACCATGAATTGGACGGTGCTGTAATTGACGGACAGGCAGCTACTTCTTACAAGAGACGTCGCAATAATGAAGGTTACTTCGGCCGTTTACAGTACAATTTTGACGAGCGCATTTTCGGTTCCGCCTCTTTGCGCCGTGATGCTTCCTCACGCTTCCATCCGGACTACCGTTGGGGTACATTCTGGTCAGTAGGCGGTGCATGGCTCATTAATAAGGAGAGTTGGTTTAACGCTTCATGGGTGCAGGAACTGAAAATAAAGGCTTCTGTAGGTTCGCAGGGTAATGACAATATCGGAGACTTCCGTTATACCGACGTATTCGACATCATCAACTCCGACAACAAGGTCGGTACTTCATTCTATAGTAAAGGTACCAAGGATATTACTTGGGAGACCAACACTAACTTCAATATCGGTGCGGAATTCCAGCTGTGGAACCGTGTGAGCGGTAGCATTGAGTACTATATGCGTAAGACTTCGGATATGTTGTTCTCATTCTCTGTAGCTCCCTCTTTGGGCTACTCTTCTTACTTCGACAACGTAGGTAACATGACAAACAGCGGTGTGGAAATGGACTTCAACGTGAACATCTTCAATACTCGCAACTTCACATGGGACGTTAACCTCAACATCTCCACGCTGAAAAACCGCCTTACGATGCTCGATGCTGACAAGCAGATTACTACCGAGTACACAGCTGGCGGCAAAGGATATAAAGGTTACTCCAGTGGTAATTTCTTTATTGCCGAAGACCTGCCAATGTTTACATGGCGTCTGAAAGAATATGCCGGAGTGGACGAAAACGGCGAGTCCCTATGGTATCGTAACACTAAAGATGAAGAGGGAAACGTTATTGGACGTGAAACGACCAAGACCTATGCCGATGCCGACTACTACATCACTGAAGAGACCTCCATTCCTAAGGTATATGGTGGGTTCGGCACCAAGCTGAAAGTATATGGTGTGGATTTTGGTATCAATTTCACATACCAGATTGGCGGCAAGCAGTATGACGGCACGTATGCCTATTTCATGTCCTCACCTTCCGGTTCAACCGGTTCCAATTACCACAAGGACCTACTGAAGGCTTGGACTCCCGAGAACACCGGCAGCAACATACCACGCTTCCAGCTCAATGACCAGTATTCGGCATCAATGTCCACACGCTTCCTGACCAATGCCAGCTTCCTGAACATTCAGAACATCAACGTGGGTTATACACTGCCTTCCAGATGGACAAAGAAAATGGCTATCAGCTCATTGCGCTTATACATGTCGGCTGAGAACGTGTTCTATTGGTCTAAGCGCAAAGGTTTCGACCCGCGTCAGTCGTACAACGAGACCACCAACGCCACTTATTACTCGCCGATGCGTACTATCTCCGGCGGTGTGACATTTGAGTTCTAAACCTAAAACATAGATAACGATAATATGAAAAAGAATATATTCAAACTATTTTCGGCTATGGTGGTATCGGCTACGGTATTAACAGGCTGTATAGAAGAGATTTTCCCTGAAAACTCTACCGCAACTTCCGAACAAATCGGTGCTTCGGCTTCAGCGCTTGAGGCTGCAATCAATGGTCTGCCGTCGCAGATGGTCCAAGGCTATTTGGTATACGGAAGGCAAGTTCGCGAAAGCGACCTCGCTTACCCCTCTCTGATGCTGGTTCAGTCCGAACTTCTGGGTGATATTGTTGCCACAGAATACGGTTATGACTGGTGGTGGCGCTACAGCGCAAACTACGGCATGTCCGATAACACTTATGAGTCGTTCCTGCCTTACTTTGCCTTGTATAAGTTTATCAAGTCTGCCAATGATGTGATAGCAGTAGTTGATGTAACCGACCCCACCATTTCCGATGAAATGCGTGGATACGGAAGTATGGCTCATGCCTTCCGTGCTTTGGACTATTATACACTGATGGTGCTTTTCGAACCGGTGGAAAACATCTACACCGATTGCAGCAAAATATTGGGACTTACAGTCCCCATTGTGACCGAGGCGACCACCAACGACATGGCTAAAAACAATCCACGTGCAACACGTGAGGAGATGATGGCTTTCATACTTTCTGATCTTGACAAGGCCGAAATCGGCTTGACAGACTATACGCCTGCTACCAAAAACTTCCCCAGCTTGGCTGTGGTATATGGTTTGAAGGCCAAGGTATATATGTGGGATGAAAATTATGCCAAGGCAGCCGAGTATGCCCGCAAAGCTATCGACGCATCGGACGCAACGCCTATGACCTCCGCACAGTGGCACAACCCTACTACAGGCTTTAACACCGCCACTTCTTCATGGATGTGGTATCTCCATCCCACAGCCTCCAATATGGGTAATCTTGCTAACTTCATAGGTCACATCTCCAATGAGGCTGGCTGGGGTTATGCAGACTTGTCGAAACTTCAGATAGCGCGCTCGCTCTATGACGAGATAGCCGACAACGACTTCCGTAAGTACTCTTTCCTCGATCCGGACAGAAGTTTCTATAATTATCAGTCGGTACAAGGCAAGGAGTGGCTGGATGAACAACCCGACTATATGTCGCTGAAGTTCCGTTGCGTCAATGGTGACTACAAGATTTACTCCGTTGGTGCAGCCGGCGATATCCCCGTAATGCGTGTGGAAGAAATGTACTTCATAGAGGCCGAAGCTGTAGCTGCCAGTCAGAATGTGGCGGCAGGCGTGCAGCTGCTGAACGATTTTATGAAACGATACCGTCAGTCTGACTATAACTGTGTGCTGACCGACCTACGTGCTGTTCAGCTTGAAGTGCTGAAGCAGATGCGCATCGAGTTCTGGGGTGAAGGTATCGCATTCCCCACAGCTAAGCGTCTGAAACCGGGTGTAATTCAGAACTATGAGGGAACCAACTACATAGAGGACATTTTCAAGATAAACTGTGAAGGCGTGAAACCCAACTGGGCATTGGTGATTCCCAAAGATGAAGTGGATTCAAATACAGCTCTCCAAGGCAAGAACAATCCTGACCCTTCAGGTTCCATCCCCACACGTCCTACTCCGATAGGCACGTATGCACCGGGTAATAATTAACCAACAAGTTAACTTTTAATAGAATTTGTATATGAATAAGATAAAGAACATATTGAGTGCCATGCTCTTGCTGGCACTTCCACTGGCTTTCACTGCCTGTGGTGACGATGTGGAATATTCACCTGCTGACAAACCTGTAAACGCCCAAGTGTATTTCCCGACCACAAATGGTGCGACTGTTGATTTGAGCAAAGACAAGACATCGTTCGACGTGACCCTTATGCGTGCCAAGACTGATGAGGCGATTACCGTGCCTATTACAGCTACGGGGGGCGGCAGCTTTTTCACGATTCCAACTTCTGTCAGCTTTGCCCAAGGCGTTGACAAGGCTGTGTTGTCCATCAGCTACAACCCCGAGTCGCTGGAGTATGATGCATATTCTGAAATCAAACTGACTATTGGAGATGAAAGCGCGACCACTCCTTACGGTATGGCCCAGTATGTGTTCAAGGCGGGTATTCCGGCTCCTTGGACTTCTCTGGGGAAGGCTACTTTCAGCGATGCTTTCTTGTTTGCCAATAAATATAGTGTGGAGCTGCAACGCAACGATCTCAATCCGAGTTTATATCGTCTGGTTGATCCGTATTCTGAAGGGTTGACTAAGGAAGGTTTTACTTCTAATGGCGACCAGAGCCCTTACGTAGAATTTACCCTATTGAAGCCGGGAGACAAGATAGGTGATGTGACCATTACAATGGAAGATCTAGTTTATTTCCCATATTACTGTACCGGTTTCTTTAATACATCAAATGACTATAATACAAATGTTGACGCCCACCATCCTTCCGACTTCTCCAGCCTTAACAGCGAAGCTGCTTGGACGTTCAACAGGGTTCTCCAGTATCAGGCTGATGGCACACCTGCGGGAGTGCAGCTTGCCCCATATTACTATATGAATGGGCATGGCGGATGGAACAATACACAGGCTGATGGCATTATAACCATTATTTTCCCCGGTGCGTCTCTGAAAGACTATACTATTAATGTGGAATACAAGGGACGCTTCACGAACGTAGGTGGTGATAACTATGCCGTTGCCGACATCCAATTGGGTGCTGATGTGGAAAATGCCAAAGTGGTGATGGTGGAAGGTAATGACATTCAGGCTGCCATAAACGGCATTCTGGACGGCAGCCTTGAAGGCATCGAAGTCAGCCAAAGCGGTTCCGTAAACATTCCCAGTACAGCCAATGGATTATGCTCTATCGTTGCCGTAGGTTATGGCGAAGGTGAGTCACAGGAGGTAGCCTACACGTCTTTTGAGTTTTCGGCAGGAACTGATAGATGGATGAGTTTGGGAACAGCTCTCTATACTGAAGATCTTATGACCACACTTTATAAGGTGGATAACCCTACCTATGAAGTCGAAATACAAGAAAACAGCGAAAACCCCGGTGTCTATCGTTTGGTAAATCCGTATGGAGAAGCCTACCCTTACAATGAATCTGGTGACTGGGATGATAGCCAGAACCATTACCTGGTAATTAACGCACAAGACCCCGAAGGCGTATTCATCGACCAGCAGAAGATGGGACTCAACTGGGGAGATGGGGCATTGATAATATCCAGTCTTGCCGCCAATTATTTGGGACAGGGAGCAACTTTAGAAGAGGTCAAGGCAAAAGGCGTGTGCGGTTCGCTGACGGACGGCGTCATCACTTTCCCCGTGAAGTCACTTCTCTGCACTCTTGAGAGCGAAACCAGTTTCTATTATGGCAATATAAATGGAGCCTTCAAAGTTGTACTTCCGGACGCTGCCGCCACCGTTCAAACTCAGGCTACAACAAAATCCGTTAAAGCCCTTGGTGTTCAATCTACAGACAAGAAAGCATTCAGTCCCAGTAATAAAGTTTCCTCAAGAGAGTTGAAATTCGGTATTGTGACTTCCCATAATTCTCTGAACCGATAATCGGAACTTCCACTAACCGTTCCCGTCCAACGGGTTCACGAGAAAGATGAATTGCTACATAAATGGGGGACTCTTCGTTGAAGTCCCCCATTTTTATTCCTTAAATGAATTTACACGCATGCCTTGATTTAACAACTTAAAAAAAAATCCATGATTCGTAAAAACTTTTTTTTCTTCTTATTATTCGGCCTGTTGAGTGTTTCTTGCGGAGACGATTCAGAACCGGCCGTGTCATTATCGCAGGATAATTTCGCGAACATTTCTTATGAAGAGAACACTCTGAAAGTCTCCATCCAAACCTCTTTGGAATGGACGGCCACAAGTTTGGTGAATTGGTGCCGGGTATCCCAAAGTAAAGGAACAGGCGATGCCGTACTGGAATTATCGCTGGAACCCAATATTGATACGGAGCGTTCCGGTGTGATAAAGATATGGACTAAAGAACAGATACGGGAGATCAATATCCGGCAAGAAGGAATACCGGACGGACAGGAATTTACCTACAGGCTCCCCGTTATCTTCCATGTACTTTACTCCGATGCGGAAGACCGGAACCAGTATATTGACCAAGGACGCCTGCTGAAAGTACTGGACAGAGTAAACACTTACTATGACGGAATCACTCGCTACAATGGAGGTGACAAAGGAGTGGATATGAATCTGGAATTCGTACCGGCCGAGACGGACGAAACGGGCAATGCGCTTCTGACTCCAGGTGTAGAATATGTAAAGATGGATGCCATGCCCCTGGACTGTGAGGCTTTTATGGGTGACAGCCGCTATGTAAAACTGCTTTGGGATCCCAATCGTTACATCAACGTAATGCTCTACAACTTTGCGGAAGTGGACGGAGGTGGAAGTGTAATACTTGGCATTTCCCATCTTCCGCTTTCTACCACGGGCACAACTTATCTGGAAGGACTTCCCGCCACCCAATACGCTTACCTGACCAAAGAGAACCTTTCTTATCCCAAATGTCTATCCATCAACAGCCTATATGTCTATGAAGAGACCGGTAGTGACGGAAAGTACAACGGATTTGACGTAAATGTGACTTTGGCACATGAGTTGGGGCATTACTTAGGGTTGCATCATGCTTTTGATGAAGATGAGAACTCTGGTCTTTCTACAGATTGCATAGATTCCGACTATTGCGAGGATACGCCCTCATACAACCGTATAGCTTATATGATGAACTTAAGAGCGTTGCTTCAGGAAGCCGCTCAGCAGGGGACAAGCTTGAGTATGGCCGAGGCCGTAAAACGTGAAAATTGCAAAACGGGGCAGATATTCAGCTCATACAACCTGATGGATTATGAAATAAGTTATGCTGACCGTCTAACAAATGACCAGCGCAATCGTATTCGGCATGTATTGACTTACAGTCCCCTGACACCGGGACCCAAGAAAGGGAAAGCGAATACTCGAAGTGTCATAGAAGGCAAACTAGACTTGCCGATGGTGATTGTGAAATGACAACAGAAATATGAATGAGGATGTGCCAGTCAATCTGCCACATCCTCATTTTCATTCCATTATATCAATCCCTCCTTCAGTATATCCACTAATATCGGCTTCGCCCCACTCACGAAACATTCCACCGCAATCACCATCAGTATAAGTCCCATAAGGCGCATCATCACATTATTTCCCGTTTCCCCCAGCACTTTTACCAGACGTGTAGAGGCACGCAATATAAAATAGGTGATCAGATAAATCAAGGCGATAGCACCAATCAGAACTCCCTTCATTTCAATGGTATTGGCATCCTGCATCAACACAATGGCATTGGCTATGGCACCGGGACCACACAGCATAGGAATACCTAACGGGGTTACGGAAATATCATCAGCATAAGTCTTGATTTCCTCGTCTTTCAACTTCATGTGGGTATAACGGGCCTGCAACATGTCAAAACCTATTTTAAAGATGATGACTCCGCCCGCAATACGAAAACCATTGGTAGAGATTCCAAAGAACTTAAAGAGGAACTGACCTGCAAAGGTAAAGACCATTATCGTAAGAAAGGCTACCAGAGTGGCACGCGATACGATAAACCGACGCTCTTTATCCGTCATCCCCTGTGTCATAGTCAGAAAGACGGGCATGGTTCCCAAAGGATTTGTCAACGTGAAGAAAGATGTCAGACAAAGCAAGGCAAAAGGAAGAATAGATTCCATAGTTGCAATTTTATTCGTTTTTTATCGAATGCAAAATTACAACTAATCCCTCAATGTCACAACAATTGAAGTAACTCTTTCAAGTCTGTAATCTGGTAAGTTGGTTTAAATGGGAACTCCGCACGGCCCGTAACATTGTAATATACCTGATGCATCCCTACCCCTCTGGCACCGGTAATGTCATTGTCCCAGCTATCACCAATCATCAACGAATCGCGCAATTCGGACTGGGTAGCCGACATGGCAAAGTGAAAAATCTCCGGCCAAGGCTTCAACACACCGATATCGTCAGAAAGAACCACCTTCTTGAAATAACGGTCGATCCCTGCAGAGCGCATCTTATGACACTGCAATTCCTGAAAGCCATTGGAAAGGATATAAAGATTATACTTGGGTGCGAGGTACTCCAACACTTCCCGGGCATGAGGCATCAATCTGCTTTTAGTGGGAATCACCGCAAAGAAATCTTCAGAGAAAGCCTTTGCCAAAGCTGCATCCCCCTCTCCCACTGCTTCCAGCGGATAAAGAAAACGCTGGCGGTTCAACTCATCCTTTGTCACTTTTCCATCCGCATATTCTGCCCACAATTCCACATTACGCCGCTCATAGAGTTCATAAAAGTGCTGGAAAGACCGGAAGTAGCGGTCATATTCATATTTGCGATACATTTCTTCAAAGGTATCGCGGGCATTATAAGAAAAAGCCCAAAGAGTATCATCGAGATCGAAAAAAAGATTCTTGTATTGCATAAAAAAGAAATGGCAGGGCTAACAACCCTGCCATCTTATGACATTATCAAATTATTTCACTTGGATAACCAGATATTTAGATACGCTCCAGAAATCTTTCGGATTCGTAATCTTCAGAACTAGCTGGCCTTTATCATCTTTTTCCAAAGCATAAGAACCTGCCGGATGAGTTGTCAGGACATCAGCATCCTTAGAATACAACTTAATTTCTTTCGTTGTACGGATGTCAACCTGAGTAAAGTAATCCTTATTCACATCACCATCCTTCAATACTTTACCTTTTTTGAAGAGACCGGTATCAGTCAGGATTTTTTGGTCTTTCAACTCCTTCTTAGTTCCAAATACGAACCAAGCGGTATTTATTGCCTTATCCTGCTCAGCCACAGTCTTAGCTTTAGCCTCGTTTTCAGCAGAGAGAGCTTCTTTGTCGGCCGACAGACCGGTTACGGCTGCATCCAATTCCTGAATACGGATATTCTTGGAAGCAAGTTCAGCCTGCAACTCTTCAATACGCTGAGTCTTGGCTACTAATTCCTGAGTCAGAGATTCTACCGCTTTCTTCATTTGTGCAGAATTGGTCTTGCTATTTTTCAGCATTGCTTCCAATTTGGCAATCTGCTCTTTGTTTTCCTGCATCTGCTTCTGGATGAATTCAATGTCAGTCGCAATCTGCTGTTTTGCAGATAAAGAGCCTTCCGAAACTGCACCACGTTGCAAATCTACGCGGCTTTCAGCGGCATTGATTTGGCGGAAGCCTTCGGAGATATCATTGAAAGTGCCCATCATTTCGTCCAGTTCAGCATTACGCTGGGTAAGTTCCATCAAAAGAGAATCATTTTCAGCTTTCAACTGGTCTTTGCTACCACCTGATAAGCCGTCGCACGATGCCATAACGGCTGCGCATACAATTAAAACTGCTAACTTTTTCATACGCTTTTGTTTTACGTTGGTTAATGAAGTTATCTAATCGTCTATTCCTTCTACTACTATTACTATTTCTCCACGTGGCTCATTGGCGGTGAAATGCTCTATCAATTCCGTGAGACTGCCACGCACCGTCTCTTCGTGCATTTTTGAGATTTCCCTCGATACGGAGGCCTGACGTTCGGCACCGAAATGTTCGGCAAACTGCGTCAATGCTTTCACCAAGCGGTGGGGAGACTCATAAAACACCATTGTCCGGCGTTCTTCTGCCAAAGTTTTCAGACGCGTCATGCGGCCCTTCTTTTGGGGAAGAAAACCTTCGAAACAGAATTTCTCATTCGGCAAGCCCGAAGCAACCAAAGCCGGAACGAAAGCCGTAGCCCCCGGTAAGCATTGCACCTCGATGCCATTACGAACACATTCACGCACTACCAGAAAGCCCGGATCGGAGATTCCCGGTGTACCTGCATCCGAAATTAATGCCACAGTTTCACCTGCCTTTATTCTATTAACAACACTTTCCACCGTTTTATGTTCATTAAATTTATGGTGGGATTGCATTGCATTCTTTATTTCAAAGTGTTTCAGCAGTATTCCGGAAGTACGGGTATCCTCGGCAAGAATCAGATCCGCCTCTTTCAGGATGCGGATAGCACGGAATGTCATATCTTCCAAATTTCCTACCGGAGTAGGCACTACATAAAGTTTTCCCATATCCGTTATATACTTTAACTAAAATATTTCTTGAGAAGTTCTACAAAATCGACAACCGCCTCATTTTCTTCATCAGGATTAACCAGAGAAGAGAAAAGTTCCAGTGCCTTGTCCAGAGAAGGGGCATCACCCAACTGGCGTATGACCTCATTCATACGGGCAGTGTCACCACCGAAAATCTCACGCGCAAAGCGGAAAGAATCGTTCAGGCTGATAGCATGCCGCAAGTCAGTAGCCGGCTTTATCCGCTCTGCCAGGATTGGCGATGCAGGAGAGGAAATTGGAGCCGCCTCCGGTTCATGCTTGGGAGATACAGGCTCAGTAACCTCCGGAACTTTGACCTCAACAATCTGAGGCTCTTCCACCTTGCTTCCAGTCTCCTCCAATACCTTCTGCAATTCATCCAGACGCGCACGCATCTGCTGAATACTCCGTTTCGCCACAATCCGTAATTTAGAATCAGGCTCGGCCGTTATAGTTTGCATTAGATATTTCAGTTCCTGAATGTCCAGTTCTATGTCATCCAATAATGTTTGCATTTCCTTTCTCATCACAAAGTGTTAATGCCGCAAATGTAGAAATAAATAATGAAATAATATCGGAAAGCCATTAAAAGTGTTATTTTTGCGGCTAAAATAAACTTTTAAAACAATGGTATTATTCTCGGAAGACCACATACAGGAAACCAATCGTAGAGGAAGAATTGAAGTTATTTGCGGCTCCATGTTCTCTGGCAAGACAGAAGAGCTGATTCGCCGCCTGAAACGTGCTAAGTTTGCCAAACAACGTGTAGAGATATTCAAACCAGCCATCGACACCCGCTATTCGGAAGAAGAGGTGGTGTCACACGATAGCCACTCCATAGCATCTACCCCGATAGATTCTTCGGCAAGCATCCTGCTGTTCACTTCGGAAATAGATGTGGTAGGAATCGATGAAGCACAATTCTTCGACAGCGGTTTGATCGATGTCTGCAATCAGCTTGCCAACAATGGCGTACGCGTTATTGTTGCCGGTCTGGATATGGACTTCCGCGGACTTCCGTTCGGCCCGATGCCCGGCCTGTGTGCCATTGCCGACGAAGTTTCCAAAGTTCATGCCATCTGTGTGAAGTGCGGGCAACTGGCATCCTTCTCTCACCGTACCGTTAAGAATGACAAGCAAGTACTTCTGGGAGAAACTGCCGAATACGAACCCCTCTGCCGTGAATGTTATCTGCGGGCGGTGAAAGAAGACCAGAAAGCGGCTGGCAGTTGACAACAAATAAAAAAGCATAAGCCTTATGGAACGTAAGAAGATTACATTCGACAGTTTTATCCGTACCGTCATTCTCGGTGCCATTATCATCGGTATATTGATGCTTCTGAAGCGGTTGAGTGGAGTATTGCTTCCGTTCTTCCTGGCATGGCTGATTGCTTACCTGATATATCCGTTAGTATCCTTTTTCCAATATAAGCTGCGGTTAAAGAATAGAATTGCTTCTATCTTCTGTGCTTTATTCACTCTTACCATTATAGGAGGGGCTGCGTTCTATCTGCTTGTGCCACCCATGATTCAGGAGTTCTTGCGAGTGAAGGACTTGCTAATAGAATATTTCAGCACTACCCATACCGCAAGCAACGTACCCACTACCCTCTCCGAGTTTATCCGGCAGAATGTCGACATGCGTATATTAGAGCAGATGTTCAGTCAGGAAAACATATTGGATGCTCTTAAAGTGACCGTTCCTAAGTTGTGGGCATTAGTCTCGGAATCCATAAACCTTTTATTCGGGTTCTTCACTGTCTTCCTTATACTATTATATATAGTGTTTATTTTGCTCGATTATGAAAGTATATCCCAAGGCTGGATACATCTCATGCCCAAGAAATACCGGCACACAGTGACCGGCATACTGAACGACGTAAAAGACGGCATGAACAGATATTTCCGCGGACAGGCATTAGTAGCTTTGTGCGTAGGTATCCTGTTCAGTATTGGCTTTCTGATTATCGACTTCCCTCTGGCTATTGGCTTGGGGCTGTTCATTGGTGCGCTGAATATGGTGCCTTACCTGCAAATCATCGGTTTTGTCCCTACCATCATGCTTGCCATTCTGAAAGCTGCGGATACCGGCGATAATTTCTGGATTATCATAGCTTCGGCAACGGCTGTATTCATAGTGGTACAGATCATACAAGACGGTTACCTTGTGCCTCGCATCATGGGAAAGATAACCGGGTTGAATCCTGCCATTATTTTGCTCTCCCTCTCTGTCTGGGGCTCATTAATGGGTATGCTGGGGATGATCATAGCCTTGCCACTTACCACGCTGATGCTCTCCTATTATCAACGATACATCATTAATCAAGAAAATATTTATCGAACGGAATCTACTGAGGATCAACCGATAGAGGGTACCAAAGAAAAATAATGCAAACTTTTTTCCTTATATTCCTTGCAGATTAAATAAAAGTGCCTATCTTTGCACCCGCTTAACAGCAATAAAGGTTTGATTCGCTAGCTCAGCAGGTAGAGCACAACACTTTTAATGTTGGGGTCCTGGGTTCGAGCCCCAGGCGGATCACTGAAAACAAAAGAAA
>NZ_FQZN01000033.1 GCF_900142015.1 Bacteroides stercorirosoris
GCTAAATGGAATGAGCCCGGTACAATACCGAGCTCATTATGAAGAGAATTTATAAAGTTATAATTTAACGTCCAACTTTCGGGGGGCACTTCAAAGTGACACATCTCCTTTTTGGTAGGGATATTCAGTAAATGTCCCTGTAATAGAAGATGATATAAAATCTACATAATATCATCATTTTATTATCTTATCTCTGAACACGAAGTTGCCAGAACGCTACCGCCGCCGCGGCCGCCACATTGAGCGAATCAATCCCGTGCGACATCGGGATACGGACTACGTAGTCGGCTTCGGCAATCGTTTCGTGCGGAAGCCCGTCGCCTTCGGTGCCCATCACGATGGCCAGTCGGGGTTCGGTGGCTAAGACGGGGTTATCAATAGAGATGGAATCGTCCGTGAGCGCCATGGCGGCGGTGCGGAAGCCGTAGCGCGACAAAGTGGTGAGAGGGCCATCCAGCCAAGTCCACGGCACAAAGAAAACCGAACCCATGGACACCCGGACCGCACGGCGGTTCAAAGGGTCGCAAGAGTTACGTGTCAGCAATACGGCGTCCATCCCCAGTGCCGCCGCCGAGCGGAAGATGGCGCCAATGTTGGTGGAATCTACCACGCCGTCGATGACCACAATGCGCCGGGCATCCCGGCAGATTTCTTCCACGCTCCGAAGCACGGGGCGGCGCATGGCACAGAGCACGCCGCGCGTCAGAACGTAGCCGGTGAGCGTGGCAAGCAGTTCCCTGTCGCCCGTATAGACGGGCACGTTGCCGCAACGCCTGATTATATCGGCCGCATCACCGGTGATGTGTTTCTGCTCGCACAAGAGGGCCAGAGGTTCATATCCGGCATTCAAAGCTACGTTGATGACCTTCGGGCTTTCGGCTATAAAGAGTCCCTTGTCGGGCTCAAGGCGGTTGCGCAACTGGGCTTCGGTGAGGGTGCTGAACACTTCTACTCCGGGATGCGTCAAAGAGGATATTTCAATAATAGACATTCTTTTTAAATTTCAAATATTAATTATTATCTTTCCCACTCCCTCCAACTTGTTTTCAAAGATGCGGTAAGCCTCTTCTATTTCATTCAACGGGAATCGGTGCGTGATGAGCGGGGTGGTATCAATCTTTCCCTCTTCAATGAGGCGAAGGATTTCGGCGCAATCGCAACCATCCACTCCGCCGGTCTTGAATGTCAGGTTCTTTCCGTACATGTCGGGCAGGGGAAATATCTGAGGGCGGTCGTAAAGGGCCACGATAGTGACAATGGCGTTGGGGCGGGCACACTCCCATGCCAGACGAAAAGTATCTTCGGTTCCGGCCACTTCCAGCACCACGTCCGCTCCGCCGTGGTCGCTATTTCTACGGACAAACTCTCGGCAATCTTCCGGGGCGGTCACCAGCACGTGCGGATAGTGTTGGCGGACAAAACGAATCCGTTCAGGGGATTTTTCGCAGATAATCAAGCGTTTGGGGTGTTTCAAGAGGGCGCAGAGCAAGGTGCAGATTCCCGTAGGCCCGGCGCCGATGATGAGCACCGTGTCTTCTTCGGTAATCTCCGAGATACGGGTAGCCCAAAAGCCCGTGGCAAGCACATCGCCTACAAACAAGGCCTGTTCGTCGCTCACCGTGTCCGGTATGCGGTTCAGGCCTTGGTTGGCATAGGGCACGCGCACGTATTCCGCCTGACCGCCGTCGATGCGGCATCCCAAGGCCCAACCGCCGTGGGGGTCGGTGCAATTGTTCACATAGCCGTGCCGGCAAAAGAAGCACTTGCCGCAAAAGGTCTCCACGTTCACCGTGACCCTGTCGCCGGGGCGGACGGAGGTGACGTCGGGGCCTACTTGCTCTACAATGCCCACCATTTCGTGGCCAACCGTTGTTCCGGGCACAGCGCGAGGCACGCTACCGTGCTTGATGTGCAGGTCGCTGGTGCAGATGCTACCGAGCGTCACGCGGACGATGGCGTCACGAGTGTCTTTCAGCTCGGGTTTCGGCTTCTCTATAAGTTCAAATTTTCCGTGTTCAATATAAGTATATGCTAACATAGTTTTATTCTTAATGCGAATAAGGGTTTAATTCAACTCATTACTACGCGGTTATGAATTAATTCACCACAGATTAACACAGATTTCCACAGAATTTTATTTCTCTGATTTTAAATTGATTAAACTCTGTGAGAATCTGTGTTAATCTGTGGTGGGTAAATTCATTTCTATACAGTTATGAATTATTCGTTTCAATATTTTTCCTTCCTTTCAAACTCCCCTTCTTCCGTATAATATTTCCATGTCCCTTTAGGTTGGTTTTTGGAATACTTGCCGCGGAGTTTCAATTTACCATTCTCATAATATTCGCGATAGCGCCCGTGACGCTTCCCTTCCTTCACTTCCGCTTCACTCTTCAACGCGCCCTCCGGATAGAATTCCCTCAGGACATTGCCTTCAAACTTCTCGACGTAGAAACGCTCCAGTTCGCTCATCATTTCCTTCTCGGTATCAGCTTCTTCATTCAGTATGGAGTCTTCCCCCGTTGCTTCATCTTCTTCATCGGCATCAACCGCCGTAACCGCTTGGGGGGTGTACGGACTATAATCCATCACATATCGCAGGGAGGCTGACCGGCCCTCTCCCGTAATCTGCATGGTCCAGTAGGGAAACGAATACAAAATCTCCTTATCAGCCTGCATTTGCTTCCAAGTGAGCGCATTCACCATCGGCTTCAACTGAGAGTAAAACTTCTGCACATCCGTATACAAGAAAACCGTGGAACTTGAATTCAAATACGAAAACGCTTTCTTAAATCCCGGATTGTCCTTCAACAAATTCTTCTGCTCATAATCTTCCACAAACGAGAGCAGGGATGAAGCCTTATTGCTAAACACCACATAATCGTCCACATACGTATAGTATGGCTTCTCGAATTTATCAAACAACCCTCCGAAGAACAAACGGAAGAAGCCTTTCATCTCTACATAATTGATATCGAAGCCTTTATAATCAACCGTTTTAATCCGGAGCGGGGTGCGGCGCCTGATTTTCTTTTCAATAAACTCCATGTTTTCACGGGCATCTTTCATGTTCTTAGCCCCAATAGCCAGGATAAGTTCGGGGTCATGCCCCAGCAAGCCGGGCTCAGATTGCGTGATGGCAAACTCTCCCGACATCCAACTCAGGAAATTCTCTTCCAGAGATATGCCGAACAGCCCTTCAATCTTCTTCCGTGAGCTTTCATAAGAATCATACAATTGCTTGTCATGGAGGGAAAGTGCATTTTCCAGCTCCTTCATGAAAGTCACCGGATTACTAAAGCCGATATTGGTGTAAAGGGCGGTTCGTGCGGAGAGAATTTCGTGCGCTTTCATTTTATGTTTACCCGAATTCAACAAAGCCGCCACATACGGGTCGGCGGTGTCCTTGCACAAGGTGTAGCCTTTCACCTCCATCCGGTGTCTGTCCGTATCGAAATAAAGTCCGCCAAAGCTCATGGACTTACTAAACAGATCCAAATATTCGTTCCCGGCTCCCAGATAAATAGTCATGAACTGGGGCAGATATTCGTAGTTGACAAATACCTGGACAAGTCCTTTGCCGGAAACCAACTTCCGGGCTTCCATAAAAGAATGGTCGAGCCCTATTTTAGGCGTATTGCGCGAATTGATGGCAGACTCCACCAACCAAGAGGTATAGGAACCTATAAAGTGATTGTCCACAAAGGCACAATAAAAAATATCCTGCGTATCGGGATTATGCATCTCAAGGATATTTATGCCACTATGCATGCGGTTCGTCACCTGATTACCAGCCATCACCAGCACCGTTTCAAGCTGGCTTTTCAATAAATCCAACTTGGAGGCTTTCTGCATATCCATCACAATCAGGAAATCCCAGTCGGTGGCACGCACCTTATGGATTGAAATCAGCATATCCCGCTTGCCAACCAGCGACAATAACATTTTATTACTACGGACCACCTCGTCAAGCGTCTCGACGTTCTTTGCAACCTCTTCAAAGGCTTTCGCATTCTTCAAGCATTGCCACGTGGCGCTCCTGCTGAACTTTCCCCAATCATCAATCGGAGCCGACGATTGAATGATGAATGCCGCATCTTCGGGCACCAGGTAGATTTGCTGAATGTTGCGGTCGGGCAAGATGAACACACAAAACATGGAGTACACAAAGTAGACCGCCAAGGCCAAGCCAGCCCCTACGAAAGTTCTTTTTACTATTTTCCCGGTGCTTTTCTTCTTCCCGGTCTGGCCGCCAATTTCGTTCTTCCCGGGTTCAGGTGGTAGCTCCTGAAATTGTTCTTGTTGCCCATTGACTAATTCGTCCATCCCTATCCTTTTTTCAATATGCTATTCACCACGCGCACCGAAGATACCAGTTTAGCCGTCGAAGTGAACACATCTACATTCCAGACGTGTGAGGAACGGCCTTTATGCACGATAGTCGCCACCGCTCTTACCGTGTCTCCTTCGTGAGCCGAAGAAATATGGTTTCCGCTGACTTGCATGCCGACCACTATTTCGTCCGGCTTGCAAAGTATCATCGAGCCCAGTCCGGCAACCGTCTCCGCCAGTGCCAGGCTGGCTCCTCCGTGCAGGATGCCGAAAGGTTGGCGGGTGCGTTCGTCCACGGGCATGGTGGCCTCTACCCTGTCTTCGGAAGCATAAGTATATTGTATGCCCAGATTTCCCATCAGAGCATGGCGTGCACGCTGGTTGAGTTGTTCCAGGGGTACGTCGGCGGGACGGATTTCGGCAAGGATGGCCTTCTCTACCGCCTCCGCCACTCCGTCTTCGTCATTGGATGCGGTAATCCGGTCGGCACAAACCTTTACAGAGTCTTGTGCGTTTCCCATGGCAATGCCCAGCCCGGCGGATTGTATCATGGAGACATCGCAAACTCCGTCGCCAATGGCGATGACTTCTTCCGGACTGACATCCAGTTTCTCAAGCAAAGCGCCCAGCGTATTGGATTTATCAATGGAGCAGGGCACCACTTCGAGGAAATAGGGTTCTGAGCGAAACACGTCGAGCGCTCCGTTCAATCTCCGGCGCCAGTGGTTTTCCAAGCCCACCAGCGCTTCTTCGTCATCGCTGACCAGCATGCACTTGCATGGGGCAAAGTCCACCGCTATCGAGAACTCCGTTTCCGTCACAATCTTCAGTCCATTCAGTTCTGCTTCGCGGCGTATGTGCTCATTTTCGGGTGTATCGGTGATAAGGGTGTCTTCGTGATAAGTAAAGATGGCAAATCCGTTTTTGCGGGATTTCTTTTCAAGATAAGGCAACATTTCGGGGTTTATCCGGCGCTCAAACAGGAGTTCGCCGTTTTGGGCATTGATAATCTGCCCGCCGTTATAGGAGAGGATGAAGCCTCCGTAGTTGCCCAGTTCCAGAGTTTTGGCAATAGGCATAAGGCCATACGTCGGTCTGCCGGAAGCCAGCACGATACGCACGCCCATCTGTTGCACCTTCAACAAGGCGGCCAACGTGCGCTTACTGATTTTCTTTTCACTATCAAGCAGGGTTCCGTCCACATCAAGAACTAATAATTTGTATTTCATGACTTACCGGTTTTGAGTTAATGAAACAAAGGTAAAGTTATTCGAGAGAAAACACAATAAGTGACGGGGTTTTTCTTATTTTTAGAGAATTCTTTTATACCTTTGTCACACAATCAAGTTATAACATATTCTTCACAAAAATAGAAAGCCCATGAAAACTAACAAATCCGAAATGCAAGAAATTATGGAAAGAATCGTCTCATTCACACAAGAAAGAGATTGGGATCAATTCCATAATGGAAAAGATTTAGCCTTAGCACTTTCGATAGAAGCTTCGGAACTAAATGAGGCTTTTCTTTGGAAAAATGCCCAAGAAGTCAATATTGATAAAGTAAAAGAGGAACTGGCCGATATAATGAATTATGCATTTCTTATAGCACATAAATATGATTTAGACCTTAAAGAAATCATATTGACAAAACTTGCAAAGAATGCGGAGAAATATCCAGTAGACAAGTCAAAAGGAAACGCTAAAAAATATACTGAACTATGATTGTTTACCATGCTTCTAAAAAAGGATTCATAAGAGATGTCTTCAACGGAAACATTGCAGATGAAATAGATCATGCATTTATGGCACATCTCGGAAGACATACTTCTCCAAACGAGGTGAGGTCATGGAGAAATTCAATGATGTATATGTATAAGGTCATTGATACGCCAGACATACCGGACACTTCCAGCATTGCAATTGAATACCAGATACCATTAACTTCTAAACGAGTCGATTTTATTATTTCCGGATTAGATGAGAATCAGAAAGGAAACATAGTCATCATTGAACTTAAGCAATGGGAACAGGCCAAATTATCAAGTAAGTCCGGAGTGGTTCAAACCCGGTTCCAACACGGAGAAAGCGAAGTTACCCACCCATCATATCAGGCATGGTCTTATGCTTATATGCTGACAAACTATAATGAGACAATCAGAGAACAACAAATAGAACTTTCTCCATGTGCCTTCTTGCACAATTATCAATCAGATAATATCATAGCCAATGCATGCTATCGGGAATACATTGAAAAGGCACCTGTGTTCTTTAAATCTGATGCCCAGAAGTTACAAGATTTCATTAAGAAACGCATCAAATTCGGAGCTAAAGACGATATCATCTGGCTTATTGATAAAGGGAAGTTGAGACCTTCCAAGCAATTAGCAGACACTTTACTCTCCATGCTACATGGCAATCAGGAGTTTGTGTTATTGGACGATCAAAAGATTGTTTACGAAACGGCATTAGAACTGGCACGGAATACCGCAAGCGGGAAGAAACATGTTTTAATTGTGGAAGGAGGACCCGGCACAGGTAAAAGTGTTGTGGCCGTAAATCTTCTGATACAACTGACCAAAGAAGGGTTGGTAGCCCAGTATGTATCCAAAAATGCAGCACCGAGAGATGTATACACCGTAAAACTCAGCGGTAGTTATCAAAAGAGTTTTATCAATAATTTATTTGTTGGAAGCGGGAGCTTTATAGATGCGCCGGCAAATGTTTTCGATGCTCTAATTATTGATGAAGCCCATCGGTTAAACCTTAAAAGTGGTCTATACGGCAACCTTGGCGAGAACCAGATTCTTGAAATCATACGTGCCGCTAAATTCTCTGTATTCTTTGTTGACGACAGGCAAAGAGTACATATTAAAGACATCGGTTCCAAAAAGGCTATTGAGAAAGTTGCGGAAAGTTGTGGCGCCATTGCACATTATGCCAAATTAAGTTCTCAATTCCGTTGTAACGGGTCGGACGGATACCTCAGTTGGCTGGACAACACGTTGCAAATAAAAGAGACCGCTAACATTCACCTTTCATCAGAAGATTATGATTTCAAAATTTTTTCTGACCCCAATGAATTACTCGACACAATAAAAGTAAAAAATAAAATAAACAATCGTGCAAGAGTCGTAGCGGGTTATTGCTGGGACTGGAATAGTAAAAAAGACCCTGATGCTTTTGACATAGTAATACCAGAGTTCAATTTCAAGAAAAGATGGAATCTCAGTTCTGATAAAAATCTCTGGATTATCGGGAGCAATTCGGTCAATGAAATCGGATGTATCCATACCTGCCAAGGATTAGAACTGGATTATATCGGGGTCATTGTTGGCAAAGATATGAGATATGAAAATAACAAGGTAAGCACAGATGTAACCCAGCGTTCCAAACATGACCAATCTGTAAAAGGTTTCAAGTCTCTGCTAAAAGAAAATAAGAAACAGGCTTTACAAGATGCTGATGAGATTATAAAAAACACTTATAGAACCTTAATGACAAGAGGTATGAAAGGTTGCTACGTGTATTTTTGCGATTCTGCGTTATCCCAACATTTCATGAACCAACTACAACCTCTGCATGAAGAGAGGAAAGAAATACGCATAGAACCGGAAATTAATGATGACGTCAAGTATATAGATTTCCTTCCTCTTTATTCCATAAAAGCAGCCTGCGGCTATTTTGGAGAAGGGGAAATTGTAGATGAACTTGGCTGGATAAGAGTGGAAGGCATAGGGAAGCTGAACCGAAATATGTATATAGTGCAGGCCACAGGGCATTCTATGGAACCAATCATAAATGATGGGGACTACTGTGTCTTCAGAGCTAACCCCGCAGGTAGTCGGCAAGGCAAAATAGTACTGGCACAACATTACAACTTTTATGATGCTGACTATACAGGAGGCTATTCGATCAAAACATACCATAGTAAAAAGAAACAAGAAGGGCCAGAAAATTGGACACACGAAGAAATTGTACTTGAACCCAAAAATGCTAATTATAACCCTATAATCATCAATGAAGAAAACTCTGAAGAATTCAGAATTGTCGGTGAATTCGTTGGAACAATAAAACCTTGAGTATTGCTAAAATCAAGTTTAAGCTAAATCAATCAAAATATTAAGAAGCCGCACTTCAGCAAACAAAATTTTATCCATACCTTTACAGAGTTCTAATGCGCATATACATACTAAATAGGATTTTGATATGAAGAAACTGATTAGCATGCATTTTATAGGGATATTGGCATTAGCCATATTGTGTAGCGGATGTAGCACCAACCGCATGGCGGCGGGTGACCCGGGCGCCGTATTGGCGGGAGCCGCCATCGGAGGCAATGTAGGAGGCGCCATCGGCGGGCTGATAGGCGAGAACAACCGAGGATGGAGAGGAGGTTACCGTGGTTCTGCCATCGGCACTATTGTGGGAACCATTGCCGGAGCCGCCATTGCCAATGCCGCCACCGCCCCCAAACAAACGGAAGAATACAGCTACCGGGTAGAGAGAACCCAGCCCACCTATAATTCCCGACCGGAAGCGCGCCCCTCCGCCATCAACAACCTGAAGATACGCAATATACGTTTCATTGACGATAGCCGCGACCACGTAATCAATGCGGGTGAGAATTGCAAAGTCATCTTCGAAATTATGAACGAGGGAAACAGGACCGCCTTCAACGTGGTGCCGGTAGTGGCGGAAGTCACGGGCATGAAGCACGTCTATATCTCGCCATCCGTCATGATAGAACAAATCGCTCCCCGCGAAGGCGTGAAATACACCGCCAGCATCAGCGCCGGAGAACGGATAAAGACGGGAGAAGTCATCTTCCGCATTGCCGTAGCCGACGAAAACGGAGAGGAATATGACTGGCAAGAGTTTTCATTGCCCACCCAACGATGAACAATCTCTAATTAAAACAATAAAATCATGGCCGACAACTATTTAGAAAAGCAATACGAAGCATACGAAGCAAGAAAAGCCGCTTGGGAAAAAGAACGCAAATACGGGAAGAAGCCCTCCCCTGCCAAGCGCCCGAAAACGGAGGAAAAGTCAAAAGGGAGTGAAGAAACACCCCCTATCACGTCCCATCCGGAAAGTACTATTTAAATCCCGGAGGCGGCAAATGCATTCCCGCCATTGTCAATCCATTTTCCTTGGCATACCGGAGGAAGTGTTTACGTGACTTCACCGCCGCATCCTTATCCATATCGTAGGAGGCACAGATTTCGGGATGTTCCAATTGAAGAGCGGCTCCGTGAATCAAATCGGCTATCACCAATAGCTTGCCCGCCTGGTACACCGTATGGCCGGGAGTGTGCCCTTCCGCATTCATGGTAACCACATTCCCCGGCAAGGTTTCACCAAATTCAAACAGGTGTAAACGATCCTTATAAGCGTTCATGGTCTTCACCACTTGCGCATTCCTATCGGAAGGCATCTTGAGCCAGGCATCATACTCCACTTTCGATGCATACACCTCGGCATTAGGGAAGACAATGCTATCTCCCTTCATCATCCCTCCGATGTGGTCACCGTGGAAGTGGGTGAGATACAGATACTTGATATCAGCGGGGGTTACTCCCAAAGAGGCCAACCCCGACAATAAACGGCTATCCGGTGCTCCCATTCCCGTATCAAACAAAATCCGGACACCATCCGTTTCTACCAGAAAAGTGCTCATGGACGAAGGTATCCCATCCGCCAACTTCAAGCTATCTATCAGCTCATCACTGGCATCGGCGAAAAGCGTCCTCTCCATAAGACGCTCTTTTGCATTATCCTGTATCCAGGTGACCTTCACTCCATCCAGTTGTAAGGTTTTCAAACCGTCACATGCCATAGTTGTACTATCCATACTTACTTCCTCATTAGTTTGTTTCTTTGCACCGCCGCCACAACCTACCAGCAACAATGCAATTGATGCAACAACCCAATATTTCCATGTTTTGTTCTTCATTGGTCTACTAATTTTTTAGTTCATGAATAATAGTTTTGATTATGCCGACTCGGCACAAGGATGCGTAAACCAGAAACGGCTACCGACGCCTACCTCAGACTCAAGCCCGATAGTGCCGCCAAGATGCTCGATAATACTCCGGCAGATGGATAATCCCAGACCGGTGCCTTTGGAAAAAGTATTAAGTTTCACAAAGCGGTCGAACACCTGCCCCACCGCATCCGGAGCAATACCGATGCCCGTATCTGTTACGGAGAATTCTATCTCATTGGTATCCTCCTTAAAGTGATACTCAAGAGTGATTTGCCCTTCGCTCGTAAACTTAAGGGCGTTATTGATAAAGTTGGTGACAACCTGCATCAAACGCTTCTTATCTGTATAAATACGATAATCGGGCAAATTAGAAGCCAGCAATACGGGCACGGGTTTATCTTCCTTGATTTCATAACCGCGAAGTATGTCTTCACAAAAGTCTTTGATGTTCAGATACCCCATATTGAAGTCGAGCGTCCCCGCCTCTATCTTCGACAAATCCAGAATATCGGATATCAATTGCAAGAGCAACTCTGTGTTCTCCTGCATGATTTCAATATACCCCTGACGTTCTTTCTTGTCATCTTCCTCAACGAGCATACTTGCAAAACCGACAATCGCATTCAACGGAGTACGGATTTCATGACTCATATTGGCCAGGAAAGCCGACTTCAGGCGGTCCAGATTCTCCGCCTTCTCCTTGGCTATCCTTAATTCTTCTTCTATCTTTTTCTGATGGTCGATGTCGACACTGGTGATGACGTGCGCCATTTGTCCGTCTATCCAGGGGAATGCGGCACTGAACACGCGAAACCAGCATTTGTCGAACGGGCGTTGATAGTCCCAGGAGTAAACCCTGGTGGGCTGGCCATTTTCATCAATCAAGTGCCTTTTAGGGCAGAACTCACACTCGCCCGTTTTATCGGTGTAGAGCGCTTGCCAGCATTTCTTCCCTTCGAAATGCCTGATGCCGCCATACGGGGCGGCCATAGACGCATTGGCATATAGCATGTCATGAGAATCGAAAGAGTTCACATAAATGTCCACTCCCATATTGTTCATAATGCTACCCAGCGTGTTGCTTGCCCGCACTTCTCTTTCCTTATATTCCCTGACCGCTATCTCCTTGGAGAGCGAGCCCAATATCAGATGAATCATCTGGAGCTCGTCTTCCGCGAAAGGTATCGAGGCTTCTTCCCTATCCGCAAACCCGATAAATCCGATAATCTTGCCTTCGGAATCTTCGAATTGCCTGATTAGCAAAGAATCCACTCCATAAAAATCCAAAATATCCATATCGGACAAAGATATATTCCCACCCTTACGTGTATAAAAGGGTTTCTTTCCAGCCTCTATACGATCAGAATGTTGTGTGGTCATCTCTCCCATTTCAAAACGAGACCTCAGGGTGCCACCTTCATTTCCGATGGTTTCCTTCAAAAAGAAATAGCGAAAGCCATCCGTTTGATAAACAAACCCTTTCTTGAATCCATAGTAATTACAAATGTCTATCAACGACTTCGTGATTTTCCTTTCAATAGATTCATGGCCATTCAACCGTTCTAAAAACTGAAGTAGAAATACACTTAAACTTTCCTTGCTTTTGGTCATATAGTCTTTAGTTCCTTAAGTTTAGACTACTCGGAACGAATTCTCGTTTTTTCCTCCAAGCATTCAAGCCGCTAATATACAAACTTTTAAAGACAATAGAGCATTTTTTACCAAGTTTTTAAATATTAAATATTTTCCTTTTCACACAAAGCAAGATAAAGGGAAGCCTATTTTATTTTACAAGTACTTCAAAAGCATATACAACTTTCAATCATAGTTTTCGTAGCGCGAACGCAACTTTGCCGGACTTTTGGATGACGGCTCCGGCTTCCCGGAACCCGACTTCTTTTGCCCGGATTGCTGGACAGGTCGAGGTCTTTCGGGACGGTTATTATTCCGCTTGGGCTTTTCGGCAGATACCACCGCCTTTTGAGTGCTTCCGGTTGGTTCGACCGGTCTCTTTCTGTCCTCCCGCCTCCTATTGTTCTGAGGTCTTCCTCCCTGAGTGCGGCTTTGCGATTTCGATGCAATGTTTTGGGTAGAAGAAGTAGTAGGAGAAGCGGCAGGCTCTCCCAAAGAAGGCAAATTGTGCTTTTGTTGCACCAGCTTTATACCCGTAAGTTTCTCTATTTCACGTAGCATGGGGGCTTCTTCGCTTGAGCAAAAAGCAATGGCACGTCCTTCGCAACCCGCACGTCCGGTACGTCCGATACGGTGCACGTAGGTCTCCGGAACATCAGGCAAATCAAAATTGAGAACCAGGTCCAGCCCTTTTATGTCGATACCGCGTGCGGCAATATCCGTAGCAATAATCACATTGGAGCGCCCTTCCTTAAAGTTGCTCAACGCACGTTGGCGGGCATTTTGTGACTTGTCTCCATGTATGCTTTCGCAAGCAATGCCACGACGAGACAGGTAGCGGGCAATGTTATCCGCCCCATGCTTGGTACGGGAGAAAACCAGCACCTGATGGCCTGCCTCTCCGAGCAACAATTGAGCCAACAATTCTTTCTTCTGAGGTTTCTCTACCCGGTAGACGGACTGGCTGATAATCTCCACAACACTGGATGCCGGAGTTACTTCCACACGCGCTGGATTGTGCAACAAACTCTTGGCAAGACGGTCGATACTATCGGGCATGGTGGCCGAGAAGAAAAGGGTTTGCTTCTTGGGCGGGAGCTTGGGCAAGAGGCGTTTGACGTCATGGATAAATCCCATGTCGAGCATACGGTCGGCCTCATCAAGAACGAAGTGGCGAACATCGTCGAGGCGGATAAAGCCTTGCGACATCAGGTCGAGCAAACGTCCGGGAGTAGCCGTCAGGATGTCCGTCCCGGCACGAAGCTCATCGGTTTGAGACTTTTGTTTCACTCCGCCGAAGATAACCGTGTGGCGCAAGGTCGTATAGCGTGTATAGTCCGCCAACGATTCATCAATCTGAATCGCCAACTCCCGGGTTGGGGTCAGGATAAGCGCACGGATGCTACGCGGAGCACCTTTGCGTTGGGGCATAGGGGCGGCAAGCAATTGCTCGATGATGGGTACGGCGAAAGCGGCGGTTTTGCCGGTTCCGGTTTGCGCCAGTCCCAACAAATCACGCCCGGTCAGGGCTTCGGGTATAGCTTGTTCTTGGATAAGTGTAGGGGTAGAATAGTTTTTTTCGAGGAGCGCACGGCACACCGGCTCCGAAATATTCATCTGTTTAAATGTCATCATTTCTTTTTATTACGGCACAAAGGTACGATTTTACAGGGAATTATCACTATATTTGCATGAAAAAGGAATCATGAGAGTACATCACATCGCTATCTGGACCTTCCGCCTGGAGGAATTAAGGAACTTCTATATCCGGTATTTTAGCGGAAAGAGCAACGAAAAATATATCAACCTTAAGAAAGGTTTCGAATCATACTTCATCTACTTTGATGAAGGTCCGTCATTAGAATTAATGAGCCGCACGGACGTGCAAAACACTCTGATAGAAGAAAACAGGTTAGGGCTCACCCACTTCGCCCTTGCCTTTCAAAGCAAAGAAGATGTACTCAAGACTACTGAACAACTCCGGGCAGACGGTTATACCATAGCCGGAGAACCGCGCACTTCAGGCGATGGTTATTTCGAAAGCGTCATACTTGATCCTGACGGAAACCGCGTAGAATGTGTCTATCGGAAAGAAGAAACTTCGGAAGAACCCGACGCCCCAATTGAAACGGAACGGTTGCTACTACGCCCCTTCGTGGAGAGCGATGCAGAGGCCCTCTTTGCCTGTTGCCGAAACCCCAACATAGGAAACAATGCGGGTTGGCAACCTCACGCAAGCCTGGAGGAATCACGGGAAGTACTTCGTTCCGTATTCTTATCCCAGAAAGGGGTATGGGCCATTACCCTGAAAGACAACGGGCAATTGATTGGCTCCATCGGCATCATCGCCGACCCCAGACGCGAAAACCCGCAAGTACGTATGCTGGGATATTGGCTCGACGAGGCTCAATGGGGAAAAGGCTATATGACGGAGGCGGTAAAAGCGGTACTAAACTACGGTTTCGGCACGCTAAAACTAAGTCTTATCACCGCTAACTGTTACCCCCATAACGAGCGCTCTCAACAAGTATTGAAACGCCAGGGCTTTGTGCATGAGGGTACGCTTCATCAGGCCGAAGTGACTTATGACGGACATGTATATGACCATCAATGCTATTACCTGACAAATCCGAAACATCAAAAATGAGTCTATAAAAGGGAAAAATAAGATTTACATTCATATAGTCTTTTTTTAAGACATCATAAATTCAGCGTTACGATACAAACGAAGTTAATTCTCACATTTTTATCCATTTGTGTGGGAATTCAAAATAATCGTGTAACTTTGCGAATGAGATTTTCTTTAGAATCTCCACTGGTAACGGATATAGGCGCGTGCTTTTATGACAAATAATATAGTTCAAAAAAATGACTCTATGAAAAAACGATATCGGATACTCAAAAGGGTATCTGTCATTTTAATTCTCCTTGCTCTATTTACAAAGATGCATGCGCAAAAAGTGCAATATACCCAATACCACCACATCCTCACACACTCTTACGAACAGTTGTTACCCGTTTACAAGAACCTTAATAAGATTCTGAATACAGAAATCAATGCAGAAGAGACTTCGCAGGAGGACTACACCATAATCAAAATACCTTTCCGCATCGAGCATCACAAAACTCTACTTATCGGTATTTTTACCCTGGGCGCCTTTGCCATTTGTTTTTTCATCCTATATCCGTTGTTCCTCTATTTCAGGGAGTCAAAACGGAAACGTGCCACCCAAAGGGAATTAATCAGGGAAAAGGAATTGCTATCATTATCACTTGAAAAGAGCGATATCTATGCCTGGAAATATGTGGAATCCACCAACACCTTCTCATGCGATAAAGAATTCTTTGAGCATCTGGACATGCCTTTCCGCACGTTCACTCTACAAGAGATGACCGAGGCCATACACCCGGAAGACCGAACGGATGTGCTGACCACCTTCTTCCGGGTAAAGAGCCAGGAAGATTCAAAAGCACATACTCAATGCCGGTGCAACTTCAATGGCAAAGGGTACATCTGGTACGAACTTCGCTATGTCAACCCCACGAAAGCCATGGCAGAAACCGCCTCCATCATAGGGTTGGTGACCAATGTGCAACACTTCAAAGATAAAGAAGAAGAGTTGATGAAAGCCAAAGACCTGGCGATAGAGGCAGAGCTTAAGCAATCATTCCTCGCCAATATGAGCCATGAGATACGCACACCGCTCAATGCAATCGTAGGCTTCTCCAACCTGTTGGTCAGTGAAGATGACTTGTCCGATGACGAGAAAGCGGACTTTATAAATACCATCAATAGCAATTGCGAACTTCTTCTAAAACTCATAAACGACATATTGGAATTATCCCGTATCGAATCCGGCAAAATGGCTTTCTCCTTTTCAACTTGCAACCTGAATAGCTGGATTGACAATATGTACATGACTCATTCCTTATTGATACCCAAGGAGATTGAGTTCATAAAAGAAGTGCCCGATGCCACCTTCTTCATCCATACGGACGTGAACCGGCTTAGTCAGATCATTACCAATTTCCTGAACAATGCTGCCAAATTCACCAAGTCGGGATTCATAAAACTGGGATATGAGATAGACTTCTCGAACTATGAAATTTCCATCTATGTGGAAGATACCGGAAAAGGCATTCCGAAAGAAGAACAGCGGATGATATTCGAACGTTTCTACAAGCAAGACGAATTTGTTCAGGGCACCGGCCTGGGGCTTTCCATAAGCATGGTCATAGCTGAAAAACTGGGTGGAAAAATCTCCGTTAGCTCCGAGGCCGGAAAGGGAAGCCGATTCACCTTCACCCTACCCTATCATAATGAGAGTGAAGAACTTTTCTCCGTGGGATAATATATAATCAGAAAGCACGGCACCATGATACGCTTATTATAAGAAATGAGTATCTTTGCGCCATTATGTTGCACCGTTTCAAGACTTCCATAGCAAATATTCCACTTCCGGAAAGGTTTACTTATCCTTTCTGCTACACTCCCCATCCATTATGCGTGATGGCGGCGGAAGAGGTGCAACACTATCTCAACCGGCAACATGAATGGAAAGAAGAACTAAGTCGGGGGAAAATGTTCGGAGTGCTGGTGGTGCAGACCGGAAATGGGGAGATTGGTTACCTGGCCGCGTTTTCGGGCATATTGGCGGGGAAGAACCAACACTCCTACTTCGTTCCGCCCGTATATGACTTGTTGCAACCGCAAGGTTTCTTTAAAGTCGAAGAGGAAAATATCTCCGCCATCAACCGGCGCATCAAGCAATTGGAAGAGGACAAGGAATACACTTCTTTGTTGTCCGAGCTCACCCGGACCCACCAACAAGCCCGGGAAGCACTGGACATAGCCAAACAACAATTAAAAGAAGCGAAAGAGAAAAGAGAATTGCGTAGAAAGGAAGCCGGACTCACTACCGAAGAAGAAGCTGGTCTGATACGCGAAAGCCAATTTCAAAAAGCGGAATACAAACGGCTGGAACGTTCCTGGAAAGAAAAGATAGCCGCTTTGCAAGTGGAAATCAATAACCGGGAAGAACAAATTCAAGAGTTGAAGGTGGAACGCAAAAGCCGTTCCGCCGCCCTGCAACAACAATTATTCGGGCAATTCAGAATGTTGAACTACCGGAAGGAGGTGAAAACCTTGTGTGATATATTCAGCCAAACCGTGCACAAAACTCCTCCCGCCGGTGCCGGAGAATGTGCCGCCCCCAAATTGTTGCAACAAGCCTATCTGCATGGCTGGAAACCCATTGCTATGGCAGAGTTCTGGTGGGGCAACTCTCCCAAAGCCGAAATCCGCCATCATGGTTATTATTATCCCGCTTGTAAAGGTAAGTGCGAGCCTATCTTGCAACACATGCTTCAAGGGTTGGAAGTAGAAGAAAATCCTATGCTACAACTTCCGGAACAGGGCTACGGGAAATTAAAAATAGTCTATGAGGACAAATGGTTATTGGTAGTCAACAAGCCTTCCGGAATGCTCTCCGTGCCCGGTAAGGGTGAAAAGGAGTCCGTATATAGTCTGGCAAGGCAACTCTATCCGGAAGCCGACGGGCCGATGATTGTGCACCGGCTGGACATGGCTACATCGGGACTTTTAATCGTTGCCAAGAATAAAAAGGTGCATCAACACCTGCAAGCCCAGTTCAAGAATCACACCATCCGAAAGATGTATATAGCCCTGCTCGACGGCATCATTCCCCAAGACGAGGGAACCATCGAGCTTCCCATTTGCCCGGATCCGCTGGATCGTCCCCGGCAGGTGGTAGACATGGAGTATGGCAAACCCGCCATCACTCATTATCAGGTTCTTGAGCGGAGGGACAAATGCACACGCATAGCTTTTCATCCGCATACAGGGCGCACTCATCAGCTCCGTGTACATGCCGCACATCCGTCAGGTCTGCATTGTCCTATCATAGGTGACGAGCTTTACGGGAGAAAGGATAAACGCCTCTATCTGCATGCCGAGTCCATCGAATTTACCCATCCCGCCGACGGACGGATCATCCGTATCACGGAAAAGGCTGACTTCTGATGATTGCTTCTTCTCTTTTTCTCCTTCACAAGAGAGAGTCAAAAAGCCTATATAAACTGACAAATAGCTTAGGAATTGAGCCTTTTCATTCCCATCATATCCGGATTTTAATCCCTATTTTTGCAAACGGATAAATCTATCCGATCAAGCACTATTAACCAACTAATGATTAAAACCATGAAATTCGTAACTTTAGCATGTAGTTTACTTTTCTGCCTGTCCTCTTTCGCACAAGAGAATTTTCCTGACGGAACTCCTATTCCCGACTGGTTCAGACAAAACGAAATCGTAAATATTGAAACACTGGGTGACAAGTACAAGATTACAGATTATAGCGTTGTAAATGATAGCACCCTGATTCAAACAGAAAAGATTCAGGCCGTCATCGATCAGGCTTCATCCAAAGGAGGTGGCGTGGTCATCATTCCGAAAGGTACTTACCTGAGCGGTGCGCTTTTCTTCAAACCGAAAACCCATCTTTATCTGGAAGAAGGAGCCGTACTGAAAGGTAGCGATGATATCAGCAACTTCCCTATAATCAATACCCGCATAGAAGGGCAATCACTGAAGTATTTCGCCGCACTGGTGAATGCTGACGGAGTCAATGGTTTCACCATCTCCGGCAAAGGCACAATCAACGGTAACGGTCTGCGCTATTGGAAATCTTTCTGGTTGCGCCGTTCCGTCATTCCTAAATGTACCAATATGGATGAGTTGCGTCCGCGCCTAGTACACATTTCCAATAGCAATGATGTACAGATTTCAGGAGTACGTCTCATCAATTCTCCGTTCTGGACAACGCATATTTATAAATGTAATAATGTGAAATTGCTGAATTTATACATCTTCTCTCCGGCAGCTCCGGTCAAGGCTCCCAGCACGGACGCTATTGATATTGATGTATGTAGCAATGTATTGGTTAAGAATTGCTATCTCTCGGTTAACGATGATGCCATTGCTCTGAAAGGTGGAAAAGGCCCGTGGGCTGATAAGGATTCCAACAACGGAAGTAACACTAACATTATTATAGAAGATTGTACGTATGGTTTCTGCCATAGTGCATTGACTTGTGGTAGCGAATCTATTCATAACCGCAATATTATCCTCCGTCGTTGCACAATCAATCAGGCAAGCCGCTTGCTATGGTTGAAAATGCGTGCCGACACTCCTCAGAATTACGAGTATATCCTTGTTGAAGACATCAAAGGAAATGCCAAGAGCTTCCTCTACGTCAAGCCGTGGACACAATTCTTTGACCTCAAAGACCGGAAGGATGTTCCGATGTCCTACTCAGACCACGTGACGATGCGTAATATTGACTTCGATTGTGATGTATTCTTCAACGTAAGTGCATCCGAACAATACAAATTGTCGAATTTCAAGTTCGAGAATCTGAATATCAAGGCGAAGAATGGAGATTGCGATAAGTCAGTGATCTCATCGTTTGAATGGGATAATGTGAAGGTGAATCAATAAAATTAAGAAATAGCTATAGACAATAATTCCTGCAAAGTTTCCGAGAGAATCGAATTTTGCAGGAATTATTGTTTTTATATAGCATACAAATAACTATTCAAAGCTACGCAACAACTTTATTTCTTCCGCCCAGAGCGTTTCATCCGGTGTTTCCAGAATGACAGGCATGTTGTCGAAACGTTCGTCTTTCATAAAACGCTTGAAGAAATCAATTCCCAACAAGCCTTTCCCGATGCTATCATGGCGGTCTACATGGCTACCCAACGCTTTCTTCGTATCATTCAAATGAATGCCCCGCAAATAATTGAAGCCAACTACCTCGTCGAACTCACGGAACACTTTATCATATTCCCCTACAATATCATAACCTGCCGAATAGGTGTGGCAAGTATCCAGGCATACCCCTACACGTGATTTATCTTCTACCCGGTCGATGATATGCTTCAATTGCCAAAACTCATTGCCTACATTGCTACCCTGCCCTGCCGTATTTTCAATAACGGCCGTTACCCCTTTCGTTTTATTCAATGTAATGTTGATGGACTCGGCAACCTTATCCAGACATTCCTCCACCGAAATCTTATTAAGATGGCTTCCCGGATGGAAGTTCAGGAGTTGCAAACCTAATTGCTCACAACGTTGCATCTCATCCAGAAATGCGGCACGGCTTTTCTCCAATCCTTCTTCTTCCGGATGCCCCAGATTAATCAGATAGCTATCATGAGGCAGGATATAGCGGGCATCAAAAGAGAATTTCTCACAATTGCCCTTGAACTCGCGGATGCTTTCCTCCGTCAACGGTTTGGCCACCCATTGCCGTTGATTCTTTGTGAACAAGGCGAATGCATTCGCACCTATCTCATGGGCATTAACGGGAGCTATTTCTACTCCACCACTTGCACTCACGTGCGCTCCAATATATTTTTTCATATCTGTTCTTTATATGATGATTAAAAACGGAAGCAAGATAGAGAAAAATCCGAAGATGGCAAAATCAATTTAGAGTGCACACGTCCCTTCTCCGGCATAATCCTTTCCTGTTTTTCCATTATATTCGGGATGCCTTTCCAGCCAAACCACGGCATAAGAGCAGGTTGCCACCGGCACCAATCCATTAGCCAAAGCATAGTCATAGGCCGCCTTTACCAAAGCAGAAGCAATGCCTCTCCCGCTGATTTCATCGGGAACAATCGTATGGCGCACATCCAGCGCACCATCAGTGACATGATACATCAGACGGGCAGTTTCCCCATCCACCGTTGTCTGAAAAACTTTTTTCTCGGGATAATGTTCTATATTCATAATCTGTTTCTTTTATTGGGTGAATAAATTAAATAACAAGACTCTCTATATTAAATAACAGATTTCAGTAACTTTGTATCGAACACTTCTAAAAAAAATCTTATGGACAATCATCTTCTCTCTCACGCCATCGCCCTCGCCACCGAGGCTCATAAAGGACAAAAAGATAAATACGGACAGGAGTACCTGCACCACCCCATCCGCGTCATGAATATGGGACGTGACCTGAAAGAAAAGATTGTCGGCATCCTCCACGATGTGGTGGAAGACACGGAATGGACGTGCGAAGACCTGAAGAAAGAAGGTTTCCCGGATGAAATCATCGAAGCCGTGCGGTGCGTCACCAAGCTATCCGATGAAGAAGACTACGAGGAATACATCGGAAGATGCGCCACCAATCCCCTCGCTATTGCCGTTAAGATTCACGACCTGACGGATAATATGGACGTCCGTCGTATGCCCTGCATAGGGGAAAAAGAAATCAGCAGATTGAAGAAATACCTGAAAGCCTATCACCGCCTGATGCCTTTCTATATGAATCATTGATAATATATGCGTTCGTTTTTCATGAAATAGTTACCTTTGCGGCATGAAACAGGAACTAAAGGAAAATCAGGGAATACCGTCGTCCTTACTTTGGACACTCGCCATCATTTCAGGAGTAACGGTGGCTAATATATACTACAATCAACCCTTACTGAACCGTATCAGCCGTGATCTGAACATCAGCGAGTTCACCGCCAATCTGATAGCCATGTTCTCGCAGATAGGCTATGCGCTCGGATTGCTTTTCATCATTCCATTGGGCGACTTATACCGCCGGAGGAACATCATCCTTGTGAATATCTCCGTGCTGGTGGTCTCCCTGCTCACCATTGCCCTGGCTCCCAACATCCACCTGATACTTTTTGCCTCCCTGCTGACAGGTGCATGTTCCGTCATTCCGCAAGTGTTCATGCCTCTTGCGGCGCAATACTCCACTCCCGAAACCAAAGGGAAGAATGTGGGCATCATCCTTTCGGGATTGCTGACCGGTATTCTGGCTTCGCGCGTAGTGAGCGGTATCGTAGGCGAATACATGGGTTGGCGTTTCATCTACTTCGTTGCCGCCGGACTGATGATTGTCTGCCTCATCGTCATCATCAGGATACTTCCGGACCTCCCTTCCAACTTCCAGGGGACATACTTCGGCTTAATGAAATCCCTGTTCTCCTTAGTCAGGAAATACCCCCAACTACGCATCGTTTCGCTACGTGCAGGTTTTTCATTCGGTTCCTTCCTTGCCATGTGGAGTTGTCTGGCCTTCAAAATGGAGCAGGCACCTTTCTTTGCGGGAAACAATATCATAGGTATGTTAGGCCTTTGCGGCATAGCCGGAGCACTGACGGCATCGTCCATCGGCAGATATATACATATTCTCGGAGTGAAACGGCTTACTTACATAGGTTGTACGCTGATTATCAGTGCATGGATCACCCTGTATGTGGGGCAATACAGCTATGTAGGCATCATAGCCGGTATATTATTGATAGATATAGGGATGCAATGCATTCAGCTTAGCAACCAGACAAGTGCATTCGCCCTTTGTCCGCAAGCCTCCAACCGCATCAATACGATTTTTATGACTACTTACTTCATCGGAGGTTCCACGGGGACTTTCCTTGCCGGAACTTCGTGGCAATATTTCGGCTGGATGGGAGTGATAGGGACAGGTATTTTGCTGACGAGTTGCTCGTTGGTTATCAATATCTTTGCTAAGAAATAGATTCTTTCAAGATTTCCCAGCCACATGCCTTGAGGTCGACACATCCGTTTTTTCTGAAAGCGACACCTTCCTTTTCCAATAGTTCGCGCTGTTCCGGCCAGAAAGGTGCCAGTCGTCCCTGGCTGTTTACCACCCGGTGGCAAGGAAGGTTCCGCTCTTCGGAAGCATTGTGCATAGCCTGTCCCACCATGCGCGAGCACTGGGGACGGCCTACAAGATAGGCGATTTGCCCGTACGTCAGTACGCGCCCCGAAGGGATGGAGGCGACTACGCTATACACTTCATTTCGGAATGATACCTGATCCATAACGGCTGATTAAATAACTTCTTCGCACACCCGCATTTCCATACCTTTATATACTACCACAATCTTGTGCAACTGGGTGTTGCCGATGGCACGCTTCACCGTATCTGTATCGGCGTAGCGGTTGGCTTGGGTGATGGCTTCCTGACGGAGTTTTTCCACAAGGGTTTCGGGGTCTTTGTACTTGGCATATTTCAGTTCCACGATGTAGCTGTGCGTCATGTCAGAGTAGATGTCCAGCATCGGGCAGAGGAAGATGTCTACATAGCCCGCTTGCGTGTCCTGTTCGGAGACGGGGCGGTAGAAGCGGTTCTGCGCGGTCATGGCAAGGGTGAAGCCGTGAACAAAGAACTCGCCCTTCTGCTTGTCGCGTTGCGAGGCATACGTCTTCAGGCAGTCGGCAATGTAGCCGAAGTAGGCTTGCCAGTCGCCATCATAAGCGAGTTGGCTTGCCAGTTCACTCTTTTCATAGCTGCTGAAACTCAGGTCTGCATCGTTGTAAGTATTCAACAGATAGGTATAGAGTTGCTCCTGAACCACCAGGTTGGGGATGGTCAGTTTGGTTTTTCCTCTATGCATTCCGCTGATGGTGAGCATGCCGAAATAGTAGAGCAAGCTCACGAAGTTGTCGGGGTTGGTAATGCTGGAGGCGGGGAAGCCACTCTTCAGTTCACCGGTGATATAGCTCTGACTCACCAGCGTCTGAATGACGGAAGCATCGTGGGCAAACTCCTTGTCCTTGCGAATGAGCATGCGCAGTTTCTCGTAGTCGATGCGAATGTTATCTTCCACCATATTTTGTGGTGCCTTGCCACGCATTATATAATTTTTGACGAAGTAGAGCACCATGTTTGAATTATACATCGTGGTTTCACCGTAACACTCCTGTGCGAAGCAATAGTTGTCATACCACGGCTTCATGATTTCTATCAACTCGTCAACGGTGTGATTGAAGGGGCTGGTGGTTGAATAGTAGGTCAACATCTCCCGCACTTCCTCTTCCGTGAATCCCATCATCTGGTTGAACTCCGGCGTGAGGGAATAGTTGGTTCCGATGTTGAATCCACTGGTGAGGTCGTCCATCGTCACGGGGCTTACACCGGTGATGAAGCAACGCTTGATGCTGGAGTAAGTTCCCGCTTTCACTTTGTTGAAGAAAGCACGCAAGTAACCTTCGCCATGCGTTTCGTTGGTATAGCGGTGCAGGCTTTCGGGGTCGGCGAGGATGGCGTTGGTGAAGTGGTCGTACTCGTCGATGAAGAGATAAATATCCCGCCCGGCACGCTCGCACTCATGATAAAGGAAGTCGAACTGGTTGACAGCTCCTTCTATTGCGTCCAACTTTTCTTTGATGCCTTGCGGCAGAAGGTCGGCATACACCTCACAGAAGAAGTCGAAACAGATTTGGCAATGCGCATCCAGTCCTTTGCGGTAATTGTTCAACTCGCCGGTGATGCCGGAGAAGTTGAGGTATAGCACCAGATAGCTGTTGCGGTCCGGTGTGGGATGCTGCCCGATGTAGAGGTCACCAAAGAGTGCCTCAAACTGGTCGCGGGTGCGCACGTCGTAGTAGTGTTGCAGTAGGTTCAGCGTCAAGCTCTTGCCGAAGCGGCGGGGGCGGATGAAGAAGAAGAAGCGGTCCGCCTCCTCTATCATGGGGATGAAGCGGGTTTTATCCACATAATAATAATTGTCGAGGCGAATATCCGCGAAGTTCATCATGCCGTAAGGGAGACGTTTTCTGCCGGGTACTATGTATTTCATTGGGTCCATAATCTGTCCTCCTGCTTTGTTTTTTTATTTAAGCTGTTGCTTTATGATACTTAATGTAACAAAGATACAGGTTTATCCCCAATATACAACAAACCCGATATAAAATAGTTATTCATGCCAATCAGTAGTTGAAATTCATATTAACCTGGTTAATTGCAGTTTGTTTTGGTTACCTTTGCGGCCGCAATATCAATCACTAAAAAAATGATAACAAGAACAATGAATCCCTTCGCACTTAGAAGGGAGATGCAAAACGATATATTTGAAAATATAGTTCCTTATCTCAAAAGAAATTATGATTCTAAAATACGCAGGGCGATTATTAAAAGCCTTCATTTGCCGATGATATTTAATCCGATTCACTATTTCAGCAAGACAACAAATAACGATTGGTTCATATTCTATTATGCAATAACCAAAAAGCTGGCCGAGGATGCCGCATGTATCGCTATATCCCAGGTGCAAACCGAAGAAGGAACTTATGTTTACGAATATATTGTTGCACGCGAGCACAACATTTATATTTTTCCTCCTCATTTTTTCTCCCGCTATCATTCAAGGTTTTTAAAAGGAGCCGCGATTGGCAAACAAGAGCTTATTAACCAATATATAAAAAATAGTTATATAGGCATTATTTTTATCTCAGAAACAGGGCGGGAAAAATGTGCATTAAGCTTTCAAGACGGATATGCGATCGGAGACATTATTAGTCGGAAAGAACGTATTTTTATGTTCAAGACGTTTATCTCTAAAGATTTACTGAGAAAAGATCAAAAGTTTGCGAAGGCATACGACCAACTTCAGGAACAAAATCTAATGAATTACATTATGAGCTTAGAGAACCCTAATGAATTTTTGCTTAACAAATACAGCTCTTACCTGAACTCAAAGCTATAAATGCAAATTGACACATTAATCACATTAGCACATTTGGTTCATAACTGCGTAAAAATGAATCAAACAAATAATCGCTTCCCTACGGCGTTGGAAACAGAAATTATGCTTACCTTTGTACGTAAGCAGAAAAAAAACATAAGTTATGGTACAGAAAGACAGATATATACGATTTGACTGGGCGGTGAAGCGTTTGCTACGCAACAAAGCCAACTTCGGCGTGCTCGAAGGCTTCCTCACCGTGTTGCTGGGCGAGCCTATCCGCATCGTTGAGATACTGGAAAGCGAGGGCAACCAGCAACGTGAAAACGACAAATTCAACCGTGTGGACATCAAGGCACGCAATAGCAAGGACGAAATCATCATCGTCGAGGTGCAGAACACGCGCGAGATATACTACTTGGAGCGCATCCTCTTCGGCGTTGCCAAGGCCATCACGGAGCATATTGAGCTGGGAGAACTTTACTCTCAAGTGAAGAAAGTGTACTCCATCAGCATCCTCTATTTCGACATCGGCAAGGGGAACGATTACCTGTACCACGGTCAGAACTCCTTTGTGGGCGTGCATACGGGCGATTTTCTGGAGGTCACCACCAAAGAAAAGGATGCCATCGTGCGCAAACTTCCTGCCGAAATCTTTCCCGAATATTTCCTGATTCGTGTGAATGAGTTCAACAAGGTGGCCGTCACCCCGCTTGAGGAGTGGATAGAGTATCTGAAGACCGGCATCATCCGCCCCGATACGAAAGCTCCCGGACTGGAAGAAGCACGCCGCAAACTGATTTATTACAATATGGACAGGGCGGAACAACTGGCGTATGACGAACATATCAATGCCGTAATGATTCAGAATGATGTGCTGAGTACGGCGGCAGAGGAAGGTAGACAAGAAGGAAGACAGGAAGGAAGACAAGAAGGGCTTGCAGAAGGGCTTGAGCAAGGAAAGCAGGAGAAAAACATAGAGAATGCCCGTACGATGAAAGCCTTGAATATCTCCTCCGAAGTCATCCAGCAGGTGACGGGTTTAGCCATCAAAGACATAGAAGAATTATAAATAGCAAGATATTATTCATTTTCGTCTCGCCCGATTTTCGTTTTTTGAGAAGCAGGCGGGACGTTCTGTTTTCCAGCGTAGTTTTTTTTGCAAATGCCCCCTGAATGCCACCCCCCGATTCCCATTATTCTTAAACCTGTGTTCATAAAATAAGTCCGGTGACCGCTCCGGACTTTTTCTCATCCCAGCGGATTTTCTTCAATCCCGCCATCGCCGCCATGCGACGGGTCCTGGTCTTCGGTGGTGGCTGAAAGTTCAATCCATTCCAGTTGTTCGCTGTCCACCAGGGCGCGGGTGTAGGCGCCGCTGCTGAGGCGGGTGCGTTCAGGGACGAACTCCACGCGGACGGCTTTCACCTGCTTTTCGAAGTCGAAGTCCTTGAGGTCCTTCACGCCGGTGGTGTCGAGCACGTAGCGGAAGTAGCCCAGTCCTTTGATGTGGACGCTCTTGCCCTGGCTCATGCGGGTGTGCATCACGCCTGCAATGTCGCCCAGCACGGCTTGAACGTCGGAGTTACTCACTGTGGAGATTTTTGCCAGGTCCTTGGCAATGGTCTCCGTTTCCACGGGTTTGCCCTGCACTATCGCGCGGGGGTAGTAAACCGCTTGTTTCTGATTAAGCATCTTTTTCCAAAATGGCATAATTCTGATTGTTTTAAGTGTTAATAAATGAATAAATAAATGAACCGGAACCCGGTTTCCCGTGTCGCCGACTCGACGCGCTCTTGTCGCCGACTCGGGGCGGTCATGTCGCCGACTCGAGAATGCCTTGTCGGAGACACGGGAAAACCGGGGTACCGGATAGAAATAGAAGAAGAAAACAGGATTTAAAAATCCTTATACGCAATGACCACCGGATGAAAAACATCCGGAGTGGCGCGGACTTCCTCACTATAGTTCGATACAGCTTTGCAGTTCTTCTTTTATCATCGGCAAGCAATCATCCGTAGAAGTCAATTTGGCAATTTCTATAAATCGAGGTGTAATCTTAATTTTACAGCCGCCGTTTTCTTCCACCAATTCCAAATCAATGATATTGAGACGTGGCTCATCAATAGAACAGGCACAGCGATAACCGGAATATTCTGTTTTGTTGGCCGGGTCCTTACGATCTCCGATATAAAGTGTCTGCTTCTCTATAGAACGAACGTGCTCATGGCCGAAGAAAGCCGTCACGATTTTTATTGGAGCTTTATCTAAAACATCTTTTAAAGCCTTTTTGTCGGCGTATGTCCACCATCTCTCCGGATTACCATACGTATCACCGTTCACATCACATCCATAGTTGATATGGAACATGGGGATGCCCACCATGTAATCATAACCTGGCTTGCATGCCATCGTCTGCATGCTTGCATTGAGATAGTCCAAGGCGCCGAATGCATAGGTTCCCTCATCATGACCGTGTCCCGTATCTCCCGGATCAGTGCGGTTTGCATTGCCCGGCAAATTGTTTAGCATAAAAAATGCAACCAGCACTTTCTTTCCGTTCTTTTTCAGAGGAAAAAACCATGTGTAGTGATAACCTTTGTTCCCATAATTAGCTGCATTATCCGCAGTACTAATGCCGTATGGAAGAAACAAGCTGCCTTCCGCTATCCGCTTTTTGTTTCTTTGTTGAATATCGCCTTTCACATTCTCACCGCCAAACCCTGTCCATAAGTCGTGGTTGCCCAGTCCGTCGGCAACGGGTATAGACTGTTCTTCCAGTCCGTCAATCAGATTTCCCCATATATCACGCACGGCAGGAAAATGTAGCGGATTAACATCCCCGGCAGGCGCAGTAGGGCAATCCAACAAATCGCCCGGCATGACGATAAATTCAGGACGTTTCTGTAAATTGATCAGCTTATCTACAACAGACGCTTGACTCCCACAATTAGTATCACCGAAATGATAATCGTTCATCACGCCAAACCGACGGGCGGAGAGGCGGAAGAATTCAAATTTGTAACATCCTTTATCATTGACGAAGCCACTCTCTTTCTTGGCATTCTTCGACAATTGCAGATATTTCCCGCGTGATACAAGCACGGCATAATCCATGCCGGAAGATGATGACGGGTAAATGAAAGACCGATAAACAGCACCGGAATGCCGTCCGTCTTCAAGGTCGAAGTCTTGTTGTAACTGTTCCTTTTCCCCGTCAATCGAGATAGTGACACGAAAATGTCCGTGAGCCGTCAACACATGAATACCTTTGGGGGTCATTTCATATTCATCGAGTCTGTAATAGTCATTATCAGAAAGATTGTAAGTTGTTTTATTCATAGCCGGCTTTCCCCATTCTTTCTTGTCCGTAGGTTCAACAGTGATTTCAATCTTATTGAAAGCTCTGTTTATCAATTCTAAGTAACATCCGTAACTCATAATATTCTTTTTTTAATGGTTTATATTTTATTCTTTAGCACCTGCATTAACCTCCTTTCTGATGATGGCAGGTACTGACTTTATTGATTAATCTACTTATAACCAGGTTTATCACACCGTCCTGTAGCTGTGTGTCCTCCTTTCTTTGGCGGGACGGGGGTTAATAAATCGTTTTATCTCGCAGCTTCCGCACGCAGGCCGCTAAAAGGCCAGCACGGCACGGACTTTATAGGTATCGGTTTTGGGCTTTACGCCATAGTCGGGGATGTTAAGATCTACATACCAGACAATTTCTTTAAATTCTTTGCTGCTCCAATACGCCCCGGTAAGCTCATCACCGGACGCCTTATCAATCTGGGGCTTGATTTTATTGAGCATCTGAAGATTCTTGTAATAGTAGGTGGAGCTCTCCTTAGCATAACTGTCAGGCCCACCGAAAAACAGCGTGGCAAGCTCATGCCTGCCCGGTAAGAACCACCCGCTGCTACCTGCGGGCGCAGGGTACGTGGCTGCATAAGTGGCTATCGCATCAAGGGCAGGAAAGGTGGTGTCGCTGTGCCGAGAGCCGTAAAGTGCCATTAAACGGGAACTGCAATAACCGAAATATATATCGGATGCCCGTATTTCTTCCCAATCGGCCTGCTCTCCGAGTGTGAAGCCTTTGAATTCGTTGGCCCAAACATAAGTAGACTTAGTCGCCCCCTGTCCGGTGGCCCACTTCTCCCTCTGAGGGGTATCGCGCATCGCAACGACCATGCCGTGCACACACTCCGGGTGGTCGCGCATCAGCAGGCGGTCGCCTGCTAGGGTGCCGGTCTGCGTCCAGTGTTTCCCCTCGATTTCGCCCACCCAGAAGACTACGCCGAGACAACTCTTCCGTAGTTCATCACGGAACGGCTTGACATCTTCATCCCCGGGCAGGATGCTGCCGTCCTGCATATAGTAGTCACCCGCCTTTAACGGCCGGAACTTTTCTGTCACCTTACTGTCGCCAAGCGTGTGGACGGTGTATTTTCCGGGCTGAAGATTTAATTGGGAATAGTCAAAATTGAAAGTCTCCTTAGCTCCGTTGTAGTAATACTTATACGGTCCCCGAACGAAGAGTATGGGGTCTGTAGTGTTCACCAGCAGGCGGGCCGTACAGGGGTTCTCCTGCCAATATAAATTTTCACTGATCACCGCCGTGTAGCGGTAATAACTCTTAGAAATCTCTCGGCTGTCTATCTTTTCGGTATAGGTATATTTCGTAGCAGGCACCTGAAGGATGAGCAGGGACATGCGGTGTTCCATCGCGAAGCTGAGCGTGTGGTTGTTATACATGCCACGGGCCGTCATCAGGTCGGAGGCGGTGTATTGGGCGTAGGTACTCTGGTTGTCTTTAACAGACCAAGCCTCGACTACAAGCTTAAAGAAGTCTTCGTCGCCGGGCAATACCTTGCCGTTCAAATCTCCATCCTTCCGGTAGGGATAATAGGCATGATAACTCTTATCGGGTGAGTATAAAAGCTGAGAAGTGCCGGCAGGCAGCGTCCACTTGCCTCCCTGTAGGGTAAGGCAGAGGTTTTTCACCTCCAGGGTTCCGTCCTTCACCACGTAGAGGCCGATGCGGTCGCCTTCGGTGAAGACGGTGCTGTAACCGCGTTCCTGGGCGCGGGTTTGCCCGGTGGCGTACATGCCGCCGTCGCTCACGGTGATGGTGAGGGGGCGGGCATCGGGGTCGGTGCCGGCAGGGGGCAGTTCGTCCAGTGCGTCGGACGTGCATGCCGCCAGCATCAGGATGAGGGCGCAGGCCAGGGATGCTGCCGGGGGAAATATGGAATGATGTTGTTTCATACGGTTTCTTTTTTATTGATGAATTTAGTTGCTACTGTTCTACTCGACCGGCTGCCACGTACCTCCTCCTTCTTCCATGTCGATATTTTCGATACCTTCCGAGGTCACGGTGAGGCGGTACTCGTACATCTTGCCACTGAAGAAGTTCGCTTCGCCTGCGGCGGGGGTGTAGTAGAAGGTCTTTCCTCCGATGACTATTTTCACGAACTTCCGTCCCGACATATTTTGGGGAGGAAGCAGGGCGCGCACGGTGCGTACGTAGTCGGCGGCGGCAGGGGTCACTTCGTTGGGGGTGATGTGGTCGGTGCCGGGGCGCACTTGCCCTGCGGTTCCATTGTTGAGATTGATATTCCCTCCCGTGCACGTGAGGTTTTCAAAGGTTACAGTGGCGGTCCGCAGTTCATAGTCGGTCACGCCGTTGCCCGCTTTGAGGTGTACCACCACCTTGGCTGTGACGTGGCGGAAGACGAGGGTCTTATCGGGGGACGTTACGGTGATGCGGAGGGAGGGAGCAACCATGCAGTCGCTATCCTGATATCCTTTATCTCTCTGGTCGGCCTGTACAGAGAATCGTTCAAGATTCAACAACAACGGATATACCCCGTTAATAAACTTTTTCTCATCCGGGCTTGTCCAGTCGATGTTTGTAATCAGCTTTCCATCGGAATCGACGGAGGTGTATATCTCATCCGTACTGCCGGAGATGCTATTTTTAATCCACAGCCTCACCATTTCTCCCCCTTCCCACCTGTTTTCGGTGGTAGCCCGTGTCTGGGCGTTGGCGGAGGAATATCCCTCTACGGCGGCGTAGAGTTCCAGCGGCACGCCGCCTTCGGGCCATGCCGCGTCGTCATCGCCTGTGCAGGCAACCAAAACCAAGGCTGCCCACAGGTACATTATATATATTGGTATGTTCGTCTTCTTCATTTTTTTCTTTATATTTATTGTTTATGGGTTACTCCTGAAATGCAGAGCCTTCTACGGGTGCGCCTATGGTTTCCCAGTCCTCGATTTCGGTTTCCAGCCTCAGTTCCTTATAGTCCACGGTTATCTTATAGATGTACCGCTTGCCGCTTTGCAGCTTCAAGGCATCTCCGGCGGGGATTTTGTAGACGAAATTCGTGTTGTCTGCCAGCTTCACGCGGATGAAGACGGTGCCTGCGGTTAGTTCTTGGGGCACCACGATGGCTTCGGCGTACTGGAGATTGGTGGCGTTAAAGTCTGTCGTCACCAACGTGGGGATGGTAATCGGAGCGGCGGGGTTGGGGTCGGCAGCGAGGGCTATCATCGCCTGGCGTTCGGTCTCGCTACTCATGTCGGCGGCTTTCTTGGGGGTGAAGGTGGCCTTCAGGGCGGTGTTCTCCAGGGTCACGGTGGCACCGATGAGGTCGGGGGCGCCGTTGCCGCGCTTCAGCACTACTTCTACTTTAGATAGCAAATGGTAGAAAGTGAGGTCCACGTTAGAGGCGGTGGGGGCCACGTTCCGCTTGGTGGAATAGAGCAGGTCGGAAGCGGCGTAGGCATCTTGCGTGGTCTGGTCGGCCTTCACTTCGTGGGACACCGATGCGGGGAAGCTGTCTCCCGCCGGGGCAGGGTTGGCATGGATGGCATAGATGTTCACGGGGTCGGGCGAGATGTAGTACATGTCGGTGGCGTAAGTGAAGCCTCCGGTGCCGTCGGCGGTGAGCACGTTGTTCCGGTAGAGGGAGGCACCTTTGCTGTCGTCTACCCAGGCAGATACTTGCAGTCCTGCGCCAAGCTGTGTGTCGAGGCCGTAGGAACGGGTCTGGGAGGTGATGCCGCTGGTGAGGCGGATTTCGCCGTTCCAGTTGTCGGTGATTACTTCGTTGTCGTTGTTGCAGGCGGCAAGCGCAAGGGCTGCTGCGGCAATGATTGATAAATTTCTAAGTTTCATAATCTTACTTTTTTTAGTGTTATTAATAGTGATAATTCATTTAATTGTTCGTTTCCATTCCGGCCGAGCCGCCTTCGCCGCCCTCGCCGTTGCCCGGTGTCCAGTCGGTAATGGTGGCGGAGAAGTCGGCTCCGGTAGGCGTCTCCACTACTTTCCCGCCCAAGGTAAGGGGCTTCCGCTTATCGGCGTTGAAGGCGGCAAGCTCCGTGGTGAGATCGCTCGTGAGGTTCAGGGCTTCGGGGCTGCCGCCCGTGAAGCGGATAATGGCGTTCAGCTTCTGCTGCTCACCCGCTATGCCAAGCAGGCGCACGGTTGCCGCGTACTTCCCGGCATTGGCGCCGGAGGTTATCTTTGCGAACTGCAATTCCACGTTCGTGGGTGTGGCGTAGATGCCGGCGGAGAAATCCAGCGTACCTGCTACGCCCGACAGGTAGCCCTCGATATGCTCTATCCTGTCCGTGGTGCTGCCCGTAGGCTCGATGACGAGCGTCAGTTGCCGCACCTGCTGCTGCATCACGGCGGTGAATGTCTGCTCCGTGTCGGGCTCTATCACGGCATCCACCGCATCCGTAAACAGCCAGCCGGGCATCTCCTGCACGAAGGGGCCCGCACCGTCCACATTGCCCGAAGCCCCGGCGACGGTGGCAGTGATGCCGGAAACGGTGATGTGCTGCGGTGTGTTGTAGATATGCAGGTGGTAGCTGCCCGGTTCAAAAAGAGGTTCGAGCAGGTTGGTGGTGCCGGTGAGGGTGGCGGAGTAGTCACCGGCTTCTACCGTATAGCTTGCGGGTGCGGTCAGTCCCTCGCCGATGCCGCTCCAGTCGGTAACGAGGGTAATTGCCCCTTGCTCCGGGTGCGGGGTGTTGTAGATGGGGTCTTTCACGTCGCAGGCGGCAAGGGATAGCGCTGTGGCTGCTACGATAAGACATTGTCTGATGTTCCTTTTCATATGCGTTGGTTTTAGATGGTTTTACTTGTTGTTTCCGATAGTCCACACGAGGCTGATGCCTGCTTGTGTGGGGCCCCAGAAGTTCTTTGTTCCGTCTTGCTGCTTATGGATGCGCACGCCGTCGGTCATGCCGAAGCTGTCGTAGGCGGAACGGGTATAGCCCAGGCCGAGGTTGAAGTCGAGGGAGAAACTGCGGGAGAGGGATAATTGGTAACCCAGCGTCACGCCCGCATTCCATAGCTTGCCCTGATAGCCGGTGTCGCCTTTCAGCAGTTTGCCGGGCAGATACTTATATATGTTGTACTCGCCGTAGCTGCCGGAGACGCCTGCGTAGAAGCGTTTATCGCGCAGCAGATACCACCGCACTTCGGGATTGACGAGCCACACTTTCTGCACTTTGCCGTGATTGCCGCCCCACCAGGAGAAGCTGCCGTCGAGCTTGAGGCCGATGCTGTGGCTGATGCGCCATTCCACGCCAAGGGTGGGCAGCAGGAAGGTATCATACAAGAGGTTGGTGCGGAGGGAAAGGGATTGTTCTTTCCGGCGGGTGGGCGTTGGCTGTTCCGGGGTTGCCGCTTCGCTCTTCGCTTGCCGGGCAGGCTTCTGGGCTTGCTGAATAGCTTTCTGCTCCTGTTGCACAGCCTTCTGCTCCTGCTGCACAGCCTTCTGCTCCTGCTGAATAGCTTTCTGTTCCTGCTGAACAACCCTTAAATCCGTATCAGCCGCGTCGGGTAAATCTTCTTTCGTTTCGTTGATATCGGCGGGGATACACAGCGTCACGGTCACTACATTCCGCACTCCTTCTGCGTACTCCACGGCATGGTTGGCGGTCACGAAGCAGGCTTCCGTCACTCCTGCCCGTCCGATAAGTTCCGACTTCACCCGGTTGCTGCGCACGGCAGCCATGCGCCGGTTCTCTTCGTCCGGAGCCTGTCCGGTGCAATATCCATCCACGCGCACCGGAATGCTGCCCGAAAGAATGGCCTCCCGGTGTGCACGTAGCAGGGTCAGGAGTGCTTCGAGCTGCGCACCGTTGTCACGCCAGGGGGCATAGAACGCATCTTTTCCTTGCACAAAGCGAAAGATGTAGAGACTGTCCGCCGCTTCTCTGGCGAAACTTGCCACTCCCGGCAGCAGCGCCAGGAACAGAACCAATAGATGTCTTTGTAAGTGTTTCATAGGTTTATCCTCATTTTAAGTATCTTTTCAATAGTTTCCCTTTCCACCTGCATGCGTTCCAGTTCTTTAAACATACGGTCCAGTTCGCGAAGGCTTTTCGCAATGCAATGGTTGCACTTCCGCTCAATCTTCCGGCAATATAGGAAGAGGCAAAAAATGGCTATCACCATACAAAAAATGAATGCCACAATAAGAAGGTACATGTATTCGTTCATCGCTCTTGTTCTTTAGAAATCATGCTGCAAAAGAAGCGATTTACGGATGAGACACTATTGCATTTTGTCCCGACTTTATTGCATTTTGTCCCAATTATATTGCAACACACCATCCTCAGATACTTCTGAGGCATGTGGGCACAAAAAAAGCACGGATGGACCGTGCTTTTGATTTTTGGGGGATTGATAAGTAGATGTTTATAATTTATTTGCCTGTTTCCTGTATTCCGCCGGACTGATGCCATACTGTTTTCGGAACAGACGGTAGAAGGTGCTCGGGATATTGAAGCCGCAACTGAAAGCTATCGCCTCAATCGTAAGTTCGGGATGATGGTCGAGCATCTTGCGTGCCTCGTCCAGTTTCAGCATACGCATATACTCCATGGGAGAGTTCCCCGTCACGGCTCTGACGGCGTCGGTCAGCAGGTTTTTATTGGTGCCGAGCGCGGAGATAATCTCGTCACGGTTCATCTCGGCATTAGAAAGGTTATCACCGGAAAGCAGATACTCGCGCAAACGGGCAACCAGCCGGTGCTGCTCAACGGTGGCGGCAATATCGGATGTCTGCGGCAGGACTTCCGACGATGCAGTACTTTCGCAGGCTTGTGCCATTCTGGAGAGTTCTTCCGCCAACCTGTCCTGTTCCTTGATTCGCTCGTACAGCTTGCGGTTCTTGGTAGAAATAATCCGGTTATAGTAGAAGACGCCTGCCAGGAGCAACACCAAAACCAGGCAAATGCCAAGGGCAAACAGGAAATAATGGAAATTACGCTCTTTCTCGGCAATGTGCTTTTCCACCTCATACTGGGTGCGCAGTTCGTCAAAGCGGGCGTTGACTTCCACATTATTTATACTGTCGTTCGCCGCAATAATTTCGTCCAGCAGACTGAACGCTTCATCATTGCGCCCCGCCCGTGCCAGTATCTCCATCTTTATCTTACGCACGGCATTGAGGTTGAAAGCCGATTCCTGAACCTGTATTACGGCACTGTCGATAACGGCAAGTGCCGTGCGGTAATCTCCCCGCGACTGCAATATCAGCGCCTTTGCCCGCAGCAGTTCGAATTTCAACATGTTGTTGCTGACGCTACCTTCAAGTTTGGAGAGGTATATGCCCGCCTTGTCATATTCTTTAATATCTATATAGGTGTTCATCAGTGCCACATAAAGATTTCCCCGAGCTTCGGGCTGCACCCTGCCGGTGGCTTTCTCGAAGCGGGCGATGGCTTTTTCATATTCGGGCACCAGTTGCAGCAGCTCGTCATAGCGTGCCTGTGCACGAAGCGACACGCACAGGAAGGCATAGGATTGCGTCAGGATATTATCGTAACCGGAAACTTCCCACAACAGGCTGATGCTCTCCCGGAAGCAGTCTTCTTCCTCTTTCGGCCTCCTCTGCAGGTTATAGATGATGCCGGTGGCATAGAGCGCGGTTGCCATTCCTGCCTTGTCCTTGCGCTCCCGGGCACGGGTATACATTTTCCCGGCTTCGGCGGCAGCCAGTTCATAGTCTCCTTTCAGGTTGTAGGCAGTGATAAGCTGCATGTGTATCTGATAATAGAATTTCCACAAGTCGTGCCGGATATAAAAGTCGAGATAGGCGGGCGCCTTTTCTATGACTTTGTCGTGCTCGCTCCTGTTTATATAGGAGATAATCCTATTGCCGTACACCATTCCCTGCATTTGTGTGTTGCCTTGCCTGATGGCTTCGGCTTCCGCCTGCTCAAACAGCGTCATCAGCGTATCCATTTTCTGGTCATCGCCGGCTTCTGCCATATAGATGTAGTACAGTTTGTTGTAAGTCTGCAACTTATCAATGCCTTCCGTATGTTCGAGGGCATGACGTAAAGAGTCTTTCTGGTGTTGAAGAGAATTTTGTGCCGAAGCGGGCAGGATAAGTCCTAAAAGGAAACTGTATAGAAGTGTTGTCAGGTAAGTTCTATATTTCATATTTGTTGTGTGTTAGTATCAATTTTGAATTCAGAATTTACAAAACTACAGAAATTTATCGATTGACAGCCTATTTACACAAAAAAATTGTCCGTCCCGTTTCAATTACCTATCTTTGGGGAATTTGAAAACAATTCAGTCAATACTATATGATTAATATCGTACCTATCTTAAAGAACAAGAAAGAATTCCTCGAACTCCTGCTTCTCGCAGACGAGCAGGAATCTATGATTGACCTTTATCTGGAACGCGGAGAAATGTTTGCCCTCTACGACGGAGACTTAAAAGCCGCCTGCGTAATCACCGATGAAGGAAACGGAACCTATGAAATAAAGAACATTGCAACCTATCCGCACTATCAGCGCAAAGGATATGGAACACAGTTGATAAAGTTTCTGCTGGAGCACTACAAAGACCGCTATCAGACGATGTTAGTGGGCACAGGAGACAGTACTTATACCATACCGTTTTATGAACGGTGCGGCTTCACCTACTCCCACCGGATACCCGATTTCTTCATCAAGAACTACGACCATCCCATGTATGAGGACGGAAAACAATTGCGGGACATGGTTTATTTAAAAATTAGCAAGAATGGATAATTCTTCTTCCAAAGGTTTCCCCTACCTTTGCATCAAAACATAGCAAATGAAGGAAGAAACCACATACGGACATCAGGAATTAATAAATCAAGTCATTGATTATATTCATACCCATCTGCACAAAGCATTGACTTTAGAAATGCTGGCGGCGGAAATGCACATGTCCGTATATCACTTCCATCGGCTTTTCAAATCCCATCTGCAAGAAACACTTTCGGCATACATCACCCGCCAAAGAATGGAAAGGGCTGTGATGTATCTGCAAACGCGAGATTTATCCTTGCAGGAACTCTCCGAAAAGATGGGATATGACACGGCACAATCTTTCTCAAAAGCATTCAAACGATATTTTGGCGTTTCTCCGGTAGCTTTCGGCAATACATTGACCTTTAACACTCCTGAAACAACTCCGATAGAGGATATTGCTTTTATCGGATTGGGCGAACCGGAAGTCCTACTCATTTCCCCAATGTACATAGCCTATATCCGTATTATCGGTCCGTATGGAGAAAAAGAGAGTTACGAGCTCGGTTGGGGAAAACTTTGCGGATTTCTGAAGGAAAACAAGCTACAATCCAAAGCCACCCGCTGGTTTGGCATCAGCTTCGATGATCCGACTATTACAAAGAAAAAGCAATGCCGTTTCTATGCCTGCGCCTCCGTTGCGCAAAGAATAAAACCATCGGGTGCCATCGGAACATTGACGATAGAGAGTGGAAAATATGCAGTCTATACTTACAAGGGAAGCTATTCAGGTTTGCTTCGTGCCTATACTTATATTTATTCCAGAGAAAAAGGAAGATTGCGCAATGCACTCTCTTTTGAAGAATATGTAACGTGGTCGGACAATCCGGCAAAACAGATAACCAAAATCTATATACCAATACAAAAGAAATAATATGGAATTTATCACATTGAATCCGGATAATGTCATGAGCGAACATTTATGTTGCGCCATTTCTGATAAGAAGCACCAAACAGGTGTAAATGATAAGCGGAACTGGTTGTCCGAACGTGTAAAAGAAGGGCACGTCTTCCGCAAACTGGATGCACAAGGCAAGGTGTTTATCGAGTATGCCCCGCTGGAAAAGGCGTGGGTGCCTGTGACGGGGGATAACTATCTGTATATCTACTGCCTGTGGGTGGCAGGCAGCTACAAGGGAAAAGGGTATGGAGAAGCCCTGTTGCAATCGTGCATTGACGATGCCAAGGCACAAGGGAAATCGGGTATCTGTGTGCTGTCTTCCAAAAAGAAGAAGCCTTTCTTGTCCGACAAGAAATTTATGCTGAAATATGGCTTCAAGGTAGTGGATGCCATTAATGACGAATACGAGTTATTAGCTCTTTCCCTTGACGGCAGCCAACCGCAATTTACGGCGGATGCAAGGAAACAGACTATTGAGAATAAAGAGCTGACTATATATTACGGCGTGCAATGTCCTTACATTCCCAACTGCATCGAGCAAATCTATAATTATTGTGAGAATAATCAGGTGCCTTTGCGGTTGATAGAAGTCGACACGCTGGAGAAAGCCAAGCAACTGCCTTGCATCTTCAATAATTGGGCGGTATTCTATAACGGGAAGTTCGAGACTGTACATCTGCTGAATGAAGGATTGCTAAAGAAATTGCTGCAATTGAAATAAGTAAAAAACAAAAAATCGTATCTTTGCGTTATCATGATTAATAAAGACGAGCAATATGGAAAAGCTAAATCAATATCATCGCCAGATTATAGCGAAGAAAATGAAATCCGTTGCCTACTGGACGAAGCATCCGATGTCGCGCGAGGAGTGCTTGAATCAATTCAAACGATTGCGGGAACAACGGTTGTCAAGGGAGTCCAAATTACAAATCTCGAAAGATTCGCAAGAGACAGAGGTTGCTGGATAGACGACATCAGTCAATTAGGAATATTCTCGGACAGAGGGTCTGAGAATGAAGTCTATTTATCAAAAAAGAATAATGCAATTGTTTATAAACTAAATGACTTTCGTTATTCGGATGATAACTTATCCCAATTCTTTGAACGAATAAAGATTCATAACTTCTATTTTCCAGACTGTTCATATAAGCTAATAGGTTTTGCCCAAAATCAGGCCGGTAAGATTTGTGCCGTACTATCACAGCCTTTTATTGCAGCAGTGCGCGAAGCCACCGACTCTGAAATTAACGAAGAACTTAACAAAATGGGATTTAAGCCGGAATTAGATGGTGAATACTTTTCAAACGGCAGATACGATATATTCGATGCTTTGCCCAACAATGTATTAGTGGGAAATGACGGGCATCTTTATTTCATCGATACAATCATTTACAAAAGTCAAGATGGTGGATTTGATATATATAGAAACCTATCTCCACGATATAAATAATAATACATCCTTAAAAATTAAACAATTATGGAAATGAAATTTTGCCAGAGCTGCGGAATGCCGCTGACATCCAATGAAGTTTGCGGAACAAATGCTGACGGTAGCCTCAGCGCAGACTACTGTACTTACTGTTATCAGAATGGAAAGTTCACTCAGGACTGCACCATGGACGAAATGATAGAACACTGTGCTCAGTTTGTTGAGGAATTCAACAAAGACTCGGAACAGAAAGTGACTAAAGAAGAGGCAATTGCCATGATGAAGCAAGAGTTTCCGAAGCTGAAACGCTGGCAGAATTAACCAACAGGAATATCCTTCTTAATCAACCATATCTGTTATGAAAGAACTGAATGATATGTCTGATGAAGAATTATGGACTCTCTTTCCAATTCTCCTGACGGAACATCAAGTAAGACGGAGTTTATCACAGGCATCGTTCAATTAGCCCGCAAAAGATAATATGTCCCGCATCGAAAAGGAAAAGCAAACCGTAGAACAGATGATTCGCCTCTACTGCCGGAAGAAAGAGGGGAACGGAACACTGTGCCCGCAATGCAGGGAATTGTTGGAGTATGCGCAGACACGGCTTTCACGTTGTCCGTTCGGAGACGGGAAATCAACTTGTCGGATTTGTACCGTGCATTGCTATAAGCCGGAAATGAGGGAACGAATGAGAGTAGTGATGAGATGGGCAGGACCGAGAATGTTGTTCTATCATCCGGTGGCGGCTATCCGACATTTGTGGCAGGAATATATTAGGAAGAAATAAGAAGGAGTATCAATTCATATCCCTACAAAAATGAATCAAGATACGTTTTTTGTGTACAATTTTCATCTTTTTTTCTTTCCTGTCTTGTCACCTTCCCTACCCCCTCCCAGACACCTTCTGAATGGGGGTACAATGAGTCAGGGACTGAAAGGCATTCAGTCACTGAGTGAAAGGCATTCAGTCACTGACTGAATCAGGTTCACTCAACGAGTGGGAGGAAGAACTGCGGGAAAGGAAGAAATCCACTCGCTTTTTGTAAGCATAATTACTAATCGGTGAAATATACAATGAATTATCATTTACCTTATGACAGTTTAGAAATGAATTATTTCACCACAGATTACACAGATTAGCACAGATTTAATTTATTAATAATCAGAGACATCTTCCCTAATCTGTGTAAATCTGTGTAATCTGTGGTGCATCAAAACCGCTCAGATATAAGTTAATCCCAATAAAGAAAAGGACACCTCAATTGAAATAATACAAGAACACTGCAATCCCCTCAAGCGCTTTCTTAGGCTGATCCTTTATTTCAATTGTAAACTTAATCTCTGCTTTCGCCACACCACGCAGATTTGCCAGCGAATGTAACTTCGCCACCAGACGCACGCTTTGTCCCGACAACACCGCCTGTCCGAACTTCATCTGCTCCATACCGTAATTAACCATCATCTTCAGGTTGTTTACCTCAATAATCTGGTTCCACAAATGCGGAAGCATAGACAAAGTGAGATAACCGTGCGCAATGGTAGTCTTGAAGTGACTTTCTGTTTTTGCACGTTCCGTGTCTACATGTATCCATTGATGGTCCAACGTAGCATCTGCAAACATATTGATGCGCTCTTGCGAAAGTTCCACATAATCAGAAACGCCAATCTGCTGGCCTACCAGCTTTTCAAATTCCTCGTACGAGTTGATAATTACTTTTTCCATTATTCTCTTTTTATATTTAATAGTTTCTACGGTTGATAATCCCAACCATAATCATTATGATAAATCATTAGTTTACTCATGCCTCCGTCAATCGTAATGTTCTCCCCGTTGATAAAGGAGTTCCGTTCGTCACAAAGGAAAAGAGCTGCACGGGCTATATCAGCCGGTTCTCCTACCCTTTGCGAGGGATGCTGCATGATGTCTCCTTCCGTATATGCCGGCACATAATCCTCTTCATGATAGCTTCCCGTATCAATCCAACCGGGAGCAATAGAATTCACACGGGCAATTCCCGAAAGACTGACCGCAAGCGCATGAGTCAGAGCCGTTATTCCACCTTTGGCTGCCGTATAACTTTCCGTATTGACCTGCGACTGGAAAGCACGAGTAGAAGATATATTCACGATGGCTCCTGCACCACTGAAGTAGTCTTTAAAAGACAGAGCCAGGAAATAAGGAGCCACTACTCCCACACGTTGCACATACAGGAAGTCTTCATACGAACAGTTGCTCAATATACCTCCATTTGTCAGGCAAGCATTATTTATCAGACAGTCGATCTGATCTTCTATGGATAAGACAAAGTCTACAAAATCCCGCAGCGTCTGTTCCTCGGCAATATCTCCGACAAAGCCTGTTACCGAAAGCCCTCTTTCCGACATCTTTCCTTCCGCCAGTTCCACCGCCTCGGGTGTCTTATCAATGAAATATACCGTATATCCCGATTCCGCAAACATCTCGACAATGCAACGACCGATACCGGCGGCTCCACCCGTCACAACACATACTTTATTCATACGCTCATTATTTTTAGGAGAATTACAGCTTTACACATTCTATCCAAAGGTCTGCCATACGCTTGTGCCCGGCGGGAGTAGGATGAATTCCATCCCATATCCAATATGTATCTTTAGATGTTGGAATTGTTTTCAATATTTCATCGAACATCTTGTTGAAAGGAAGATAAACAGCTTTATAATCCTTCGCTATGCGTTCTGTGATCTCCGCACAACGACGTACCAGACTATCACGTTCTGCAAAATCAGCACTCTTACGCATATTTCCGGTATTCGCCACAAAAGGGGCGCCCAATACGATCTTCAAATTAGGATTAGCTTGCAAAGAGCGATCCAACAACGAACGGTAACGTTTTTCCCAAGCCGCAAAATCGAAAGGCTTTTTCTTGTCACTCTGCAAATAGAAATGTATATCATTCGTTCCGACCAGAACGGACAGGACATCCGGTTTCATATCAATCACATCCTCCTCCCAACGCTTTTCCAGGTCTTCCAATGTGTTTCCACTGATGCCACGATTGAGAAATTCATATTCTTTTTCCGGATAATTGCCCTGATAATAAGTAGCGCACAAATACATGTATCCACTGCCGTAGATATGGTTCATGTCCCAAAGCGTACGCTGGGAAGAAGGCTTGGCGGTTCCGCAACTGTTTCCCCAGTTACCGTCCGTTATAGAGTCTCCGATGAACAAGACACGCTGTCCACCGGCAACAGCTGACAGGACTATGAACAAAATCCCGATGGCAAAGGTTATTATTCTTTTCATGGTTGTTTACTTTTAAATCGTGAAAACAGGTAACAAATATACTCCATATTCCAGCAAGTTACAAAAAGTCAAGTACCCTTTTTCTTATTCGGAAAGGTTTTCCTACTTTTGTGACAAACATTACGAAACATGAAACTGAAAGATAAATTCACAGAACTGATGCATAATCAGGCTTTGAAGCGAAAACTATATGTCATCATATTCGAAGCTGACACACCTGCCGGGAAGCTATTCGATGTTACCCTGATCTGGTGCATATTGCTTAGCGTAGGACTTGTTATCCTGGAAAGCCTGCAAGGATTACCGGTATGGCTGAAAACTCCATTCATTGTTATGGAGTATTTACTGACCGCTTTCTTTACTTTCGAATATATCACCCGATTGTATTGTTCGCCTAAACCTTCCAAATATGCTTTCAGCGCTTTCGGAATCATTGACTTGCTGGCTACACTACCTCTTTATCTTGCTTTCCTGTTTCCCGGAGCACGCTATCTGCTTATTATACGGGCCTTCCGCCTGATACGGATATTCCGCGTTTTCAAGCTATTCCACTTCTGGATAGAGGGGCAAATGCTACTGACAGCACTACGAGACAGTAGCAAGAAAATCGCAGTTTTCTTTATGTTTGTGGTTATTCTGGTGATATCTATCGGAACACTGATGTACATGATTGAAGGAGGAAAACCCAATACACAGTTCAGCAATATTCCCAACAGTATTTATTGGGCCTGCGTCACCCTTACTACCGTAGGTTACGGAGATATAACTCCTGTCACCGCCCTGGGGAAATTCCTTTCGGGTTGTGTCATGCTGATAGGTTACACGATTATTGCGGTACCCACCGGAATTGTCTCCGTGTCGCTGATGAAAAGGCATGAAAAGAATGTGGCAAGAGAGTGTCCCAACTGTCACAGAAGAGGGCACGATGAGGGGGCACAATATTGCAAGTATTGCGGTTCATCACTCAATGAAATGAAGAATGAGAAATGAAGAATGAAGAATCTAGCTGCGCTGTAAAGGTACTCCGAAAGGAAATTCTTCATCCTTCATTCTTAATTCTTAATTCTTAATTTAAACAATATATAAAATGGAACAAAGTTTTGTTACTCAAAAAGAATTTACCCTACGTCCCCGTGCACGTGGTTTTCACCTGATAACGGATGAAATAATACGTAATCTGCCCCGATTGCCGCAAGCCGGAATCTTACATCTGTTCATCAAGCATACCAGTGCCGGGCTTAGCATCAATGAAAATGCTGATCCGGATGTCCAGACTGATATGGAGGCCATCTTCAACCACCTGGTGAAAGAACGGGAACCCTACTATATGCATACCTGCGAAGGAGATGACGACATGCCCGCCCATGCCAAATCGACCCTGACAGGCAATAGTCTGAGCATACCTATCACTGACGGCAGACTGAATATGGGTATCTGGCAAGGTATATACCTCTGTGAATTCCGCAATCGTGGCGGTGGAAGAAAAATAGTAGCAACCGTCATCGGACAATAGAATATATGAAAACTAACTACTAATACAGCAATAATGAAACGAGCCATTATCATAGGAGCCACCTCCGGCATAGGAGAAGAAGTAGCCCGGCTGCTGGTTCAGCAAGGCTGGCACATCGGCATTGCCGGAAGACGGGAAGAGGCCTTGAAGAACCTGCAAGCCACCGCCCTCAGGCAAATAGAAATCCAACGACTGGACGTGACGGAGACGGACGCCCCCACCCAACTGGAAACCCTTATCCGGAAACTGGGAGGCATGGATCTGTTCTTCCTGAGCTCCGGCATCGGCAGTCAGAACCCCGACCTGCTGCCCGAAATAGAACTGAACACCGCCCGCACCAATGTGGAAGGTTTTACCCGTATGGTAACCTCCGCCTTCAATTACTTCAAAGCACGGGGCGAAGGACATATTGCCGTCATCAGCTCCATTGCAGGCACCAAGGGATTGGGCATTGCCCCGGCTTACTCCGCAACAAAACGTTTCCAGAACACCTATATCGACGCCCTGGCACAACTCGCCCGGATGCAACACCTGAATATTCACTTCACGGATATACGCCCGGGCTTTGTAGCCACCGACCTGTTGAAAAGCGGTAAATTCCCCATGCTGATGCAAGCCGGACAAGTAGCGACGAGCATCGTCCGCGCACTGAACCGAAAGCAACGGGTAGTTGTTATAGATGGCAGATATCGGGTGCTCGTCTTCTTTTGGAGGATGATACCCCGGTGGTTATGGGAAAGATTACCTATAAAGAATTGAGCATCCTCACTTATAAAGAGCTCCGATTCCTTGCCCCATTCCCGCAAATATCGTATATTCGACCTCCAAATTAAACAACATTCCGAAAATGAAAAAGAACTCTATACACATCCTGATAGTCGCCTCAGTTGCCTTGTGTGCAGGCGCCGCACTCCCTTTCCTGCTGGGACATAGTACGCTGGACCCTGAACAGCAATCCGTTAAATCCGAAGTTCCCTATTGCGTCACCTCCCCTTCCGTACCGGATAAAATCAGCTTTGCCGGACAAGAAATTGATCTGACGCGTTACGACCACCGCGAGCGCATGGATCGCGAACAGATGTCGTTCACCTATATGCACTCCACCACCATGCTCACCATCAAACGTGCCAACCGCTTCTTTCCCATTATCGAACCGATACTGAAAGAAAACGGTGTGCCCGATGACTTCAAATATCTTGCCGTCATAGAAAGTAACCTGAACACCCTTGCCCGCAGTCCGGCAGGAGCCGCCGGAATGTGGCAGTTCATGCAGACCACCGGACGCGAATTCGGCCTTGAAGTCAATCCCAGCGTTGATGAACGTTATCATGTGGAAAAAGCAACCCGCGCGGCATGCAAGTATCTGAAAGATGCTTACCAGAGATATGGCAACTGGCTTTGTGTAGCCGCCGCCTACAATGGCGGACAGGGACGCATTTCTTCCGAACTGAGAAAGCAACTCGTAGACCAGGCCGTAGACCTCTGGCTGGTTGAGGAGACTTCCCGCTATATGTTCCGCCTGCTTGCCGCCAAAGCCGTCATCAGTAATCCGCAACGTTACGGTTTCCTGCTGAAACGGGAACAGCTTTATCCGGCCATTCCTTATACGGAGGTCACCGTTAATACGGGTATCGACAACCTGGCGCAGTTTGCCCGAGACAAGGGCGTCACCTATGCCCAACTGAAGGACGCCAATCCCTGGTTGCGCGACACCTCCCTGCAAAATAAAAGCGGGCGTACATACGTTCTTAAAATACCGACACAGGCGGGAATGCATTACGACCCGAAGCGGACGGTGCCCCATAATAAGAATTGGGTGATTGATTGATGTAGGTTTCGCCTCAATTAAAACAGCTTATCAACGCGAGGATAGATATTTGCATTTAAAACACATATAATTATTTACAAAACAAGAAGTTTGGAGATACAGTCGTAACCTCATCCCCATTCAGTCGGTAGGTGAATATGATTCAGTCGGTAGGTGAATGCCATTCAGTCGTTACTTCATTATGGGCTATATTAACGCTTCTGACTATCAACCAGTTATACGAATCGTATTTAGCAATAATAAATTAGAACAAAAAGGAGGTAATATGGCATTAAATTTTGATTTCGTACTCAGACTATTAGTTGCCGGCATTCTGGGCGCCATCATCGGGCTGGACCGTGAATACCGTGCCAAAGAAGCCGGATATCGCACTCATTTCCTGGTATCATTGGGCAGTGCCCTCATCATGATTGTTTCCCAATACGGCTTTCAGGACATTATTAAAGAAAACAGCGTCTCGCTGGACCCAAGCCGTGTGGCGGCACAGGTAGTCAGCGGCATCGGTTTCATCGGTGCAGGCACCATCATCCTGCAAAAACAGATTGTACGCGGACTGACCACTGCGGCAGGAATATGGGCCACCGCGGGCATCGGTCTGGCTGTTGGTGCCGGAATGTATGTAATCGGCATTGCCGCCACTCTATTGACTTTGGCAGGACTGGAGCTTCTCAGCATCCTGTTCAAAAGTGTAGGGATGAAAAGTTCCATGATAACCTTCTCCACTCCAAACAAGGACATCCTCAAAGAAGTTTCCGACCGGTTCAAATCCCGGAATTATATGCTGGTCTCCTACAAAATGGAAAGGCTCGGCTTCGGAGAAACGGAGAGATATATCGTGACTATGGTCATCAAATCCAAGCGGAGCAATGACGAAGGACACATGCTGTCGCTGATGCAGGAATGGCCGGACGTGACGGTGGAACAGATAGAATAGCTGCCGCATAGGATAGCTGCTGCCGTTATTGCTTCTCCGTCATGTGTTTCCAATAACGTACTGGCATATCTTGTTTATGTTTCCGCGGATTTAGCCGTTCTTTGATGCAGATGGCTTTAAAGTACGTCTTCCAGAGTTGCTGAAAGAGTTTTTCGTCCTTGTCCATCAGGCTTTCGTCCAGCATACCGGTAACAAGATGCCCCTCACGCGAACCTTCTTCAAATGTAACCTGACGTACTTCTTTCAAATCATAATAGAATCCGTAAGCCCGCTTGATGTCATATATCAGCCAGGGCTGGTCGGCAAAACGGTCTTTAAAGTGGTCGATGGCCAAAGGGAGGGCATTCTTTTCCGGTTCCACGGCAGCAAAGAAAGTGCCGTCGGCAGCTTTCTGAAAACGGATAAACTGGAGCATACGAAGACGTTCCCAATCCACCCGCTTCCACATACGTGAAAATTCCAGCACATCAGGGTCGGCAAAGTTCGTCTCAATGGAACGGGGAGCATCAATCGCCTTGCGGATATAGCGGAACAGCAACATCGGCGTTTCTGCTTCTTCCGCCAGCCAACACTGGGCAAGGCACGACAAAGCACCGGAAGAAAGTTTCTTTTGCAGGCCGCGCCACACGCGCTTCGCTTTTTCTTCTTCGGTGATTACCGTGAAGACTTCATCGTGAAACAGGGGCAACGGCTCTCCTTCCGGAAACAATGCGTCAGGAAAAACACGACGGGAATAGGCTTCAAAAACAGAAGTCAGCAAGCCTTCGAAAGTATTATCAAAAACAAATATAATCATGGCTGTTCTTTATTTGAACCGTATCTCTGTACCTCTACTCTGTGTTCAAATCACATATCATTAATCCTGAAAGTCGAGCAACAACTGCCTTTCATCCACTTTCTTCTTGTTCGGTTTTGTAATCAGCAAACTGCGCACAGCCTGCGGGGTCATTTCGTTCACCGTTTTCATGGGGAGTTCATGGCAAGTAATAAAGTACTGCGCTTTCTTCATGACCACCCCTATCTTCTTCAACTCATAAAAGCCCAATTTAGAAAAGCGGCGGGATGCCACAATCAGCCTTGCCGACTTTACTCCGACACCCGGAATACGCAACAGCATCTCATAATCCGCCCGATTAATATCTACCGGAAACTGCTCCGGGTGGCGTAGGGCCCACGACAGTTTAGGATCAATCTCCAAATCCAGGTCAGGATACGAGTCATCCACTATCTCCTCCACTTTGAACTGATAAAAGCGCATCAGCCAGTCTGCCTGATAAAGACGGTTTTCGCGCACCAGCGGTGGCTGCTTCAAAGCCGGTAAACGCGTATCATATGTATTCACAGAGATATAACCGGAATAATAAACACGTCTCATCGTAGGTCCTTTGTAAAGAGCGGATGAAAGGAAAAGAATATCTTTGTCCGTTTCTGCCGTAGCCCCTACAATCATCTGCGTGCTCTGTCCGGCAGGGGCAAAACGTGGTGCATGGCGGTGTTTCTTCCGTTCTTCCGAACTCTCCAGAACACCTTGCTGAATATAGCGCATCGGCGCATATACACTCTTATGGTCCTTCTCCGGAGCAAGAAGTTTCAGATTCTCTTCTTTCGGTATTTCTACATTGACGCTGAGACGGTCGGCGTATAGCCCCGCTTCATTCACCAGTTCACGGCTGGCGCCGGGAATACTTTTCAGATGGATATAGCCATTGAAACGATGGATGGTACGCAAATCTTTTGCCACGCGCACCAGGCGTTCCATTGTATAATCAGGATTTCGCACCACTCCACTGCTAAGGAACAATCCCTCTATATAATTACGGCGATAGAACTCCATCGTCAAATCGACAAGCTCACTCACCGTAAGCGTGGCACGCGGCAAATCGTTGGAGCGACGGTTGATGCAATAGGCACAATCGTAAATGCAATAGTTTGTCAGCATCACCTTCAATAGTGAAATGCAACGCCCGTCCTCAGCAAAACTGTGGCAAATGCCCCAGCCACCGACAGTATTCCCCAACATGCCGGGCTTGTTGGAACGCACAGTACCACTGGACGCGCACGAAACATCATATTTCGCTGATTCCGCCAGTATCTTCAGTTTATTAAGGACGTTTTCGTTCATTGCAGCTATTCTCTCAATTCCAAACAGATAGAATTACTTCGCCAAAAGTACAAATACATCTGCGAAAGAACAAATAAAACATGAAATTACACAGTCTGAATATTTATGCCTATCTTTGCCCAGGCAAAAAAGAACACAATGAATAAGAAAAGACCGGAAATAACGCTGCTAGAAGCCGTAAAAAAAAGCATTTGCAAAAGAGCTCTCTTCATGTACATCCTGCTCGACGGCTACAGAGCGTATCACGACATGGAAAGCGAAAGACATTTATCCATGACGAACATCAGTTACGAAGATGCCGAAAAGCTCTCGGACTCGCTACACAAAATTATGAATCTGGACTGTGAGACGAATGATTTTCTCTACGACAAGGAGGAGCACTTGAATGGTTCGATAGAAGCATACAACAAGCTGCAGGAACACCTCTCCAACTTCGACAATCGCCGACGAAAGGCCGCTCTGGCTTTCTACAAGCATATTTACCACAATTTCATTTCTATCCACTTCGCCTTAGGAGGCTGGATGACATATCCCGATATTCTAATTTCCTACCTGAGTTATGTCTGTGGAACAAGCTCCTGGCAAGAGCTGAAAGACAGCATTATCCAAATTGATATTTTCAAGCGGAAAAGAGAAGCGATAGATTCAATGTATTTCCGCAAAGACATACAAATGCTGGAAAAGCTTTTCTATGAAATATATGCAAAGCAGGCGAAAAGACTGACTAAGAAGTCGGACACTTCCGCGGAAATGCAATAGTGCCCCCTTCGATATAGAGCACAAAAAAGACCACCCCGACGGAGTAGTCTTTCAATTCTTTCAGTAAGCGTGCCTATTATTTAGCAGCTTCCAAAGATGCTTTACGGAAAGCTTTCATTGACTTTTCGATTTCCAAAGAAGCCTTACGTGCACGAGTACCGGCAGCTTTGTTACCATTTTCAATCTGAGCTTTTGCATCTTTCTCGAATGCTGCATACAATTCAGCAACTTTTTCAACTAATTCTTTCATAATCCTTTTCTTATTAATATTACTTCGTTAATAATGTCTGGCAAAAATACATTCTTTCTTGAAATAAATGCAGAAAAACGATATTTTTTTTGAAATAATCCGCAAAAATAGCACAAAAAAGCATCCTCTGGCGTTTTTTACCTACTTTTGCAGGCATGAAACCCCTTACAGATACGGAATACATACACTTGCTTATATCCGAAGGCGAGCACCAAAGGCAGGACTTTAAGTTTGAAATATCCGATGCCCGAAAGATAGCGAAAACGCTCTCCGCTTTTGCCAATACTGACGGTGGGCGGTTGCTCATCGGAGTGAAAGATAACGGAAAAATTGCCGGAGTGCGCTCCGATGAAGAACAATATATGATAGAGGCAGCCGCACAAATGTACTGCCAACCGGAAGTGGACTACACCATGCAGACTTTTCATGCAGAAGGACGCAGCGTATTGGTGGTGCAGATTGAACAAAGTCCGCAGAAACCCGTTTATGCCAAAGATGAGACCGGGAAGCTGTTGGCTTATCTGCGCATCAAAGACGAGAATATACTTGCTACGCCGGTGCACCTGCGGGTATGGCAGCAAAGTGGCAGCCCACGCGGTGAACTGATAACGTACACCGAACGCGAACAACTATTGCTTGATTTGTTGGAAGAAAATGACAGTTTATCGCTGAACCGATACTGTAAGTTGGCACATCTTTCACGACGTGCAGCAGAGCATTTGCTGGCTAAGTTCATCCGGTTCGAAATTGTGGAGCCGGTATTTGAGGGACATAAGTTTCATTTCAGGTTGAAGTAGTGACGAGGAGCTACAAGCTACAAGTTGCTGCGCTATACCTGTAGCTTGCAGCTCGTAACTAATAAATAACTATAAATAAGATGGGTATAATCAACTCTATAAATGAAATTCTCTGGACTTACATCCTCATTGCCTTACTGTTAGGATGCGCCCTTTGGTTCACCCTGAAAACCCGCTTCGTGCAGTTCCGCATGATAGGTGAAATGGTGCGTCTGCTGGGTGATTCGACAGGTACGAACGGGAAGCCCGGCGAGAAGCATATCTCTTCCTTCCAGGCATTTGCCATCTCCATTGCCAGCCGTGTGGGCACGGGCAACCTGGCGGGTGTGGCTACTGCCATTGCAGTGGGCGGACCGGGAGCGGTGTTCTGGATGTGGATCATCGCTTTATTCGGGGCTGCCAGCGCATTCGTGGAATCTACATTAGCTCAGTTGTATAAGGTGAAAGGTAAAGACTCTTTCATAGGCGGGCCTGCTTACTATATGCGGAAAGGATTGAAACAGCCCTGGATGGGAACCGTCTTCGCCATACTTATTACAATCACTTTCGGATTTGCCTTCAACTCCGTGCAAAGCAATACGCTATGTGCAGCTTTTGAACACGCTTTCGGTTTTGACCATGCCATTGTGGGAGGCATCATTACAATAGCCACACTGGTTATCATCTTCGGTGGTGTGCAACGCATTGCTAAAGTCAGTAGTATCATCGTCCCCGTCATGGCACTGGGATATATCGCACTGGCACTGATTATCGTAGCGATGAATATCACCGCGCTGCCAGCAGTCATTAAACTTATTGTCAGTCATGCCTTCGGCTGGCAACAGGCATTGGGAGGTGGTATAGGCATTGCATTGATGCAGGGCATCAAGAGGGGATTATTCAGTAATGAAGCCGGTATGGGTTCCGCACCGAACGTAGCGGCAACGGCACACGTCACGCATCCCGTAAAACAAGGATTGATACAGACATTAGGCGTCTTCACCGATACCTTAATCATATGTACCTGCACTGCATTCATCATTTTGTTCAGCGGCGCGCCTCTGGATGGCTCCACCAATGGAGTACAGCTTACGCAACAGGCTTTGACGAATGAAATCGGTTCAGCCGGAAGCATCTTTGTTGCTGTCGCCCTGTTCTTCTTTGCTTTCAGCAGCATCTTGGGCAATTATTATTATGGAGAAGCCAATGTACGGTATCTTACCCGTCACAAATGGATATTGAACATATATCGGGTGCTGGTAGGCGGCATGGTGTTGTTCGGTGCCCTCGCCACATTGGATGTAGCTTGGAGCCTGGCAGACGTCACCATGGGATTGATGGCTCTCTGCAACCTGATTGCTATCAGCCTCCTCGGCAAATACGCTTTCAAGCTACTGGAGGACTACCGCACTCAGAAACGTGCTGGCATCAAAGACCCTGTTTTTACCAAAGATCGGCTGAAAGATGTAGAAAATGACATAGAATGCTGGTAAGAAGATTGATGATTTATAAATTATGAATTATACAATTGTTGGTGTAAATCAACTTATTTCGTACTTTTGCAACCAAAATTGCCCCGGCAATCATTATCAGAAATCATAAATTATAAATCATATGGGTATATTTGCCAAATTATTTAAAAAGAATACAGAAGGAGCTTCTTCTAAAAACGTGGAAGATTTCGTGTCGCTGACACGTGTTTACTTCCAGTCCGTAATTGCCGCCAACCTGGGCATTACGAATATCCGTTTCGTGCCGGATGTAGCCAACTTCAAACGCCTGTTCAAGATACCTACACAGGGCGGACGACTGGGACAAGCCGAGAAAACCGCTTCACGCAAGATGCTGATGCAGGATTACGGTCTGAGTGAAGGTTTCTTTAAAGAAATTGATGCTTCCGTAAAGAAGCATTGCCGTACACAGAATGACGTACAGGCTTATCTGTTTATGTATCAGGGCTTCTCGCAAGACTTGATGATGCTGATGGGCAACCTGATGCAGTGGAAATTCCGCGTACCTTCTTTCTTTAAAGGTGCGTTGCGCAGCATGACGGAAAAGACCGTACATGACATTTGTACCAAAACCGTATGGGAAAAGGACGATGTGCACAAGACAGCGATGGCAGTCCGCCAGTATAAAGAGCGTCTGGGATATTCCGAACAATGGATGACGGAATATGTGTACAACGTGGTGCTGCTGGCTAAAAAAGAGCCGAAAAGCAAAGCTACGGAAGAGAAATAAACCTGAAATACAGACAGAGTAAAAACTGTCAACGAAAGAAAAAACTTCCTAAAGAAACTACAGGAAGATAAGGCGAGAGATATTTTCCTCGCCTTTTTTTGTTATTTTTATGCATCTTTATTTGTTCGGAGGAACAAAAACATTCTATGTGAAGAAACTGTTGTAGAATAATAAATGATAATTTAGCGGCGTGCATTTCCTAAGCCTATAAGGCTTTTATCTTACAGCCCAGGGTAACACCCTGGGTAATGGATGATCCCACAATTTTACGCCCTGTAAGGGCAAAAGCCCATGTGGGCTGTTATGCCCTTACAGGGCGCAAAGAGAAACACATGGCAATCCCCCAGGGCGTTGCCCTGGGCTATAAGATAAAAGGCTTTCAGCCTACCAGGTACTATCATGTCAATGAGTATGCCGAAAGGAAACCTTGATCCAGCGCTACGCCGCTAAATTATCATTTAAAGAACAACCCGGAACAATAGACAAACTCAGTATTAATCTCTAAAAAACAATTGCTTATGAAACAAAAGAAAATGCTTGCACTCACTTTATCTCAGTTAAAACAACTTTATCGAAATGAACTTCCGGAAATTGTACGCATCGCCGAACAGAGCGACGGTACGGAAAGCTTCAAGCAAGGTCTTTCGGAATTCATCACAGGTCAGACTGATGCAGAGAATGAGGCTGCCAGGCAAATTCGACTTCTGATTGAATATGACGGCCAGGAAGTCCATGAACTTTCCACCGATGAACAAATGACTGTTTCTACTCTGTCACTGCTATACGAATTTCTCACCGGAGATTTGGAAGAAGATGTAGAGACTGACGTGTTCCTGGATATTTTCCAGCAATTCAAACGATTACAGTTCCTCGCCACCCCACTCCCACCTCCCCAACGCGTCAAAGCATGGACCGAGCGCTGGCCCAGCGGACTGAACGAAGACGTGCAACTCATCCGCGCCAAAAACAAAGAACGCATTCTGCACGCATTGATACAAAAGATAGAACACCGGAAAAACACCGTTTCCCGTTACCACTTTGAAGAAGGCATCAGCTACGAGGAAAAATTCCATCTTGTTGAAGAATGGTGGAACGATTTCCGTTTCCACCTCGCCATGGCAGCCAAAAGCCCTACGGAACTGAACCGTTTCCTGGGTAATTCACTTTCTGCCGAAACGATGTATCTGCTTTCCCGTGCCCGTAAGAAGGGAATGCCCTTCTTCGTCACGCCTTACTATCTGTCTCTGCTGAATCCGCGCAACGAAGGATACAACGACGATGCTCTGCGCAGCTACATCCTTTATTCTCCCCAACTGGTGGAGACTTACGGGCAAATCCGTGCCTGGGAACGCGAAGATATAGTAGAGGCTGGCAAACCGAACGCTGCCGGCTGGCTCCTGCCCGACGGGCATAATATTCACCGCCGCTATCCGGAAGTGGCAATCCTCATCCCCGACACTATGGGACGCGCCTGCGGAGGACTTTGTGCTTCCTGCCAGCGCATGTATGATTTCCAAAGCAAACGACTTAATTTTGAGTTCGACAGCTTACGCCCCAAAGAAACATGGGAAAAGAAATTGCGCCGACTGATGACTTACTTTGAGGAAGACACGCAGCTACGTGATATTCTGATTACAGGCGGAGACGCACTCATGAGCCAGAACAAGACTTTAGCTACCATTCTGGAAGCTGTTTACCGTATGGCTGCCCGCAAGCGGAAAGCCAACCAGGAACGCCCGGAAGGAGAAAAATACGCCGAACTGCAACGTATCCGGCTCGGTTCACGTCTGCCTGCATATCTGCCCATGCGTATCAATGATGGATTAGTAGAAATTCTGCGGACTTTCAAGGAGAAAGCTTCCGTCATCGGTATCCGCCAGTTTATCATTCAGACGCATTTCCAGACACCACTGGAAGTAACGCCCGAAGTAAAAGAAGGTATTCGTAAATTACTGTCGGCTGGCTGGCTGATAACCAATCAGTTGGTGTACAACGTAGCCGCTTCACGTCGCGGACACACCACTCGCCTGCGCCAGGTACTCAATGAACTGGGAGTTGTTTGCTACTACACATTCTCCGTAAAAGGCTTTGAAGAGAACAATGCCGTCTTCACCCCCAACAGTCGTTCCATGCAGGAACAACGGGAAGAAAAGCGTTTCGGAAAACTGAATAAGGAAGATGCATTCAACTTATCCGCATCGCTCGAAACAGCACTCGACCCTGCGGCTTGCATCCGCCAGTTCCTGAAAATTCATCATCTTCCGTTTCTTGCCACAGACCGCAGTGTACTAAACCTGCCTGCCATTGGCAAGAGCATGACTTTCAATCTGGTAGGAATAACCGAAGAAGGTAAACGCATCCTCCGCTTCGACCATGACGGAACGCGTCGGCACAGCCCGATTATCAACCAGTTGGGACAAGTTTATATCGTAGAGAATAAGTCCATCGCTGCCTATCTGCGACAATTGCGTGCCATGGGAGAAGACGTGGAAGATTATGCCAGCATCTGGAATTACACCGAAGGTAAAACCGAATCACGATTCAGCTTGTATGAGTATCCGGACTTCCCTTTCCGCATCACGGAAGAAATGAGTAATCTGGAAATAGCGGAATAATTTCCGGAAATAATCTGTACTTTTGCAGTCCGATTATTTTTCCCTACTGGCAAAATATTTTTCTCCAGTTGGGAAAATAATTATTTCTTTCTCTGTCGGATCATCATTTAAAAGATTATAAGAATGGAAATTGAACAACACCCTTTAGAACCTTTCCTTCCCGCCAATGCCCGTTTGCTGATGCTGGGAAGCTTTCCGCCTCAAAAAAAGCGGTGGTCAATGGAGTTTTACTATCCGAACTGGAACAACGATATGTGGCGAATTGTAGGGCTTCTCTTCTTCAATGACAAAACCTACTTTCTGAACGAAGCGGCAAAAGCTTTCGACAAAAAGCGCATCATCCGCTTTCTTCAGGAAAAAGGGATCGCCCTGTTCGATACAGCTACTGCCATACGCCGGTTGCAGGACAATGCATCCGATAAATTTCTTGAAGTCGTAGAGCCTACGGACATTGAGGCGATGCTTCGCCGATTACCGGAATGCAAGGCGATTGTCACTACAGGTGAGAAAGCAACGGAAACTTTATGCACCCAGTTTTCTCTTGAAAAGCCCAAGGTAGGAGATTTTGCAGAGTTCGTTTTTGATGGAAAGCCGATGCGCCTCTACCGAATGCCCTCTTCTTCGCGCGCTTATCCGCTTGCCTTAGAAAAAAAAGCAGCGGCCTACCGCATTATGTATCAGGACTTACAGATGTTGTAACAGGGAGGACCGTTAAAATAATTGCGTAGACTTCTTGCAAATTTGAAACTTTACATTACCTTTGCAGCCGCAAACACGGGAGTAGCTCAGTTGGTAGAGCACTGGTCTCCAAAACCAGGTGTCGGGAGTTCGAGCCTCTCCTCCCGTGCAACAATAAACCGATATAAATCATTGATTTATGTCGGTTTTACCTATTTAAGTCGGACGAAAGTCGGACAATTTGAAATTTGAATTGTTAAACATCATACGTTTTCATACCTGAAAAACGTATAAAAAAAATGTTTTCCAGACAAAGAAAAGGCTCTCCGTTAGCCGCAATAGTTAGCTACACTCTCCCCAAGTTACACACCGGAAAGAATTGGTATGTGGATTTCACCTGTTATGATCCTGCCGAACAAAAGATGAAACGGAAAAAGTATATGCTTGACGGCATTGCTAAAGTAACGGAACGCCGAAAAATGGCAGCGGACATCATCACCAGTGTAACACAACGTCTACGTTCCGGATGGAATCCCTGGGCTGAATTGTCTAATTCGAGACAATACGCCAAAGTGGATGACGTGATTAATATATACGTCAAATACCTGAAGAAGCTACATGCAGCCGGAAGTATCAAAGACAGTACTCTTGTTGACTACAATAAAAGGCTACATGTATTGTGCGATTACATGCAAAACCACACATTACCTATTATGTATATCTATCAGTTCAATTTGTCCTACATCAGTGATTTCCTGGACTACCTCCTACTCGACCGTGATTCAAGCGCCCGGACTCGAAACAATTATAAAATATGGCTATCATCATTCTGCTCCTGGTTGGTTGAGAAACAATACATGGATGCTAATCCATGTGAACGTATCAAAACACTCAAAGAAGAAGATAAGAAACGTTCTGCCATATCATCAGAAGACTTGCAGCGTATAAACCGATACCTGAATAAAAACAACCCCTATTTCCTTCTTGTCTGCCGAATGGAGTACTACACCTTTATCCGCCCAGAAGAATTGACGAACATACGGCTACGGGATATCAATCTGAAGGAACAGAAAATCTTTGTTGCATCGAGCATATCCAAGAACCGCCGTGACGGAATGGTCGGTCTCAACGATGAAATTGTCAGGCAAATGATAGATTTAAAGATATTCGATAACGACTCAAACGACTATCTTTTCAGTACTGGTTTCAAACCTGGTAAGAAGAAAATCACTACACGGGTACTACGGGATCACTTCTATAAAGTTCGTACAGCTTTGAAACTGCCCAAAACATATATGTTCTACAGTCTGAAGGACTCCGGTATCCGTGATCTGGCAAACGCTGCCGGTATAGTGGTTGCCCGTGATCAAGCTCGCCATGCTGATATATCAACCACCAATAAGTATCTGCAAGGAAGTTCATTAACAGTACATGAAGAAACCAAGCATTTTGAAGGTCACTTATAAAGAAAGCCCCTATCCTCACGGACAAGAGCCTCCAAAAAAAATGTAAAAAAAATGTTTCGTTTATATTTTATGCCTTCTCGTACAGCACCCAATATGGCTGTCCTGCCAAATATTCCACACGATAGCCAGCATCACTGAGTTGTTTGGCCAATTCCGCCGGACGGACAGCAATGATATTGGATATATCGTACACCAATTCCGCAGAAGTCTTGTAACACTTCTGCGAAGTAGTACCAATAGGCGAATAGTTATGGCCGATAAATTCGGCTATAGCTTTCTGCCGTTCTGCCTGTTCTCTCTTCAGTTCATCTTCTTCGGGATCCTGAGCATCATCATTGTATGCCCGAAAGCCTATTTTTCTACGATTATTCATGGCTGCTCTCCTCCTCTTTTAAGAAATTGGTAAGGAACTGGTTAAACCGCATCAGTTCTTCATAACTGATCTCATTAATCTCACCATCACAATTACGAGCATAAACGTGATATCTAACATTCTTAGTGCCTTCGCTACCTGTATCTACAGTTTTGGTGATAAAGAACTCATCATTCATACTCACCTCCTTTCTGCTCCAGTACATTAGCCTTCTCGCTAAATTGATAAACGGAACGAACCTTGCAAATATCGAGAAAGAACACAAGATCCGGACATCCGCCACTTATAACACGAGCCTCTATACGCGTGGTGCGACTCCCATCAAGAGGACTGGCAGAATATTGTATGCGCTTCAGTTTGGGATGATCCGCATTGATCCGGTTAATTACGTCACATAATTCATGCTTGAGCGCATTCAGGGAAAGTTCATCTTTAATAAGAACGTACTCGTACTTATTTACGTAATCGATCACCTTTTTCCATGCCCGGTTTTTCGGAGCGTATGTCTGTAAATGGTAAACAAAGAACATCATGCTTTACCTCCTTTCTCATTAAAGGTGATGTTGACTGTCCCACCATTGACATAGATGGAAATGGATTTCTCACTTTGTGTTGCACGGATACGTTTACGTCCGGCACACAAATCAATGCCCAGCTGGGCAAATACTTGCTGGATTTTCTCCGCGGATACATAGCGTTCGCGGGCGCTTTGGGGTTGTTTTTTCATTTTGTTGAGCAATTAAATGAAACAATATATTGGTTAAAAAGACGGGAAAGTAGCACTTTTTGTACTTAAAAGAAGTAAGAATAACCTATTTAAAAAAGAAAGTTCCGCTTTCCCGTTGCTCAACACCTGAAACAGGCTGGGAGGCCATTAAGCACATCCACACGGGGGTCGGAACTATATAGATAACCAATGGGCATAAAAAATGCCAACGGCAATCGGTTGGCGAACTACTCGTCGCCTGTTTCAAATGTTGAGCACTGCAAAGATGCAGGTTTCTTTTGAAACAGCAAAAGAAAAGCGGAGATTTTTTTGTTTCTCCGCTTTCAGCCATATTATCGTTATTATTCTAATGGAATAAACTCGTTTGTCTCATAATTAACGATTTGCCTATCAATAAAACTGGCATAAGCCACTTTATCCGCGAGGCCTTTCTCTGTATAAAATTGAATTTGCGATTGATTATAAAAGTATTTTTTCCATGCCTGGCGCAATTGCGAAACATTCAATTTTTGAGAGGTTAAAACACGTGTGCCATTAGAGTAAGCTTCTAATATCTGCAAAGATATGCCATCTATTTTTCCTATTATCCGTCGTGCAGTAGAGACCTGAGCATTTATCTTACCTGCATCAGTTTTACGAATAGCCATCCCTTCCAAGCTGTATCTCTTAGTTCTATCTGCAATTCTTCCACTTACATTTATTTTCAGGTTAACAATGCCATTGGCATTATATGCAGCCAGTTGCTTCAATACTTCATTATACAAAGCATCCAAGGATGGTTCTACATAGGTCTTATTTATCCACCCACCATCACTTATCGCGTATAAGCTGCCTATTGTCTCATAATCAAAACTCACAGAATTAGATTCTGTTACGAAGACTCCTTTTGATGTCAACGGTGAATAATCAAAGACTCCCGCAAAGGCATATGGAGCCGGTAGTGGTGGTGATGGTAATGTAACACAAGATACTAAATTCAAGCTTAGTATAGCCAATGTAAAGATTAAAGTAAATAGTTGTTTCATATTCAATATTTTATAATGCCTAAACTAATTCTTTATACCGTACTCGATCGGAATCGCCCAGAGCCTGTTCAACTACAGATTACACGATATAAGGAATTAGATCATTAGGTTTGCTTTGAACTCTAAATTCAAGATAAGTAATCTCGACAAAAAGAAAAAAGGATGTGTCTTTCGTGAAGTGCCCCCCGAAAGTTGGACGTTAAATTATAACTTTATAAATTCTCTTCATAATGAGCTCGGTATTGTACCGGGCTCATTCCATTTAGCTT
>NZ_FQZN01000035.1 GCF_900142015.1 Bacteroides stercorirosoris
AAGATATTATGGAATTCACTTCCTATGGTAAGGGACGTGAAATTTTGAAAAAGTATGATGTTGAACTCTAACGGGTTGCACTATGGCAAGATGGAGAATTAAGAATGTCGGCATGAAAGGAGTAGCTATGGCTGTTCCTGAGAATGTGGTGAAGACATCTGATTTTGATTTTTTCTCTCAGGAAGAGGCGGAAGTATTTGATAATACAGTCGGGATAAAAAGACGTCATATTGCTCCGGATAATATGTGTGCTTCGGATATGTGCCAAGCTGCCGCTGAGAAGTTACTTGAAGAACTGGGATGGGAGAGGGATAGTATTGATGTTCTGCTGTTTGAATCTGTAACGGGTGATTATCGTACTCCGCCCACTTCTTGTATATTGCAAGATAGGTTGTCACTGTCAGAGAACTGTTTTTGCATGGATATCCCTATGGGATGCTGTGGATGCATGTATGCAATAACAGTTGCGGGCAATCTGTTGACGACTGGTAATGTAAAGCGTGCTTTGTTACTTATTGGTGATACGGCATTGCGTATGGGGTCGATGAAGGACAAGAGTCGCGTACCATTGTTTGGTGACTGTGGTACGGCAATAGCTTTAGAATATGACGAGGCGGCTAATGATATTGTTGTTGATTTTCATACTTATGGTAAGGGATATGAAGCATTGATGACTCCTCACGGTGGTTTTCGTCATCCGGCTACACCGGAATCTTTTGAATACGAGGATTTCGGTAATGGTATTGTTCGTGCTCCTATCCATACTCTGATAAATGGAATGAATGTTTTCTCATTCGCAATATCTCGTCCTCCCAAATCTGTAGAGAAATTTTTGGCAGATTATAATATTAATCGCGATACGGATATTGATTACTTCTTGATTCACCAAGCTAATAAAATGATTGTTGATCGTATCGTTAAGAAGCTAAAACTTCCTCAGGAAAAGGTACCTTATAATTTGGAAGAATTTGGAAATTTGGGCGGTGCTTCGATTCCTTCATTAATGGTGACGCGACTTCGGGAACATTTGATGTCGAAAGAGACTACATTATTAATGTCTTCATTTGGCCTAGGATTAACCTGGGGAACTATGTGGATGAAAACAAAACCTATGATAGTAACCTGCTTGGTTAATGAATGTCTTGTGTAATAGAATGTTTATAATCAGTTTTTTTATTGAAGAAAGTGTTTGACAGAAAATTTTCTCTATTAAGAAAGATTGATCGAATTACTCAAAAATATAAAAATGAAGTTATATGATATGATTAAAGAGAATAGTATTTTTCATGTTTTCGTAACGAAAGATGGTCCTCAAAGGACATTTAAACAAAAAATAAAAGTTTTTCTGTTTTTGGTAGTAAATAGATTTTATGCATTTTACCTTCGTAAATTTAGGGGAGTAGATTTAGGACGTATGTGTAATATTAATAGAAAATCGAAAATAGATGGTGTTAACCCCAAAGGTGTACATATAGGTGATTTTGTCCGAATATCTCAAAATGCTTTAGTACTAGCTCATGATGGCTATAGAGATGGAGCTTATTTAGATACTTACATAGGTAATCATGTGAATATAGGATACGGAGCAGTAATTAATCCTGGATTGAAAATAGGTAATCATGTTATTATAGGTGCGAATGCTGTTGTGACAAAGGATGTTCCAGATGGTTGTATTCTTGTTGGAAATCCTGCGAAAATAATAAAAGTAAATATAAAATTGCATGACAAAGGATATATGATTTGTCGTGGGGAAAGACCTTTGTAGTTCTATGTATAAGCACTTTTTAAAGTTTTTGATAGATTTTGTTATTGTTTGTTGTTTGTTATTGATTATGTGGCCAGTACTTATATTGATCATTATTTGGCTTTATTATGCCAATAGAAAAGCTGGTGTTTTTTTTATGCAAGAACGTACTGGGAAAAATGCCAAAATATTCAAAGCTATTAAGTTTAAAACGATGACAGACGAACGGGATAAGGAAGGAAACTTATTACCGGATTCTGTACGTTTAACGAGAATTGGTAAAGTAGTTCGTTCTCTTTCTATTGATGAACTTCCCCAATTATTCAATGTACTAAAAGGAGATATGGCTTTAATAGGTCCCCGACCTTTACTTCCCAAGTATCTTCCTCTTTATTCTTCGGAACAGTCCCGTCGTCATGAAGTACGTCCCGGGATAACAGGATGGGCACAGGTGAATGGTAGAAATAACATCTCTTGGAAAAAGAAATTTGAATTGGATGTTTGGTACGTGGATCATATGTCATTTTGGCTTGACATAAAGATATTTTTTCTTACGATAAAAAAAGTATTTGTTCGTGAGGGAATCAATATGGAAGGTATGGCTACAACAGAGCCGTTTAATGGAAATAATTAGATGTTTATTTATAAGATAGTTAATAGCGTTTTTACTTCGAATACCTATATTTTAACTGAAAAAAATAGCGATAATGCTTTTCTTGTAGATATAGGAGATATTCTGCCAATAAAAGAATTTATAATCAAAAGTAAAGTGGCTGTTAAAGGAATTTTCCTTACGCATACTCATTACGACCATATTTATGGCATAAAAAAGATGTTGGAGATGTTCCCTAGTTGCCCGGTTTATACTTCTTCTTTCGGTAAACAAGCTTTAGCTTCTGATAAAATCAATTTTTCTCGTTATCATGATGATCCAATTACAGTAGTTGGAGATAATATAAAGCCTTTATGTGAAGGAAGTAAGATAAAATTATTTCCTAATGAATATTTGGAAGTTTTTGAAACTCCCGGACATGATAAAAGTTGCTTGACTTATAAACTGGATAACCGAATTTTCTCCGGCGATTCTTATATTCCCGGTTTGAAAGTGATAAGTTCATTTCCGCATAGTAATAGGGAGGATGCGGAGAATTCCAAGCAGCGCATAATACATTTAGCAAAAGAGTGTGAACTCTATCCTGGGCATGGGGATATCTATTGTACATTAAAATAATCATATAAACATATGGATAAACGAATTTATCTTTGTCTGGCTCACATGAGCGGTAAAGAACAAGATTTTATAAAGGAGGCTTTTGACACGAACTGGGTAGTACCTTTGGGACCTAATGTCAATGCCTTTGAAGAAGAATTGAAACATTTTGTTGGGCGGAATAAGGAGGTTGTTGCTTTGTCTGCCGGGACAGCAGCCATTCATCTGGCCTTAATTCAACTGGGGGTTCAGGCTGGTGATGAGGTGATTTGTCAGTCATTTACATTTTGTGCGTCGGCTAATCCGGTGAATTATCAGGGAGCGACGCCTGTGTTTGTGGATAGTGAAGAGGATACTTGGAATATGAGTCCTACTCTATTGGAAGAAGCTGTCAGAGATCGAATTGCTAAAACGGGCAAGAAACCGAAAGCAATTATTCCTGTACATCTGTATGGCATGCCTGCGAAGATAGATGAGATTTGTGCTATTGCGGCAAGGTATGATATTCCAGTGTTGGAAGATGCTGCAGAAGCTTTGGGTTCAGAGTTTATGGGGCGTAAGTGCGGTACTTTCGGACAATTCGGGGTTTTGAGCTTTAATGGTAATAAAATGATTACTACCTCAGGTGGGGGAGCTTTGATTGTGCCTAATGAAGAGGCGAAGAAGAAAACTATGTTTTATGCAACACAAGCGCGTGAACCATTTCCGTACTACCAGCATGAAAAGATTGGTTATAACTACCGGATGAGTAATATTTGTGCAGGAATTGGACGTGGTCAGATGACTGTGCTGAATGAACATATAGCACATCATCGTCGTATACATGAGTTATATAAGCTGGCTTTTGCGGACGTAGACGGAATTGAATTAAAATCCAACCCAGATGAGCGTTTTAATGCTAATTATTGGTTGTCAACTATCCTGATAGATAAAAACGTAACAGGTTTTGATTATGAAGAGTTACGGATAGCCTTGGATGCAAAAGGAATTGAAACCCGTCCTCTGTGGAAGCCAATGCATCTGCAACCCATATTTGCAAATAGTCCCCGTTATGTGGATGGAACAGCTGAAAAGCTCTTCAATAGAGGGCTATGTATTCCCGCTGGCCCTTGCGTGACGGATGAGGATGCAGCGTATATTGTGAGGGAGATCAAAAAATGTATGAAGAAGTAATAACAGAAACAGATAAATAGATGAACTTAAGATATTTGTATGTATTAATATGCCTGATCGTTTTTTTAACGGCTTGTTCAGCACCTAAAGAAGTACTTTACTTGCAGGATATAGCTACGATAAAGCAAGAAAAAATAGAGAAAGGCTATGAAGTGAAAATTCACAAAGATGACTTGTTAGCGATCATTGTTAATAGTAAGGATGAGGAATTGGCCTTGCCTTTCAATATGCCGATGGTATCGTATCAGATAGGTAGTAATTATAACCAGCCTAGGATTGTAGGGTATTTGGTAGATCAGAACGGAGATATTGATTTCCCTGTTTTAGGTAAGATGCATGTACAAGGGTTGACTCGTATGCAATTGACGGAGTTGATCAAGAAAAAACTATCGGAAGGGGATTTGATTAAAGATCCAATTGTGACTGTACAGTTTTTGAACTTTAAAGTTTCGGTAATTGGTGAAGTATCTCGTCCGGGTACATTTGAAATCTCGGGTGACCGTATCACTTTATTGGAAGCATTAAGTCGTGCGGGTGATCTGACTATTCATGGTAGGCGTGATCGTGTAGCTGTGATTCGTGAAGAGAATGGAGAACGAATTATACGTTATCATGATTTACGTTCATCGGATATCTTTAATTCTCCCTGTTATTACTTGCAGCAGAATGATATCGTTTATGTGGAACCGAATAAGGCAAGAACGGGACAAAGCCGTGTGAATTCGAATAATTCTGCCAGTGTATGGTTGTCAACAGCGTCTGTATTGGCATCCATTGCTTCATTGTTGATAACTATATTTAAATAACAACCCTTAGAATATTTGCTGACTAGATATGAAAAGTGAACAACAGATGAATGAAGAGCAAAAAGTGCAATCCAATATGACCGCGCAGGAAGAGCAGATAAATATAGCGGATTTATTACTTATATTGCGCAATAATTGGAAGTGGTTCGCCGCGTCTATTTTTGTATGCATGGCATTGGCTTTTGTCTATTTAAAGTCTACACCGAAGACATATAGCCGTAAAGCTACCGTATTGATACGGGATGACAAGAAAGGAGGCGGTATGGGGGAATCTGCTCTTTTTGCTGATCTGAATCTTTTCGGGGGAGCGAGGAGTGTGGATAATGAATTGCTGGTTTTTCAGTCCCGTAGCATTATGGAGAATGTTGTACGTCGTCTTTCATTGAATATGAGTTATAAGGTGCGGATTGGATTACGTACGATTGAATTATATACTCAGTCACCGATAAAGGTGGCATTTCCCGACGCAGAAGATAACCAATATATTCATGTGTGTGTAACTCCCTTATCTGAAAATAAAGTTCGATTGTCAGAGTTGCTGATGATTGTAAATAACGAAGAAATACAATCTGTAGATGAACCTGAAGTGGCCTTGGGAGATACTATAAAGACTGCAATAGGTAACATCGTAGTTACTCCTACTTTATATTATACAAACGAATATTACGGAGATAAGATTTTGGTACAAAAGTTTGTAACAGAGCGCGTTGTGGATGATTGTATGGCTACATTATCTGTCTCACTTGCTAGTAAAATGGCTACAATAATTGATCTTGAATATAAAGATGAGTCGATAGCCCGTGCTGAGGACATTTTGAATACTCTGATTTCTGTTTATAATGAGGATGCTATTAATGATAAAAATCAAATAGCAGTTAACACTTCGAATTTTATAAATGAGCGTTTAATAATAATTGAAAAAGAGCTGGGTACAGTTGATGCGGATATTGAATCATATAAACGTGAAAATCAGTTGACGGATATAACCTCGGAAACCGGGATGTATTTGCAAACTACTACCAAATATAAACAGGAGGGACTGAGTCTTGAAAATCAACTGAGTCTTGCAGAATACATCAAACAGTATTTGGTGGATCCTTCTAAAGTAGCTGATCTGATTCCAGCCAATACAGGAATTACGGATGCTGGTGTTGAGAAGCAGATTGCAGAATATAATGAAATCTTATTGAAACGTGATAAATTTGTGACCGGTAGTAGTGACCGTAACCCGGTTGTCATGGATTTGAATAATTCCTTGGGAGCAATGCGGCAGTCTATTCTTCGTTCTGTAGATAATTTGATTGTGGGTATTAATATCAATTTGAAGAATTTACGTGAACAGGAGCGGCAAACTGCCAAACGTATCGAGGCTGTTCCTACCCAACAGAAATATGTGTTGACTGTAGAACGTCAGCAGAAAATTAAAGAGGAATTATATCTTTATTTGTTGAATAAGCGTGAAGAAAATGCTTTGACGCAAGCTATAACGGAAAGTAATGCGCGCATCATTGATCCTGCATCGGGTAGTAGTAGACCGGTAGCGCCGCGAAGTATGATTATCCTTTTGGCTTCTATGATTTTAGGTGCTGCACTTCCTGCAGGCTTATTTGGGGTATTGAGTATTCTTGATACCAAAGTACATAGTCGTAAGGATCTGGAATTAGCGTTGAGTATACCATTGTTGGGCGATATTCCCGAAGATCGTGATAAACCCAAAAAAGGGGAAGAGCGTCGCCAAATTGTTGTACGTGAAAACGGGCGTGACTCAGTGTCGGAGGCTTTCCGCATAATCCGTACAAATATGGACTTTATGCGTGTAAAATCAGAAAATCTACAGGTAGTGATGTTCACTTCCTCCAATCCAGGGGCAGGAAAGACATTTGTTTCGAGTAATTTAGCAATGAGTATTGCACAGATGAATAAGAAAGTCATTCTAGTTGATGTAGATATTCGGAAAGGTACATTGAGCGGTTTGTTTGCTAATCCAAATAGTCGGATGGGATTGACTAATTATTTATCTGGTAAGACAAATAATGTGAATGATATAATCGGTCAGAGTGAAGAATATAGGAAATTAGATCTCATTTTTGCAGGACCTGTGCCTCCGAATCCTGCGGAGTTGTTGATGAGTGAACGCTTTGATCATCTGATTGAGGAACTGAAGAAACATTATGATTATATAATAATAGACAATGTTCCGGCTGGCGTTGTGGCAGACGCTTCGATTGTGAATCGTGTTGCTGACCTGACTATTTATGTGGTACGTGCGGGTATGATGGATCGTCGTCAATTGCCTGAGTTGGAAACCTTGTATAGACAGAACAAGCTTAAGAATATGTCTGTTGTATTGAATGGGGTCTCTTATAGTCGGAAAGGTTACGGTTACGGCTACGGTTATGGTTATGGTTATGGTTATGGCTACGGTTATGGCTACGGGAACGAGAAGAAACATAAACGTAAAGGTATTATGCACCGTATAAGAAGACAAATCAGGTTTTTACGTAATCGGATAGGCTAAAATGTTTTCATTTTTTTCACTCAATAAAAGCATCTTGAATTCAGGATTGCTGGAAGACATGACCGACATTCATTCCCATGTATTACCGGGGGTGGATGACGGCATGTGTTCTATGGAAGAGTCGTATCACGCTTGTGAATATTTGGCTAAAATAGGTGTGAAGAGGATGTTTTTGACGCCACATATCATGGAAGATTTACCGGATAACTATCCTAATACTTTACAGAAACATTTTAAGGCTTTTATACAAGATAATTTGTCTGGTATTGAGTTTTGTTTAGCAGGTGAGTATATGCTGGATAGCGGATTTAGTCGACAGATGGAGGCGGGGATTCTAACGATTGGAGACAAATTTGTACTTGTTGAGACTTCTTACATGGCAGCTCCTCCTGAAATGCGTAGTATGCTTTATGAATTGTCTGTTAGTGGTTATTGTCCTTTGATAGCTCATCCTGAACGATATTTATATATGACATTAGGGGAGTTGACTGGTTTGAAAAGGCAGAAATGCAAATTTCAACTGAACTTAATGTCATTAGCAGGGGGGTATGGAAAAGAGGTGCAGAAAAGAGCTTTTTTTATGTTGAAAAATGGACTTTATGATTTTGTAGGCTCTGATATTCATGATTTATGTATTTATCAACAAGCTTTATCGAAAATATACCTGTCAAAAAGTGAACAGGAAAGAATCAGGATGTTGATGAATAATAATCAACAACTATGGTGATTTTTGTATATTCGATTATTAGAACAGGATGCTGGTGGTGTTATGAGTAATCTTTTTGAGGGCATATTTTCTATAGTAAGCTGAGAAAGAATTGTACCCGAAAGTTTTGTAGCAGGTAATGAAAATATTCTTTACCCTAAATGGGAAAAGGAATATTATAAGGGAGGGTTCGGTGAGTATGAACGTTTAGAACTGGTACGCAAAATCGACCGTGAAGCGGTAGATGCTTTCGCTAGTTGGGGAATGTTCTAGGTTATGCGATTTAACTATGCCGCCTGTGGCGAAAGTAGTGTGGATTTGTGAATACTATGTGCGAAAGTGAGTTGAAACAACTGGTGTTTTTTGTTCGTTTCATAAAACAAGCGGGTATGTTTTTGGCTTTGCAAAACAAGGTTTGGACAGAATTTGCAAAACGTTATAATGGTTTTGCTTATGCTTAGAATCGTTATGATAAAAAACTTGCGGAAGTTTATCAGAAGTATTGCTGTTGAAGGTATATGTTTAGGGGGAGGGGACTTCGATAAGTTATGTAGAAGGATATATAAGGGTATATAATGTGCACTGTATACGTAAATAGTTGTTTTCTATTGGATTATAACTTTTCTCTGAAAAATTGCTTCTGACACGCTTTTTTCTTCTTCATATTTGAGATTTTATCCTCACCTTTGCATCGTTGATCAACGAAACGAGTGAATTAAGAACAGAATTTAAATCTCTAAATGAAAAAAGTATGAGTGCAATTTTTAGAACGGTAGCGAGACCGTCCGACCCTCGGGTTGAAAATTCTCCCAAGAAGTATTTTCCGCAGTTGGTAACATTAGGACAGAGTGTGAATCTGAACTTCATTGCCCAGAAAATGCAGGATCGTTCTTCGCTTTCTATCGGTGACATCCGGAGTACGATGCAGAACTTCGTGGAGAAGTTGAAAGAACAGTTGCTGGAAGGCAAGACTGTGAATATTACAGGGTTGGGCGTGTTTATGTTGGCTGCTAAGTCGAAAGGCGAGGATAAAGCCGAGGAGGTAACAGCTAAAAGCGTGGAAAGTGTCCGTATCTGCTTTCAGGCTAATAAAGAGCTGAAGATAACCAAGACCGCTACTCGTGCCGGTGAGAAGTTGGATTTGGTCAGCTTGGATGATTACTTGAAAGGACTGACGAATGCTCCTTCGGGAGGCGGTTCGGATGATGGCTCGGAAGATAAGCCGGGCGGAGGCGGAGTGGATGAGAATCCTCTCGGGTAAATTAAAAATTAGAAATTAAAAAATCACTATGAAGAAAACGAGTTGGAATGTGATATTGAAAATGATTATCGCCTTAGCCAGCGCTATTGCAGGTGTGATTGGCGGGCAGGCGATGACACCGTAACATATTGAGTTGAAAAGTGGAAAGCCGCTATCCGAAAATTAGGATGGCGGCTTTTCTTATTGTTAGCGTTGCTGATTATCTTACATCTGCTCCCCACATCAGCTTATTGCGGAGCGTATCGAAGAATATATGATTGAAGCGCTTTACTACCTTAATGCTATAGTCTGCCCGTGAAATTCTTAAGCGGGTGGTTTCTTTGCACGATTCACTGCGACCGTCAATGGCAACAAGAAAACTGTGGCTACGGCTTTCGACGTCGAGAGTGATTTCCCAATCATCACAAATAACAATGGGGCGTACATTAAGACTGTGAGGGGCAACCGGAGTGATAGCGATTGTTTTGCTATGGGGCACGATGACCGGACCGCCGACACTGAGAGAATAAGCGGTGGAACCGGTAGGGGTGGATACCACCAGTCCGTCTGCCTGATAAGTAGTGAGATGTGCACCGTTGATGGCAGTATGGATACTAATCATGGAAGAACTGTCGCGCTTCAATACCGCAATCTCATTAAGTGCGTATGGGGATTTCATCAAATCTTCATCATCGCAATGCAACTGTAATACGCTGCGTTCCTCCACCTTATAATGATTATTGTAGATTTCATCAAAAGTCTCTTCCATTTCTTCCGGGGAAATATCTGCCAAAAAACCGAGGCGCCCGGTGTTGATACCCAAAATGGGGATATTCTTTTTACCTACCCGGCTGGCTGCTTTCAAGAATGTACCGTCACCACCGATACTGATGACCATATCGGCTATAAAATCGTCTCCGTCGAAGAGTTCGGCGGAAGCGATATCCATATGCAGGTCCGAAGTCAGAAAGTTATAAAACTCTCTGCATATGCAAAGCCGGGCATTGCGTTGTTCCAGCAAACGGAACAAAGTTTCCGCATGTTTTGATTTTTTAGCTTGGTAAGTGTTCCCAAAAATGGCAAATTTCATCGTCAATTCTTTCTTAATGAAATGCAAATATGGTATTTTTTTCTCAGAACGCTGCCAATATATCGCTATTATTTGTACTTTTGCGCAAAACTATGGACCGAATTATGACTAGATTAAGTGTAAATATAAACAAGATTGCAACGTTGCGTAATGCGCGTGGAGGTGATGTGCCTAATGTGGTGAAAGTGGCACTGGATTGTGAGAACTTCGGTGCAGACGGGATAACCGTTCACCCACGCCCTGACGAAAGGCATATACGCCGAAGTGATGTGTATGATCTTCGTCCGTTGCTTCGTACGGAATTTAATATCGAAGGATATCCGTCTCCCGACTTTATTGATCTGGTGCTGAAGGTAAAACCTCATCAAGTGACCCTGGTTCCGGATAGCCCTGCTCAGTTGACTTCCAATGCCGGCTGGGATACTAAAAAGAATCTGGATTTTCTGACTGAGGTGCTCGATGGATTTAATCATGCGGGCATCCGTACTTCCGTGTTTGTATCTGCCGATGCGGAAATGATAGAATATGCTGCCAAGGCCGGTGCCGACAGGGTGGAACTTTATACGGAACCTTATGCGACGGCTTATCCTCAGAACAAAGAGGCTGCGGTTGCACCTTTTGTGGAAGCTGCCAAAGTGGCGCGCAGTCTGGGTTTGGGGTTGAATGCAGGGCATGACTTGAGCTTGGTGAACTTGAATTATTTATATCAAAACATTCCGTGGATGGATGAAGTCTCTATCGGGCATTCGCTGATCAGTGATGCTTTGTATCTGGGATTGGAACGTACTATTCAGGAATATAAAAACTGTCTTCGTTGATGAATGCAATGTTGTTATTGGCCCAAGTGGCTCCGGCGCTGACCGACTCGATTGCCGGCGCCAATCCGGTTTTGACCCAGGTAGCTGGTGCTGAAGAGATGAATTTGTGGAGCATGGCTGTCAAGGGTGGTTGGATTATGATCGTTCTTGGACTCTTGTCCATTCTTTGTTTCTATATCTTGTTCGAACGCAATTATGTCATTCGGAAGGCTGGCAAAGAAGACCCGATGTTCATGGATAAGATAAAGGACTATATTTTGGATGGAGAAATAAAGGCTGCCATAGCCTACTGCCGCAGTGTAAATACTCCGTCAGCCCGTATGATTGAGAAGGGGATCAGCCGATTGGGACGTCCGGTGAATGATGTGCAGGCTGCTATCGAGAATGTGGGAAATATAGAGGTGGCTAAGTTGGAGAAGGGATTGACGATTATGGCTACCATCTCCGGAGGTGCGCCGATGATTGGTTTCCTGGGTACGGTGACTGGTATGGTGAGGGCTTTCTATGAAATGGCCAATGCCGGTAATAACATTGATATAACGTTGCTCTCAGGAGGTATTTATGAGGCTATGATTACTACGGTCGGTGGTCTGATTGTAGGTATTATTGCCATGTTTGCCTATAATTACTTGGTGACATTGGTAGATGGTGTGGTAAATAAGATGGAGGCTAAGACCATGGCGTTCATGGACCTCCTGAATGAACCAGTGTAATTAATAGTTAGAAGTTAATAATTAATAATTAAAGAAGCGTGCTACAACGTAGAGCTAAAATATCGCCCAATTTCAGTATGGCATCTATGACGGATGTCATCTTCCTGTTGCTGATCTTTTTCATGATCACGTCTACGGTTGTTTCACCGAATGCTATCAAGGTGTTGCTTCCGCAGGGAAAACAACAGACGTCTGCTAAGCCTTTAACGAGGGTTATTATTGATAAGGACCTGAACTTTTATGCGGCATTCGGAAATGATAAGGAGCAAGCCATTTCTTTGGAAGAACTGACTCCTTTCCTGCAATCATGTGCTGCGAAAGAACCGGAAATGTATGTGGCACTTTATGCAGATGAAGCCGTGCCTTACCGGGAAATCGTGAAAGTGCTGAATATTGCTAATGAAAATAAGTTCAAGATGGTGCTGGCTACACGCCCGCCGGAAGGAAAATAAAACGTAATACGGAAAACGGTGGATCCGAAAAAGAAAGGTAAATACATAGGAATGGCAGGTGCGCTGCTGGTGCATGTGGCGTTTATCCTCCTGTTGATACTGGTGGGCTTCACTATGCCGGAGCCGCCGGAAGAGGATGGTATGCCGGTGATGCTGGGTGAAGTGCCCAATGCGTTTGGAAGTGCCGACCCTTCTTTGGTGAAAGTGGATGTGATGCCGGAAACTGTTGCTCCCAAAGTACAGGAGACGGTGGAACAGGAGATGCTTACCCAGGAGGATGAGGAAACCGTTACTATCAAGCCGAAAGCGGAAACTAAGAAAGAGGAAGTAAAGAAGCCGGAGAAAACCGAAGCCGAAAAAGCGGAAGAAGCCCGAAGACTGGCTGAAGCCAAAGCGGAACGTGAGCGTAAGGAGGCGGAAGAGGCTGCCCGTAAACGTGTGGCCGGTGCTTTCGGAAAGGGAGCGCAGATGGGGAGTAAAGGTACGACCGAAGGACAGGGTATTCAGGGTAGTCCTACAGGCAATGCTCCGGCCGGTGCATCGAGTGGAGCAGGAGGTTATGGAACTTTTGACCTCGGCGGACGTTCTTTAGGACAGGGAGGTTTGCCGCGTCCGGCATATAATGTACAAGATGAAGGAAGGGTAGTGGTTGCCATTACAGTGAATCCTGCGGGACATGTGATTGCCACCAGTATCGACCGACAAACCAATACCGTGAATCCTGCCTTGCGGAAAGCTGCTGAAGAGGCGGCAAAAAAGGCTCGTTTCAATGCCGTCAGCGGATTGAACAACCAGACGGGAACAATAACATATTACTTTAATCTAAAATAAAAAGGAGAACAATTATGGGTACAGTTTATGTTTTTTTTGCAGATGGATTTGAAGAGGTGGAAGCTTTCACTTCTGTAGATGTGATGAGACGTGCAGGGCTGAACGTGGAAATGATAACGGTGACTCCCGACGAAATAGTGACAGGAGCACATGACGTGCCGGTGCTTTGTGACAAGAATATAGTGAACTGCGATTTTTATGATGCGGATTTAGTTCTTTTGCCCGGAGGAATGCCCGGAGCTGCTACTTTGGAGAAATGTCCTGAACTCCGTAAGCTGATTCTGGACTTTGCCGGAAAGAATAAGCCGATTGCGGCCATTTGTGCCGCTCCCATGATTTTGGGAAAACTTGGTTTACTGAAAGGACGTAAGGCGACCTGCTATCCGGGGTTTGAACAATATCTGGAAGATGCCGACTTCACAGGTGCTCCGGTGGAAAGAGACGGTAATATCATTACCGCGAACGGACCGGGCGCTGCAATGGAATTTGCTTTGGCCGTTGTGGACATGATGCTGGGTAAAGAAAAAGTGCAGGAACTGAAAGAAGCTATGTGTGTTATCTGATTTATGATCAAGTATGCTCTGATAGTTGCCGGTGGTAAAGGGTTGCGCATGGGAAGTGAACTTCCCAAACAGTTTCTGCCTATAGGTGGAAAGCCTGTGTTGATGCGTACATTGGAAGCCTTTTATGCCTACAATCTGGAGATACATATTATATTGGTGCTCCCGTGCAGTCAGCAGCCTTATTGGGCGCAATTGTGCGAGGAGCATCATTTTTCTTTGCCGCATACGGTGGCGGACGGAGGTGAAACCCGTTTTCATTCGGTAAAGAACGGGCTGGCTTATGTGACCACTCCGGGGCTGGTTGGTGTTCATGACGGTGTGCGTCCGTTTGTTTCTCAGGAAGTGATAGCCCGCTGCTATGCGATGGCTGCTGAAAAGAAAGCCGTTATACCCGTGATAGATGTGGTGGAAACAGTGCGCCATCTGCAAGAAGAGGGAAGTGTGACGGTCAGCCGGGATGAATATAAACTGGTACAGACTCCGCAAGTGTTTGATGCTGACCTGTTGAAGCTGGCATATGAACAGCCTTATACTTCTTTTTTTACGGATGATGCCTCGGTGGTGGAAGCAATGGGTACATCTGTATATCTGACCGAAGGTAACCGGGAAAATATTAAGATAACGACTCCTTTTGATTTGAAAATAGCCGCAGCTTTGTTGGACTCATGTTTGATTTAGCCTCTCGTGACATAAAATATCTGTCGGGTGTCGGACCGCAACGCGCCTCAGTGCTCAATAAAGAATTGGGCATCTATTCCCTGCATGACTTATTGTATTATTTCCCCTATAAATATGTGGACCGCAGCCGTATCTATTATATTCATGAGATAGATGGTACGATGCCTTACATTCAGTTGAAAGGCGAAATCCTCAGTTTTGAAACGATTGGGGAGGGACGGCAACGGCGTTTGGTCGCTCATTTCTCGGATCGTACGGGGGTGGTGGATTTGGTTTGGTTTCAGGGGATTAAGTTTCTTGTCGGCAAATATAAAGTGCATCAGGAATATATCGTATTCGGCAAACCCAGTGTCTTCAACGGACGGATTAATATAGCCCATCCGGATATTGACGATGCTTCAGAGTTGAAACTTTCGACAATGGGGCTGCAACCTTATTATAATACAACGGAGAAGATGAAGCGGAGTTCTCTCAACTCTCATGCAATTGAGAAGATGATGAGTGCCGTGGTGCAGCAACTGCGTGAGCCATTGCCCGAAACACTCTCTCCTTCAATTCTGGCAGAACATCATCTGATGCCATTGACGGATGCTTTGATTAATATCCATTTCCCGGCAAATCCGGAGTTGCTTCGTAAGGCACAGTACCGGCTGAAGTTTGAGGAACTTTTTTATGTGCAGCTGAATATTCTCCGTTATGCCAAGGACAGGCAGCGAAAGTATCGGGGGTATATATTTGAAACGGTAGGTGAGATATTCAATACCTTCTATGCCAGGAACCTGCCATTCGAACTGACCGGTGCGCAGAAACGTGTGTTGAAAGAGATACGTCGTGATGTGGGTAGCGGCAAACAAATGAACCGTCTTCTGCAGGGGGATGTGGGAAGCGGAAAAACACTGGTCGCTCTGATGAGTATGCTGATTGCGTTAGATAACGGTTATCAGGCTTGCATGATGGCTCCTACTGAAATCCTGGCTAATCAGCACTATGAAACGATCTGTGAACTTCTGACAGGAATGGATGTGCGTGTGGCACTACTGACCGGTTCTATCAAGGGCAAAAAACGGGAGGCAATTCTTACAGGCTTGCTGACGGGTGATATACATATACTTATCGGTACGCATGCCGTGATAGAAGATACGGTGAATTTTTCTTCACTGGGGCTGGTGGTGATAGATGAACAGCACCGTTTCGGTGTGGCGCAACGTGCACGCTTGTGGACGAAGAACGTGCAGCCGCCTCACGTATTGGTGATGACGGCCACTCCCATTCCGCGTACTCTGGCTATGACCTTATATGGTGACCTGGATGTGTCTGTGATTGACGAACTGCCCCCGGGACGTAAACCTATTGTGACTATTCACAAGTATGATGCACATCGCGCAAGCCTGAATCAGTCCGTTCGTAAACAACTTGCGGAAGGTAGGCAAGTTTACATTGTCTATCCTCTGATCAAGGAAAGTGAGAAGATTGATTTGAAGAATCTGGAAGAAGGCTACCTGCATGTTTGTGAGGACTTCCCGGAATGTAAGGTTTGCAAGGTACATGGTAAGATGAAACCTGCCGAGAAGGATGAGCAGATGCAGCTTTTCGTTTCTGGTGAAGCGCAGATTATGGTGGCTACTACAGTGATTGAAGTTGGAGTGAATGTTCCCAATGCGTCTGTGATGATTATAGAGAATGCGGAACGCTTTGGTTTGTCGCAACTTCACCAATTGCGCGGGCGTGTAGGCCGTGGGGCGGAACAATCTTATTGTATTTTAGTCACGGGTTATAAACTGGTTGAAGAAACCCGGAAACGACTGGAAATAATGGTGCGGACGAATGATGGTTTCGAAATAGCCGAAGCGGACCTGAAACTGCGTGGTCCCGGTGATTTGGAAGGTACGCAGCAAAGCGGTATCGCTTTCGATCTGAAGATTGCCGATATCGCACGTGACGGGCAATTGCTGCAATATGTCCGTAACGTTGCGGAAGAAGTGGTAGATGCTGATCCGACAGGGACTCGTCCGGAGAATGAAATCCTGTGGCGACAGTTGAAAGCATTGCGGAAAACCAACGTTAACTGGGCTTCTATTAGTTGAAGAACGGTTAAACATACGCTTTATTTGCAGTTTTATGTTGTAAAACATGTTAGCTTCTATCTTTCCGATTAATAGGGAGTTACAGGCGTTTTAACTACTTCTCTTTTTAGCCCTTTCCGAAAAAATAGTTAAGGATAGACTTTCCATTTAAAGAAGAAATACTACCTTTGGGAGAATTTTTTAAAATAAATCTGGATATTCGGTGACGAACAAGAGGTGTTGGTGACCAGAGGTGCTTGCCAACGGATATCAAAAATGAATGACGAAACGGAATGAATTTCAATTGCATTAAAACGATTTTAATAGCTGCGACGGCAATGGTCAGCCTGAATTCTTTCTCTCAGGATCTGATTGCCCGACAAGCCCCTATCGACAGGAAACTCAAGAGTGTTGACTCTCTGGCTTTACAGAAGCAGATACGTGCGGAGCAATCCGCATACCCTGGTTTAAGTTTGTACCCGACTTGGAATAATGAGTATGTACAGGCTTATGGTGATGCTATTGTGCCGGAAAGTTATAAAGTCGATTTAACAGGTTTTTGTATGCCCACCACGCATACGAAGATTACCGATGTCTTTGGCTATCGTCCCAGAAGACGCAGAATGCACTATGGACTGGATATTAAAGTATACGTAGGTGATACAATCCGTGCGGCTTTCGATGGTAAGGTACGTGTCGTTAAAAACCAGGGTCGCCGTGGATATGGTAAGTATATCGTTATTCGTCATGACAATGGATTGGAAACAGTCTACGGACACTTATCTAAACAGATTGTGGATATTAATCAATTGGTCAAGGCCGGAGAACCTATCGCTTTAGGTGGCAATACCGGACGTTCCACCGGTTCACATCTCCATTTTGAAACTCGTTTCCTGGGAATTCCCATCAATCCGGCATTAATGTTCGACTTTGAAAAGCAAGATATCGTTGCTGATCATTATACTTTCAATAAGACCAAATCTCCGAAGGGTACGACTGCCCGCAGCATGGCTTCCGGTGAGGGATTGTTCTATAAAGTGAAGAGTGGTGATACGTTGTCTAAGATTGCATCCCGTCAGGGAGTGTCTATTGACAAGCTTTGCCAGTTGAACCGCATTACACGGAAAACAATTTTACGTCCGGGACAAGTCCTGCGTTGTTCGTAAGATATAGATAACCATATAAAGAGAGGGTACTTTAATATAATTTAGAGTGCCCTCTTTTCTTTTTTCTTTAATTATTCCTACCTTTGCGACCTATTTGTAAGGAAATGAAAGATACCAAGCAACAATTTGAACATGTCATTGCCATCTGCCGTGATCTGTTCTCGAAGAAACTACATGATTACGGTCCGGCGTGGCGCATTCTCCGCCCGGCTTCCGTGACTGACCAGATATTCATTAAAGCCAATCGAATCAGGAGTATTGAAACCAAAGGAGTGACGTTGGTGGACGAAGGAATACGTTCCGAGTTCATTGCGATAGTCAACTATGGTATAATCGGACTGATACAATTGGAATTGGGATATGCCGAATCTGCGGATATTACGAATGAGGAGGCTATGGCGTTATATGAAAAATATGCCAAGACTTCATTGGAACTGATGCTTGCCAAGAATCATGATTATGATGAAGCGTGGCGTAGTATGCGTGTCAGCTCGTACACTGATTTGATACTGATGAAAATCTACCGTACTAAGCAGATTGAGAGTCTGGCGGGACAAACTTTGGTCTCGGAAGGGGTGGATGCTAACTATATGGACATGATTAATTATTCCGTGTTTGGTTTGATTAAGATTGAATTTGGAGACTAAGCAGAAACATATAATCTGGAAAAGCTGGGTGAACGTATGCCGTTTTTTATTGGCGGCAGTGTTCATCTTTTCCGGTTTTGTGAAGGCGGTCGATCCGCTGGGGTCTTTCTATAAGATTCAGGATTACCTGACTGCTTTCGGAATGGCTTCATGGTTTCCGGCTTATCTGCAACTGCTGTCTGCGGTTGTGTTGTCAGCATTGGAGTTTTCAGTAGGCGTCTTCTTGTTTTTCGGTATAAAGCGGAGGTTTGCTGCAACCATGGCATTGTTGCTGATGATTGTGATGACACCGCTGACACTATATCTTGCATTGGCAAATCCGGTGTCTGATTGCGGATGTTTTGGTGATGCATGGGTGTTGACGAACTGGGAGACATTTAGTAAGAATGTTGTGCTGTTTGTTGCGGCCGTATCAGTGTTCAAAGGAGGAAAGCTGATTATCCGTTTTATTACGGCAAAAATGGCATGGATGGTATCTATGTATACGTTCTTGTTTGTCTTTGCGCTTTCATTCTATTGTCTCGGTAATCTGCCTATTCTGGATTTTCGTCCTTATAAGATAGGGCAAAATATCAAAGAGGGTATGGAAATTCCGGAAGGAGCAAAGCCGAGCGTGTTTGAGAGTAAATTTATTCTGGAGAAAGATGGAAAACAACAGGAGTTTACGTTAGATAACTATCCGGATAGTACATGGACATTTGTTGAAACGCGCACGGTGCTGAAAGAGAAAGGTTACGAACCGGCTATCCATGATTTTTCTATCATAAGCCTGGAAACCGGAGAGGAACTGACAGATAGTATTTTATCTGATGAGGGATATACTTTCTTGTTGATAGCTCATCGCATTGAGGCGGCTGACGATAGTAATATAGACCTTATCAATGAAATATACGATTACAGTGTGGAGCATGGTTACAGTTTTTATGCCCTGACCTCTTCACCGGAGGATCAGATTGAGTTATGGCGTGATAAGACCGGGGCGGAATATCCTTTCTGTCAGATGGACGATATCACTCTGAAAACCATAATTCGTTCCAATCCAGGATTAATGCTGATAAAGGGAGGCACCATTCTGAATAAGTGGAGTGATAATAACTTACCGGATGAATATGTGCTGACAGACAGCCTGGATAAATTGGAAATAGGACAGCAGAAGCAAGAAAGCGATTTGCGTACAATTGGCTATGTGCTGTTATGGTTTATCATTCCCTTACTGTTGGTTATTGGCGTGGATATTCTGGTTGTCAAACGTAGGGAGAGGAAAATTAAATCGTAGATACATTAACCCTTTTAATAAATAAAACAAAATGAGAAAAAACATTGTTGCAGGAAACTGGAAAATGAACAAAACCCTTCAGGAGGGTATTGCTCTTGCAAAAGAACTGAATGAAGTATTGGCTAACGAGAAGCCTAACTGTGATGTAATCATCTGTACTCCTTTTATCCATTTGGCATCGGTTACTCCGTTGGTAGACCCTGCTAAGATTGGTGTAGGTGCTGAGAACTGCGCTGACAAGGAATCTGGTGCTTACACTGGTGAGGTTTCAGCTGCTATGGTTGCTTCTACAGGTGCTAAATATGTAATTCTGGGTCACTCAGAGCGTCGTGCTTACTACGGTGAAACAGTTGCTATCCTGGAAGAAAAAGTGAAATTGGCTTTGGCTAACGGTTTGACTCCGATTTTCTGTATCGGTGAAGTTCTGGAAGAACGCGAAGCTAACAAGCAGAATGAAGTGGTTGCCGCTCAGTTGGCTTCTGTATTCTCTTTGTCTGCTGAAGACTTCTCTAAGATTGTATTGGCTTACGAACCGGTTTGGGCTATTGGTACAGGTAAAACTGCTACTCCTGCTCAGGCTCAGGAAATCCACGCTTTCATCCGTTCACTGGTTGCTGACAAGTATGGCAAGGAAATCGCAGAAAACTGCTCTATCCTTTATGGTGGTAGTGCTAAACCGTCTAATGCTAAGGAATTGTTTGCTAATCCCGATGTTGACGGTGGTTTGATCGGTGGTGCTGCTTTGAAGGCTGCTGACTTCAAGGGTATCATTGATGCTTTTAACTAATTAAGGCGGCAAGGAAATAGATACAAGTTGACAAGGGAGAATAAATTGTACTCCCTTTGTCAACCTGTTAACTGAAAAACTTGTCAACTCTATAAAAACATTATCTAATGAAAAAGCTTGGTTTACTTTTAATTGCATGTTTTGCTTTCGCTGCTTTTGCTTCGGCTCAAAATAACATTGTGAAGAGTCTGGAACGCAATGTGCCGGGACAGGGTAAGGTAACCATCCATCAGGATGCCCGCATAGAGGCCTTGATCGGCAAGGAGTATATCCCTACAGGGACGGATAACAGAGTGCTTAAGAGTCAGGGTTACCGCGTGCAAGTGTACGCCGGAAACAACACCAGTAGAGCCAAGAATGAAGCTCATGCAGTGGGCTCGCGCATCAAAGAATATTTCCCGGAACTTTCTGTTTATACCTCTTTCAACTCTCCCCGCTGGCTGTGTCGTGTAGGAGATTTCCGCAGTATTGAGGAGGCTGATGCCATGATGCGTCAGTTGCGTGCTACAGGCGTCTTCAAAGAAGTGTCTATTGTGAAAGAGCAGATAAACATTCCCTTATAAAATTTTATCATGTTAGGAAAAGAAGAAATCGTATCTCCTGCACTGGATGAACTGAAAGAACATTATCATCGTATTATAACTCTATTAGGCGAAGATGCCGAACGCGAAGGATTACTGAAAACTCCCGAACGGGTAGCAAAAGCCATGTTGAGCTTAACAAAAGGTTACTATATGGACCCGCACGAAGTGCTTCGTTCCGCCAAGTTCAAAGAAGAATACAGTCAGATGGTGATTGTGAAAGACATTGATTTCTTCTCACTCTGCGAACACCATATGCTCCCTTTCTATGGGAAAGCACATGTGGCTTACATTCCTAACGGCTATATTACGGGCTTGAGCAAGATTGCCCGTGTTGTGGATATTTTCTCCCATCGCTTGCAGGTACAGGAGCGCATGACGCTTCAAATCAAGGAGTGTATACAGGAAACTCTGAATCCGCTGGGCGTAATGGTGGTTGTAGAAGCCAAACATATGTGCATGCAGATGCGTGGGGTTGAAAAGCAAAATTCTATAACGACCACTTCCGATTTTACCGGTGCGTTCAACCAGGCGAAAACGCGCGAAGAATTTATGAACCTCATTCACCACAAGGCTGGCTTTTAAAGATACCAACGGATATTTTTCTGTTAGATCAAGGCAATACTACGCGGTCACCCAATCGTTTTGCCATGACGCTCTGTACGCTTCGCAATTCGCTGTAGCGTTGCATCAGTGCGTTGCATTTTTCGTTGTCATTAGCCACGGCTGGGTCTTGCAGGGCAAACATCATGTGTTTTAGCTCTTCGCTGACAATGGCGTATTTGAAGTTAATCATCAGCGTGGGTACCAATTCAAAAAGACGTTCTTCATCTGTTATCAGCCTTTGGGCTTTGGAGTGATATTTGCTTAATTGGTAACGGTCGGCAATTAGCTCCGTACTCAGTTTACTGATTACCTGGTCCGGGTGTGACAGGAAGTATCGCTCTGCGGTGAATCCTTCATTGTGTATATGCTCGGCCGCTTCTGTCAGCATCTGCCTGTGCAAGGGATTGTGAAAAGCCAACTCATCCTCTTTTAAATCGTTTACTACATATTCCGTTACGGTAACAGGTGTTTCGTTCCCTTCTTCATCCGGAACATTGCACATCACTTTCTCTCCATAGCGTACTACCATTTGCAGGATGAGGCGTTCATATTTGTAGAATTCCTGCCCTTCTTTTCCTTCCTGCGGAATGTATGATACATATTGGGCAGCTTCCGGTGGAAGCGGGGCATCGCTGTCAGACATCTCACCATCCATGGGATAAGGAGGCATATCTTCAGGGTAGGGTGGTTGCATACCGTTGGGAAGCGGTGCCTGTGCGGCATCGCGGGCGGCATTATTCTTTCTTGCTTCCCGGTTTCTTTGTTCTATTTGCTTTTCTGCGTGGGTTTCACGCCGTTTAGCGACTTCTGAAACTAACAGTTTGTCTTCTACGCGAAGTAACTGGCTACATTCTTTAATATATACATCGCGGACAATCGCTTCGGGAATAATCGATATACTTTGTACAAGATTACTGATTAATTCTGCACGTTTGATGGGATCCTTCCCCGCATCTTCCAGCAAGAGGTTGGTTTTGAAACGTATAAAGTCCGTTTCGTTATCTTGTATGAACTTTTGAAATTCCGTAGCATTGTGTTTACGGGCAAAGGAGTCCGGGTCTTCACCGTCTGGTAGAAGGCAGACTTTAATATTCATGCCTTCTTCCAGCAACATGTCGATACCACGGAGAGATGCCTTGATACCTGCCACGTCACCGTCATAAAGAACTGTTATATTATTGGTGAAGCGGTGAATAAGTTTGATTTGTCCCGGTGTCAGTGCTGTACCCGAGGATGCGACAACGTTTTCTACCCCCGATTGATGCATGGAGATAACATCCGTATATCCTTCTACCAGGAAGCAACGGTCTTGCTTTACTATGGCCTGTTTGGCAAAATAAATGCCATACAGCTCATTACTCTTATGATAGATTTCAGATTCGGGAGAATTGACGTATTTTACCTTGACTCCCTTTGTCGCGCTGCTAAGCACGCGTCCACCGAAAGCGACTACCTTGCCGGAAAGCGTGTGTACCGGGAAAATAACGCGCCCCCAGAAACGATCACGCAAGCGGTGGTCGTCCGTTTCGTAACAAAGCCCTGTCTTGACAAGATATTCTTTCTTGAATCCCTTCTTGATGGCTTCCTGAGCCATGGCATCGTGACTTTCGGTACAATAGCCTAACTGGAACTTTTCGATGATATCATCCCGGAAACCACGGTTGCGGAAGTAAGCCATACCAATGCTGCGTCCATCCACATGGTTTTTGAGTATATTCTGGAAGTAATCACGTGCAAAATTGTTCACAATGAACAAGCTTTCACGTTCGCTTTGCATCAGTTTCTCTTCGCTGGATAGCTCGCGTTCCTTGATTTCTATGCCGTATTTCTTGGCCAGGTACTTCAGGGCTTCGGGATAGCTCATCTGTTCATGTTCCATGATGAAGTGCACCGCATTGCCACCTTTACCGCAGGAGAAGCACTTGCACAATCCTTTGGAAGGCGACACGTAGAAAGATGGAGTCTTATCATCATGGAAGGGACACAAGCCTACATAGTTCACCCCTCGTTTACGCAGTGTAACGAAGTCCGATACGATATCTACAATCTGGGCTGCATCCAGAATTCTGTCTATGGTGGGTTGGTCTATCATGATTCCTTTTTTAGCTCATGCAAAAGTACATGATATTTCTTGGAAAATCAAATCTGTTTTTTGGGGGATTTACTTAATCTTCTCCCTGATTTTCGTCAGATACTGTTTCATCCCTTCCGCATCCTTCGTACTGATAATCTCCAGCAGATTTTTCAGTTCCAGACGTATATTCTCTACTTGTGAAGGAGTGCGCGGATTAAACAGAATTTCCTGGAGCAGGTAATCGTCTTCACTTAGCAATCCTTTAGCGATTGCCATATGCTTCTTGAATGTAGTGCCCGGTGCTTCTTGGTGCTTCATTACAGCTGCAAAAACAAAGGTGGACACAAAAGGAATGGACAACGAATAAGCCACAGTCTCGTCATGCTCATCGAAGGTATATTCGAAGATGTTCAGACGAAGAGTCTGATAAAGGTCTTTGAAGAAAATCTTTCCCAAATGGTCACCTTCGCTGATGATGATGGCATTCTCACTGCTCAGGTTGCTGAGGCTGGCAAATGTAGGGCCGAACATCGGGTGCGACGATACATAACGGAAACCACTTTCTTCATAGAATTTCTTTAATCCCGTTTTCACAGAGGCGATATCGCTGATGATACAATCTTTGGGCAGCACAGGCAGTACCTTGCGGAATGCATCCAGCGTATATCTCACCGTGGCGGCATTGATTACCAACTCCGGCTCGAAGTCCTTTATTTCTTCCAACGTAGTGAAACGATAAGTATTATAGACAAAGCGCAACTGGTGCGGATTCACGTCGAACACTGCCGTTTCATGTTGGAAACTTAGAATATCTGTAAAGAAAGAGCCCATTTTGCCGGCTCCAAGTATTAAAATACGCATAATGATTTGTTTTGCTACTACTAATGCGAATCAGGGGTTAAAACAGATTCATAACTGTACAAAAATGAAGTATTTCACCACAGATTACACAGATTAGCACAGATTTAATTTATTAATAATCAGATATATCTTCCCTAATCTGTGTAAATCTGTGTAATCTGTGGTGCATCATAACTGCTTCGGGAAAGAACTAATTTCAACTCCTGATTTGCATTACTACCTATTTATAATTTCCATTTGTTGCCTCACACTCTCCTCGTGTATCAGCTCGAACACCTTCTTGATAAACTCTGAATCCACGCCCAGAAGTACACCTTGTGAGCCGCGTTTATCCAGAATCTCGTTATAACGTCCTGTTTGCAAGATGGTCATATCATGTTCCTTCTTGAAAGTTCCGATTTCACGTGCCACGCGCATACGCTTGGCCAGTTCCTGCATCAGGTTGTTGTCGCACTCATCAATCTGCTTGCGCAATTCGCTGAGGTTTTCCGTAGTCTGAGTCTCTTTACGGATGACGAGCAGGTTCAGAATATAATCCAGTACATCCGGAGTCACCTGTTGCGAGGCGTCACTCCATGCGCAATCCGGGTTGCAGTGGCTTTCGATAATCAGACCGTTGAAACCGAGGTCCATTGCCTGCTGGCAAAGCGGGGCTATCAGTTCGCGTTTTCCACCGATGTGGCTGGGGTCACAGATGATCGGCAGGTTCGGGATGCGGCGGCGCAACTCGATAGGGATGTGCCATTGCGGCAGGTTGCGGTACAACTTCTTGTCGTAACTGCTGAAACCGCGGTGAATGGCTGCAAGACGTTTCAGTCCGGCATTGTTGATGCGCTCCAGTGCACCGATCCAGAGTTCCAGGTCGGGGTTCACGGGATTCTTCACGAAGACAGGAACATCCACACCTTTCAGTGCATCGGCAATTTCCTGCATGGCAAAGGGGTTGGCGGTGGTACGTGCACCAATCCACAGAATATCGATGCCAGCTTTCAGACATTCGTATACATGTTTGGCGGTAGCCACTTCGGTAGAAACATACATGCCTGTTTCCTTCTTCACCTCTTTCAGCCATGCCAGACCGTCAACGCCCACACCTTCGAAACCACCCGGCTTAGTACGCGGTTTCCAGATGCCTGCACGGAATATCTTCATTCCCTTTTCAGCCAGTTGCTTGGCGGTGCACATCACTTGTTCTTCTGTCTCGGCGCTGCAAGGGCCTGCAATTACCATAGGACGTTTGTCCTCTACACCCGGCAGCAAAATAGATTCTAATTCAAGTTCCATATTCGTTATTTGTTTAATTATATTCTTGTTGTATAAATCTTTCTTAGTTCCTTCTGTGCCTTCCGCAACTCCCGTCAACAGGCCGTTTCCGACGTATTAATAAATAAAGGCGGGATTCTTTAAAAACGTTGCCCTCGTTCTTTAAAAATCTTCGGTACTTTTATTAACACCGGACCTTACGTTTTTTGAAAGGCTTTCTTCTTGTAAATATATTTACTCCATCTCCCTGATACGTCTCAAGGCCTCTTCCAGTTTATGGTCTTTGCAGCAAAGCGAGATGCGGATATATCGTTTTCCATTGCTTCCGAAGATAAATCCGGGAGTGATGAACACGCGTGCCTTGTGCAATACCCGTTCGGTCAACTCCTCCACATCGGTGCAGGTATCGGGGATCTTTCCCCACAGGAACATACCCACTTGTTTTTCGTCATACGTACATCCTAAAGCCTTCATAATTTCCCCGGCCAGGTGGCGGCGGTTGCGATAGTTCGTGTTGTTGCCGTTGTACCAGTCCTGTTCGGCTTCCAGTGCCGTGGCTGCGGCCAGTTGCATGGCACGGAACATACCGCTGTCGATGTTACTCTTCACTTTCAGTATCCACTGCACGAAGTCGGCATTGCTTGCCAGCATACCGATACGCCAGCCCGGCATATTGTGACTCTTACTCATGGAGTTGAATTCGATGCAGCAATCTTTGGCACCCGGCACGCTGAGGATGCTGAGAGGATTATCATTCAGAATAAAGCTGTACGGATTGTCGTTCACGATGACGATGTCCTTGCGGCGGGCGAAATCCACCAGCCTTGCGTAAAGCTCAGGGGTGGCATTTGCGCCGGTGGGCATATTGGGATAGTTCGTCCACATCAGTTTCACGCGGCTCATATCCATCTTTTCCAACTCGTCGAAGTCGGGCATCCAGCCGTTCTCCTCTTTAAGGTTGTAGTTGATGACCTCTGCGCCGAGTATCTTGCTCAGCGATGTGTAAGTGGGGTAGCCCGGATTGGGAACCAACACTTGTTCGCCCGGATTGACGAATGCCAGAGTGACGTGCAGTATTCCTTCTTTGGAACCGATGAGCGGCTGTATCTCCGTATTCGGGTTCAGTTCTACGCCATACCATTTCCTGTACCATCCGGCAAAGCTGCGGCGGAGTTCGGGGATGCCGACGTAAGGCATGTAGCCGTGTCCGTCGGGGTTCTGCGCTTCCTGGCAAAGCGTCTGTATGGTGGTTTCCGAGGGCGGCATATCGGGGCTACCGATGCCCAGGCTGATGACGTCTTTACCTTCGGCGTTCATTTGCGCCACTTCTTTCAACTTCTTTGAGAAGTAGTATTCGCTCACGCTGGCCAGTCGGTCGGCGGGCTTTATTTTAGATGTTTGATTTACCGTCTGCATATTCGCCTAATATTTTAAGTTCTTTGGTTAGCGGTGTGATGGCCGCGATGGATTGTTTATATCTCAGTACATTGTCGAAGACTACGTCTACATAAAATTGATATTCCCATTCCCGTCCGATGATGGGCAGCGACTGAATCTTGGTCAGGTTGATGCTGTAGAACGAGAGGATGGAGAGTACTTGCGACAGGCTTCCTTCCGTGTGGGGCAGTGTGAATACCATGCTTGCCTTGTTGGTTTCGGGATGGGGATGGCGCCGTATCTCATCCACTTGCCACGGGTCGGCAACTACCAGAAAACGGGTGAAGTTATGTTTGTTTGTCTCTACGCCTTCTTGCAACACTTTCATGCCGTAACGTTCGGCTGCCGCTTTGGAGCAGATGGCGGCATGGCCTTTCAGGTTCTCCCGCTTGATGGTTTCGGCGCTGAGGGCGGTGTCTTCGCCTTCCACGACTTTCATCTTCGGGTGTTGGGCGAGGAATTCGCGGCATTGCATCAGGGCGATGGGGTGGGAGTTGACTTCCGTGATGTCATCCCAGTCCTCTTCGGGCAGGCAGACAAAGCTGTGTGAGATGCGCAGCTTGTACTCTCCGATGATTTGTGTTCCGCTTTGGCGCAGCAACTCGTTGTTGTGCAGCAAGCTGCCTGCAATGGTGTTTTCTATCGCCAACATGCCTATGGTCTGGCTATCCCGTTTCACGGCTGCAAACACGTCCTCAAAGTTGGCGCAACAGATTAACTCTATTTCTTCTCCTTCGAAGTACTTGTGTGCGGCAATGTCGTGATACGACCCTAATGTTCCTTGAATGGCTATTCTCTTCATATTGTTTGATTAAAAGAAAAGTCCCGCTTCCATACACGATGGAGCGGGACTTTATATATTACTTTAGTTCTCTATCAGTTCTTAAGCATCACTGTCACTTGACACATACAAACTCCCGCTCTACTTTCTGGCTAAAGTAAAAGTAAAAAAAGAAGTAATATGTATAAGTAAACAAATTCATACTTTCGTTTTCTTTTTGATTCTTAATTCGTGGCAAAAGTAATACTTTTCTTTAATATGCAAGCAAAAAATGATATTTTTTTTATTTCTTCTTTAGTTTTAATACGGGCCAATCGCTGAAGTTCCCTGTTCTTTGCACTTCTCCGGTCAGTCATCCTGCATGATTCCCTTGATTTGCTCCCATTGGTTGACGGCATAATTGGGCTGTGTCTGGCCCGGTGTGCTTCTGCCTTCACGGATCGTCTTCTTATTCCATAGCCCATGTCGTCGGCAAGGATGAAGATTATGTTCGGTTTCTGTTGTGGCTGTGCCTTGGGGTGGGGGCTGCCTGCGCATTGGCGTGTTGTCCCAGGCAGAAGGGGACGGATAATAATCCAAGATAGGTGAGGTTCTTCATGATACGATGGTTTTTAATTTGTATATATACGGTATACAAAAATAGCCCTTCGGGAGACGGAACTTTATTAGTTCTGTCTCAAAAGCTTGCGATATTGTTGCAAGTGCAGGGCGTATATCATGAATTTAGATGGAAGCGGGGAGCTGTGCGGCGTTATTCCATAGTTCAGACTTCTTCCAGACGTGCCAGTTCCCAGCCCCGGAACTGCATTACGATGCAATGGAGCTGTGTGTCCTTGATGAGTTGTCGCACTCGCGTGCCTTCTGCATACCGGTGTATTTGCTCTACTGCATCTTGCCACTGCGCTTCGGCTTTGGCTTCAAAGTCTTTCGAGGAAAGATATTTCAGTTCCAGGATGTAGCTGTGCTTTACGTCGTAGCGCAGCAGGTCGGGCATCAGAAACATATCGCAGTAACCGTGGTTCAATTCTACCTCGGGGGCTGTCAGATAATAGGCGTTCGTACTGAGGTAGGCGGTGAAAAAGCCTTGGATATTGCGTTCGCCCTCAATCATGCTGCGCACGGAAGAGTTTTCCTTGTAAGCATGGGCAATGAACTCAAAGGTTTCGCGCCAATGTCCGTCATAAGCCATTCCGTCAAATAAGTCCGTCAGGTTGTTCAGGTTGATATATCGTTTGTCCTGATACTCTTCCAGCAGGAAATCGTAATATTGCTTGCGCACGTTGTTGTTGGGGATGCTGAGAACTACACGCTGCCCGCGGGTGGCGGTGATGGTGAGCATGCCGTAATAGAACAGCAGGCTGGGGAATATCTCCGGATTGGCTATTTCGGCTGCCGGGAAAGTGATTGTCAGGTTGGTGACGATTTCTCCTTCTTCGGTGATGCGGCGCAGCACTCCCTTTCGGTCTCCGTCCAGGCGGTCCAGTTGGATGAGTTTCTTCATCTTGTTGTAGTCCGTGCGGGTGTTGGGGTCTATCATCTCTTTGGGAGATTTTCCCAGATTCATATAGTTGCGCAGGTAATAGAGCACCATGTCGCAGTTGAACATCTTCGGGTCGCGTGTCAGGCTTTCTTCGGCGAAGCAGTAGTTGTCATACCACGGCTTGATTTCCGCTATCATCGCATCGATGTCGGTGTCGGCCGGCAGTTGTCCTGCCTCCTTATAATATAGGAACATCTCGCGCACGTCAGTTTCGCTGAAACCCAGCATCATGTTGAACTGGTAGTCGGTGCTGATGTTCCATCCGATATTGAATCCGCTGGTCAGGTCGTCCAGGGTTACGGGACTGACGCCGGTCATGAAGATGCGCTCGAACATACCCTTGAATTTCTTGAATATCTCGCGATAGAATCCGCTGGCATGAGTCAGGGCGTGATAAATTTCATTGCCTTGCTCGTTGAGGACTACGTTGGTGAAGTTGTCATACTCGTCGATGATGAGGTAGAGGTGTGCACCGGTTTCAGCGGCATGGAAGTTGAGGTAGTTCAGCTTGCTGACGAAATCGGGCTGCTCTTCCATCTTCTGGGCAAAGCCGGGAAAATAGAAAGATTCGTAGATTCTGCCGAAAAGATCCATTGCCATACCGCAGTAGCGGTTGAAGTTCTCGGCAAGCGAACCGCTTCCGCCACTGGCGCGCGAGAAGTCGAGGGAGACTACTTGGAATGTTCCCTGCAAGGGTGTAGGGTGTTGCCCTATCCACAATTTGCCGAAACGTGCTTCGAACTTATCCTTATGCGCGATGTCGTAATACGCCCGCAGCATACTCAGGAAAATGCTTTTCCCGAAGCGGCGCGGACGGATAAAGAAAAGGTTGCTGGGCTGCTGCTCCAACAGGGGCAGATACATCGTCTTGTCCACATAATACTGGTTTTGTTCCACTACTTCCACGAAGTTGGAAACGCCATAAGGTACTCTTTTCACATTCTCCATAACTGAATTCTGTTTTTCGTTCACGCCTGCGGGAGTAAACCGGATGGTTGACACGCGGGTGTCACAAAAGTAGTTCATTCTTGTTGAAAGAACAAAGAAAGGGGAGGAAAGTTGCCGACAGTCTGTCGCCTTTTTCCCGTTTTGTACCTTTATTGTGGAGAGAATGCCCTATCTTTGCGCTCCGAATTAAGTAAACACATCTGATGATGAAACCTATGCATGCATTCTTTCTCCTGGTTTTTCTACTGGGACTGACGGCCTGTTCCGCCCCTGCCAATCCAACCTTGTTGAATTATGAACAATCCCTTGTCCGTGCCGATTCTTTGGCGAATACCGGTGCGGCCGACAGTGCTCACGCCGTACGTTTGTTGGCGGACCTGCACCGGGAATATGACCGGGTAAAAGAACTCTCCGATGGAAAGCTTGTCCGCCTGATGCCTGCCGACAAACGGAAGCGATTCTTCTGGGAAGCGTTCACCGCACTGATGATAGGCTTGAACGTATGGCTTTCCATAAGAGATATAAAGTTTTCGACCGACCGTAAGCACCGCCGTTATCTTATTGAACTGAGCGAGAATGAACAGCGTCTGCGCAACAACGAACAAGAAAAAAATGAATTGCAGGAGTGCCTGAAGGAAATGTCGCTGACGGATGAGGAACGGGAGGAGGTACACCGGACGTTGACCAATCTCATGGTGCACGGCAACGTGTTGTGTGATGAAAACGAGTCCCTCCGCCTCCGTCTTAAGGACTATGAAAACCGCCCCTTGCCCCGCGAAGCGGAATTACTGAAGGAACGGAATGAGCGCATCAGTCTGCTTGATAGCCAAGTACAGGCTCTTACCTCCACATTGATAGACCGCGACGACGTGGTGGAACGCCTGCGCCGCCAACCCAAGTTCCTTTCCGATAAAGACTGGGAGCACCTGTCCCTGCTCGCCGACCGTGTGTACGATGGTTTCACCCGTCGGCTCACCGGGCGTTTCCCTTCGTTGACCCCTGCCGACTTGCAGCTTTGCCTGCTGATGCGCCTGCGTTTCACGAATGCGCAGGTGGCTACGCTTACTGCGGTGTCGCCCGCTTCGGTTTCACAACAGAAGTTCCGGTTGAAGAAGCGGTTGGCGCAGGCGGACGGGGAGTTGTTCAAGGAGGGGGAGACGGTGGATGCGGTTATTGGGAGGTGCTGATACCTGCTGTATTGCGATGCGTTTATTTCGTACTTTAAGTTAATATCTTATCGGTTCTTTTTCTTTACGGATATTCCCCGAAAAACGTTGCCTTGCGGAGGGCTTTCGTTTCACTCGCTGAATGAACGTGATTCAGTCAGGGACTGAAAGCCTTTCACTCAGGGACTGAATGCCTTTCAGTCCCTGAGTCATTGTACCCCCTCTCAGAAGGTGCTCAGAAGGGGGGGCGGGAAAGGGCGGCAGACATGAGATGAGATGGTAAAAAATACGGATGTAAATCTTGCGTTTGCCTCTAATTGTTGCCCGAACAGATGTTTTTTCATCTATTTGGGAGTTATATTTCCTAAACCGGCAATAAATATGGGAATAAATTGTTAATTTTGTACGTATATAATTGATAATGAATTGTAAAAAATCAATAAAATGGAAGAAAAGGAAAAGAGCAATATCATTATTTATCAGAGTGAGGACGGGCAGACACACATAGAAGTGCGGATGGACGAAGACACCGTGTGGTTAACCCAACAACAAATGAGCGACCTTTACCAAACGTCTCGAACAAATGTGGTAGAACATATTAAGCACATTTATGAAGATAGTGAACTTGTAGAAGAAGCAACCTGTCGGAAAATTCGACAAGTTCGGCAAGAAGGAACACGCATGGTTGAAAGAGAAATACCTCACTATAATCTTGATATGATAATATCTTTAGGATATCGAATAGGTTGATTATGACCCACATTCTGATGTATCCATCGAATTCTTCAAAATAGTGCAAAACAAACTGCATTTTGCCGCTCATGGGCATACTGCCGCCGAAGTGATTTATGAACGGGCGGATGCGGACCAACACATGATGGGACTGACCTCTTTCAAGGGAGACCATCCTACATTGCGCGATGCAAAAATAGCGAAGAATTACTTAAGCGAAGAAGAATTGAAAGTTCTGAATAATTTAGTTTCCGGATATTTCGATTTTGCCGAAGTGCAAGCCATGAAGCATCGGGCTATGTATATGAAAGACTATATTCAGCATCTTGACGCAATCCTCTCTTCTACGGGAGAACAACTCTTGAATGGTTGTGGAACCGTCAGTCATGAGCAAGCTATGGAAAAAGCGGAAAGGGAGTATAGACAGTTTGATGTCCGTACACTTTCTCCCGTAGAGCAAGCCTATTTGGATAATATAAAGATATTGAACAAAAAAGTTAAAGGAAAGAAATAGCCTTGTATGTATAACCTAATTTAAGTTGAGCACATGCGAAACTTAAATACCTGATGCTGATTAAGGGTTGGCGTAATGATGAATCGCAATTTCCTTGTTGTAGAGACCGTTTTGAATGCCACCATTCATTATCAGTGCTTTACGTCTCTTATCTGTAGAGATTGCCATGATATTCCTGTTTCCCCTGTTTTTAAGTCTTTTCTCCCTTGTAGAGATGTGTACTTTGTAACTTGTTGTTTATGAATGATTTATTAAAAATGGTTGTAGATGTCATTTCCTTGTTTTCTCTTGCTTTCCCCCCTAACTTTGCAACATCGAATTTGAGAAAAGCAGATAGCTGAATCGTTGAGGCCTCACGGTGAAAACGTTTGCTTCTCGGGTGAGACAAGAGAAATCAGATATACATTATTAATTAATCATTTAAAAACATCATTACTATGGCATTTTATAAGAAATTTCAATCGAAACTGAATGATTTGTGGTATCCGAAAGCAATAACTACCGGTACACCTATTACTACTGACAAGGTAGCGGACAAACTGTCTTTACTCTCTACCGTCACCCGCGGTGATACGTATGCTGTGCTGAAAAATTTAGGAAGCGTAATGGCCGACTATATGGCTATGGGGCGTACGGTGAAGATTGAGGGTGTAGGTACTTTCTACTATACCGCTGCTGCGAATAAAAAAGGAGTTGCTACGGCTGCTGAAGTAAATTCAGGACAGATTAACGGTATACGTGTACGTTTCATTCCTGAAGTGAAACGCAGCACTAGTAAGCAGATTACCACCCGCTCTATGGTGGATGTGGATGTTGACTGGACGGATATAGAGAAGCTTGCCAATGGCAACACTTCCGGTGGTAACACCGATGGTGGCAATCAAGGCGGTTCCGGTGGCGGCGTCGACGAGAATCCGTTGGGCTGATTCGCCCCATCCCCGCGAGTTTTCGTATTCTGACACACGATTGTGATAAATGCTTCCCGTACAGCCCCTTCCGGCAGTACGGGAACTTTTGTTTTAGCATCTTTTATCATTTTTTTCTGCCTTTCTTCTATAAATATTCGCTAATTTCGGACGATTTTTTGTAAAACAGGCTGAATAACTAATAATTTATAATATGGAAAATATCAATACAGCGCTTATGCTGATGGTGGTAGGTATGGTAACAGTGTTCTGTATCCTGCTGATTGTAATCTACTTAGGTAAAGGACTCATCCTTCTGGTAAACAAGTATGCCCCCGAAGAGGTGGTGCCGGATAAGAAAGGCGCGCAAGGTCCCGCAGCGATTCCCGGAAATATATTGGCTGCCATCAGTGCCGCTGTAACGGTGGTGACACAAGGCAAGGGTAAAGTAGCCAAGGTCGAGAAAGTAAAATGATAATCTTTTAATAAAAAACACACATCTATTTATTTAGTATGAAAAAAGAAATTAAGTTCAGCCTGGTATTCAGGGACATGTGGCAGAGTGCTGGAAAATATGTGCCCCGCGTAGACCAGCTGGTGAAGGTTGCTCCCGCTATTGTTGAGATGGGCTGTTTTGCCCGCGTAGAAACGAACGGCGGAGGTTTTGAACAGGTAAATTTATTGTTTGGTGAGAATCCTAATAAGGCTGTACGTGCGTGGACGAAGCCGTTCCACGAAGCCGGCATACAAACTCACATGCTGGACCGTGCACTGAACGGCCTGCGCATGAGCCCTGTGCCTGCCGATGTGCGTAAGCTGTTTTATAAAGTGAAGAAAGTGCAGGGAACGGATATTACCCGTACGTTCTGCGGACTGAACGATACCCGTAACATTATTCCTTCCATCGCTTACGCTAAAGAAGCCGGAATGATTTCCCAGTGTTCGCTCTGTATCACCCATTCGCCCATCCATACGGTAGAATACTACACCAATATGGCGTTAGAGCTCATCAAGGCGGGCGCCGACGAAATCTGTATCAAAGATATGGCAGGTATCGGACGTCCGGTATCGTTGGGCAAGATTGTAGCTAATATCAAGGCTGCACATCCCGAAATCCCTATCCAGTATCATAGCCATGCAGGTCCGGGCTTCAATATGGCAAGCATCCTCGAAGTATGCGAGGCTGGTTGCGACTACATCGACGTAGGTATGGAACCGCTTTCCTGGGGTACGGGACACGCTGACCTGCTGAGTGTGCAGGCAATGCTGAAAGACGCAGGCTTCCAAGTGCCGGAAGTGAATATGGAAGCGTACATGAAAGTGCGCGCCCTCATTCAGGAATTTATGGACGACTTCCTCGGTCTGTACATCAGCCCGAAGAACCGCTTGATGAACTCCCTGCTGATTGGTCCGGGACTTCCGGGCGGTATGATGGGTAGCTTGATGGCCGACCTGGAGTCCAATCTGGAATCTATCAATAAATATAAGGCAAAACGCAACCTGCCATTCATGACGCAGGATCAGTTGCTTATCAAACTGTTCAATGAAGTGGCTTACGTATGGCCGCGCGTAGGTTATCCCCCGTTGGTGACTCCGTTCAGCCAGTACGTCAAGAACCTGGCAATGATGAACGTGATTGCCATGGAGAAAGGCAAGGAGCGTTGGGGTATGATTGCCGATGACATCTGGGATATGCTGTTGGGCAAGGCAGGTAAGTTGCCGGGCACGCTGGCTCCCGAACTTATAGAGAAAGCCGAACGTGAAGGCCGTAAGTTCTTCACAGGCAATCCGCAGGATAACTATCCGGATGCGCTCGACAAGTATCGCAAGATGATGAAAGAGAACAAATGGGACTTGGGCGAGGACGACGAAGAACTCTTCGAATACGCCATGCACCCGGCACAATACGAGGCTTACAAGAGCGGTAAGGCAAAAGAAGACTTCCTGGCAGACGTTGAGAAGCGGAGAGCGGAACTTAACAAATCTCCGTTGGATGATGCCAAACCGAAAACCCTCACCGTACAGGTGGATGGACAGGCTTACCGCGTGACAGTGGCTTACGGTGACATCGACCTGCCCGCAGATGCCACGGCCAAAGTGGAAGCTCCCGTAGGTGAAGGACAAGACGTTCCGGCTCCTCTGGAAGGCAAATTCTTCCTCACGAAGAATGCCCAGGAAACTCCGGTGAAGGTGGGCGACAAGGTGAAGAAAGGTGACCTGCTTTGCTACATTGAAGCCATGAAGACCTACAATGCCATCCGTGCCGACTTTGACGGAACGGTGACAGCTATCTGTGTTACTTCTGGTGACTCTGTATCAGAAGATGATGTATTAATGAAGATAGGATAAACAGCGATGGAAGAAATATTTGCAAGACTCTACGATATGACGGCGTTCAGCAATATCATTGAAGACCCGTCGTTTCTGGTGATGTATGCCATTGCTTTCGTTCTGCTGTATCTGGGTATCAAGAAGCACTACGAACCGTTGCTGCTGGTGCCCATTGCCTTTGGTGTGCTTATTGCCAACTTTCCCGGCGGCGATATGGGGGTTATCCAGGCGGACCAGAATGGAATGGTGATGGTGAACGGAATAGCGAAGAACATCTGGGAAATGCCGCTGCATGAGATTGCGCATGACCTGGGACTGATGAACTTCATCTACTATATGTTGATTAAGACAGGTTTCCTGCCGCCTATCATCTTTATGGGTGTGGGTGCTATGACGGACTTTGGCCCGATGCTTCGCAACCTGCGTCTCTCTATATTTGGTGCTGCTGCACAGTTGGGTATCTTCACTGTGCTGCTATGTGCTGTTATGATAGGTTTCACTCCACAGGAGGCAGGTGCACTGGGCATTATCGGTGGTGCTGATGGTCCGACGGCTATCTTCACGACTATTAAGCTGGCTCCGCATCTGTTGGGGCCGATTGCCATTGCTGCATACTCTTATATGGCATTGGTGCCGGTGATTATTCCGCTGGTAGTGAAGTTACTCTGTTCTAAGAAGGAACTGATGATTAACATGAAGGAACAGGAAAAACTCTACCCCTCGAAAACAGAAATAAAGAACCTGCGTGTACTGAAAATCATCTTCCCGATAGCAGTGACTACGGTTGTCGCCCTTTTTGTGCCGACGGCAGTGCCTTTGATTGGTATGTTGATGTTCGGTAACCTGATTAAAGAAATCGGTTCTGATACAAGCCGTTTGTTTGATGCGGCTGCCAATAGTATCATGAATGCGGCAACCATCTTCCTGGGGCTGAGTGTAGGTGCTACCATGACGAGTGAAGCATTCCTGAACTGGACAACTATCGGTATAGTTGTGGGTGGTTTCCTTGCATTTGCACTTTCTATTTCGGGCGGTATCTTCTTTGTGAAGTTGTTCAATATGTTCAGCAAGAAGAAGATTAATCCGCTGATTGGCGCAACAGGTCTGAGTGCTGTGCCGATGGCAAGCCGCGTATGTAACGAGATTGCCACGAAGTATGATCCGAAGAATCATGTGCTGAATTACTGTATGTCCAGTAATATCTCCGGTGTAATCGGTTCGGCTGTTGCGGCGGGTGTGCTGATTTCGTTCCTGGGATAAAGGCTGTCAAGGCTTTAAATACTCTCTAAAGTCTTAGTGTCTGTCATTCTGAGCGTGGTCGAAGAATCTCCTTTTATAATAAGAAGAGATTCTTCGACCACGCTCAGAATGACAGATTTTTTTTTAGGGACTCATTGATTAGGCGTGGATGACACGTCTGATTTGTTATTCACTGATCACCTTCCTGTATTCCGCCACCGCCATCTTTGCAGCCAGATGCGCATTTATCAGGTTCGTATGCGCCTGTGTCCACGATAACTGTGCGGAAAGTACGTCAGCCATGCTTGATTTCCCTTCATTGTAGGAAAACGTTACGAGGTCGAGGTTCTCTTCGGCAAGAGTCATGTTTTCGCGGGCGGTTTTTACTTGTTGCTTTGTCTCTGTCAATTTTGTAGTGGCGGCGGAGAGTTCTTCAAGGATATTATCGGTGACGTAGCTCTGTTGCAGCTTTTGCATACCGATATATGCCTTTTGTTGTCGGTTCGTCTTGAAGCGGGCGCCCCAACGGAAGATGGGAATGCTGACGTTGATGCCTGCCACGGGCGTATGGGGTATTTCCTGCCCCATGTAAGTGATACCCGTATCCCATCCGGTGGCGAGAAACATGCTGACCTGCGGGTTGTATTTGCTGAGTGCGGCGTGGCGTTGCGCTTCGCTCCGGAGAATGTTGACTCCGGTGCTGGCATAGTCGGCACGGCGGGGGAGGACATCGTCGAGGCCAAGCAGGGTGACCGGTTCGCTGGGAGTGCTGATTTCGCATAGGCTGTCTACGGGGGTGCCGGGGGAGACGCCCATGAGAATGTTCAGCTTTTGCAGGGCGAGGGTGTAGTTCTGGCGGGCCTTGATGTATTGCAATTCCGCTTCTTTCTGACGGGTGGAAATCATCAGCAGGTCGGTGCGACTGATGGCACCGTCGTCAAAACGATCCTGGATGATGTCGTACTGCCGTTGTATGATGTCCTGGAACGTTGCGGCAGCTTCGAGGCTGGCACGGGCGGCGGAGGCATTCCAATACACGGCATCGCTCTGGTAGTGAATCTGGTCGAGGGTCAGCTCGGTGGTCAGTTGGGACAGTTCCTCATCAGCTTTTGCCATTTGTTTCTGGGCTATCAGGGAGCCGCCGGTATAGAGCGGTTGCGCCAGGGTGGCAAGGGCCTGATAAGTGTAGGGACGGTATTCGCCTTTCGGACTGTTCCACTGGTCGAGGTGGTTGAGGTTGGCTGTGCCTTCGGCGGTGATGTCTATCTGCGGCAGGAAGCCCGTAGCAGCTATTTTCCGTGCTTCGGTACTTGCCACGGTTTGCAGGCGTTGCTGTTTCAGTACCTGGCTGTATGCCTCTACGCGGTCGCGATAGGCTTCACGGCTGAGGTATTGCTGTGCTCCGGCGTTAATGCCGAAGCAACAGAGTAGTGTGAGTATGAGTTCTTTTTTCATAATTATCCTTTTATTTTATGTATCGCACAATAAGCTACGGGCAGCACGAACAGCGTCAATGCCGAAGCTACCAGCAGACCTCCCATGATAGTTGCCGCCATTCCGCCGAACATAGCGTCGAACAGTAGCGGCAGCATACCCAGAATCGTAGTTCCCGAAGCCATCGCCACAGGTACGATACGGCTGGTAGTAGCACTCACTACCGCATCCAGCGGTGCCTTTCCGGAAGCAGCTTCCACATCAATCTGGTCTACCAGTACAATGGCATTCTTGATATTCATACCAATCAGTCCCAGCAAACCGAGGATGGAGAAGAAGTCGAAAGACTTGCCGAGCACCAGCAGCCCCAACACAATACCGATGAAGATAAGAGGCAGCATCAACAGGATGACAATCGGCTTACGGTATGTGCGGAACAGGAACAGCAGTGTGATGAACATCAGGAAAAACGTCAACGGCAAGTTGGCAGCCAGTGCCGCGTTGCTTTCCGCTTGGCTTTCTTGTTCTCCGAAGTACTTCATGGTGTATCCTTCCGGCACCTGAATCTCCTTCTGCACCTGTTCCCACACCCGGTTGAAGGCAGCGATGGCATTCACTCCACGGCGCGGGTCGGCTTGTGCCATCATCACCATCTGTCGGTTATAATCTTTCACGTTAGAGAACTTATATTGGAAATCGAATTCACTGACCACCTGTTCCAGCGTAGTGGTCTCTTGGGTGGTGCCGAATACCGGAAGCGTGCGCAGGTCGTTGATGCGGAAAGAGTCTATCGTGTTGTCCTTTAGCAGGATTGGCAATACCTGGTCTCCTTCTCGATATTCACCCAGCGTCATGCCGTTTGTTCCTATCTGGATGCTTTGCGCCATGCTCTGCCGGGAGACGCCGAGGGGCTGCGCACGTTCCGGACTGTAAACGGGGTGCCACACGGGTATCTTGTTTCCCCACGAATTGCGCACGTTGATGAGGTCGGCGTCGCGGTGCATGATTTCCAGAGCCTTGTCCGTCAGCATCACCAGTGTGTCCACATTGTTGCCGATGAAACCGATTTCGATGGCGGCATCCACGGCGGGGGAGAGTTTGAAGAGCGTGGTGCGGGTGATAGCATTCGGATAATTGGCTTTCATATACCCGTCGAAGTTCTCCTCATATTCCTTGGTGTACTTGCTGTCGGTCAGTTCGATAAGGATATTGGCGAAGTTCGGTTTCGGACCGACGGAGGTGGAGGCCAGATAATAACGCAACGGTGTGCTGCCGAAGGTGGTGGATACCCGTTTCACTTCCGGCTGTTGCAGCAGATGCGCTTCTACTTGTTTCATTTCCCGTTCAACGTCGCGGATGCTGTAACCGTCCGGATAGAAGATGTCGGCACGGAAGTACGGCTTGTCCAGTGAGGGGAAGAAGTTTTGCGGCATCAGTCCCATGATGACGAGCGACAGGATGAACAGTATGATGATACTCCCCAAAGTCAGCACTTTCTTCTTTATCAATATGCTGAGGATGGAGGCGAATTTGTGGTAGAAAGGCTTGTCGTAAGGGTCTTTGCTGGCATCTCCGGACTTGGCTTTCAGGATAAAGTTACCGAAGGTAGTTGTCTGCGTAAGTGCCAGCACCCAACTTAATCCCAAAGAAATGGCCAGCACCACAAACAGTGGCTTCACGATTTCCGCCACGGCCGAAGGAGCCAGGTAAAGCGGCAGGAAGGAACAGATGGCAATGAATGTGGCACCCAATAACCCCCATTGCGGCCCGGTGGCACCGTTTATCAGAGCCCGGCGCCGGTCCATGCCCCGGGCAATGGCTATCTGCGCATTGTCCGTCACCACAATGGCGTTGTCCACCAGCATACCCATGGCGATGATGAATCCTGCCAGGGAAGTCCGGTTCAGTCCTACGCCGAGGAAAGACATGATGAGTAGCGTGCCGCCGATGGAAAATATCAGCGAACTGCCGATCAGCAGTCCTGCACGCAGCCCCATCACCAGCATGATGATGACGATAACAATCAGGATGGACTCCACCAGATTGATGATGAAACCGTTGTTTGCTTCACGGGCTATCACATTTTCGGGATAGAGGCTTTCGAGTTCCAGGCCTACCGGGATGAGCGGTAGCAGTTCTGCCAGCCGGGCATCTACCAGTTCGCCTGTTTTCACTACGTCTTTGGTCGGGTCGGTAGAGACACCGATGCCGATGGCACGCCGTCCGTTGACGTGCATGATGTTGGAGGGCGGGTCCATGTAACCTTTCTCGATGACGGCAATGTCGCCCAGCTTCACTTGTCCGCCGGGGGTGGTAATCACTTGTCGGCGGATGTCGTCCACAGTGGTGTACGTGCCGTTGGCAACGATGCGCAGTTGTTGTTCTCCGGCGTTGATTTCTCCGGTATTGATGATCTGGTTTTGCGATTGCAACAGGCTTGCCAGTTGTTTGGGGTCGATACCCATTCCCGCCAGTTTATTGACGGAGATAAGGATGTTCACCACTTCGGTCTGGGTGCCGAAGAGGGCTACTTTCATCACTCCGTCGGCGGTGATGACCTGGGTTTTGATGCGTTCCGCCCAGTTGCGCATTTCCTCGTAGGAGAAACCGTCGTCGCCCACCAGACCGTAATAAATGCCGAATACGTCGCCGAAATCATCCGACACCGTGGGCGTGGAGGCACCGGAGGGCAGTTGCGGCTGTATGTTGAGAACCTTGCGGCGCAGTTCGTCCCACTTCTGCGGAATGGACGCTGCGGATAAGGAAGGTTGAAGTTCAAACGTTATTTTGGATAGTCCGTACATAGACTCCGACTTGATTTTGTATACGCCGCTCATCGACTGTATTTCGCGGGAGATGGGTTCGGTTATGAGCCGTTCCACCTCGGCAGGTTCCGCCCCCGGATAGCGGGTCATGATGACCGCGCTTTTGATGACGAAGGGCGCATCTTCTTTCTTTCCCAGGTTGCTGAACGACAGTATGCCGCCCAGGAGCAATACGGCGAGGAAGAAATAGACAATTTTCGTATTGTCTAATGCATATTTAGCTAAGTTCATAATTTAAAATGTTTAGGTTTATTGGGGATATTCATCACGTGGCTTTTTTGCCCGGTATCAAACGATATCAATTGATTACCTTCACCGTCTGTCCTTCCACCAACTGGTGTACTCCGGCTATCACGACACTTTCTCCCGGTTGCAGTCCGGCCGAAATCAGAACATTGGCTTCCCCCGTCGGAGAGTATACCGTCACTTCCCGACGGCTTGCCTTACCATCCTTCACCACCCACACATATGTTTTCTTATTCCCACTCTCACCAAAGACAGCACTGAGCGGAACATTCATCAGCTTCTCTTCCAGGAACGGGGCAACGTCCGAAGCCAGCTTAATCTTACATGTAAATCCCGGCTTCACATCATAAAGGCTGCGGTCGAAGGCTGCATCATCTATCCTGATAGTCACCGGTATTCCCGTCCCGTCCGTTGAAATATCCAGATACTCTTCCAATCGTGCGTTGAACGTCACCCCCGGATAACTGTCGAATATCACCCGGAACGTCACATCTTTTGCACGAAGCAGATACAGATAATCATCCGGCACGGTGAATTTGATGCGGAGCTTCTGCGTATTCACCAACTGCACGATACCTTCGCCGGAGTTGACACGCTGATAATTCTCCACCAGACGCTTCTCGATGGAACCGTCGAACGGAGCTGTCAGTTTCGTATCTCTCATGTTGTTGCCGGATAACTCATAGGCCGACTTTGCTTTCTGGTAATTGACTACACTGATTTCGTACTCCTGCACGGAGATGGCCTGGCGACCCAGTAGACGCTTGTTGCGCTCCACTTGTGCGGCGGCAGTTTCGTAAGCAGCCTTGTCGGCGGCATATTGCAGGGAGATGTCGCGCGGGTCGATGGCGGCAATCAACTGGCCTTTCTTCACCCGCTGTCCTTCCACGACAGGCAGGTTGATGACTTGTCCGCTGACGCGAAAGGCAAGTTTTACGTATTCCACGGCTTCCACTATTCCGGAGAAGTCTTTCCGGATGACCGATTGGGAACTGACGGTCGTTGTCTTAACAGGCCGGATAAGGGCAGTTTCGCCCTCCTTCTTTTGCCCGCACGACGTGATAAGTAGCGTCGTGGCAAGGGCGAACAGACAGATTTTCTTCATATAAGTTGTTCGTTTAGGTATAAAAACATATAACCGGAAAAACAGAAAAATGTTTTCCCGGTTATAAAGGTAAATGATAATTTAGGGGCGAGGCGCCCCGGCCAGGTTTCCCTTCGGCGTACAAGAGTAACTCCATTCCCCTCCTCCAGTCGGAGGAGGGGTGCCCAAAGGGCGGGGTGGTAGGTGAGAAAGAATTCCTTTTTATGATTAATAGGTATTTTATCGCTTACCTACCACCTCCCCCCGTTGGGGTACTCCTCCTCCGACTGGAGGAGGAGAATTAAGATACTCCTGTGCCGAAAGGAAATTTTGCTCCAGCGCTACGCTGGTAAATTATCATTTATATTTTCTGTCTTTCGACCTTCAACTCTGTCCCCACTTTCAGCCTATAAATGTTTTGGTATACTTGTATGTTCAGTTCTTCTCCGGCAATCAGTGAGATTTTTATTTCCTTTCCTACTTGCATATACAGCGTGCGCCCCTGATAATTCACCTGGAACGAATAACTTTTCCACTTCTCCGGTATGACGGGGGAGAAGCACAAGATGTTTTCTAGTACCTCCATCCCTGCAAATCCCCGCACGATGGCAAGCCAGCTACCCGGCATACTGGTGATGTGCAGTCCCTGGTGCGTCTCATTGTTATAGTCGTCCAGGTCGAGGCGGGTGGCGTGCATGAAGAGCTGGTATGCACGTTCCACTTCCCCAATGCGTGCGGCAAGAATGGAGTGGATATGTGGGGAAAGCGAAGACTCATGCACCGTCATAGCCTCGTAAAACTCAAAATTACGGCGGACAGTCTCTTTGTCGAAATGGAAATAATACAGATATAAACCCAGCAGAACATCGCTTTGCTTGATATAACATGAACGCAGAATGCGGTCCCAGGACCAATGCTGGTTGATGGGGCGCTCTTCGGGCGGGATGGCGTCAGTGCTTTCCAGCTCCTTATCCAGATAGCCGTCGTTCTGTACGAAAATTCCCAGTTCCTTGTCTTCCGGCAGGTACATGCGTGCGATGATGTCTCGCCAACGTTCGGCCTCTTCCTGTTGGCGCAGGTTGGTGACACGGCGTACACGGGCATATTCGTCGGGGTATTCTCCGGCAATGATTTCAAGGTAGTTAAGTGTCATCCGCAGGCATTGCACACACGAATAGTTGGTGTACCAGTTGTTATCCACGTTGTTTTCGTACTCATCCGGTCCGGTTACACCCAGTATGACATATTTCTGCTTCGGTTTGGAGAAAGATACACGCTGGCTCCAGAATCGGGAGACGGCAATCATCACTTCCAGACCGTATTTGGCGACGTAATCCTTGCTGCCCGTCAGTGCGGCATGTTGTGCAATGGCATATACGATGATGTTGTTGCGGTGTATTTCTTCGAAGGTGATTTCCCATTCGCTGTGGCATTCCTCACCACTGTAAGTGACTTGCGGAAACAGTGCGGCACCCTCTTTGAAACCCAGTTTGCGGGCATTCTCTATCGCTTTCGGCAGTTGGTTATAACGGTATATCAACAGGTTCTTCACAATCTCCCTCGGAGTAGAAAGCAGGAAGAACGGTACACAACAAAGTTCTGTGTTCCAATATGTGTTTCCACCGTATTTTTCGCCAGTGAATCCTTTCGGACCGATATTCAGGCGCGGATCATCACCGCGATACGTCTGGCATAGTTGGAAGATGTTGTACCGGATGCCTTGTTGTGCTTCCGGGTCCCCTTCGATAACCACATCCATTTCCTTCCATATATTGGCCCAGGCTTGCCGGTGATCGTTTTCCAGCTTGTCCCAGCCATCGATTTTAATCTGGCGGGCTTTGGCGATGGAATGTTCTATCAATTCCTGACGTTCATCATAGAGCGACGAATTTATGGCGGTATATTTAATGAGCATCACGTTGTCTCCCGGTTTTACATCTGCTCCGATACTGAATCCGGTCTGTTTCTCCTTTTCAATGCGTATCGGGTTTGAGGTGGTTTCTTTGCCGTTCTTGAAGAACTGATAGGTCATGGCATAGCACACTTGTGCATCTTCCCGCCGGGTTTGCGTCCATAGATAAGCACAATCCTTTGTGACACCGGAACGGAGGATATTCCATATCTTCTCGTTCGGATCATCGTTCTTATTGACTATGATTGCATCCAGGGAGGGAATCAGTGATATTCTTCCCGTATAATTAATGGAGGTGACGCTGTATTTTATCAGGCATAAATCGGGGTGGGCCATATTGTTGATATGCTCCACATGTACCCGTATTTGATGTCCTCTGGGAGAAGTCACTTCGAAATCCCGGTAGGAGATACCCGCTTTCATATCGAGACGGCGATTGAAACTATTTACGTCCCATTGTGCCAGGTCCAGTTCTTCGTCGATGAGACGCAGGCTGACACGACTCCAGTCCGCTGCATTGGGAATGCGGGTGTAGAAAGCAGGAAAGCCGTTCTTCCACCATCCTACACGCGTTTTATCCAGAAAAGTGATACCGGCTACGAATGAACCGCGATACGAATCGCTTGAGTAAGGCTCTTCAAAATTTCCCCGTTGTCCGAAGCGTCCGTTCCCCAGGCTGAATATACTTTCGGACATTCGCAGGTTGTCAGCGTGAAAGTTATCTTCAATAATGTTCCATTCATCGGTTTTAAGGTATCTTTTCATGGCGTGTATCTCAATGGTGATTATGGCGGTAAAGATAAACAAATAAACGGACAAATGGCAAAAAGAGGAAAAAAAGAAGACAAAATTTACTTTTGAGTTAAAATGTGCTCCGTTTCTCTACGACCAACGCCCTGTTCATCGTAGAGAAACAGGGCGTTGGTCGTAGAAGAAAGGGGTACTTGTCGTAGAGCAACGAAGCCCCCTTTCAGAATATATTCTCGTAAGGATTATGCTTTCACTTGTTCTCCTGTTGTTTCTTTGATGAAATATACACAAACCGCACCGATAATCAGCATGACACCTGCCATGACCAGCATATTGATTTCGGGCGGCAACATACCTTTCGGGGTGAACAGGGCAAGGATGCTTCCACCAAGTGAGGCAGCCACAATCTGCGGAATACAGATTGTTCCGTTGAACAAGCCCAGATAAGTTCCCATGTGTCCGCCGCTCAGTGCGTTGGTCAGGATGGTGAAAGGCAACGCCAGCATAGCAGCCCATGCGCAACCTATCAGTAAGAAGGAGATGAACAATACATATTGATTATGAACAAAATAAGTAGAGATGAAACCCAATCCACCCAGCACCAGACTGAGAGAATAGATCAGTTTGCGATCCTTGAACAACGGGATGCAGACAGCCCATAGTACAGAACCGATAGCCTGTACGGTAAACAACACACCTACCCAGTCGGCGGCATCCTGATATTGAATACTCTTGGTGTCCAGCATAACTTTGCTGACTCCGTTCACTACGGTTTCCACGGTAGGAGCATCGAATACATTGGCAGCTACACTACCATTGGTATACGTCCACATAAACATGAAAGCAAACCAGCAGAAGAACTGAACCAGACCTACCGTCCAGAAAGCTTTCGGTGCTTTCACCAGTAGTTTCACCATATTGATTTTTTCTTTCTCTTCCTCTTCGGTGATGCCGTGGTATTCAGCGTATTCGGCGGGCGGCATCTCCTTTACTTTCACTGTGGTATAGATTACACAGAGTATCAGGATGGCGGCTCCGATATAGAAGGAATAAATCACCGAGTCGGGTACTACGCCTTGTGGAGCTACATTGCTGATACCGATCCATGTGAAGATGAACGGGAACAGGAAACCTACGAGGCTGCCGGCATTGCACAGGAAGCTCTGGATGGAATAGGCGAGTCCTTTCTGCTTTTCGTTCACCATGTCGCCCACCATCATTTTGAACGGCTGCATCGCCATGTTGATGGAAGTGTCCAGGAACATCAGCGATACCAGTCCGAATATCATTGCCGTGCTCACTGCCATACCGAAACTACCGGCATTGGGCAACAGGCACATCACCAGTACGGCTACCAGTGAACCGACAAACAGATAAGGAATACGGCGTCCGAAGCGCGTCCACGTCTTGTCGCTTGCAGCGCCCACGATGGGTTGCACGATGATGCCTGCCAATGGTGGTAATATCCAGAAATAACTTAAACTATGCGGGTCCGCACCCAGTGTTGCAAAAATACGACTGATGTTTGCACTCTGCAAGGCGTAGGCAATCTGTACGCCAAAAAAGCCGAAGCTGATGTTCCACAACTTCCAAAAGCTTAAATCGGGTTTTACTTTCATTCTTATATTTGGTATTAGATATTATAATCTGTTTTATAAATGGTGATTTAGCGACGTGATTTGCGGAGTAACCTTTTTCTTACTTCGTCGTCCCCCTCACCACAAGATTTGTCCTCACAATCTTGTTACTGCTCCTTTCATCATTCCCCTCCAGTTTATCTATCAGAATGCTGAAAGCGCTTTTCCCTACTTCCTCACCGTGCTGTTCTACGGTTGTCAGTTTCGGGTCGGTGCTTTGGGCAATGGCTCCGTCGGTGAATCCGCAGATAGATACCTCGTCGGGCACTCTTTTCCCTACCAGCTTGCAGGCATAAAGAATTCCTGAGGCCGTTTCATCGTTGATGGCAAAGAAACCATCCGGGTGGCCGGGACCTTCCAGAATATCCGGGGTGATGGCTATGGCACGTTCACGGGTATCACACAACATAATCATGCTGTCGTCCACAGGAATTTTATACTTCTTCATGGCATCCAGATACCCGTTCCGGCGGTTCTTGGTGATTTCCATATGAGGCGCCGCACCGTAAAACAGGATGCGCTTGCAACCTGTCTGTATCATATACTCTACGGCAGCGAATGAACCGGCATAATCATCCACTACCACCCGTTCCGTCTTCAATCCCGTACAGATGCGGTCGTAGAAAACAATGGGGATGTTGTTGTTCAGCAACTCCTGATAATGGTCGTATTGGGAAGTATCTTTTGCCAGTGAAGCAATCACACCACAGACGCGGGCGGCAAGGAATGAGTGTACTATCTTTACCTCCTGTTCATAAGATTCGTTGCTTTGCGCTACCAGAATATTATATCCCGCTTTGCCCGCAGCTTTCTCTATTCCACTCAGTACGCACGAGAAGAAGTGGTGCACCAATTGCGGCACAATCACACCAATCGTATTCGAGCGGCTGGCACGAAGATTCACTGCAAGTACGTTAGGCTTGTAATTATGCTCCCGGGCATACGCATGTATAAGGTCACGGGTCTCCTGGCTGATATCCGGGTTGTCTTTCAGCGCCCTCGACACAGTGGATGGCGAGACGTTCAACGCCCGGGCAATATCCTTGATGGTTATCTGCGGTTTATTCATGGTATTTTCTAAATATTCCCAAAGATAATGCAAACCGAAAGCAGTACAAAATAAGCTTGCTTATTTTTATTGCTGAGGTGCAGCTTATCTTAATCAAAGGTTATTCAAATAGGGGATAGCTGCCAAACTAAAAAATGTAAAGCCAACTAATCCGATTGCAAAAATAGCGGAATAGGTGAGAATAAGCTTCTTCGTTGAGATTTATCGGGTTATAGAATAGTGCAAACGTTTGCAAACATCCATTGACTTTGCATTTGAATGGGCGTCGAACGTTGCTTTTTTGCGAGACGCTTTGTTTCCAGATGAAACTGTCGGGACTGCATAGATTCCCGGAAGTAAATATAAAACGGTTGACTAAGCTTTCAGCCGTTATAAATAATAACTGCGATGCCCCCCCTATAAGAACTTTTGTTATCTTTAGATAAGATAAGCTGCATTTCGGCATAACTTTTTCATGCTTGCATGAAAGTTCTGCACTCAATTTGCATTATCTTTGTGTCGTTATCCCGTCATAAAGCGACGGATTAAATATCCCAAAAACAGCAGGAGGACATCATATGGATCCATTAGAATACTTAGTACCCGGCAGAAAGAGACTTCCCTACGGCATGATGAACTTCGCGGTCATCCGCCGTGAAGACTATTATTATGTGGATAAAACCCGCTTCATCCCCATGATAGAGCAGGCGGACCGCTTCTTCTTCTTCATCCGTCCGCGCCGTTTCGGGAAGAGCCTGACGCTGAACGTGCTGCAACATTACTACGATGTGCGTACCCGCGACAAGTTCGACGACCTCTTTGGCGACCTCTACATCGGGCAGCATCCCACACCGAGTCGTAACACTTATCTTGTGCTCTATCTCAATTTCTCCGGTATCACCGGTGCACTGAACGACTATCGCAAAGGGCTGGATGAGCACTGCCAAATCCGCTTCGACTTTTTCTGCGAAGTCTATGCCGACCTTCTGCCGGAAGGCATCAGGGATCGGCTGGACGAGAAGGACGGAGCCGTCAACCAATTAGACTATCTGATTTCGGAATGCGAACGTGCCGGACAGAAGGTGTACCTCTTTATCGACGAGTACGACCACTTCACCAACGCCATTCTCTCCGACCCCGAAAGTCTGCACCGTTACACCAACGAGACGCATGGCGAGGGTTATCTGCGCGCCTTCTTCAACAAAGTGAAAGCGGGAACCTATTCCAGTATCGAGCGCTGTTTCATTACCGGTGTAAGCCCCGTGACGATGGACGACCTCACCAGCGGCTTCAACATCGGAACCAACTATTCCCTCTCACCGGATTTCAACCAAATGATGGGATTTACAGAAGAAGAAGTGCGCGAAATGCTGACTTACTATTCTACCACCAGCCCCTTCAATCATACCATTGACGAACTGATAGAGATAATGAAGCCGTGGTATGATAACTATTGCTTCGCGCAGGAATGTTACGGCGAAACCACGATGTATAACTCCAATATGGTGCTTTATTTTGTCAAGAACTACATCTCGCGTGGCAAAGCACCGCTAAGCATGGTGGAAGAGAACATCCGCATCGACTACGAGAAACTGCGCATGCTCATCCGCAAGGACAAGGAGTTTGCTCATGATGCCTCCGTCATTCAAACCCTTGTGAGCCAGGGCTTCATCACCGGCGAACTGAAGAGTGGCTTCCCTGCCTCCGGCATCACCAATCCCGATAATTTCGTGAGCTTGCTCTACTATTTCGGCATGCTCACCATTAACGGCATGCACCGGGGAAAGACCAAACTCATCATCCCCAATCTGGTAGTTCAGGAACAACTCTATACCTATCTGTTAAGCACCTACAACGAAGCTGACCTCAGTTTCAGCAGCTACGAAAAGAGTGAACTGGCAAGCCAGCTCGCTTACGATGGCAACTGGAAAGCCTACTTCGACTACATTGCCGACTGCCTGAAGACCTACGCCTCGCAGCGCGACAAGCAGAAGGGCGAGTTCTTCGTGCATGGCTTCACCCTTGCCATGACCGCACAGAACCGTTTCTACCGTCCCATCTCCGAACAGGACACGCAGGCGGGCTATGTCGATATTTTTCTCTGTCCGATGCTGGACATCTACTCCGACATGACGCACAGCTACATTGTAGAGTTGAAGTATGCCAAGTACAAAGACCCCGAAACCCGTGTGGAGGAACTGCGTCAGGAGGCTATCGCACAAGCCAACCGCTACGCTGATACCGATACGGTGAAACGTGCCATCGGCAGCACCCGGCTACATAAGATTGTGGTGGTGTATAAAGGCATGGAAATGCGGGTGTGCGAAGAAATACAGTAGTCCGGACCTTTAACGTAACCCGGCATATGCACAGACCAGTTCTTTTTCTTTTCATTCTGTTACAGATATGGCTTCCTTGCAGTCTGGCGGGGCAGAAGTCCGATTACAGACTGTTTGATAATATCAGTCTGGGGACGGAAGCATCCGTCATCAGTTGCTTCCTGCAAGACACGCAAGGACTGATATGGATAGGTTCCAACAAAGGACTGTTCAGTTACGACGGCTATTCCTCACAACCGCATTTCACTTTCGGCGAGCGCAGCAATACGCGCATTTATTGCGGTGAAGTGGTGGACAGCACTTATCTCTATATGGGTGCGGACAATGGCTTGCTGATTTATAATTACCGGACAGACACCTACCAAGAACCGGAAGCGGACTTCCCGACCGACATCCGCACACTGGCATTGCGTGACGGCGTGCTGTGGCTGGGAACACTTAACGGTCTCTACACCTACTCACCGGAAACCCGGCAGCTCTCCGCCATCACCGAAGGACTTCCGCACCAGACCATTTATTCCATTATCCGCGCCTCGGACGATAACCTCTACATTGGCACGTACAACGGCTGTTGCCGCTACATCCCCGCCACCGGACGCTTTGAAACCATAGACCTGCCCGTCACCCGTGGCCGAAGCAATCAGTTTGTCAATTCACTTCTGGAAGATACCGCACGCGGTTGCATCTGGATAGGCACAGAAGGATGTCTTTTCAAATACACCCCTGCCGACGGGCATACACAGCGGATAGATGCTTTCCATGATAACTCTGTCAAGTCTCTGGCACTGGACGGGAACGGACAATTGCTGGTAGGCACCGATAATGGTCTGTACGTCTATCAGGAGGACGAACCCTTGCTGCACGTTGTTCATGACTCCCGAAACCTCCAGTCCCTTTCTAACAATATCATCTGGACCATCTTTGCCGACCGCGAGCATAACGTCTGGCTCGGCACGGATTACGGCATCTCCATGTCCCGCCATAACAGTGTGTTGCGTCACATCCCTATCTCGCAGATTACCGGAACAGGGGAGGGCAACCAGTTCTATTCCATGCTGCGCGATACGCACGGAACTTATTGGTTTGGCGGCACCAACGGCCTCATTCGCTTCACCGCTCTTATGGATGGGGAACAGGACGTTGCCTGGTACAAGATGGGAGACCGGAAATATCCTTTATCCCACAACCGGGTACGCCATCTTTACGAAGACCGTGAACAACAACTCTGGGTGGCTACGGATGGCAGCATCAGTCGTTACGACCCGGCGAAACGCCAGTTTATACATTATAACATAGTGGACAGCACCCGCCGCTACAATACCAATTGGACGTATAGCCTTTTTGAAGACCGTGACGGACAACTCTGGATAGCTACCTGTCTTGGTGGCATCTTTGTGGTAGATAAGGAAAACCTCATGCGTTCTTCCGGCGGACTCTACATGGCGGAGAAGACTTATTCCATCCACAACGGCCTGGCCGGCATGTTCATCAACCAGATGATTCCCGACCGGGAAGGGAATGTATGGGCATTGCTCTATAACAGCCCCAACAGCATCGAAAAGATAAATCCCCGTACCGGCGAAGTCACCCATATTGCCGCCGGTGAACTGAAAGGCGAGCGTACTCCCAACTTTATCCTTTGTGCCGAAGACGGCTACATCTGGATAGGTTTCCCCGGCGGAGTGATGCGCGTGACTCCCGAAAACGACAGTATCCGTATGTTGCCCTTTGATGCTTATAATCATTACGAAGTGCTTTCCATGGCCGAAGCCGACGGCCGCATCTGGATCTCTACCACAGATGGTTTCTGGGTAGCCGACCAGCAGACTCTGGAAGTCCGCAGACTGAATATCACCGACAAGCGTTTCACCAGCATGTTCTTTGATAAGACAAGCGGAGAACTCTATCTGGGTACCGCAGACGGTTTTGCCATCTCCTCACCCGAAGCCTTGCTGGCGGAACACTCCGAACAGCCGTTGATATTGACCGCCCTTTACGTCAATAATCAACTTTACCAGTCTGGGGCGGGGCAGGCGCTTGATGCAGTGCAATCCGCACAAAGCATCCGTTACTCACAGCGTATAAATCTGGACTACGACCAGAACAATCTTGCTTTTGAACTCTCCGACCTGCCTTATTCCCTTGAAGAGAAAAGCAAACTGTTGTATCGCCTGGAAGGTGTGGACCGTGAATGGAACTTGCTGAAACCGAATACGAACCGGATTACTTACAACAATCTGAGCTATGGTGACTACCGTCTGATAGTGAGTAAGCTGGATGCGCATGGCAAGCCGTCCGAAAAAACGTATGCATTGGACATCCACGTCATTCCGCCCTGGTACTACACCTCGTGGGCAAAGGCCGTTTATGTCTTGCTGTGGCTTGTCCTGATACTCTGGACAATCAACTTCTTCCGCGTGAAGAACCGTCTGAAACTGGAGCGTCTGGAGAAAGAGAAAATCCTGGAGCAGTCTCAGGCTAAGATGGAGTTCTTTACGAATCTCTCCCACGACCTGAAAACTCCGTTGAGCATGATTATCGCGCCTATCAGCAAGTTGCTGCCCGGCATCAAGGATCAGCAGGAGAAGAAACAACTGGAACAGGTGCATCGCAATGCCATGAAGTTGAATTCGCTTATCCATCAGGGGCTGGACTTCAACCGGGTGGATAGCGGCAAGAATGCGCTGTTGATTTTGTCGCAAATAGAGTTGGTGTCTTTCGTGCGTGGCTTGTTTACCCAGTATGTGGAGGAAAAAACGAGAGAGAAACAACTCACGTTTGACTTTCATACCGACCGGGAGAAGATATATATACAGATGGATGCCATCAAGTTGGAATCCATTCTGGATAATCTTTTGTCCAATGCTGTGAAGTATACTCCGGAGGGTGGGAGCGTCACGCTTCGTCTGGAAATTCCCGGTGATGGGAAAGATGTGTGTATTTCTGTTTCCGATACAGGTATCGGTGTGCCCCGTCAGGACCAGCCGTATATCTTCCAGCGCTTCTTCCAGTCACCCAAGACGGCAGGAAAAAAGGAGGGGACAGGTATCGGGCTTTATCTCGTAAAGACTTACACGGAATTGCATGGCGGCAGCGTGCTGCTCACCTCGGAAGAAAATAAAGGGACTACCGTTACGCTGAACTTACCGGTTGGCAGTTCGGAACAGATGTCGGTTGATGTGCTTTCCGAGCCTGTGGCGTCTGAACGGGAGAGGGGGCTTTCTGAACAAAAGAGTGTGCTTTCTGAACAAGGAGCTGTGCTTGTTGAACCCGGAACTATGCTTTCTGAACAGAAACCTGCGTCAGAAGAAGTAGAAACAGCAGTCTCCGCTTCTTCTTCTGTCGCAGAGATAGCCAGCCCGGAAGCTCCGCTGATATTAATAGTGGATGACACTCCGGAAATAGCCGAGTTCATTTATCAGATACTGCATGCAAAATATCGTTGCCGTATAGCGGAGAATGGCAAGACAGGTATGGAGATGGCGATGGAATTATCTCCTGATCTGATTATTGCTGATGTCATGATGCCCGTAATGGACGGACTTGAAATGGTGCGCCGCCTCAAAAAGCACATTCCTACTTCCACTATCCCCATTATCCTGTTGACGGCTAAGAGCGACAAGGAGACGGAACTTGAAAGTATACAGTTGAACATCGAGGCTTTCATTCCCAAGCCTTTCGAACCGGATATTCTGCTTTCGCGTGTGCAACAGTTGTTGGCTGCCCGGGAGATGCACGAGACGAAAGCCCGCATCGAAGCCCTTGCCGCCCCGAAGGAAATCGAAGCGGTTTCCTACGATGAGAAGTTCCTGGCAAGCATTATCCATCTGATTGAGGAACACATTTCGGACTCGGAACTGAATGTGAATGCCCTCTGTGAATGGACGAGTACGAATAACAAGCAGATGTATCGCAAGATAAAACAACTCACCGGCATGACGCCTGTAGAATATATCAAATCCATTCGTATGAAGAAAGCCGCCATGCTGTTGAAGCAACAGAAGTTCACGGTTGCCGAGGTGATGTATATGGTTGGTTTTTCTAATCATTCTTACTTCTCCAAGTGCTTTCAAGCGGAGTTCGGGGTGACGCCTAAGCAATATATTTAATTTCTTCTTATACGGTTTTGAATCAAAGCAGGCATTCATTGCGTAGCTCAAGGCTGAAAGCCTTTTATCTTATAGCCCAGGGCTACGCCCTGGGAATTGAGTAATGTTTATCCCTGCGCCCTGTAAGGGCATAACAGCAGCGTCACTGCAAAGCCTATACTGTCTTACACTGATATAGGTTGACACCTATTTGTAGGCATCAAAGAAGAAACAATATGCCAAAACTTAGTCGTAAGCCGTATGATGAGACTTTC
>NZ_FQZN01000053.1 GCF_900142015.1 Bacteroides stercorirosoris
AAAAAGAAAGACCGCCAAGAGTGGAAGCCTCCTAACAGTCTATATATTTTTAGTAGCGGGACCCGGGATTGAACCGGGGACCTCATGATTATGAATCATGCGCTCTAACCAGCTGAGCTATCCCGCCATCGTTTCTCGATTGCGGGTGCAAAGATATAGCTTTTCTTGAAATTGCCAAAACATTTGTGAAGATTTTCTGCAAAATATTTTGTTTAATAGAAAACATACAAAGAAAAAGGTTCTTTCTATATATAGCTTTTGGGTACATAATCAGTGAGTTACGTGATGAAAGGAAAAGCCTTGCGAATAAATTTAAAGAAATATATTCCGTAATTAGAAAAAAGTCTCTATCTTGGCAACGCAATAAACAGCAAATATGAACTATGGAAAGACAGAAAATTCATCGGGAATACCTCTTGAATGCAACATCTAAAAGCATTCTTTGGTCCGCGATAAGTACCCCCACCGGTTTGGAGGGCTGGTTTGCAGACAGGGTACAGTCGGACGATAAAACCGTCACTTTCTTCTGGGGAAAGACAGAACATCGTGATGCAGAGATAATTGCCGTGCGGGCCTTCTCTTTTATTCGCTTCCGTTGGCTGGATGATGAATATGAGCGGGAATATTTTGAATTAAAGATGACAAACAACGAGCTGACGAACGATTTCGTGCTGGAAGTAACTGACTTTGCGGCAGTGGACGAAGTGAACGATTTACGCGAATTGTGGGATTCTCAGGTAGACACTCTGCGGAGAACGTGCGGTTTTTAGTTAACTTTGATATAAAAATTTTCCACACTCCCTTTTTTATGCTAATTTTGTGTCTTCATTGCATGAAACGAGTAAAATGCTGCGCATAAAAAAGTTAGATATATTTATATTAAAGAGCTTCTGTACGCTCTTTATGGGCACTTTTTTCATTTGCCTTTTCATCTTCATGATGCAGTTCCTATGGAAGTATGTGGATGAAATGGTGGGAAAGGGATTAGAAATGAGTGTCCTTGCACAATTTTTCTTTTATTCCGCACTCACACTGGTGCCGGCTTCACTGCCATTGGCTATTCTGCTGGCGGCTCTTATTACTTTTGGTAATTTTGGTGAACGTTTTGAGCTGCTTGCCATGAAAGCGGCAGGTATCTCGTTACTTAAAATCATGCGCCCGTTGATTGTGTTTATCATTTTCATCTGTGGCGTTTCTTTTTATTTCCAAAATGTGATTGGTCCGGAAGCGCAGACCAAATTGTGGACGTTACTTATCTCCATGAAACAAAAATCTCCGGAATTGGATATACCGGAGGGGGTGTTCTACGATGAGATAGAAGGATATAACCTGTACGTGAAGCATAAGAACCGCAAGACGGGTATGCTCTACGATGTGCTGATCTATAATTTTGAGAAAGGCTTTGAAAACGCCCAGATCATTAAATCGGACTCGGGACGGCTGGAGATGACTGCGGATAAGCAGCATCTATACTTGCACCTTTTTAGTGGGGAGCAATTTGAGAATCTGAAATCACAGAACATGAGTCAGAAGAATGTGCCTTATCGCCGGGAAGCGTTCCGCGAGAAGCATGCTATTATCGAGTTCAACTCCGACTTCAATATGGTGGATGCCGGTATCATGAGCAATCAGTCCAATAGTAAGAATATGAAGATGCTGCAAGCCGGCATCGACTCCATGAAAGTGCAGAATGACAGTGTGGGGCGTACTTACTTTAAGGAAGCCATGAATGGTACGTATAAGATTTCGGCGGACTTGAAGAAAAACGATACACTGAAAATAGAACAGGCACGTTTGGGGGATTACAATGTAGACAGTCTTTTCAATGTAGCTACCCTGTCGCAGAAACAGAAAATCATCTCCACTGCCGTGAACCGTGCTGAGAGTGCGGGGAGTGACTGGAGCTTCAAGAGCTATAATATTACGCAGACAGATACCAGTCTGCGTCGCCACATGACCTCCTGGCATGAGAAACTGACACTTTCGGTGGCATGTCTCATCTTCTTCTTTATCGGTGCGCCTTTGGGCGGAATTATCCGCAAAGGTGGTTTGGGAATGCCGGTTGTAGTGTCTGTGCTTATCTTTATTATCTACTACATTATTAATAATACGGGCTATAAAATGGCACGTGACGGACAGTGGATTGTATGGATGGGTATGTGGACGAGTACGGCTATCCTGGCTCCGCTGGGTGCATTCCTTACTTATAAATCGAATAATGACTCGGTTGTGCTGAATGCCGATGCTTATATCAACTGGTTCAAGAGGATTCTGGGCATTCGCAGCATGCGCCATTTATTCCGCAAGGAGGTAATTATACATGATCCGGACTATGCACATCTGCCTGCCGATTTGCAGGCATTGACAGCCGACTGCCGTGCGTATGCCGAGAAGAAAGCATTGAAGAGTGCACCCAATTACTTTAAATTGTGGATGGCGGACTCGAACGATGAAGATATAGAAGAGATAAACGAACGTCTTGAAAAGTTGGTGGACGAGATGTCCAATACCAAGTCCGTGCATTTGTTGAATGCGCTGAACAACTATCCCATCATTCCCGTTCATGCCCATTTGCGGCCTTTCCGCAATTACTGGCTGAATCTGGCTTGTGGATTGATAGTACCGGTAGGACTGTTCTTCTACTTCCGTATCTGGGCTTTCCGTATCCGGCTGAATAAGGATATGGAACGGATTGTCAAAACCAATGAAGACGTTCAAAAGATAATAGAAACTAATCTGAAATAACCTAAATAATAAGGAGAATCCAGAATGGAAAAAGTGAAATTAAATACAATAGAAGAGGCGATTGAAGACTTCAAGGCCGGTAACTTTGTGATTGTGGTGGATGATGAAGACCGTGAAAACGAAGGCGACCTGATTATCGCTGCGGAGTTGATAACTCCGGAGAAAGTCAACTTCATGTTGAAGCATGCACGTGGCGTGCTTTGTGCGCCGATAACCGTATCCCGTTGCAAGGAACTGGACTTGCCCCATCAGGTGAGTGACAACACTTCTGTGCTGGGCACACCTTTTACGGTGACCATCGACAAGTTGGAAGGATGTTCAACCGGTGTCTCTGCTGCCGACCGTGCCGCTACTATCAAGGCGCTTGCCGATCCGGCCTCTACTCCGGCAACCTTCGGACGTCCGGGACACATCAACCCGTTGTATGCTCAGGAAAAAGGAGTTTTGCGTCGTGCCGGACATACGGAAGCTACTATCGACATGGCTCGCATGGCAGGTCTGTACCCCGCAGGTGCTCTTATGGAAATCATGAACGAGGACGGAACGATGGCTCGTCTGCCCGAATTGAGAAAGATGGCGGATGAGTTTAATCTGAAACTGATTTCCATCCGTGATATGATTGCTTATCGCTTGAAGCAAGAATCCATTGTCGAGAGAGGTGTTGAAGTGGATATGCCTACCGAACACGGACATTTCCGCCTGATTCCGTTCCGCCAGAAATCCAATGGTCTGGAACATGTGGCTTTGTTCAGAGGAACATGGGAACAGGATGAACAGATTCTGGTACGTGTACACTCTTCTTGCGCTACGGGTGATATCTTCGGTTCAAGACGTTGCGATTGTGGCGATCAACTGCATAAGGCAATGGAAATGATTGATAAAGCCGGCAAGGGAGTAGTGGTTTATCTGAATCAGGAAGGTCGTGGTATCGGATTGATGGAGAAGATGAAAGCGTATAAGTTGCAGGAGGACGGACTGGATACAGTAGATGCCAATATCTGCCTGGGACACTTGGCGGACGAACGCGACTATGGTGTAGGCGCTCAGATTCTGCGTGAACTGGGTGTGCACAAGATGAGACTGATGACGAACAATCCTGTGAAACGTGTCGGTCTGGAAGCCTATGGGCTGGAGATTACAGAGATTGTTCCTATTGAGACGACTCCCAACCCATATAATGAACGCTACCTGCGCACAAAGAAAGAACGCATGGGGCATACGTTACATTTTAATAAGTAATTTGCAGTTTTGTTTTCTAATATCAAAGAAAATAGCTTAATTTGCAGCCAAATTTATGCAATAACCATAAAATAGATAGAAAAATGAATCAATTATCAGATCGTTTGAACAGTTTGTCGCCGTCAGCGACGCTGGCTATGTCGCAAAAGAGCGCCGAGCTGAAAGCTCAAGGCGTTGACGTAATTAACCTGAGTGTGGGAGAGCCTGACTTTAATACTCCTGACCACATCAAAGAGGCTGCGAAAAAAGCGATAGACGACAACTTCTCTCGCTATTCTCCGGTTCCGGGATATCCGGCTTTGCGTAATGCAATCGTGGAGAAATTGAAAAAGGAAAACGGTCTGGAATATACAGCCGCACAAATCTCATGTGCTAATGGTGCTAAACAATCAGTTTGTAATGCCGTATTGGTACTGGTGAATCCGGGTGATGAAGTGATTGTGCCCGCTCCTTACTGGGTGAGCTATCCGGAAATGGTGAAACTGGCTGAAGGTACTCCGGTGATTGTTACCGCAGGTATCGAACAGGACTTCAAGATCACTCCTGCACAGTTGGAAGCTGCCATCACTCCGAAGACTAAAGCGCTGATTCTTTGCTCACCTTCCAACCCGACAGGTTCTGTTTATTCTCAGGAAGAACTGAAAGGTTTGGCTGACGTGCTGGCTAAACATCCGCAGGTAATTGTTATTGCTGATGAGATTTACGAGCATATCAACTATATCGGTAAGCACCAGAGCATTGCCCAGTTCCCTGAAATGAAAGACCGCACGGTAATCGTGAACGGTGTTTCCAAGGCGTATGCCATGACAGGCTGGCGTATCGGCTTCATTGCCGGACCGGAATGGCTTGTAAAAGCTTGCAACAAACTTCAAGGTCAGTATACTTCAGGCCCTTGTTCTGTATCTCAGAAAGCTGCTGAGGCTGCTTATACGGGAACGCAGGCTCCGGTGGAAGAAATGCGTAAGGCTTTTGAGCGTCGTCGTGACCTGATTGTGAAGTTGGCAAAAGAAGTTCCGGGATTTGAAGTGAATGTACCGCAAGGTGCTTTCTATCTTTTCCCGAAATGTGATTCTTTCTTTGGCAAGGCTGCCGGTGACCGCAAGATTGAGAACTCGGACGACTTGGCAATGTACCTGTTGGAAGTAGCTCACGTGGCTTGTGTGGGTGGTGCTTCATTCGGTGCGCCTGAGTGCATCCGCATGAGTTATGCAACCAGCGACGAGAATATTGTTGAGTCTATCCGCCGCATCAAGGAAGCATTGGCTGAACTGAAATAAGAATAGTATATAAAAATGAAAAAGCCCGGTTTCGTAATTGAAATCGGGCTTTTCTTTTTCTGAGTGTTGTTATTATTCTGCCGGGTGAATTGCTTCAGACGGACAAACATCAGCACAAGTACCACAATCTGTGCAAGTTTCAGGGTCGATAGAATAGATATCGCCTTCAGAGATAGCTCCTACCGGACATTCGTCAATACAAGTACCACAAGCAACACAACTGTCATTAATTACGTAAGCCATTTTCTTAAAAATTTAAATTATTAGTACTAATTAGTTCGGCAAAAATAACGGTTTTCTTGATTAGTTGTTATCAATCCTGTTTAAATTCCCTTAATTTGTACATCGTCTAAATAATAGAAAGGAGAAAATGGGGGATAAATGCAATAAAATGTCACTTTTGCCGTTTTTGAGTTGTGAAGCGCATTAGTCTGATAATCCTTACTTTACTCCTTGCTTTCGGTGCCTCGGCACAGAAGCGTAAGGTGCAGAACCGCCCGTATATCGATCAGCGGAAGTGGCACTATGGTTTTTTGGCAGGCATACACATGCAGGATTATAAATTGGTGAATACCGGATATGTGACGGAAGACGGGCAGAGCTGGTTTGCCGATGTGCCCGAATACTCTCCCGGATTTACGGTGGGAGTGTTGGGTGAACTTTACCTGAATCAGTTCCTTTCTTTACGCCTTGTGCCCACACTGCACTTCGGAGATAAGAAAGTGGTGTTCCGCGAACAGGAGAGTGGGGAAGAATATTCACAATCGATGAAGTCCGCTTATCTTTCTATTCCGATAGATCTGAAGTTTTCTGCCGAGCGCTTTAATAATTACCGCCCTTATATTATGGCAGGTATTGCCCCTACATATGATTTTAGTGTGAAGAAACAGGGGGCTTTGTTGGTAAAGCCTTTCGACTGTTATGTGGAAGTAGGGCTGGGGTGTGACTTTTATCTGCCTTATTTCAAGTTGATACCTGAATTGAAATTCTGTTTCGGATTGGCAAATCTGATAAAGAAAGACCGTAAAGATCTTGCCGACCAGTCGTTATTGAAGTTTACGCAGTCAGTCGATAAGATCACCTCCCGTATGATTGTACTTACTTTCTATTTTGAATAGACTTATCTTTCTTTGTAAGAGATTGTAAAGGTGATAGGATAACCGTCCTCCGCACTATCACTTACCATGAAGCTACCGTCGAAGTGCTCAAACAACAGTTGGTTGATTTTGAGTCGTATGGAAACTTTCTGGGAAGCAAAAGCCGGATCAGCCAGCGGACTGTTGGTGATATGGAATAATAATAATTCGTTTTTTTCGTCTCTGGCCAATTGCATCTTAACTTCACGGTCGGTGTCGTTAGCTACGGGATAAATCAGCATACTTAATACGGCCTGATTGAAGCGGTTGGCATCCATTCTGATCATCTGGTGTTCCACATCGCTTTCCAGTTCGGCATGGATGTGCCCTTCGCTGTCTCTGCGCGCCATATATATAAGGTCGTTGCATATCTCCCGCATTTCACAATCCAGTATCTGGAATTTCATCATCTTGGCTTCCAGGCGCGAAAGGTCGAGCACATCATTCACCAGCTGGATAAGTTCGGTAGAATTGGCCTGGATGATTTCAGAATATTCCAGTTTCTCTTTTTCATCCAATCCTGTGTCGGTAGAAAGCAGTTGTGAAAAACCTACTACGTTGTTTAGAGGGATGCGGATATTATAACTCATATTTGCAAGGAAACGGCTCTTCACTTCATTGGCTTCTTCGGCAATCTGGCTCAACCGGGCTACCTCCTTTTCATCTTTCTGCAACTTCTTCCTGCTTACATACATACGGCCCACAAAGACGATGAGTGCCAGCAGGGCAATCCCGATTACAACCAAGACAAAGTAATGTATCTTTTCCTGTTGCTGTTCTCTTTCCAGCACCAGCTTGTCCATATTATACAGGCTTTGTATCTGCTCCATTTGCGAGTTCGACAGACCTCTGTATAATGAATCTTTGTCGTGCATCACCTTTTTGTAGATGCCGATAGCCATGTCCGACCGTCCCATATCTACCAGTATATCCGCTTTCATGGCCATATATAATATGGCGTCGGGGAAGGACATCTGCAGTGTCAGGGCAATGGCGTCATTCAGGCATTCCAATGCTTTGCCATACTCCTTTTTTACACGGTAATATTCTGCATAGGCTTGCAGGCGCGATACTTTATAGGGCAGGAAAGTATTGGGCGTATAATATTCATCTACCTTTAGCAAATGTTCCCAGGCTTTCGGAAGGTCTCCTGTACGGACATAGTAAAGGGCATATTGGGTTTCCATTCCCATGTATAGGGCCGAATATGCATTCTTGAGGTTTGGCGCGGCGGCTATTAACTCCTGTATGGCTACTTGCATCTGTTCCAGTGCGGAGTACATTTTTTCGTTTTTGTGCAGGAACGAATAGGCCAGGACCGCTTTCGACAACAAATTGATTTTATCCATCGGGCTGTCTTGTGGGTTCATCAGCTGGAATGCTTCCTCCAATGCTTGTGCCCCGTCTTCATATCGCAGTGTTGCAATGTAGCTGGTCATCAGGCATAGGCGCGCTTCCCGCATTCCGTTGCGGTTGTCCAGTTTCTTTGCCTTGTCATACATGACTTGTGCTTCGTGGATGGCAAGTTCTATTTGCTGATTGATGGTATACAATTCTATTTGCAGCTTTTTAGCTTTGAAATAGTCATTGTAATAGTTGTTTTTCTCCGCTAAAGACTCCATTCTGCCCATCCAGTACGTCGCGCGTTTCAGGTCCAGCTTGTTGAAAAAGTAAATGATATGCTCGTAAGTGGCAAGGCTTTGATAGCGTATGTTGTTTTGCGCCGTAGCTTCTTCCAGCAATTTGTTCTCATAATAAAGGAATACAGGTGTCTGCTGGTCCAGGCGGGCAATGTCATGCAATACATCCAGCCGTTCGGAATTGTGAGGTGTGGTGACATAGATGCGCAACAGACTATCTTTTATAGCATTACTCCGGGCACTGGCTGAGAGGCAACCGAGACATATAATCAGACATATCGTAATAAAGCGCTTCATCATGAGCGGCCCTCCTTCTTTTGTTTGCTTCGTATCTGGTTAATGGGGTGGGTGAACATAAAGCGGGAACCTTCCGTGTAGTCCGGGTCAATCCATATTCTGCCGCCTATGTGCTCTATGATCAGCTGGCAGATGGACAAGCCAAGACCACTTCCCTGTGCATTCTCATCCAGTTTCTCAAATCGTTGGAATATATTCGCCTGCTTTTCTTTCGGGATGCCGCAACCGGTATCGGTGACAGAGAACAAAGCTGTCTCTTCCGATTCTTTCTCAAGTCTCAGCGTGATGCTGCCTTCCGGTGTAAACTTGGTTGCGTTGATCAGCAGGTTTATCAATACTTGCTGCAACCGTGAAGCATCTGTCTCAATACACAGTTCTTCCAGTGGCGAATCGAACAGGAGTTCTGCCTGTGTCTGTTTCACCTTTCCTACCGTATCAGCCACATTCTTACAGATTGCCACGGCATCATGCTTGTCTAAACTGAATTGCATCTTTCCAAATTCCAGGCTCGATAAATCAATCACATCATTAATCAGTTTCAGCAAAAGTTCTGAGTTTTGCTGTATGATCTCGGTACATTGTTTGCGGGTTGAGTCGTCCAGTCCTTCTTCTGTCAGCAAGGACGAAAAACCGGATAAAGCGTTGAGTGGTGTCCGTATCTCATGGCTCATGTTGGATAGGAAGACACTTTTGGCACGTGTCGCATTTTCTGCATTCCACCGCGATTGCTCCAAAGTTTCTTTGGATATTATCACGATCCGCTTCTGTCTCCTTATCCAGATGGCGAGCAGCGAGATGAAAGCCAGCAGACCAAGTCCGATAAAGATGCAGTAGACTATCATCCTGTTTTCCTGGGCTTTATTTTCCAGTTCCAGTTCATCTATCTGGTAAGTCGCTTTCAAAGCATTGATCTGGCGGATATAACTTTTGGAAGCGAGGGTGTCGGTGACGGTGTATAATTCCTGATAGATTTTGCATGCTTCGTCAAAACGTCCCAGCAACTTGTACAGGTAGATTTTCTCTGCGCAAATCCAGCGATATTCCAGGGAACGTTTGTTTCTGGATACCACTTCCAACAGCTTATTATAAAGCGCCAGGGCTTCGTCAGCTTTCTGCTTATCATTATAGTCGGCTGCCAATGCCCGGTAGCAGGCAGCTGTGTAGTAATTGATAGAAAATTCATGGGCAAGCTCATGGGTGTGATTTTGGTAGATGGAATCTGCCCGTTGCAGATATTTGAGTGCGGTGTCCTGATTGCCCGATGAAATGTAATAGGTAGCATTCTCAATAAGTATGGGAACTGCAAGCGGGTGTAGCGGTTGCAGTTCCAAAAGCGGATTCAGCTTGGATACATATACCATAGCTTCGTCCAACCGGTTCATTTGTTGCAATAGTGAGGAAATCTTCACCAGCAACCGGTATGTTTGCGGGTTGTTATCGGGCAGATGGCGCAGAGCGTCCAGGTAAGAACTCAATGCTTTCTCTTGTATATAAGAAGCGGTATAAGCCTGGCCGATAGCCTGGTTGGCGAGGGCGATGCCGAAAGTCGATTTCATTTCTTTGGCATGTTCGTACATCAGCCGTGCACGGTCGATTGCCAGACTGAGGTCGCCTCGCATGATGTATGCGCTCACTTGCCATAATAGCATCGTGAAATACGTTTCTTCTGTTTTGGGAGATTTCTGTGAGGGAGCCAGTTCATTGCTCCATAAAATGACACTGTCTACCGGTATATTTGCATCGTAAGGTACCTCCCGGGCTATGAGGGATTGCAAGTCAGCCAGATGTTTCTGGTCTGTGCTGTTGGCGTATGTTCCCGTCGCGGAGGAAAAGAGCAAAAGGCCAGTCACTGCCGATATGAGAGCAATCTTTCTCAAAATAGGAGATATTATATTAGTTTCTCCGCAAATGTAATGATAAAACTAAAAAAACAAAATTATTTGTTGAAGAAATGTTTTATTTAGTTGTCAATATAGCTCAAGTCCGAACTCATCCTTTAGTTGCAGCAGTGCATTATTCTTTTGTGCCATCAGTTGGAACTTCTCTACGCGGCTGTAGGCACGCACCTTTTCAGTAGGGGCGCTGACGCGTACGGTCATGGTGGCTTTGCTGTTTTTGAGTCGTTTGCGCAAATAGCCTTGCAAGGTTGGAATCAGGTCGGTGAATTCTTTGGCTGCAATTTCATTCTCAACTACAGCTTCGAAAGTGACGGCATCCAGCATTGCCAGGCGTATGACCTGCATGCGTTTGGCGAGAGCAGTTTGTTCCTGAGGCAGGCGTCCGGCATATTCCTGCCAGTAATAGTTCACATCCTTTTCGTTGAAGATGAAATCCTCTTCGGGTTGCGTATTTTGTTGGGCGATAGTTTCAGAGGTCTGTTTTTTCTCTTCGTCAATCCGTGGATGCTTGATGGAGACACCCAGGCCGGACATCTTCATGACAGGTATCTTTTTCTCCTCTTTTCCTTGTGCCATCAGCACGGCGGTAGGAGTGGGACGCATGGCGGCTTGTGAGCCGAAAGGCTGCTGGGATTGCGGTGATGCAGGGGCAGCCTGGGCTGCGGGAGCTTGCTGTGCGGGCTGTGGTCGAGCCGGAGCGGCATTCGTTGTTGCTTGCGCTTGGGGCATAGCGGTTGCGGCCTGTGGCTGCTGTGCGGCGGCAGGCTGCGAGAATATGGGTTTTATAGATTGTTTTGGGCTACGCCCACCACTGACGTCGTCCCCCTCGGCGGTAAGCTGGGCAACCTGTATCAAGGTCAGTTCCACCAGCAATCGCTTGTTCTTGCTGGCGCGGTAGTTCAGGTCGCAGTCGTTGCAGAGCTTCATGGCCCGGTAGAGGAAAGGCAGCGGACACTTCTGTGCCTGTGCCTGGTAGCGTTCGCGGATGCTGGCACCCACTTCGAGCAACGCGAGCGTGGCAGGGTCTTTGCTTACCAGCAGGTCGCGGAAGTGTGAAGACAATCCTGTTACGAAATGGCTGGCGTCGAATCCCTTGTTCAGCACATCGTTCAGCAGTAACAGGGCGTCGCCGACCTGATTGGCCAGGAAGTGGTCTGTCAGTCGGAAATAATATTCGTAATCCAGTACGTTCAGGTTCTCGATTACACTTTTGTAGCTGATGTGCCCGCCGGTGAAACTGACTACCTGGTCGAAGATGGACAAGGCATCGCGCATACCGCCGTCAGCTTTCAGTGCGATGACGTTCAGCGCTTCCGGTTCGGCGGTAATCCCTTCTTTCGAGGCAACGTAGGCCAGATGGGCTACGGTGTCATCCACATTGATGCGGTTGAAGTCGTATATCTGGCAACGTGAAAGGATGGTAGGCAGAATCTTGTGCTTCTCCGTTGTGGCGAGGATGAAGATGGCATGGCGGGGTGGCTCTTCCAGTGTCTTAAGGAAAGCATTGAAAGCTGATGCAGACAACATATGCACCTCGTCGATGATGTACACCTTGTATTTTCCTATCTGGGGCGGGATGCGCACTTGCTCCACCAGTTGGCGGATGTCGTCCACCGAGTTGTTGGACGCGGCATCCAGCTCATGGATATTATACGACCGCTGCTCGTTGAAGGCCGTGCACGACTCGCATTGGTTGCAGGCTTCTCCGTCTGCGGTGGGACTCATGCAGTTGATGGTTTTGGCGAAGATACGGGCGCAAGTTGTTTTTCCTACACCACGAGGTCCGCAGAACAGGTAGGCATGTGCCAGTTTGCCGGTAGCGATGGCATTCTTCAGCGTAGTGGTCAGGGCACGTTGTCCCACTACCGACTCAAAGGTGGTAGGGCGGTATTTTCGTGCCGATACGATATAGTTTTCCATGATTCGGGATATTCTTGTCCGTTACAATTTGTGCAAATGTACACAAAAAAAAGGAATTTCTCAGTTATTCCTCTTATCTTTGTGGGCGAAGAGTCTGTCCCCGGCTTCTTTTGAATTATTAATTCTTTAATTATTAATTTGTTTGTCAATGGATAAAATAGCGACGCTTTGGATATTTGTCCGCAAACATAAATACCTGATTACGTTTGCGGCGTTTGTGGTGATTATCGGCTTTCTGGACGAGAACAGCATTGTGCGCCGTATGGGGTATGCGAGTGAAATCAGCCGTCTGAATTCTGAAATTGAGAAATACCGGGCGGAGTATGAAGACAACACGGAACGGCTGAACGAGCTGGCTGTGGACTCAGGCGCTATCGAGCGTATTGCACGCGAGAAGTACCTGATGAAGAAACCGAATGAAGATATTTACGTATTTGAAGAAGACATCGAATAATGAAATCCCTGATACCTGCTCTGTTTACTGTAGGCGCTGTGATGGCGCTGTTTGGTGCTGCCGTGTACATCACCGGCTGGGAACTTGCACCTTATATATATACAATCGGCGCTACCATGGTGGCATTGGCCCAGATCAATTCCCCCTCCAAAAGTAGTAAGTCCACAGTGAAGCGCCTCCGCCGTCAACAGATTTTCGGTGCATTGCTGTTGGTGCTGACGGGTGCATTCATGCTTTTCACCCGTGGCAATGAGTGGATTGTATGCCTGACGGTTGCGGCGGTGCTGGAGTTGTACACATCGATTCGCATTCCGCAGGAGGAGGCGAAAGAGTAATCTTAGAACGTAAATCCCACCCCGATATAGTAGCCCAGTTTCTTCGACTGGTTAGAATAATTCAGCTCCGCTTCAATCGGCCCGATGATGCTGTTGTAGCAGTAACCTATGCTGCCGCCTGCCAGCGTGTGGGTATTCGTTCCTCCAAACAGGTTCTCTGCTTTACCGGCGGTCCGCCCGTAACTGCCGCGGATTACGATGTATTGATTCTTATAAGTTCTTGTCCTGACTCCCAGCGTGCCTGTCAACAGAGCGTCCGGACTCATTTCTATGTGGTTGATGCCGATAAAGGGAATCTGCTGCTCCATGTACCGTCCCGGCACGTTTCCACCTACAAAGTTTGATATTGCCAGCGACTGCGTATTCTTCCCGACCACCCTGCCGTACACTGACGGCATGATGGTGAATATGCTGTTCGGAGAGAAATATCCGCTCCAATGTGTCTGGAATACCGATACGGGGCTATGCGAATCATACGTCACCATATTATCCGTATAGAGTATATAAGATGCTTTCCATTCCATGCCTTTGGTGGAGAAACGCTGGTTGTTCAGGCTATTATATAAGATGCTGGCCTGGTAACTGAGCAGGGCCTTGTCGCTCGATTTAGTCAGAACTGCATCCGGTCCCGACGGCCAGTCATGATAGTTATACTTTTCGAAATGAATGCCTGCATTGACAAGCAGCCTATACCAACTCTTCGTAAATCCTACCCAGGCGGAGTGATGCACGTAAGTCAGGTTCATCAGCCGTTTTCCTTTCCCGTAGAGGTTAAAGTCATTATATCCTATCTGATATCCCGTGTTTATATCCCAGCTTTCACGCGGCGAGTAGGTGTACTCCAACCGTCCGAAAGTCCGCTTTCCCAATCGGGTAGTGGCGCTTACCTGCGATTTTTTCTGTTTTCCGAGATACATCCCCGCATTCAGCAGCAGCACTGCCAGCTCTTCGTTGTCGAACCGGCCTCCTATATTTATTGTATTCACCGGCTGCGCATGCGGGGCAATTTGTGACACCGAAGGTATCGTGTCCAGCATTGCGGGGGTGGGGATATTGAAGGGACCCGGATATTCCGCCCGGTAATTGGTGCTGACACCTATTTCTTTTTTCAGCGCAATCAGCTTATCCCAATCTTTCATAGCGGCTTCTTTTCCCCTGCGCATCAGGGTGTCTATCGCCTCATGGCTGAAACTTGCCGCTGAGTAGCCGTCCACGTCTACCTGTATATGTATGTTGCTGTCCTTTACGTTTTTCCTGTAACTTTCTTCTCCCACGAGGTTCAGTATTTGTCCGAGCACGCTCGAAAGGCTGGTCAGTTCGTCCGCTTTCATCAGTGGGTTCTGCACGTCGACGCCGATAATGATTTCCGCTCCCATCTCCCGGGCGATGTCCACAGGATAATTGTCCGTCAGTCCGCCATCCACCAGTACCATGCCATCGAGGTATACTGGAGAGAATACTCCCGGAATAGACATACTGGCACGCATGGCAGTCGCCAGAATCCCTTTGCGGAAAACCACTTTGCTGCCATTCACTATGTTGTCCGATACGCAGGCGAAGGGGACGGGCAACCGGCTGAAGGAAATTGAATCGTGATATCCGACGGTCAGTTCGGAGAGTAGGCGTGAGATATTTCTTCCTTTGATAATTCCTGCGTCCGATACGTGGGCTGTCTTTCCGGCAATGGGTACGGACAGCAGGTATCGCTCTTCTTTCAGTTTTTCGCTTAAAAGGGTTGTTTCGGGGTCGGGGGCATCGGAGAGCAGATATTTCCAGTCTTGCACATTGACGATGCTGTCCAGTTGCTGCGGAGTGTAGCCGATGGAGTATAATCCGCCTACGATGGTGCCCATGCTTGTTCCTACGATGTAATCAATCGGGATTCCGGCTTCTTCTATCACCTTCAATGCTCCGATGTGTGCCACTCCTTTGGCGCCGCCGCCACTCAACACGACTCCTACTTTCTTGCGGTTCTGTGCTCCGAGCGTGCAGGCGGAAAGTAGCGCTATAATTAATAAGAATAAAGTTTTGGATTTCATAACCGGGGTTTTATTATTCATTCTGATACCGTGGATGGAAAAAGGGGCATTTCGTGCAGAAATCATTTAATTCATGACCGCTCAAGAATGCATCCACCTTTCCCGTATTAAGTAGAGTAACAAATAAAACCGTCTGATGGATTTGATAAAGTGTGTTTTTTCTCGAACCTGAGCGTAAATTTGTTTACAAAAGAAGAAGCTCGGGGCAACACTCGTTATTTCATCCTATATCAGTCGTTACTTCATTCCATATCAGTCGTTATCTGAATTATACATCATTTTAGAGTATTGATAACCAGCTTGTTATGAAATATTCTTATTCCGGTTAAATATATATACAACCCCATCCTTCTTATTCCTCTTTCCTGCTCCTGTAATTAGCCGGCGATGTCCCCAGATGCGTCTTTACGTACTTCCCGAAGAAAGACTGATTGGGGAAATTGAATTCCTCCGCAATTTCCTTGATGGACTTGTCCGAGCGCTTCAACCGATATTTGATATGCTCTATGACGGTTTCATTGATTAAGTCCAGCGGAGTCCTGCCGCACGCTTGCTTGATGACTTTCGAGAAATGCTTCGGAGTATAACAAAGTGTATCGGCAAAGTAACTTACTGAACGGTGCATACCATTGTCTTTTGCTAATAGTTCCATGAATTTCCGTAGGATATAATCCGCCTGTTTGATACTTTCTTTCGGACGGTCTGTCTTGTCCGAATAGTCGATTTCTTTGTTGAGTTGCCCCATCATTTCACAGAAGAGGGCGGAGAAGAGATATTGTATCACTTCTCTGTGGTAGCAATGCGGGGCATCATTTATTTTGGCAACGATTAAATCTCGGTAGAGCCTGAAAATTGAGCCATTTTGTCCTTCACCCACTGATTTCACCGGATTGTTGTGGATGTGAATGGCGGTATTCCACGTATCTTTTTCCATTTTAATGATACGTTGCAGGAAGCGGGTGGAGAATCCTGCAAGCCTTATCTTATATTTAGGGCTCAGCATGGTGTGGCTGATAATCGTATTGGGGAGGCCGAGCAGCAAGTCGCCTGCCTGCAACTGGTAAGTTCGGTAGTTGACGTCGAGCTGAATGCACCCTTCTATGCAAACGGCAATAAGGAAACACTCCAGTCGGACTGTATCATCGCTATAAGGAATTCCGTCCAGACTGTTGATTATTGCAAAATCATTGTCCACATAGTCAAGGATGTGCTGGCTGTTCTTGAAGTCTTTTATATCTATCGCCTTAATGTTCTTTTTTTCCATATTCTATCTTTTTTTGCTTTTTGCAAAGTTGGTGAATAATGTGGAAAACGGGATGTCCTATTTTGCTTCTTATTTGTTTGATATATCGTTTATTCATAGATAGTTAGGCTTAAAAAGTGTAAATGGCGAAAAAGGAACATTTAAGGATGAAAACAGGGCACGGTTGCCTTGTTCCTTTCTCCTACTTTTGTCCCAGTTTTAACAAAGACAAAAAGAGTAAGTATGATTACAGTGAACAAAAAATGGATACGGCTGATAGGGATTGTCGGTTGTACAGTGTGGATGGCATCTTGCAAGCAGGCACCGGATGCAGGAGTGAAACCTTCTTCTTATGCGGTAATGCAATTGGAGGCGGCGGATAAAGAACTTTCCTCTTCCTATTCGGCAAGCATACGCGGGCGGCAGGATATTGATATCTATCCGCAGGTGTCTGGAACAATTGAGAAACTCTGTGTGTCCGAAGGGCAGAAGGTACGCCGCGGACAATTGCTTTTCATTATCGACCAAGTGCCTTACAGGGCTGCGCTTAAAACCGCCACTGCCAATGTGGAAGCGGCACGCGCTGCACTGGCAACCGCCGAGCTGACTTATAAAAGTAATAAAGAACTGTATGCGCAGAAAGTTGTTTCGGAATTCAGCCTGAAGACAGCCGAGAATTCTTATCTCACCGCCAAGGCTCAAGTGGCACAGGCCGAGGCTCAGGAAATCAGTGCACGAAACAATCTCTCTTATACCGAGGTGAAAAGTCCCAGCGACGGAGTGGTAGGCGCATTGCCTTATCGTGCCGGTGCATTGGTCAGTGCCAACATGCTTTATCCGCTTACTACGGTCAGCGACAATTCGGATATGTACGTCTATTTCTCCATGACCGAGAATCAGTTGCTTGCCCTGACCCGCCAGTACGGCGACATGGACGAAGCGCTGAAGAATATGCCGGAAGTGGAACTGCGCCTGAACGACAATTCGGTCTATGACAAGAAAGGCGTGATAGAATCCATAAGCGGAGTTATCGACCGCCAGACGGGTACGGTAGTGGCACGCGTGGTGTTTCCCAACGAATCGCGCTTGCTTCATAGCGGAGCATCGGGCACGGTAGTGGTGCCGAGCATCTATAAAGACTGTATCGCCATTCCGCAGACGGCCACCGTGCGGATGCAAGATAAGACTATTGTATATAAGGTGGTGGACGGTAAGGCCGTTTCCACGCTGATAACCGTAGCCGGAATAAACAACGGACGTGAATATGTGGTGCTGGATGGGCTGAAAGCCGGTGATGAGATTGTATCGGAAGGTGCCGGACTGGTGCGCGAGGGTACGCAAGTTAAATAAGAAGGAGACTGATTATGAAAGGAAATATGTTTATAAAGCGGCCGGTGATGGCCATCTCCATCTCCGTGCTGATTCTGGCCATAGGGCTTATTTCGCTCTTCACCTTGCCGGTGGAGCAGTATCCTGACATTGCACCTCCCACGGTATATGTGGCCGCCACTTATACGGGCGCCGATGCCGAGGCAGTGATGAACAGTGTCATCATGCCTCTGGAAGAGAGCATCAACGGTGTGGAAGATATGATGTACATCACTTCCAGCGCTTCCAATGCAGGTTTGGCTATTATACAGGTTTACTTCAAGCAGGGCACGGACCCCGACATGGCAGCGGTCAACGTACAGAACCGCGTGGCTAAAGCGCAGGGATTGCTTCCGGCTGAAGTGACGAAAGTAGGTGTAAGCACCATGAAGCGTCAGACCAGTTTCTTGCAGATTGGCGCCTTGACCTGTACCGACGGTCGTTACGACCAGACTTTCTTGGCCAATTACCTGGACATCAATGTCATTCCCCAGATCAAACGTATCGAGGGAGTGGGAGACGTTATGGAGCTGGGTGATACGTACAGTATGCGTATTTGGCTGAAGCCGGAACGGATGGCACAATATGGGTTGGTGCCCTCGGACATAACCGCCGTGCTGGGCGAGCAGAATATTGAAGCTCCCACCGGTTCGCTGGGCGAAAGCTCAAAGAACGTCTTCCAGTTTACGATGAAATATCGCGGACGCCTGAAGAGCGTGGAAGAATTTCAGAACACTGTTGTCCGTTCGCGTGAAGACGGTTCCATTCTCCGCCTGAAGGACGTGGCAGACGTGGAACTGGGTACAATGACTTATAGTTTCCGTAGTGAGATGGACAGCAAGCCTGCCGTTCTCTACATGATATTCCAGACGGCAGGTTCCAATGCTACCGCCGTCAATAAAGAGATTACCGCCCAGATAGAGCGGATGGAGAAGAACTTGCCGGAAGGAACGGAGTTTGTCACGATGATGAGCTCAAACGACTTCCTCTTCGCTTCCATACACAATGTGGTGGAGACGCTGGTGATTGCCATCATTCTGGTAATTCTGGTGGTGTACTTCTTCTTGCAGGACTTCAAGAGTACGCTCATCCCGTCCATTTCCATCATTGTGTCGTTAGTGGGTACGTTTGCCTGCCTGGTGGCTGCGGGATTCAGTCTGAACATCTTGACATTGTTTGCATTGGTGCTTGCCATCGGTACGGTGGTGGATGATGTCATTGTGGTGGTGGAAGCGGTGCAGTCCAAGTTCGATGCCGGATATAAATCGCCTTATCTCGCCACTAAAGATGCGATGGGCGATGTGACGATGGCTATCGTCTCCTGTACCTGCGTGTTTATGGCTGTGTTTATCCCCGTAACATTTATGGGAGGTACTTCGGGTGTGTTCTATACGCAATTCGGTATCACGATGGCAACTGCCGTGGGCATCTCCATGATTTCGGCTCTGACGTTGTGTCCCGCCTTGTGTGCCATCATGATGCGTCCGTCTGACGGTACCAAGAGCTCCAAGAGCCTGAACGGACGGGTGCGTGCGGCTTACAATGCTTCGTTCAATGCCGTGCTGGGTAAATATAAGAAAGGTGTGATGTTCTTCATCCGCCACCGCTGGATGGTGTGGGCTTCACTGGTTGCTACCGTTGCATTGCTTGTTTATCTGATGAGCACTACCAAGACGGGACTTGTGCCGCAGGAAGACCAGGGTGTCATCATGGTGAATGTCAGCATCTCACCGGGAAGCACGCTCGAAGAAACCACGAAAGTGATGGACCGCTTGGAAAGCATTCTGCAAGATACGCCCGAAATAGAACACTATGCCCGCGTAGCAGGGTACGGACTTATCTCCGGTCAGGGAACTTCCTACGGTACGATTATCGTGCGTCTGAAAGACTGGAGCGAACGAAAAGGCAAGGAGCATGGCTCGGATGCCGTGGCTTCCCGCCTCAATGCGCAATTCCAGTCCATCAAGGAAGCACAGGTGTTCAGCTTCCAGCCTGCCATGATTCCGGGTTACGGTATGGGCAACTCCCTCGAACTGAACCTCCAGGATATGGCGGGTGGAGACTTGGCAACGTTCTATGATGCGTCCATACAGTTCCTCGGTGCTTTGAACCAGCGTCCGGAGGTAGCTATGGCTTATACATCTTATGCTATCAACTTCCCGCAGGTGTCGGTGGAAGTGGATGCCGCCAAGTGTAAGCGTGCGGGCATTTCGCCAAGTTCGGTGCTTGATGCAGTGGGCAGCTATTGCGGTGGCGCATATATCTCCAACTACAACCAATATGGTAAGGTATATCGCGTAATGATGCAGGCTTCTCCCGAATACCGTCTGGACGAACAGGCATTGGACAATATGTTTGTACGCAACGGTACGGAAATGGCTCCGGTGAGCCAGTTCGTGACGCTGAAGCAAGTGCTGGGTCCGGAAACGGCGAATCGTTTCAATCTATACAGCACCATCACAGCCAATGTGAATCCGGCGGACGGTTACTCTTCCGGTGAAGTGCAGAAGGTGATTGAAGAGGTAGCGGCACAGTCCTTGCCGGCTGGCTACGGGTACGAATATGGTGGTATGGCACGCGAAGAAGCAAGTAGCGGTGGCGTACAGACGGTTTTCATCTATGCCATTTGCATATTCCTTATTTACCTGATTCTGGCATGTCTTTACGAAAGTTTCCTTGTACCGTTTGCCGTAATCTTCTCCGTACCGTTCGGGTTGATGGGATCATTCCTTTTCGCGAAGATACTTGGGCTGGAGAATAATATCTATCTGCAAACGGGTGTGATTATGTTGATCGGTCTGTTGGCCAAGACGGCTATCCTGATTACGGAGTACGCCATAGAGCGTCGCCGCAAAGGAATGGGTATTGTGGAGTCGGCCTACTCTGCCGCACAAGTCCGCTTGCGTCCTATCCTGATGACGGTACTGACGATGATTTTCGGTATGCTTCCGCTGATGTTCTCATCCGGTGCAGGTGCCAATGGTAACAGTTCGTTGGGTACGGGTGTAGTAGGTGGTATGGCTGTCGGCACACTGGCATTGCTCTTTGTGGTTCCGGTCTTCTACATCATCTTCGAATATTTGCAGGAGAAAATCCGTCCGCCGATGGAGGAGGAAGCAGACCTGCAAGTGCTGTTGGAAAAAGAAAAGAGCGAAGCTGAACGCGAAAGTAAATAAATGAAAGGAGGAATGATGATGTATCAAGATGATATATTTTGGTTGGAACAGGTGATAGCTTATGGCATTGCCGGTCTCCTGGTGTACATTGTAGATAAAATCAATTCCAAGAAACATATAAAAGATATAGAAGAATGAAGAAAAGTATCATCACATTAGTTGTCATTAGCCTGTCGCTGAGCGGTTGTGGCATCTATACTAAATACGAGCCTGGCACTTCCGTACCCGATAATCTTTACGGAGAGGAAGTGGTGGCCGAAGACACTGCCGGTCTGGGCAATATGGACTGGCGGGAACTCTTCACCGATCCATATTTGCAATCCCTCATCGAGGTGGGATTGCAGACCAATACCGACTATCAGTCTGCCCAGCTTCGTGTGGAACAGGCTCAGGCAACACTGATGTCTGCCAAACTTGCCTTTCTACCGGCTTTTGCCCTTGCTCCACAAGGAGTGGTGAGTAGTTTCGATACGCATAAGGCTACGCAGACTTACTCACTGCCTGTTACGGCCAGTTGGGAACTGGATGTTTTCGGCCGTATGCGCAATGCTAAAAAACAGGCGAAAGCGCTTTATGCCCAGAGTGAAGATTATCGTCAGGCCGTCCGCACCCAGTTGATAGCAGGTATAGCCAATACTTACTATACATTGTTGATGCTGGACGAGCAACTCGACATCTCCCGGCAGACGGAGGAGGCATGGAAAGAAACCGTGGCATCCACCCGTGCGTTGATGAATGCCGGGATGGCAAACGAAACAGCTGTGTCGCAGATGGAAGCCACTTATTATCAGGTGCAGAGTTCCGTCCTCGACTTGCAGCAACAGATAAACCAGGTGGAGAATAGCCTTGCCCTATTGCTGGCAGAGACACCCCGCAATTATGAACGCGGCAGGCTGGCAGAGCAACAATTCCCCACGGACTTTTCTATAGGGATTCCTGTTCGGATGCTTTCTTGCCGTCCCGATGTCCGCTCGGCCGAGCGGACTCTGGAGGCGGCGTTCTATGGCACTAATGCGGCACGTTCGGCTTTTTATCCTTCCATCACTTTGAGTGGAAGTGCCGGATGGACGAACTCTGTCGGGTCTGTGATTCTCAATCCGGGTAAGTTCCTGGCATCGGCTGTAGGGTCGTTGACGCAACCGCTCTTCAATCGGGGACAGGTGGTTGCCCAGTATCGCATTGCCCGTGCACAGCAGGAAGAAGCCGCTCTTGGTTTTCAGCAAACGTTGCTCAATGCCGGTAGTGAGGTGAATGATGCTTTGATGGCCTATCAGACGAGCCAGGGGAAAAGCCTCTTGCTGGATAAGCAGATTGTTTCCCTGCAAACAGCCCTGCGCAGCACTTCTCTGTTGATGGAACACGGTAATACTACCTATTTGGAAGTACTTACCGCCCGGCAGTCGTTACTCAGTGCGCAACTGTCACAGACGGCCAATCAGTTTACTGAGATACAAAGTTTAATTAATCTATACCGTGCTTTGGGGGGAGGTCGGGAATAAATAACATCATACTCTCTCTATCTGTTATTTTTATTTCGATGAAGAAGGGCTGCCGGGGAAGTGATTCCAAGGCAGCCCTATTCTGTTTTTACAAATTCTTTGAGCCGCACACTTATAGTTTTTTTTGAGCTCTTTTTGATGTCTTATAAGAGTCTGTGTAATTGTGTTCGGCAACATTCTTTAAATGCTAATTTTACCATCTCTTCAGCTGAATCGAAGGTATATTCATAATTTCAGCAAAGCTTTCTGTTATTGTTCAAAGAAAGAAGAAATACTCTTCAAGTGTTAGAACTTAGTTCTTAAACAGACTCTTAACCTTTTGTTTTTTCTTTGTTTTATTTTACATACCCTTCTCCCTTTATTTTCTGTCTCTTGTTGCTTTCACGTAAATTTCCTGTCTTTTTTCTTGCCCTGGCTATCTTGAGAGGCGTTTTTGGGATGGCTACACCCTTTGTTTGTTAAGGCTACACCTTTTGGGCGTCATGGCTACACCCTTTTCCCCGGATGGTGTAGCCCTTTTGAATGTATGATGTAAGGTGAAAATGTGAAGAGTGCTTATTGTTGACAGTTGGATTTGCGAACGCTCCAATGAAGTTTATACTTTTTGGATGAATGCTTTTTCCCAACTGGGAAAAAATATTTTTCTAACCGGGAAGTATATATTTCCCAAGTAGGCCATATTTCCATCTACTATAAGGGACTTTTGCCTTTCGTACGCGCACGCATATATAATTATGTATAGTGCTTTGTGCCGTCCACGCCCTCCTTGAAAATTATGTTCTGCAACATCCTTATCAATCAACGAGTTACAAAATTGTTTCAAAAAACCTGCGAAAAAGTGTCAGATATATTTGGAGTGAATGGATATATCCGCTACTTTTGCATCCGCTTTCCAAGAGATGGTAAGCCTTGCAATTGACATTCTGACAGAAACGGTGTAAGAACCCTGACGTTTTTCTTTCCTTTTGCCCTAATTCCAACCAAGAATACGGCAGTCGAAAAGAAAAAAGAAAAAAAACTTCTGAAAACATTTGGAAGTTATGTGATAAAGTTCTTACCTTTGCACCCGCTTTCCGAAAGGAATGCAATCGATGGTTGATTTACTGATTAAGAAACCGGTGTTGTTAAGAACTCCTTTCTCTTTTCCTTTTATCTCCCTTTCGACAAGAGAGACGACGAGAAAAAGAAAA
>NZ_FQZN01000040.1 GCF_900142015.1 Bacteroides stercorirosoris
CATAAAATCTGATTTTTACAAAGTTAATACATAAATAAAAAAACTACGAGAGAAACACCGTAGTTTTCTATTTACACAATCAGATGGATAGTCTCGTATTATAAAGCGTTGTATTATAAGGTATTGTGTAATAAAACATTGTATTATAAAGCATTGTATTTATATAAAGTTAGACTATCATTGAAGATTAGTCAATCATCTCAAATCCCGTATACGGTACCAATGCTTTCGGGATGCGGATTCCTTCCGGTGTCTGGTTGTTTTCCAGCAGGGCGGCAACGATGCGCGGCAATGCCAGGGCAGAACCATTCAAGGTATGGCAAAGCTCTGTTTTCTTTTCTCCACTACGATAGCGGCATTTCAGACGGTTAGCCTGATATGTATCGAAGTTGGATACGGAACTTACTTCCAACCAGCGTTTCTGTGCTTCGGAATACACTTCGAAGTCGAAGCAAAGTGCGGCTGTAAAGCTCATGTCACCACCACAGAGGCGAAGAATACGATACGGCAGTTCCAGTTTCTGCAACAGTCCTTCCACGTGATCCAACATCTCTTTGTGGGATTGTCTGGAGTGTTCCGGCTTGTCTATGCGCACCAGTTCCACTTTAGAGAACTCATGCAGACGGTTCAGACCGCGCACATCCTTACCGTAAGATCCTGCCTCACGACGGAAACATTGCGTATATGCGCAGTTCTTGATGGGAAGTTGTTTCTCTTCCAGAATCACGTCGCGATAGATATTCGTAACAGGTACTTCGGCAGTCGGGATAAGATATAAATCGTCCACTTCGCAATGGTACATCTGACCTTCTTTGTCGGGTAACTGGCCTGTTCCGTAACCGGAAGCGGCATTTACCACTGTCGGAGGCATAATTTCCAGATAACCTGCTTTGCGGGCTTCATCCAGAAAGAAGTTAATCAGAGCGCGCTGCAATTGTGCGCCTTTTCCTTTGTAAACCGGGAAGCCGGCTCCTGTAATCTTCACGCCCAGGTCGAAATCAATCAAATCATATTTCTTTGTCAGTTCCCAGTGAGGCAGTGCGTCTTTGGGAAGTTCGGTTTCCATGCCTCCCATTTTCTCAACCACATTGTCTTCGGCGCCTACACCTTCGGGTACTTCATCGTATGGCACGTTCGGAATGGTATAAAGCAGAGTCTGCATATCTTCGGCTGCCTGGTCCATTTCGGCTTGCAACGTTTTGTTGATTTCCTTCAGCTCGGCTACACGGCTTTTGGCAACCTCGGCTTCCTCTTTCTTTCCTTCTTTCATCAGTTGTCCGATGGATTTGGAGATTGAGTTCACTTCGGAGAGGTTGTTATCTAATACAGACTGTGTGCTACGTCTTTTGTCGTTGAAGGCAATTACTTGGTCTATTGTTTCTTTCGCATTTTTGAAATGCTTTTTCTCCAGTCCGCGGATCACCGCGTCGGTGTTTTCTGTAATTTGTTTGATGGTAAGCATATCTTGATACTTCGTTTTGATTAAAATCTTGATTTGAGAGCACAAAGATAGTGTAAATCAGAAGTAATACAAAAAAGAAACTTGCTTATTTTTAATATTGCCGGGATGTGTTTCTTGTTCTGAAAGATGTGTAAAAGCAGAGTTTGTTCTGAAAAGAAGAGGGATGTAATCCTTGCGGATCACATCCCTCTTCTTTATTTCTTGTTCGGATACTTACGCTTCTGCGCTTTCAGCGGGGATTACAGATACATAACGTCTGTCTTCCTTGGTTACTTTGAACTGTACAGTTCCGTCTACTAAAGCGAAAAGAGTGTGGTCTTTACCCATACCGATGTTGTTACCCGGGTGGAATTCAGTACCTCTTTGACGAATGATGATATTACCTGCTTTGCAAGCTTCACCACCAAATATCTTAACGCCTAATCTCTTGCTCTGTGATTCGCGGCCGTTCTTAGAACTACCGACACCTTTTTTATGTGCCATTTCTTCTTACTGTTTTAAATTGATTAAGCTACTACTTCTGTAATTGTTAACTCTGTGAATTGTTGACGGTGACCGTTCAACTTGCGATGACCTTTTCTTCTTTTCTTGTGGAAAACGAGAACTTTGTCACCTTTTACCATGCTTGATACAATCTGGCAAACTACCTTTGCACCTTCTACAGTAGGAACACCTACAGTGATAGCACCGTCTTTGTCTACCAAAAGAACCTTGTCAAATTCTACTGTTGTACCGTTTTCTGCATTCTGAATGTGGTGTACAAACAGCTTTTTACCAGCTTCTGCTTTAAATTGCTGGCCGTTGATTTCTACAATTGCGTACATTTCTTATAATAATGTATAAGTTAGCTCCGTCGGGTGGTCTCTAATCACTTAGAATACACTTTGTCGAACCCGGTGCGGAATAATCGGGCACAAAAGTACTTCTTTTCTTCGGAACAGGCAAATGTTTCTTCTTCTTTTTTTGTATGCAGTGAACTAATCTCGAAGATGCAAGAAATAGATTGCAGGCTTCCTCAGCCCAATCAATCATAAATTTCATTTTGCTTTTTTAGGAATATCCTTGTTTTGTCTGATTAATAATATCTATCTTTGTCCCCGGATTCAAGAATCCGGCTTTCGGGTGCTTCACGATATGTCTTATCGAACGAAGTGAAAAGGGAATCAGGTGTAAATCCTGAACAGACCCACTGCTGTGAGCTTCATTGAACTTTTCGGATAAATTCTACAATCGTCCACTGTCCGTATGGGATGGGAAGGACTTCCGAAAAGGAAGCGAGTCAGAAGACCTGCCTGCAAAGTCTGCAATCTACAGTTTCGGGGGAAAAGAAACGTGGGGATTAACATTACTTCAATTCATATTGCTACCAATATGGGTGGTGGTCACTGTTCGGACTTTACTCCTCGAAACATAAAAATAATATTGTGTATGCAGAGAAAATGTGTTCTGAGGTTGTTTTGTGCACTATTGGTGTTGTCACTGTCCGCTTGCGAATATGAAGATGATTTTCCGGCCGGTGTGGGTGAAGGTAATATTGAAGCGATTGTGTTGAACGAAGGACGGATAGGTACCAATATGGGGGCTATATCCGTGTTGTATCGTAACGGAATGGTGAGTCCCGACGTTTTCCGTGTTGTGAACAATCGCCCGTTGGGGGATGTGGCGCAATCCATCACGATGATTAACGGGAAGTACTTCGTCACCTTGAATAATTCTAAGAAAATCGAGATTGTAAATCCGCAGACATTCAAATCCGAAGGTACGATACTTTATACACAGGCAGGATTGCCGCGTCAGATAGTACCTGTATCGGATACTACAGCCATTGTTTCCGACCTTTTGAGTAATAACGTGTCCGGTACGGATTTGCCCAGCCAGCTGGTACGAATCCGTACTGTGCCGCCCTACGGTACTCCGTTGGAGTATATTGTCATCAGGAAATGGGTGGAATATATGGAAGTGGCGGACCATAAACTGTTTGGTATGACGGCAAAGGGGCTGTACGTGTTCGACCTGGACAATATAAACCAGGAAGGAAGCCGCATGATAGAAGACGTTTATAATGAGGAAACTACCAAGACTTGTAAGATACTGAAAGATAAGAACGGCAGGCTATGGGCTTTGATGAACGAGCGGGATAAAGGAAAACTCACTGCCGTTCTGCTGAAGTGCATTGATCCGGAAACGGAAAAGGTGCTGGCTACTTATCGGCTTCCTTTTGTCGGTAAAGATGAGGCGGAAGAGGGAGATGTTGTAGGAACGGTCGGCTATAACCGTATGGATATGGATGCTACTAAATCATTGATTTACTTTAGTGTACGGACCTGCAAACCGGGGCGCCCGAACAATTCACAGCAAAGTATTTATACACTGAATACGGACGACGGCACGTTCAGACTGCACCGTCATGTGCCGGGAGTGGACATGATGTATGGTTGTGGGGTAAGTCCGCAGGGCGAGGTCTATATCTGCGATTGTCTGGATTACTCGGCACAGCGCGGTTATATCCGCCATTATAAAGAGAGCGGGAATATCGAAAGCTATCGTGTCGGTGTATACCCCAGTCAGGTTTATTTTCCGGAATCCGTTGAAATTCAATAATCTATATATATGAGAAAACTGCTTCTCCTGATGATTGCCTTATGTCTGCCGGCTACCAATATAGTAGCCCAGAAAAAGGATACAGTGGCTTATGATCTGAATCTGAATGAGGTGGAGATTGTGGCCCGCCGGATAAGCCATGCCAACGAAGCGAATGCCGGTGCCAAGGTAGCGCGCATCGACCCTGAAATGCTGCAAGTCAATAAAACGCGTTCATTCTCCGAACTGCTGACTGATAACTCCGCCACCTATATCAAGAGTTTGGGTACGGGAGCATTGTCTACGGCTTCTTTTCGTGGAGGAAGTGCCGCACAGACACGGGTTAACTGGAACGGAGTCAACATCACGCCGCCCATGTCCGGAGTATTCGACTTTTCGCAATTTCCGGTCTTTTTTGCCGACAACGTGAATCTCTATTATGGGAGTAGCCATGTGAAAAGTGGTACGGGAGCCGTGGGGGGCAGTGTAAACATCTTCAATGACCCGGAGTGGGGCAAAGGACTCACAGGAAAGTTCTTCGGTGAGTATGGCTCTTACAACACTTATACCGGAGGGGCGCAGATTAATGTAGGAGGTAAGCGTGTGGTTTCGAAAACACGTTTGTTTTATCAACATTCCGATAACGACTATACTTATATAAATAAAGTGCTCACTAACGAGGCTTTCAAGGAGAGACGCCAGGATGCCGACTATTTGCAATGGGGAGCTATGCAGGAAGGTTATTTCAAGTTGAACCGGCATGCTCAACTGGTTGCTATCGGCTGGTTGCAACAGGGAAAGCGCATGTTGCCCCAGCCGTTGGGCATTGTGAGCAAGACGCACGAGCGGCAGCACGAGACGAACGTTCGCGGGTATGTGGGTTTCGACTATGTGCGTGGCATACACGAACTGCACGTAAAGGGTGCGTGGCTTTATTATCGTTTGAAGTACGACAAATGGTTCGACGGTGGTCTGTTCGATCCGGAAGGAAACATCAACTCTTCGCATACCTGGCAGGGCGTTGCCGATTATTCGTGTGCGCCTGTTGACGAACTGGTGCTGAATACCACACTTACTTATACGCACGATTTGGTCAATGTGAGCAGTTATATTGATGTGGATTCGGCAAAGTATCTGATAGACGGTACGTATTATAGTATACCGGTGGCCGAACCGCCGTTGAAGCATCACCGTAATGTGCTGTCGTGGCAGGCTTCGGCCAACTGGACCCCGTTGTCGTGGCTGCAATTGCATGCCCAGTATATGTTCGAGCAAAACAATAGCCGGAACGTTTCCACCTGGTCGGCAGGTTTTGCCACCAATTTCTTTGATAAGACTTTCTACGTAAAGGGGAGTATGTCTTATAATTATCGCTTTCCCAGTATGAACGACCTCTATTGGCGTCCTGGCGGTAATCCGGATGTGAAACCCGAAGACGGTTATTCCTATGATGCGGCCATCGGGTATAAGAATGAACTGACTTCCTGGATGACACTGAATGCCGAAGTGTCCGGGTATCTGATGCATATCGACAACTGGATTTTGTGGCTTCCCAAAGACGGTAACCAGTGGATATGGACGCCTCAGAACAAGCGTAACGTGCTTTCTACGGGGGCGGAGTTTACGGGTAAGATGCTGTTGAGTTTCGGTGATTTCAAGACTACGCTTTCCGGTAATTTCAGTTGGGCGCGTTCGCGTACCCGGAAAAAGCAACATGAAGATGATAACTCCTATATGCGGCAGATACCTTATGTGCCCGAATTGAAATGGAATGCGCGTCTGGCATTCGATTATAAGAATGCTTTCTGCTCGTGGCAGACCACTTATATAGGTAAGCGCTATGTCACTACCGACGAATCCTATTCGACCCGCCCTTATACGGTTCACAACCTGCTGGCGGGATATCTGTGGAAACTGAAGGATGGCAGGCAGGTTACTTTCCAAGTGCGTGTGGATAACATTCTGAATACTTATTATGAATCGACACAATACTATCCGATGCCTTTGCGCAACGTGTTGTGCTCGTTGATGTTTGAGTTTTAATCCCTATTTTTTAATTTTTTATATAACAACAATGAAGAAGAACATTATTTATTTTTTGTCGTGTTTGGTCCTCGCTGTAGGACTGGTGTCTTGTAGTGATGACAATAAAGAGCCGTTACTGCCGCTGTCGGTTTTGATAGAGGGTGGTGAGACTCAGGAGATTGTGCAGGGAGGTACCCTTAACCTGAAAGCTGAAGTCGAAGGAAGTTCAGAAGTGGAATATGTCTGGAAGCTGAACGGGAAGGACGTAGCTACTACTTCTACTTACGATTTCACTGCTACCGAACTTGGAAGTTATGACGTTCAGCTGACTGTTTCGAATGCGGAACAGGGTGAGGCTTCGGCTAAAGTGACTGTCGATGTATATGGGAAGTATAAATACGGAACCTTTATCCTGAACGAAGGATCTGCCTGGGGAGGCGATAAGGGTGGATATCTGATATTTATAAGTCCCGAAGGTGAACTTGTGAATAAGGCTTTTCAGGAGGAGAATAACGGAGCATGGTTGGGCAGTGTTCCGCAGGATCTGTTTATTGCTAACAAGAAAATGTACATTGTCTCTCAAAATGGAGGTAACGAAGGTGGTTTTCTGACGATTGTCAACGCGGAAACGTTGAAACTGGAAACTGCATATGGCGACGAGTTGAAAGGTAAGATTGATTGGCCTACGCATGTAGCCGTATTGGGTGATGATAATATTTATCTGCGTGATAATGCAGGAATCAAGTTGTTTCATCCTTCTACTGGGGAGGCCACGCTTATAGAAGGTACGAACGGTGCCAGAAAGAATACGATGGCGGTTGTTGAAGGAAAAGTATTTGCTTCCCAGAGCAAGAATCTTCTTGTGATAGAAGCCGGTAAAAATGAAGTGTCGGCAACGGTTGAATTTGACAGTAACATATCGGGTGTAGTGAAGTCATCGGATAACAATGTGTGGGTATCAGTATCATCCGGCAAAATAGCTAAAGTTAATGCTAAGGATTATTCAATAATGAAAGAGAATGATTTGGCAGCTACCAATGCAGACGCTGCGAAGACACTGTCGGCTTCGTTTGCCGCTGCTCCCAGCATAACGGCTAAGGGAGATACGTTGTACATGAGTGCCCTTTCTACTAAAATCTATCGCCATATCTTCAGTACGAATGAAACTAAACTGATGGTAGATGCTAAAGAAATGGTAGAAAATGCTAATATCGTTTACAATACAGTTGCGGTTGACCCTGTGACGGAAGGAGTATATCTTAATACCATAAAGGGGTATGGTGATGTAGGCATCAATCAGATCAGTATATTTGACTTTAGCGGCGATACGCCCACATTTAAGGCTACCTATAATGATTGTACGAAATACCCGGCCGGGACATTCTTTACTTCTAATTTTAAGTAATAATGAAAAAGAGATTTGTTTATTTATTGTCATACATAGTCCTTATAACAGGACTGGCATCTTGTAGTGATGATGATTCCGATGACAATGTTTTGCCATTGTCGGTATCTATTGTGAATGGTGACAAGCAGGATATTGCGCTTGGAAATACTTTAGCTTTGGAAGCGAAAGTGGAAAATGGTGAGAATGCCCGTAATGAATGGGTATTGAATAATGAAAAAGTGTCGACCGAACTGAAATATACTTTTGCTCCAGAGAAGGCGGGGACTTATGAAATAAAGTTCACAGCTTATACGGATAAAGACGAAGCCTCTGCTTCTGTTACGGTGAATGTGTATATGGCTTATCCGGCAGTGAAGTCTATGGATGATATTCAGTTCTGGACAGGAGAAGGTGAATGCCAGTCGGCATTGGCTGTGCAATGGATAAGTGGCGATGAATGGGAGAGTCCGGCAAAGGATAATGTTCATTTGCTGAGTTGGGGATATCGCTGGAAAGCGAGTGACGAGCCCACCGGACATCAGATGATATTGGCAATAGCTAAAGCAGATCCTCGCTTTTTCGTATTGGTAGGACCTGGATTTAGTTCTGATAGCCAGTCTATCCGTGGCTTCGGTTATGATGCCAATGGCGATGGGAGTTTTTCAATAAAGAATGGAACGACGTCCGTGACGTATGATGCAGCTGATTTTGTGGACGGAGTAATTACGTTGAGCGGTGATGATTCAGGAGACGGATATGCGCCGACCGATCCTGCCGATTATTGGGCAGGTGGCTGGTATGAAGGTTATTGCACATACTATTTAGGAGATGATGGAAAGAATGTTCCCGAATCATTCGAATATTCTATGGTTATGGCCGGCCTGCGACAGTTGACTCAAAACAGTTGGGATGCCTGGACGTATTCTTCAATCAATGGAGGAATGGTAAATACGATTCCTATTGCCGAATGGATGGTAAGTGCAGTCGCAAATCCAAATTAATAAATGAGGGGGTGATTCATACCCCCCCCTTATTTTTTTATCGTCTTGAAAGATGAGGTCTTGAGCCTCTCTATCTTACAGGATTGTTTCCAATATATAAACTGCCGCAATCAGCAAACCTACTACTACGATGGCAAAGAGTATAACCAGTATCAAACTGTATAAGAACATGAGCAACGTAGTCCAGAAACTTCTCCACCAACTGTAACCATACAATTGTTTATAGTCTAAGCAGAAGAGCGCAAAGATCACTAATATCGGTAATTCATATAAATTATTAACTGCCGCGCTGCCGTTGAAAGGAAGCACGATGATACTGAGCAAAAGTATCTGGCAAGCGATATAGGCCTGCATGAATACATGCTCCGTAAGGTTATAACGTATTTTATTCTTCTTGCGCCGGAAAGCCATAAGCGTTGCCAGGGCAAAGAGAGGTAAAGTGGCTATGATGCGAAATGCCTTATTACCGTGTCCCCAGCTGTGCAACAGATTCCACACTTTCTGAAGGAAAGGGGTGTTCTGAACGACTTTTTCAAGTTTATTGCTCACTGACAGGCTGCTTTCCACGAATTCGTCAATGAGGTCTTCATTGTCATCGTCGCCTGTCTTGATGACGATATTAGGTTTCTTTGTATTACTTTCCGCTTTCCGCTTATCCAGACTCTGATCTATACCTTCTATGGTCTGTTCCAGGGCTTCCTTTTGCGTGGGGTTCTTGGCTTTTTTCAGTTGTTTTTGCAGTTGTTTTTGTAGTTGCTCGCGGGCAATTAGAAGACCTTTTTTCTGGATTTCCGTAGAGTCTTCCACTTCTATATCCTCTAACTTGTTATTCAGCTTTTCTATGGCTATGCTGAGCATTTCCTTTGTTGTGGAATCTTCTGCTATTTCTATTCGTTGTTGCAATTGCTCACGCGCGGCCATAATTTCCTGTCGCTGGGTTTCCGGGGAAGCCTTCTTTTTCTCTTTCAACGCATCTGGATCCACCAATTGCACGGCCATGATGTAGAGGGCGGCCAGTACGAATAACGTCTGGAAGGGACGGAAGTAAAGTATCCGTTTTCCGGCAATGAAATCCTTCATCATATATCCCGGACGATAGAGCAAGTCCAGCAAAGTGCGGCCGAAGCCGTTATCAATGTTGGTGAAACCTCCCAAAATGTTTCTGAAAGCGTTGCTTAAACGATAACGGGGGGTATTGCAGCTTTGTCCGCAGCGGTTACAGTAGCTGCCGGTATAGACGGTTCCGCAATTCAGGCAGGTGTTGCTTTCTTTGCTGGCAACCGGTACTTGCTTTCCGCGTATCATCTTGATGCGGAGAGCGCGAAGACGCACTTTGCAGGGAGTCCACCAGGGGGAGATGAAATCTAACACACGGTCGGGAACAATCCGGCGTGTTGTAAGGATATACCAGAGAACCAACAGAAAAGCCCACATAAAGACATTACTGTTTTCACCCTCTTCAAAGGATAGCCATAGCAATACTGCCAGGATTAATATCTGCCAGATATTTATCATCTTTCTTCTGCGTGGGCCGGAAGGAGTGCCGGAAGCTGATGCGGAAGACGTGGAAGAAGCCGGAACAGGAGATATTGCTTTGTCGGTAACCGGATATTTCTCGTCAGCTGACGGTTTGTTATTAGTCGGCTGATCGTCGCTTTCCAGTAATTCTTCCAGTGAGCTCATTATTTTCCAGTGCGGATATTTACTTAATTCCTCGGCGGTGGTCACTCCATGCGTCACTCCGGCAAAGTTTACTCCGGCAGCTTTGGCTGTGGCGGCATCTATGGTGCTGTCACCTATATAGAGAGTTTCCGCTTTGGTGATGTGCAGTTCTTTTATGGCAAGTAGCAAACCCTCTGGTGAAGGTTTCGCTGCCTTTACGTCCTCTCCGCCGACAATGATGTTGAAGAAGTTGCCGGGGAAATGCTGGTCGACCAGTTCTTTGATCCGGAAACGGTATTTGGTGGAGATGATGCCGATGAAGGCGCCTGCATCTTTCAGTGCGAGCAGTACGGACTTGGTTTCAAGGAAGAGCACCGTATTTATCGTCATGTGTGTATCCGCCTCTTTTCTGTATTCGTTTTTGAAACTTTCCAGCTGGTCGGCATCTGTCACACCGGTCAGGATAGAAAAAGATTCTTCCAAGGTCTTTCCGATGGTGCGTTTGATGGCTTCATCGGTCACGTCGTTATAGCCGTGTTGATTGAGCACATTGCGGAAGCAAGTGACGATGCCGCGAGAAGAGTCTGCGAGCGTGTAATCAAAGTCAAAGAGATAAGTTGTGTAACTCATTGTCGCTTTTTGTGGCAAAGATAAGGATAAAAATGAGAATGAGAGCCGATAAACGCAAGAAGGTTGTCCACACCCGCTCCACACCCGCTCCATATCTGCTCCACACCTGCTCCACTATTCTCGTCCCCGTATAGGAGTGGAGGAAACGTGGACATGATACGGACGTGAGTAATCGGTCAACTTCCCCGTTTATATGGATTTTCACCAATAAAGTTATGGCTTTATCGGATATTTGTATTATTTTTGTTTATCAGAACCACTCTTTTATCGAAGAAGACTAAGTGTTTTCTTGTATTGGGTTGTTTAATAAGCACGTTAACTATATGATATTATGAAATTATTGAAATCTTGTTGTTTATTTGCAGCTCTTTTCTCTCTTTCAGCGTGTGTATCTCGGCAGGCTAATGTCAGCAGTGAATCCTATGCAGAGTATGTCAATCCTTTTATTGGTACTGATTTCACCGGTAATACGTATCCCGGTGCGCAGGCTCCGTTCGGTATGGTACAGCTAAGTCCCGATAACGGTCTTCCGGGATGGGACCGTATCTCCGGTTATTTTTATCCGGACAGCACTATTGCCGGTTTCAGCCATACCCATCTCTCGGGCACGGGAGCCGGTGATTTATATGACATATCTTTTATGCCTGTGACTTTACCTTATAAAGAATCGGAGGCTCCGTTGGGCATTCATTCCCTGTTTTCCCATTCCGAAGAATCGGCGAGTGCCGGATATTATCAGGTCCGGCTGAAAGACTATGATATTCATGTGGAACTGACGGCTACCGAACGTTGCGGTATTCAGCGTTACACTTTCCCCGAAGCGGATGCCGCTATATTCCTCAATCTGCGGAAAGCCATGAACTGGGACTTTACGAATGATACGCATATAGAAGTTATTGACTCTGTAACCATTCAGGGATATCGTTTCTCCGACGGCTGGGCACGCGATCAGCATATCTATTTCCGCACCCGTTTCTCTAAACCGTTTGCAGCCGTGCAACTGGATACTGCTGCCGTTATTAAAGATGGCAAGCGGATTGGTACATCTGCCATTGCCCGTTTTGATTTCCATACGGATGCCAACGAGCAGATTCTTGTTACCACAGCCATCTCCGGCGTGAGCATGGAAGGTGCGGCACGTAATCTTGCCGCCGAAGCACCGGATGATGATTTTGATAAATATCTGTCGGCTGCCCGGAAAAACTGGAACGAGCAACTCTCCAGGGTGGAAATCAAGTGCGATAACCATGACGAGAAAGTAAAATTCTATACAGCCCTTTACCATTCTATGCTGGCTCCTACTATTTATAGTGATGTGGATGGTGCTTACTACGGTCCTGACAAGAAAGTACACCAGGCGGACGGGTGGACGAACTACAGTACATTCTCATTGTGGGATACCTATCGCGCAGCCCATCCTCTTTACACGTATATAGAACCGGACCGCGTTGACGACATGGTGAAATCCTTCATCGCTTTCTATGAACAGAACGGTCGCCTTCCGGTATGGAATTTCTATGGCAGTGAGACGGATATGATGATAGGATATCATGCCGTGCCCGTTATTGTAGACGCCTATTTAAAAGGAATAGGGGATTTTGATCCCGTAAAAGCGTTGGCTGCTTGTGTGGCTACCGCCAATATTGACGAATATCGTGGGATCGGGTTGTATAAGAAGTATGGTTATGTGCCTTATGATGTGACGGACCATTATAATTCAGAAAACTGGTCGCTATCTAAAACGCTGGAATATGCTTATGATGATTATTGCATAGCCCGTATGGCCGAGAAATTAGGCGAGAAAGAGACGGCGGATGAATTTTATAAACGTTCTCAGAATTACAGGAATGTGTATAATCCTCAAACTTCTTTTATGCAGCCTCGCAATAATAAAGGGAATTTCATCGAAGGGTTCAGCCCGGACGATTATACTCCGCATATTTGCGAAAGCAACGGCTGGCAATACTTCTGGTCGGTGCAGCAGGATATTGACGGTCTGATTGAGTTGGCGGGAGGCAAGGAAAGATTTGCGCAGAAGCTGGATAGCATGTTTACCTATAATCCCTCTGCCGATGAGGAATTGCCCATTTTCAGTACGGGAATGATCGGACAGTATGCGCATGGAAACGAACCGAGCCATCATGTCATTTATCTCTTCAATGCTGTGGGACAGCCCTGGAAGACTCAGAAATATGCAGCCGAAGTGATGCATGAACTTTACAGGAATACCCCTGACGGTTTGTGTGGAAATGAAGACTGCGGTCAGATGTCCGCTTGGTATGTGTTCAGTGCAATGGGATTCTACCCGGTAAATCCGGTTGGCGGCAGATATGAGATCGGCACTCCCATGTATCCTGAAATGAAGATGCACTTGGCTAACGGCAAGATATTTACAGTGCTGGCGCCGGCTGTCAGCAAAGAGAATATTTATATCCAGTCGGTGAAAATCGACGGAAAACCTTATGATAAAAGCTATATCACACATGAACAGATAATAAACGGCAGTGTCCTTGAATTTGAAATGGGGGACAAGCCGGGGAAGGTGTGGTATTGTAATTGACGTGAGATTATGAGCGAAAATTTTGACCAGACTTATAAACTCCTTTTCCGTAAGTATTACGCCAATCTGCTTTTCTACGCTACACGCATTGTAGGCGAAGAAGAAGCGGAGGACGTAGTGCAGGATGTATTTGTAGAATTGTGGCGACGGAAAGATACAGTGACGGTGGGAGAGCAGATACAGGCATTCCTGTATCGGGCGGTGTATACCCGTGCTTTGAATGTACTGAAGCATCGGGATATTAAGAATAGTTACGAAGCTGTCGTGACGGAAATTCACAAAAAGAGGATTGAATTCTATCAGCCGGATAGCAATGACGTGGTGAAGCGGATAGAAGACCAGGAACTCAGGAAAAAACTCTCTGAGGCGATTAATGAATTGCCGGATAAGTGTAAGATGGTCTTTAAGCTCAGTTATCTGCATGATATGAAGAATAAGGATATTGCGGAAACGATGGGGATATCGTTGCGAACTGTGGAAGCTCATATGTATAAGGCTTTGAAGTTTTTGCGTGAAAGGTTGGGCTACATGAATTTCATGTTAGTTCTGTTTTTATTAGGTAGGGTATAAGTGTTTTTATCGAAACGGTTGTTTAATTAGTATGATGAAAGAAGGAATAAATAAGTTGGATGAGGAATTGATGGTCAAATTCCTTATGGGAGAATGTTCTGAAGAAGAACTCCATAAGGTAAATACATGGCTGGACGAATCAGGCGAGAACGCGCGTGAATTGTTCAGGATAGAGCAGATATATCATCTGGGAAGAAGTGAGGAATTCGCGGATGAGAAGAGGATAGAAAGAGCGGAGAAACAGTTGTTTAAACGCTTGAAACAAGAAGAGGCAAAGCGGTATAAGATGCGGAGAATGAACACCTGGATGCGGTATGCCGCTATGTTTATAGGCATCTTTTTCATTTCCGGTCTGAGTTACCATATTTATCAGTCGCAGAGTGAGACGGATGACCTGGTGGCTGTCACCGCTACGGATAAGGTGAAAGAACTGATGTTGCCCGATGGCACTAAAGTCTGGTTGAACAAGTATACTACTTTGAAGTATCCGCGTGAATTTTCCGAGAAGGGAAGGAATGTGTATATGGAAGGAGAAGCCTATTTTGAAGTGAAGAGAGATACGGAAAAACCTTTCATTGTGCGGAGTGAGGCAATGCAAGTCAGAGTACTGGGAACGGTCTTTAATCTGAAGAGTGACAAGGCTAACCCTTTGGCGGTAGCCACGCTGGTGAAGGGAGAGATTGAAGTAAAAGGCAACCATGATGAAGGAATGATTGTTCTGTCTCCGGGACAAAAGGCTGAACTGAATGGTATGACCCGTCGCTTGGTTGTGAAGCAAGTGGATACAGGTATTGAAAACTGGCATAATAATCAGTTTGTGTTTGAGAAGGCAGACATATTCACGATTGCCCGCACACTGGAAAGCTCTTATGGAGTGAAGATTATTCTGGCTCCTGATATGAACTCGACGAAGACGTATACCGGTGCACTGAAAAAGAAAAACACCGTGGAGGAAGTGCTGAATTCTGTTAAGAACGTAATACCTATTGAATATAAGATCGTGGGGAACAGTGTGTTCTTGTCTTCAAGGAAATAGATCGTTTTAAGACGGCATTATATATAAAACCTGACAACCCAATAATTATTGTAATATCATGAAGAACCTTTTTTTATCGATTTGCTTTTTGTGCTGCGCTCTTGGGGGGCAGGCTAAAGATTTTACGCAATACGTCAATCCATTGATGGGTACACAGTCTTCTTTTGAACTCTCCACGGGTAACACCTATCCGGCCATTGCGCGTCCTTGGGGAATGAACTTCTGGACTCCGCAGACGGGGAAAATGGGAGACGGCTGGCAATATGTGTATACCGCCAATAAAATCCGTGGTTTCAAGCAGACTCACCAGCCCAGTCCCTGGATAAACGATTACGGCCAGTTCTCCATCATGCCGGTAGTGGGCAAACCGGAGTTTGACGAAGACAAGCGTGCCAGCTGGTTCTCTCATAAGGGAGAAGTGGCATTACCCCACTATTATAAGGTATATCTGGCGGAACACGATGTAGTGACGGAGTTTACTCCCACCGAGCGTGCCGTCCTGTTCCGTTTCACTTTCCCCGAGAATGAACATTCGTATGTTGTGGTAGATGCTTTTGATAAAGGCTCCTACATTAAGATTATTCCCGAACAAAACAAAATCATCGGATACACTACCCGCAACAGTGGCGGCGTTCCTGATAACTTCAAAAACTATTTCGTCGTAGAATTCGACAAACCTTTCACTTATCAGGCTTCCGTTGCCGATGGCAATGTGCTTGAAAACCAACAAGAACAGACTGCCGGACATACGGGTGCAATCATCGGTTTCAAAACCCGCAAAGGAGAAATCGTACATGCCCGTGTAGCTTCTTCTTTTATCAGTTTTGAACAAGCTGACCGGAACCTCAAAGAACTGGGTAATGACAGTTTTGAGTCTTTGGTTCAGAAAGGGCAGGATGCCTGGAACCAGGTGTTGGGAAAAATAGAGGTGGACGGTGGTAACCTCGACCAGTATCGTACATTCTATTCTTGTCTGTACCGTTCCGTCCTGTTTCCCCGTTCTTTCTATGAGTTCGACGAAGCCGGTGCTCCCGTGCATTACAGCCCTTACAACGGGCAGGCTCTTCCTGGGTATATGTATACTGATACCGGTTTCTGGGATACTTTCCGTTGTCTGTTCCCCTTCCTTAACCTGATGTATCCGTCGGTGAACAAGCAGATTCAGGAAGGACTTATCAATACTTATAAGGAAAGTGGTTTCTTCCCCGAATGGGCTAGTCCGGGACATCGCGGTTGCATGATTGGCAATAACTCGGCTTCCGTGCTTGCCGACGCTTATCTGAAAGGTGTCAAAGTGGATGATGTAACCACTTTATATGAAGGTCTTATCCACGGGACTAAGAATGTGCATCCCGAAGTCTCTTCTACCGGTCGCCTCGGTCATGAGTATTATAATAAGCTGGGCTATGTTCCTTACGATGTGAAAATCAATGAAAATACTGCTCGTACGCTGGAGTATGCTTATGATGACTGGTGTATTTATCAGATGGCTAAAGCTCTGGACCGTCCGAAGAAAGAATTGAAACTCTTTGCTAACCGCGCCATGAACTATAAGAATGTATTCGACAAAGAAAGTCTGTTGATGCGTGGCCGCAATAAAGACGGTCAGTTCCAGTCTCCTTTCTCACCGTTGAAGTGGGGCGATGCCTTTACGGAAGGAAACAGTTGGCATTATTCCTGGTCCGTATTCCACGATCCGCAAGGATTGATTGACTTGATGGGGGGTGAAAAAGTGTTTATTGGAATGCTTGACTCTGTATTTACGGTTCCTCCCGTATTCGATGACAGTTACTATGGCCAGGTAATTCATGAAATACGCGAGATGACGGTGATGAACATGGGTAACTATGCTCATGGCAATCAGCCGATACAGCATATGATTTATATGTATAACTATGCCGGACAACCCTGGAAGGCACAATACTGGCTGCGCCAGGTGATGAACCGTATGTACACTCCCGGCCCCGACGGCTATTGCGGTGATGAAGATAACGGTCAGACTTCCGCCTGGTATGTATTCTCCGCATTGGGTTTCTATCCTGTTTGTCCGGGAACTGACGAATATGTTTTGGGAGCTCCTTTATTCAAGAAAGCTACCCTGCATTTTGAAAATGGTAATTCGTTGGTGATTGATGCTGCGAATAATAATTCTGAAAATATATATATCAACTCGCTCCGTCTGGATGGAAATGAGTATAGCAGGAATTATTTGAAGCATGGAGATCTGATAAAGGGTGGTGTCTTGAAATTTGATATGGGCAGCAAGCCTAATCTGCAAAGAGGAACACAGCCGGAAGATTATCCTTACTCTTTCTCCAATGAACTGAAAAAGAAGTAAGAGAAAACGTTAATAATGTGTTGAAGAAGGGGATAGCAAATAAAACTATCCCCTTCTTTCATTTTAAGGAAAAAAAATATCATTTTGTAGTAAGTGTATTTTGAGTGCCCGTTGTTTTATATACGTGAGTCGGAAGAAACGTTCTTCTGACGAATTAAAATTAACCAATGTGTAACCTTTAAACTTTGTTTATGAACAACAATCATGCTTTTCAAAGTTCGAAATTTCTGCGGACTTTATTAGTTTTGTTCTTCATGGCTGTATCAGTTCAGTGGACTTTCGCCCAGCTGAATTTGAACGTGTCCCGCACAACATTAGGGACGGTCATCGAACAGATTAAATCTCAATCTAAGTATCAATTTTTCTATGACGACAAACTTGCCACTGTGACGGTTGAAAGTGTCAAGGTGAAGAATGCATCTATTGAAGATGCTTTGAATGCTATTCTTAAAGGAAAAGACATTTCTTTTAAAGTAGAAGATAACATCGTTTATCTTTCTGAGAAATCGGCTGCACCGCAAGAGGGTAACCAACAAGGAAAAGAACGCACCATCACCGGAGTGGTATCTGATGATATGGGACCTCTGATTGGTGTGAATGTGCTGGTGAAAGGCACTACTGACGGCTGTATCACTGATATCGACGGTAACTTTACGCTGACTACTACTGTGGCGAATCCTGTGATTCAGTTCTCTTACATTGGCTACAAGTCACAGGAGATTGCAGCGAAAGGACAGGGAGCCATCAATGTTATGATGCAGACCGACTCACAGTTGATAGAAGAGGTGGTGGTAACGGCACTCGGTATCAAACGTGCGGAGAAAGCATTGAGTTATAATGTAACTCAGGTAGATGCAGAGACCGCTTTGGCGGTGAAAGACGCTAACTTTATCAACTCGTTGAATGGTAAGGTAGCTGGTTTGAACATTAATGCTTCTTCTTCGGGCGTTGGTGGTGCCAGTAAAGTTGTTATGCGTGGATCAAGAGGTATTGAACAGTCTTCTAATGCACTTTATGTTATTGATGGTATTCCTATGTATAGTTTAAGCTCTGCCGGTGGTAGTAGTGAATTCGACTCACAAGGAACTACTGAAGCTATTGCTGATATCAACCCGGATGATATAGAATCGATGTCTGTGTTATCTGGTGCTGCTGCTGCGGCTTTGTATGGTAGTAATGCATCCAATGGTGCTATTGTTATCACTACTAAGAAGGGTGCTGCAGGACGTGTATCTTTATCTGTGTCCAGTAACACAGAGGTGCTGAATCCTTTTGTGATGCCTAAGTTTCAGGATTGGTATGGTACGTCTGGTACTGATGGAAGTTGGGGTTCCCGTTTAAACTCAAGTAATCGTTATGGTTATAATCCCAAGGATGATTATTTCCAGACAGGTATTATCGGTACGGAAACAGTTTCACTTTCTACGGGTTCGGAACACAATCAAACCTACTTGTCGGCTGCTGCGGTTAACTCTCGTGGAATTGTGCCCAATAACAAATATGAACGTTACAATTTTACGTTCCGTAATACTACCCAGTTCTTGAACGATAAGATGAAATTGGATGTAGGTGCGCAGTATATTATGCAGAAAGACCGTAATATGACTAACCAAGGTATTTATGCAAATCCGGTAGCTTCAGCTTATTTGTTCCCACGTGGTAATGATTGGGAAGAATATAAAATGTTTGAACGGTATGATCCTGTTCGTAAATTATATACGCAATATTGGCCGCAAGGTGGTGGCTCATATCGTTTGCAAAATCCTTACTGGATTAATTACCGCAACTTGCGTGAAAACGATAAAGACCGTTATATGTTGAGTGCTTCTCTGTCTTATGATATCCTGGATTGGTTGAACGTAGCCGGGCGTGTACGTATTGACAATTCTATGAATACTTACACTCAGAAATATTATGCTTCAACAGAACCGACTATTGCCGAAGGTTCTGATAACGGTTATTATGGTGTGACTAATACGCGTGACAAGCAAGCGTATGCCGATTTTCTGATTAATATTAATAAACGTTTTGGTGAAGATTGGGGGGTGACCGCTAATATTGGTGCTTCCTACTCAGACACCCGTTCTGAAGCAATGGGAGTAAAAGGTCCTATTCCTGCTGATGGTTTGGCTAACTATTTCTCAATAACTCAGTTGGACAAACAGACTACCAAGCGTGAAGAAACTGGTTATCGTGAACAAACGCAGTCTATTTTTGCTTCTGCGGAAGTCGGCTATAAAAATGCTTACTATCTGACATTGACTGGACGTAATGACTGGCCTTCACAATTAGCAGGTCCCAAGTCAGTACAGAAGTCTTTCTTTTATCCTTCAGTGGGTGCTTCTGTTCTCTTATCTGAGATATTCACTTTACCGGAAAGTATTTCTTATCTTAAATTGCGTGCTTCATGGGCATCTGTAGGTTTGCCATTCAAACGTTTCCTGGCTTATCCTACTTTCGAATGGGATAGTTCTACAGGCGAGTATAGTACAAAATCTGCTTATCCTTTGTATGACTTGAAACCTGAACGTACCGATTCTTGGGAGGTAGGTCTTACGGCTCGTTTCTTAGGACACTTCAACTTGGATATTTCATTCTACAGTACCAAGACTTATAATCAGACTATGGATACACAGGAACTACCTACCGGAGGTTATAGCACTTTTTATGCACAGACTGGTAATGTGCGTAACCGTGGTGTCGAACTTTCTTTAGGTTATAAAAATACCTGGAATAAATTTACTTGGAACTCGAATTATACATTCAGTGCCAATAAGAATAAAATCCTTAGCTTGATTGACGGATATGTACATCCGGTGACTGGTGAGATTATTTCTAAGACACAATTGGATATGAAAGGATTGTCAAATGCTCACTTTATATTAAAAGAAGGTGGTTCTTTGGGTGATCTATATTCTATGTCTGATTTGAAGCGTGATGCGAACAATAATATCTATGTGGACGCCAACGGCTCTGTTAAGACTGAAAGTCAAAAAGATGGAATTAAGCTTGGCTCTGTATTTCCGAAAGCTAATATGGCATGGCGTAATGATTTTCAATATAAGAACTTTGGCTTGGGCTTTTTGCTGACAGCTCGTCTGGGTGGTATCGTTTACTCGGCCACACAAGCTACTCTTGATGCTAATGGTGTATCTGAAGCTTCAGCCCTGGCACGTGACAATGGTGGCGTGGTCATCAATGGTGGTGACGTAGTTGATGCGGAAAAGTGGTACACAGCGGTAGGTGGCGACAGTGGTATTCCGCAAATGTATACCTATAGTGCAACCAATTTACGTTTGCAAGAAGCATCCATTAGTTATACTATTCCCAGAGCGAAATTGAAGAATGTAATGGACATTACTCTCTCATTGGTAGGGCGCAATTTGTGGATGATTTATAGCAAGGCTCCTTTTGATCCGGAAGCTGTAGCTTCTACAAGTAATAACTATTATCAAGGAGTTGACTATTTCATGATGCCGAGTTTGCGTAGCGTGGGATTCAATTTGAAACTTAAATTCTAAAAGCTTGAAAAGTATGAAAATAAATAGTACAATAGCGAAATTCGTAGCTGCGGGAGCAATATTGTTCGGTAGCGTGGCTTGTACCGGAGATTATATAGATTATAATAAGAATCCTCATGAACCGAATTTGGATGAGATGCTGCCGGACGATTACTTGTTTAGTGCACTTTTACTGAATATGCAGGATGTGATGATGCCTGAACAGGAAAATTTCTCTCAGTATGTAGATTGTTTGATGCCAGGTGGATTTTCCGGTTATGTGGCAGATTCTAACTTAGGTACCGGCTGGTCGGGACGTTTTGCTACTTACAATCCGTCTGAGGCTTGGTTAAGAATACCTTTTGCTGACTTTTACGATAAGTTCTATCCAAATTACTTTCAGTTGAAAGACCAATGTGAGGATGAAGTATATCTTTCATTGGCAGAATTATATCGCATTTGCACTATGTTGCGAGTGACTGATACGTATGGACCAATTCCCTATTCTCAGGTGGGTGTGAACAATGCTTTGAAATCAGCCTACGATTCTCAGGAGCAGGTTTATAAGAAAATGTTTGAAGATTTGGATAGTATTATAGAAGTACTTACCACTTATTCTGCCCAGAATTTCAATTCCAGTGGCGATCGTATCTATGGTGGTAATACCAAGGCATGGGCAAAGTTTGCTAATTCTGTGAAACTTCGTATGGCTATGCGTATTGTATATGTCAATGAGAGTTTGGCAAAGCAAAAAGCTGAAGAAGCTGTTAATTCGGAAATTGGTGTAATGACTGCAAGCACGGATGGTGCTTATCATAAAGTTGTGGATCACAATCCATGGGAACGCTTTATGCCGAACTGGGGTGATGCTCGTATTTCTGCCGATTTGGTCTGCTACATGAATGGTTATGGTGATCCTCGTCGTGAAGTTTATTATGATAAGTCTACGTTTGCTACAAAAGGGGCTTATAAAGGTACGGAAGATTATGTCGGTCTGCGTCGTGGTATCAGACAGGGACAGTATAATGCATGGTCTCAAGGTTACTCTTGCATGAAGGTGACAGTGACTGATAATATGCTCATCTTCCCGACTTCAGAAGTCACTTTCTTGCGGGCAGAAGGTGCGCTCCGTGGGTGGAATATGGGCGGAACGGCTAAAGCCCTCTACGAAGAAGCTGTTAGTCTTTCTTTTGAAGAACGTGGTGTGTCCGGTGCTTCTACTTATCTGACTAATTCTACAGGATTACCAACTGTCTACAAAGATCCGTTGAAGGGAGAAGATGGACAGAAATATGATTACTCTGGTTCTACTAATTCTACGATAACTGTTGCTTGGGATGAAGCGGCAGATTTTGAAACGAAGTTGGAAAGAATCATCACTCAGAAATGGATTGCTATCTTTCCAAGCACTATGGAAGCATGGTCGGAATATCGTCGTACAGGATATCCTAAGTTGATGCCTGCGATGCACAATCTAAGTGATGGAGTAGTGGATGATGTAGAAGGTGCACGTCGTTTGCCTTATCCTGCTGATGAGTATCGTGAGAATGGCGAAAATCTGGATGCCGCTGTTTCTGCACTTACTAAGGAATCAAGTAATAAGAAAGGTGATACAATGGCAACCCGAATCTGGTGGGATTGTAAGCCTGCTAAATAATTACTCAAAATAATCATTGAATAGTATGAAAAGAAATAAAAGTAATAAGATATTTGGAGCGTTGCTTCCCATATTGACCATGGCTTTGTTGGTATCATGTACTGATGTTGAAAGTATCGATATCAATCGCCCGGGACTCGAAGAACAGAGTCCGGAACTTTATGCCAAATATTTGGAGAACTTGAATGCATATAAAAGTTCTGACGACCATAAGGTGGCATACGCTTGGTTTGACAATAGTGTAAAAGCACCTTACAGTCGTGCTCATCACATTTCGGATATTCCCGACAGCTTGGATGTTGTTTCGATGATGTATCCGGCGGATTTGGCTGAATTTGAGTTAGCGGATATGGCTACTGTACGTAGAAAAGGTACAAAAGTGGTTTTTACAATCAGTTTTGACCGCATACAGAAAGAATATACAGATAAAGTGAAAGAGGGGGTAGAGACAGGTACTTTTAGTGTTTATTTGAAGGCAGAAGTAGATAGGCTGATAAGTTATGAATCTTCTTTTGACGGTATAATTGCAGAATACAAAGGAAAAAATCCTATTTATATGTCTGCGGCTGATAAGGAAGAGGCCAAGGCGAATCAGGATATTTTTTGGGGAACTGTTATGGCCTGGAAACAAGCCAATACAAATAAGTTGTTAACTTTTCAGGGCTATCCGGAGAATCTGATAGGGCAATCTGTACTGTCAGAATGCCGTCATATCATTCTGGCAACGGATGACGTAGATGCTGTTGAGGAATTATCGGTAGTTGCACGTAAGGCTATGCTTTCGGCTGGTACCCCGACAGATCGTTTTGTTGTGGCGGTTTCGACTATCTCTATGGATGCTGCCGACACCAAAACTGGATTTTATGAAAAGGCAAGAGCTATTAAAGAAGCTGCTTATTGGATTACGGAACCCTCTGCTGACTATACCAGAGCTGGTATTGCGATATACAACATTCAGAATGATTATTATAATGCTGATGCTATATATCCATGTGTGAAAGAGGCTATTAATATTATGAATCCTTCTCCTCGTAAATAAAAGAATAATATTATGAAACTGAAAAATTTATATTTAGTATCAATAGCATTATTGGCTGGGATGTTTGCAGCTTGCAGCGATGATACTGAGAATTTCGATAACCGTGTGTATATAAGCACTTCTGTCAAGGCCAGCACTGTATTGCTGAAGACAGAAACAGCGGAAGGTCAATTCCAATTGGCTTTGGCTAAACCTGAAGAAAAAGATATAAACGTGTCTTTAAAGGCCGATATGTCTTTAGTTGAAATGTATAATGCCGTTTATTATGATAAGGCTCAGAGTCTGCCGGTGGAATACTATTCTTTAGAGAATACAGAACTTGTTATTCCGGCAGGTACTGTTACCTCGGAGGCTGTAATGGTAAAATTCAAGAATCTGTTAAGTTTGGATAGTGAACAGGTATATGTATTGCCCGTAACCATTGAACAGGCAGGCATTGATGTTTTACAAAGTGCACGTACCATGTATTATGTCTTGAAGGGTGCCGCATTGATAAATGTGGTGGGTAATATTACCAAAAATTCTATTCATGTAGATTGGAAGAGGCCGGAAGTGGCTAATAATCTGAGACAAATGACAGCTGAAGCACTGATTCGTGTCAGCAAGTTCGACAAGATGCTTACGACGATTATGGGCATTGAAGGAAAATTCCTGATACGTATTGGAGATGCCGGCATTCCGCAGAATCAGTTGCAGATTGCTAACCCGGATCACAACGTAACCTCTGCCGACCTGTCTATTCCTACGGGAGAGTGGGTACATATTGCTGTAACATATGATGCGGATGCCAAGAAGATGATAGTTTATATTAATGGTAAGAATAAACTGGAAGATACGGTAGATGCTGGTGCTGTAAACTGGGGGCAAACCATGACAGATGAAGGCAATGGTTTTTGGATTGGTCATTCTTATAACCGTGACCGTTGGTTGGAAGGTGAAATTTCAGAATGTCGCATCTGGAACAAGGTATTGACTGCGGACGAAATCAATGCTAAAAACCATTTTTATTTGGTGGAACCGGATTCGGAAGGACTGGTGGCTTACTGGAAGTTTGATGAAGGAACAGGTCAGACAGTTACTGATTATACAGGTAACGGAAATAATGGGATAGCTCTAGACCCGATTTCCTGGGTTGAAGTGGCATTGCCTGAGAAATAAATCATTTTCTTTAAATAAAAAAACAGATGCTTATTATGAAATATCTGAATAATATAAAATTAAGTTTGGTGGCTGCCGTATTTGTATGCACCGGAACAGTCTTTACTGGCTGTGAAGATGATCTTACAATAAGTGGGTCTACTGACAAGTTAGAGACTGTGGACGGTGTATATGGCTATGTAAGGTCTGCAGCCGGAGCGCGTGAACTCACTCCAATTACTCTATTTGGAGATAAAGCGGGAACAGGACATCTTTTCTTTGAGCTGACTAAGGTAGCAGAGCAGGATGTTGCGGTGACTTTCAAAATAGACAAAGATGCTTTGGAAGCATATAATGAGGCCAATAATACATCTTACGAAATGTATCCGGTTGATAAATTGAGTTTAGCTAATGGTGGTAAGATTACAGTGAAGGCCGGTGAAAAGAAGTCTGCTTCGATGGAATTGAATATCAGTGCGGGAGGCACGATAGGTACAACTTACGCTGTAGCTATTTCAGCTACAGCAGACGGTGGTGCAACTGTTTCTACCAACAATCAGACATACATTTATTTGGTAAAGCCACAACCTACATATCCTGTGCGTGGAACTGCTCGTGATGTTAAAACACTTTGTTTTGTAGAGGTGAATAATGAAAATATTCTGAACTGCGGTGAATATACGATGGCTAAGGATGGGACTCCTTTCTTTGATGTAGTCAGCATTTTTGCCGCTAATATCAACGTGGATAGTAAAACGGGACGTGCGCATATATTTTGTAATGATCAAGTTTCTTTCTTGTTGAAGAATGCTGATCAGATTATTCGTCCTTTGCAGGCAAAAGGTATTAAGGTGAATATGACTATACTGGGCAATCACGATGAATCCGGTATGAGTAGTTTATCTAAGGAAGCTGCCGAAGATTTTGCTAAGGAATTGAAAGCTTATGCTGATATTTATGGTTTGGATGGTTTCGATTTTGACGATGAGTATTCAAATTATTCGGAGAATCCAAGTCCGGGGTTTGAAGAGCGTTCCAGTGCAAATTATTGCCGCCTGATGTATGAGTGCCGTAAGATTATGCCTGACAAATTATTAGGTATTTATGAATATCTGCTATATGATGCTCCTAACGGTTCTGTGGAGGGCAAAAGTGCAGGTGAATTGGTGGATTATATGTGCTATGGAACTTATCAGAGATATGCGAAAGGGCGTGAGGAAAACTTTGCAGGGCTACCTAAGTCTAAGTATGGTCCTTATTCATTGAAGATTAACAAAGAATATACTGGTGGTTGGGATAACTTTAATCAAGAAACTATTCAGGATTTGAAAGATGCCGGATATGGTTTGCAGGTGTTCTATAATCCTGAACCTGGAATTTTTAGTTACGACCATTACTTCACAGCAGTATCTAAAGTGCTGTATGATGACGAAGTAGAGTGGACTGGTAAGTATTATGAAAGAACCGGTTTCAGTACCATTAACGCTACGAGGGCTATTTACGAATCCTATCTGGGTGAATGGTCAGTTACTTCCAGCAATTCTTTGTATGTATATGTAGATGAAGAGAATAATCCACGTTGGTGGGATTGGGGTGGTTCGCAAAAGTTCAACATCCGTATTGAGGAAAAGGAAGCAGGAAAGAGTTATTATGTATATGGCTGGGGTACTTATCCTGAAATTACCAATAAATATCCGTTGGTAATGGAGTACAATGATTATGACGGGTTTATCTATATCTCTTGTCCGCAAACAATTCATGAAGCAGACGAAGCGGATCCCATCACATGGGAAATGCGTTTGGGAACATATGGAAAGGTAAATGTCTGGAGTTTCTATGATTATACGAACCCGATCAGCGGATACGTCACTGTAGGCGGAACAGTTATTAATATGACCGGACCTGGCAACCGCTGGGGTATTGATCCATGTCATGATGTGGATGGAACATTTGTTCCGCCCCATATGGATGTGAAATATCATATTACAGAAAATTACACATTGGTGAAGAACTGATAAGATTAGTGTTTAACCTTTGTCAATACGAGCCTTGTCTTGACCTCAGGATGAGGCTCGTAATATAATCAGCAGCATGAAACAGCATCTTATATCATTAGTCCTATTTTTCTCTTTTCTGTTGAGCGGTTGTATGCCTCTCAAACAGGCAGAGGTCACTTCTCCCGATGGGCACATCCGTTTAGCCTTTGCTTTGGACGGTAATAATAGCATGACTTATCAAGTCAGTGTAGGAGACACCGTCTTCATCACCCCTTCTTTATTAGGTTTCACAGCCAAGGACGGAGTGAATCTTGCCGAAGGTTTCAAGGTCATAAACACCGACTTCACCACCCATGACGAAACCTGGACCCAACCTTGGGGAGAAAACAAAACCATCCGCAACCATTACAACGAAATGGTTGTTCACTTGTCCGATGCGGCAAACACGAAACTGACTTTGCGTTTCCGCATTTTCGATGATGGATTAGGATTTCGCTATGAATATGAAGTTCCCGGAGCTGACAGTATTCTGGTGACAGACGAACTGACTGCGTTCAATATAGCACAGGATGGCACTTCGTGGTCCATACCTGCCAATTCAGAAACATACGAATTGCTATATCGTACACAGCCTGTCAGTCAGATAGACAATGCCAATACTCCCATGACCTTCAAGACAGGCGGCCTGTACGCCAGCATCCACGAAGCCGCGTTGACGGACTTCCCCGAAATGACACTGAAGAATACCGGAGGTTGCCACTTCAAAGCCGAACTGGCTCCCTGGCCCGACGGCATAAAAGCCCGCATAGCCGGAGGAAGTTTCAAAACTCCCTGGCGCACCTTGCAGATTGCCTCGAAAGCAGTGGGACTGATTAACTCAGGACTCATCCTCAACCTGAACGAACCGTGTGCACTGGAAACCACGGACTGGATACGTCCGATGAAATATGTGGGCATCTGGTGGGGAATGCATCTGGGCGTGGAAAGCTGGGTGATCAACGACCGTCACGGCGCTACCACCGGGAATGCCAAACGATATATCGACTTTGCCGCCGCCAACAACATAGAAGCAGTGATGTACGAAGGCTGGAATGAAGGTTGGGAAAACTGGGGCGGAACGCAGACATTCGACTACACGAAGCCGTATGCTGATTTCGATATAAAAGAGATAGCCCGCTACGCCCGTGAAAAAGGCGTTGAGATCATCGGACACCATGAAACCGGCGGCAACATCCTCAACTACGAGAAGCAGCTGGATAAAGCCTACAAATGGTATGCCGACCTGGGCGTCCATAGCGTGAAGACCGGTTATGCCGGCGGACTCCCCAACGGACACAATCATCATGGGCAATACAACGTGCTCCATTACCGCAAAGTAGTGGAAACCGCCGCTAAATATCATACTACGCTCGACGTGCACGAACCTATCAAAGATACGGGCATCCGTCGCACCTATCCCAACATGATGACCCGTGAGGGCGCCCGTGGCATGGAATGGAATGCCTGGAGTGAAGGTAATCCGCCCGAGCATCACGTGATGCTGCCTTTCACCCGTTTGCTGGCAGGTCCTATGGATTATACGCCCGGCATATTCGACATCATGTACGAGCGGGCCAAGAAGTCCCCACACCGCAAGCAGTGGAATATGAAAGACAGCAAAGACTGCCGCATCAACACCACACTGGCAAAGCAGATAGCTAATTGGGTGATACTTTATTCCCCCTTGCAGATGGCGGCGGACATGATCGAGAACTACGAAGGACATCCCGCTTTCCAGTTCTTCCGCGATTTTGATGCCGACTGTGACTGGTCGGAAGCGCTGGCAGGCGAACCGGGAGAGTTTGTGGTCATTGTCCGTAAGGCAAAAGATAAATACTTCCTGGGAGCCGCAACAAACGAAGAAGCGCGTAGAGTGGATGTTAAGTTAGACTTTCTGGAAAAGGGCAGGGTATATCGTGCCTTGATCTATGCCGATGGAGAGGGAGCCGACTGGGAACTTAATCCTACGGCTTATGAAATCATTGAGAAACTGGTGACTGCCGATGACACCCTGACAGTCTCTATGGCAAGAGGCGGCGGACAAGCCATCAGCTTTATGCCTGCCTGACATGAAAACGTAATACGATCAAAATATGAAGAAGAACATGAAAATCAATTCTATGCTGATGGGCGGTCTTCTTGCGCTGGGGCTGTACGGTTGTACACCGGAGGTGCAGGATTACTCATCCTACGTCAATCCCTTCATCGGTACGGGAGGGCATGGGCACACTTATCCAGGGGCGGTGGTGCCTAACGGAATGATTCAACCCAGCCCCGACACACGCATTTATCAATGGGACGCTTGTTCCGGTTATTATTATGCCGACTCTACCATCAACGGGTTTTCACATACGCATCTCAGCGGTACGGGTTGCGGTGATTACGGTGATGTATTGCTGATGCCTACCGTGGGCAGGCAGGATTACCATCCGATGGGAGAGGAGAGTCAGCAGATGGCATACGCTTCCGCTTTCTCTCACGACAATGAGACGGCCCAGCCCGGCTATTATTCGGTGTTCTTGGATCGCTACAAGGTGAAAGCCGAACTGACGGCTACCCGGCGTGCGGCTATCCACCGTTACACTTTCCCGAAAGCGGAAGATGCCGGGTTTATCCTTGACCTGGATTATAGCCTGCAACGCCAGACCAACGAAGAGATGGAGCTGGAAGTCATCAGCGATACAGAGATACGGGGTCGTAAAAAGACGGTGTATTGGGCTTTCGACCAGTATATCAACTTCTACGCCAAGTTCTCAAAACCGTTCACTTATACACTGGTGACCGATTCTATGGCACTTGACGAAGGTGGCCCTTTGTTGCCGACTGCCAAAGCATTGTTGCAATTCCAGACCACAGATAATGAGCAAGTCTTTGTCAAAGTCGGTGTTTCTGCCGTCGATATGGATGGGGCACGCAAGAATGTGGAAGCCGAGATTCCCGCCTGGGATTTCGACGGTGTGCGCAGTGCCGCCCGTGAGTCATGGAACGATTATCTCTCAAAGATAGAGATCGAGACAACGGATGCCGACCAGCGGACTATGTTCTATACGGCACTCTACCATACGGGCGTGCAACCCAATCTGTTTACAGATGCTGACGGCCGTTATCTGGGTATGGATCTGAAACCCCATCAGGGCAGTGTGGAAAATCCTGTCTACACAGTCTTTTCTTTGTGGGACACTTTCCGTGCCTATCATCCCTTGATGACGATTATCGACCCGGATTTGAACCAGGCTTTCATCCGTTCGCTCATTCTGAAACAGCGCGAAGGCGGAATCTTCCCCATGTGGGAGCTTGCGGGCAATTACACCGGGACTATGATTGGTTATCATGCCGCATCCATCATTGCCGATGCCTACACAAAGGGTTATCGCGATTTTGATGTGGAAGACGCTTACAAGGCCTGCATCCGTGCTGCGGAATATGACACCACCGGCATCCAGTGTCCTCCGCTGGTATTGCCTCATCTGATGCCGCAAGCCAAATTCTGGAAGAACAAGATAGGCTATGTGCCCTGCGACAAAGATAACGAATCGGTGGCCAAAGCATTGGAATATGCTTATGACGACTGGTGCATCTCGGTATTGGCGGAAGCTCTGGGCGATAGACCTAATCAGGAGAAATATGCCGCGTTTGCCAAAGGATACCAGGTTTATTTCGACGCTTCCACCCGCTTCATGCGCGGACTGGACAGTGAAGGTAACTGGCGTACACCCTTCAATCCCCGCTCTTCTAACCATCGTAACGATGATTATTGCGAAGGCACTGCCTGGCAGTGGACCTGGTTCGTGCCCCATGATGTGGACGGATTGGTGAAACTGATGGGAGGCCGTGAGGCTTTTATCGGCAAGCTGGACTCTTTGTTCATCGCCCCTTCGGCGATGGAAGGTGAATCGGTGTCCGTTGATATTTCGGGTCTGATAGGGCAGTATGCGCACGGCAATGAGCCGAGCCACCACATAGCCCATCTATATAACTATGTCGGTCAGCCTTGGCGAACGCAGGAATTGGTGGACGAAGTGCTCCATACCCTCTACTTCAATGATCCTGACGGCTTGTCGGGCAATGAAGACTGTGGTCAGATGTCGGCATGGTTCATACTCAATTCAATGGGATTCTATCAGGTATGTCCCGGTAAACCGGTATATTCCATCGGTCGTCCGCTGTTCAATAAGGCGACCATCCATTTGAAGGATGGCAAGACATTCACCATTGTGGCGCCTGGCAACAGCCGTGAAAACAAATATGTGCAGAAGATGCTCCTGAACGGCCGGGAGCTGGCAACTCCATTCTTCAACCATCAGGACATTGCAGACGGTGGGACGTTGGAACTGATGATGGGAGATCAGCCGTTGATTGAAAAATAGATAGAACGAAAAGAGGTCTCAAAGGCCGCTTTGCCTATTCGGGCGAATGGTTGTTCGCCCCTACACGCATCATTACAGTGCTTGTAGGGGCGAATAATCATTCGCCCGAATGCATAAAGTGGCTTTCCGGGCACAAAATTTCTGTTCTATGTGTAGAGATAAAAATAGGGTAAAGAGACAACATCATAGTGATAATCTGATTTTACTGGAGAAGGTGGATAAACTTTTTATTGACATAATAAAAAGTGGGGGGCTGACTGACGAAGAAGAACGTGTGACCAAACGTATTGTAAAAAAAGGAACTAAACTCATTGATGAGTATGAAAAGGAGAAGGAACGGAGAATACGGGAGAGGGAAATAGAGAAATATGGATCATGACAGTTTGAAAGAGAAATATTAAGAAATTCTAAAATGAAAAATGTACACTTCTTTTTTGTATGTCATTGGTTGTAAATGCAATACAGAAAACAAGTGTACAAAAATAACTTTTGATTTATTTTATTATGCTTTGCTTTACAGTGGCGGAAGCAATAGTGCCTGCGCCTGATACTGTAACATTGCAAAAATGAAAGATACAGATCAAAAAACAATCTCAGATCCGGCTCTTCCCGGTTTCGTTTCTGAGTTTCCGGGCGTGCGGAGTAAAACATCACGCACCATCACTATCCGGGAATTTATAGACACGGTGCGTAGCGACCGCTATCGTCAGCGTGTATTGGAGTATCGTCGGCTGAAGTCTCTGCCCGGGCATGAAGCTGAAGCGCAGGCGATAAAGGAAAAGATGCCGTGCATTGTGCCGGCCGGCGTATGCCCGAACGGACATGCGGTGAAAGATTTGTCGGCTCACAGCGGGCTGTTGTGTATTGACCTCGACCACACCGACCGACGCACGCAGGAAGTGTTTGCGCTGGCCTGTGCCTTGCCCTTTACTTGCGCCTCGATTGTCAGTATATCCGGCGAGGGCATCAAGGTGCTGGTCCGCGTACACACGGAAGATGTGCGGCAAGACTATGCACGCCTCTATGCGGCGGTAGGTAATGCGGTGAGCACCCATGTAGGGCATCCTTACGACGAGAAGTGCAAGATTCTGACCCAGCCCTGTTTTTATAGCTATCATCCCGGGGCATACTATAATGCAGAAGCTGTGGCGTTTGAAATGCCGGACGTTGTGCCTGCATCGGCTTTTCAGTCATCGTCTGTCCCTGCATCGGCTTCCTCTGCATCTGCTGTCCCGGTGGTGGAAAATCGGAAGATATCGCTGTCTGTCGCTGAAGCAATTCCGAGTGCTGTCTGTGGCTCTGTCCCGACTTCCGCCCGTGGTTTCATTCTCCGGTTGCTCGACGATTTTGAGCGTAACAATCCCTTTCGCCGCGGCAACCGCAACGACCTTGCCTTGAAACTGGGGCGTGTGGCGGGAAGTAAAGGTTTTTCTCCGGATGAACTGGAAAAATTGATCTCCCTTTTCTCCGGTCGCTACGCATCGGGTGATTTCACGGCTGAAGATATTCGTCAGCGCGTAGTGGCTGGATATCAATTTGTTGAGGGCTTACCGAAAGCGCAAAAAGAGCCGGATAGGGGTCAAAAAGGGGTCAGGGTCACTTATAACCCCGTTTACGCCTCGAATGAGGAGGAAACACCGGAGGCGGTGTTGGAGAAAAATGATGAATTGCGTGCCGATGCACCCTATATTCCCGATACTGTTTTCGCCAGTCTGCCCGATTTCCTGACACGTTGCTGCCGCTATACAAGCGACAAGCGTGAACGTGATATGGCGTTGCTGGGCTGCCTGAACAGTTGCAGTGCCATTTTTCCTTATGTTAGTTTCCTCTATAAGAAGTCGCTGTATTCACCGCATTTTTTTCTGGCTTCCGTGGCATCTGCCGGTGCGGGTAAAGGCATCATGGCTTTCACCGCTATTTTGCTGGATCCCACGCAGGAGTATTACGATCAGATACGCCATGCGAACAAGAAAGCTTATGAACAGGCCTTGCTGGGTTGGGATGCGGAGCAGCAGCAGGCACGGCGGGAGAAACGTCTGCCGGACATCAATCTGAAACCGGAAGAACCGAAAGCCCAGTACCTCAAAATATCGGCTACCACCAGTAAGAGCCGTCTTATTGAGCATCTGGCTACTGCCGGTGAAGTAGGTTGCTGCATGGCTACTACCGAAATCAATACAATGGTTTCGTCACTGGGGCAAGATTGCGGCAAGTATGAAGATATTCTGTGCAAGGCTGCCCATCACGAGGAGGTCTCCTCGTCATACAAGGTAGACGGGGATCCGATAGTGGTGAAACATCCGCATCTGGCACTCAACATTGCCGGTACGCAAGAGCAGTTCTCCATCTTTTTCCGTTCGCTCGAAGTGGGGCTTTTTTCCCGTTTCGCGTTCTATACCCGGCAGCAAAGCCAGAAATGGGAATCGTGTGCCCCGGATGATGAGCAAGTGGACTTGCGCAGTTACTTCCGGAGTTTGGGGAAGGAATTGCTTGAGATGCACAAAGTATTGTTGGAGTCGCCCACGCTGGTCACCTTCAGTCCCGCACAATGGCAACAGCATACGGCACTTTTCAGCGAGCTGCTGCGTCGGGTGCTGTTGGAGGGGCGTGATTCTTCGGGCAGCCTCATCCGTCGCGCCGGATTGTTGGGGATGCGCCTGGCTGCCATCCTCACTATCTTCCGCAAGTGGGAAGATTATCGCTATGCGAAGGAATATTGCTGCACGGACGCTGATTTCCGCACGGCTATGGATATTGTCCGTACACTTGTGGAGCATAGTTTGTTGCTTAGTACTTCGTTGCCCGACACTAACCAGCCTCCCGTCAGTATGCACCGTTTTCATCGTTTGGATGAGATTCTGTCGTCTTTGTCCAAAGAATTCACCTATACGGATTTTGTCCAAAGCGTACAAAATACCGGTTTGTCCGAATCTACGGGCAAACGGCTTTTGCAAAAGGCATTGAAACTGCAATATGTTGTAAAAGAGGAGAATGGCTATCGGAAGAAACGCAAACCTTCCTCTGGACGGGGGTATAAGTGACCCTGAACCTAAAGTGAACCCTCCAAGGCTTTGGAAAAACCTTTCCGAAGTCTTGGATGTGTCAGGATTTTTTTTGAATGAAACATAGATAAACGAAAATAAAGAAAAAACATTGTGATTATGAAAAAGTACACAAGTTCCGAAGCAGCCTCTTCTGAGGACTCTGAATCCGCAGCCTGCCGGTTTGAAATCAAGGCATATCTGAAGTCCGATCTGGCACTGCTTTACTTTCCCTGTCTTTCGGCCGAGGCGGCTTTCAGGAAACTCCGTCGCTGGGTCAACTTCAATCCGTCCCTTCACCATGAACTTTACGAAGGTCCTGAAGGGAAGAACGATCAGATATTCAGCAAGCGTCAGGTAGCGGTGCTGGTGAAGTATCTGGATGAACCCTGACCAGGATGACAACAAGCAATGTTATGATGCTGAACAAGCAATGTTCCGCACCACGGCATTGCTTGTTTTGCATGATAACATTGCTTGAGTTTAGAGGGAGTTTATTTCATCGATGGGAAGTCCGGTGACCGTAGCGATTTCGCTAGTGGGAAGTCCGATATTCTTTAAATTCCGGGCGATGTTTCTGGCCTTTATCAATTCTCCTTCCACTCTTCCTTCCGCTCTTCCTCTTGCTTCTCCTCTTGCTTCTCCCATTGCTTCTCCCTTTTGGATAGCTGTGTTAATCACATTGTTCCAGTCTCTGTACACTTTCAAACTCTCCTCGTATGCATAGAGTTTGTCGGGGGAGAATTGCGCGATTTCCGCGGCTTCGAAGAGGCGGTTGAACACACGCTCCTGCAAGGCTGTGGGACGTTCCATGAGGCGGGATAGGTTTTTGAGGACGAACATCCATTTGTCGAACAAGGTTTCCAGCTCCTGTTCGGTCTTGTGGAATTTGGGCATCTCCAGGTAGACAAAGGTGAGTTTGTCATAAAACACTTCGTGGGTGCTTGTTTCCATCAGCTTCACTTCATGGTAGAATTGGGGCGACTTCACGTCATCGAGGGTGAAGTTCAGTATGCCTATTATGTATACCGCTTTGAGTTCATAGTCCCATATTTCTCCCTTGATGGCTTGCTCCCTGATGGGGTAAGTGGAGTAATAGATGCTTCTGTCCTTGAAGAACTGCTGTTCCCCTTTCTGCATCTCAATCAGGATTTTCTCTCCTTTCTCGTTCTGGCAATAGACATCGAAGACGGCACGGCGTTCGGGTTCCCTGCTGCCCAGATGTTCGGTGTTCAGGTAGGTGACATCTTCTATGACCTGTTCACCGTTGAACAGGGCATTGAGAAATCCGATAAGAACTTCCTTGTTCAGGTCGGTTCCGAACAACAACTTGAATGCAAAATCGGTATAGGGGTTCACATACCTCTCGCGTAATCCTTCACTGCACATAATCCTTTGGCATTTATTGTTTTATGCAAAGGAACGAAAAAAAAGCGGATTTGAAAAAGATAGAGCAGGTAATTTCTGCCGGCACTGGAACAAAGTCCGGCAAAGTACAGCCCGGTACGTACCGGTATGGCCATGTATGTCCCTTCCTGCCGCCGTCTTCCCGTACCTTTGTCATGTCCTCAAAGCGGGGACCCTGCGAAGTTGCTTCCGGGGTATGACGTCGCCTCTGCCACTTCTTCGTTCGATACAGAGATAGATTCCGGTTAACGGCCGGAGTTATCAGTCTTCAGAAAAAATCATTAATATGTCAGTAACGTACAAAAAACAGTTTCGTAAGAATCCGTTCAAGAAGGACGGTTCGGGCAAATTCTATCCCCAACTTGTGGTTTGGGGCAAGTCTGCCACCCTGAACAGCATTGCCGTTCAGATGAAGGATAGTAGTTCGCTCACCCTGGGCGACATCCAGAGTGTACTCACCAATTTTGTGAAAGCCATGCGCGGCGAGCTTTTCAACGGTCGCTCGGTCAACATCGACGGCTTCGGCGTTTTCAGCCTTTCGGCCTCCACCGTGGGTTCTGTGCTCAAGAAGGAGTGTCTGCCGGAGAAAATCAGGGCTGTCCGCATCAATTTCCGCGCTTCGAGTGCTATCCGGCCTAACCTGGATGCCGCCACTACCCGTGCCGAAGACCGCATCGACTTCGTCGACCTTGAGACTCAGCTCAAGAGGCTGAACATGCAGGGCTCCGGCGAAGAGGGAGATGATGGCAAAGATGATGGCGGCAGTGGCGGCGGCGGCGTGGATGAAAATCCGCTGGGGTGAATTCACTAAATAACTAATAAATCATCGTATGAGAACAATCGATCATATCATTATCCACTGTTCCGCCACTTGCGAAGGTAGCAGCCTTTCGGTGGAAGAGTTGGAAAAAATGCACCGTCGTCGCGGCTTCCGTGGTATCGGCTATCACTATTACATCCGCCGTGACGGTACGGTGGTGAATACGCGTCCGCTGGAAGTTATCGGTGCGCATTGTAAGGGAAACAACGCTCATAGTGTCGGCATCTGCTATGAAGGTGGTTTGGATGCCCGCGGGAATCCGAAAGATACCCGCACACCGGAACAGCGCAGCGCCATGCATCTGCTGGTGGCGCAATTGCTGAAACGGTTCAAAAACAATGTCTGCATTTGCGGGCATCGTGACCTCAGTCCGGACCTGAACGGGGACGGGGTGATAGAACCGGAGGAGTGGGTGAAGGAATGCCCGTGCTTTGAGGTGAGGAAGGAGCTTTGATTCTCAGTCTGTGAGAGTTGTGAAGTCTTAAGAAATCAATCAATTATCAGTTGTCGAAAGGAGGTGTGGAAAATAATGGCAATTAAAAAATCAGTATGGAGCATGATCTTTAAAGTGATCATCGCTGTGGTTTCGACTGTGGCCGGAGTGCTGGGAGCGAATGCAATGACGACTACATAGCCGTAGAAAACTGTTTTGTAGGCATACCTCCTTTCCAGAAGGATGCCTACAGAATGTTCTTATTAATACCCCAATAAAAAAAATATGAAAACATATCTATCTATCTTTATCATTTTGTTTTTTGCTTCTTCTCTTGACGCGCAGCAGCAGGAGGATGGTTTCATTAATAAATTACCCGATTTCCCGAACATATCGACCCCTATGGCCGCATCGTTCCAAAAATACATAGATAATCCGATAAACCTGTATAATGGAACACCTGATATATCCATCCCTCTTTTTGAACTGAAGGATGGCGAACTGGATATTCCTGTAATGCTACGCTACAATAGTTCGGGTATACGTGCCAATGAAGAAGCCAGTTGGGTGGGGCTGGGTTGGAATCTGAATGTGGGAGGTGTCATAACTCAAAGCGTAGTCGGTGAGTCTGACTATAATGACACGGAATATGGCTATTTGCTGAACAACCTCGGACTTTTTGATAAAAAAATATACAATGGGTATAGTACAGTGAATTATACGTCAGCCCTGCATACGGCACTCCAAAACTACCTAAATAGCCCTAACCAGAACTATCATTCCGGTAAGTTGAATCCCGATGTGTATTATTTCTCTTATCCGGGTGGAAGCGGAAAGTTTATTATCGACTATCGTGACAACTCCATTCATCAACTGGCTCGTGAAGAGAACCTAAAGATACAGATCAGTGAAACCGACAATTCCTATGCAATAAAAAACAGAAGCTTTCAAATCACGACTACTGAAGGAATAGTCCATACGTTTAACTATATTTCCAGTCTCTATTCCAATGATTTGGTGCATCGTCCTGTGTCCGTGTCCTATGCCTTGACTTCCAGTCTTTACCCTAATGGACAGCGTGTGCTTTACTCCTATACGACAACTCCAGTGAAGTATCCCCGAAAGAATTATTTTTTCCAGGTTCCTTTTGCTTCGCAAGGGCAAAATATAGGCGATCATTATTCTAACAATACGGAAACAGTGATGAATGGAACAGAATTCTACCTGGACAAAGTGTGTACTACCCGATATCAAATGACTTTCAATCTGGCAGACAGGAATGATATTTATGGCGGTAAACAATTGACTTCCATACAAGTCACTCCTTTAAACATTGCTTCGTCGGTTTTGAAAGACATTCGTTTTGCATATACTTATTTTGTATCTTCCACTGGCTACAGTTATTCTTTACCTATTGATAATTGGAGGGATGAGTATAACACCCACCGCCTGCGCCTTGATTCTGTCTATCAGCAGCAAGGGAAGCGTAAGGATGCTTGCCACACATTCTACTATAATAATGTAGTTTCTCCTAAGTTCACTTACAATATGGACTACTGGGGATATTATAATGGAGTGGATGGAATCAGAAGGAATACTTATCTACCCGATATAAGCCGAATAACATGGGGGCGTTTTCTAAATATGCAATTTGGAAGTGATTTTTATTCTAAATTTCAGAAGTATGCTACTTATACTAACCGTTCTTATTCTTTTACTGACTGTCAGGCGGGGATTCTTCGACAAATCAATTATCCTACGGGCGGATATGTGAAGTATGAGTATGAACCGAACTCCTTTATGGACAAAAAAGTACCGGACGAGACATCGGAAACAATCGTAAATGAGGACTGGAATATGCCTAAAAGTCCACCAACCAACTTCAATGTGCCGGCTGACAGCCAGGCGGATGTAGAAGTGCGATTGAGCAGAGGTCTTAATAGCTGGCAAGATGTATGGGAGGCCGGAGGTGGCTCATTTACATTGCTACATATATCATCCGGTACTCCGGGAGCTATATGTTCTCATTCCTTTAAGGAAGAGTGCTTGTATTATGCCAACCATTATCCTGATGCAACGGAAATCATATATAAGACATCCATAAATTTGCCTATTCAAGACAACGAAGGTTATACATATACGTATATACTTTCAGCGGATTTTCCTAACTCACTAGGTTTACAATATGGCGCCAGTACCAAGCATGGTTCTACACGGGCACAGGTGAAGTACAAGTTGAGCACTGCCCTGGTGGATGCGGAAATACAAGGTTGTGGTCTCCGTGTGAAGTCTGTCAGGCACTATGAAAGTACCAGCTCCCGACTACCTCTTATAGAAACTGAATATGAATACCAAGATCCTCATACTGACAAGTGCAGCGGTGTCCTGCACGAACAGCTTCAGTTCATAAAACCATATTACGGCGTATATAACTTGTTACAGGGATCTAACCCTCCAGGACAAATGCCGGACAGATATCTGATTCAACAGAATGTTGCGGAAGTGACAGGAGACAATGCTATTGCTAATCCTTATTCCACAATTGGTTCGGTGGGTTACAGCTATGTAAAGAAAACCCGAAAGTCCATTGGCTCCCTGGCAGGTTACACGGTCTACCAATTTAAAAATGAAGTGCCTGATTACACTCTAGGTAGTATCCGGCTTGACCATCCACTAAACGGGAAATTGCTTAGTGTAAAGGAATACAACAACAGCAACAGATTGCTCAAAAGTGACACCTATACTTACCGAAGCGATAATTCCCACTTTTATTTCGGCGTTAATATACTGGACTACATGAACATGTTTACAGGCATCTATGGCAATGGTAGTTCTTTACATACTATTCCTTACGATGAAAATGAGGGATATCTTCCTGGCAGGTTACGGATTATTTTGCATCAGCTTAATTCTTATGATGTCACTCTGATAAATAAATTGAGTATGCAGGATGGAATAAGTACAACAGAGAAATATACTTATGACCCCATTACGCTGCAAAGGCTCAGTAGAATTATCCGTTTGTCGGACAATGACAGTCTTACCTATGTCTATTCTTATCCTAACCATTTCAACTTTACTCCTTATGTGGAGATGACGCAACAGAATCGGATAAAACCAGTCATCGAAAGTCGTTTGCTTAAAAAGGGGAATCTGCAAGGAGGTGTACTGGTGCAATATGACTCCAAATCAGGCAAGATATTCCCGAAGTGCCAATATGAATCCAGCAAATCCGGTGTTACAGGCAGTCCATCCACATGGTCAGCCGCAGGTGTTTCAGCTTCTTTTTATCCTTGCGCAAACGTGGTGTGGAATAAACGCGACAAGTATGGTAATTGTCTGGAAATGAATACTGCCGACGTGAATACAGTTTATCTGTGGGCTTACAACAATCAGTATCCGGTGGCAAAGATAGAGGGTGCCACATATGCGGAAATACAAAACTGGCTTTCTATTACTACCATCAGCAGTCTGGCTTCCAACAGTACCACCGTGAGTGGCGCTCTGAGTACTATCCGCAACCTTCTTTCAGGAAAGAAGGTGCTTGTCACTACCTATACTTATAGCCCTTTGGTGGGAATCACGAGCATGGTTACCCCCAACGGTACGGTTACTAATTATGAGTACGACTCCTTTGGTCGTTTGTTCAGAGTAAAGGATGGCAACAATAAAGTGATCAAAGAATATGATTATAAATACAGACCCTAAAATGACAAATTTATATGAAACGATTGAAACTTTTTTTATTATTGCTTTGCCTCTCTTGTTTGGTAAAGGCGCAAGTCGCTAACCAAAATTATATTCGTACCCGTACGATGCAGAATGAAGAGGGGATTTGCTATGTGGATGATATATCTTATTATGATGGTCTTGGCCGCCCGTTCCAGACGGTACGCAAACCAATTCAAAAAGGCGAGGTTGCCGGTTCCATTCTTGCCACATTACAAGAGTATGATGCTGTTAGCCGTACAGCGAATTCATGGCTGCCTATCGTTATTGCTTCAGATTACATAACTCCAGTTGACTTCAAAAGTACTGCACCGGGGAAGTATGACAATGATTCATGTCCCTATAGTACCCCCGTGTACGAAACTTCGCCATTACAACGTATTCTTCAACAGTATGGGGCAGGACAGGACTGGCATATGAACGGAAAGAGTGTGAAAACTGAATTTCTGACCAATACGGCTAGTGGTGAACTGTCATGCAGATGGTACCATACGACAGACATCCCTGACAAAATTGAAATAAGCATTTCATCCGATAAAGTGTATTACCCTACATCCGAACTATATATCACGCGTACAACGTATGAAGATGCAGCGGGAGTGAGCCTTGAATTCAGGAACAAACTAGGGCAGGTGCTTCTTGCCCGCCGGAAGAACGGGACAGGATATTGCGACACTTACTATGTGTATGATACTTATGGTAATCTGCGTGCCGTGCTTCCACCCGCAGCGGCAGATGCCCTTACGATTACCGGTTCGTGGACAATGGCTACAAACAATACAGACATATTATCCCGCTATGCCTACTTGTATAAGTATGACGACCGTAGCCGTTGCACCGGTAAAAAGCTGCCTGGTATTGGCTGGATGAGATACGAGTATGATAATATTGACCGGATGATTTGTAGTCAGGATGCGGAGCAGGCAGCAAAAACTCCCTCGCAATGCACGTTCTATCTGTATGATAACTTTAATCGCCCGGTAGTTCAAGGCCTTTGCGATTTCAATGGTCCTATTTGTCATTTAGGTTTTTCGAAGATGATCACCTCACTGGCTTATTCTACTGACGGATACATTGCTGCCCAAGGAATTGATGACAGTGGCTATAGCCCCAATATGTCCCTATATTCACCTGTGGCACATACAGTGAACTACTATGACAATTATTCCTTTATGAAATTAACAGGTTTTACCAATTTACCCACAGATGGTTCCCGCTTTTCTGGCAATGGCCTGCTCACCGGCACGGTCACAGCTCTGCTGGATGGCAGTGGGGGAAAGCTCTATACTGTTTACTATTATGATGAAAAGGGACGATTGGAGAAAACGGTATCTTCCAATCACTTGGGAGGGTATGACAAGACTACTACCGTCTATACGTTTACGGGCAAGTCCTCTACAGTGACGCATGTGCATACGTCAACTGGAAAGAATACATGGACTGAAGTATATACCTATACTTATGACTATGCGGACAGAATAAGCAAAGTACAGCACACGCTTGGGGGAACGACAATTACTTTGTATAATGCCATGTATGACGATCTTGATCGTTTAAAAACCAAGTCTTTGCATGGTTCTGCAACGAATATGCTGACTTATACCTACAATCTGCGCGGTTGGCTAACAGGGATCACAGGTACTCGCCTCATTCAGAATCTGTACTACAATACAGGTGTCGGTACAGCGAAGTATAACGGTAACATCAGCAGCATGACGTGGAAGGCAGGTAATGAAAGTACGGTAAGAGGTTACAAGTTCACTTACGATGGTCTGGATCGCCTGCTGAATGGTACTTATGGAGAGGGTGACCAACTCAATAGCAATCCCAACCGATATTCTGAAAAGGTGACCGGTTACGACAAGAACGGCAATATCACTGGTCTGGAACGTTATGGCCGTAGCGGTTATTTTTCCTACGGTATGTGTGATGCCCTGACCTACACGCTGAACGGCAACCAGGTGACCCGCGTGGACGACCAGGTGCCTACTGGTGCAGGTAATGATGAAACGGACTTTAAGGATATCGTGAAGCAGGCGAACGAGTACACTTATGATGCCAACGGTAATTTAACTAAAGATTTAAACAAGGGAATAACAGGAATTACATATAATTGTTTAAATTTGCCCAATGTAGTAACATTCAGTGACGGCAGTACTGTTACTTATACTTACAGTGCGGACAGCACGAAGCTTCGTACGGTTCATAAGATAGGAAGTACCACCACTACTACTGATTACTGTGGTAATGTGATCTATGAAAACAATATTGCCAAACTGCTGTTGACAGGAGAAGGATATGTCTCTTTGAGTGATAAAAAGTATCACTATTATTTGCAGGATCTTCTGGGAAACAACAGGGTAGTGGTTGACAAAGATGGGAATGTTGAGGAAACGAACCATTATTATCCTTTCGGAGGTGTATTTGCAAGTACCGGTAATGTACAACCTTATAAGTATAACGGCAAGGAACTGGATGCGAAGAAAGGGTTGAACTGGTATGATTATGGGGCGAGGATGTATGACCCGACGTTGGGAAGGTGGCATACGGTGGATCCGTTGGCGGAGAAATTTTATGGCATAACTCCATATAATTATTGCTTTGATAATCCTATCAAGTATATTGATCCTGATGGTAAGAAACCAAGAGTATATGTTGAAATGAAAGGAGTAGGACATACTTTTATTACAACTGGTGAAGGAAAATATACGACTGTATATACATATGGAAGATATGGAGGTTTAAATACTGATAAATCGAGTTTCCGTAGTTTGTCTCGTAAAGGTGAGGGCGTTCTTATAATTATGAAAGGTAACGATGCAATTAATTATATTAAAAATGAGGTAATGGGTAAGGAAGCACGTACCTATGAAATAACAAATGGTAATGATGAAAAGATTGATGCTCATTTTAATGAGATGTTTAATTCGTCTGATGTAAAACCTTCTGAAGGTAAATATGAGAATACAGATAATGCTAAAGTAATAGATACCTATGATCTGTGGGATAACAATTGTACAACAAAGAGTGTAGAAGCTGTAAAAATTGGTACTGATGGAAAATTAGATTTGAATTCAAGTTCACCAAGTAATATTGATACAAAATTGTATTATCAAAATAAAAAAAAGGATGGTCAAGTTGAAAGAATTGATATCCAAAGATTAAATGAGGAATATAAATTATATTAAGAATATGCCAAACAGAAAGCTTTTTTTTGTGATAATAGTAATAATTTCTCTTATACTATTGGTCTTTGATTCTCTTTTCTTACTTAATTGTATGATTGAGTATAAATATAATATTGATGAAAATTTTGATCAAGGGAATTTATATTATACTTATTCTTCACGAAAAGATGAACTTGATACTGTTATGTGGTATCTAAAGGGAGGAATTTTATATTTAGCATTTATGATTCTATATTTTGGATATCATTTGAAAAAACTAAGATAATGGTAGCTCTATTCAGCCGGATACATTTATCCGGCTGTCTCTTCTTATGAGTCCTAAAGCGTTTCAAACGGCAGAAACTAATAGAAGAGTATTACCAGAATTCAGACAACACTAATAATTATTAAGTATGGGGAAAAGAAAGAAAAAGTGGACAACCAAGAATACCCATCTTAAAAAGGAGAAAAAAAAGGAAGGAGAACCTGAGGATAGGATGCTTAAGATAGCGATATGGATTATCCTTGCTGCCGCCATGTTATTTATATTTATTGTAGTGGCATCGAATAATCATATTGTTGGTTATGATCACTTTTTTAGTATTCCTCTTGAATGGATAAGGTCTTTAAAATGATGTTCCGTTCGAGGTTGTGTCAGTGTTGGATTTAGAATTGCTGCTAAAGCTAATATTTCGGGAATGGTAGTGGGTGCTAATATTGATGCAGGAAGTGTAAAACTCGGAAATAAAGGTCTTAGGTTGACTCAAGGTGTTGGTCTTGATGTTGCGTTGCTGGAGTGGAATTTCATGAAGAGGCGTATGATATCGATAATAAACATAGTGCTAAAGAGAAAGGAGCTTCTGTTAATTTTTTAGGTTTTACCGCTGGGTGTGACGAAACCACAATTTATGATTCTACAGGTCAGTATTATGAAGAAGTTGATAATGAAACAAAAGGTGAAGTTGGTTATACTGTTGGAGCATCCGCTGCTTTGGGGGTTGGAGTCGATTTAAAAGTTAACCTTGAGGAATTTTTAGAATTTGTTGTTGAACTATTTAAATAGATAAAATGGAATTACGAAGATTTTGGGCATTTTGGATAGATGCTTTTATGTCTGTTGTCTTTTTCATACCAATTGCGGTATGTATTGCCCTTTTGAAAATTGATATGCAGAATTTCATGTTGCCTTGGTTGGTTTGGGGGGCATTGTTCTGTAAAGATTGCTTTGGCGGAAGAAGTATTGGCAAACGTATCTTAGGTTATCAAGTTGTTGATAGCGAAAACGGTCAGGTAGTTCATCCTTTTAAATGCGTTGCGAGAAACTTATTTTATATGCTTGGTATAATTGATGTAATTGCGATGTTTTATCATTCCAAAGGGCGACGAATAGGAGATTATGTAGTTCATTCAAAGGTGAAAAAATGTGATAATAATTTGTATGAAGTTCGGTGGATTGAGGCATTGCTGGCGATAATATGCGTATTTGCTAGTATAGTTTTTGTAAATATGTTATTAGCGCATTATGCTCTTTCATTGGGTTTATGGGGGCTTTTATATCGGTAGAAATTGCTTTTCGTTCACCCGTTCAGCCGGATATATTTATCCGGCTGTTCTGCGTATACGAATACTATCGGATTTGATAAATATAGTGAAGAAAAAAGAAGAAATGGGCAACCAAGAATACTCATCTAAAGGAGAAAGAGAAGAAGAGAACAAGAGAACAAGATATAAAAGAAAGCAAGGAAAATGTGACAAATGGAACATCGCATGTTATTGAGAAAATTCCTAATGAAGTTGAAAGGTGCTTCGTCTTATGGTTTGATTGATAATCTTGCCTTGACTTTGAACGGCAACCAGCTAAAAGCTGTGAATGACGCAGTTCCGACTTCTACTTGTAACAATGGCTTTGAGTTCAGGGATGGTGCCAAGGTGGGCACTGTCCACAATTTTGTGTAAATAGAAAACTTCAGGATTCGGGTTTTATACTTGAATCCTGTTTTCAAATATAGTAATAAATTGGTTAAA
>NZ_FQZN01000037.1 GCF_900142015.1 Bacteroides stercorirosoris
GAGACTTTACAGAAAAAAATTAAGAGAAAAGCTCACGTAAAGTAAAACTGTTCTCTTAATTTATTAGAAAGAGGGACATTTACTGAATATCCCTAGGTATTTTATTGTTTTACCTACCACCTCCCCCTACGGGTACTCCTCCTCCCGGGAGGAGGAGAATGGAGATAGTACTGTTTATCATTTGCCTCATTTCTACGCTGTTATGAATCTGTTTTAACTCCTGATTCACATTATTAATTGCTGTGCAGCGTTAGAGTGGACGCGGCCTCCCGCAATTAATATTTAATATTTAATAATCACCCTACATTTCAATGATTTCCTCCTTGCACAGCGTCAGTTTCTCTACCCCCTCTGCCGTCACTGCCCAAGAGTTTTCTATACCCAACGGGCCGACACCCGGCAATACAATCTTCGGTTCGAGAGCAAACACCATGCCCGGTTCTAATTCCTGTTTCATGCGCGGAGCCAGTACAGGGGCTTCATTGATTTCCAAGCCGATGCCATGACCGATGAACTTCGCCTTCTGCCCTGCTCCCATAAAGTAATCGGCAAAACCGGCCTTGGTCACCAAGTCAATAGCCGTGTTATAAAGGTCTTCGCACACGGCACCCGGCTTTGCTTTCTCAACCACAGCCTCCTGTATTTCCAGACAAGTCTGGTGTGCCGCATATGCCTTTTCCGATAATTTTCCGATGGAGAACACACGGCTCATATCTCCCATATAACCGTTGAAGTTTCCACCCATATCAACCATAAGACTCTGTCCGGGCTGCAACAGGGCACCGTTTGCACCGATAGGCAATGACGGATCAAGTCCTTCGCCACCCAAAGCAAAGTCATAAGGTGCAGGTGCCGTAGCATTATCTCCCGCCAACAAACTGCCCATGAATATCTCCATACTCTGACCGAATGTGCGGAAAATGCCGAGACATCCCTCCAGACGCATCAGACGTTCTATCTCAATAGACAACTGACGGTCAGTCATCCCCGGCTTATACACGGTAGGAATCTGTTCATACGCCTTTGTATGGGCAATACCTGAGCGACGGAACATTTCAAGTTCAATGCTCGTCTTCACACTGCGTGCCTTGCGGATAAGGGGTGTTCCATTCACCACAGTAGCTTCCGGGAAGCAAGCCGCCAGACGGGTATATTCCGTATAAGCCAGTTCATCACCTTCCAGCATCAGCTTTGCGGGCAACGGCAAGCCGCATTCTTTCAGCAAATCGGGCAACTGTTCAGGTTTACGGATAGGGTGAATATGCTCACCCTCAATGTTATTAGGGCGCTTAATGAACAAGCGGGCCGGAGCATTCAACGGCAGATACAAATAACCGCTGACAACACGTCCATACGTATAGATTAAGTTTACATTGCAGGTAATAAGAGCGGCGTCAATTTCTTGTTGAGCCATGAGAGCACGTATCTTATCGCGTCTCAACTTCAATTCCGGTTGTAACATCTCTTTGTTATTTATGATTTTCAAGGCACAAAGGTACTAAAAAAAGGGGATAAAAAAAGTACTGCCCTACACCTTCACAGGCAGGGGCAGCACAAACCACAAATACAAATACAACTAAACAAAGTTTCCTTTAAATAATTCCCTGACCCATCATGGCGTGAGCCACCTTCATGAAGCCTGCAATGTTGGCTCCCTTCACGTAGTTGATGTAACCGTCAGGTTCTGTCCCATATTTTACGCATTGTGCATGAATGCCGTGCATAATAGCGTGCAGTTTTTCGTCCACTTCGGCAGCACTCCAACTGAGGTGCATTGCGTTCTGCGACATTTCCAGGCCTGAAGTGGCAACGCCACCGGCATTGACAGCCTTACCCGGAGCATACATAATCTTATGTTCGATGAACAAGTCGATAGCTTCCGGCGTACAGCCCATATTGGATATTTCACCTACACACATCACTTTATTTTCAATCAACTGGCGGGCATCGTCGCCGTTCAGTTCATTCTGCGTGGCACAAGGCAATGCAATATCAGCTTTCACTTCCCAAGGACGCTTGCCGGCAACAAATGTAGAGCCGGGGAATTCGTCTGCATACGGAGCCACAATGTCATTGCCCGATGCACGAAGTTCAAGCATATAGTCTATCTTTTCGCCACTGATACCATTCGGGTCATAGATGTATCCGTCGGGACCGGAGATAGTAACCACCTTTGCACCCAGTTCGGTCGCTTTGGTAGCGGCACCCCAAGCCACATTTCCGAAACCGGAAATAGCGACAGTCTTACCTTTGATATCAATGCCTTTAGCTTGCAACATCTGATTCACGAAATACAATCCACCGAAACCGGTAGCTTCCGGACGAATCAGCGAACCGCCGAATTCCATACCTTTTCCGGTAAATGTACCGGTAAATTCACGTGTCAGCTTCTTATACATACCGAACATATAGCCCACTTCACGGCCACCTACACCGATATCACCGGCAGGTACGTCCATATCCGGACCGAGGTGACGCCACAATTCAAGCATGAAAGCCTGGCAGAAGCGCATGATTTCAGCATCGCTCTTACCGCGCGGAGAGAAATCGGAACCACCTTTACCGCCACCCATAGGCAGAGTAGTCAGTGCATTCTTGAAAGTCTGTTCAAAACCTAAGAATTTCAGAATAGAGAGGTTTACGGACGCATGGAAACGAATACCACCTTTGTACGGGCCAATGGCATTGTTGAATTGTACACGGTAACCGAGGTTGGTTTGCACTTCACCTTTATCGTCTACCCACGTAACACGGAACGTGAAGATTCGGTCCGGTTCAACCAAGCGTTCTATAATTTTAGCTTTCTCGAACTCTGGATGCTGGTTATAGATATCTTCGATGGAAAGAAGTACTTCCTTTACGGCTTGAAGATATTCAGACTCGCCGGGATGCTTTGCCTCTAAAGAGGACATAATTCGTTCGATATTCATAATATTACGTTTTAAAAGGTTTGTCCTTTCGTGATTTTAAGGTTATTCGAACAAAATGTCAACGAATAACACTGCAAATATAGGGAAACTTTTGAATTTACCTATATTTTTCAGTGATATTTTGATTAAATAATAATAAAATGATATTTCCCAAAGAAAAGGAGGGGTGCATCAAAAGTTATGCGGCACTTTTAACACACCCCCCTTACACTTTTCATCTTTAGAACTTAGGATTCATTCCCAGGTTATACATGACAAAGCCATAGATGTCCGCCTGTTCTTCCAGAACTTTGGTCATAGGCTTGCCTGCACCGTGTCCGGCTTTGCTGTCGATGCGGATAATGGTAGGATTCGTTCCGTCATTGCATTCTTGCAGGGTAGCGGCAAATTTGAATGAGTGGGCGGGAACTACACGGTCGTCATGATCGGCCGTAGTAACCATAGTAGCGGGATACTTGGTACCCGGTTTCATGTTGTGCAACGGAGAATAGCCTTTCAGATACTCAAACATTTCCTTGCTGTCCTCACTGGTACCATAATCGCTTGCCCAGTTCCAGCCGATGGTGAACTTATGATAACGGAGCATATCCATCACGCCCACCTCCGGAATAGCCACGCGGAACAGGTCGGGACGCTGCGTCATACAGGCGCCTACCAACAAACCGCCATTGGAACCACCCACGATGGCAATCTTATCTTTATCGGTATACTTATTATTAATAAGGTATTCGGCAGCCGAAATGAAGTCATCAAAAACATTCTGCTTCTGCATCTTCGTTCCTGCTACGTGCCAGTCTTCACCATACTCGCCACCGCCACGCAAGTTGGCCTGTGCGTAGATACCGCCATTCTCCAAGAACGGAATACGTGTAGTGGAGAAGCCAGGATAGAGGCTGATGTTGAAGCCACCGTAAGCGTACAGATACACCGGATTCTTACCGTCTTTCTTCAAGTCCTTCTTATAAGTAAGGAACATAGGTATCTTCGTACCGTCCTTGCTGGGATAGAACACCTGCTCAGTCACATATTCATCCGGATTGAACGCTACCTTGGGAGCACGGAAAAGCTCGTAGGTATTCTTGTCCATATCATACTTATAAGTAGCACCGGGGGTAGTGAACGACGTGAAGCCGAAGAAACATTCCTTATCGTCCTTATTCCCGCTGAAACCTACGGTACCGAGTGACGGCAACTGTATTTCCTGTATTTCCTTACCATTCAGGTCGTATACATAAGCATGGTTGGCAACGTCCTTATCGTATGTCAGGAAGAGTTTTCCACCTATTACTTCGGCACTGGAAAGCACGTTTTCTGTTTCAGGGATCAGTTCCGTCCAGTCTTTCAAGGCAGGCTTGTTGATGTCTGCCACCATCAGACGGTATTTGGGAGCACCGTAATTGGTGAACATATACATCTTGTCACCAATGATCTCAAGCGGATAATAGTTATAGTCCATATCCGTAGCCATTGCCACAAACGGGGCATTCGGTTTGCGCAGGTCTTTCATGTAGATGGCGTTTCCGCGTCCGTCGCCACTCTCATACAAAAACAGGACTGTTTCGTCCTCGTTGACGCTGGTGGTATAGAAACGCTTTGGATAATTCGGATTCTGATAAATCAATTTGTCCTCCGATTGCGGGGTACCCATCTTATGATAGTAAACCTTGTGGTTTTCATTCACATTGGAGAGTTCAATGCCTTTCTTCGGCCTGTCGTAAGCACTGTAATAGAATCCGTCGCCTTGCCAGGATGTTCCGGTCACCTTTGCCCATTCTATATGTTCATCCAACAGTTTGCCACTTTCCGTGTCCAGCACATATATTTCCGTCCAGTCCGAACCGCTACGCGAGATAGTGTAAGCTGTATATTTACCATCGTTTGAGAAAGAAATACCGGTCAGTGCTACTGTACCGTCATCCGACAGCTTGTTGGGGTCGAGGAACACACGCGGTTCGCCATCCAGATTATCCTGCACATAAAGCACACTCTGATTCTGCAAACCATCATTCTTGTAGAAATAATACTTGCCATGTTTCTTGAATGGCGTACCAATCTTTTCGTAATTGGCTAAATCCGTCAGCCGTTTCAGCAGGGCATCACGGAAAGGAATTTTAGACAAGTAGTCGTTCGTTACTTTGTTTTGCGCTTCCACCCATGCGGCGGTTGCGGCAGAAGTATCATTTTCCAGCCAACGATACGGGTCGGGCACTTCTGTTCCGAAATAAACGTCTACCGTATCCACCTTCGCGGTTTCAGGATACGCAAGTTTCTGTTGTTGTTGTGCACATGACATCATGATGATACCGGTTGCGAATAAAGTTACTTTTTTCATACTATACATAATATAAGAGTGTGATTGTTATCTCTTTAGCACTGTCGTTATGCAATCTTATTTCTTTATAGGCGTTAAAATTACAAAAACAACTGATGGCAAACAAGGATTTGCAGTACAATTATATTTCAAAGGGCATTTCTTTTTATTTCCTGCCTGCCATTCTTGTCCGTACCCGCCTTAGGGAGTTAAGTTGTCGCACCGCCACTTTTATCACTTTTCCCTGTGGTAACTAAAGAAAATCGCAGCAAACGCTTATTCTTTCCATCGTGGAGTTTTTTTCTTTCTACCACGGAGAAAGTTTCTTTCCATCATGGTGGAAAGAAAAAAACTCCACGGTGGAAAGAATAAATATTGGTATGCAAAAGTAATAGGCTTCGCCAGCAAAAAGATTAGGAATGCCTATAAAAGAAGTTAGCCTATAGTAAAACAGGTACGAAGAGTTTAAATACCGTCACAAGAAGTCGAAAATCTATCATTTTCCTTCATTTTTGATAGTTTTTAGAGCTTTTATGGCAGTATTCAAACCTCGTTTCGCCAAATAATCGCTAACCTTGCATCCGAAAACAAAGGTTAACAAGCCATGAGAAAAACATCATTCATACTATTCTTACTATTCATTGGTCATACTTCCATGTTCAGTCAGTCCCGTCTGGCGGAAGATGCACAATTGGAAAAGCAACTTCATGAAACAGGCTTGATTCATGCTCCGCTACCTTTGAATACCGAGCGGTCTTTCGAAGAAAAAGCCCTGAAAAAAGAAGTCCTGTCCAGCCAACCGCTTACGGCGTCTGATGGAACAGACGGATGGCGTCACTCCGGAAAAGGGAAAATGTCTTTTTCCAGAGAAAAATCCGTATCGGGTAAAGGCAGCATCCGTTTATCTTTCCCCACATATACAGGGAAAAGAGCTACCGGTTCTCCCTCCGACCCCGACTATGCCACCTACGGAAACAGCCGCGTCACCTATCACGTCAACGGAAAAAACTGGGAAGGGTACAACAGAATCTCCTTCTTCATCTATCCCGATTGCGACGGAGCGCGCGTAGTCAATATGAACCTGACATTTACCAATGACACTTCCACCCCCAAAGAAGAATATAACTCACCCAGCGGTTCGCATCTCATCAACCTCGTAAACAAGACATGGAACCACTGCTTCCTTGAGATAGACGAATATCAGCGTGATAAAGTAATGGCAATCAGTTTTGATACAGCCCTGAAAGGGAAAGACCGGACTACGGGCGATTCCGCCATTTATTATATTGACGGCATCCGGCTACAACAAATCAAGAGCCCTGAGAAGGTAAGCGGATGGAACCCGGCAGAACATACAATCGCCTATTCCACCACAGGATATGATACGGACGACCGGAAAACGGCTGTCGTCAACGCCGGATTGTGCGATCAATGGAAACATTTCCAACTGGTTAATGCCGCAAACAGCCGGGTTGCCTACGAAGGTCCGCTGAAACAGGAACAAACGACTATCGGAGCATTCGGAGTTATCGACTTTACCGCCTTCAACCAGCCGGGAAATTATCAGCTGAAAGTGGGTGACATCATGACGCCCCCGTTCCGGATAGGGGCAAACCTATGGGATAACTCCCTTTGGAGAGTGCTGAATTTCCTCTTTTGCCAGCGTTGCGGGCATCCCGTCCCCGACAAACACGCTGCCTGCCATACGGATTTGTTTTCCCGGCATGGCGTCAAAAGCATCTCCTATTCGGGCGGATGGCACGATGCAGGCGACTTATCGCAACAGACCTTACAGACCGGCGACGTGACTTTCTCTCTACTTGAAGCCTACAATCGCCTCAAAGAAACCAATGTCCCACTGGCTGCACGCTTATTGGAAGAGGCTGAATGGGGAATCGAGTTTATCTTGAAAAACCGTTACGGAGATGGTTACCGCGCCAGCAGTATGGGATTGCTTATCTGGCAGGATGGCATTCTAAATACATCAGACGATATTCATTCTGTACGTGTTCAGAACATGGCATTCGACAACTTCCTGTATGCAGGCTATGAGGCATACGCCGCAATGACCATAGACCGGGACCCGATGCTGCAAGAACATCTGCGGAAAGTGGCGGAAGAAGATTTCTCATTCGCTACGGAAAAGTTCAGAAAAGACGGTTTCGACCGGTTCAAGCAGATGTACGAGCATAGTTACAATACATCCCACAGCCAGTATATGGCAACCATATCCTGGTCTGCCAGTATGCTCTATAAATTGACGGGCAAATCCTTCTATGCGGAAACTGCCGCAGAAGCCATCCGCTACGTACTCGATTGCCAACGCACCGAACCGCTGAAAGACAAAGGAAAGACCTGCGGATTCTTCTATCGGGATAAATCGCGGAAATCCATTGTACACTATATCCATCAGTCGCGCGAGCAAGTCTATATGCAAGCCATGGCCTTGCTTTGCGAAACGCAGAAGGGACACCCTGATTATCCAAAGTGGTCGAACTCCATAAAACTATACGGAAACTATCTGAAAGGCCTGATGGCATATACCCAACCCTACGGAATGATTCCGAGCGGGGTATATCATGCGGAAGAATACAAAGATTCCACCGGTTTCTACTCCCTCCATCTTTTTCCGCCTGCCAATGCACAGGAACTGTACACGAAGCAGGTTACACGGGGAGTCAAGCTCGACAAAGAGCACTATCTGAAACGTTTCCCCGTATGGTTCAGCATCTTCAACGGCAATACAGCCATCCATCTTTCCACCGGAAAATCCGCCGCCATCTGCGGAAATTTCCTTAAAGATGAAGAGTTGCTGAGCATCGGACGGGAACAACTTTACTGGACCGTCGGAAAGAATCCTTTCGGACAATCCCTGATATACGGAGAGGGATACAACTATCCGCAGATGAACACTTTCTCCTCCGGCGAGATGACCGGCGAGATGCCTGTCGGAATCCGCACGCTGGGCAATGATGACATCCCCTATTGGCCGCAGACCAATAATGCCTGTTATAAAGAAGTATGGGTGACCTCGGCAGGGAAATGGCTATCGCTTATCGCCGAATACTAAAAAAAAGAAACTATTAATCACATAAATATATAAACACTATGAGAACAATCAAATTCTACTTAACTCTATTGTTTGCAGTCTGCACATTTCTGGTAAATGCGCAAACGCCCCAGGGATATCCGGCCAATTATGCCAATGCCCCCCGTTTCAAAGCGCTGGTTTATTATACTCAACATGCGGAAGAAGCACACTATCAATTCTCCTTGCAGGCAGTGGAGTTCTTCAAGAAACTGAACTACGGCAAAGGTTTTGTGCTGGACATCACCATGGACCTCTCCCAATACCCCTACGAAAAGCTGAAAGACTATAACGTAGTGGTAATGCTCGACGGCTATCCCAATACAAAAGCCGAACGCGATGCTTTTGAGAAATACATGGAAAACGGAGGTGGCTGGGTAGGTTTCCACGTTGCCGCCTATAATGACAAAAACACAAATTGGCTTTGGTTTGTAGACTTTCTGGGTGGCGGGGTTTTCTATTGCAATAACTGGCCCCCTCAGCCCGTTCTGGTTGAAGTTGACAATGAGAATCACCCCGTCACCAAGAATTTACCAGCCTCCTTTGTGGCTCCGTCAAGCGAATGGTATCAATGGAATCCCAGTCCAAGAGCCAACAAAGACGTAGAAGTCTTGCTTTCACTCTCTCCCAAGAACTATCCGTTAGGAATCAAAGACGTGGTCAATTTTGGCGATTTCCCTATTGTATGGACCAATACCAAGTACAGAATGATATACTTGAATATGGGACATGGCGATGAAGAATTTATCGATGCCACACAAAACCTCTTGTTTGTAAATGCCTTCCGCTGGGTGGTCAGTACAGATAAGAAAGGAGATCCGTTCAAGAAATAAATGGCATCTGAATAACTCGATTCACAAAAAAAAGAGCCTTGCAAACCAACAGTAGTACCACTCCGTAGTTTGCAAGGCTACCAATAACAATACCAGAAGATTTCCCTTACAAATTAATAATGTCTTCAAGAGTTAAACCGGTAATATCGGCAATTGTCTCGCAATCCAATCCTTTCTCTTTCATTCTGCGGGCATTGGACAAACAAGCTTCCAATCTTCCTTCTTCCAATCCTTTCTCCATGCCTTTCTCCATACCTTCAGCAATACCTTTCTCCATGCCTTCAGCAATACCCTTAGCCAATCCTCTCCGTTCAGCACTGTTATAAAGTGTTTTTTCTACGCTTATAATATCCCAGAACTTCTCATACCCCGCCAATTGTGCATCCGTAAAAGCTGATTCTTCAAGAGCATTCACGGCTTTCTTTAATTCCGGATTGGCAAGCAGTTCCTCGGGGACTTCCCGGGTATGTTCGTTAATTTCGGTCAGGTATCGCAGCCACAGCACCTGCATTTTCTTTTCGCTGTAGTTGTGAGGGGTGAATTTGGGAAGTTCCACAAATACCAGATGCAGCCCCTCTATAACTTTGTCCGTATGCTCCATATGTACCAAGCGGTAGTAATGATAGTATTCGCCATTCAAGTCCGGTTCGAAGATGTCGTTCACCAGATTCAGTGAATACACGGGCTGTAGCAATTCATACTGCTCACCGGAGTTTAACTGGCGCACATAGGCCTTCGATGCGTTAAACAACACCCGCTGTTTAAATTCAGGTGACCAGATCATCTGCATCTCAACCAGAAAGACACGTCCACGATTGTCGCGGCAACGCACATCGACAATGCTGTTTTTGCGCAACGGATTGTCCGGGACCAGTTCTACCGGCAGGTATTCTATTTCAGCCACTTCCTGACCGGGATCGAGTGGCAACAGAGCATTCAGCAGGCTCATCACCAAATCGGGATGTTCGCCAAAGACGCGTTTAAACGTCAGGTCAGCTTTAGGGTCCAAGTATCTCATATAATTCTCAAGTATAATATTCTAAAATCGCATCTTTGTAATGCGTGAATGACGCAAAGATAGTGATAATCATTTGAGAAAGAACTATTATATCAAAATAAGCATTAATAATTTAACCTTTGAAAGCCTCAAAATATCAATGATATAAAAAAGATAGAACAGATTCCCTTTTTTTTTGTCGTACATAGTATATATTTATATAAATTGATAATTAAACTATGGCGACTGTAAAAGTAAAATTCAGAAAATCATCGGTGGAAGGCAAAGCCGGAACGATCTACTATCAGCTGTGTCACAAGCAGAGCAATAAGCAGATAACCACCCAAATGTATGTGCTTCCCCAGTGGTGGGACGCAGAAAAGGAAACACTTATTAGTGAAGCGGACAACAGTGGGCTTTCCGCCCGTTACCAACGGCAAATAGAGAAAGATTTGCAGTGCATCCGCGGCATCCTATGCGAATGGGACGGAACAGGGAAAGACTACACTTTGGCGGATGTCATTACCCGTTTTCGTACTTTGAACGAGGGCGGCGGCAACTTGCTGTCCTGCTTGACGGGCCTGATAAATGAACTTAAGAATGATGGCCAATGGGGAAATGCCCGTAATCTGCAGCGAGCGTTAAACAGTTTTTCAAACTTCCTGAAAGGCTTGGACCTGCCACTCAACCAGGTAGACGAAAAGCTCATCATGGAGTATGAACAATGGCTCCGGGCACGGAAAGTGAGTAAAAACAGCAGTTCCTTTTATATGCGGACTTTGCGTTCTGCCTATAACAAGATGGTAAGCCGGAATCAGTTGGAACAGACATTTCCTTTTCAGAATGTTTATACCGGCGTGGAACGTACCCGCAAACGTGCTGTGCATGAGGATATCATGGTACGTTTACAAAACCTGGACTTGGTACATTCTACTCCGCTTGCCTTTTCACGCGACTTGTTTATCTTCAGCTATTGCACTCGTGGAATGTCTTTTGTGGATATTGCCTATCTAAAGAAAGAGGATATTAGCGGAAGAATGTTAAGCTACGTCCGCCATAAGACAGGACAACGCCTCAACATCCGCATAGAACCTTGCATAGCTGAGATCATCAAACGCTACGAACCGTCTGTCCGTAATAGCCCCTACCTCTTTCCTATCATTACTTCCTATGATTCGGAAGAGGCTTTCCGACAATATCAGACTGCACTGGGCTACCATAACCGGAAGTTGAAGAAACTGGGAAATCTGGTAGGAGAAAATCTGCATCTTTCTTCTTATACAGCAAGGCATAGCTGGGCAACGGTTGCACGCAACCACAATGTCCCTTTGCCTATCATTAGTGCAGGAATGGGACACACGTCCGAAAAGACCACGGGCATATACTTGGATTCTATAGAAAACTCGCTGATAGACAAGGCAAATGAAGATATTTTGGAGGCTTTATGTCGTGACGTTTCTAAGTAAGAAACCTTAAAATTACTGCGCAAAGATATAACAAATAAAATAATAAAGCAATATAACACAATAAATATTTGTTTATATTTTCACTTCAAAACGAGTATAAAATATTGATTTTTAGCGCAATAAACACTTACGTATAAAAAATAAATAAATAGATAGTTAAAATAAATATAAAATAGAACTTAATAAATATACCTATAAAAATAATCCAAACATAGTATCAAATCTACAAAACCTAAAAAAATAGGATAAAAAATATTTTTTATCCTACAGTAATTCAATGTTTTAGTATGTCGTGACGTTTCTTACTTAGAAACGGTACAATTACAGGGTTACGGATGCCTTCTCCTGGGTCAGGAGAAGTTCCGAGTTCCAAAAATCGACAGACAAAACGAATAATTGGATTAACCTTGCTTGCTGCGTATTAGAGTTGTTTTTGAAAGCCAAAAAAAACTCAGATACGCAGGAATGGAAGGAATATCTTTTAGGTGAGATACGACAAATTATGGAAGAAGTACCTTCAATCATGCACTGGTACGCATTCAAAGTCTTCTACAATAAAGTATTTGAGATAGAAGACGCGCTGACTAAAGACAAAATCGAAACCTATATTCCCTGTGAGAAAATTCTTGTGGAACGTGGTGGAGTGAAAAAGAATGTGCGCAAACCAATCATTTCCTCCCTTCTGTTCTTCTATTCCACAGAGAAACAGGCATTGGCGTTACAACAGAAGCTGACAGACCGTGTCATCCTATATACCCGCCTGGTCAATTGGCAGAAACAGCCGATAGCCATCCCCGAACGGGAGATGAAAATTTTCATGCTTGTTACTTCCTCCGGAGAAAAAGGACTGGATTATTTGGGCGACGTCCCCACGGAGTACAGCACCGGCGAACGGGTTCTTGTCACGGACGGTCCCTTCAAGGGAGCGGAAGGCTGTATACACCGCATCAAAGGAAACCGCCGCCTGATAGTAGCGATACAAGGTGTATGTGCAGTGGCAACTGCCTATATCCCCCAATGCTTTCTCAGGAAAATATAATTCATTACAATTAAACAAGTTCTCACCCAATTAAATTCTTCAGACATGACAATCTGTCTTTTTGAAACTGTGGTAGTATTCGCTGTCAGCTGCCTGCTCAGCGCAATGATTATTCCCAAGATATCACTTGTAGCCTTCAAACGACGGCTTTTCGACCCGTTGAGTGAACGTAAGTTGCATACGACGCCCATTCCCCGTCTGGGGGGAATCGCCTTTTTCCCGTGCATCATAGTACCTATTTCGCTCGTCATCGCCTGCCATAATCTATGCACGGACAGCAACCTGCTCAGTTGGAAACAGTCCACCTGCCTGCTCACCCTATTTAGTTGCCTCTTCATACTTTACCTGATGGGGATGAGAGACGACTTGATAGGTATGCGCTACCGCGCCAAGTTCATCATCCAGACACTTTGCGGCTTACTATTGGTTGCCTCCGGTTTCTGTTTCGATAACCTCTACGGGCTATTCGGCATCTACGAATTACCCCGCTACATAGGTATACCGTTCACAGTCTTCATCATTGTCTATATCATGAATGCAATCAATCTGATAGACGGCATCGACGGCCTGGCTTCCGGGTTGAGCATGATAGCTTTCTTCGCCTTCGGTTGTATGTTCGTCGGTCTGCACTGGTGGCTGTATGCTTTCATCTCCTTTGCAGCTTTAGGTGCGCTGATACCGTTCTTCTACTATAATATGTTCGGGCAGCCCCACCGCGGACGGAAAGTGTTTATGGGAGATACCGGTTCGTTGACCATCGGCCTGCTGCTGGCTGTAATGGCCATTCATCTCAGTATGTTCGACCCCGTCAAGGAAATCACCTTCCCCGGTGCCATCGTGACGGCTTTCTCTTTCCTGCTGGTGCCGATGCTGGACGTGGTTCGCGTGGTGCTTCACCGCCTGCGCAACCATAAGCCGCCGTTTCTCCCCGACAAGAACCATATACACCATAAATTCATCGCACTGGGAATGTCGCAACGCCGGGCCTTGAGTTTCATCCTTAGCATAGCCTGGGCTTTTATTGCGGTCAATGCCGTCTTGGCTTCCCATATGTCCGTTACTGTGCTGTTTCTGCTGGACGTGGCGGTGTGGACGGCAATGCACTTCTACATTACAGCGAAAATTTCCAAAAGGACAAGCAAACAATATAAGCGTATAATATAATTCTGTTTTAACATGAAAAATCACCTTTTATATCTGCTCTTTCCGTTAGCGTTGCTCTCTTCATGCAACACGTCAAAAGAGATTATCTACTTTCAGGATGTGGAGGTCAACATCCCCAAAGCGATTGCCCCGCCCCAAGACATCACTGTGCAACCCAAAGACCAGATATCCATCATGGTGTCGAGCAAGGATCCCGAACTGGCGGCTTTGTTCAATCTGACCCGCGTGCAATACAAGATAGGATCACCAGAGCAAAACAGTGGAAATAACAATGGAGAAGTTTCCGGTTACACACTGGATGACAAAGGCGCTATCGACTTCCCTGTATTGGGAAGCCTCACCGTGGCGGGCATGACGCGAAGCCAGATTGCCGCATTAGTGAAGCAAAGGTTGAAGGAAGAAAATCTGGTGAACGACCCGGTAGTTACCGTGGAGTTTATGAACCTCAGCTTCTCCGTACTGGGTGAAGTGAAGACTCCCGGAAAATACGGCATTTCCAAAGATTATATAACCCTGCTGGAAGCTATCAGCATGGCCGGCGACCTGACCATTTACGGCAAGCGGGATGCCATCTTCGTAATCCGCGAGGAAAAAGGAGAACGGGTGACGCACTGGGTGGATCTCCGTTCCTGCGATCTATTCAAATCTCCCGTTTACTACCTGAAGCAGAACGACGTGGTGTATGTGCAACCCAACAAGGTGCGTGCCGGACAATCCACCCTGAATGAAAACAGCGTGAAAAGTGTAGGATTATGGATCAGCATAGGGTCATTTCTTACCTCCCTGGGGGTACTGTTGTTTAAATAATTTTTTTTCTAACTACTCACTATTATGGTTGAAAAGAAAAAGCCTGCCGACGATTTTATACGGATACAGGATTTATGGGGAATGTTTGTCCCCAAGTGGTATTGGTTCGCCGGTTCCCTGTTCGTCACTCTGACCATAGCGGCATTGTACCTGCTGAGCACTCCGCCCATTTACACCCGTACCGCCGCCATCCTTGTCAAAGACAACTCGAAAAGCAACTCCTCGACAAACGCGATGAGCGACTTTTCCGATTTGGGCATCTTCAAGTCCAATACCAACATCAACAATGAGCTGCTGACATTGAAGTCTCCCACACTGATGACCGAAGTAGTCAGCCGGTTGGGATTGAACGAAAGTTTCACCGTACGCAGGGGACTGAAGAATGTCGATTTATACAAATCGGCTCCTGTGGCCGTCACGTTCCTCGACAAAATGGAAGCTCCGTTGAGTTTCACCATCGAGTTCTCCTCAAAAGATACGTTCGCCATTTCCGAGTTTGAAGTGTCGGGAGTGGACACAAGAGAAACCTTCTCCGCACAAACGGGCGACTCCATACACACACCCGCCGGAACGATGATCATATCTCCTACGCAAGCACCTTCCGATGCCTTTATGGGAGTACCTATCCGGTACGTCAGAAGAAACGTGCGCAGCGTTTCCGATGCCTATGCCAAAGAGCTGGTTGCCGAATTGGGCAATGAAGACGCCACCATCATCAACCTCAGCATCAACGATGCCTCCACCCGGAAAGCGGAAGACATACTGAACACCTTGATCGAGGTTTATAATGAGAACTGGATTCAGGACAAGAACCAGATTGCCATCAGCACCTCGCAGTTCATCAGCGACCGTCTGGACGTGATAGAGAACGAGCTGGGACACGTGGACGAAAACATCTCCAACTACAAGAGCGAACATCTGCTGCCCGATGTGCAGGCAGCCTCCAGCCTCTACATGGCACAGTCCGCTGAAAACAAAAAGGAACTGTCGGCACTGAACAACCAACTCTCCACCGCCCAATACATCCGCAGAGAGCTGAACTCCAAACAACTGAACCAACCCTTACCGGCCAATTCCGGCATCGTCAATGCCAATATAGAAACCCTCATCAGTGAATACAACAATCTGGTGCTCGACCGCAACCGGCTGATAGCCAACAGTAGCGAGAAGAACCCATTGGTAAAGAATATGGCGAGTTCCCTGCAAAGTATGCAACGCACCATCATCCAGTCGGTGGACAATCTGATCGTCTCCCTGAACACCCAAATCCGTAGCATCCTCCGCCAAGAGGAAGCCACCACCAACCGGTTGGCATCCAACCCGAACCAGGCGAAATACCTGCTGTCGGTGGAACGCCAGCAAAAGGTGAAAGAAGAGCTTTATCTCTACCTGCTCCAGAAACGTGAGGAAAACGAGCTCTCGCAAGCATTCACCGCCTACAATACCCGCCTGATCACCGCCCCGCGCGGCAGTATGTTTCCCACCGCTCCCCGCAAGATGAATATCCTGCTGGTGGCATTCGCCATCGGCCTGCTGGTTCCGGCAGTGATTATCTTCATGAAGGAGAACATGAATACCAAAGTGCGCGGCCGCAAGGACCTGGAAAATCTGAGTATGCCCTTCATTGGCGAGATTCCCCAATGTTCCGGTACGGGAAAGAAATGGGAATTGAAGAAGCGGCAGAAGACGGATACCATCGTGGTGAATGACGGCAACCGCAACATCATCAACGAGGCATTCCGCGTGCTGCGCTCCAACATGGACTTTATGGCAGGCAAGGACAACAGCCAGAACGTCTTCGTACTGACTTCGTTCAATCCCGGCAGTGGAAAGAGTTTCCTGACCATGAATATCGCCATGAGTTTCGCCATCAAGAAGAAACGGATTCTGATAATCGACGGCGACCTCCGGCACAGCTCCATCTCCTCCGACATCGACTCTCCGAAGATAGGATTAAGCGACTATCTGGGCAACCGGATTGAAAATTGGAGAGAAATCATCGTCCCCTACAAGGAATACGCGAACCTGCATATCATCCCCATCGGAACAGTACCTCCCAATCCTACCGAACTGCTGGAAGACGGCAAACTGGCGGCATTGATAACGGCTTTGCGACCGGAATACGATTACATCTTCATCGACTGCCCGCCCGTCGACATCGTGGCCGACGCGCAAATCATCGAGAAGTTGGCGGACCGCACCATCTTCGTGATTCGTTCCGGCCTGCTGGACCGCTCCATACTTCCCGAACTGGAAACGATGTACACCGGGAAACGCTTCAAGAACCTCGCCATGATACTGAACGGAACGGAAAGTGCCGGAGGACGTTACGGCTATCGTTATGGTTACCACTATGGCTATGGTTCCTATTATGGCGGCAAGGGGAAATAAGACTAAATAGTGCAATGGAGAAACATAAATTAACTATAATAGCGCAGTTAAGCACAAAAAACCGGAATCCGAATGCGTAGATAGATTAAAAATTAAGAAAATAAGCATTCCTATATGTATGGAATAAGGTCATTTTCTGTTACTTTTGTACGCATTAACTTAATTGGCATGAAACAAGTAGACGATATAGGTGACAATGGATTCATTGGAGAAATAAAGCAACTACTGGAAGAGGCACGAAAACAGGTAGTTCGTCAAGTGAATACTACAATGCTGAAGACGTATTTTGAAATAGGAAGACGCATTGTAGAACAAGAACAAAAAGGAGAGGTTCAAGCCGGATATGGTAATTATCTGATAGCAGAACTCTCTAAATCTCTTTCCGCTTCCTTTGGCAAAGGTTATTCCAAACGTAATATTGAATTGATGAGACAGTTTTACCTGACATACAAGATTACGCAATCACCGATTTCGCAATCTCTCAGTTGGACGCACTATATTCGTCTGATGAGGATCTCTGATGAGGCTGAACGCCGTTTTTATGAGATAGAATGTGAAGCCAATCATTGGAGTGTGCGTGAACTTAACCGGCAATTTGACTCTGCCCTATACCAACGTTTAGCACTTAGCCGTGACAAGGAAAAGATATTGGAACTTTCTCGAAAAGGACAAATATTAGAAAAGATTATTTTGTGCCGTGACAAGAAAGATGCACTAGTCGAAATCACTTTACCCGAGGACTCAACGCAAATTTTCGCAAGTCGTTATCAAACGGTATTGCCTAGCAAGGAAGAATTGTCTAAATTGATTAAAAAATAATCGATTTCAAGTTTCCGGCCCCTGTTTCAATAACAGCAGTAAGTTCCATGTGGTTATTTTCCAAATCCCGAACCATTGCAGAAAGCGGTCTTCTGAAAGGAATGACCGACTACCATTGCCACATCCTGCCCGGAGTGGACGACGGTATGAAGACAATGGATGAGTCACTCGTAATCCTGCATCAGATGGAAAGCCAGGGCATCCGTAAGGTGTGGCTCACTCCTCATGTGATGGAAGATATCCCCAATACCACTCTTGCCCTGCAAGAGAAATTCGAGGAGTTGCAAACTGCCTACCGTGGTGCGATGGAACTGAATCTGGCCGCTGAATACATGATGGACAATCTCTTTGAAGAGCGTCTGGAAGCCGGTGACCTGCTCCCACTCCGCGAAGGTTACAGGCAATATCTGCTGGTGGAAACTTCCTGTTTCAATCCGCCCATGAACCTGGTATCTACCCTGAAGCACATTCAGGCAAAAGGATACCGCCCCTTGCTGGCACATCCTGAACGTTATCAATATATGGACATACCCGATTACCGCGCATTGAAACATGAGGGAATCGCTTTCCAGTTGAACCTTCCGTCGCTGACGGGAGTGTATGGCGTACATGCACAAAAAAAGGCCGCATCCCTGCTGAAAGCAGGGATGTACGACCTGACAGGAACCGATATGCACTCTCCGGAGAATTTCAGAGTATAGCTCGGAACACGGATTGGCAGTCGAGAGAGGGGCATGCTTTCGGCACGCTTCCAGGCATGTCGCGATGGCCTCTGAGCTGCGCCTTCGGGAAGAGTTTCAACAGCCGGGACAACAGTTGTTCCAGTTGTTCAAACTGTTCCCCGGTGAGCGTGTCGGCAGGATGTCCTTCCGTGTCCAGTCCGCCTTCGTAGCATACGCCGATGGAGCACCGGTTGAAGGGACGGCAGTGGGCTCCCACTTCGAGCAACCGGCGGTGCTGGCTGACGGTTCCGTCACGGCGGACGTAGAAGTGATAACCGATGGTACGGAATCCGCGGGCACGATGGTCACGCATGAGTTGCTCCACGGTATAGTCGCAGTTACAGCGGGTGGCGGAACAGTGCAGGATAATGTAGCGTACCGAGTCAGTGGAGTCCATCATCAATCCGCTTTCCACCCCGGCAAGGAGTTCACGCTCATTGAGCACTTCCTCCCCGCCTATGGTCATAGGGAATGTTTCCTGTATCATGGCAACATACATTCGATAACGGTTGAACAACTGGTCACACCCAATGCCGTGAGGGCCGCAATAGCTGCCTGGATGATAGCGTTGAGCAGAGAGACCCAAGTGATTTTATTCTTTTTTACAGAGTCAGACATGAGTTTTTTAATTTTAAATTATTAATTTTTTAATTTCCAACGCCTCCGGCGTCAGATTCATCCCAGCGGGTTTTCATCGACACCTCCTCCGGGGTTGTCAGTGCCGCCTCCATCGTCCACGTCACCCGGATCGGAGGAAGTCACTTGCTTGATGACGTTTCCGTCCTTGTCGTAGCAGGTGATGTTGACGGAGGTATCTTTCAGCTCCTGCTTGATGTCGACACTGGGGGTGAAGATAACTTTGCGGGTGGTGATGAGTCCCGTACTCACATCCTCCACTTTGGTCACCGCTCCGGCCTGCAAGCCGAAGCGCATGGTTCCCAGTCCGGGCACGGCAACGGAATGGCCTTCGGTGGCCCATGCCTTGACGACGTCACCGATAGCTTGCCAGGCGGCATTGATGCTTCCCTTCGGAATACCCGACCGTATGGAGGCTTCAGATATGACTTTTTCCTGCTTCAACGTGCTGTAGATTTCTGCCTGCATGATGAAACGATACTCCCCCTTAGAGGGGCCCACCGCCAGTTTGGTCTGACGGGCTTTTACTTTAATTCCCATAATCTCAATAAATTAATTAATAATGTTAAATGGTAGGGTGTGGCAAGTGACTTTTGGCACACCCTTAAATAATCTGCTGACAAAGATATGATGCACCGGAAACCGGCTTATGGGTTTCGATGGGTTCCGGTGGGTTTCTCCTTACGGGGTCGCCCAAATGGCGGATTATCAGCGACACTTGCCGGGACATGAGCAACTTCTGCGAACGATGATAACCGGCAGCTTCCAGTTCCTCCATCAAGGGAGGACAACTGTGAACCCACCGCATCAGACGGTTGGTACCTACTGCGGGCGTTGATTCCGGAAAATAGAGAAGAGCCAGTTCGCTCTTCTTCATGGAGAAAGGATGAAAAAGCATAGTCATTAAAGTAAATATTGAAAATAAATCAAGTCTTTTTGCAGGGAGTACGAAAGCCACGAAATCACTACCCTATTGGAAAAATATTTTTTCCCAGTTGGAAAAAAAATCAAGGGCTTGACAAATGTGGCAAAACTTGCAAACTTGCAGTGGCTCTCACACCCACACACACGTACATACGTACGCGCGGGAGAAATCGTTTTTCATACCCAACGATTTCTCAATTAAACCTGTACTCTCCCCTGCCGGTTTTCGTCAGTTGCCTTTTGTCAACCATGCGTTTCAGCAGCGAGTCGAGCGTGCCGGGAGATATCCCGCACCGTTCGCCCACCTGAAGGGCCTGGCTGCGGGTGAAACTGAGCGGCAGCAAATCAAGAAATGCGTCCTGCGGTAGCTTCTGCTGCATGGTTTCGACTGCCGGAAGGAACGAAAGTATATGGCACGAGTGCAGGTATAGAGGCTCCGTGAGTGCCAGTACAGCGTGGAAGTCATCGTTGCTGACGGTGAGATCGAACCGCGACACCACTCCGTCTTGCACATTCTCGCGTGCAATATGGGGCGAGGGAGACAGGCCGGGACACGACATCAGTGCCCAGACCAGGTCGTAGTCCGTTTTTTCCCCGGCAGTCCGGCTGACGTCGTCCGCCGCCATCAGCAAGGCATCGAGCGAACGCATCAGTGCCACGACACTGGTGATGCGGCAGATGTTGATGGCGATACGTGCCACCGCGCTTTTCATATGATCGCCATGAACCACCCCCGCACGGCTGAACACACGTGAGAGGTGAACGTTGAACTCGTCTTTCTGTGCCTGGGTGAGTCTTAGGTTTATGCTGCTTACAGCGCCTGTCAGGGCATCGAGCAATCGCTTCCAACGTTCACCCCAGGTGGTGAACATAGAGTCGTAGTCGTGTCCGGAACGATCGAACTGGTCCACCCACTCATTGATGGGAGGCATATAGTAGAACACTTGGCGTGAGAATAGCCCGTTCTCCGCCGACGGGATGAGCGGCTTCACCTGACCGGGCGTGCCACTGATCAGTACACTGAGATAGGATTCTTTACACTCCCGATATTCATGGTTGGTGCGGCGGTTGTAGGCCAGCCTCTCATGGTCGAAACTCTTGCGCAATGTATCGCTCCAGTGACCGTAGTCCGCGCCGATGGCTGCGCTCACGGTGTCGGCTTCCGTCTCGCATATCAGCCCGGCACCATCAGCATCCATCAGATTCTCCAGCATACCGGCTCCGGAGTTGTCGCCCGCGATGAGAAACATTTTCATGCCAGGCTGTTCGGGTTCGGGCGTATTCGCCTTCTCCTTGCCCATCACGTCCCATTTCGCTTTCTCGCGGCGATAGGCTTTCATCTTTTCGAAGTACGAGTCCATCAGCGAGTCGTGTTTGGGTTCGGCCAGCCGACGCACCCACGTCAGCACCCCTTTTCCGGAAGCGGGCAGAGCGATGATGAAAGTTTGCAGGCACGGATATTTATTCTTACGTCCGTAAGTGAAAGTCAGCAACTTGTTAATGGTGGCCCCCAACACAGTGACGGCTCCCAGCAGCAGGATGTCCCTTTGGGCGGGCGTGTCGCCACAATCTATCACCTGCTGGAGGAATAGCGGCCACTGGTAGTCCGGGAAACAAGGCAGGGAGACGGAACCGCTTTCTTTTAGCTCACGCGCACGTGTGTGGGTGTGAGGGGGCTGCAAGTTTTGCAAGTTTGCAAGTTTCTTGTCGAGGCGCACCCCTGCCAGTTGAACCAAATGGAACACTGTTCCCAGGGAATTGCCTCCCCGCCCGTTCAGCAGAGCGTGGTCGTAGAGCTTATCAGCCTCGTCCTGCCGGTATTTAGCGGACAAGCTGCAAAGGCGGTGGAAAAAACTCCGCCCCGCTTCACCGCAACTGTTAGCCACAGCGAAAGCCAGCGGCATATATTCCTGATAAGTGGGGGCAATATCAACTCTTGCCTGTTCGACAGCAACGGTCAATTGTTCGATAATATCAATTTCACTCATGGGATGATTTGTAATTTTTAATTTGCAATTTGCATCTGCAATCCGCATCATGCACCAGGAAGCACGCTCTCGACATATCGGCGTTGGCGGTGTCGGCTTTCAGCCCGTGTTTCCACTCCAGATAATCCCAGGCGGTGTGCAGAGCATTGTCGAACGATTGTTCCAGCGTCTGCGTGAGGCTTAGGCGGTAAGGCACAAAGAGTTTTACACCTTTGGCTCCGGGACTTACAAAGGCGAGGTCAGGTTGCAGTACTTCATCGGCAAAGAGACGGTCGCGCCACGCTGTGGCTTCTTCGGTGGAAGCAAGGTGGTCGATGTCTATCACAAATAGCCCTGAGGGTAGTACGATACATTGCTCCCGACAGTATGAAAAAATTCCGGCAGGCGTGACGTATGGCAACAATGTTTGTTTTTTTCCGCGGAAGGCTTTATCATTTTCCGTATCGGCCCTTACCCTTTGCGTCAGTTCCTTCAAATGGGAATCGGAGGAGATATAGGAATGAAGCCCCGCTACGCTGCACACTCCGGCAGGCACTTTGTTGGTGACGGGAGCATTAAAAAAAGACATGATAGATTCTTTCATAACACTAATTCTGATTTAATTAAAACTATAATTTTACATCTATTGGATTTATATCAACAAAGGTATAGCGTTTATTCCGTCCCTACTAATTCTCACATATGCGTTTACAAACCATTTATAGCCATTGAGTGCTTGTTGATAATTTATTGAAAATAGTTTAAACGGCCTAAGAATAGAAGAAAAAAAATGGAGAGAGATATTATAAATATGAACGACAAACCGGAAATAGAGATAAAAATATTCGGCGGTACGAACATGATAGTCCCCGCGGGTACTACCGCCGTTCAGAACTTTTACGGCGATCAGTTTGCCGAGGTCGCCATCCGTCCCGAAGCAACCGCGGGCGTCGAAAGCCTGAACGATGCCGAGTGCCATCTTTTCACCTATGTGCCCGACGTGAAGAAAGTGCATGAGTACACCCGACTTTTAGGTGAATGTACCACCGCCCACGATCTGGCCAACGTGGTAAGCATCATGCTCGGCGAGCCCCGTGTGGACAAGAATACGGTGGTGAAAGGTACTTTCATCGAGGTGCTTCTCCCTTTTGCCTCCCGACTGACGTCGGGGGCAAAGGTGGATAATGTGAGGCAACAGATTAATAATATGCTGATGACGAGGGGAAGGGAAAGAAAATAGAGGAAGAAGAGAAAATATAAATTGTAGTAAAACATGAAAGTTATTCAGACAAACGTAGAGGGTTTGGCCATCATTGAGCCACACCTTCTCAAAGACTCACGCGGCTACTTCTTCGAGTCTTTTTCCCAACGGGAATTCGAAGAGAAAGTGCGCAAAGTAAATTTCGTGCAGGATAATGAGAGTATGTCATCATACGGAGTGATGCGTGGACTTCATTTTCAGAAGCCACCTTTTGCACAAAGTAAATTGGTGCGTTGCGTAAAAGGCAGTGTACTTGATGTGGCGGTTGACATCCGTAAAGGTTCGCCTACATACGGTGAGTATGTAGCGGTAGAATTGTCGGAAGGCAATCATCTTCAGTTCTTTATTCCCAGAGGTTTTGCCCACGGTTTTGCCGTACTGAGCGAGGTGGCTGTATTTCAATATAAGTGTGATAATTATTATGCTCCGCAAGCTGACGGCGGAATCAGTATCTTGGATGAAAGTATAGGGATAGACTGGAAGATACCGGTTGATAAGGCGATACTGAGTGAGAAAGATAAGAAGCATCCGTTGCTGAGGGAGTTTGAGAGTCCGTTTGGGTATGGGATGGGGCTTTATCCTGAATTTGAATAATCATGAATATACCTATAACAGGAGCCAACAATCTGTTGGATAACATAAAAAGAGCATCTAATATTGAATGCTTGCGATGTATAGCAATGCTATTTATCATATTAAACCATTATTGTTCCGGCATGGCAGGGACGGGTGATGATGTATAGCAATGCTATTTATCATATTAAACCATTACATACTAAACATTGCAACAAAACGGTTATCATTAGATGTATCTTAAATCCGGTTAGTGTTCCCAAAAGACGTATATGAGCTTCTCTGCAGAATGAATAAATTTGCTGCTGTAACCAAAACGATTGAATCATGTACAACAACTCAGACTTTAAAAGATTTTTTATTCGCTACAAAGCAAAAGCCGTACCAGCAGGCGAATCCCTCCAGAACTTTTGCTTTAGAAACAAGTTACCTTATAGAAGGAAGTCCGTTTGTATGGACAAGGCAAAGAATACCGCACCATGACAGCCGACAAGCCAATCTGCCATGAATGTGGTATTACAAAATTACCAGAAGACTCCATTACAATAAAACGTATGCGTCGGTATTCCTACGAGCAGATAAGCAGTATAATAGGGCATGATTATGAGGTAATCCGCTACAAGACAGCTGACGGAATCATCCGTGATGGTTACTTCCCTCTTGATGGCGGATCGTAAATTATGGATGTCATACCCGGTACTCACGCATCGAGTACCTTTATGGCTTATATAAGTATCTTGAAAGAATGTTGCCTTGAAAAAGACGCTATCATTAATTGTGATGAGACTTGGTGTAGGGTGAAAGTTAAAGCCGCTTACAGGAAAAGATATATATGGTGTCTTGTCAACAAGTCTGAGAGGATTGTCACATATTGTTACGAGGATGATTCCAGAGGTAGTGGGGTATTACGTCATATACTCGGTGACCATGCAATAAAAGCGCTACAGTCAGATGGATATAACGTATATATGCATCTTGATAACAATCTGATAGACATCAAACATGTTTGTTGCATGGCACATGCAAGAGCAAAGTTTAAATATGCCCTGGAATGGGGCGGTGAGATTGATACCGCCTTCTTCCATTGCATAGGCGAACTTTATGTGTTGGAGGCAAAATATGAGCATGGGCGGCCTTCACCGGAACAGATAAAGAACTGTCGGAACAATCTAAAGACAAAGGAAATCATAATCCGTCTGCGCAGTAAACTTAACGCATGGTTGAGTGAGGGGCATCCTCCACGCGGTGAACTGATGGAAAAGGCGCTCCGGTATCTAAATACTTTCTGGACACAGCTGTTTGCATATACACATGACAGTCCATATACAATCGACAATTCCATTGCCGAACGTTTCATACGTCTTTTAGCAGGCGAACGTAAGAACTCGTTGTCTTTCGGAAGCGGAAAGATGGCCGGTATATCAGATGCATACCATACTATCATATTGGCCTGCAAATGCAGGGTGTCCTTGTATTGCAATATTTGAAGGAATTCTTCAAACAGATAGTGCTCGATCGCACCGATTATGAAAATTTATTGTCGATAACCATCGGAATAACCAATAATAAACATTAAAAAACAATTTAACTTTTGACATAATTTACAAGGAAACCGCTTAAATGCGGCTTTCCCTATGGGACACGTCAAAATTGGACGCTAAAAATGGGAATCAAAAAAAACTTTCTTTATAGCAGTTTTCTAACCACTTCGCTGTATATATTCCAATTTATCACATACCCATATGTGGCACGTGTACTTGGAGTAACGAATATTGGTATCTGTAATTATATACAAAGTGTCGTACAATATTTTTGTCTCTTCAGTATGTTAGGTATCACAACCCTTGGCGTTAGGGAAATTGCAAAATGTAATGGAGATAAACTTAATTTAAATCAAACTTTTTCCCAATTATTTACCCTAAATGCCATATTCACAGCAATCGTATTAGCCATTTATTTCCTATTGATAGAAACAATTCCCAATTTCAACCAGTATAAGAAATTACTTTATATAGGCGCAACGCAAATCTTTTTTGGAACATTTGCCGTAGAATGGCTTTTTCGTGGTTTGGAAGAGTTTAAGTATATCACGATAAGAACATTATTCGTTCGTTTGATTTATGTTATATCAATATTCGTATTTGTTCGTAACAGTGATGATTACACGATATACTTCTTGATATATTCCGCAATGATTATCGCCAATGGTATTATAAATTGGAGTCATGGAAAACGGTTTGTCATTTTTTTAATTCAACCTATATCATTAATTCGACCTTATGTAAAGCCATTGTTTTTTTTGGGTTCTCAAGCAATTCTTACTTCATTATATACGACTTTTAATACCGTTTATTTGGGAATGGTATGTGGTGATACACAAGTCGGATTTTATACCACTGCTACCAAAATAGAAAATATAATACTGGCTCTATATTCTTCATTTACTCTTGTGATGATGCCACGCATCAGTTCGTTAATGCAGTCTGAACAACAAGAGGATATCAAGCGGCTATTACAAAGTTCTTTCAATTTACTTTTTGCATTCGTGTTTCCTTGTATCTTCTTTTCTGAATTTTATGCAAACGAATTAGTTTACTTAGTCGCGGGAAATGGTTATGAGGGGGCTATTCTACCCATGAGGATAGTGATGCCATTGATGTTAATCGTTGGATTGGAACAGATACTTATCGTACAGATTCTGATGCCAAGTCGCTCTGACAAACAAGTGTTCATCAACTCAATTATTGGGGCGGTATGTAGCATCTTATTAAATGTGTTGCTCGTTTCCAAACTTGAAAGCATCGGTTCTTCAATTGTTTGGTTTGTCAGTGAATTAGCAGTAATGACTACCGCTTTTTACTTTGTAAAACAGAAATATCATGATATTACTTTTTTTGCAAATATGGCAAAGCATCTATTTTCCTTTATACCAATGTTGTTAATTTATTATCTTATATCAAAAAATATAGAACAATGTTGGATAGGTTTTTCATTAGGCTTTATCTCTACTTTGGTGTATAGCCATTTTGCATTATCATACTTAGTTAAGAATAACATCTATATATCCGTTATTAAATCTTTAGGAGGCAAATTTATTAGAAAATGATTGTATCGATAATATTACTCAATTATAATTCTTCAACTGACTGTCGCAAGTGTGTTTCTTTTTTGAAACGTCAGAAAGGAATCGATTTGGAAATTATTATAGTAGATAATTGCTCAGAACATGATGATTGTTTGAAAGTCAAGTTGCTGTGCCAAGAGCAAGGTTGTACCTTTATTCAAGCTGTCGAGAATCGAGGTTACAATGCAGGAAATAACATTGGGCTGCAATATGCTGCGAAGAAAGGGTATAAATACGCCTTAATAGCCAATCCCGATATGGAGTTCCCACAGGAAGATTACATTGAGAAGTTAGTCGCTAAAATGGAGCAAGACAATACCATCGCTGTTTGCGCAAGTGATATTGTTAATCCGGATGGCAGACATCAAAATCCTCAAAGGGAAGCGACTTACAATGAAGAGTTATTTTGGTTTATGGAGATTCTTCGAAATAAAAAATCAAAGAAATGGTATCTCTGTGATTATACTCAATCGGGATATTGTGAAAAAGTTAGCGGTTGTTGCTTACTGCTTCGGATGGACTTTGTAAAAAATATAGTATTTTTCGATGAGTCAGTATTCTTATATAGCGAAGAATCTATCCTTGCGAAACAGGTAAAACTCAACAATAAAAGAATATTTTATATGGCCAATTCAACTGCAATTCATCAACATATAGAAAGTCAAAAAGGTCCGTCTAGTCCAAGAATGCGTATTTTGTTCCAATCAAGAATTTATTATTTACGGAATTACAGTGGATATAGAGGATTAAAACTGAAATTTTTACTATTTTCAAAACGTCTTCAATATATGTTCTATTGATCGCCATGAATAAATTGAAAATTAACAATAAACTCGTCAATTTTATCATTATAACATTATCTGTATCACCAGCTTTTGCACTTACTGATGACAATAAGAATTTATTCCTGATAGGAACGATGGCTATATTGATTCCATTTGTTTTTATAATTAATCCTACTCGCTTATCTAAAATTGATTTGACACTTGTTTCACTTTGCCTTTTTATGATCATATTTCCTCTATTAGGACATCCTGAAACAATGAGATGGAGTACAGTGCTTTATTCGTGTATGTTTTGCTTGTATTTCATGGCTTTTATACGAGTGTTATTTGACAGTACCTATAGCAATGATGATTTACTAAAAATATTAAAGTTACTGATTTATGCTTATTGTATAGTTCTAATAATACAACAATTTTGTGTTTTAACAGGACTTCCAATCTTTAATCTGAGTAACTATTCCCTAAAAGAACCTTGGAAACTAAATACCCTAATGAGTGAACCTTCTCATTCTGCACGAATTATTCCGGTATTGATGTATCTATTCGTCTGTTGTGAAGAGCAACAAAAGATGGAAGAAAAACTGTCCATAAAAGAAAGTTTTAAAAATTCAAAATTGGTTTGGCTATCATTTTTATGGTGTGTCTGCACGATGGGAAGTGCAACTGCATTTATTTTCATGTGGATAGTTTTCGCCAAATTTATCAATCCCCAAAAAATATTGCCTACAATTGCAGTATGTATTTCCGTTTTTATAGCAATATTTTATATATCAGAGAATAAATCTGTATTACGCGCAAAGAAAATTATTACAGCCACCCTGACATTAGATGAAGACAAGATTCTAAGTGCAGATGGAAGTGGAGGAAGTAGAATTGTCCCTACAATTCAAGCGGCAAAAATTTTAGGAGTAACTTCAAAATCGGATTTATTTGGTTATGGAATTGATGCAGACCAAAAAATCATAAAACCACTGCCTGGATTTACAAAAGGACAATCAGGAGCCTTCTTTTTATGGATAAATTACGGAGTTATTATTGCAATTATTTGGTGGCTGTTTTCATTGAAAATTTGCTACATACCAGGAAATTTTGTTTCATTACTTATATGGTTCTTAATACTTTTCTCCTATGGGGGATTCAATAATCAAATTGTATGGATGACATTGACAATATTATACACATATAAATATATTCGTTAAAGATGGAATTGATTCATAAATGGACAAACCTACATATAGAATTTACTTCTACATTGTTACGTGAATTGGAGAATGGAGGCATTCGTTATTTCATTCTTCGAAATTACGAGAAATTACCTGAACAAAATTTGGGTAAGGATATTGATATTGTAATTGAGCCAAAATCATATATCCAAACAAAACATATTTTGTTGAAAGTGATGACTATGTTAGATATTCATTATTATCAAATAACACAATTCGACCGTATGCGTTGCTGGTATATAATGGATAATAAAAAACACTTTGGCATTCATATAGACATTATTGAAAATGAAGTCTATAAAGGATTTGAATTTTTCTCGTTTGAAAGGTTATACAGGAACGTAGAAAAGTATAACGGTTTTTATGTTCTCAACAAAAAAATGGATACTATAATGCTACTAGTTCAGAACATAGTAGCATATAAGAGTCTGAAAGGTAAGTATCGCACTACTATCGCTAAAAACTATAGTCAGTTCAAAAACGAAATAGATAAAGAAATTATTATTTTTTGGGGTAATAGTCTTGGTAAAAAAATGGTATATTGTTTAAACAATTCAGATTTTGACTCAATTGTTAAAAACGCACAGAAGTATGAGAAAAGTGCGATGAAAAGAATCTTTTTTAAACGACCCTTTTATACATTTAGAGGAATAGCAAAATTTCTTTGTGGAAAAATTTATCGTGTAATTCTGTGCCCCAAGAAATTTTGGCGATTCATTGCGGTAGAAGCTCCTGACGGAACCGGGAAAACAACTTTTATCAATAGTCTTGTAACAGAGTTGAGAAAATATTATGTATCAGATGAGGGCCGTTTTTGTATCCATCACTTTAGACCACTAATTTTACCCAACTTAGGTGCTGTGGGTGAAAAAGCAGGAGTAATGAAACAGGATACTGATTTTACGAAACCACATCGAGCAAAGCCTGCTGGAATACTATCTTCATTCATCCGAATGACTTATTATTGGATAGATTACATACTGGGTATTCCTTATTTGCTCCGTAAGGAAGCACAAGCTGAAAAATACACGATTTTTGACCGTTATATTTTTGACTTTGTTGTAGATCCAAAACGTGCTCGAATCAGTTTACCATATTGGATAAGGAAATTATTCGCACGTATGGTCATTCAGCCGCAAATTGTATTTGTATTAAATACAGAGCCTAACGTGATTTACAAGCGCAAGCAGGAGCTTGAATTAGATGAAATCAAACGTCAACTAGATGAATTCAAAAAGATTGAATCAATTTGTCCTAATGTGGTTTATATTGATGCTGGTCAATCTGTCGATACGATGACAGCACAAGCAATAGATATAATCTTTGATAAATACCTTTTTACAATATAAGTTACTACAATAGTTTTCCATACAGAGCGATTTTCACATCACTTGATGTTAGCTTATATTAAACCCAAGTAGCTCCAATCAATAAGTATATTTAAATGAAAATTTTACATTTTATTTTAGGCAAAGCAAATCCAGACAGAGCCAATGGCGTAAATCAGGTTATACATGGTCTTGCAAAATATCAAAGTAGAGCTGGACATGAAGTATATGTAGTGGGTATCAGTAGTGTTATGACAACACCTTATGAAAAAATACAACGAGAAAACTTTGAAGTTGAATGCTTTAAAAAATTCAATTCAAAAACTTTCATTTATATAAAAGATCTTATTAAAAATATTGATGTAGTACATCTACACGGAGTTTGGAATATGAAAAATGTACGATTGGGACGTTACCTCGAAACAATAGGCAAGCCTTATATCATTACGGCTCATTGTGGATATGCCGTAGATCGTATAAAACAATCAAATTATTTGCTCAAACTTCTATACCATAAAATTTGGCAGAAAAAACTATATGAACATGCTGCTGGTATTCATGCACTTACTCGAGAAGAATCAACTGATATTTATCACTTCTGCAAAAACGACAATATTTTTGTTGTTACTAATGGTGTAGACCCTGATGTCTATGACAAATATCATTATACGGTACACAAAAAAAGAAAAAAAATCAAATTCGGTTATTTGGGACGTCTGTCTGTAGAAAAAAATATCGATAATCTTCTCAAGGCTGTTTCTTTATTACCAAATAAAGTGAAAGAACAAATAGAATTATGTTTGATTGGTCCCATTACAGATAGTGTGGTAAAACTCCAAAAATTAGCGAGGAAACTGAAGATTGAAGAAAATGTAAAATTTCTTGGAGGAAAATATGGTGAAGAGAAAATACAGACTCTCTTAGATTTGGATTTTTACATACATCCTGCCTATTCTGATGTTGTTGGAATTTCTGTAATGGAGGCATTAGCATTAGGTTTGCCAACGATAGTCACTCGAACTTCACACATATCCTATTTTAATGAAAGTAATGCTTTTATAATGGTAGAACCAACAGCTTTTGATTTAAGCCGCGGCATTAGAACTGCTATAGACCGATTAGATGACAGAGAACAACTATCCGTAAATGCTAAAAATTTATACCTGAAACAATTTAATTGGAAAGTGGCAGTAGAATTATTAATCAACGAATATAGGAAAGTTTACATATGATTACCTTCTTCATTCTGACAATCACATTATTATTACTTTTTAGGAACAAAGAAACTTTAGTATTATCCAAAGAAAGATGTGATTTTTTAAAAGCACTTTTTCCTTTCTTGATAATCATTGGTCATTGCGCATTTTTCAAAAAATGTGTGTTTTTTGATGATATACGTTGGAGCGGTCCATATATCGTAGCAATATTCTTTTTTATAAGTGGGTATGGATTACAATATAAATATCGACATAACCAAATGAACATCGAATACCTGAAGAATAAAACAAAGAAAATACTACTTCCAATTATGTTACCCTTAACCGTTTATGCATTGTTATCATGCAATGGGTGGGAATCTTTCATGCATATATGCAAAACTGCCATTTCTCATGGGAACTTGATACTACCATACTCATGGTTCGTAATTATAATCCTTTTCTTGTATTTCTCATACTTCCTTATTCGTCGCCATCTCAAAAACGAAATACACTTTTGTATCGTCTATTGTATTTTTTTGCTTGTGCTGACAATGTCTTTTTATAGACTCGGTTGGGATAGTTCAAGTTTCGTTAGTAACATAGCTTTTTTGCTTGGAATAGTTTACTATGAAAATGAGAATACATTATTAATATATATTAACAAATGGGGGGGGGGGGGAGTAAAACTATTCTTGGTAATGATAATGGGATGTATATCCCTGTCATATATCAATAACCTTTCTCTTTTTCACGGATTTGCGCTTGTTGCTGTACCATTTTATACTATGGCTTTTATAGGGATATTCTCGACAATATATGTTTGTTTTTCAAAAGTAATAAAACTACTAAAGCAATATAGTTATGATATATATCTGACCCAAGGAATTGCTTTTAGTATCTTATCTTTTTTTGAATTAAACGATTGGTGTTTCATGATTTTGTCCTTGATTTTATCTCTTATTCTAGGAATCGTGAGCCAAAAACTAACATTATCCATACAGAATAGATAGCAACTATTACCAAATATAACAATCAATTTAGATAAATGAATAAAAAAATTCTTGTATCAGCCTATTCTTGCGAACCCATTGAGGGAGGCGAAGCAGCGGTTGGGTGGAACATTGCCCTGCAAATGGCAAAACGGAATAAAGTTCACATTATCACCCGAAGTAATTTACGTGAGAAAATAGAGGCATATTACCCTATTGAGATAGCTGAGAATATTACATTTCACTATTATGACACGCCCCGTTGGATGCGTTTCTATAAACGCAAAGAACGTGGTATGCATCTCTACTATTTTTTGTGGCAATTAGGTATTACCAGCGTGATACGTCGGTTGAAAAAAAACATAAAATTCGATTATGCCATGCATCTAACTTTTGGAAATGTGTGGCTTCCAACATTCTTGCCATATTTTAATATACCTTTCATATATGGACCTATTGGAGGTGGCGAAGGTATTCCCCATTCATTTTTAACAAAAATGTCCCCCTACTTCTTTTGTATAGAATTTATAAGGATATTAATGAATGGGACTGCACATATTAACCCATTTTTTCTCTATAAAGCACATCGAAGCAAAGCTATACTATGTCGTACTGAACAAACCTCCGCGCTCTTTCCCAAACAATTCCAACATAAGATTGATTACTTGACTGACGGTGCTATTGAATCGGATTTTTTTGAAAACAAAGCGGAATATTGTAAAAATAAAACCATTCGGATTGTTTCAACTTCTCGTTTTATTGCATTGAAAAATGTGATTTGTATCGTACAAGCATTGAATCTCGTACCCAAAGAATATGATGTCGAGTGCGTAATGGTAGGAAAAGGTCCAGAATTGGAAAAAGTAAAACAATTAGCAGAGACCTGTCCTCATAAGATTACATTCCTAAAGCACATGCCACGTCAGGATGTTCTAAATCAACTGAAACAAGGGGATATATTCATTACCCCATCGTTGAAAGATGCTTGTAATCTCACATTGCTTGAAGCCATGACAGTAGGTTTACCTATAATTTGCCTTAATTGGTCAGGTATGGCAATTTCAACCGATGATAGCTGCGCAATACGTTTGCCGGTAACAAATCCAAAACAAATGCCAAAGGATATGGCTGCTGCAATAATTCAACTTATCGAATCGCCTAAGTTACGCAAGCGTTTAGGGTGTGCTGCCCGTGAGCGCATCCGTACTATTTTCAATTGGGATGCGAAAGGAGATTTTATGGAAAATTTATTTGAAAAATTAGATAAACAATGTCGATGAAAAGTGTGGAACACTCTGCATTATGGACTATTTGTGAAAAGGACAAAGGCGACAAATACGTTGAGTTGCAAAATAGTGTAGGACAACGGTGGTATATCCCACTACGGAATAGCAGTGTACATCTGTCTTTATTTCAGCCTTCTTCCATACAAGGGAAAATTGTAGTATATTTATTTGAGATAATCAAGCATTTCCCTATAATATTACATATTATACATGCAAAAATTGTAAGGTTACAATTTACAAAAGATTTTCAAGACATTATTGAAAACATTTTCAAAACCAACCACTGTACTTTTGGAGTTTTTTGTGGGTCTCCGGGTTATCATCAAAAACCAACGTTACTAATCAGCAAAGGCAAATATATTTTAGGATATTGTAAATTGACAGATAACGAATATGTCAAGAAGTTGTTTCAAGATGAAAATGAAAATTTAACATATCTTCATTCTAAAGGCATAATAAATGTCCCGACTCCTTTATTTTGTGATCACCTGCCTTTTAGACAATCTATATTGGCTTTTATACAGTCAACTAACCGTAACCGTGAGAAAAAGGTAAAAATAGCTACATATACAAATCAGAAGTTAATTGACTTCGTAAAGCAGACTAACACCAAGACAAAAGTTGCTATCCCGTTTAATGATAGTGATTTTTCAAAATCTATTAATAATTTGGAGCAACATATCCATTTACTAAAAGACATGGATATGAAAGATACATTGAAAAGCGGAATTTCCATGATAAATGAAAACCGAGATTCGTTCAAGTATTTTTGCGCTTCCCATGGGGATCTTACGCCATGGAATAGTTTTATTGTACAAAACGGATTCTTTGCTTTCGATTTGGAATATTTCAAGAAATCATATACTCCTTGGTATGACTACTTCCATTTCTTTACACAAGAAATGCTTTACAACAATCACGCAAATGCAGAACAAATATATTTGAAGTATAAAGACTTACGGTCACATTTTTTTTTAAATCAAAATAATGTAGATTTATTCTATCTATCATATTTATTGATAATTTTCGAATTCTATTTGAATCGGGACAATGGTATTCTTAATGACCGCATAAACGAATGTATGGAAATTTGGGCTTCACTTATAAAACACATTCTTGAAAATGTTTCGAAAAATAATTAATACTATAATAACTAAGATAAAAGGAGAAAATTTCACTTTGGACGAACAGGTTCCAATAGGGTATATATGTGCATTAGTCTGGATGCGTTTTATTATGATTATTACTGGAACTATAAAAATGCATCGATTCGGACGTGTGTTTATACATTATTCTTCTAAGATAAAGTGTTCTTCTAAAATAGCCTTGCATGGTAATCTATCTATTGATCGTAATTGTTATATCGATGCGCTATCGGTGAAAGGAATTTGTTTTGGAAACAATGTTTCCATAGGCAAGAATACCACAATAGAGTGTAGTGGTTCTTTAAAATCTCTTGGAAAAGGATTGACGGTTGGTAACAATGTGGGATTGGGCACACATGGATTTTTTGGTTGTGCCGGGGGAATTGAAATTGGAGATAATACAATTTTTGGGAATTATGTATCACTACATTCCGAAAACCATAATTTCACTCAAAGAGATATACCTATACGTTTACAGGGAGTAAATCGTAAAGGCATCAAGATTGGCAAGGGTTGCTGGATTGGAGCCAAAGCCACTATATTAGATGGTACAGATTTAGGCGATGGGTGTATAGTAGCGGCTGGTGCTGTTGTACGCGGAATTATACCGCCATATTCCATTATAGGCGGCGTACCTGCAAAAATAGTAAAAACAAGAATATGAAACATATTGTCTGTTTTCACCTTTTCAACGATTACAGCGGCAGTCCGAAGGTGTTGAAAATGGTATTGGAGGGGCTGTTGAAGAAAGGTTATCAAGTGGATTTAGTATCATCCAAAGGCGGAGTTTTGGACGAACTGCTGCACTACGAAAATTTACACAAGCATTCTTATCCTTATAAGTTTTCAGCCAATTCTGTGATTACAATGCTACGTTATTGCTATGTGCAATTCTATACTTTCTTTTTATCCTTTCGTTGGTTGTTCTGTAAAGATGCGGTGTTTTATATCAACACCTTGTTACCTGTCGGTTCAGCATTGACAGGTCGAATGATGGGCAAACGCGTTGTATATCATTACCATGAAAATGCTTTTATCAAAGGGGCTTTTTATAAGCCCTTAGCTGCTCTAATGCAAAAGTTAGCACATGAAATCATCTGTGTATCAGAATATCAGGCATCGTTCCTGCAACGGGAAAAAGGTGTAATGGTTGTACCCAATGCTCTGCCTAAGAATTTCGTGAACAGACTGACTCCCAATCTTCAAACAGCCTTTGAGCGAAAACAGATTTTAATGCTCGGCTCATTGAAATTATATAAGAGTCCGTTGGAATTTATCGAATTAGCCCAAAGACTACCGCAGTTCATTTTTGTATTAGTAATAAATGATACAAAAGAAAATATCGATATCTTTATAGAAGAGCACAAAATCAACGTATGTAAAAACCTGACCATATATCCTCGACAGAATGACGTCGTACCATTCTACAATCAGGCTTCACTCGTTTTGAATCTCTCCAATAAGAAACAGTGCGTAGAGACATTCGGATTGACGGCATTGGAGGCTATGAGCGCCGGGATGCCGGTAATAGTACCCACGGAAGGAGGAATAGCGGAAATGGTGGCGGACGGAGAGAATGGGTATAAGATAGATGTACAGAATCTTAATCTAATAGCAGAATGTATAAAAACAATTTTATCTGATGAAACACTTTATATGGAATTAGCAAAAAATGCATTCTCATATTCCAAAAGGTTCAGTGAAGTAGAGATGGTAAACCGTATTGAAACGATGCTGGACAAAGAATAGAACAAAGATAATCATAAAAAATTCTTTTCATACTAAAGAAAGAAACTTCTAATAGACAATCTTTTTATATTTATGACACAAGTAGCTATTGTAGGCATCCAAGGTGTGCCTACAAAATATGGTGGCTTTGAGACTCTGGTGGAAAACATTATCGGTAATAATTGTTGTTCCGAAATCTGTTATACCGTTTTTTGTAGCGGCAAAGATTATGCCACACGTATGAAATCCTACAAAGGAGCACGGCTGAAATATGTTCCGCTATTCCATGCCAATGGGATACAAAGCACTCCTTATGACATCCTGTCGATGCTTAAATGTCTGCGAGGTTATGATGCCGTAGTCATATTAGGTGTGTCGGGCTGTATTTTCCTGCCAATTTTCAGATTATTGTATCGCAAGTATCTGATAGTGAATATTGACGGACTGGAGCACCGGAGGGCCAAATGGAGCAAATTTGCCAAATGGTTTCTGCGGACAAGTGAAGCAATGGCCGTACACCATGCGGACGTGATAATAGCAGATAATAAAGGCATACAGGACTACGTGTGGAATACATATCAGAAAAAAGCTGAGCTGGTGGCCTACGGAGGAGACCATGCGCAAAGAGACGTCACCGAAGAAAGGCAGAATGAAATTCTGAAGCGATATGGAATTGATTCCGGATGCTATGCCGTCAGCGTATGCCGTATTGAACCGGAAAACAACTGCCATCTGATTCTGAAAGCTTTTGCTACTGCGGGAGAAAACCTGGTGTTTGTGGGAAACTGGGAACGGAGTGAATACAGCCGACGACTAAAAAAGGAATATCAGGATCGGCAGAATATACAGATGCTGGACTCTGTGTATGACCTCGATGTACTCTATGCTCTACGTAATCAATGCAGATGCTATATCCACGGGCATAGCGCAGGCGGGACAAACCCTTCACTGGTAGAAGCCATGTTTTTCGGTAAACCGATTCTGGCTTTTGACGTGATTTACAATCGTGAGACAACGGAAAACAAGGCTCATTACTTCAAGACAAGTGAAGAATTGGTGAAATTACTGCATAGCAGACCAAAGGACGGATGCAAAATGCAGGAGATTGCAACAAAACGCTATACCTGGTCTTTTATAGCCCGGCAATACAGAATGCTAATTTTATCCCACAAATAATGGGGAAACTTTCCGAAATAAAGTTTCCCCATTATTGCTTTTAAAAAGATACATTCATCATTTTTTCAATGTCCACCGGATTGCATTTCTGAACATCTTCGTAAAGTCTTCCGTTTCGTACAATTTCTTACTGTGCCCGATCTGGAAATAGACATTGCGCGCTTTCTTGTTCTCATTCACCCATACCACAGGGTGGTCTCCCATCTTGACGTCAGAAGCAGGAGTATAGCTATATTCGTCCACATGCGCCAATACATGCACATTGCGACGCGGACTTCTGTCATAGGTATACCACTCATCATCAGGGATAATGAACGTTCCCTGCACATCCTTCATGACCGGATGTTCCGGATCTTCCGTGATAACCACTCCATCAGCCAACGGGGCAATATAATTCTTGAAGCGCACACCGCCCATAAAATCGGAGAACCATTGCCACATCGGATAACCATCGAATTCTCCCAACAACGTGGCATGATGGAAACCGATCCAGCCGCCACGTCCCTCATCAATATACTTGGTAAAGGCAGCCTGTGCCGTTTCACTCCACGTATAAGGCGGGTAGTCCAGCTGGATAATCAAATGGAAACGATTGAGATATTCCTCTGTAATCGGTTTCGCATTATTTATTTCCGTAATTTCAAAGTTCATGGCTCCACTCTCCCGAGCCAACCATTGCATACCGGCATCCGTAAACCCGCCATGCTGTCCGCCGCGCTCGGTCAGAACCAACACCTGATAAGGAGCTGCCTGACCCTTCTTATTGACAAGCAGACTCTCATACATCGTACGACGCAAATCGCCCTGGGGATTATCACCCGCATAGTCCCAATACATACCGCCAAGCAATCCCTTATCCAAGATATACTGGCACTTGATAGCCAATGAACGGGGATTCTCATAACCGAAAACAAGCACACCATCCTTGTTTGCCAGATACGGCACTTTGGCTGTATCATCCCAACGTTTCTCAAATTCAGTCGTGCCACCTACCTTACGGTAATCCTGGAAATTAGGATAGTGGTCGCCGCCACGTCCATAGAAAGGTACTCCCATAGTTAACTTAGAAGCCGGAACACCTGCTTTGAGATGCGCTTCAACCGCGGCATCGGCAGTCATCCAACCGCTATTCGCCGAACGGTAAAGGGCGGCATGATGTTTAGGAGCATTCCCCATGTCATAAGACATGATATTGACAAAATCTATATAAGGAAGAATGGCTTTGAAGTCTATATACTCGGCAGAAGCCACAGTGGCAAGAGTCAACAACTTCTTCTTCCCTATCTCTTTCCGTATATCCCGCATCAGCAACGTGAAGTTTTTCGTATCGTCCGGTGAAGCGGAAATGTTGGCAGCCTTACTGGTAGGATATTCCCAGTCGATATCAATGCCATCCAGACCGTACTCTTTCACCACCCGCTTGCAATCTTTCGCAAACGCCAGGCGGAACTCATCATTGGCAGCCATTTCACTGAAACGCCCGCTTCCCCATCCGCCGATGGAAAGCATTACTTTCAATCCCGGTTTCTGTGCTTTCAAAGCGACAACTTCCCGAAGGCGGCTCTCATTGGCAATTTCCACTCCATCAAATGTTTCGCTTACATGACCGAACGCATAGTTGATGTGCGTCATGTATTGCGGATCGGGCATGACACTACTCCAGGAAGTCACATAAGCCACAATCACCTTCGCATCCGAAGAAGTCATACGCAACTCTCCTGCCTTACTACTACTGCACGACAGCAATACTGCCAGTACAGACAAAATCATAAATCTCATTCTTTTCATAATATTATAGTTAATCAGCTGTTTGACGAACACGGGAACCTACCAATGCATAATACAGCATGAATAATTCCCCCAAAAGTACAATAAACCAAGACCATCTCCAACTTTCCAGCAAATCAGCGAAGACGCCTTGCAGCAGAGGCAGGATAGCACCACCCACTACACCTATCATAAATACTCCCGAAGCTACCGAAGTATATTTACCCAAATGAGCCACAGACAACGTGAAGATAGCTCCCCACATAATGGAGTGGAATAGACCTACCGCCGTCAGCAGCCAGGGATTATTGAAAATAATAGCTAACAGAGCCAGCACACCCGCCGATACAGTAGTCACCACCAACTGCACACGGGGAGAGACCTTGCTCAGTGAACTGCCTACCAGACGCCCCACCAGCATACCACCCCAATAGAGTGTAGCCATCAAGGCAGGCGAAGGGCAATTCCGTTCAATGGCATACAAATTGATATTCGCACCAATGCAAACCTCCACACCCACATAGCAGAATATGGCACAGACGCCCAAAGTCAGATGCCGGAATGACCAGACGCTTTTCTCCAGTTTCTCTCCTTTTTCCACCCGAGTACCCTGTATGTCAGGCAAAGACAGCCTCATCAGCAAGAATACGACCACCGCAATAGTCAGCATCAATGCCAGGAAAGGCATCATCAACTGGCTGATTTGAATGTCCTCCATAGCCAGCCCACCGAAAACAACTCCCGTCACAAAATAAGGGGCAATCGTAGTGCCGACAGAGTTGGCCGTGCCACCGATAGCGAGACGCTGGATAGCCTGTGTTCCTTTCACCCGGCAAGCCGTGAGATAGGGATTGATGACAACCTGCAAGATTGTGGCCGAAGCTCCCACTACGAACGACCCCAATAAGAAAATAAAGAAGCCGACGGGAATAATGCTCTCTCCCATCACGGCAGCAGCATCAGGAAATCTTACGGTGAAATAAGAAGAAGCGAAAAAGAGTCCCAAACCGGCAATCATCACCCAAAGCCCACGGATTAACGTGCCTTTATAGCCGTACTTATTAATCCAGGATGAACCCACCCCGCCACAAACGGGATAGGCAAGAAACCATGAAAAAGTAATCAAAGTGGCGAAGGTGTTCTTCAGATTACCCACTTTCATGAGGAAAGTTTCCTTCAAAGGTCCCTGAAACTGAGTATTGGCAGTTGTCAGAAAGCCGACAATAAGGAATAGAAAGACCATTGTAAGGAATGGTCCCATGTAATTGATTTGTTTTTCCTGTTGTGTCATCATGTAGTATTGTAGTATAATGATTAGTTTTCGGATAGTTCGGAAGCGGAAGCAGTATCCAGCAGGAACTCGCAATCCGGATGCAGTTGGAGCACGGAAGCCGGAACGTCGGGAGTGACAGGGCCATCCAGCATTTGTTTCACAATACCGGCCTTATTACTGCCCTTCGCCACCAGCACAATCCGGCGTGCCTGCATGATATTCTTTATGCCCAAAGTTGCTCCACCCAGTTCTTTCTCCGGTGGAGTACCGGTTTCCCGGCGGATACGTTCCTCCAGTTCCGGATTCATCTTAGTAACCCATGCTTCACCGTCAAAAGGAGACTGAGGTTGATTAAAGCCCAAATGACCATTTTCTCCCAATCCCAGAATCAGCAGGTCGATGCCGCCACGCCTGGCAATCTCTTCTTGAAAAGCAATGCAATCCCTTCTGAAATCATCCGAGAAAGTAGGCAGCATCAGGAAGTTTTCATCCCTAATGCCTAAGGTATCTATAATTTCCGTCTTCAGCATCGTATAGCATGCTCCGGCATATTCGCGCGGTACATTGGTCACTTCGTCCAGCCCGAAAAAGGTGACGGCAGAAGTATTAAAAGGATAACGGGAATATACTTCTCCGACAATCCGGTGCAGATTTCCGGTCGTGCGTCCTGTAGAAAGACCGATAACGGCTTCCGGCTTGCGCAGTATCTCTCCGATTATGCGCCAAGCGGCTGTACAGTCGAATTCACTTTCATTCTTTGTGATAGTTACTTTCATCTTATTAATAAGGTATTAATGATTCAGACTTTACATATTCATGGCTACTGCTCCTGCACCCAACAAACCTATGAACTCCGGATTCAGCTTTGTGATGACAACACCATTGGTTACAAAACGCATGGTAGTAGGGTTCAGCAATTCCAGTATTTTGGCGTGCATATATCCGTCCGCCACTACCCCACCACCCAAAACGATGGTTTCCGGATCCGTCACCCTCACCAGGTTCATTATCAGGTTTGCCAAAGCCTCGGAAGCGTTTTCCACGAGTTTCACACAAAGAGGGTCGCCTTTACGGCTCAATGCAAAGATTTCACTGACCGGTATCCGTTCGCCTCTGTCGGCAGGGATATGCAAGCCAGTTTCATACTGTTCATGAAGCAAGCGGGCACAACGGTCGAAACCGATGCCGGAAGCTATCGCCTCCACACAGTCCATTCTTCCGCAAGTGCACTTGATTCCCACACTCACGCCTACCCGCACATGCCCCACCTCACCGGCATTGAAATGGCTGCCGCGTATCTGCCTGCCATTCACAACCGTACCGACGGCAATGCCTGTTCCTATATTTAAATAGATGAAGTTTTTGGAGATTTGTCCGAAGCCCCAGACACGTTCTGCACGTGTGGCGCTTTTCACATCATTATCTATATGGCAGGAAATGCCATAGATTTCCGCCAATTCTTTAGCCAACGCAATGGGTTGCGTCCTGCTGGGGTCGATCTGCAACCAGATACCCTGATTGGGATCCACCCGGCCAATCAGTCCAACTCCCATCGCCAAAGGTTTCTTATCATACCACCCGACGGTCTTGATATAATCATCCAGTGATAATTTGATAATATCCAGCGCTGCTTGCTGATTAAAATATCCGGAGTCATATTTTTTGTACCTCAAGATATTACCACGACTGTCAATTTCACCAATCAGTAATTTTGTTCCGCCTAAGTCCAGGCCTAAATACGTTTCCATTTTTTATCTGCATTTTTAGTGGGTTACTATTGACCACAATATTACGCACAATCAAGGAAACGAAAGTTGATTCTTTGACAAAAAAGGTTCGTTACTTATCCACTTAGGTTTAAATACAGTTTTTTATAGTTTAAAATTTGCTCGGACTTATTCCAAACTGCTTCTTAAAGCAGGTACTGAAATATTTTGGATCTGAAAAGCCAACCATGGAAGCCACATCACCAATCGAGTACTTTTGTGACTGCAAAAGTTCTTTCGACTTGTTCAACCGCACAATACGGATGAAGTCATTAGGGCCTTGTCCTGTCAAAGTTTTTATCTTATTATAAGCGGAAGTACGGCTCATTCCCAACACACGGCAGAAGTCATTGATCGAGAACTCCGAGTTAGACAAATTTTCGTCGATGGCCGCTATCGCATTATCCAGAAATTCCTTATCCAGCTGGCTGCCATAATCCACCTCGTCCGCAGAAATATCCGAAGAGAGAACCGTATCTCTGAGATGTTGTCTGTTCTGAAGAATATTACGAAGCCGTACTTTCAGCACGGACAAGTCGAAAGGCTTGATGATGTAGTCATTGGCTCCGGCTTCCAGTCCCAATATGATATTCTCTCTTTCGCAAAGGGCAGTCAGCAATATGACGGGAATATGGCTGGTCTCAACAGATGATTTCAATATCCGGCACAATTCGTCTCCCTGGATAACAGGCATGATGATATCCGAAATAATGATATCCGGATTGATTTCCCTCGCCATGTCCAGAGCTTTTCCACCATCGGGCACACTGATGACCTTGTATTCGGAAGACAGACTATCCGTCAGGTATTCGCGCATGTCTTTATCATCCTCGGCCAACAACAGCACATTCTTATCCGCCGGTTCATTCTCCTCCTCATATGAAACATCAGAAGCAATGGTTTCAGGCAAATCCTCCTTCACGGCAACCACCATACCCGATTTCAGTTTCTTGGGGAACGTGACCGTAAACGTAGTTCCCTTATTCTCCACACTCCTGAGTTCTATCTTGCCATGATGCTGCTTAATGATTCTGGAAGTAATCATCAGACCGATGCCGATACCCTGTTCCTGTGAGTCCACCACATTCCTGGCACGATAATATTCATTAAAGATGTTGTTCTGTTCTTCCGCCGGAATACCGACTCCCGTATCCGTCACCTCAACCATCCACTTATTCCGGGTTTGCTTCACTATCACTCCTACTGATCCTTTCTCCGTATACTTCAAAGCGTTAGAGAGCAGATTGTCCATTATATGGTCCATCTTGTTTTTGTCCAGCCACACCTCAGGCATCTCCGGATCGACTTCCAGATACAAGTCTATCTCTTTCTGGGCGGCAGCCATGCGGAAAGCGGACAGTTTATCCTCCATATATGACTTTATATCATACCATGCCACCTCCAGATGTTCAGGATGCGCCTCCACTTTCTGCAACTCCAGCAGTTGGGTAATCATCGTGAAGAGTTTTTCAGCGTTTTTCATGGCAATAACCAGTTTCTTCTTACTCTCTTCCGGCAGGTCGTCCTGGGTTTCAAGTTCACTCAACGGAGCCTTTATCAAGGCAACCGGCGTCCGTATGTCGTGGGCCACTCCGATGAACGAGCGTATTCTCTCCCTGATTTTATCTTCCCGTACTCTTTGCCGTCTGAACAGGAATAGCAAATAGCCCACCACCAGAAACAGCATCAAATAGATGACTATGGCCCACCACGAAGCCCACAACGGTTGGCTGACAGTTATTTCAACGGTACGTTCTCCCACCTGATGTTGGGTGTACTTGTCGAATGCACGCAATTCAAAAGTATACTTACCGGGAGGAAGATCCATATAGCCCACACTCTGAACCGCATCTACACGATGCCACTGCCGTTCATGGTTATTCAGCCTGTATTCGTACCTGATTCTATGTGGAGAAACAAAGTTAATGGCCGAGAAAGATATGGAGAACGAGTTCTGGTTATGTTTCAGTTTCAAACGCCGGGTATCATTGATACCCGCCTGCAACGGAGAACCGGGCACCCCTGCCTTCTGTGATTCGTAAGGCAATTTAAAGTCCGTGAATATCAACTTCACCGGCACACTGTCGGAAAAATCAAAAGAAGGTGCAAAAACAAGCACCCCTTCCGCAGTGCCGAAAGCCAGATGACCGTCTTGCGTTTTCAGCGAAGCATTGGCATTATAATATCCCCAGCCGATATTCAGGAGATCATTTCCGTTAATCACCATGTCTTCCGCCAAATCCAGGCAATACAGTTCTTTTTCCGTATTAAACCAGATATGCCCGTTGCCGTCTTCGGCCGCACTGTTGATAGAATTGGAGATAAGACCATCCGCGGTAGTGTATATACGGGACTTGTCATTCTCCGGATTGAAACGAACCAACCCTTCACCATCTGTAAGCAACCAGATTTCACCGGATGACGAACGCAACAGGCAACGGATGGGATAATGCAAAGTGACATCGCCGAACTTCTGCTGCCACCTGGTTTCTCCGGTGGATTTATCAAAAAAGCCCAGCCCGTCACAACCTGCTATCAGCAACGTATTCTTGCCGCCGTACTTGATATCGCCCACACAATTTATCGGATAATAAGTGTAGGTATCGGTCCGCCTGTCATAGCGCGTGAAATCTCCTTCGATTCCCCCGAACCACAAGCAATCCTCCTCTGCATAAATCGCATAAATATAGTCAGTGGATATGCCTTTGTCCGATTGTTTATTCCGCTTCGGCATTTTTCTGGCCTCACCGGATTTCTTGTTTATCCGATACAGGCCGATGCCATAACCACCCGCCCAAACATTTCCCTCATTATCTTCGCAAAGAGACAGTACCACAGATGAGTAGGCATAGCCTTTTCCATTCAGAAAATGCATCCATTGTTTCGACTTCGCCCGATACACACTGATTCCATCATTAGTGCCATACCAATAATCGCCTTCCGAATCCTGGAGCATCACATTCACATGGTCGGATGCCAACGAAGAAGGATTATTCCGTTCATGTCTTATCCAGCGGACATCAGGTACATTAGGGTCCAGATAGCTGATGCCGTTTGTACAGGTGGTTATCCAGACACCTCCATACTCATCTACACAGATATCCGAAACCGTATTTCCGTTCAGACTTCTTTCATCATCTTCATCAGTGATATAATGATTCAACAATGTCTCATCGGCAACATCAATCCTGAAAACACCGGCACCATCGGCGCCAATCAAGATAGAGTGGTCTCCATCATAAGCAAACACACGGACAGGTATACCCGGAATAAAGGTGAGGGATTTCATTTGCTTCGTTGCCAGTTCTACCACGAACGCACCGTTAGAAAATGTCCCCACATAAAGCTTATCACCATACAGGAACAACGTCTCGATACGGGCCTCCACCGGTATATCCACTCTTTCCTTTGATAACTGACAGGCTGTTCCCGTTCTTTTCATCCTATAAACTCCCGTATTGGTACCCACAAAGAAAGCGTCATTTTCCGCTCTGATGATGCAGTTGGTCCATTCGCCGGTAAAGCCCGCCGGAGACAGAACATCAGTCGCCTTATCCCAGTAATACACACCTGTGGATGTGGACAGCCACAAACCTTCCTCTCCTTCAAACTCCATGCCGTTCAGCACCGGAAACGATATGAATCGGGACAGGTCCGCCTGCAAACAGAAAGCATCCCTCAACTTGTCATAACAGTATATTCTGCCGTTCCGCAGTGCAACCCAAAGACGACCTTTCTTATCCACATCCATAACGGTGAATGACAGAACTTGGTCTATGGACTCTATCGTCTCATTCAGTGTATAGTGTCTGATTTCATTTCCGTCATAACGATCCACTCCCATACGGGTATAGACCCAAATAAAGCCTGTCGAGTCTTTACATATCTGGTAAGTCTGCCTGCTGCTCAATCCTTCCCGGATGTTCAGATGCCGGAAAGAACCGGCAAACAAACCGATATATAACGAAATAAATAGTAATAAAAAGAGTATGCGCTTTAGCATAATATAGTTGTATTTCATAATACTCGCCTTTTAACTGCTGCAATAATACAGACAAATATAAAAAAAGTGGTTGAAAAACTATCCAAATAGGTTTGATTTCTATTACTTTTGCCTATCAAACCAATAAACCGTGATAAGCCATGCTCAGCAAGCTTAAATTAAACCAGCTTTATTTTAAAGATACGCAGTTCGCCAATCTCATGACGCGACGCATTTTCAACATCCTGCTGATTGCTAATCCATACGACGCTTTCATGCTGGAAGACGACGGACGTATCGATGAAAAGATATTCAACGAGTATACTTCACTTTCCCTGCGCTATCCGCCACGCTTCACCCAGGTATCCACCTGCGAGGAGGCATTGGCACAGCTCTCCACCGTACCGTTCGACCTCATCATCTGTATGCCGGGAACGGGAGATAACGAGAGCTTCGACGTGGCGCGCCACATCAAGAGCCTGTACGAGCAAATTCCGGTAGTGATACTGACACCTTTCAGCCACGGCATCACCAAGCGCATTGCCAACGAGGATTTGAGTGCTTTCGAGTACGTATTCTGCTGGCTGGGCAACACGGATTTGCTGGTATCCATCATCAAACTGATAGAGGACAAGATGAATCTGGAACACGATGTCAATGAAGTGGGTGTGCAGCTCATTCTGTTGGTGGAAGACGGCATCCGGTTCTATTCGTCCATACTGCCCAATCTCTATAAATTCGTGTTAAAACAAAGCCAGGAGTTCAGTACCGAGGCGCTGAATGCCCACCAGCGGACGCTACGAATGAGGGGACGTCCTAAAATAGTATTGGCCCGCACTTATGAAGAGGCTACCAGTATCTACGAAAAATATAAGAATAATATATTAGGTGTGATTACTGACGTCCGCTTTCCCCGTGTGGAGCGTGGTGAGAAGGATGGGCTTGCCGGCATCAAGCTCTGTGCCGCCATCCGCAAGCAAGATCCGTTCGTGCCGCTCATCATCCAATCGTCCGAATCAGAGAATGCGCTCTATGCCTCCAAGTACGGTGCCGCCTTCATCGACAAGAACTCGAAAAAGATGGACGTGGACCTGCGCCGCATCGTATCGGACAACTTCGGTTTCGGTGATTTCATCTTCCGCAATCCCGACACGCTGGAAGAAATTGCCCGCGTGAAGAACCTGAAAGAATTGCAGAATATCCTCTTTGCCGTACCGGCAGAGTCGTTCCTCTATCACATCAGCCGCAATCACGTCAGCCGCTGGCTCTACTCGCGCGCCATGTTTCCGGTAGCTGAGTTCTTGAAACCCATCACCTGGAACAGTCTTCAGGATGTGGATGCCCACCGCAGAATCATCTTCGAAGCCATCGTGAAATACCGTAAGATGAAGAACCAGGGTGTGGTAGCCGTGTTCAAGCGCGACCGTTTCGACCGCTACTCCAACTTCGCCCGCATCGGCGACGGTTCGTTGGGAGGTAAAGGCCGTGGTCTTGCTTTCATTGACAATATGGTGAAGCATCATCCCGAATTTGAAGAGTTCGACAATGCCCGCGTCGCCATCCCCAAGACGGTAGTGCTCTGCACGGATGTCTTCGACGAATTTATGGAGATGAATAATCTGTATCAGGTGGCCCTCTCCGATGCCGACGACGACCTGATTCTGCGCTACTTCCTGAAAGCCAAACTGCCCGACCGACTGGTGGAAGACTTCTTCACCTTCTTCGATGTGGTGAAGTCGCCACTCGCCATCCGTTCGTCTTCTTTGTTGGAGGACTCGCACTATCAGCCTTTTGCCGGAATCTATAATACCTATATGATTCCCTATCTGGACGATAAATATGAAATGCTCCGTATGCTGTCCGATGCCATCAAAGGAGTATATGCTTCGGTTTATTTCCGCGACAGCAAGGCTTATATGCAGGCCACAAGCAACGTCATCGACCAGGAAAAGATGGCGGTCATCTTGCAGGAAGTTGTCGGCAACCAGTATGGCGACCGCTACTATCCCAGCATGTCCGGCGTGGCCCGTTCGCTGAACTACTACCCCATCGGTGACGAGAAAGCCGAAGAAGGTACCGTGAACCTTGCCCTCGGTCTGGGAAAATATATTGTAGACGGAGGTATGACGCTCCGTTTCTCGCCCTATCATCCCCATCAGGTATTGCAAACCAGTGAAATGGAGATAGCGCTGAAAGAGACGCAAACCCGTTTCTATGCCCTCGACCTGAAAAATGCCGGGCATGACTTCTCTATGGACGACGGGTTCAATCTGCTGAAACTACACGTAAAAGAAGCGGAGAAAGACGGTGCGCTGAATTATATCGCCTCCACCTACGATCCTTACGACCAGATTATCCGCGACGGCCTGTACCCCGACGGACGCAAAGTCATCACCTTTGCCAATATCCTGCAACACGATGTCTTCCCTCTTGCCCGTATTCTCCAGTTAGTATTGAAATACGGTGAACAGGAAATGCGCCGTCCCGTTGAGATTGAATTTGCCGCTACCATGAGTCGTGAGAAGGATAAAAGCGGTACTTTCTACCTCCTGCAAGTGCGCCCCATTGTGGACACTAAGGAAATGCTGGACGAAGACCTCACCACCATACCGGACGATAAGGTTCTGCTCCGTTCCAACAACTCCCTCGGACACGGGATCATGAATGATATTTATGACGTTATCTATGTGAAGACCGATGATTACAGCGCTTCGCACAATCAGGAGATTGCCTGGGAGATAGAGAAACTGAACCAGCAATTCCTCGACGAAGGAAAGAATTATGTATTGGTAGGTCCCGGCCGTTGGGGAAGCAGCGACACGTGGCTCGGTATTCCGGTGAAGTGGCCGCACATCAGTGCCGCCCGCGTCATTGTGGAAGCCGGACTGACAAACTATCGCGTAGATCCCAGCCAGGGAACCCACTTCTTCCAGAACCTGACTTCTTTCGGAGTTGGCTACTTCACCATCAATGCCTTTATGAACGATGGCGTGTACAATCAGGATTTCCTGAATGCACAACCCGCCGTACATGAAAGCAAATACCTGCGTCATATCTGCTTCGAACAGCCTGTAACAGTGAAGATGGACGGCAAAAAGAAGTTAGGTGTCGTACTCTTGCCCGGCGAGTGAGCACACAAAAGATATCAGTCTTTTTGCCGATGCAGTATAATCATTACCACCTCGCTGGGGGCAAAGAGACGGATGTTCTTGTTGGACGTACCGATACCGTTGGTTATAATCATCGGTGTAAGTTGTGAGTTGTATTCCAATCCGGTACGGAACCGCTGCCCGTAATGGGACGGAAGTATGGGAGCATACAGGCCGAATAAAGTAACCTGCCCGCCGTGGGTATGTCCTGCAAGCACCAGGTCGGTGTTGGTAATGGGGATATCCTCGGCATAGTCGGGTGTATGCGTCAGCAGGATGACGAAATCTTTCGGAGAAAGACCGAGTGTAGGAGACGTGCCGTTCTTCTTCAGGTCGAAAGGGTTGCGCACGCCGGCAATCAGGATTTCTTCTCCATTCCGCTTCAGCGTATCGACTTTATGTTCCAGCAAGTGCAGGCCGCGCTTATTCATCTCACGGACAATATCGCTGTAACAAGCCTCGTAATCATTGTTACCCAGTACGGCATACGCGCCCATTGGGGTCTTTACCTCAGCAAGGGCGGCAATGACGGGCGGCACGTATTCACAACCTTCATGCAGGTCACCGCCTATCAGCAACACATCGGCCTGTTGCTCCCGAAGCAGTTCCACCAGATTATTCAATCCTTTCTCTTTAAAAAGACTTTTATAATGCAGGTCGGACACGAAAGCGATACGGAAGCCATCAAAAGCGGCCGGTACATCGGGGTGGGTAAACTCATAAGTTCTCACCCGGCTGATGCCACTATATCCGGAGCCTTTTTTAGAAGAGCTAATCTTGGTGTTGACAATCCGAACGCTATCCTCTGCCGATATTTGCGAAGGCAGGGAGGAAGTCAGACTCCTGTTCGACTTACAGGAAGAGAGAAACAGAGCCGAAACGAGGCATAAATAAATCAAATTCTTCATCATAACGGATACAAAGATAAGCATTTTCCGTATCTTTGTCGATAGGTTGACAGATGATTGTTTATCAGTGCATTAAGCTTCTTGTTGTTTTCGCAGGAAAGAGATGCCGGTTTCCTGCAATGGGAACGACAGTTTCCTGCAATGGGAACGACAGTTTCCTACAATGGGAACGACGGTTTCCTACAATGGGAACGACGGTTTCCTACAATGGGAACGACGGTTTCCCTTAATGGGAACCGTAATGCCCCTTAATGGGGACTAACAGAAACAACAATGCCACCTAAAAGGACCAATCATCTCCCCATAAAAAAGAAACACGCCTATGAAAGAGATTAAACAGAATTCACTTTACGCCTGGCTCCTCGCCGCCCGTCCCAAGACTCTGACAGGAGCAATCATCCCGGTACTGATAGGTACCTCACTGGCATTTTCCGACGGACAGTTTCAAATGATACCTGCCCTGCTGTGCCTCCTCTTCGCCTGCGGCATGCAGATTGCCGCCAACTTCATCAACGACTTGTTCGACTATCTGAAAGGCTCCGACCGCGAAGACCGCCTCGGCCCAGAACGCGCCTGCGCACAGGGATGGATTACACCGGATGCCATGAAATGGGGTATCGGCATCACCATCATCCTCTCCTGCATCATCGGCCTGGGAATCTTAAATCAGAGTTGGGGGCGGTTGCCCCACGGCGGATGGGAACTGATTGTATTAGGGATGTTCTGTGTGATATTCGCCTTTCTGTACACCGCCATCCTCTCCTATCAGGGTTGGGGAGATTTGCTGGTACTCGTATTTTTCGGATTTGTCCCCGTGGGAGGAACGTACTATGTGCAGGCTTATACACTTACGCCGAGTGTCATCGTAGCCTCAGTCATCAGCGGATTAGTGATAGATACGCTACTGGTGGTGAACAATTACCGCGACCGGAAGCAGGATGCCCTCAGCGGAAAACGGACGCTCATCGTCCGTTTCGGCGAACGCTTCGGAAGATACTTTTATCTCTGGCTCGGCATCATCGCCACGCTTCTCTGTTTCTGGTTCGTACACACCGGCAGCCTGACGCTGACCGAGTTCATCTGGGCTCCTTGCGTCTACCTCTCTCTGCATATACTGACATGGCGCAAGATGGTACGCATCCGTAGCGGGAAGAAACTGAACCGCATACTGGGCGAAACATCACGCAATATGCTATTGTTGGGATTACTGCTGGCAGTGGCGCTGTCGTCCTGAAGAATCTTTATCGGCAGCCGAATGCAATTTCTGGACAAACATTCTTATCTTTGCCTGTGTTTACAGTAAATAGGAGATTACAGTATGGAAAAATATCAATCAACGCCCGAAGATGAAATCATGCTGGAACTGCAACGCAAGCAAGGCTGAGAAACAATAAAGCCTCCCCCCAAAAAAAGAATGAGGTTGTGTCAGAATGAAGTGACCCCCGAAAGTTGGACAAAAAACTTTCGGGGTTTATTTATGTCAAGACATCACACATTAGCAGAAAAGCAAGAAATCCTCCGTC
>NZ_FQZN01000067.1 GCF_900142015.1 Bacteroides stercorirosoris
TGAGACTTTACAGAAAAAAATTAAGAGAAAAGCTCACGTAAAGTAAAACTGTTCTCTTAATTTATTAGAAAGAGGGACATTTACTGAATATCCCTTCATAATGCACTTATATTGCACTTTCATCCTGTGTTTTCACGCCGCAAGGTTTCCCGGCCTCACTGTAGGGGCGTCAGCGGAGGCACTGTCAGGCGCAGGTAAGGGGCGATTGTTTGAGCGAAGCGAGTTCGAGCCCCGTCTGTGCATGGCAGTGTCGGAGTAGCCCCGGAAGTGCAGCCTTGATTTTTTCTTTTGGTATCTTTTCTTTTGCATCAAGGCAAAAGAAAAGTACATCATCTGCACTGCTGCAACACCCCCCTAAGCTCAGCCTGTGGCACGCCAAGAAACATAGCCTTTTCAAAGTCCTGTTTAGCCAGACTTTTCTTCTTTTGGGATAAATAGATCTGTCCTCGCATCAGATAAGCTTCGGTTTGTGAGGAATTCAGTTTCAGAGCCTCTTCCAGATCAATCATGGCCAGGTCAACATGCTGCATATCCTGTTCCACCCCGGCACGTGCCACGTATAAGGCAGCATCTTCCGGATTTTCAACCAGCATCTTATTTAATATTTCCAAGGCTTTCTGCAAGTTTCCGTCTTTCTGTTCCAGGGTGGCCAGACCTAAACGGGCATTATAATTCTGAGGATCGAGTTTCAGTAAACGTTCGTAATCTACCCGGGCAAATTTGAGGTCACGTTGACTTGCATAGATATAGGCACGCATCAGAAGGGCTTCTTTATTGTCCTTTTCCAAATCCAGCACCAGGGAGTAGTCTATACGTGCGTGGTCGTTCCGTCCCATTTCAAGATTCAGTGCAGCACGGTTCAGGAGGATGGGAATGGCACGCGGAGCAATATTCAGTGCAAAAGTATACGACTCTAAAGCTTGTTCATAATCACGTTGCCGACGCTGGATGGTGCCGAGATTGGAGAATAATAAGGCGTTATGCGGATTGGCCGGCTCCAGTTTCAAGGCTTGACAGATATAATTTTCCGCTTGTGCCAGGCTGTCTTGTTCGGTACAGGCGATGGCACGGTCGCTCAGTTCCTGATAAGTTTGGGAAAACACAGGGGTTACACCTATTATATATATAAGGAAAGAAAGAATAAACTTTTTCATAATGCTATTAAAGATTTTGTTGCTTACAGATAAACGGCCGTTTCTCTTAATGGGAACTACAGTTTCCTCTCATGGGAACGCTCGTTTCCTCTAATGGGAACTACAGTTTCCCCTCATGGGAACGCTCGTTTCTCTTAATAGGAACTGTAATGATGTGACTGATTTATACTAAAAACAGTTGGTACTTAATCCAACGGATAAGTATCAAACGCAAATAGTTCCGTGGACAGATAACGCTCTCCCGTATCAGGCAGAAGGGTTACAATCGTCTTATCTGCAAACTCCGGACGCTGAGCCAGCAAACGCGCCGCATACACTGCCGCACCGGAAGAGATACCCGCCAGCAATCCTTCGGTGGAAGCCAGTTCACGTCCGCCACGAATGGCTTCATCATCGGGCACGGGCAGCACTTCATCTACAACGGAAGCATCATAAATGGCAGGGATAAAATTAGCCCCGATGCCTTGAATGCGGTGCGGCCCCGCCGTTCCTCCTTTCAAAACCGGAGAAGACGCAGGCTCTACGGCAACAATATACACATCCGGGTTATGTTTCTTCAACGCACGCGCCACCCCACAGACGGTCCCCCCCGTCCCCACTCCGGCAACGAAGACATCAATCTTTCCGTCTGTATCCGTCCAGATTTCTTCACCTGTAGTCAAGGCATGGATATGCGCATTAGAAGGGTTTTCGAATTGTTGGAGAATAACGGAACCGGGAATAGCCTCCCGCAGTTCCTGCGCTTTTGCAATGGAACCCGACATCCCTGCCAGTCCATCCGTCAGCACGATTTCCGCACCAAAAGCTTTCAGGAGGTTACGACGTTCTATACTCATGGTTTCGGGCATCGTAAGTATCAGATGATACCCTTTGATGGTGGCAACCATGGCCAATCCAACACCGGTATTTCCGCTGGTAGGTTCTATGATGGTCGCACCGGCTTTCAATGCCCCGCGTACTTCCGCGTCTTCAATCATGGCAAGCGCCACGCGATCCTTCACACTGCCGGCCGGATTGAACGCTTCCAGTTTAGCGATTATATTCTGTTTCAATTCATATTTCCTACTATATCCCGCCAGCTCCATAAGCGGAGTACAGCCGATCAGCTCTGTCAGATTCTTTGCTATTTTTGCCATAACAATCTAATTATTAAATGTCCCCATTTATAGGTATCTTCGCACAAAGATAATGCAAACCGAGAGCAGAATAAAATGAACGAGTTCATTTTTTATGCAGAGGTGCAGCTTATCTTCGTTTTCAAGCAAAGATAGATAAAAAACTATTTCGCCGCTCAAGTGTTACATTTCTATCACGTAAATTTGCATAATAAAATTTGTATAACTCTTACACCTTATTATATATATGTCACACGAACATCAACCTCATCACAGTCACAGCATCAATGCAGAGTCGTTGAACAAGGCTTTCATCATCGGCATAGTGCTCAATTTGGCCTTTGTCGCCGTAGAGTTCGCAGCCGGCTTCTGGTTCGACTCGCTCGCACTACTTTCCGATGCAGGGCATAATCTGAGCGATGTAGTCAGCCTTGTGTTGGCATTGCTCGCTTTCCGCCTTGCCAAGGTCAGGGCAAATGCACGTTATACATATGGTTATAAGAAGAGCACCATTCTTGTGTCGCTTCTCAATGCCGTCATCCTGCTGGTAGCGGTGGGCGCCATCGTTATCGAGAGTATCCACAAACTCAGTAATCCGGCAGTCGTTCCCGGCGGGGCCATTGCCTGGGTGGCGGGTGTGGGGGTAGTTATCAACGCCTTCACCGCTTTCCTTTTCATGAAAGACAAAGAGAAAGACCTGAATGTAAAAGGGGCTTATCTGCATATGGCGGCAGATGCGCTGGTGTCGGTCGGTGTATTGGTGGCAGGCATCGTCATCAGCCGGACGGGCTGGTATATCATCGACCCGATTATCGGTCTGATAGTAGCCGTTGTCATCCTCATCTCCACCTGGAATTTGCTGCACGATAGCCTTCGCCTGACGTTGGACGGTGTGCCCAGCAGCATCGACAGTAAAAAAGTGGTGGAAGCCATCCGTGCCATTCGCGGTGTAGACGACGTCCACCACATACATATATGGGCCATCAGCACCACTGAAAATGCACTGACAGCCCATATCGTATTAAAGGAACCGGAGGACATGCAAGAGGTGAAACACCTTATCCGCCACCGGCTCGAAGATTTCGGTATCGGTCATGCCACACTTGAATTTGAAATTCCGGGTGAACATTGCGAAGCCGTCTTTGCGGATGATTAGCTACGTTTGATATAGTCCACCACCCATGCACCGACTTCTTTCGTACCATATTTCTCGCCACCTTCTACCTGGATTTCCGGTGTGCGGACGTTAGCATCCAGAGATGCATCCACAGCTTTGCGGATTAATGCACCTTCTTCCTTGAGGTCAAAATATTCGAATAGCATAGCGGCTGAAAGGATTTGTGCCAACGGATTAGCGATATTCAAGCCTTTAGCCTGCGGCCATGAACCATGAATCGGTTCGAACACCGGAGTACTTTCACCCGTGGAAGCGGAAGGAAGCAAGCCCATAGAACCGCTGATAACGGAACCTTCGTCGGTAAGGATATCACCGAAAGTATTTTCCGTAACCATCACATCGAAAAACTTAGGTTCCTGAATCATCTTCATGGCAGCGTTGTCCACAAACATATAGTCCGTAGTCACTTCGGGATATTGCGGAGCCATCTCCTGGGCAATCTGTCTCCACAGGCGTGAAGATGCCAGCACGTTTGCTTTATCTACCACTGTGAGGTGCTTATTACGCTTCATGGCATATTCAAAACCAACTTTTAGGATACGTTCAATCTCCGGACGGGTGTACATATTGGTATCATACGCCTTGTCATTATCCTGATATTTCTCACCGAAATACATACCGCCTGTCAGCTCGCGAATGCAAAGAAAATCCGCACCGTCCACTAATTCGGCACGGAGCGGAGACTTATGAAGCAGGCATTTGAAAGTCTGCACGGGACGGATATTGGCAAACAATCCCAGTTTCTTACGCATAGCCAGCAGGCCCTGTTCGGGACGTACTTTTGCCGTGGGATCATTATCAAATTTCGGGTCGCCTACGGCAGAGAACAGAACGGCATCGGCATTCTTACATACTTCGTAAGTAGCTTCGGGGAACGGATCACCCACTTTGTCGATAGCGTCTGCGCCACAAATAGCGTATTCATAGCTTACTTTATGTCCGAATTTCTCACAAACGGCGCTCATTACGTCTACACCTACAACGGAAATCTCGGGGCCAATGCCGTCTCCGGCTAATACTGCAATTTTAAAATCCATTTTCTTCTAATTTATTTTTAATCTTATTCTTTATTCTGTTTTATACTCGTCTTCTATAATATTCAGCATCTTCATGGTCGCTTTGATTGCCGCTTCCGTCTGGTCGGCATCCAGTCCGCGGGTGCGGAACACCGTGTTGTCAAAGCTCCAGGTTATCACTGTCTGCACAAAAGCATCGGTGCGTCCGCCGGGAGGGATGCTCACGGCATAATTCGTCAGCATCGGGAAGCGACGCCCCAAAGTCACCTTATATATCTTGCGCAATGCACGCACAAAGGCATCATACTGACCGTCACCGCTCGAACTCTCTTCAAACTCCTGTCCGTTGATTTCAATCTTCAGCGTTGCCATAGGTTTCAGACCGTAAGCAAGGTTCACGATATAAGTCTTCAGTTTCACCTTCTCATTCATGATGCCATGCTTCAACACGTCAGAGACGATATAAGGAAGGTCTTCCTGAGTAACCAATTCTTTTTTATCCCCCAGTTCGATAATCCGCTCCGTCACCTTACGCATGGAGTCCTCATCCAGAGTCAGCCCTAGGTCTTCCAGGTTCTTGCGGATATTCGCCTTACCACTGTTTTTGCCCAATGCATACTCCCGTTTACGTCCGAAACGTTCGGGCAGCAAGTCATTGCAGTAAAGATTACTCTTATTATCGCCATCGGCATGCACTCCAGCCACCTGTGTAAACACATTCTCGCCCACAATCGGCTTGTTGGCAGGAATTGCAATACCCGAATAGGACTCAACCACCCGGCTGACCTCATTCAAACGGCCTTCGTCGATATTGGTGATGGCATTGAAATGGTCTTTCAGAATAGCCTGCACACTGGAAAGCGGCGCATTTCCGGCACGCTCACCCAAACCGTTGATAGTGGTATGAAGTCCCTTTGCACCACTCAGCACGGCAGCAAGCACGTTGCTCACAGCCAGGTCGTAATCATTATGCGGATGGAAATCGAAGTGGGCATGCGGATAACGTTTCACCATCTTCCGCATATATTCGATGACTTGCAACGGATTCAGTACGCCTAAGGTATCAGGCAGCATATATCGCTTGATATTCGTATGCAGCAATGCATCCATCATCTGGAACACATACTCCGGAGAGTCTTTCATCCCATTACTCCAGTCTTCCAGATAAATATTGACCTCCATATCCTGCTCATTGGCATAATTCACCACGGCAATGATATCTTCAATATGTTCTTCGGAAGTTTTTCTCAACTGACACGTGCAATGTTTCAGTGAGCCTTTACACAACAAATTAATGACGCGGCAGCCGGTAGCGTGTATCCAGTCTACCGACATATGCCCGTCTACGAAACCCAACACCTCCACTTTCGGCAACAGGTTGCGTCGTGCCGCCCAGTCACATATCATCTTGACTGCGTCGAACTCACCATCCGAAACCCGCGCGGATGCTACTTCCACCCTGTCTACCTTCAGTTCTTCCAGTAGCAAACGGGCTATCATCAGCTTCTCATGGGGGACGAACGACACACCGCTGGTTTGCTCACCGTCGCGGAGTGTGGTGTCCATGATTTCTATTTGGGGCTGTTTATACTTCATTTTTATTTTCCCACGCTTCTATTTTATCTTTATTCTCTACCAGGAAATCTATATCATCCAGACCATTCATCAGGCAATGCTTCTTATAAGTATTGATTTCAAAGTTCTCACTTTTGCCTGTTGCTTTGTTAGTAATGGTTTGCTCCGGCAAATTCACTACTACTTCCGTCTTCGGATCGGTAGCGATAGAATCGAAAAGTTCTTTCAGGAACGGTTCGCTCACCACCACCGGCAATACGAAGTTATTCAATTCATTATTCTTATGGATATCTGCGAAGAAGCTGCTGACTACTACTCGGAAACCATAATCCGCAATAGCCCATGCAGCATGTTCACGACTGGAACCCGAACCGAAATTCTTTCCGGCAACAAGCACTTGTCCGCTATAGGTCGGATCATTCAGAACGAATGAATCTATTTTGTTTCCCTGTTTGTCATAGCGCCAGTCACGGAACAAATTCTCTCCGAAACCTTCTTTCGTCGTAGCTTTCAGAAAACGTGCAGGGATGATCTGGTCTGTATCTACATTCTCCAATGGGAGGGGGACACAAGTACTGGTGATTATATTGAATTTTTGTTTCATTGTTTTTTAGCTTTACGATTAAATTTTCTATTCCCACTCTTTATCAAATCAGTTCTCTCGGATCTGTAATCACTCCCGTCACCGCCACAGCAGCAGCCACCAGCGGACTGGCAAGCAATGTGCGTGAACCCGGTCCCTGACGACCTTCAAAATTACGATTGCTTGTAGAAACCGCATATTTTCCGGCAGGCACCTTGTCATCATTCATTGCCAGGCAAGCTGAACATCCCGGCTGACGGATAGCAAATCCTGCTTCTTCCAGCACCTTATCCAAACCTTCTTCACGAATTTGTGCATCCACCATCCACGAACCGGGCACCAACCAGGCAACCACATGTTCCGCTTTCCTGCGTCCTTTCACCAAAGAAGTAAAAGCACGGAAGTCCTCGATACGTCCATTCGTACAAGCACCCAGGAATACGTAGTCAATCTTCTTGCCCAATACTTCCTCACCGGGTTTGAAGCCCATATAATCCATTGATTTCAGGAATGAAGCTTTTGCAGCCTCTCCCATACCCTCAGTGGTAGGGATATGTTGTGTGATGCCCATACCCATACCCGGATTTGTTCCATAAGTAATCATCGGCTCGATATCTGCAGCATCAAAACGCACTTCTTTATCGAAGGTCGCATTCTCATCGCTCTTCAGCGTCTTCCAGTAAGCCAACGCTTTGTCCCATGCCTCACCTTGCGGAGCATATTCACGACCTTTTATATATTCAAATGTTACCTCATCCGGTGCCACCATACCACCACGTGCACCCATCTCTATACTCAGGTTGCACAATGTCAGGCGTCCTTCCATTGTCAAACTGCGAACCGCTTCTCCGGCATATTCCACAAAATATCCCGTAGCACCGCTGGTTGTCATCTTAGACATCATGTAAAGAGCAAGATCTTTTGCCGTCACACCTTTACCTAGTTTTCCATCTACTGTAATGCGCATCGTCTTCGGACGTGTCTGCAAGATACATTGTGAAGCCATTACCATTTCCACCTCACTCGTGCCGATACCGAAAGCCACCGCTCCCATAGCACCGTGTGTTGAAGTATGTGAGTCACCGCACACAATCGTCATTCCGGGCAGTGTCAGTCCTCTTTCCGGACCTACCACATGGATGATACCGTTCTTCTCGTGCAGCATACCGAAGTGTGTCAGTCCGAAGTCTTCCGCATTTTTAGCCAGCGTATCCACCTGTGTCTTCGAAATAGGGTCTTCAATCGGTTTGTCCTGATCGTGCGTAGGCGTATTGTGGTCGGGCATACAGTAAATCTTTTCCGGACGGAAACACTTGATGCCGCGTGCACGCAATCCTGCAAAAGCCTGCGGACTGGTCACTTCATGACAATAAAGGCGGTCGATGTATAACTGTGTGGGACCATCTTCCACTTGCTGAACCACGTGGGCATCCCAGATTTTATCAAATAATGTATTCATCAGATTTATTATGATTTTACGATTTATAATTGAGGTTAGTCTTATGATTTGAACTTATTGATACAATCAATATAAGCTTCTACCGATGCGGCAATGATGTCGGTGTTTGCTCCGAAACCATAATAAATATGATTATCATATTCCACCTGCATGTGCACCTTACCCATATCGTCGCTACCCTTGCTGATGGCTTGGATAGTGAATTCTTTCAATGTCATGTGGCGGTCTATAATCTTTTTCAAAGCCTTTATCGCTGCATCCACCGGACCGTTTCCGCTGGCAGCCGCCTCAAACTTCTCACCGGAGATGTTCAATCCCAGGCTGGCAACCGAGCGGACACCTACCCCACTGGTCACTTGCAAGTACTCCAACTTCACGCGATGGTTCTGCGTGCGGTCGGCACCGGCAAGCACGAGGATATCGTCATCATTGATATCTTTTTTCTTATCTGCCAATTTTAGGAAAGCCTCATATACTTTATCCAGCTGATCCTGTTCAAGGTCAACGCCCAATATCTGTAAGCGGTTCTTCAAGGCAGCACGTCCGCTACGGGCAGTCAATACGATAGAGTTATCATCAATACCCACATCGTGCGGATCGATAATCTCATACGTCTGCACATTCTTCAACACACCATCCTGATGGATGCCCGACGAATGGGCAAAAGCATTACGTCCCACGATAGCTTTATTCGGCTGTACCGGCATATTCATCAAGCTGGACACCATGCGGCTGGTCGGATAAATCTTCTGCGTATTGATATTTGTTTCAATCTCAATATCCTTATGGCATTTGATAATCATAGCCACTTCCTCAAGCGAAGTGTTACCGGCACGCTCACCGATACCATTGATGGTAACCTCCACCTGACGCGCACCATTCAGCACACCCGCCATAGTGTTGGCCGTAGCCATTCCCAGGTCATTGTGACAGTGGGTAGAGAGGATAGCCCTTTCAATGCCGCTCACGTGTTCCATCAGATACTTGATCTTCGCACCGTATTCATTGGGCAGGCAGTAACCGGTCGTATCCGGGATATTCACTACCGTGGCACCCGCCTTGATAACGGCTTCCACCACACGAGCCAAATACTCATTATCCGTACGGCCGGCATCCTCTGCATAGAATTCCACATCATCCACATAGCGGCGGGCATACTTCACGGCAGCCACTGCACGTTCTATGATTTCCTCACGATTTGAATTGAATTTATACTTGATATGCGAATCTGATGTCCCGATACCCGTATGAATACGTTTGTGCTTGGCAAACTTCAACGCATCCGCTGCCACATCTATATCTTTTTGTACTGCACGGGTCAGCGCACAAATAGTAGGCCACGTCACCGCTTTTGATATTTCAATTACCGAATTGAAATCTCCCGGACTGGAGATAGGGAATCCTGCTTCAATAACATCCACTCCCAGTGCTTCCAGCGCCTTTGCTACCTGAATCTTTTCCACTGTATTCAATTGGCATCCCGGAACCTGCTCACCATCGCGGAGCGTTGTGTCGAAAATAAACAACTTGTCACTCATTTCTTATTATATTTATTAAATTATTGCCATTAAAAAAGCCTTTCACACTTGGAAGTGAGAAAGGCTTTCGAATATCCTAATCGTTACATATATTCACGCACAGCACTCACTTCCACTAAACTTTGCCAGTAGAATAATAATACCACACAGTAGAATATATGTAAAGTTCTGTATCATCTTTATCTTCTTGTTTTCTTATTACGGTGCAAAGGTATAGATAATTTCGTTCCCTACAAACTAATCCGTTACTTTTTTCACTTAAAAAGCATCATTTTATAAGTTTGTCAACTACTAAGACAATAAAGTATAACAAAAGAGGGGTATACGTTCCCGTATACCCCTCTTCATATAGTCCTAAGCGAGTGAGAATTACTTCTTGTCGCAAGCTTTCTTTTCACAATCCTGTTTGTCCTTGCAACAAGCCTTTGTGCTGTCACAAGCGGCTGCTTCTTCTTTGCAGCAAGCTTTTGTTGAATCACATGCCTGAACTCCTTCTACAACTTCAACTTCGTCAGTAGCTACTACTTCAGTTTCAGCTGCTTTTTTGTTACCACAAGAAGTCACGGCGAAAGAAAATGCAACTGCAACAGCTGCTAAAAATAACTTTGTCTTCATCTCTAATTTTGCTTTAAAACATTAATAATAAATAGTGCGGTGCAAATATAAGAAAAAATCTGTAACCTACCAAATACAAAAAGCCCCCACATCTTTCGATATGGAGGCTTCTCTGAAAAAACGGCGACTACCTACTCTCCCACTTGACGCAGTACCATCGGCGTGA
>NZ_FQZN01000007.1 GCF_900142015.1 Bacteroides stercorirosoris
GTTTAGGGGAGTCGGAGATATACCATTCTTTATTTTTAGATTATGCAAACTGACAGCGTAAATTTAACATACCCACAGGGTTTTCGGACTGACCCCATATTCCTCCCAGTGTGATAAGTATAATGTCAATCATGATGTAGTGGAATTTGGGAAATGTTGTTTATCGAAAGCCTGTATAACAAAAAAGGTCTAACTCCTTTTGAGAATCAGACCTTTTCTGTGTCGGAATGAGGCGACTCGAACGCCCGACCCCTACGTCCCGAACGTAGTGCGCTACCAACTGCGCTACATTCCGATACTTGCCGACGGAGGGGGAAATGTGGTGCCACCAGGAATCGAACCGGGGACACAAGGATTTTCAGTCCTTTGCTCTACCAACTGAGCTATGACACCTTCTCCGTTTGCGGGTGCAAAGATAAATAGTTTTTTTAATACAGCCAAAGGATTTCTGAAAAAATAAAAGAAAATTCCCCCTTGCATCAGCAGAAACTGAATGCAAGAGGGAATCTCTGGTTAGGGTTGTGTTTATCTCCCAATAATTTATTGGCCTATTGCCCAATTTTTTTTCTCCTACTGGGAAAATATATTTCTCTTACTGGAACACACACATTTATACCACTTTATTTTTCGAACGTCACATTAATCAATATTCGGATTAATGCTCTTCCAGTCTTTGATGGCGGGAAGCACTCCCATTTCGATGACTTCATCGCGCAACTTGCAGAGGTGAGCATAACTTTCTTTCAGCTTAGCCTCTTCTTCCGGAGTACCTTTCAGTTCTTTGTAATGTACACCGTCTTTGTTGATTTCCGTTTCCATGGCCATCATGATGTGGTCGAAACCATGACTGTGCACATAAGTGCCGGCAGGCCAGCGGAACGGTTTGCCACCCATAGCAGCAGCGATCATCTCGATAGAGACATAAGCCGGGCTTTGGAAAGAAGAACGTCCGCGGAGGTTGATGATGTTCGCACCGCCTTTGGTTACTTTAGTCTGGATTTCAGCCCATTGCTCAGCACTCAGGGCGGGAGTACCGATGATGTCCAACAACGGTTTGCCGTCTACTTTTGCAGTGGAAGCATAAACAGCCATCTGCTCTCCGTGTCCGCCATACGTACGGCAGTTTTCAACTTTATCCGGAGAGATGTGGAAATGTTTGGCAAGTTCGCTGCGCAGACGTGTACTGTCAAGAGCGGCAAGTGTGGTCACTTGTGAAGGTTTCAGGCCGGAATACAGTAAAGTAATCAATCCGGTGATGTCGGCAGGGTTGAAGATAACTACCACGTGTTTCACGTCCGGGCAGTATGCTTTTACATTCTTACCGAATTCTTCAGCAATGGCGGCATTGCCTTTCAGCAGGTCTTCACGAGTCATGCCGGCTTTGCGGGCGGCACCACCTGAAGATACGATATACTTGGCATCGGTCAGCGCTTCTTTGATGTCAGAAGTGTAAGTGAGGTTCAATCCTTCGAAACCACAGTGGAACATTTCTTCCGCTACACCTTCCAGACCCGGCCCGTAAGGATCGTACAGACAGATGTTAGGTGTCAGATGCATCATGATGGCAGTTTGCGCCATGTTTGAGCCGATCATGCCGGCAGCTCCTACAATTGTTAGCTTTTCGTTTGTCAGAAATTCCATAATTTTTATGTATTTAAGGGTGAATAGTATTTTCCGTTTTTGATTTCCGGGTACAAAAATAACTGTTTTCAAGGAGATTTGTTCATAGAAAAAAGTTATGGGTTAGATTGAAAAGTTATTCTTTATACCTAAGTTTGCTTAAAAGCGAAGATTAGCTATGCTGTAGCGTTAAAAATAAGCAAGCTTATTTTGTACTGCCTTTGGTTTGCATTATCTTTGCTTAAAAGCGAAGATAAGCTGCATCTCAGCATTAAAAATAAGCAAGCTTATTTTGTACTGCTTTCGGTTTGCATTATCTTTGCCGGAAAGGAAATAAGTTATGAGCATCGAATTAGGAAGATTCAATTTATTGAAAGTAGTCAAGGAAGTGGAGTTTGGCATGTATCTGGATGGTGGTGAAGATGGAGAAATCCTGCTTCCATTGCGTTACGTGCCCGAAGGCTGCCAACCGGGAGATGAACTGAACGTATTCATATATTTGGATAGTGAGGAACGCTTGGTTGCCACAACGCTGACGCCGCTGGTGCAGGTGGGCGAGTTTGCTTGTCTGGAAGTGGCATGGGTCAACGAGTACGGGGCATTCCTGAATTGGGGATTGATGAAAGACCTTTTCGTTCCTTTCCGTGAGCAGAAGATGAAAATGCAAGTGGGGAAGAAGTATATTATCCACGCTCATTTGGATGACGAAAGCTACCGTATCGTCGCCTCTGCCAAAGTGGACCGTTATCTTTCGAAAGAACCTGCTTCTTATGAGGCGGGAGATGAGGTGAACATACTTATCTGGCAGAAGACGGATTTGGGCTTCAAGGCAATCATTGAAAGTAAGTATAGCGGTCTGTTGTATGATAGTGAAATCTTCCAGTCTCTCCATACGGGTGACAAGGTGAAGGCTTTCATCAAGCAGGTGCGTGAAGATGGCAAGATTGACCTGATACTTCAGAAACCGGGATTTGAGAAAGTGGATGATTTCTCAAAAACTCTGCTTCAATATATAAAGGATAACGGCGGGCGGATTTCTCTGAATGATAAAAGTCCGGCGGATGAAATCTACTCTACCTTTGGGGTCAGCAAGAAGACCTTCAAAAAAGGAGTGGGCGATCTTTATAAGAAGCATCTCATCATCTTGCAAGGAGATGGAATCCTATTGGCAAAGCCCCTGAATTCCTAAATGGATTAGGGAAATCCCTATATAAGAATAGAGAGAAACAAGCGGATAGGGGATAAACTTCCCCTATTTTTGTTTCCAACAAAGAATAGACATTCATGAACTAAGTAAAAAACGCTACCATGAAACGAATATTATTTATCCTGCTTGCCACTTTGAGTACTGCTGTTTGCAGCGCGGGCACGGACGCTATGAGTAATAGCAAAGTACGTAAGGAAACCCGTTTCCTCACCGATAAGATGGCTTATGAACTGAACTTGAACACCGAGCAATACAATGATGTATATGAAATCAATTATGACTTCATCTCCGGTGTACGCTATGTGATGGATGATGTGCTGCTTGGATACGAATGGGCGCTCAACCGCTATTATGACTATCTGGATGTGCGCAATGATGACCTTCGCTGGGTGTTGAGTAGTCGCCAGTACAACCGCTTTATGCAGGCCGAGTATTTCTACAGGCCTATTTATACCAGTGGCAATCGTTGGTACTTCCGTGTTTACATCACATATACCAATCATAACCATTTCTACTTCCCCCGTCCCTATCACTACCGCACGTATGTGGGCGGACACTATCGCACACATTATAATAATACAAGTTATTACCGCGGACGCTACAAACATCCACACTATAATGGTGCTTACCGCATCCGTGATAATAAATCCTATACCACGCACCGCCGTTCAGACTTCGGCTCTGTGACTGTGCGTCCTGGATCCAGCCGTGAACCGTCAAGAGATGATGTGTACACAACGCGCCGTAGCAGTTCGGGCAGTAACCGTTCTACTACTACCGGCACTACTCGTCGCGAAAGTACGAATAGCAATGCTACAAACGGCACTAACAGCTCACGCACTAATAGCGAACGTACGAATAGCAGTAGTTCGCGCAACAGTGGCAGTACGCGTAGCAATAGTAGCACACGAAGTAGTAGTACACGCAGCAGTAGCAATAGTGATACGAAGAGCAATACGAATTCTTCCCGTCGTAGCACTACCGGTAAATCGTCGGGTGCAGAACGCAAAGAAAGTAGTTCCTCCAGTGTGCGGAGTTCCTCCGGAAGCAGCACTCGCAGCAGCGGCACTTCTTCTACAAGAAGCAGTAGTTCTGGCAGTTCCACCCGTTCTTCAGGCGACCGTCGTTAAGCAAAAAATGAGCGAATTATTTGTGTATCTTCCGAATAATTCGTTCCTTTGCACCGCTTTCGCGCAATCGCTGTCAGGACATAGAGAGAAGCCTGGTATGTTGCGTTGTAACGATCAAACAATTTAAGAACAATAACAATGGATTTAATTAAAATTGCAGAAGAAGCATTTGCTACCGGTAAACAACACCCGAGCTTCAAAGCAGGTGACACTGTTACAGTAGCATATCGTATTGTCGAAGGTAACAAAGAGCGTGTACAGTTGTACCGTGGTGTTGTTATCAAGATTGCCGGTCACGGAGACAAAAAGCGTTTCACTGTACGCAAGATGTCCGGTACTGTAGGTGTAGAACGTATTTTCCCGATTGAATCACCGGCTATCGATAGCATCGAGGTGAACAAGGTAGGTAAAGTTCGTCGCGCTAAGTTGTATTACCTGCGTGCTCTTACCGGTAAGAAAGCAAGAATTAAAGAAAAAAGAGTTAATAACTAATCAGTTATACTCTGATTTCGAGATAAAAAAGGGAAGCCGATTCGTTGGTTTCCCTTTTTTATTGCAATATATGGTAGCTGATATTCAGTGCCTTACAAGGAGTTAACTCCTTGTATACAGGGAGTTGAGAGGTTGGGATTAGAGTGTTGGGAGATGGTTATCTCTGCCGAAATGAACACCATTTCCGACAGCTAACTTCTTTTTTAGGCATTCTTATTGTTTTTTCCTTCGGATGCTTAGTCCTTTTCATCCGAATACTTATTCTTTCCTCCGTGAGGATTTTTTCTTTCCTCCATGATGGAAAGAAAGAATCCCCATGATGGAAAGAAAGTTTTCCCGTGGAGGAAAGAATAAGCTTCTACTATGAATTTTCTTAGCAGCCGCAAGGCCGAGAGATAAAAGTGGCGGTGCGGTAGCTTAGCAACAAAAATCCTCCTTTCCCGTTTTACCGGCAAAAGGAGGATTTCCCTTAAAATTATGATGGACTATCTTATTTCAAGTCTCTCAGTTCCCAGCCCAATGCACTGGCGCCCAGTACGGCTGCATCAGAGTCTTTCAACTCAGACACCAGCAGTTTGGCTTTGCCTTTGAAGATATTCAATACATTGGCATCGATAGCTTTCTGGATAGGTTTGAAGATGTAATCACCGGATTTGGCCAATCCACCGAACAGGATGATAGCTTCAGGGCTGGAGAATGCGATGAAGTCTGCAATGGCTTCGCCCAGAATAGTACCTGTATATTCAAAGATATCTTGTGCTAACTTGTCACCTTGAACAGCTGCGTCATATACATCTTTTGAAGTGATGTTTTCGGCAGGGATGGAACGCAGCAAGCTGGGTTCGGTACGTGCAGTCAGAAATTCACGTGCTGAGCGAGCTACACCGGTAGCCGAACAATACGTTTCCAGACAGCCGTGACGTCCGCATCCGCAAAGGCGTCCGTTTTCGCGGCGGATGATGGTGTGTCCCAGTTCTCCGGCGAAACCGTCGTGACCATAAACCATCTGGCCGTTGATGACGATACCGCTGCCTACACCTGTGCCCAGGGTAATCATGATGAAATCTTTCATGCCGCGTGCTGCGCCGTAAGTCATTTCACCGATAGCTGCGGCATTGGCGTCATTCGTCAGTGCGGCAGGAATACCCAGACGCTCTTCAAACATGGCTGCCAAAGGTATAACACCTTTCCAGGGCAAGTTTGGAGCAAATTCGATTGTACCACTGTAGTAGTTACCGTTAGGAGCACCGATACCGATACCTTTAATTTTGTCTACACCGCCGTTAGCGATAATCAAAGGCAACAGATTTTTGCAAACGTCGTCTACGTAGGCATCTGCCTCTTGGTGAGCGCCAGTCTTGATAGAACCGCTTGCGATGATAGTTCCGCGTGCATCCACAATGCCAAAGACAGTGTTTGTACCGCCTATGTCAATACCTACTACGTAGGGTTTTTCCATGCTTGAATTCATGATATTAAAGTTTTGTTTAAAGGGTTAGTTAATTAGTTTTATGGTTACAAATTACACAAAGAAAAACGACACTTCAAAATCTTTTTTAAAAAAAGTTCACCCTCTTTGCAACTTTTTGTAACATAGCTGCGTCTAATAGTGAAAATTAATAAGTAAACAGACTAAAAACAGGAGAGATACGTGATACAACTGAAAGACATTAACAAGACCTACAACAACGGAGCACCCCTACATGTGCTCAAAGGCATCAACCTCGACATCAAGCGGGGTGAGTTTGTTTCCATCATGGGAGCTTCGGGTTCCGGTAAGTCCACCTTGCTTAATATATTAGGTATTTTGGATAGCTACGATACCGGTGAGTATTATCTGAACGGCACGCTGATTAAAAACCTCAGCGAGACCAAGGCTGCCGAATACCGGAACCGTATGATTGGTTTCATCTTCCAGTCTTTTAACCTGATTTCCTTTAAGGATGCGGTAGAGAATGTGGCGCTTCCGCTTTTCTATCAGGGAGTAAGCCGTCGCAAACGCAATGCCTTGGCACTGGAATATCTGGATCGCTTGGGATTGAAGGATTGGGCGCACCATATGCCTAATGAGATGTCCGGCGGACAGAAACAGCGTGTTGCCATAGCCCGCGCACTTATCACCCAGCCACAGATAATCCTTGCCGACGAGCCGACCGGCGCCCTCGACAGTAAGACTTCCGTTGAAGTGATGCAGATTCTTAAAGACTTGCACAAGACGGGTATGACGATTGTCGTAGTTACCCACGAAAGCGGTGTAGCCAATCAGACGGATAAGATTATCCATATCAAGGATGGCATCATCGGCAGTATCGAAGAGAATCTGAATCATGATGCTTCTCCGTTCGGAAAAGACGGAATCATGAAATAAAAGAATGTACAATGTACAATTTACAACGTACAATTGAAGCTTCGCCAACATTCCGGAAGGCAAATTGTAAATTGTAAATTGTCAAATAGTAAATGAATATATGTTTGATATTTGGCAAGAAATATACGGAACCATCAAACGGAATAAGTTGCGTACATTCCTGACGGGGTTTGCCGTGGCATGGGGCATTTTCATGCTGATAGTGCTGTTGGGTGCCGGAAACGGCATCATCCATGCTTTCGACCAGTCGTCGTCAGAACGTGCATTGAACTCTATCCGCATTTTTCCGGGATGGACTTCCAAGCCTTATGCGGGGTTGAAGGAAGGGCGTCGTGTCCGTTTGGAGAACAGCGACCTGGAAGCGACGGAAAAGTATTTTCCGAATCAGGTAATCAGTGCCGGTGCTACTGTGAGGCAGGGCAATGTAAACGTCAGCTTCGGGCAGGAGTATGTGAACATCTCCCTGATGGGGGTACATCCTAACTATACGGAGGTAGAGACCGTGAAGACTGCGGACGGGCGCTTCATTAATCAGAATGACTTGAAAGAGCGTCGGAAAGTTATTGTTCTGCATAAGAAGACTGCTGAAATTCTGTTTGGCAAGACGCATACCGAACCTATCGGGCAGTTTGTCAATGCAAGTGGTGTAGCCTATCAGGTGGTTGGTATTTATAACGACCAGGGAGACCGTGAAGCCAGTGAGGCCTATATCCCCTTTTCTACTTTGCAGACCATCTATAATAAAGGTGAACAGCTGAACAATATCATCTTTACTACTAAAAATCTGGAAACAATAGAGAGCAATGAGTTTTTCGAGGCTAATTATCGTAAGGTGATTGGCGCCAATCGTCGTTTTGATCCTCAGGATAACAGTGCTATTTGGATATGGAACCGCTTCACTGACTATATGCGGACGCAAAATGCGATGGGAATGCTCCGCACGGCTATCTGGGTGATTGGTATTTTCACCTTGTTGAGTGGAATAGTCGGAGTGTCGAACATCATGCTGATTACGGTAAAAGAGCGTACCCGCGAATTCGGTATCCGCAAGGCGCTTGGAGCGAAGCCGTTGTCTATTCTGTGGCTGATTATAGTGGAAAGTGTCACCATCACCACTCTATTCGGATATATAGGCATGGTGGCCGGCATTGCCGTCACGGAGTGGATGAATTCGGCTTTCGGAAACCAGACTATGGATGCGGGTATGTTCCAGCAGACCATGTTCTCGAATCCGACCGTCGATCTGGGCATTGCCGTCCAGGCCACGCTTACCTTGATTATAGCGGGTACGCTGGCAGGATTTTTCCCGGCAAAGAAAGCTGTTAGTATCAGTCCGATAGAAGCGTTGAGAGCGGATTAAGTCGAACGTAAATCGTAAATAGAAATTATGAGAATAGATATAGACTCTTGTGAGGAAATCCTCATCACGATTACAAGAAACAAGACGCGGAGTTTGCTGACGGCATTTGGTGTATTCTGGGGTATCTTCATGTTGGTGGCACTTATCGGCGGCGGACAGGGGATGCAGCAGGCCATGAGTGCTCAGTTTGAAGGCTTTGCCACCAATTCGGCTTTCCTGGTTTCGCAGAAGACGGGAGAGGCGTATAAAGGCTTCCGTAAGGGACGCTGGTGGGATCTGGAACTTTCGGATATTGAGCGTCTGCGTCATGGAGTGGATGAAATAGATGTCATCACGCCTTCCATCGCCTATTGGGGAAGAACGGCCATACACGGAGATAAGAAGTATGATTGCAGCGTAAAGGGATTATATCCCGAATATGAGCATATAGAGCATCAGGAGATGGCGTATGGGCGTTTCATCAATGATGTGGATATTAAGGAGGCGCGTAAAGTGTGCGTAATCGGTAAACGTGTGTATGAAAGTTTGTTCCGTCCGGGAGAAGACCCTTGTGGAAAATATATCCGGGTGGACGGCATTTACTATCAGGTCATCGGTATGTGCTCGTCCGAGGGCAACATGAATATACAGGGACAAGCGTCGGAAGCTGTGACTTTGCCTTATACCACCATGAAACAGGCATATAATCTGGGTAACCGGATACATGTGGTATGTTTCACTGTGAAACCGGGTATTAAGGTGACGGATATTCAGGACAAAGTGGAGCGCATTGTGAAGGCGGCTCATTACATATCTCCGGATGATAAGCAGGCGGTGATGATGCTGAATGCGGAAGCCATGTTCTCGATGGTGGATAATCTGATGTCCGGGACTCGTATTCTGATTTGGATGGTAGGTTTGGGAACTTTGTTTGCCGGAGCTATCGGAGTATCGAATATTATGATGGTGACAGTGCGTGAACGTACCACGGAGATTGGTATTCGCCGGGCCATCGGGGCACGTCCGCGGGACATTTTGCAGCAGATTCTTTCGGAAAGTATGGTGCTGACCACTATTGCCGGTATGGCAGGTATTTCTTTTGCCGTGCTTGTGCTGCAGGTGTTGGAAGTCGCTGCCAATGATCCGGGACATATTACTACGCATTATCAGGTTTCATTCGGATTGGCTATCGGTACCTGCGCATTGCTGATTGCTCTGGGAGTACTTGCCGGTCTGGCTCCGGCCTATCGTGCTATGGCTATCAAACCTATTGAGGCTATCAGGGACGAATGATAATTACTGGTTACAGATTACTAATTAGTAATTAATAATTGGTAATTAAAAGAAGCCTGTGGGCGGGATATAAAACAGAAATAAAAAAACAATAATATAATAATAGTATGAAAAAGTATCTGAAAATCGCATTGTTGGTAGTTGTAGCTGCCATTTTCATCTTCACGTTTGTGTTCCTTTACCAGAAGTCGAAACCGAAGATTACGGTTTATGAAACGATAACTCCGGCGGTAGCTGACTTGGAAAAGACAACCGTGGCAACCGGAAAGGTGGAACCGAGAGACGAGATTCTTATCAAACCCCAGATTTCGGGTATCATTGACGAGTTGTATAAGGAAGCGGGACAGAGCATACGCAAGGGAGAGGTGATTGCCAAGGTGAAAGTGATTCCCGAATTGGGTACGCTGAACTCTGCCGAAAGTCGTGTGCGCCTGGCGGAACTCAATGCCAAACAAGGTGAAACAGATTTTGCCCGTATAGAGAAGTTGTTTGAAGACAAGCTGGTCAGCCGCGAGGAATACGAGAAGGCTGAGGTGAGTGTGAAACAGGCACGTGAGGAATTGCAGACAGCTAAGGATAATCTGGAAATTGTGAAAGAAGGTATTACAAAAAGCAGTGCTTCTTTCTCAAGTACGCTTATCCGTTCTACTATCGACGGTCTGATACTGGATGTTCCTGTAAAAGCGGGTAACTCGGTGATTATGAGTAATACATTCAATGATGGTACTACAATCGCTACGGTTGCCAACATGAACGACTTGATCTTCAAAGGCAAGATTGACGAAACAGAAGTAGGGCGTGTACATGAAGGGATGCCGGTGAAGCTGACGATTGGTGCTTTGCAGAATCTGTCATTTGAGGCTGTATTGGAATATATCTCTCCGAAAGGGGTGGAAGAGAACGGTGCCAATCAGTTTGAGATTAAGGCGGCTATTCAGGTGCCGGACACGGTGATGATCCGTTCGGGTTATTCTGCCAATGCGGAAATTGTATTGGAACGTGCTGAAAAAGCGCTCACTTTGCCGGAGAGTACTATTGAGTTCAGCGGTGACAGTACATTCGTATATGTGATGACGGATAGTGTACCTGCCCAAAAGTTTGAACGCAAACAGGTGAAGGTAGGCATGAGCGACGGCATCAAGATTGTCATCAAGGACGGTGTGGATGGCAAGGCTAAGGTGCGTGGTGCCGAGAAGAAAGATAAGTAAGCTTTAATGAATCATTTGTTATAACTCAATATTATCATTGAATATGAAAAATAAATTAATCATAGCCTGTCTTATGTTGGGAGGTCTTTCTGCCCAGGCTCAGGAGGGCTGGACTCTGCGCCAATGCATTGACTACGCTATCGAACATAATATAGATATACGCCGGACGGCCAATGCGGCGGAACAGAGCGAGGTAAGTGTGAACACGGCTAAATGGGCACGCTTGCCGAATCTGAATGGTAGTGCGGGACAGAGCTGGAACTGGGGACGTACACAGACGGCTATAAAAGATGAGGCTACCGGTGACTATTCTACGGTTTATGTTAATACAAATAGCAATAGCACCAATATGTCGGTATCTACCAGCATTCCCATATTTACAGGTCTGGAAATTCCTAATCAGTATGCGTTGGCAAAGTTGAATCTAAAAGCTGCTATGGCAGATTTGGAAAAAGCGAAAGAAGATATTTCCATAAATATTGCTTCTGCTTATTTGCAAGTACTGTTCAATAAAGAATTGCATCAGGTTTCCCTTGGACAGGTAGAGTTGAGTAAAGAGCAGTTGGCTCGTATCTCCCGCCTTGCCGAGTTGGGCAAAGCATCTCCTGCCGAAGTAGCTGAAGCCAAAGCACGTGTAGCTCAGGACGAGATGAATGCCGTGCAGGCTGATAATAATTATCAGTTGGCCTTGCTCGATCTTAGCCAGCTTATTGAGTTGGAGACACCGGAAGGATTCACGTTATCAGCTCCTGTTGTGACGTTGGAATTGCTTCCCCTTACCCCGCCTGATGAAGTATACCAGACTGCTTTGACGACAAAGGCTGCGGTCCAAGCGGCGCAATATCGTTTGGAAGGCAGTAAACACAGTATTCGTATTGCTCAGAGTGCTTTCTATCCTCAACTGAATTTGAACGGTAGTCTTGGAACGAACTATTATTCTACTATCGATCGTAATTTCAGCCAGCAGTTGCAGGATAACTTTAGTAAGTATGTCGGTTTAAGTTTGAGTGTACCCATCTTTAACCGCTTTTCCACCCGTAACCGTGTACGCACGGCACGCTTGCAACAGGAAAATTATGCGTTGCAATTGGATAATACGAAGAAGACGCTTTATAAGGAAATCCAACAGGCTTGGTACACTGCACTTGCTTCCGAAAGCAAATATACCAGCAGTAGCACGGCTGCTGATGCCAGCGAGGAATCTTTCAGACTGATGAGTGAGAAGTATGACAATGGCAAAGCCACTGCCGTAGAATATAACGAGGCGAAACAGAACTTAATGAAAGCCCAATCAGATGAATTACAGGCTAAATATGAATATCTGTTCCGCACAAAGATACTGGACTTCTACAAAGGAGTGCCTATCGAATAATTTTTCAGCGTGTTTCTCTCTAAAATCCTTCTTTGGCTGCAAGGCTGAGGGAGGATTTTTCTGTATATTTGCCGCATGAATCCTTTTATCAGCATAATAATTCCTTTCTTTGGTGCGGCAGACAAGGCATTGCTGCAACGATGCGTTAGCTCTATACGTGAACAGGGAATGGAAGAGGGAAGCTATGAAATTATTATTGCTACGGACAGTAAGGAGACAACAGGCGGGGCGCGTAACAATGGTATGCGACAGGCACAAGGTGAGTATATTCTTTTTGTTGATGCAGACGATATGTTGTTGCCTGATACACTTCTTTCCTGCCTGCCCATTTTGAAACAGTATGTTCCGGATATATTGAAGTTTGATTTTCTGCGCTTTTCCGGGCGGTTTCCTGCCGGAAGAGACAGGCTGTCGGAAAGTTTGTTGCCTTACGTCGAATACCCCTCAGGTAATGACTATATGTTCTCGAACAACTTCCTGGGAGTGATTTGGGGGCACTTTTTCCGTAGGGATTATCTGGAAGTTAATCAAGTTTGTTTCCATGAAACGAGTTATTATGATGATGAGGAGTTTATAGCTAAGGCCTATTTCTACTCGGGAAAGATGATAGTGACTTCATGGAAAGGGTATGCATACTATCACTCTCCATCTTCTTTAACTCAAGTTTTCACAGAAGAAGAATGCCGTCGGCGGATACCGGCTTTTAAAGAAATGCTTCTTCGGCTGAAAGTATTCGAATCTGTTTCTTGCCCTTATGCTTTAGACCTAAAATCTAAAGCATTGAATCGGAGAATACATTTTCTGACTATTGACTATATTCGTCAGATGCGGCGCAACAAGTGCGGCATAAAAGAGATAAACCAACGGTTGTCTATTCTGAAACAGGAAGGGTTCTTGCCTTTGCCCAATGAAGGGTATAGCTGGAAATACCGTTTGGTGGTTCCTGTTATTAATGCCTATGTGTGTTTGTTCATAAATAAATGTTCATAATTAGTTTATATAATAACAGATAGTTAAATGATAATTTAGCAGCGTAGCGCTGAATCAAGGTTTCCTTTCGGCATACTCATTGACGTGATAGTACCTGGTAGGCTGAAAGCCTTTTATCTTATAGCCCAGGGCAACGCCCTGGGGGATTACCATGTGTTTCTCTTTGCGCCCTGTAAGGGCATTACAGCACGCATGGGCTTTTGCCCTTACAGGGCGTAAGACTGTGGGAGCATCCATTACCCAGGGTGTTACCCTGGGCTATAAGATAAAAGCCTTACAGACTTAGGAAATGCACGCTGGTAAATTATCATTTATAGTACAAGTTAATTTAGATTGAGTACTTATGAAAATACTGTTGCTTGGAGAATTTAGCGGCTTGCATTGGAATCTTGCCGAGGGGCTTCGGGTTTTAGGACACGATGTATGTGTAGCTTCCGATGGTTGTGGTTGGAGGAATTATCCGCGTGACATAGCACTTGACCGTCCCACGGATAGCTTTCGCGATGGCATATCCTGTATACTCCGCATATTACGCCATTTGCCAAGTTTCCGTGGATATGATGTGGTGCAGATTATCAGCCCCTATTTCCTGCGTTTGCGTAGTGAGCGTACATTGCCTGTTTACCGTTATTTGCAACGGCATAACGGCAAGGTTTTTTTGGGAGCTTTCGGGACAGATTATTACTATATCCGTGCCTGTATGGAGACTGATGTCTTCCATTATTCAGATTTTAAGATTGGTGACCGTTATCGTGATACCCCTTTTAACCAAGTTACTCTTCAGGATTGGTACTATGGCGGTGCCGCGCGTGCCACTCGTGCTATTGCTGAAACTTGTAGTGGCATAATTGCCTGTTTATGGGAATACTACGTGTCTTATCAACCTTATTTCCCCGATAAAACGGCTTTCATCCCTTTGCCGATAGATTTGCGCGAAATAACTTCCCGGGTTCGTGGCGTGCCGGACATTCTGAACTTTTTTATTGGCGTTCAGTCTGCACGCAGTAATTTGAAGGGAACCGATGTCATGCTTCCCGTCCTGCAAGAAGTACAGCGTAAGTATCCTGAACTTTGCCGTATCACCGAAGTCCACGATGTGCCCTATGCGCGTTACCAGCAACTAATGGATGATGCTGACGTCCAGTTGGACCAACTCTATTCTTATACTCCCTCCATGAATTCATTGCTCGCTATGGCAAAGGGACTGACCGTAGTGGGTGGCGGAGAGCCGGAAAATTATGAAATCATAAACGAAACAGAACTCCGCCCCATCATCAACGTGTTGCCGGACGAACAGGATATCTATCGGAAACTGGAAGATATCGTTCTTCATAAGGAACGTATTCCGGAACTGTCTGCGCAGAGCATCGAATATGTGATCAAGCACCACGATCACGTTAAAGTAGCCCGTCAATATCTCGATTTCTGGGAGAAACATTCATCATAATCTTCTGTTATTCCATAGGTGGCACTCACCTTGTTTTTACCTTCCATGTCAGGCAAAGGTATTTATACAATCGATGATTTGTCCGGCCTCTTCATTTGTCAGTAGCGGATAGATGGGAAGACTTAACTCCTCATTATGGATACGTTCTGTGATGGGGAGTTGTTGCATTCCATACTCTTGCTTCAACGCTTCCTGGTGGTGGGGTGGAATGGGGTAATGGATTTGAGTGTTGATATTATGCGCCGCCAGATGACGTTGCAGTTCGTTCCGGCGGGAAGAAAAAACGGGGAAGATGTGGAATACGTTTGATTCGTTTATGCCTCCTATGTTGACGGTGCTTCGTAACTCCAGACGACTCCAATGAATGTTTTCCTGATATAGCCGTGCTATTTCCCTTCTCCGGGCATTGTCTTTATCCAGACGGGAAAGTTTCACAGAAAGAACGGTTGCCTGCAATTCGTCCAGACGGCTGTTTATCCCTTGATACTGATGGATATATTTCTCCGTAGAGCCGTAATTGGCGATGGAACGGACAATGGCGGCAAGGGTTGCATCATGGGTTGTTATAGCGCCCCCGTCTCCCAATGCCCCCAGATTCTTGGCGGGATAAAAGCTGAAGGCGGCGGCATCACCCAGATTTCCGGCACGCAAAGACCGGTTTTCTCTTCCTTGCAGGCTATCATTGTAAATGGCACCGTGTGCCTGCGCTGCATCCTCTATTACTTTTAACCCGTAACGGGTGGCTAAATCATGCACTCCTTGCATATCCGCTAAACGTCCGTACAGATGAACCGGCAGTATAGCACGTGTGCGAGGGGTAATCAATGTTTCAGCATGAGCGACATCTATATTACATGTTTCGGAAGAAGGTTCGCAAAGCACCGGTTTCAGTCCGGTACGCAGAATGGAAAGCAGGGTGGCGATGTAAGTATTGGCAGGAACAATCACTTCGTCTCCCGCATTCATCATTCCAGATTCCCGGTAGGCGAGGAATATCAGGGTAAGAGCATCCAGACCATTTCCTGTACCGATGCAATGGGGCGTACCGCAGTAATCGGCAAATTCCTGTTCGAAACGGGCTGTAGCTTCACCATGCAGATACCATCCGGAACGGGAGATGCGCAGTAAAGCATCCGAAAGTTCCGGTTCGAAAGAGGCGTTGATTTTTTGCAGGTCTAAATACTTTATCATAATCTTTGCTTCGTGAACGTCGTTATAACTTCAATTCATAAACGTCATACATGATTGCTCTTGCTCCGAAACCTTCTTTCTGAAAGAGTAGTCCTTTATTCAGTATCTGTCCGCCGTGTTCGGTGGAGATGCCGAAGTCGAAGTAACGCTTTTGGGCATAACGGTCGTATATCAGTTGATGAAAAAGCAAATCGAGTGCGCCGCATTTTTTTCCGCGTGGGGAGGCGGCGATATATTGCACATGGGCTACTTCATCAGTTTCATACACTACGCAGCCACCCAATGTTTCTATTCCGTCGCATACCCGGAAGAGAGAAATCTGCCGGGGAAAATTCTTGTGCAGCCGGAGGGTTTCTTCCAGTGTATGCACCGGAGAGACACTATACCGTTCGCGCAGGTTTTCTTCCAATATATTCCAGAAGGATGCGAAGTCTTCATCTTCTACAATTGTCAGAGCGTATGTCTGTGCCTTTTTCAGTTGGCGGCGGCGAAGGGTGCGGAAAGGCAGACGGTCGTCTAGTGGTATGACGGACGAGATGCTGCGGGCGGTGAGTGTGGCTCCCAGGCGGGTGAGTATGTATAGATCCTCTTCTGCCGGGTAACGATGGTAAATATGGGGGATGCTCCGGTAAACCAGTGACTTTGCACCACATTCCGTTTGTAGGTAATTCAATGTAGTGTGGAATACGCTTTCTGCTTGTTGTAAAGTAATGGAGGGAGAGAAAAGCATTCCGGCATAGGTCAGTCCCTGATGGGAATAAAAGCAGTCGCCGGAAAGGTTACCCGGCAACAGTGCCATTAGTTTTTGGTTGCAGAAAATCAGTAAGGAGCAATCCCGGAAACGGTCGGCATGATAATCCATATAATCGCGTTGCAACAGGAAAGTGCCGTTTTTGGAGCGGCGCACAAAGCGGTCCCAGCGTTCTTTATCTTCTGCCGAGTAGCGGGTTATACTCCATTTCTGGTCGGTTATCATGTTAATTCCCATGTGATTATCTGTCTTTTATGTTATTTCTGAGATTCAAATATAAACATATCATTCTGATAAATAACGTAAGTTACATAGGTTTATTATTTGTTCGGAGATATCTATTTGCTTCATATATAGAAGATGATACCTGTCTGCTTTTTTCGAGGTGACAGCCTAAAAGCAACAAAAAACCCACTAAAATTGCAGTTTTAGTGGGTTTTTGACTGTAAATACCTTGTTAGTAGTGCGGGTGATAGGACTCGAACCTACACGCCTCTCGGCACCAGATCCTAAGTCTGGCGCGGCTGCCAATTACGCCACACCCGCAGTGGCTTTCTTGTTAAGCGACGGCAAAGATAGGAAGATTTTTCTTTCCGGCAAATAGTTTGATGCAGAAAGTGGTTATTGAGTTACTTTTAAAAGTTCACGGGCCCGTTCGATAATCGTATCAATTCCGTTGTTTTCGTCCTCTTTATCCATATCCACTTCTTCATCCGGGTCAATGCCAAACTCTATATGCTCTTTCTCTGCATTCAGATGCGGACTTGCAGAGAAGCGTACTCCCCAACCATTAGGAAGCTCTGAGGAGAAAGGCAATCCCGAACCGCCACCGGTCTTGTCACCTACCAATGTGACATTAGGAAAATAACTCATGGCATTTACGAAATCATTCGTAGCACTGTAAGAGTGGCGGTTAGTGAGTAACATTACTTTCTTCTGCCAACGGATACTGTTGGATGGTTCCAGATAAATCGGCTCAGGATCGGAGAAGTCACTGTGTCCTTTTCCGGTTTTGTGCTGGATATATCCCGTCAGTACCTTCTCATTCGTGAAACGGGCGGCAATGCGGGTGGAATAGGTGAGGTTGCCTCCGCCGTTGTTGCGTACGTCGAAAATCAATCCGTTGCACGGGGCCAGGTAGGAGAGTACTTCGTCCAGGTTACCGTTACCGACACCACTGGAGAATGACTCATAGTAGATATATCCGATATTATCATCAAGAATCTTGTATTTAAGGCCACCGGCAATGCGATAAGTCTTTCCGAGATAGGTCCGCTCGATAATCCCTTCGTTGAAGTTGCGTGGATAATCCAGGTACCAGTCCCAGTAACGGGCTATATTTGAAGAACTGTACAGATTGACGTGCCCGTCTTTCAACTCCGCCAGCATACTGTCGAGCACCTGAAACAATCCATCGTTAGGCATATTGGCAGTGATGAGTGGCTTGTATTTGTCATGGATGGCATCCCAGTCTATTTGCTTGTAGTCCAGAAAGCAGTATTGCTCGTCGATAATCTTCCACAGAGCCTCGAAATTGCCTTGCGGAGAGTTGCTGAATTCTTCTTCCCGGATGCAACCCGACAACAAGGGTAGCAACATGAAAAGTGCTCCAAGCCACCCTAATTTAATATGATATATTCCTTTTCTTTTCATCATTCTATCATCTTATCACTCATTCTGATAATCACTTTTTCCTTTTATCACGAATGAGGAACAATTCTTTCACAAAGCCTACCATGAACACATGCGAATAAGTATGTGTCTTTATATCATTAACCTTGGATTGCTGTGCATCCCATAAATAAGCGAGACGCATTTTAGCTCTTCCTACCGGGAAATCCACGGTCAGCATTTGGCGCAGGGACGGCTGGTTGTGCAGGGAAGTGAAGTTGATGACTCCATTCCAGTTGCCCAGCGTAAATATTTCGTAGTACGACTGTCCGTAGTTGGGAGAGAACATGACACCCATAAAAGGCAGGTTGATCTGGTAGCGCAGAGAAATCGGGTAGTTCTTGATCCGTAAATCCCATATAGCCATTCCGGATGCATCCAGGTTGATATAAGCACGTGCCTGTGCCGGGTTATTTCCGTTCCGCAGGTTGTAAACAAAACCACCATTTAGGTCGATAAGTCCTCCGGCAAGTAACTTAAAGTTTGAAGTGATGGGGAAATTGTAGTGCAATCCGTAGTTCCAGTTTGCCAGACCGGAGAACGTATTGTTATTGTCCACACGGTTGTGGGTGTAACCGATATCTGCCTGGAAGAAACTTTGCAGGGATATGTTGCCGTTCATCCATTTGGTCATGCGCATGCTCTCGCGCGAAATGCGGAAATCAATACCTTTATATTCCTGTGGCGACAAGTAAGTGTCGAACACATTGGTATAACCTATACCGTACATGGTGGCCCGGGTTACAAAGCGTGTCCTTGCCGAAGAATCGGCCCTCAGTTCTTGCAGCGCCCTGTCTTCAACACTTTGCGCTTTTACACTTCCGCCCAGTCCGAGCAGGCATGCGGCTAATATACCTATTTTATATAAATTCATTGATATAGTTGCTTATCACTAATCACTAACTGTTACTCACTTAGAACAGTTTCATCTGTCCCGTTATCTCATCCCGGATGTCGTCTTCACTCTTGCCGTGGTCGGGATCCAGAATTTCCGGTTCCTCTTCTTCCCGGTCTTCCGTAGCTTGCGGCACTTCCGGCTGGCGTGTCGGTTCCAGCTCATTAACGGTTTCCATCGTGAAGGTGGTGATGCGTTTACCTTTTGCCTTGAAACCTTTCACGGCGATAAATTCATCCGCTTCTATAATCATCGGTTCACGGAAACTGTCATGTCCGCCGAATATGATTTCCAGACGGGGATAACATTCGTCTGTCAGTAAAATCAGACGGTTATTCTTGTTTTCTCCCAGATAGTTCTGCTTGCGGTTGGTGGCCTCCATGCAGAAGCGTTTGATGTATGGGAAGTTCTGCTGGTCTGCATCGTAAAGCACGGCAGTCCATATCTTGTTCGGGTCGAACTTCTCCAATATGCGGATGTTGGGCTCGTAGTGGTTGCTGAGGTCGAAGTTGGTGATGTAGAAATCTCCGTTGTCATGTACCACCAGGATGCTGTCATCGCTCTGGAATTCGCCCAGATATTCACCGCGCCCGTCATAGTTGAGGCGGAGCACATCACGGTCGAACCAGACTTTACGTCCGCCCAGTGTGGAACCGCCACGTTGTTTCAGGGCGATCTTGTGTACCGGAAGCTTGGTCAGCATATTGCCTCGTGACTGTCGTCCCTTGATGCCGATGTCGCTGAAATCTTCTTCGAAGATAATGCGGCGCACGCGTGGGTTGGGTTTCAGAGTTACCTTGATGATTTCCGCTTCGCCGTTGGGATTGGCTGTGAAATACATGATGCGTGAGTCGGGTGTACCCTGGGTCACATCATATTCGCGGTCGCGGATGATACTTGTTACGGCAAAACGCTTAATGAAGTGCGTTCCCTCTTTCCCATCACGGTAAACCACATTGTATATCGTGCGTTTATCGTTCTTTTTGAATACGTTGGCATATAGAATGTTCTTGCCCACGAATTTCTTGTCGGCTACGGGAGTGACCAGATACCGCCCGTCGCGGAAGAAGATGATGACATCATCGAGGTTCGAGCAGTTGCAGAGGAATTCATCTTTCTTCAAACCTGTGCCGATGAAGCCTTCTTCGCGGTTGATATACAGTTTTTCGTTGGCCTCTACTACTTTGCTTGCTTCGATGGTGTCGAAGTTACGCAGTTCGGTGCGGCGCGGGAAGTTCTTGCCATATTTGTTTTTCAACATGAGATACCAGTCTACCGTGTACTCGATGATGTTGGCGAGGTGGTGGTCTATTTCCTCTATGTCCGCTTTCATGCGGGCAATGAGTTCTTCCGCCTTGTCGGAGTTGAACTTGAGGATGCGTCCCATCTTTATTTCCATCAGTTTGAGGATGTCCTCTTTGGTCACTTCGCGGATGAACAGCGGATAGAAAGGCGTCAGTCGTTCGTCGATATGCTCGCAGGCCGCATCCATATTCTTGGCCTGTTCAAATTCCTGGTCTTTGTAGATGCGCTCTTCGATGAATATCTTCTCCAGTGAGGCGAAGTGCAGGCTTTCCAGTATCTCATTTTTGCGGATTTCCAGTTCCTGGCGTAGCAGAGACAAAGTATTATCTACTGATTTTCTCAGCACATCACTGATGGTGAGGAAGTGCGGCTTCTGGTCGTCGATGACGCAGCAGTTGGGTGATATGCTGACTTCGCAATCCGTAAAGGCGTATAAGGCGTCGATTGTTTTATCCGAAGATACGCCCGGGGCAAGATGAACCAATATCTCCACGTTGCGGGAGGTCAGGTCTTCTACTTTCTTTATCTTGATTTTACCTTTTTCGCTTGCTTTCACGATGGAGTCGCAAACGCTGGCTACCGTCTTGCCGTAAGGGATTTCTTTGATGGCAAGCGTCTTGTTGTCTATCTTCTCTATTTTGGCGCGCACGCGTACGGCACCGCCGCGTTCGCCGTCGTTATATTTGGATACGTCGATACTGCCGCCCGTCTGGAAATCCGGATAGAGTTTGAATTCCTCTTCGTGCAGATAGTGGATGGATGCATCGCAAAGTTCATTAAAGTTGTGGGGAAGTATCTTGGACGAAAGGCCTACCGCGATACCTTCTACTCCCTGTGCCAACAGCAAAGGGAATTTTACGGGCAAGGTTACCGGTTCTTTGTTTCGTCCGTCATAAGACAGTTTCCATTCGGTGGTTTTGGGATTGAACACTACATCGAGGGCGAACTTCGACAAGCGTGCTTCGATATAACGGGGAGCAGCAGCACCGTCACCGGTAAGTATATTACCCCAGTTTCCCTGACAGTCCACAAGCAAATCTTTTTGGCCCAATTGCACCAACGCATCACCAATGGAGGCGTCGCCGTGAGGGTGGAACTGCATGGTGTGTCCCACAATGTTCGCTACTTTGTTATAACGTCCATCTTCCATTCGCCTCATGGAGTGCAGGATGCGTCTCTGCACAGGCTTCAAACCATCATTAATGTGGGGTACGGCACGCTCCAGGATAACGTACGAAGCATAGTCCAGAAACCAGTTCTGGTACATACCGCTAAGTTGGTATTTTGCTTTTACGTCTTTCGTGTCAGCGGGTTTGTAATCCGAATGCCCTTCGCTCCCTGCCGGGAGTTCATTTTCCAAGTCATCTTTCGGTGCTTCAAAGTCTTCGCTCATATCTGTTTCGGGAATATCTATTCTGAATAATCACTGAATTTATCAGTCGAACGCAAAAATACAAAATTTCTCGGTAAATCCTGCAAATGAAGGTCTTTAAATTATCGGACTCCGATTTGCAGGTACTGCTACTTATTTGACCGTTAGGTTCGGGAGGGTATGCAAGTGGTATGACTTTCGCCTTTTTGTTACTGTAACATCGACAAATCGACCTTGTAATAAGTTGGGCCGCATTGCTCTTCTCAAGAAACATCACCATATAAATGGGTGCATACACTAATTTGCCTTCCACCCGCAAATTCTCGTTGCAGAATACCACAGCTTCGGGAAGTTCGTACAGCCCAATAAAGTAGATATGAAATGAGGGTGCTGCGAATAGATACTATTTCACAACACCCTTTTGGAAAGCAAACAAAGATAATCATTGAGATGAAATGATTGTCTCTTCTAAATATATACTGGTTAGTCGGCGATTATGATGACTACACGGTTCCAGTCATTGGTTTGGAATGGCTGTTCATTGTCTTGCATGCTCGATACGGTGAGGCGGTCACGGCTGATACCATACTTTTCCGTCAGTTGCTTGGCTACGCTTTCTGCGCGTTGCTTGGCAAGGCGGAGGTTGATTTCTCGACTTCCCGTTCCGCTGTCGGCATATCCTGTGACGGTGGCTTTTGAGTCGGGGAACTGTTTCATGTAGTCAGCAATGGCAAGCACGTTCATTTCTTGATTAGGGTCGACGTTAGTCTTTGCCAATCCGAAAGCGACATGGCTTTTGATGCCTTTCACTATTTTGGCAGGTGGGCAGTCGGGCTTTATAAATATGGTGTCGGCTTTTTGCGCTATCACTTCTTTCACTTCTTCCGTCACTTGTGCCCGTTGCTCGTTGACGAGTTGGTTCACTTCTTCTTCAGTATAAAGTACTTCCGGATATTCTTCGGAGATGCAGGTGATACACTTGTATCCCGTTCTGAATTTGTAGGTAAGTCCCAGTGATACGGTGAAGTAAGTATCGAACGAGTGATCGTCGCGTCCGTTCCAGCGGTCAGAGACACCATTGGCTAAGGCTTCGATGTTAAAGTCCAGTGCATCATTCAGACGGATGGCTCCCTGTAAGCCGAGGCGTCCCATGAAACTGCTGGCACTGTGGGTGTAAGTGCGGTTGAAGCCTATACCGGCGATAATGCTGAGATCGAATAACCGTTCCGGATATTTCTTGATGAGTTGGCTGAGGTTCATCAATCCGTCTACGGTGGCTGCGCCATAATAGAAACCATGAGCTTGCTTACTGACTTCCGAGCCTACGCGCCCACGCCAGCCACTGATAGCGAGTCTGGCTCCCCATACGGGTGAGAAGTATTTTCCGACGGCTATAGCTCCGGTAGGCGCTATTAGTTTTCCGAAAGCGGCGTCTCCGGTGGAGTAGGAGGCACCCATTTGCCCCTGAATGAACCAGGGATTCGGATTTGCTTTCTTTTCCTGTGCATGGACACTTATACAAACAGCCGTCAGTGCCATGACGGTAATGATAAATTTGAGTTTCATAGTAAACTGTTTTTTTACTGTTTTGTTAGTTACCCATTTGTGCTTTTACCTGAGCTTTGTCGTCTGCATTCAGGTGTATACCATAATTCTGGTAGATGTATTTTCCTACGGCATTGTCTTTGTTGGACAGAATCTGCTGCTTATAAAACTCAGAGAATACCTTGTCGATGTCTTCGGGTGTGATTCCCTGTTTTGTGCCGACTCCGTCTTTGCAATGTTGCAGGGCGTCAAGGAATTCTTTGATCCGTGCATTCAGTGGAGTGCCGGACAGTTTGATGTATTCCCCTAACTCTACTTTTACAATGCCTTTTTCAATGGCGACCGGCATATCCAACTGGTCGGTAGAGTCCTGCTCTGCCGTCATATGTATGATGGCTACATACGGTTCGCCAATATTATTTTTCTTTTCAAGATAGAAGCGGCCGTCTTTAACTTCGCAACTGTCTATCCGGATACCGGCATTGTCTATCAGATATACTTTCTTGTATTCTTGCAAAGAAAGAAACCCTTTGATGGTACATTCTGATTTACTGGAAGTTCCTGAGCAAGCGGCTAACCCCATTGCTATGATGACAAGAGGTAAAAGCAATATATATTTCTTCATTGCGTTAACTGGTTTTTAGAATAAAGGCGGTTCGGCTAATCGTGTTAGCAGAACCGCCTTCCCTGCATTACATACGTTAATATCTAATTTAACGTAGTTTCTTTTTTAGAATCTGAAACCAAATTTCAATACAGGCATGTCGAACAACTTGATGTTATGATGTCCTATGCTATATTTATCGAAACCCTTTGGGCAGATTTGTATCACGTCGTAGCGGTAAGCTACCGGCTGGAGTTCCAGACCGACAATCATACCTTTGGCGAGACAGTATTCCAGTCCGGCTACGGCAGCGCCTTTGATACCGAACATTTGTCCAGCTTTTCCGGCTGCCAGATATACGTGTTCCGGCAGTCCTTCTTCACTGTCTTCGTCTTCTCCGTCGTTATACGTTTTGCCTGTATAAGGTTCCGTGGTTTCAATGCGCGCCATCTGGAAACCAGCTACGGCTCCTATGTATGGGTGTATGCGTGGATTGCTCGTTTTGAAATAGCGGTTTGAACCTACCGATACGTACCAATTATTGGTAACTTGCGCGTTCACATACTTTTGGGCTGGGATAATCATGTCGGGCACTGATTCATAGTCGCCCTCTATGTAGTCCTTCTTCGGGGTGATACTGATGTTCATGCCCAAAGAGAAGTTGATATCCCAACAGTCGCTTACAAAGTATTTGGCTTGCAGACCGGCGATGTTGATTAAGCTATTGTCATTGAGTCCGCTGATGTTCAGGTAGCCGTTCAGATTGCCCGATTCATCTGTACCTCCGTTTGGAAGTCCTATCGAGCCTTCTGTGTTGGTGTATTTGGGTAAAAGGTAACTGGCGTTATCGTTGTACGATTGTCCGCTATTGCCCAATACCAATGACACCTGCCACTGACCTTTGCGGGGAGCAAACACTACACCCTCTTTGTCGCCGCGGGTTTGTTGCGCCCATGTGGGCGCAACAAAGGCGGCTAACAATAAGATTGTGCAAAGTTTTCTAATCATCTTACTTTTATTAAAGTAGTTGTTACTAAGAATTATTCAGCATCTGTTGCAGAAATACGTTCTATCTCAGCTTGCAGAGCTTCACTTGCTGCTTTCAGTTCTGCTTGAGCTGCTTCCAACGCTTTCTGAGCATCGGCTACGATTTCTTGCTGAGCTGCAACCGGTTCTTTTGTACCGTCAATAACAGCCTGCAGTGCTTCTTTAGCATTGATGTATTCAGTTTCCTTCTCATAAGCAGTAGTTACTGCTGCTTCATAGATGCTTTGTAATTCTTCTCTTAAATCGGCTAGAGTCTTAGAATTAACGGGCTTGCCTTCAGATGTCATCTCTTGGCTTAAATAAACTTCAATAGCTGCATTTATTTTATCAAGAACTGGCTTCTTGGCAAATTTCTGTGATTCTGCTTCAGCGATATCGGTGTCTATCTTTGTAAATTTATCCATCAAAGTAGTGTATGCCGTAGTATAGGCTGTTTCAGCGGGTTCAATAACATCGGCAATGTAAGCTGTGAATTGAGCGTCAATATCTGCCAGATGAGTATCCATCTCTTTTACAAGGTTTTCAATCTTGGTCTTTGTCTCAGGTTGCAGAGCAGCAGTACCTTGAGCGATAAGAGCTTTATAATACTCAATATTACCTACCAGTCCGTATCTAGTATAATTGTTACTATAATAATCGTAAGGAACGAAAGATGCGTCCGGATGCATTGAAGCCCATTCGTTTTCGATTTCTTGTTTAATCTCTTCTGCGGTCAGTTCTACTAAACGGTTTGCATTAGTATAGCCATAAAGTTGTCTTGACAAGTTGCTGATGCTGCTTCTTAAATCGTTTTTATTTATTCTCGCTACATCTTCGGCTTTTACTTCTTGTGGTATGAACTGTTGCTTTTCTGAGTCATAATAATTATAAGCTTCGTTTATAACTGTATAGTTGGTAGAGAAGCCGAAATTATTGTTAAAGTCACTTAGTGCTTGGCATACGTTTTGGTAGGCTGTGTTTTTAATACTAAATGAACCCTCGTACCCGTATATAGCATTCCATAATTTGTTACTCTCGTTTTCTAAAGCGTTATTCGGATTAACTTTGAAATAATCCTCTGTCTCCTTAGCTTCAGCTAGAATTTTATCTTTTTCGGCAATTGTATTTTTGTTATCACGAAGAATTTGTGCTTTTTCATAAGAGCCTTTTATCCAAGTGGTAGTTCCATCTCCATTGTCTTTTAAGTATCCGTTAGCCTCATCATAAGCTTTCTGATATGCAGTTACTGCTTTATTATAGTCTGCTTCGGCAGCTTTATATGCTTTTGCATCATCTGCTGTCGGGTTCTCAATCTGGTCGTATTGGGTTTTAAGCTTGTCATAATTAGCCCATGCCACATTCATTGCTTTTTCTAAAGCACCTGTGTTTTTTTCAATCCCTCTATAGGTTTCTTCCAATTCAGTTTGATTGGCAGCTTTTGCTTTTTCATAGTTGGCTTCAATTTCGGCTAACTTGTCTTGATGTGCATTCCATGCCTTATCCAATTTATCAGTACGGAAGGTATTCAGGGCTTCTACGTCCGCATTGTATTTTTTGATAGCTTCGTTGTAGGCAGCTACAGCTTCTTCCACTATATCAAAACCTTCAAAGCTGGATGGATTTCCATACTCTAACCCTTTGAATGCTTTGACGGCTTGTTCCCATTGTTCTTTTATTAAATCTTTATTATTCTGAGTCTTTTCTAACTCTCTGGTATAACGAGCAACATTTTCTTCTGTCCATGCTTTATCATTCGGATCTAGTGCACAACCGTTAATTGTCTCTTTCAGACTATTGATTGTACTAACCGAATTCAGTTGAAATTCATCGCCATTTTGCAATGCTTTCAGATAGTCGGAGTAATAATATTTGTCTGTTATGGTTTGATCTATTGCTAATCCAAGAGTTGGCTCATTAATTGAAATGATAATATCATTAAGTTTAATTTCTTCTTTTGATTGATTGATATTTACGCTGAAATCTTCTAAATCATTATCCCATTCATAGCCGGTTAAATCCATATAGGTTTGTCTAGCTTTAAGGACTGCTTCATATTCTCCTGCAGTAGCTGTTTCTACCTTGGTTCTTTCTGCAGCAAGATCCGCTAATTTTTTATCTAATGCTTTTAGGTCTGCTTCTAACGTTAGCATCTCTTCTTCCCATTTTTCAGCGGCTTCGAAGGTTTTTCCAGTGTATTCTTCGGCAAGCTTTTGAGCTTCAATAGCGGCATCAAGATCAGCTTTTGCATCATCAACTGCTTTTTGTTGAGTTCTCAAGTAGCTTTCTTTAGCTTCTGTTTTCTCCATGATTTTTGTCAATCGTGCGAGTTCCTTTACGGCACTTTCGTAAGTTGCAGCTTTCTGTTTAACTTCATTTTGAGCAGTATTAAGCGCAGTAGTCCATTTTTCGAGGTATGCATTTTGTGCTTCTGTCAAAGTGTTTTTTGCTAAAGCTAAGTCTTTTAATGCTTGTTCATATAAAGCTTCTTGTTGAACTAATTGTGCTTTTAATCCCATCAATGTTACTTCCAATTGAGCAGCAGCTTCTTGAGCAGCTCTTTCAGCTGCGGCACGTTGTTCTGCATACATCTTGATCTTATTTTCAAGGTCAGCTCTTGCTTCTTCATTTTGAATATTAGCTAATTCTGCCTTATACTCCATTTCTTTTGCTTTCGCAGCTTCATAATCGGCAATAGCTTGAATTCTTGCTGCTTCAGCTTTCTTTACTTCTGCTTCAGCTAACTTTAGAGCAGCCTCTGCTTTAACTTGCTCCACGCTAGCTGCTGCAACAGAAGCTTTAGCCTTCAGCAATTCAGCCTTTGCACCACGTAAGATGGTGATCCCTTCCGGCTCATCATTGTCAATACACCCGGTAAATACCGGCGTCGCTCCCAGCATCATACCGGCTGCGACTAAGTAAGTCCACTTTTTCATAACAATAAAAAAATTGATTAATTAATTACTAGATGGTTAATAAATTATCTATTTCCATATCTATTCTCTTTCTGATTTCTATGCTCATGTGATGGGCTCTGAAGTCCGTTGGCGCTATATGCTCGTACTTCATGAAAGCGGCATAAAAAGAACTTCTGGAAGCAAAACCACATCTTTTGGGTAGAGTTTTGAGGTCGCATTGTTCCATTTTTAGCAATTCTTTGGCATATTCTATGCGATGCTTATTTAATAAGGTCTTTAAATTACATTTAAAGAACATGTTTATTACTTTTGATAAGTAAGTAGTATTAGTACATAGTAAAAGACTGAATTTACTTAAATTGATAGTAGAGTCTAAGTAAATCATTTTGTTCTCTATGCAGTATAAAATGTTCTCGTAGATTTCTTTCATTCTACCGGAAGCGTGATTCGCCTCATCTTTTTTTGCATAAACTATCCGTTCTGGGAGAATATCTTGTATATCTCTCTCAAATAGCTTTTTATCGGTGTTTTTCGTAAATAGCGTTTCCATCGCATGTTTTCTGTTGTTGACACCACAAACTTATGTATTTATTTTATAAGAAAAATACCTTTTGCGAAATATTCTTTAAATTAGTAGTAAAAATTTTAAAAAGCTGGACAAAGTAATGGTTTTCCGTTACAAGATTTGCAATGTATTTACTTTTTATTGATTTTAGGACTAATATGTGTTATTTCTTGTTTGAAAAAGGACAAAAAATAGGTTATTTGTTCTTATAACTGGATATAATGACTTTTTGATGGATTATGTGGGAAAATCTCAGAACTAAGTTTTGGTGTGCCCAAAGGTTTTCTGACCATATTTCTTCGAGGGAAAACTGGAAAGGGGAGAAGCAAGAAAGGGGATATTTATGAGATAAGTGATATTTCTATACAATCTATCTCTCTATATAAGGAATACTTGCGGTTGAATATCAGAAAGTTGCAAAGTGTTAATTACCTGTTTACAAGAAGTTGGGAGTTTGTCGACAAGAAGTTAACTCCTTGTCGACAAACTCCCAACTTCTTGTAGATGGAGAATAGGGGGCTTTTCGGTTACTTTTACAGTTCTTCTATTTCTTTTTCCGAGAGGTTAGTGCTTTGCATGATGAGGGCAATGGGGATTCCGGCTTTTTTTAGGTTACAAGCTATTTCTTTGCGTCCTTCTGCCATTCCTTCTTTTCTGCCTCTTTGGCGCTGCCATACAATGTTTTTTCTACGCTTATAATATCCCAGAATTTTTCATATCCGGCTAATTGCGCATCCGTAAAAGCAGATTCTTCGAGGGCATTCACGGCCTTTTTTAGTTCGGGGTTGGCAAGCAACTCTTCGGGAACTTCCCTGGTCTGTTCATTGATTTCGGTCAGGTATCGTAGCCATAGCACTTGCATTTTTCTCTCGCTATAGTTATGGGGCGTAAATTTGGGAAGTTCCACAAATACCAGATGCAGCCCTTCTATCACTCTGTCCGTATGTTCCATATGTACCAGACGGTAGTAGTGATAGTATTCATTATTCAGGTTCGGTTCAAAGATATCGTTTACCAGATTTAGTGAGTATACGGGTTGCGACAGTTCATACTGTTCGCCGCTCTTCAGCTGGCGCACGTAGGCTTTTGAAGTGTTGAACAATACCCGTTGTTTAAATTCAGGTGATCAGATCATCTGCATCTCCACCAGGAAGACGCGTCCCCGGTTGTCACGGCAACGCACATCAACGATGCTGTTTTTGCGCAACGGGTTGTCTGGCACCAGCTCTACTGGCAGGTATTCTATCTCGATCACTTCCTGACCGGGGTCAAGTGGAAGCAAGGCGTTCAGCAAACTCATTACCAAATCGGGGTGTTCGCCGAAGACGCGTTTGAACGTCAGGTCGGCTTTGGGATCTAAGTATTTCATAATCTCTATATCTTTTGATACATGAATCATGCGAATAATGATGGAGGGTTATTCGCACATAACCATTGATAATTTAACCTTTGCTGATGTGCCGGATAAAAACTGTATCGCTTTTCCTCAATTTCTGAAGATACGTATCTATTGCTTCTTTTCTTATAGTTATGAAGACCTTGCTTCTTTACTTTGCATTGCTTTATAAAATGTAGTATCTCCCCCAGTTTGTGTAACAACGTGCAACGATAAGATAAATTAATACCCCGCCTGCCCGACTTATGATATAAATCCCTATCTTTGTGGCGCTTTTTAACAAAGAACAGGATTAAAATTAATAGATATAACAAAAAAATGGCACAAGAAGACGTTTTTAAGAAACTCGTATCACACTGTAAGGAATACGGTTTCGTATTCCCCTCCAGCGATATCTACGACGGATTGGGAGCAGTGTATGACTATGGTCAGATGGGTGTGGAACTGAAAAACAACATTAAACAATACTGGTGGCAGAGCATGGTGTTGCTGCACGAAAACATTGTCGGTATTGACTCCGCTATCTTTATGCACCCCACCATCTGGAAGGCTTCCGGACACGTAGACGCATTCAATGACCCATTGATTGACAACCGTGACTCTAAAAAACGTTATCGTGCCGATGTGCTGATTGAAGACCAGTTGGCTAAGTACGATGATAAAATCAATAAAGAAGTAGCCAAAGCTGCCAAACGTTTCGGAGAGGCTTTTGACGAAGCACAGTTCCGTAGCACAAACGGCCGCGTACTGGAACACCAGGCTAAACGTGACGCATTGCACGAACGTTTTGCAAAGGCTCTGAATGATAATAACCTTGACGAACTTCGCCAGATTATTCTGGATGAAGAAATCGTTTGCCCCATCAGCGGTACAAAGAACTGGACGGAAGTTCGTCAGTTCAACCTGATGTTCTCTACTGAAATGGGCTCTACATCAGATGGTGCCATGAAGATTTATCTGCGTCCGGAAACGGCTCAGGGTATCTTTGTGAACTACCTGAATGTACAGAAGACCGGTCGTATGAAGATTCCTTTCGGTATTGCACAGATCGGTAAGGCTTTCCGTAACGAAATCGTTGCCCGTCAGTTCATCTTCCGCATGCGTGAGTTCGAACAGATGGAGATGCAGTTCTTCGTGAAGCCGGGCACAGAACTGGACTGGTTCAAGAAGTGGAAAGAAATCCGTCTGAAATGGCATAAGGCATTGGGCTTTGGTGATGGTAGTTATCGCTATCATGACCATGACAAGTTGGCCCACTACGCCAATGCTGCTACAGATATCGAGTTCCTGATGCCTTTCGGCTTCAAGGAAGTGGAAGGTATCCATAGCCGTACGAACTTCGACTTGTCTCAGCATGAGAAGTTCTCCGGTAAGAACATTAAATACTTCGACCCCGAAACGAACGAGAGCTATACTCCGTATGTCATCGAGACTTCTATCGGTGTTGACCGTATGTTCCTCAGCATCATGTCCGCTTCTTATTGCGAAGAGCAACTGGAGAGTGGAGAAAGCCGCGTAGTGCTGAAATTGCCTGCTGCGCTTGCTCCTGTGAAGTTGGCTGTGATGCCGTTGGTGAAGAAGGACGGTCTGCCCGAAAAGGCCCGCGAAATCATCGACTCATTGAAGTTCCACTTCCACTGTCAGTATGATGAAAAAGATAGTATCGGTAAGCGTTACCGCCGTCAGGATGCCATCGGTACTCCGTTCTGCGTGACCGTTGACCATCAAACTCTGGAAGATAACTGCGTGACACTGCGTAACCGTGATACGATGCAGCAGGAACGCGTGGCTATTGCTGAACTGAATAACATCATTGCAGACCGTGTCAGCATTACATCCTTGCTGAAAACGTTGCAGTAAGTAATACAATAAATGATTAGAATGAAAAAAAAACTCTTGGTATTTCTGCCTTTCCTGTTGTTCGTAGCAGGTGTATTCACTTCTTGTGAAGAAGTGGAAGAAGCTGGTAAGTATGACAACTGGCAAGAACGCAATGAAACTTATATCGATTCGTTGAGCTTAATCGTAAATGGCAGAATTGATAGAATCATAGAAGGGGGAGTGTATGAAGGTGATAACGGTGACTCCGCTAAGTTGGCTAAGATTCCTGTTGGTGAGCTGTTCGCTATTAAAGATACTTATGCAAGTACAGACGGTAATCCTCAATATATCTATTGCAAGAAGATTAAGGGGGATAATCGGGAAGGACAGCGTCCGCTCTACACTCAGTCTTTCTCAGCCTATTATTATGGTACGATAATAACAGGTGAGAAGTTTGACGGTAATTTTACGGGCTACAGTGCAATAGATCGGGGCACATTAGATGCTAAAGAGAAGGGACCGACAGATTTTGACTCTCCAAGTACTTTTTCTGTGACCGGTGTAATTACGGGATGGACGGCTATCGTGCAATATATGCATACGGATGAGCGTTGGATGGTGTATGTTCCTTATCAATGTGCATATAAAGAAAGTGGTCGCGGTTCCATTCCCGGTTATACAGCTTTGATATACGACATGGAGCTGGTAAGCGTAGAATAGAGTTCTTTTTGATGAAAATAGTAAAGGCTGTCTGTTCCCGGAAGGAATGGACAGCCTTTTTTCGTAAGGTACAGTTATCTGTCAGATTTGAGATAACGATTTATATTTTCTTCTTTAATGCCTTTACCCAAATCTTATATCCTTCTTCATTCAGATGCAGTCCGTCGCTGGTTAGTTCACTACGTAATACATTCGTTCCTTTTTCAGTAAACAGCGGGAACAGATTGATGAATGTGATTTTGTGCTCTTTGGCTAAGGTTTCCAGTTGGGCATTGATTTCGGGAACCATATTGGTTTTCCCTGTCAGCTTTTTGTAGCGTCCGAAGCTTTCGTTGAAAGGCAGGAGGCTTTGCAGGTAGAGTTTCGTATCAGGAGATTCACGTTGGATGCGCTCTATGGTCATGCGTATCATGCTGACGATGCTGTCGGCAGTCAGATCGTGCGAAATGTCGTTGACACCGGCAAGGAGAAAGAGCTTTTCAGGATGTCCCGGGAGTATCTGGTGCAGGCGGTCGTATATGCCCATTACCTCGTCACCGATGATACCGCGGTTGCGGATGTTCTTTTTGTTGAGGCGGGCGTTCCAGTCACCGCCGCCTTCTGTAAGGCTGTTACCTACCATGACGATATCTTTGGAGGTGATGGCGGGTTCATCCATGAATTGAAGGAAACGTTTGTAGTAATGCTCTGTGTAAATGCGTGGAGCCGGATAAATGGATGCGGCTACGGCATTGGAAACCAGAGAACGCAAGCGTACCACACTGTGCCCGTCTTCGGGATGCACGGCGTTGATAAGCAGGATAACTGAAGTGTCATTATCAGGGTCTATCACGATGGATGTTCCGGTATATCCGGTGTGGCCGTAGGTGTTGGGTCCCAGATAGTCTCCATTGTTGGAAGCATAGGCTGTGAAATTGTCCCAACCTAAAGTGCGCCCTAATGAGGCAGTGGCGCGGGGAACAGTACGCATGGCCTTGACACCCAACGGGCTGAGAATACGGTGTCCGTTCCACTCTCCGCCGTTTTGCAGGGCGGCGCAGAGAAGTGCAATGTCTTCGGCACAGGAGAATACACCGGCATTACCGGAGATGCCGCCATTCATGACGCGGGCCAGCGGGTCATGTACTTGTCCGCAGAGGACGCTGCCGTCAGGCTGCTTTTCGGTGGGGGCAACTTCTTTCAATTGATAATTGACAGTTGACAATTGACGATTGGCTGCGCTGTGGGTATCGGTTTTTGCCCAGTAGGGGAGGGAGGTGTTTATCCATTTTCTGTTTTTATCGCGCTTGCAGGGGAGGTAGTCGGTATGGTTCATGCCCAGGACATCAAACAGGTTTTCGCGGGCGAAGTCACGTAATGATTGTCCGCTGACGGTTTCGATGATGCGTTGCAGGGTGATGTAGTTGAGGCAACTGTATTGGAAGTCGGTCTGCGGTTTGAAGTCGCGGCGGCAGTTGGCAATGTATTCTATTAATCCGTCGGGACTGGGGGAGCCGTATTGCTTTTCCAGTTCGGATGTTGGACCATAAGGTGGGAGGCCGGAGGTATGTGTCAGCAGGTCAGCGATACGGATGACTTTCTTGTCTTTGCCGTCTTCGCTTGCCCAGTTCTTGAATCCGGGGATATAGAGACTGACCGGATCCAGGAGACGGAGCTTTCCACGTTCTGCCAGGATGTGGGTACAGATAGCGGTGGACATGGATTTGCTGCATGAAGCCATGTCGAAGATGGTATTTACGGTCATGGGCTCGGCATTGGGGTATATGCGCTTGTTACCGTAGGCTTTGAGGTAGGCCATTTTTCCGTTGCGTACTACGGCAAGTACGGCACCGGGGATGTCTTTGTTCGCTATGGCGGTTTCTATCGCTTCGTCAGCGTACATCAGTTTACGGGAGTCCATGCCGACTTGTTCGGGGGCTATGCGTTGCAAAGGCTGTGCGTTGGCTTGCAGGGCAAGCAATGCAAGGAAAAGGAAGGAGGGGATTAGCTTCATAATATTGGGTGTTATCAATGAATCAGAGAATTAATGATGGGGTGGTAGGTGAGAAAAGGAATCATTTTCCTCTGTAGGCATCTACCGCCTTCTTCACCGAGCCGTGCATCAGCAGCAGTGCTTTCGCCTTACCATAGTCCAGACCGAGTTCCTCTACAATCATGCGTGTGCCACGGTCCACTAACTTTTGGTTGCTCAATTGCATATTCACCATTTTGTTGCCTTTCACACGGCCCAGTTGTATCATGACCGAGGTGGTAATCATGTTCAGTATCATCTTCTGTCCGGTACCTGACTTCATGCGTGAGCTTCCGGTCACATATTCCGGACCGACAATCATCTCGATAGGCACATCTGCTTCCGCAGCCATCGGCGAATCGGGATTGCTGGTGATACACCCTGTGAGAATGCCGTGTTCACGGGCTTTCTGCATGGCACCGATGACGTAGGGAGTGGTACCGGAAGCCGCAATGCCGATGACGGTATCTTTGTCGGTAATGTTACGCTCGATAAGTTCTTCCCAGCCGCGGCGGGTGTCGTCTTCCGCATTCTCCACCGGATTGCGCAAGGCGGTGTCACCACCTGCTATCAGTCCGATCACGAGCGTCGGCGGCATACCGAACGTGGGAGGTATCTCCGATGCGTCCAACACTCCCAGACGTCCGCTGGTTCCGGCGCCCATATAGAAGATGCGCCCGCCCTGTTTCATACGCGGAACAATCAGATTAACCAGTTTCTCAATCTGTGGAATGGCTTTCTGAACAGCCAATGCCACTTTTTGATCCTCTGTATTGATGTCCTCCAATATTTCGCGGACAGATTTCTTTTCTAAGTCGTTGTAGAGCGAAGGTTGCTCTGATATTTTAATGAATGCCATAATGATGATGCTTGGATTTATGATTTATAATTTATGATTTATGGGTTGATGGGGTATGGTTTTAGCTGTGATATCTGATTAATCCCTCCATCGGGCTCTTGAGTATAGTGCCTAATTGGATGCCCATCTCCTGCGTAGCCTCGGCAAGCACTTCTTTGTAATGGAACGCTACGGAACCGATGAAGTGTACCTTGCTGTGTTCGTAATCGTATTGCATGACATTCCTTTTGAGGAAAGCCTTGAAGCTGTTCAGCACAAGCGTGTGCACGCAGGGGTCATGCAGGTTCTGTGCAAGGAAAGGTGACAGGCTTGCCAGGAAACGGTTCGGGAATGGCTTGCGATATACGCGGTCGATGATGTCTCCCGGTTCCAGATCGAACTGTTTGAGGAACTTGTCTTTCAGTTCCGGAGTCATCTGGTTTTTCAGGATGTCGCCTACCAGCAACTTACCCAGGTAAGCGCCGCTACCTTCGTCGCCGAGGATGAAGCCCAGGGGCGAAACGTTGGCTTTTATGTGTTCTCCGTCGTAATAGCACGAGTTGGAACCTGTGCCCATGATGCAGGCGATGCCCGGCTCATGTTCGCAGAGCCCGCGTGCAGCGGCAAGCATGTCGGTGTTTACTTCTACTTTGCCTTCCGGTACCTGAAGATGCCGGGTGATGGCGCGGTATACCATAGCTATCTTGTCGGGGAAGCCACAGCCGGCACCGTAAAAGTATACAGCATCGAAAGCATTGGTTGTTAACTGGGGCAGAAGCGCTGTCGCGATTTCATTACTGATTTCCTCTTCCGACTGAAAGAAAGGGTTGGTGCCTTTCGTAAAAATCTGCTGGATGAGTTTACCTTTCTCTACAACACACCAATCAGTCTTTGTAGAGCCACTGTCTGCTATTAATATCATATCGTTCAATTTTAATTGTTTACTCTGTTGATAACTTCGTTACTCTTCATTATATCTTGATATATATCTTCCTTTTGTACAGTTGATAACCGATGCACCAATTGAGGGCAACGAAGAGTAGGGCATAAGCCAATGAACCGCCTGTTTCGCCGAATACCGGCATCAGGACTATCTTATATAAGAATCCGTGTATGCTGATGCTGGCATCGCCCCAGGGGAAACTGATGCTGCCGAACAGGATGCCAAGCACGCCACCCAGGACGTACATGAACAGCGGGTTGACGCCGAAAGCTTCGAAGAAAGTACTCCATTTCTTATATCCTTTCACGTCGATGATCCAGATGAGCAGTGCAAGGAAGCTGGATGCCAGCCCGCAAGTGGTGAGCACGAAGGTGGGGGACCAGATTTTCTTGTTGATGGGGCAGCTGTAACTCAGCAGGAAACCTGCAAAGGTGAGGATGGCACCTACCAGAAACAGTTTGATGAGGTGGGAGTTAAGTAACTCCTCACGGCTTTGGGCTTTGTTGCCGTCCAGCATCATCCGCCCTACGCAGAAGCCCAGTAAAACATGTGCGATGGCGGGGATGGTGCTTAAGAGTCCTTCGGGGTCGATGCCGTTGTCCTTGTACATGTGGGCGGGGGTGAGGATGGCACGGTCTACTATGGAGAGGACGTTGGTTTCGTTGTAGGCGAAGCCATTGCCGCACATCAGCAGGATGAAGTAGCCTATCAGCAAGGTGGCAATGAGGTAGGGGATATGCCGGTGCTTCATGGTCAGGGCAATGATGGCGGTGGCGCCGTAGCACAGGGCAAGACGTTGCATGACGCCCAGGATGCGGATGCGGTCGAATGTCCATACGGATTCCCAAAATTGGGCGCCGAAGCCGATGCCCTCACTGGGGCTCGTCCAGTAGTAACAGAACTTGGAGAACCAGCCGATGGCAAGGCCGATGAGGAAGATGATGATGGTGCGTTTCAATATCTTCATGGCGGCGGCATGGCTGAACTCGAAGTTGTACTTCTTCAGGGAGATATAGGTAGAGATACCCATAATGAACATGAAGAAGGGGAAGACGAGGTCGGTCGGGGTGAGGCCGTTCCACTCGGCATGGCGCAGAGGGGCATATATGTGTCCCCAGGTGCCGGGGTTGTTCACCATAATCATACCCGCAATGGTGACACCGCGAAGGATGTCGAGGGCAAGGATACGTTTGTTGGTTTTCGTTTGACTGTTCATGGCAATAAGTGTGTTAAGTTATTTATTCAATTGACAATTGACAGTTGATAATTGACAATTGGCTGCGCTGTCATGCTGCGTGGCATTGTCAATTCCTTTCGTGCATTGGTCTACGAGATAGGCGATAGAGACATAAGGAATGCCGGAGTTGGTAGTCAGCCCTATTTCGCAGGTGCGGCTGTTGGAGTAACCTATGGCTACGCCGGAGGCTTCTATCTGCGGACGGAGCTTGCGCAAGGCATAAGAGTTCAGTTCGGGATACGTGAATCCCCGGTCACCGGCAAAACCACAGCACCCTACTTCTTCGGGAATGATGACGTGGGTGGAGCAGAGCTTGGCCAGGGAGATGATGGTGTCTGCCAGCCCCATGCGGCGCATGGAGCAGGTGATGTGCAGGGCTACGGGGCGGTCGGTCTGTGTGAAGACCAGACGGTCGCGCAGGAAAGTATAGATGAACTCGGCGGGTTCGTAGAGTTTCATCCGTTTGATGGTTTCACGCATACGGTGCAGGCAGGGACTTTGGTCGCAAAGTACGGGGTATTTGCCTTGCTCACTGGCTTCCCAAAGGGCGGCTTCGAGCTCGGCGGCTTTGCGGTCGGCAATGTCGAGCATACCTTTGCTTTCCCAGATGGTGCCGCAACAGAGTTTGTCCATATCCTTTGGGAAGATGACTTCGTAACCGCCTTTCCGGAGGAGGGAAATCATCTTGTTGACCAAAGGCTGCACTACGGGGGAACGCTTCGGAAGGCCCATGGTTTGGTTGATGCAGCTGGGGAAGTAAACGACTTTGTTCAATTGACAATTGACAATTGACAATTGACAATTGGCTGCGCTGTGTTGGGCTGCGCTGTTGGACGTTGCGCTGTCATGCTGCATAGAATTGTCAATTGTCAATTGTGAATTGTCAATTGGAAGAGGCATGGCAGGTGTCCATAAGGGTATTCCTAATATGTTGTGCAGGCTTTTGGTGATACTGCTCATGGCTTTTGTGCCTAATAGGGAATGCCCGAAATTGGCTAATGACAGTACGGGGCGCAAGGCGCTCTTTACACCTGCGAAGTGGTTGGCGGCGAAATCGCCTGCCTTATATCCGAGGCTGCCTTTCGGCAACGATTCCTGACGGATGATATGGGTCAGGTCGCCCGTATTGATATTCATCGGGCAGGACATGGAGCAAAGGCCATCTCCCGCACAGGTCTGATTGCCGGGATAACGGTATTGCTTTTCGAGTAAAGCCAGACGTTCCTCGTCCTCTCCGCTCTGTCTCAGACGGGATATTTCCCGTTGCACTACGATACGCTGACGGGAAGAGAGGGTAAAGCCGCAAGATAAACAGTTTACTTCGCAGAAACCACATTCGATACACTTATTCAATTGACAATGGACTTTGTTCAATTGACAATTGACAATTGATAATTGACAATTGGCTGCGCTATGTTGGGCTGTACTATGTTGGGCTGCGCTGTTGGACGTTGCGCTGCCATTCTGCATAGAATTGTCAATTGTCAATTGTGAATTGTCAATTTGAAACAGCGGTAGCTGTTTCAAGTCCTTGATATGACATTGCGGGTCATCATTGAAGATGACACCCGGGTTGAGCAGACCTTTCGGGTCGAACAACTGCTTTACGGCTTTCATGGCTTCGAAGGCGGCTTCTCCCCATTCGTATTTCACGAAGGGGGCCATGTTGCGGCCTGTTCCGTGTTCGGCTTTCAGTGAACCGTCATATTTATCGACTACCAGTGATTTTACGTCATTCATCAGTTCCTCGTAGCGTTTCACTTCGGCATCGGTGCTGAAGGACTGGTTGAGGATGAAGTGATAGTTCCCTTCCAGGGCATGGCCGTAGATGCAGGCATCGTCATAGCCGTGTCGGGCGATGAGCTGCTGCAGGTCGGCGGTGGCTTCGGGCAGGTCTTCGATGTGGAAAGCTACGTCTTCGATGAGACAGGTGGTTCCGGGTTGGCGTGTGCCGCCTACGGAGGGGAAGATGCCCGAACGGATAGCCCAGTATTTGGAGTACTCCTCCGGTCGGTCGGTGAAGTGTACGGGGATGTAAGTGCTGAAAGATGTCAGGCAGGCTTCGATGGCTGACAGGTTTTGTGCCAGTTCCTCACGGGTGCGGGCTTTGGTCTCGGTCAGCACGGCGGTGAGGCCGGAGGGGTCGGAGACTTCTTGTTTATACCTTATATATATGGGGTCGTCTACGGAAGAGAGACTCTTGTAGTCCAGCAACTCGGCGCCCTTTACTAATTTTTTAGACACGGATGACACGGATGACGCGGATTTAAAGGCTGCGTTGTCACGCTGCATGGTAGAAAGAGAATCTGCGTCATCCGCGTTATCCGTGTCTGAAGAATTACGATTTGTCAACTCCTTCATCGCCACCACGGCCCGGCAGGCATCCTTGATACTCTTGAAGTAGAGCATGGCGCTTGCCTTGTGCGGATAGTCGTACTCTGTGCGCATGGTGACTTGTGAGAGGAACGCAAGCGTACCTTCGGAGCCTACCATCAGGTGGGCGATAATATCGAACGGGTCGTCGAAGCGGACGAAAGGTAAGAGGTTCAGTCCGGTTACGTTCTTGATGGAGTATTTATATCGGATGCGGGCGGAGAGAGCTTCGTCGGCACGTATCTCATCGCGCAACTCACGGATGCGGTTGAGGAAATCGGGGTGTGTGGCTTCGAAGGAGGCACGGGAGATGTCGTCGCCTGTGTCCAGCACGGTGCCGTCCGCCAGCACGATGCGGGCGGAGATGAGCACTTTGTCACTGTTGGCATGGGTGCCGCAGTTCATGCCCGAAGCGTTGTTCATGACGATGCCGCCCACCATGGCCGATTTCACCGAGGCGGGGTCGGGGGCGAACTTGCGTCCGTAAGGCGCGAGAATCTCGTTTACCCGCTGACCGATGATGCCCGGTTGCAGCGTAATCTGTTCGTGGTCGGGAGAGATGCTGTACTTCTCCCAATGCTTGCCGGCTACTATCAGGATGGAGTCGCTAATGGCCTGTCCGGACAAACTGGTTCCTGCGGCACGAAACGTCACAGGCAGACCGTAGCGGTCGGCCAACCTCAGCAGGCCGGAGATTTCTCCTTCGTTGCCGGAACGAATCACGATTTGAGGAATGAGGCGGTAGAAGCCCGCATCCGTTCCCCATGCCAACCGGCGCAGTTCGTCGGTGTATATCCTTTCTTGCGGGATGACCTGACAGGCATCATGCAAGAAAGCCATGTAGTTACTCTTTGCCATATTGTATATAAATTTAACTTCTCTTTATCCCCTGCCAGAATATGCTGTGGAAGGGGGTGAAATGAAGTAACGACTGAACCCTATTAAGGTAACGACTGAATTGCTTTCAGTCCCGACCTTTTCAGTGACTACTTCTTACTTGTCCGGTTATTTGTATAAGTAGTACCGTTTCGACAACCGTCGGAAATCGTCCGCATCCTTATACCAATAATCGCGCGCATCTTCCCAACGGTTGCGCCGGGAGAACCGTCGGCGTATCTCTTCGGAGCCGCTCACCATGTCGAACATCCGGAAACGTCCCTTGTCGGCATGGTCAAACACGGCCCGGTCGGGATAGAGTGCCGCCACTTCCTGCATCACGAGAAACTGGATGTCGCTCAACGGCGCTTTCTGCACGTCCATGATGTGTACCTGCACGCCTTGCAGCAGCTCGCCTTTTCCTACGGAGTAGAACGGTTTCAGGTACATCGGGCGGAACACGACGCCCGGCACGGCCAATGCGTTCAGGTTCCGGGCCAGTTTTTCGGCTTCCACCCACGGGGCGGCAAACATCTGGAACGGGATGGTGTAGCCTACGCCGATGGACATATATCCCAACTCACCCAAAATGCCGCTTACGGGGTAGAACACAGCCGAGTGCGGATGTGGGATGTGCGGGGAAGAGGGCACCCATTGCAGGCCGGTCTGTGCATAATCCATCCGGCGTTTCCAGCCTTTCATCTTTACGACGTGCAGGTTGCATTGCGCTGCCATCATCCGTTCTCCGTTCAGCATCAGTGCCAGCTCGCCGCAAGTGAGTCCGTAAAGGTACGGAATTTTAAACTGGCTGACAAAGGAAATGCAATTGTCTTCTACGAGGTTACCTTCTATTTTCAATCCGCCTACCGGGTTGGGACGGTCCAGGACGATGAATTCTTTGCCATTCTCGGCAGCGGCTTCCATGGCCAGTCCCATCGTACTGATGTAGGTGAATGAGCGGCAGCCGATGTCTTGAATGTCGTATACCAGTACGTCGATGTCTTTCAGCATTTCCGGAGTGGCTTTGCGTGTTTTCCCATAGAGGGAGTAGACGGGGAGGCCGGTGCTGGCATCTTTGATATCTGTCACGTGGTCGCCTGCATGCACGTCACCTCGCACGCCGTGCTCCGGGCCGAAGAGGGCTACGAGGTTCACATTGGGGGCTTCGTGCAGGATGTCGATGGTGGATTTCATTTGATTGTCCACTCCTGTGGGGTTGGTAATCAGTCCCACACGCTTGCCTTCCAGGCATTTGAAGTTCTGGGATTTCAGGACTTCGATGCCGGTCTTTATCTTGATCTTTTGAGCCTTCATGGCACCACAGAGGACGCAGAGGACACAGAGGAGAATATACTTTTTCATGGTTTATAATTTAACTTATGCGAATCAGGGAGGGGGAATTAACTCCTGCTTGTAACGGTTATGAATGAAATGGGTGATTATTGCGCAGCTCAAGGCTGAAAGCCTTTCATCTTATAGCCCAGGGCAACGCCCTGGGAATTGAGTAATGTTTATCCCTGCGCCCTGTAAGGGCATAACAGCACACATCAGCTTTTGCCCTTACAGGGCGTAAGATTGTGGGGACGATTCATTCCCAGGGCGTTGCCCTGGGCTATAAGATGAAAGCCTTTCAGGCTTAGGCTGCGCTAAATTATCATTTGCTTCATTTCTATACCGTTATGAATCTGTTTCAACTCCTGATTCGTATGATTTATTACTTATGATTTATGATTTATCACTTATTACTTTATCACTTTTTCCCGTATGCCGGATCAATCTTCCTGTCGGCAAACACCGTGACTACGATGGTGGCGGCGCAACAGACGATTACTATCCAGAAGAAGTTGACGTAGCCGACCGCTTCCTGGAGGTAACCCGCAAACATACCCGGAATCATCATGCTCAGAGCCATGAAAGCGGTGCAGATGGCATAATGCGATGTCTTGAACTCGCCTTCGGAGAAGTACATCATATAGAGCATATAGGCCGTGAATCCGAATCCGTAGCCGAACTGCTCGATGGCGATGGCCGTGGAGATGGCAAACAGATTGTCGGGTTGGCCGATGGCCAGGTAGACGAATGTCAGGCAGGGCAGCGTCATGCACGCCGCCATCCACCAGATAGATTTCTTCAGTCCGATGCGCGATGCGAACAGTCCGCCCAGAATGCCGCCTACGGTGAGGAATATCACTCCGATGGTACCGTACACGATACCTACTTCCGCTGTAGAAAGTTCCAGACCTCCCGCTTCTTTGGAAGCTACAAGGAAAGGCATACACATCTTGATGAGGAACGCTTCGGGCAGTCGGTAGAGCAGCATGAAGGCGATGGCGAGCCATACTCCCGGTTTGGTGAAGTAAGTGGCGAACGTGCGTCCGAACTCTTTGAATATGGCTTTTGCACTGGCCGTTCCCGGTGTCAGGACGGACTTGTCGGCCGTCGGTTTGGGGATTGCAAAGAGGTGATAGAACGTCACCAGACTGAACATGACGGCTGTAACCAGCATGGTGATGGTCCACGACAGTGGGATATCTTTGTATTTCAGCTCGATGGTACCGGCGATGGCTACCAGTACTCCTTGTCCGAAGATGGATGCAAGGCGGTAGAAAGTGCTTCGGATGCCGACAAATGCCGCCTGGTCGCTCTGCTTCAGTGCCAACATATAGAAACCGTCGGCGGCAATGTCGTGCGTGGCCGAGGCAAAGGCGGTAATGATGAACAAAATCAATGTGATGGTGAACAGGCTGATGGGAGTTGTCCCGGCTGCTATCATCGCTTCATCCGGTTTGGGTATGGACAACGTCAGCAGGATGAATGCTATCGACATCAGAATTTGCATGGAGATGGTCCACCATCGTTTGGTCTTGATAATGTCGATGAACGGACTCCAGAAGGGCTTGATGGTCCAGGGCAGATACAGCAGACTCGTAAACAAGGCCATCTCTCCATTGGGAACTCCCATCTTGGCAAACATTAGTACCGAGATGTTGTTGACAATGAAGTATGGAATGCCTTGTGCGAAGTATAGGGTAGGCACCCATGCCCAGGGGGATATTTTTTTTGTACTGTTCATGATATTGAATAGGTTATTGTTTGGTAAGATTAGTCATATAGTTGGTCAAGGCTCGCGCCAATGTAATAGTGCAGCAGTATTGCGTCATACTTATAGCCTTGCTCACCCATCACGGCAGCACCTATCTGGCACAGGCCTACGCCATGTCCCCAGCCGGCTCCGGTGAGGATGAAGCGTCCCGGGATGCCTTCGGGAGAGATGTCTTCCTTGTCTACAACGAAAGCGGAGCTGTAGAGATGGGAAGCGGACAGCGTGCGGCGTATCTCCAGCTCTTTGCCGATGATAAGCGTCCGTTTGGTTCCTACGATTTTCAGCTTCCAGAGGCGTCCCGAAGTGCCGCGGGCGATGGGGACAAGGTCGATGATTTGTCCGTAATCAATGCCGGAGCGTTTCAGGATCAGTGCGGATAGCTCGTCCTGGGTGTACTCCACTTTCCAGCGGTAGAAATCCGTAGTTTCCTGGTCGTAGTTGTTCAGTACCTGCGAGAGGATTCCCTTATCTGTGGTGTTGCAGAAGGCGGGCGGAGAGGTGCGAATCCAGGTTTCCGCTTCTTGCTCATCTGTCAGGTCGGGTAATCCGCTGCCGGGTTGGGTGGCTCCGAAGCTGAGGTCGCAGGTCTTGGGGTTGAAGATGCGGAAGTCGCGTTGTTTGCGGAGATACGGGTGGGGGGCATCTTCCCAGCAATACTGGAATTCCTCGAATGCACCGCCGCAGCATTTGGAGAAGCGGGCGTCGCATATCTTGCCACCGTACATCAGGACTTGTCCGCGGGTGGCGGCGATGGCTTGCTTTACGATTTCGGTAGAGGCACGGGTAATGCCCTGGTAGCGTTGGCAATGGTCGTCGGCGCAGACGTCGAAACGGGTGTGGGCGTCGCGCTCATACCATTTCAATTGACAATTGACAATTGACAATTGACAATTGGCTGCGCTGGGCTTGGCTGCGCTATTGGATGCTGCGCTGGCGTGCTGCATAGAGTTGTCAATTGTCAATTGTGAATTGTCAATTGCTAAGAGCCAGCTGCGCGAAATGACGGCGTGGGCTTTTAGTAATTCCAGTGAGGCGGTTGCGCTCATCTCGCTGGAGATCACGCTGGTCAGGTAGTCTTCCACATGGATGACGTTGATGGCTGTCAGTTTATTGTCTTCTGCAATAATCTTTAGGGCACCCAGGAAACGCTGGTCTTCTTTGCGTTCCCAGTGAAAGTTGATACCGATGGTGACGTCCAGCAATTCAAAAGAGTCGGTGGCTTCGTCTATTGGTTCGAACAGGAGTTCGTCATAAAGGCGTCCGTTCCACAGTATCTTGCCTTCGTTGTAGGTAGCGACTTGTTTGCCGCTGACAACGGTGCGGTGGGGCACTACTCCGTCGCAGTACGTCCCTGTTATTTGGTAAGGGTTCAGCAATACGAACTCTATCTGCGGCTCAAACAATATGCCTACGTGTACTTTGGGCTCTTTCATCATATAATCATATTTTAGGTGGACTATATTTTCTCCTTGATGCGTTGGCGTACCCTGTGGAAGTCTTCGGTGGAAAGACATACTTCACTCAGTATCTGCGCCACATCTTCGGCTGTTATCTTCAGAAAATCTTTTTCTACCGGAGTGATAAATACTCCGCCGAGGTCAACGGATGCGGGACTGCTTAACAGATTTGCTTCTCCCTCGGCTGTATAACAGGCCGGGCGGTGCTTCTCGCGCGGAAATACGCATACTATCCATTTTCCGTCCTCATACCATGCCAGTACGTTCATCATCGGCTCGTCATCTCCCGGCTTCGTGTCCAGTGAATGGTAGATGATATCGAACAGCGAAGCGGCGTGTTTCTTATTGGCGGACTCGATGACAAGCGTAGCCCGTGGTGCATCATTCAGATACCAAAGGGTGGCTTCGCTGTAATCCACTACTTTGCCTGCTATTTGTCCGCGCCAGTCTTTTTCAATGGGCATAAAACCTTTGTTTCCGGCTTGGAAGTGGGCGTGGTCGGGGGCGGATGCACCGCATTTGGGACCATTATAGAATATCGTGTAATCCGTCAGCACCTGTGCCAATGCCAGCATATCATTGAAACGGACAGCTATGCGCTGGTCCACGTGTGCCACTTCCGGTATCGTCAGGTGACGGGGGAAAATGGGGAACGGATTCACCAGGATGTTGTAATGCCCTTCAAACGGGATGCCTTTCTGTACCGGCGGTAAATTGGCGGGACAGAGGAAACATTTGCGTTCCTTGATGGACTTGGCATCTACTTTAGCTCCCGAAGAAACGATACGCGCAGGGTTGAACTGTACTTTATAGGGAATACCGTTTACGTCCAGTTCTCTCACTTGCACGCCGGAAAGGGCGGCGTAATTGTTACGCGCCATTTCCCAAGTGTCAAGTTGGCTGGTCAGGAGGTCGTTTATGGTCTGATTCATAAGAGTTGTATTTTCTTGTTCATCGCTACACGTGCCTGTAGTTCCCATGTGCGGATGCGGTCTTTATACAGGTTGTGACCGTTCATCTTCACAATGTCCAGCGAAGCATCCGAATTGTCGTCCCAGCGGCGGCACAGATAAACCACATCGTACACACGGCCTATTTGATAGTGGCGGGAGAAGTTCAGTCCCAACGCATAGTCCTCACCATAGCTGGTATTGGGGACTTTTACCTCACGCAGCACCGGAGTGTAGAAAGCGCGCGGAGCACCCAGGCCGTTGATGCGCAGCGCATTGTTGCGCCCGTTCTCCGGTGTCCATTCTTTATGGTCGATGATGCCCGGGGCGATCATATTCATGTTGAAGTCCGTCATCATATACGTGCCTACTACCATGGCACAATTCTGCTCGTAGAAGGCGCGCACCATGATTGTCAGGGTATTCTCATCCTTGTATACATCGTCGCTGTCCAGCTGTACGGCAAACTTGCCGCACTTCGGGTGATGTACGCCTATGTTCCAGCAACCGCCGATACCCAGGTCGTTGCGTTCGGGGATGATGTGGATGAGGCGTTCGTCGTTCTTGTATTCGTCGATAGCTTCCGTAGTGCCATCTGTTGAATGGTTATCAATGATAATCAGATTGAATTTGAAGTCCGTCTTCTGTTTCAGGACTGAGCTGATGGCATCACGGATGGTACGGATGCGGTTGCGTACGGGAATGATAACCGATGCTTCATATTCAAAGTCTCCGGCGGAAAATTCTATCTGTTTGAAGTCAGGAGCCAGATAACCGCCGATTTCTTTCAGATGTTCCGTACAAGCCTGTTCCATTTCAATCTGCCGGTCACGGTTCTTCGGGTCTACATAGTCGAATATCTTTTCACCGCTCTTACGGGTGTCGTCTTCGATTTCACTGTAGAGGTATTCGTTGATGTGTACCAGGCTTTCTTTCTGGCTTACTTTCAGACGCAGGTCGTAGAGACCGGCAAATTTATATTGGTCTTCGGCCATACGGGAAGCGGCTTCCAGGAAGGCGTCCGTACGGAACAGGAGCACAGAGCCGAAGTCGAAATCATCACGCAGTGAACCGAACTGATAGTCGATGACCGGAGCATTCGTTTGTTTGCCTTCTTTCACCTGGTAACGGTCGGCATAAACCATGCCTGCACCACTGTCTTCGGCAATGTGTATCATACGTTCCAAGGCAAACAACCCCAGTTCGAGCGTAGTGTATTTAGTATAAATCAGCGTATATTTTGCATCGGCATGTCCGGCAATGTTACGGATGTTTCCACTGGATAGAATGGAGTCCGTATGCAAGACGCGACATCCGGGCAACTTCTCGGTAACATCCGGCATAGCCATTAGGTAAATGTTATTCACTAAGCCGCTTTCTTGCAACCCTTTTACTGTCTTTTCCGCTTGAGCAGTTCCCGCAAAGGGAATAAAACAATTGACAATTGACAATTGACAATTGACAATTGGTGCTTGATGATAAGCTGCGCTATTTTCTGTCTTTTCGTTTTTCATATTCTAATTGTTATATTAATATTTTCCATGTCTATCAAATAATTGTCAATTGTCAATTCTCAATTGTCAATTGTCAAAAGGCCTACCTCTCCGCTGGTGGCGGTGAACAGCACTTGCCGGGCATTCAGCGGCACTACTGTGCTGATGAGGGAGTTGCCTATTTTATGTTTCCACAGTACCTTACCGGTTTTGGGCTCCAGGGCAAATATCAGTCCCTCTTTAGTACTGCCGAACATGACGCCGTCTTTTTCAACTTGCATGGACGGAGCATGTTCGTAACCGAAGCCGACATTGCTTGCCCACAATTCGCGGGGCTTGTCGCCTTTGGTTGCGTAGCAGACAATGCTGTCGTTCATCGTCTTACTGTACACCTGTTCGCCATCTTCCGACAAGCCGATAGTTTCACGTACTATAGACTGGAACGTGCGCCATACGGTTTCGCCGTTTTCCAGGTTGATGGCTGTCATTGCACGTTGCGGGTCGGTGATAAGTACTTTGCCGTTTGCAGCTACGGGCCATACGGCGGCAGGGGAGAAGTGCATGCGGGTCAGTCCGCCTGTCCACTTCCATAGTTCCTTGCCATCTGACTTGTTCAGCGCATAGAGGGTATTGTCCCATGCACCGAAGATAACCTTGTCTGCCGTTACCAACGGTTTGGTTTCAATGTACCCTTTCACACCGTTGTATGTCCATATCACTTTACCTGTGCGGACGTCGATGGCGCGGAGAGTGTGGTCGCTGGCGCCGATGTAGGCAATGCCGTTCTCGATGGTTACTGCACCCAATACAGGTTCTCCGGCTTTCACAGTCCATAGCAGACTGCCGTCTTTACTGTTCAAACCATAGATGTTGCGGTCGGCAGAGCCGAATACGACGATACCCTCCGCCACTGCCGGAGTACCGACAATGCGTTTGCCGGACTGGAAACTCCACAACTTTTTACCATTCTTCAAAGCATAGCAAGTCAGGACTCCCATATCATCTCCTACGAATACCTTATTCTTTTCTACCGCAGGAGAGCAATAGATACCTGCACCGGTCTGTACGATCCACTGTTCCTTTGCATTGGGGTATTCTTTGTTTACCGAGAAATCGGGGTACTTCTCTGCCTTCCCGTTGTGGTCGTAGTATTGTTTGGTCAGGGAGAAGGAAGCCCATTGCTGTTTCGGTTCGCCGATACGTTGTGTATAGACGAGGATAGAGTCTTGGGTGATGTCATAGATTCCATATCCGGGTTTACCGTCTTTGTCGCGCAGGTTGCTGCGCATCAGGATACCGGGAATACCGTCGTATCGTAAGTCGCGGTTGCGGTGGTAGTGTCCGCCTATAAATAGGCGGATGTTGTAAGGGCGTACCGCGTCGGTCACTTCATACCAGTTGTCCACATCTCCTTCTATCAGCGGGTAGTGGGTGACGAGGATTACGGGCTTGTTAAGTTGAGAGTTGCCGGTGTTGAACAGGTTCATTCTTTCCGTCATCCAACGGATATCCTGTGGAACTACATGACCGTTTGCCATACGCATCAGAGGGCCGGAGTTGAAACCGAGGAACAGGATGCCCTTATGCTCGAATTCAAAACGTTCGCCACCGAAGATTTCTTCGAAAGCTGTGCAGCCGGAATCACTCCATTTCGTTTCGTGATTGCCGAGGATGATATAGTATTTGACTTTCAGCAAATCCAGCGTTTCTTTTACTTTCAGCATGGTGGCGCGATCACCTTCTTCGGCAATATCGCCCGTCACCAATACAAAGTCGATACTGTCTGTCGCATTAATCTGTGCTACGGTGCGCAGCAGGTCTTCTGTAGGATTGGGATTGTTGGGGCTGAAATGAATGTCCGTTATCTGGGCAAAACGGAATGTTCCGTGATCCGCATACAACGCAGCACTTTGTATAAATCCTACAGCCAGGAGCAAAATGTTTATTAATAATCTTCGCTTCATAAATGATGATTGGTTTAGTGTGTTATAGGTTTGTTCCTTCACTGAAGAAAGTGAGGATGGCATTCATTAATGTCTCTCTTTCAGCAGTAGTGCGCAGAGCTTCGAATGGGAAGCCTAGTACACAAGTCTTATAGTCACCCTTGTAGGCTACTCCGGCACTCAGGTTGTTCTCAGAGTAACGCATTACGGTGTACGCGTCTTTAGTGGCAGGCTCGATGGCGTCGGGTGATTCTACCACGTAGCTGTCGGCATTCAGTTCGTTATGATACGTATAGTTGCCTGAAAGGGCGGGGAACGGAGAAGCTACACATTTCACCTTACCCTCTGTAGCCGCTTGTCCCACACGCCATTTATATTTCAGGACTTCTGTTGCGAATTTCTTGTCGGCATCCTGAGCCGGAGCCAGGCGGTTGTCCCAGAGGTCGGTACCGACATAAGCTCCTGAGACGAAAATGTTTCCGCCTTGTCTGCAATATGCAGTGATAGCTTCCTGCATGGGCTGGCTGAATGTCTTGAATTCCAAAGGCCGTATACCGCCACGTCCCATCTTGGTCTGGCATTCTTTGCCGAGTATCAGGTCTACGTATGTATAGTCGTTCAGATTCATTGTTTGGTTCTCCACGCTTTCGTCGCTGCAAGATATGAAAGAATATCCGGCTTTCAAAATAGCGGCTCCATGAACGGCGGGATAGTCGAATGTGTTTCCGGCAATTACCTTATCCTCATAATTGCCGTAACTGTCACCGAAACCGGAGGCGTCATCATCCATCCAGGGAATAGAACGGCGGTATTCTTTCATTTTACCAATGTAGCTAATATCGTTAAGATAAGGCACTCCGTGGTCTAAATCGTCCAGGAAGCCTGCAAGTAAAGACTCGGCCGGAGCGGGGGCAACGAAGTCCGCCGGGGCACTGATGCGGTCGAATCCGTTTACTATCATCACTAATCGATTATTACTATTAAATGCACGTCCGGCAGAAAGAATTTCAGATGGGAAACTTTCACCACCTTTGTTGACGGCGGTCACTTTATAGCTACATACCACTCCGGCAGGTAGGGCGGTGCGGTAGGTGTTCTTATCCACCAGTACACCATTGTCAAAATCACCATCTCCGATACGGGTATAGACAATGTATTTCTCTGCATTCGCTGTCGGTTCCAGCGGGTCGGCAACGGGTTGCCAGGTCAGTTCTATTTCATTTTCGCCTACCATGCGCAGTGCCATATTATCTACTGGCAGAGGCTGGACGATATAGTCCATATGGTACTGTGAGCAGATAAACTGCAACATACCTTTATAGATAGCACGGCTCACTGTGAAACGGAAGCGCGGATCCAGGCCATAACGCATATCGGCGAAGTTCTGGTGTGACAGTAACTCCAATAACATGGTAGGTACGCGGGGGACACGTGCTTCGTAGTAAGACTGGTTCCACATGCCGCGGCGTGTCCAGTTGGGCTCGTATAGGGTGCGGATATCCCGCACGATGTTTGACTGAATCAAATCGGTCATATCGTGGCTTAGGTAGCGGGATGCACCGTTGGCATATTCTTCGTTGTAGGCATTGGTGTAGTAGATACCCAGTGTTCCGATGATCGAATCGTTCAATGTAGTCCCGGCATCGGAGTGAAAGGCAAAGGCCATATCTACCGGGATATTCAGTCCTGCCTCCGTAGGATTGACGGAAGAACCACCGGCAAGGTAATTCACCCAGATGCCACGGCTTTTGTAATCGTCGGTATAGTCATTCTTTCCATGGCTTTCGGAGTAAACACTATCGGGGATCCCAGCCCATTGCAGCCAGTAGCGTGCAGCTTCGCAGAAGCGGGGATAACCGCTGACTTCGTAGTTATTCAGTTGAGAGCTGAGAGTTGGGAGTTGAAGGTTAGCTACGCTTTTTCCCGATTCTTGAGAACTTTTTATATTCTCTGTGGCGCCTTCATCAGAAATGCAGCGGGCGATATTTCCCATACCTCCACCGATTTTTATGGCATCGGCAGTGACAATGCGTCCGGCTTTATCGGAGCGGTTGTTTAAGACGACTTTGTAAGCATCATGCTTTCCGGCATCAAAACTGAATGTTCCCAGATAAATCCAGGTTCCGCCACCCATCTGTTGGTTGACTTTGAATTGGGACACACCACCTTTATGATAAACGGTGTAAAGTGCATCGTCCGTACTATTAGGCAGTGATTTGTAGGAAACGTATACGGCATACCGTCCGGTGGCGGGAAGTTCCGGTATCCATTCGGCAGTACTTTCTTTGTCTTTTTTGCCTTTCACAGTTTCAATGGCACGGAAGGTTCCTTCGCGGAACGGGTTCTCGAAATCAACATACTGATTGCGCAAGTGTGCAAAACCTTTACCTGCACCTTGCATCCAGTTTTTATCACCTGACTTTTCGATATAAACGGAACGGCTGTTGAGACATCCGTCATTGTCTATAATTATTTCAGTCATTTGGATGTCCCGTTCGCGGGGCATCAACACATTGGCACCTGCATTCTCCAGCATAGGAACCAGGAAAGGAAGTACATAGCTTTGCGTGTACAAATCCTCTACTGTCTGGAAGATGCGGGCACGTTGCCATTCCCAACGTGTCAGTTTGGACTCATAATAGAAACCGTGGCTTTGCCACAAAGCGATGTGGCGGTTCTTTAGCCCATTCGTGGGAGAGTATGGCACGGAAAGAGCCGTCACTAAAGGCTTTGTACCGGCGGGGGTGAATGTTCTGGATTTTTTGTCCTTCTTGCTGCGTAGCGCCTGGGGAATTAATTCTTCAATGCTACGTTTGTTCGTGCGGATTTGCAAGTCATAGCTGGAATACTCTGCCGGAAGCAGTGCCTTCACGCCTTGATAAATCTCTGATACGTTATCTTCCCGGAAAGGAATATAAGCGCAGTTCATATTAGCGAACAGTTGCAAGGTATTTCTTTCCACGGCAACAGAGTCGATACGGATACGCCCAATGGAAACCTCTTTCCGTGCGGCGGCATCCAGAAATCGACCGATCTCCTGGCGGACCTCCGTCGAAAGCTCTTGCGCGCCTCCCGTCAGGGGGATGAGGGAGGCGGTGAGCAAAGTGAACAAAAAATGAAGTCTTACATTCATGATGATGTATTAAGTTAATTATTACTACTTATCTTTTTTAATCAACAAGCAGAGTCCGATGAATGTGAACAGGGCGTTGAATATCAACAGTTCGTAACTGAACTGGTAACCGTTGAACCATGCCTCCGAATTCTTTTGCAGAACAAAGCAAAGGATGGGGGAGAGGATGGCCACCAGTGGAATATATTTGTCGCGAACCTGTTGTTTCATGAAGATACCGAATGCGAACAAACCGAGGATGGGGCCGTAAGTGTAACTTGCAAGGATATATACGGCATCGATTACGCTTGTATTATTCAGTAGGTTGAATACGAAAATCGTGATACCCATGATTGCCGCCATACCGATGTGTACGCGTTTACGCACTTTTACGATTTCTTCTTCCGTCTTGCCTTTTGTTCCCAGAATGTCCACAGTGAATGAAGTAGTCAGAGCCGTCAATGCCGAGCCGGCTGCGGAGTAAGCCGAAGATATCAGTCCGACGATGAACAATATACCTACGATGGCCGGGAAATAATCGCCGGTAGCTATCAATGGGAAGAGTTCATCGCTCTTATCCACTTGGATGCCTTGATTACTTGCAAAGATATAGAGCAATACGCCCAGCATCAGGAACAACAGGATTACGAAGAATTGGGAAATAACACTTGTTATCATGTTCTTCTGCGAATCTTTGAAGTTCTTGCAACTGAGGTTGCGTTGCATCATGTCCTGGTCCAGTCCGGTCATGGCAATCATGGTGAATGCTCCGGCAAAGAACTGCTTGAAGAAATATTGTTTGCTGTTTACATCGTCGAAGAAGAAGATGCGGGACATGTCACTGTCTGCAATCGTACTGATCATGCTGCTGAATGACAGGTTCAAGTCGGATGCGATGTAACAGATGCAGAGCACTACCGATACCACCAGACAGAATGTTTTCAATGAATCTGTCCAAATCAGGGATTTCACTCCGCCCCGGAAGGTATAAAGCCACACTAATGCCACCGTAATTGCGACATTCAGTATGAAAGGTAATCCGAAGGGCTCGAACACCAGCAATTGTAGTGTCAGACATACCAGGAACAGGCGAACTGCTGCACCCAGCATTTTGGAGATAAAGAAGAACCATGCCCCCGTCCGGTAAGAGGACATTCCAAAGCGGTCTTCCAGATATTCATAGATGGACACCAGGTTCATCCGGTAAAATAACGGCGTCAGTACGAAAGCTATGATGAGCTGTCCCGCAACGAAACCTAACACCATTTGCAGATAGCCGAAACTACTGGCGGCTACCATACCCGGCACAGATACATACGTCACTCCGGAGATGCTGGAACCAATCATGGCAAATGCCACGACGTACCAGGATGATTTACGGTTGCCGACAAAGAAACCTGCATTGTCGGCTTTTCGGCCGGCTATGTAGGATATGGTGAACAGTATCACGAAGTAGGCGGCGATGGTGATGATTACGGATATCGGGCTCATGTTAATTATGGATTAATTATTATTGGTGAATTCTCAATATTTAATTCTCATCGTAAAGGAGATACGGTTTACGCTGTACCTTGAATTTTTCCACATCGTCTTTCCACATTGCTTTGATTTCATCAGCACTCTTTCCTTCTTTTATCATTTTCCGCACATAATCCCTGCCTACCAATAGCTCAAAGAAAGGACGGAAGAAATGGTCGTCCAGATTCAGGTTACGGTATGCGTCGATAATGTAGCTCAAATCCACTCCACGCTTCCAGATTTCCTCATCGCTCATATTACTAAGGTCTACTCCATGACATAATTTGTTCAGTTGAGGCGGATTCTTTGCTCCGGGAATACTTCTCGGGGTGAAACTATAACTGTAGCCGGTCATATTGGGGTGTCCGTACACCTGGAATGGAAGTGAAGTTCCCCTGCCCAGGCTGACGGGAGTTGCTTCAAAGAAACAAGTAGCCGGATACAGATATATCGACTTCATATTCGGCAGGTTGGGAGATGGGGGGATTGGCAACTGATACTTGGTCTGGTGTGTGTAATTCTTACATTTGATAACTGATAAATCACACTTGCGTGAGCCGGGAAGCCAGCCTTCTCCGTTCACCATTAATGCAAGTTCCCCTAAAGTCATTCCATGAACAATGGGAATTGGCAGCCAGCCTACACCTGATTTATGTTTCATGTCCAGAATAGGACCGTCTACGTAATGTCCGTTCGGATTAGGACGGTCCAGTATCAATACTTTCTTGTTGTAGTCCGCACAAGCATCCATCAGTCGGCACATGGTGATGTAATAGGTGTAAAAACGCAGACCGACATCCTGGATATCCACTATCAGGATATCAAACTTCTGCATGGATGTTTTGCTTGGCTTTTTATCTTTGCCATCGTAAAGGGAAAGGATGGGTACACCTGTCTTCGAATCTACTGAACTGGATACATGCTCGCCTGCATCTGCATCCCCACGAAAACCATGCTCCGGTGAGAAGATGGCAACGACGTTAAATTTATTTTCCAGGAGAATATCCAGCAGATGTTTGTCTCCTATCATTCCTGTATGATTGGAGAATATTGCAATCCGTTTACCCTTCAGGAGAGGAAAATACTCGGAAGTCTGTTCGTCACCCAAAATAACCCGGTCTTTTTGCGCTTGACAACATAATGAGGCACTGCACAATACAAAGATAAGTAGCAGAAATTTCTTCATAATAGTATTATTGTTAAGGGGATGTTCGTTGCAACAAAGATAGACTTTATTTTAATATCAAAAACACTTATTTTATTATTTTTAGCATTATAATTAATAATTTGCAAATAATTGGTCATTCACCTTATTTATATAGAAGAAGTGTTATCTTTGCTGTGAACCTAAAAAAATCATCATCATGAAATTTACTAATTTATTTGTAGCACTTGTGTGCTTTTTCAGTTTGGCTGTTCAGCCATTGTCGGCCGGTAAAAAGAAAAAAGTTCAGAACCAGGAACAAAAGATTGCTTTGGGCGTCTGGGACGATGTGGACACGAATGCCTCGGTCGAATCTCTGATTCTTTGGATGAAGCCTTTTGATGAGGCTGGTATCAAGAATTATTATATGTGTGGCTCGCCGGAAGTGGTAGCACGCTATATTGAAGCGGCTAAATCTTATAAAGGAGCGAAGGTACATGCCTGGATGTTTACGGTGAACGCTCCCGGAGATTCGGTGGCGTTGGCACATCCCGAATGGTTTGACGTGAACCGGATAGGGTATAACAGTCATGAATACGATCCTTATGTGAAACATTACAAATGGTTGAGCCCTTCGGTGCCGGAAGCCCGGCAGTTCATGAAAAATAAAGCGGCTTCTTATGCCGCTTTGGACGGGCTGGCTTCTGTGCATCTGGATTTTATCCGTTATAATGATGCTGTGCTGGGACGGCGTTTGCAACAGCATAAATTCAAGATTCAGCAAGACACCTATCGGGCTGAGTATGATTTCGGGTATCATCCGGTAGCGATAGAGAAGTTCAAAAAAATATTCGGTTATTCTCCGTTGGATTTACAGGACCCATGGATGAGCCCGGAATGGTTGCAGTTCCGCCTGAATGAGGTTACTTCTCTGGTGAATGAAATTGTGGAAGCCACCCATGCCGAAGGAAAACTGGTTTCAGCGGCTGTATTCCCTTACCCTACCCGTGCCCGTATGACGGTTTATCAGGACTGGCCTACCTGGAAGATAGATATTGTCTGTCCGATGAATTATCAGTCATTCTATTCGGAAAACCTGGAATGGATACCGTTTAGCATTGAGAACGGTTTGCGCGAGACTTTCCACAAGAATAAATATGTATCAGGATTATTTGTTCCCGATATTACTGCCGAAGAATTATATAAAGCTGCAAAGCTGTCTGTTGAAGCAGGTGCAGACGGAGTGAACTTCTTTAATGCACGCTCTTTGCTGAAAGACGGCAAACTGGAGGTGGTGAGCAAGATTAATCAGGAATATAATTTGTGATTGTCATCGGACCGGTTTCATCACTGAATAATTTGTAAAATACGGGGTCCTGGAGTAAGGCTTTCAATGAATATAGTTTGCCATCTACCAGGACCTCGTCACGTATTAACCGGACCCCGTGGCTGTAGTCCACATAGCCAATACCATGTGCTGCACTCAATGGTTGAATGGGCTTCCCGTCAGGATAATGCCAGCCGTAAATAAATAGTCTGCCCGGTTCATTGGCTATCCGGTTAGTGATGACAATGTCTTTTTTATGTCCGGAAATCAGTCTGTCCAAGTCTTCGCCGGCCTTTTGACGGGCTGCTTCAATGATAGAATCATGGCGGGCAAATACAGGGATCGTAGTCATTGTAGCATCCGGAGTCATAGGTTGAGGCTCTAACTTAACCGGACTGTGACGATGGATCAGATTGGATAGTTTCCGCGTGGGCAATGTCGCCCCAAATGAATCTGCCAGCTTCTGGGCTGTAAGCGGTAACATCGGGATACGAAGAAAATCCGTATCTGTGCCTATCGCCAGAAAGTCGGATAATACGCAAAGTGTAACTTCATGCCATATCCCTTTAGAGTCCTGCAGACTATCTGTCAGATATATAGGCTGCCGAAAGGATGTCGGAACATTACCTTGGATAATCTCTTTATAGGCCACAGAATCACGTTCTTCCGCCGTCATATTCATGACTTGGCGGACAAACCCACTTCCTGTGACAGCTCCTTTGTTTCGGGGAGGAAACTGGAAAATGTGAGGTTTCGCTATTGAGTCCTGACGATAAGCATCGTAGGCCCTTTTCCCCATAAACTGGTATCTTGCTCCTTCATACTTGGTACCGGAAAATACAGATTGAATATATCCGTTTCGCTCCACGAGTATCGTATGATAAATCTGGCGTTCCGGATTCTTTCTGGAATAGAATTGGATTCTCCGGTTATTCGCGGTGAAATAGATGATGCTGTCATTTTCTGTTTTGTTCCATGTCAGTCGTTTCATGTTCTTTTTCAGATAACGCTGCATCAGATAGGTTCTGTGCCAGGTTCCGCCTTTTCTGGAAACGAATGGTTTTCCGTCCAGTAAGGCATTTGCGTCATCGTAGCACGCTACAAATAAACTGTTGTCGGGAGAGGCTTCCAACCACTTCTTTAATTTATTGCCATAACGTTCATTGTCCCAGTTATAGTTGCTGTCAATGAAAGATATTTTCTTTATATAGGCGGGAATTTCGGAATTGGCATCCATAAAACCGAAAATGAAATTACCTCCTCCACTATGGCTGTTCAGTTCTATGTGAGGGTGATATTCGGCGAAAAGGGAAAGAAGATATTCCACTGTTTCCTTAATCTTTTCGTCTCGCATCGGTTCGGCTTTTCTCCAACTTCCCCAGCTCTTGGTGTTGGCTTCCAGGTAGATGGTTACGAAGTTGTATTCTTGGTTTGCAGCTCTGATAAACCGCGTCTGTGCTCCGATGTGTTGTATGTGATAATGCCAGTCATCACCTTCTGCCGGCATCTTTCCTATGGTCCAGTCCGTGCTATTGCCATTGGGCAAGGCATACAATACAAGTTTGGTTGGTTTGCTTTTGTCAAATTCTGCCTCTGAAGGAGCATTGATATGGATTTTGATTCCCGGAGTATATACAAAAGAAATTTCCTGCTCCTGGAAATAAGGGCTTGTTATGAATCCCTGGTTAGAGAGTGAGGAGCACCATAAAAAGATTGCAAGAAGAATGTTTTCCATATTGTTTCAGATAAGTGGGTATATATACAGCAAAGTTAGATGAACTTTTGATATTTACAATGAAGACATAAAAAATGCGTAGTTGAATGGCTCTCAACTACGCATTTATGAGGATCAGGTTTTAGTTAACGTCCCACCATACATTGTTTTGTATGCTGTTGTTTCCACCCATACGGCTTTCGGCTTCTTTCACGTTAGTAGCATTCACAGTATATTCTGAAGAAGGATAATATATACGCTTGATATAAGCATTCGGCGTATTATTGGCCTGGTCGGAAGGATTCATGTTGAACACACTTGAACTAACGCTTGCGAACGGCATGAGCGTAGGCTTGTGGAACTGACGGTGGTCAGCCCAAGTCTCGAAAGAACATTCCTGGAACTGAGCGATATATTTCTGGGTAAGAATCTTGTCCAAAGCTGTATTGCTGGTTCCTGTAATGTCGTCGTAGCTGGCTGTGGTTCCATAATAGTTTGGAGAGGTAGAAGCCAGGTAGCTTACAATGTTGCTTTCCGGAACACCGAGTTCAGTCATGCTTGAACGCACACCTGCTTCATATTCCGATTTGGCATCACCGCTCACAAGACCTAATTCGATGGCGATAGCTTTCAGGAAACACAGTTCACTGTATTTGAACAGAGGATACTTTCTGTCGATAGTTTCATAATACCATGGGCCGATTTTGGAGAAGTCACTTACAAACTGACCATTGTCCATGGCAGCACCTACACCGGAGGCTACGTGTCCCGGATCTGTACCATCCCAATTGCCGGTCATACCTTCCGTTGCAGGAGTTTCGATGATACCTGCCGGTTCAAAGTGAATAGGAGCGCGGGGATCAACAACTGCAGGAGCATTTTTGGCGGCAAGAATAGCTTCGGTAATGTTTTTGTTTGCTTCACGGTCGGCTGCGGTGGGCCATGCCAATCCGCCGAGACCTTGCACGAGACGTTTGTAAGCTGTTGACATATGCAATACGGAAGAACCTTTATGATAATAAATCGGGTTCTGGGCGAACTTGTCTTCACCTTGCTTCAAGAAAGCGGCATCGGCATCATTGCTGAATACACCTGCCGAGATAGCAGCGGCAGCTTCCGTTTTAGCCTTGGTAGCGTCTACGTCAGAGATACGGACAGCCATACGTAACCGGAGGGAATTAGCGAACTTTTTCCATTTGGCAGCGTCACCGGCGTAAATGAGGTCATAAGAACCTACATTGTTAGCGGCTGATTCGTCCAGTTTGCTTGCAGCATCCTTCAATTCGTCGAATATCGTATAATAGATATCCTTCTGAGTGTCATACTTAGGCTGGTCAATGTCATTGGCAGCTTCAGAGTAAGGCACATCACCCATACAGTTAGTCAAACGCAACATCGCATACGCTTTCCAGATGCGGGCCATCTGTACGACATTGGTATGAACCGGATTACTCTCATTGGCACGAATCAGAGAGTTGGCATTGGTCAACACGGTATAGGTTAACTCCCATATATTGTCCACATAACGTGCGTCTATGTTATAGTCGGAAGCTGAAAGACCGTCATTGGCTGCATATTCGCAGAAAGTACTGATCATCAACTGGTCTATCTGTTGCCATTGGTTGGCATAGGGAATACCGCGTCCCTGTATGAATATCAATTGAAACTTAGGATCGACTGAACCCGGCGTCGGGTTGTTGGGGTCAGTATTCATATCATCAAAATCGCCGACACAGCCCGCAAGGGTCATTGAAAGACCGACAATGCTTATAATAGATTTAAATAACTTATTCATATTCTTTCCTTTATTTTAGAATGTAACGTTAAGATTGAAACCAAATGAACGGGTAGAAGGCAAAGCGGCCGTTTCAACACCCTGTCCGTTACCGGTGGAGTATGTACATTCAGGATCGAATCCCGGGAGGTTGTTGTACAAGAAGCATACGTTATTGGCCACAGCGCTAATCTTGATACCGCTGATGATGGTCTTGTTGAACCATTTGCCCGGCATTGTCCAAGAGAAGTTAAGTTCGCGGAGGCGTACATTGGTGGCGTCATAAATGTAGTTTCCGATATTGCCATAGAACTGTCCCCAATAAGCGGTAGGATTAAGTTCCACTGTGTTGGCAGCTCCTGTATTCACATTCACACCCTGAGAAATCAATCCCTTGCCAGTTGTATAATACTCTTCGCGTCCGACAGCAGTCTCTTTGGTCTGACCGCAGGATTGCAGGCGCATCATGGATTGCAGATAAATATCGCCACCATAACGAACGTCGATCAGGAAGCCGAAGGAGAAGTTTTTCCATCTGAGTGAAGAACCGATACCTGCGGTCCAGTCCGGGTTCATATTACCGGAAACACGGAGAGTAGGATCTACGATGTATTTGCCATCATCACCGACAAGGCGATTACCCTTTTCGTCATATTTGAAACCATTGGTGTAAATCTGTCCGTAAGGTTCGCCTACTTTAGCCATTACGTAGCAGTTCTGTCCCATAGGACGTGCCAGGGTGATGGATTCTACTCCTTCGTAAAGTTCTACAACTTCAGAAGAGTTCTTGGCGAAGTTAACCCAAAGATTCCAGTTCCAGTCACGGGTGCGAATAGGCGTGGTGTTCATCTGAATCTCCCAGCCCCAGTTGTCAACACGTCCGGCGTTGATATACTTGGCACTGTATCCTGAGGTGATAGATGAAGGCATGGAAATAATTTGGTTGTATGCACGTTTGTTATAGTACGTAACGTCGAATCCTAAACGGTTGTCAAGGAACCGGATGTCAGCACCGAACTCCATTGATTTGATAATTTCCGGTTTGAGATTAGCGTTCGCTTTCGTAGAAGGCTCGGCTACTCCCATCAGGCCCCCTGCCATGTTGGAGACTGTAGATAATACGGATAATAATTGGTATGGGTCGGTGTCATTTCCTGCCTCTGCATAAGAAGCACGCAGTTTGGCGAAAGAGATCCAGCTGGGAACGTCTATCTTAAACTTGGTCAGCATGTCGGTTACAACCCAACCCAAAGAGAATGAAGGATAGAAGAACGAGCGATTGTCCTTCGGCAATGTGGACGACCAGTCGTTGCGTACGGTTACATCGAAGAACAGGTAGTTGTCCCATGACAATTGTCCCAATGCATAAAGGGATTGAACTTCCTTTTCAGATTTATAAGTTCTTGTCGTCGTCGACTGTCCGTTTTGAATGGTGTAAAGTTCGGGGATATTCAAACCTTCGGCTGTAGCATAGAAGCTGTTATATTGGCGGTTCATTAAGTTGCCACCAACGGAGAGCATACCGGAGAATTTGGAACTTGCAATGTTTTCTTTCTGGGCTGTAACCAGGAAGTCAGCATTGTATTCGGCCATGTTGTATTGACCGGTTGAGAAACGTCCGTCTTTGTAGCCGGCGCTTGAAATCAAGTCATGGCGTATCCATTTTTCAGTTTTCTTGCCGTAGGTATCACCACCAAAGCGAATCATTGCTTTCAACCAGCTGTTTACTTCATAGGACAGCGATGCAAAACCGTTAATACGGTTGGTTACGTCCTTGTTCCCGCTGAGAGAGGTCAGTGCATACGGGTTATTCACTACTGTAAGCATACTGGGATACCAGTCGATAATCTTTCCATCCTTGTCGAAAACATCTTTCATCTCATGCAGGTTAATACTGCGCGGAGTATAAATGAGGGCGAATATAGGGTTGAAGCCGGATGCAGAGAATTCAGGACGGCCTTCACCTTTCTGATAGGTGTAATTCAGTTTAGCATCAAGAGTCAGGTTCTTGATGATTTCACCACCGGCACGAACGGAGAAGTTTGTCTTATTCAACTTGTTGTTGGGAATAACACCTTTACGCGTTGTGTTGGACATACCTACACGATAATTCATCTTGCCGGAAGAACCTGTCACGTCGAGAGAGTTACTCCAGGACGTACCTGTATCCATAAAATCAGAGTAGTCATTGTTTTTGGCTTCCATAGCACGGGTTTGTCCAGTCCAGTCGGTAACAACAGTTCCCATTTTAGGTCCCCAGGAGTTACGGGAGGTGGCAACGTATGCTCCGTCCGTACCTTGACCAAATTCATTCTGGAATTCCGGTTGAATCATCACATTCTCAAAAGTGAAGTTACTATTGTAGGAAACTTTGGTTTTGCCTCCTTGTCCTTGTTTCGTAGTAACGAGGATTACGCCATTACCACCGCGTGAGCCGTAAAGTGCTGTAGCCGAAGGACCTTTCAATACGGAAATAGATTCAACGTCATCGGGATTCAGCATGGATAATCCGTCACCGGTGTCCGAATAGCCTGCACCCCAGGAGTTTGTGTTTACGTCGTCAACGCCTTGAGAGTTATCAAACGGGATGCCATCCACTACAACCAAAGGCATGTTATTGCCGGATATGGAGTTATTACCACGGATAACGATACGGTTTGAACCGCCGGGAACAGAAGTCGAGGAGATATTCATACCGGCAATCTTACCATTCAAGGATGTAGCGATGTTTGCAGTACGATTTTCAATAAGAGCGTCACCTTTTACATCTTGCACGGAATAGCCGAGGGCTTTCTTTTCACGCTTCATACCTAATGCTGTGACGACTACTTCATCCAGAGCATAGTCTGTACCGCTTAATTGTATTTTATAAGTCGTATTACTCGTAATGGGAATCTCTTGCGCATCAAATCCGATGAAGGATACGATAAGAGTTTTTCCATTAGATGGAATGTCGAGAGAGAATTTTCCGTCTATATCAGTTGCTGTACCGATACCTGTGCCTTGCACGAGGATAGTTGCTCCAATAATAGGTTCACCTTGAGTATCAGTAACAACTCCGGTTATTTTTCTTGAATTCTGTGTACTTGACGAGGTGGCATTCTGTGCATTTACACTCATTCCAGGGGCGTAACCGCTGCATAAAAGCATAAGTCCGGTTACTGATAGGATAAAAAGTTTTTTCCTTAACATAGATTTAATAAACAATAATGGTTAATAGTCCAGAATTATATCATACTAATGCAGGTTCACTTTGACGCATTGCAATTGAGTTTGTAATGCCATTAATTATTCAAAGCGGAACCAGAGGCTGTTTGCACAGTTATCACATTACCAATGTTTAAGCACAATACACTAATTGTTACTGTAGTGAAGAGCTTGTTGTTTCTTAATGCTCGTCTTTTGCGATCTTCATTCATAAAATAGTTGATGATTTTGTTGTTAATTTAATAGTATTCTCAGAAATAAGGGGGGAGATGGACAGTATAGAAATAGCTGAGACCATTTCTTCTGTTAGATAAATTGTTGTTCCATAGGCTCTTTTTTTGTTTTAGGTTTAACTTATTTTATGTCTCTCTTTCTTAAATTATGTATTGGCTAAGTTCCAAGAGAACTTGGTAAAACGGTCATTAACCAAAAATTAAAATACGCTAAAGACTGTTATACTTTAGCTGGTTGTTTTAAGAGATAAACTCGTTATTAACAAAGGCAATGAAACGCTATTTATTCGTTTCTTCTTAGCAAAGATATATTATAATTTAATATCAAGAACATTCCTTTGCATTTATTTAACTTTATATCTATAAATTTGCGATTAAAGGAATGTTTAGTTCCTTTCAATATGCTTTATATACAATAATTAAGGTTCTTCAATATTTAATGAGTGGAATTCGACTAAGCCACTCATTGGAGTTTCTTCAATGACATCCAGTTCAATACCAAATTCACTGGCTACTTCTCGGAGAATTGCAGCATAGCTGTAGGCTAATGAGCCAACAAAACGAATAGGATAACTCTTATAGTCATATTGGCACACATTTCTTGTGAAGAAGCTACGCAAATTAGCGGTTATTAACTCGTATACATAGTCATCATCCGTATAATCCGCTAAGAAATATGAAATAGTGGAAAGGAAGCGATTAGGAAATGGCCGGTTATAGACTGATTCCATCACTTCATTGGGACTGATACGGAATTTCTCAAAAAAGTCGGCCATTACCTCCTTTGGAGCCAGGCCTTTCAGGACATCTGAAAGAAAATGCTTACCCAGCACGGCTCCGCTACCTTCATCACCTAATATATATCCGCCTGCTTTGACGTTTTTTACGATAATCTTTCCGTTGTAAAAGCAAGAATTAGAACCTGTACCTAAGATACAGGCAATTCCAGCCTCGCATTTAAACAAACCGCGGGCAGCAGCAAGCAAATCGCTTTCCACTTGAATCGGAGTTTTGAACTGTGCTACTAATGAGGCACCCAATACATTCTTTTTTTCATAAGAAGTGCAACCGGCACCATAATAATACACCTGTTCCAATTTCCTTTTGAAAAAAGTTTCAGGTAAACCTAAACGTACACTCCGACTGATCTCTCTTCGGGTTTGAAAGAAAGGATTAAGCCCCTCAGTAAAAACTCGTTGTATCAGGTGATTGTCCTCAACCAAGGCCCATTCAGTTCGTGTCGAACCACTTTCAGCAATTAGTTTCATACGCAGCTGGATTTAGAATTGAATACAAATATATAGATTTTTTTAATATATAGCACTTATTTGGGAAAAACTTTCCTATTTCTCTTCAAGCTTATTAGTCTGCACTCTCATTTCCCATTTCAGGAAAGACTTCTTTTTCCTCTTTTTTCTCCTTAGCTAATGTTTCTGCTCTCAACTGATTCTTAGGGAAGTATTTGCTAAGCGGATAGCGAAAAAAGTTCATTGTGCTTACACGATAAAAGAATCTGCGATCAGGCTTAAAATAGATTTTGGACAGGCGTACTTCACTTGGCAAAACATCTTCCGGTGCTTCAAAACCATTGCTTGTAATGGCAGTTTGAAACGAACCTAATCCGCTAATCGTCACGGATTCGCCACCTTTCAGTATTTCTTCTATTGCTTTAGGCAAATCGGTCAGGATGGATAAGACATCTCCTTCACTACGTCCGCTTCCTTGCGATAATATTTTTGCAAGGTCCCGTTCTGTTTTACCACCTTTCACCTGTAGTTTTCGTTGTATTGCATAGTATAAAGACTTCATACCTCCTGATGTCCTGAACTTTTTCTTACGAACAAAATAAATTAATCCCATAGTGTTTCTAACTGTTTGTTACTTATATATATAGTGTTTCTTATTTATATCGCTTTACCAAGTTATACAACTTGGTGCCTCCAAGTTATGCATCTTGGATATACCAACATATGTAACTTGGTAGTCCCGAGTTGTGCAACTTGGTTCGTATTGATTACAAAGGTAAGGAAAGAATGTAGAGAACCAAAAGGTATAAGGGAATAATGTATCAAAATAACCACTAAGTCCTCTTGGAACCGTAGATAAAACAAAGTAGAGATAATATGAAAGTCAAACTAATAAAATGAGAAAATGCCTATGGAACAAAAAGTTATCCGTCAAAAGGAATAACCTTGTCAGTTATTCCTGATTATTAACTACCTATTCGGAATGTTGGAGTTACTTCAACACAACCATTAAAATCATCAATATTATGAATGAAGATCGCACGAATAAGAACAATAGTACGTAACGAAGTACTCAAACTGCCATAACTAATGCATTGATCCAGAAAACACGACAATGCAATGGTCGCATACTCTTTAAATACAAATAGAAAATAATTAAAATCATGAGACTCTTATGAATAGATTTAAGGAAATCTCAATGGGCATAGCTGCTATGCTAATAGTACCTGCTATCAACATAAATGCCAGTCCTAACAATATCGCGGGTAAACCGGCTTCACCTACTACTGAAGTAACGCAGCAACAGAAACAAATCACCGTTAAAGGTAAAGTTACTGACTCCGCTGACGAGCCTCTCGCCGGAGCAAGTGTTCAAATTCTGGGAACCAATCAAGGCGTGATTACTAATGCTGATGGAGACTATACAATTACTGCTAAGCAAGGAGCTACGCTCCAGTTTTCATATATAGGCTGTAAACCGCAATCGGTAAAAGCTACTAAGGCACAAATTAATGTGCAAATGGAGGAAGATGCCAATATGCTGAACGAAGTTGTCGTTACGGAGTTCGGTTTGAAGCGTGTTCAACGCGGTATCGGTTCGTCTGTACAGAAAGTGACTGCAGATGAAATTGCAGAGTCGGGACGAGATAATTTTATCACGGCACTGCAAGGCCGTGTATCCGGTATGAATGTTGTCTCCAGTTCGGGTGCTCCGGGAGCGTCAACACAGGTAACATTACGCAGTATCACTTCTCTTTCCGGCAGTAACCAGCCGCTTTATGTTGTTGATGGTATTCCGATGAACAACTCTTCTTTCTCTGCAAGCAGCGGTATGGCTGTAGAGGACGTCTATAGTAGTCGTACACTGGACTTCTCATCACGTGGCAATGACTTTAATCCCGAAGATATCGAAAGCATCACAGTATTAAAAGGAGCAGCCGCAGCTGCGCTTTACGGTTCGAATGCTTCAAATGGCGCCATTATCATTACGACAAAGAAAGGTACGGCAGGTAAGGGTAAAGTTTCGTATAGTAACCGTTTCCGTTGGGATACGTCTTATGGTCTGCCTGATCCGCAAACAAAGTATTCTAATGGTAATTATGGTGTAACCAACTATTACAATACCGCCCGTTTCGGTGGACTCTATCCCGAAGGTACTAAACTTTATAATAACCTGGATCAAATTCTGCAAACCGGATTTACACAAGTACACAATGTATCAGTAGAAACCGGTACTGAGAAGTTGACGATGCGTGCTTCAGCTTCATTTACCGATCAAACCGGTACAATTAAGAATACCGATTACCAGCGTAGTAATTTCTCTTTGTCCGGCAAGGCGGATATCACAAAATGGATGCGCTTTGAATCATCCATGCAATATGCATCCACTCAGAATAACAAGATGCCTAAAGGTACCAGTGGTCCACTTTATTATGCACTTCGCTGGCCGCTCGTTGATGACATGAGCAACTATCTCGACCCGGACCTGGTGCATATGCGTTATCCATATCCGTATGTGGATGGTGATATGTATAATCCGTTGTTTTTGATGAATAACAACAAGTATTATGATGAATCCGACCGAATTATTGGTAATGTGACCGGTATTATCCAACCGAATTCCCACTTCTTCCTCCGGGCACAATATGGCTGGGATATAGGTACGCAAACATTTGAGACTTCTGAACATCCGTTGTGGGCTAAAAACAACTATGACATCCAACCTGGTCGCGGCGGAGTATATAATTTGGTTAAAGAAAACTTCTCAGACCTCTCTATGAATATGCTTGCAGGCTGGAATGATAAATTCTTTGATGGGAAATTGGCAGTGACTGCACAAGTCGGTTATCATCAGGTGGAAAACAAAATAACGCGCCTGAGTTCTTATGGAAAGAACTATATTGTATGGGATATGGCTTCTATCAACAATGTAGATGCAGCTACTATCGTCTCTAAAAAGCGTTCCACTATCCGTCGTATTCAGGCTATTTCTGCACAGGCTGAATTTGGTTGGGATAATATGGCGTTCCTTACTTTACGTGGACGTAACGACTGGGCTTCAACGTTACCTACTGACAACCGGAGCTATTTCTACCCGGCATTGGAAGCGTCATTCGTTTTGACGGAGTTGCCGATATTCAAAGGAAATGAGGCTATAAACTATCTGAAGTTGAGAGGTGCCATAGCACAAGTTGGTAAAGATACATCCCCGCTTTCTATTAATCCGGAACTGCAAGCTACGGAACTAAGGGGCGGCGGTTACAAATATGGCTATACAGGTCCGAATTCAAAACTGAAACCTGAAATGACTACCAGTTATGAAATAGGAGCAGAAGGCCGCTTTCTGAACGATCGGATCGTTGCAGACTTCACTTATTTCCGTACCCGTTGTACAGATCAGATTGTTACCGGTTTCCGATTGTCATATGCCACTGGTTTTGTATTGAATACCCGCAATCTGGGTGACTTTAAAACCTGGGGTTGGGAAGGACATATTGATGGGGATATTATTCATAATTACAATGGGTGGCGTTGGAATGTAGGAGTAAACCTCTCACATACCGGTTCAAAGACGATTAGCCTCCCGATGGCGGAATATTATGACACCTATACGAATGGAAATACGGCTGGAATCCGTTTAGGTACGATGGTAGGTGATCCTGTTACTTCTATCCACGGACTAGACTTTGAACGTAACGACAAAGGGGAAGTTTTGATTGATCCTTCAACAGGAGCTCCACGCGTAAGTGCGGAATGGACACATATAGGCGACCGTGAACCTAAACTGCGATTCGGCTTTTCAACGGAAGTTACTTTCAAACGCCAATGGCGCCTTTATGCCATGTTTTCCGGTAAGTTTAAATCAACAGTAATCAACGGAACCGGTCGCTATCTGGCTCAAAACGGTATGGACTGGGATTCTGTGAAGAAACGTGAGCAGGGCTCCGTTATCATTCCCGGTGTGTTGAAAGACGGCAATGAAAACTCGGAGAATCCGACGCCCAATAATATCGCTATCACATATGGCAATTATGGTGGCACTATTTATGCCGGCTCTGCCCGCGACTGGGTTCAAGCCAATGTCAACTATCTGCGTATGTCCGAAATACGTCTGTCGTATACATTTACAGAAAAACTCCTTAGGAAGATAACCAACGGTCTGATCAGCTATGCTCAGATTTATGTATCCGGCAACGATCTTCTTACTATTACCAACTACAACGGTCTGGATGCCGTGGGCAACACGATGTCCGCTTCCGCCGGTGGTGTAGGAGGTGAAGGTTACGACACATGGGGGCTCCCCAGCCCACGTGGCATCACTTGTGGTTTAAGTGTACAATTCTAAGTCATAAATCCAATTAATATGAAGAATATGAAGAAATATATAATTGTTCCATTCCTGTCTCTACTGATGCTACTCAATACCGGTTGTGACGATTATCTGGATGTTAATAAGAATATTGACTCTCCGGATTATGTAGAAGACTATTTATATCTGTCCGGCATTCTACAATCTTATAAGGATGTTACGTTCGACTTGACATACGCCATTCTGCCTATGATCTCCATGTGGAGCACTACGCAAAGTTCATATGGTTCTAACTATGGTAATCACTATTATCCACAGAGTAGTGATACGGGAGCATTGATTTGGCGCACAGTTTACTGGGATCAAGGTATGAATCTTGAGAACCTGATTAATCAGGCAATTAAAGCAGAGCACTGGCATCTTGCCGGTATCGGCTATGCCATTAAAGCATATAGCTGGGATATGCTAACCAAAGTTTATGGTGAGTTGCCACTTAAACAGGCTTTTGATAACGAGCGCGTACAGTTTGATTATGATTCTCAGGCCGATATTTATGACGCTGTCCGTGGATGGGCCCGCAAGGCTATCGAATATCTGGAAATGGAGGATAAGACTGCTTATAGCTCAAAAATTTCTGCTAACGATTGGGTTTATAAAGGTGATATCTCCAAATGGATTAAATTTGCTCATGGTGTAATCGTACGCAATCTGTCATCTTTATCCAACAAATCGGATTTTCTTGAAAAGTATGCCGATGAATTGATTGAAGCTGCCGGTAAATCATTGCAAACATCTGCTGATGATGCTATGGTGGAAATGGAAGGTGGCTCGGGAAGTGTTCCCTTCCCGGACTACAATAATTTCTGGGGAACACAACGAGGCAATCTCAGTACCATTTATTATCAACACGATTATATGGTACAGATTATGACGGGAACCATACCTAAATATGGAACAGATGGCCAACGCATCAAGCAGACAACGCCTCCTAATCCGTATTACCAATACGAACTGCTTGAAAAACAATACATAGCAGATACGCTGATAAGCTTGCCCGGGCACTACGATCCCCGTGTAGCGGTGAAACTGAGTACCGACAGTGACCCTGAATACTTGTATATTGACGATCCCGACAGCGTAAAAGCGCATCAGTATTACGGAGGAAGAAACAATACTACCCGCACTAATCCTGCCGGCATTAAAACTACTCCGCATCTTTACGGACGTACTACGACAGTAAAGAATTCTACTACGTCTTTGCCTAATGATGGTATCGGTCGCTGGTTATTCCGCGATAATGCCCCTTACGTATTAATGACTGCTGCTGAAATCAAACTTTGCCTTGCCGAAGCATATTGGAAGAAGGGCAATAAGGGAGCTGCTTACACAGCTTTCAAAGAAGGTGTCCGCAACGATTTGGATTTTACGGTTACGCCACTTTATCCGGGTACTAAGGGAGTTATTGGTGGGGGAGATAAAGTCACCAAGAGCGTTTACAGTGCTTTGGCAAATGAATATTATGCCGGCCCTTATGTAGAAGGACTGGGAGAAGGGAATCTGACTCTCTCGCATATAATGTTGCAGAAGTTTATTTCTCTTTATCCGTGGGGAGGAATAGAAGCTTGGACTGATTTGCGTAAGTATCACTATGACATTCAGTATACTGGTGATTATCCGTCTAAAGGTAATGGCTGGGATGATACACGCCTGATTGAGGTGAAACGTGACGAAGATGATGCCAAAGTATTCAAAGGTTATTTTCTGGGTGCTGCAAGAGACATTGAATTCCGGAATGCGGCATATAATCTTTACAATGATGGCTCACCCTGCTATCGCATTCGCCCGCGTTACAACTCAGAGTATACATGGAACATCGAATCATTGGAAAAGCTGAAACCTATATCCGGCACGGCACCTAATTACCAGTGTTCTATCCCTTGGTTTGCTTATCCGGGTGAATATCCTGCTAATTAATGTCTTATTTAAAACGAATAAACGATATGAAAAAGATAAAATATATAAGTATAGGCCTTTTAGCTGCCTTTTTTATGGGGTCATGTGAAAAGATGGAGGTTGATTATGACGCTATTCCAGTTGGAGATGATATGGCTCAGTTCCAAATAGGCCACTATACACCGGTAGCCTCTTCGGCTGAAAACAATATCTATAAGGTAGAGTTGGATGGGAAGCTTCTGGCTAATAGTACCAATGTGTTGAAATACTATAACACAATTCCCGGTGCGGGCAGATTCTATTATTCCAAACCGGGTAAAGTGAATCTGAAGTTGTATCAAGGTACCGATTTAAAGTTGGTGTTCGATCAGGATGTTACCTTAATTAAAGGGAAACAGAATGTTATCATACATGATTATAATGCCAATCCGCTTATCTTGGAACGCAATTTTGACATTCCTTATCCGCTGGACCCGTCTAAAGCAACTTTTGATACAGATACCATTGCCTATATTCGTTTCGTCAACTTAATGTATGAATCAGAAGGACATCCTACGGCTATGAAATTGCAATATCAGTATCAGTATACCTTGCATCCGCTTTATACAAATGCAGATAAAGATGCCGGTCTCATTCCTGACGGAAAGAAAGTGGGAGACGCAACTGGAGATGCGACTAAGAGTGCATGGCTCAATTTGGGTACACCAGTCGCTTTCGGCGAAAGCACAGGCTTCCAGCAAGTACCTGTTAAAAAGACAACCTACATTGCACAGGGAGCTGCCCGTATTGATTTTCGTATTGTAGTGACGGCGGCGAATGGTGGTGTACCCGGAGAAACGGTCATGGATGATGTGGACTGGTTGCTGAAAATCAATGGTAAGTTCTATACAGATTATTGGACCATTACCACTGGTCGGTATACCACTCATTACTTTGCTGGTATTCGTAGTAAAGCAACTTTTGCAAGAGCATACAGTTATGCGGAACACTAAAGAGTAAATAGTTTTAAAGGCATTTTAGAAGAACTTCCAGGTATTTGAAAAGTATAAAAGGGAGCCTGAATAGAATATTGTATGTGAAAAGAGGGTTGACTATTTAAAAAGTCAACCCTCTTTTTATTGTTAACTCCATATGCATATTGTTCCGTCATATTTCTGGTGAGAATTCTTCAAAAAAATATTTAGCACGATTACGTTAATCTTATTTTCCACGTGGTTAGTTGGATTACTATTTATGTCTTCTCAATAATAGAATCTCATAAATTATTTATAGCACTATAAAATAAATCTCGTTTAATTAAATGTTCACTAATTTAAGAGCCATTTTATTATTGTAAAGATAAGCAGTAAAAGACAATAAATAAATGTTCGTGCAATGAATATTAGTTTGAATATTATTTGTGCTATTATTACATAATTTTTACTGTAAAAATATAGGCAATGTTCTCTTGGAACTTGGTTTGTACTTAAAAAGAATAAGAGAGATAAAATATAAGTTAAACCTATAAATAGAGAAAACGCCTATGGAACAGAAACTTACCTGATAGAAGAAATAGCTAAGACTATTTCTATACTGACTATCCTTACCCGGATTTTTGAGAAAACTATTTTGATTAACAACAAAATCATCAATCTTTTATGAATGAAGATCGCAAAAAAAGAGGATTAACACATAGCAAATTCCTCACGGCAGTGGCTATTAGTGCACTGCTTTTGAACAGCGGTAATATACTGGCTACTCAAGTTGCCTCAGACAGTTCCTTGGAAGTGGCGGAACAACTGCAAGCCCAGACCGTTAATGGCTTGATTGTAGATGCCAATGGCGAACCGGTAATCGGAGCCAGTGTCATAGAAAAAGGGACCACTAATGGTGGTATTACTGATATTAATGGTAAATTTACGTTGACAGTAAAGCCGGGAGCCATTCTGAGAATTTCTTATATAGGTTTTCAGACCCAAGAAGTAAAAGCTACCAGAACTATGAAAATCACTTTGAAAGAAGATAGTGAATTACTGGAAGAAGTAGTAGTGGTGGGTTATGGTACGCAAAAGAAAGCTAACCTGACGGGAGCAGTGGCAACAGTCGATGTGAATAAAACATTGGATAGCCGCCCTATTGCGGATATTGGCCGTGGACTGCAAGGAGCTGTAGCGGGAGTCAATATTACTATTCCGACGGGTGAGGTCGGCTCAGATCCTTTAATCAAGATTCGTGGTCAGGTTGGGTCTATTTCAGGAAGTAACGCACCACTTATCTTATTGGATAATGTGGAAATCCCAAGTATCCAGATGGTGAATCCTAATGACATCCAGTCTATTTCGGTATTGAAAGATGCGGCTTCATCTTCTATTTACGGTTCAAAAGCTGCGTTTGGTGTGATTCTGATAACCACGAAATCGGGAGCGCAAAATGAAAAGTTTGAAATAAGCTATTCTAATAACTTCTCCTGGCAGGATCCGGCTAAGAAAATTGAGATAGGCGGTATAGAAGCCTTGCAATATACCTTGGATGCACAGAACAACAGAAGAGAGCCAATGCCGGCCGGTGGTTTCTGGCGCATCAGTCCTGAGAGTTTGGAAAAAGCCATCGAGTGGCAAAATATGTATGGTGGAAAAGTAAAATGGAATGATCCGGTGGTGTATGGGCGCGACTGGTACTATGATGGAAAAGACAAGTATGGTTATAGGCTTTATGATGGTGCCAAAGCTATGATTAAAAACTGGACGCCGACAATGACACATAACCTGTCCGTAAATGGTAAGAGTGGTAAGACCAGCTATAACATCGGATTAGGCTATCTGGATCAGAGCGGTATGTCGAGAACTGCCAAGGAAGATGATTTCAAACGATATAATGCTTCGGTCAGTGTTACTTCGGAAATTAACAAGTATATTACTGTAAGAGCAAGTTCTATCTATTCTGATCGTAATAAACGTTATCCGGGAATCGGAAATACGACTGCCGACCCGTGGCTGTATCTTTATCGTTGGAGCCCGTTGATGCCTATGGGAGTAACGGAAAATGGTAATCCTTTGAAAGAACCCACTTATGAAATGGCAGCTGCCAATACGGATAACTTACAGAATAAGTATTATAACATCAATTTAGGATTTACTCTGAATCTGACCAAAAACTGGGATGTAAAGTTTGACTATACGTATGACAGGCAAACTACGGAAACCAATTCCTCGGTAATGCAATATGAAGCAGGAGAGATGTGGTATGCTCCTACTGCCTGGATAGAAAATGGTAATCAAGTGTATGTTAACGAACAAGGGGAAAGAGTGGATACCGGTGGAATGCAGGCATATCGTTTCCCGGTGGGAAAATACTACAACAGTTCCGGTCCCAGCACCAGCCAGGTAGGAAACAATAGCAAATCTATAGATAACAATACTTTTAATGTTTATACCACCTACAACTTATTGTTAGGCGCGGAAAAGCAACATGCTTTCAAGATAATGGCAGGTATGAACAGGGTTACCAACAAATGGAGCTCATATAAGGGATGGAAAACAAATCTGATTGACTTGGCTAACCCCCAATTTCCATTGGCATCCGGCGATCAGTTTATTGAAGGAAACCGTAACTGGGAGGCTCAGTTGGGCTTTTTCGGACGTCTCAACTATTCTTTTGAAGATAGATATTTCGTTGAGGCTAACATACGTCGGGATGGTTCATCTAAGTTCCCTAAGGATTTGCAATGGAAATGGTTCCCTTCTTTCTCTGCCGGTTGGGTATTTACCAATGAAAAGTTTATGGAACCGATTAATAATATCTTAAGTTTCGGTAAGTTCAGAGCTTCATGGGGTAGTATCGGTGACCAATCTGTTTCAAACACTCTGTATAAATCAATTCTATCAGACGGACAATCATCATGGCTGGATGGAAGTGGAAACAAAATGCCGATGTTCGGCACTCCGTCATTAGTCGACAGTGATATTAGCTGGCAGCAGATTGAAACACTGGACTTTGGTGTTGACCTCAGATTTTTTAATAATAAATTGGGTTTAACTTTCGACTGGTACCAACGCGATACGAAGAATATGATTATTCCCGGCGAAAGTCTGCCGGTGACTCTTGGTGCTGATGCACCCAGAGGTAACTATGGTAGTTTGAGAACTAAGGGATGGGAATTGTCGGCTGACTTCAATCACCGTTTTGCTAACGGGATCGGTATTAATGTAATGGCGTCTATATCTGATGCTACCACTTTCATTACGAAAGGTGCTGACTATCTGACTCCTTGGGAAGACCGCAGTTTGGGTACTACCTACTCAACAGGAAGACGTTATGGCGATATTTATGGTTTTGTGACGGACAGATTGTTCCAAAAAGAAGATTTTGTATATGGAGCAGACGGGCAAATTGAAAAGATTGTCGTCATTTATAATGGAACTGCCCGTACTACTAATAAGCAATCTTCGGCATATCCGGTTTATCAGGTGCACTATGAAGATGGAAACAAGTTGATCTTTTCTCCTGGTGACACTAAGTTTGTGGATCTTGATGGCGATGGTTACATTACTCCGGGAACTAATACAAATGGTAATCCCGGTGACTTGACAGTTATCGGCAACACGACTCCCCGTTATGAATATAGCTTCAGATTGGGAGCAGACTATAAGGGTATTGATTTCTCTATCTACTTCCAGGGTATTGGAAAACGTAAAATCTGGGGTAGTGGTCAGTTGGCAATTCCCGGATATAATGCTAAGGAGGGTGCATTGCCCAAGACCTTTACAACTGATTATTGGACAGAAGAACGTACAAATGCTTTCTATCCCAGGGCATGGGACTTAGGTGGCAGCGATACAGGATTTGCCATGCAGAAACAATCCCGCTATTTGCTGGATATGTCTTATTTGAGAATTAAGAATATCACACTCGGATATTCTGTTCCCAGAAACCTTCTGTCTAAAATATATCTGAGCAAGGCAAGAATTTATATGTCGTTGGAGAACTTCTTTACATTTGATAATCTGAGAGGATTGCCTATCGATCCGGAAGCCATATCAGGATATTCAATGTTCTCAACTAGCTATAATCTCGGACGTACCGGTACGGGTACCCCTGTATTCAAAAGCTTATCATGCGGTGTTCAATTAACCTTCTAAAATAGAATTATTATGAAATTGAAGATATTTATAATTTTAGCCGGTATCGTTTTATTGTTTACGAACTGTAATGATGTGCTCGATCGCCCGTCATTGACTACGGCTGAGGATGATGCGTATTGGACCAACGAAGATAGAGTGCGTCTGTATGCCAATGCTTTTTATACAAACTTTTTTGTAGGATATGGGCTTAAGTATACAACGACTTATGCGCCTAACGCTAACTATACATTTAATGATGATGCGGTGAGAATGTCCACTCAGACACAATTCGGCCGTTCGGTTCCTACTTCCAAAGGAAGCACGAGCCTGGATATGATGTGGCAGAGTGAATTTACCGGCCCTACCTGGAATTTTGCCTGGGTAAGAAAAGCAAATGTCATGATCGACCGCATTAGCAACCTGATGCCGGAAATATTGACAGGTGAGCAATATAATCACTGGACCGGGATCGGGCGTTTTTTCAGAGGATTGGAATATGCCCGTTTGGTGAACGTATTTGGCGATGTCCCTTATTATGACACAGAGGTGAAAAACACGGATAAAGATGCTCTGTACAAGGATCGCACTCCGCGAAATGAGGTAATGGATGCCGTTTACAATGACTTTGACTATGCGATGCAGAATGTCCGCCTGAATGACGGGGGACAATACGTGAATCGTTATGTGGTAGCCGCTATGGTTTCAAGATGGGCATTGTTTGAAGCAAGCTGGCAAAAGTATTATTATAAAAATAATGAGCGTGCCAAGAAATTCTTTGATCAGGCTGTTACTGCTGCGGAAATAGTTATAAATAGTGGAAAATATGGTATCGTTGAGGATTTTCGTAAATTGTTTGGTTCTACAGACCTAACCAATAGCAAGGATTGCATCTTGTATCGGAAATATGATGCCGCCCAAAACATTACGCATTCTATTGCATCGACCTGTAATATGAATGACCCTACTGATGTAGGGCCGAATCTGGATTTGATCAAGGCGTTCATTTGTACGGATGGTAAAGATTGGCAGACTTCTTCTTTGGAAAATGCGAGTGATTTTACCCTTAGTAATTTGATTAAGACAAGAGATTCACGCTTTGAAGCCAGTTTCTATAATAAGCCTACTCCGAGAGCAAAGAGTTGCTATCTGTATGTGACGAAATTTATCCCACGGAGTGCCTTGAGTTATATTGAAAGCGGTGGCTCTCCGGCAGCAGAGTTCCAAAGCGAAAAAAACACTACCGGATATCCGGTATTGCGTTATGCAGAAGTCCTGTTGAACTGGATTGAGGCTAAAGCCGAACTTGCTACACTGGGTGGAAAGGAAGTTTCTCAGACCGAAATAGATGAGTCCATCAATAAGATCCGTAACAGGCCGATAGCAGAAGAAGCAAAAGCTTTAGGGGTTACAAGAACAGCTGATTTGAAGCTGGATGCACTTCCTCTGGATCCGGACAGAGACCCGACAGTGTCAGCGTTACTTTGGGAAATCAGACGGGAGAGAAGAATGGAGTTTGCATTTGAGTACTCACGCATCGTCGACTTGAGGCGTTGGAAAAAACTGGAATATATGGATACCGATAAGAACGAAGATTTATTGATTGGTACCTGGGTTAATTTCAACGATGAAGTAAAAAGTGAGTTGAAAGACGAGAATAAAGGAAAACTCAGAGTGATGGCTAAGGATGGAAGCTTTACCGTATATGATGGAACCAACGCTGCCAAAATGAATGGTTTCTTCTATCCTACACAGAATCAGGGTAGATTACCGTTCCTGAATGTTCCCAATGTCAATCCGTATCTTTCTCCTATCGGTACGAACCAGATTGCGGATTATAAAAATAAAGGATATACTTTGACTCAGACAGAAGGTTGGCCGACCGGCATAAACCAATGACATGAGTTAGTGAGATCATGGAAATTATTTAAAACTAAAACATGAGATTATGCATAAATTAATAAGAAATATAGGTTTTCTGACTGTATTGCTGGGGCTTGGCCTGGTTTCCTGTGATGAGGATTATCCTAAAAGCCATATAGCACCTTATGATACCGAGATTCTCTCCATAAAAATAGTAAATGCAGGGGCAGACGGCAATACAGTGGTGGAAGGGACAATTGATGAAGACAATAAGATGATCAATTTCCCTCGTTTGGATATGACAACAAACTTCTCTGCTATAAGTCTGGAAGCAAAGCTCTCCGAAGGGGCTGCTCTTCAGAATTCGGTATTGGATTTCTCTATGGATGAGGAAACGGCTTCTAAGACTCTGGTTCTTCGGATAGTCAATCAGAAGAGATATAAAGAGTATTTTATAAGAGTCAGAAAAAGAATTCCTGTGTATGGAGCTGATTTTGAAAAGCCGACGGTATACGATTTTTCAGGTGACCATATTTATCCGGATTACGGTTCGCTGATGACAAGATGTGCATCTTATGATGGTGAACATGTGTTGGTTGTCAGCAGGAAAACCGCTCCTCATCTTCTTAAGGTATCTGACCTGAAGAGTGGAGAAATCAAACCGATAATGCTGGATCTTACAGGTGTAACAGGTGGAACTTACTCTTATAATATGGGAGCACTGGTAAACGGTCATGTATATATTGCAACATTGTCTGGTTCCCAGGCATCACCTTTGAAAATATATTATTGGGATACACCGGCTTCTGCACCTGAAGTAGTTGCCAATATCAATGTTGCCGATATTCCCGGAGCTGGAAACCGGCATGGAGATAACATCTCAGTCAACATTGATAAAAATGGAAACGGATTTATTTTCTTTGGTGATAATGCGTCTACTAAGTTCTTGAGACTGACTGTTAGCAACCATAAGACAATTGACTCGCCTAAAGTGCTGACTTCAAGTTCAGATGCAGGAATGGTTACTAATGTGTTCAGAATAGAAGATACGGATCAGTATGTATGGTCAGGGTTGAGGTTGCCTGTTACATTGGTGGATGAGTCTCTTGGAGAAAAGTATAAAATGAATAAAGATCATTTGGCGATAGAAGCTGTTGCTCCGAGAATATTTACCTTTAATGATGAGCGTTATCTGATGGTTTGTACGGCAGGACATGGTTCTGCTTCTAAGGCAACGCCTTCTTTAGTTGTCTATAATCTGACAAAGGGAAGCACGGTAGAAGAAGCGATGCAAAAGTTTGATGAAGGGGATAATCATAATCCGGACTATACATTTATTTTAGGTGGAAGTGGTAATGGAGCGGCTCTTGCACAAACAGATTATCACATAGAAAAAGATGCAAACGGCAAAGATGCTAAACTTTGCATTTTCGGATCACGTACTGATTCAGGGTTTGTAATCTGCGAGTTTCCAATCAAGCAGGAGGAGGAAGACTGATGGCTTCTCCGGTTGAATTGAACTAATTATAGTATAAACATGGGAGTCGTCTGATAAGTGAGGATTAGACGGCTCCATTATTCTGAATTAAGAAATGAAATATTGGAAATATCTGACTTTGATTATCCTTATTGCTTTTGTAGCATCCTGTAGTAAGGACGATGATGACATTATACCGCCACCGGATGAGAACACGCCCTCGATCCTGCCTGAAAAAGAGCTAAGAGGAGTGTGGGTTACCACAGCCTGGGGCATTGACTGGCCTATGGAGGAATACAATGCCGTTGCCCAGAAACGGAAGTATACTGACTATCTGGATTTGCTGGTCGAGAATAATATGAATGCGATCTTTTTCCAGATTCGTGGGATGGCGGATGCTTTTTATGATTCGCAATATGAGTCGTGGAGTAAATACATCACAGGTACCGCCGGAGTTAAGCCGACTTATGATGTTTTGGGATTTCTTGTTGAAGAAGCTCACAAACGGAACATTCAGTTTCATGCCTGGCTGAATCCTTATCGAATTTCCACCCGGGCAAATAAAGGCTCGTCATTTCCTCAACTGGATCCTAAAATACCGGTGGAACTGACCAAGGATTACGAAAAAATCCGGATTTATAATCCGGCTCTACCGGAAGTACAGACCCGAATTACACAAATCGTTAAAGAGATTATTACTAAATATGATGTTGACGGTATCCATTTGGACGATTATTTTTATCCCTCATTAGAAGCATCCGAAAAGATGAATGATGATGCGGAATATGAAAAATATGGTAAAGATAAGTTCGATAATATTGCTGATTTCAGACGAAATAATGTAGACGTGGTAATACAGGATATCCAAAAGACTATTATCGGAACCCGTCCTGACGTGATATTCTCAGTTAGTCCTGCTGCAAATATGGATAGCAACTATAATACTTTGTTTGCAGATGTGAAGAAATGGTCGAAAGAAGGTTGGGTGGACGTTATAATTCCACAGCTATATTTCGCTACGGGCACAGAGGAAACCAGCTTCAATCAAAGACTGAATTTGTGGTCGCAACATATTTATGAGAATCATCTTTTAGTGGGATATGGTATCTATAAATTCGGTAATCCGGACTATGGCAGCAAATTCCAGTCATCTGATGATTTGAAGAAGCAGTTTGATTTTGCGGGTACGAAACCTAAAGTGAAAGGAAGCGTACTGTATAGTGTCAAGTATTTGGTGGAAAACAAGGTAGGGATTATGAGTGTGATTAAAAGTGTATATAAAAATCTTGCTTTGCTTCCTTACTTGGGTAGAATCGCGACTGAGGAACCTAATGCCCCTACCAATGTCCGGGTGGATGGAAGCACTTTGTCATGGAGCGGAGTACAGGACGCTTATTATGCGGTGTATAAGAATAACGGGGCCGATCAGGTTGCTACCTTGGTTGGAATTACTAAAGAAACCACGTTTCGGCTGACCGAAAAAGGAATCTATTTTGTCACTGCACTTAATAATAAAAATGCGGAGAGCGATTTATCGGATTCTGTGACTTATTAACAATATACAGACAATAAAAAAAGGAGGCCGTGATACAGCCTCCTTTTATTGCAATATGCATGATTGTTTCCTTAAATCGCATTTTCCTTTACCAGATACTCTGCAATCTGTACGGCATTCAGTGCAGCGCCCTTCTTGATTTGGTCGCCCACAATCCAGAAAGTCAATCCGTTCTCGTTAGTCAAATCCTTACGGATACGGCCTACGTAGACGGGATCTTTGCCTGCAAGGAACAACGGCATCGGATATTCTTTTTCAGCCGGGTTGTCCTGCAAAATCAGACCGTCGCCTTTTGCGAATGCCTCGCGAGCTTCTTCTACCGAGATAGGACGTTCAGTCTCCACCCAAATGCTTTCAGAGTGAGAGCGAAGGGCAGGAACACGTACACAAGTAGCACTTACTTTAATATCGGAGTGCATAATCTTGCGTGTTTCGTGATACATTTTCATTTCTTCTTTAGTGTATCCGTTTTCAGTGAATACATCAATCTGGGGAATGAGGTTGAATGCCAACTGGTAAGCAAACTTCTCAACAGTAACGGATTCACCGGCCAATACCTGGCGGTATTGTGTGTACAACTCATCCATAGCGGCCGCACCGGCACCGCTGGCAGCCTGATACGTAGAAACGTGTACAGTCTTTATATGAGAAAGCTGTTCGATGGCTTTCAGTGCCACTACCATCTGGATGGTGGTACAATTGGGGTTGGCGATGATGCCGCGCGGACGGTCTTTGGCGTCAGCTGCATTTACCTCGGGCACTACCAAAGGTACATCATTATCCATACGGAAAGCACTGGAGTTGTCAATCATCACAGCACCATATTTGGTGATGGTCTCGGCATACTCTTTAGAGGTACCAGCGCCTGCGGAAGTGAAAGCGATATCAACCCCTTTAAAGTCATCGTTGTGTTGCAAGAGTTTTACCTCGATCTGTTTACCGCGGAATGTGTATTTTGTTCCGGCACTGCGTTTAGAGCCGAACAACACTAACTCATCCAACGGGAAATTTCTTTCATCGAGCACACGCAGGAACTCCTGTCCCACGGCTCCGCTTGCTCCAACAATAGCTACTTTCATTTTCTTTTGTTTTTTATTAAGTTTATAAAAATGTTCTTCTACCTTAAAAACGATAGAATTGGCTGCAAATTTATAACAATTTGCTGTATGACAACGTATAAAATGAAAAGTTTTTTGTTATTTTGCATCGTAAACCTAAAACTTGAAGCCCATGGACTTATTTGACTTCAGTCTGAAACTCCCGATAACTGACCCTACATGGATATTTCTCCTTGTACTCCTCATCATTCTGTTTGCTCCTATTTTGCTGAATAGGCTCCGTATTCCACATATCATCGGTATGATATTGGCAGGATTGGTGATTGGTGAGCATGGGTTCAATATTTTGGCAAGGGACAGCAGTTTCGAACTGTTCGGTAAAGTGGGGTTATACTATATCATGTTTCTGGCCGGTCTGGAAATGAATATGTCGGATTTTAAACAGAATCGTGGAAAGGCGGTTGTGCTGGGCTTACTGGCATTCATCATTCCGATAGGGATTGGATTGGTGACGAATATGGCCTATCTGAAATACAGTTTTATTACTTCGGTTCTGCTGGCAAGTATGTATGCGTCCCATACGTTGGTGGCATATCCTATCGTTATCCGGTATGGTGTGTCCCGGCATCGTAGTGTGAGCATTGCGGTGGGAGGTACGGCGGTAACGGATACACTGACTTTGCTGGTACTGGCTGTGGTAGGAGGTATGTTCAAGGGCGAATCTGACGGGCTGTTCTGGGTGTGGCTGGTCATTAAGGTTATCTTTCTGGGTGGATTGATTATGTATTTCTTCCCCCGCATCGGCCGTTGGTTTTTCCGCCGGTATGACGACAATGTAATGCAATTCATCTTTGTGCTTGCCATGGTGTTCCTGGGAGCGGGATTGATGGAATTTGTCGGGATGGAAGGTATTCTCGGCGCTTTCCTTGCAGGGCTGGTGCTGAACCGGCTTATTCCGCATGTCTCTCCGTTGATGAATCATCTGGAGTTTGTAGGTAATGCGCTGTTCATTCCTTACTTCCTGATTGGGGTGGGGATGTTGATTGATATACATGTGATTTTTGGTCATGGCGATGCATTGAAAGTGGCGGGTGTGATGATTGTGGTGGCATTGACGGGTAAATGGATTGCCTGTTGGCTGACACAGAAAATCTATAAGATGGGTGCCATTGAACGGGAGCTGATGTATGGGTTGAGTAATGCGCAGGCTGCGGCTACGTTGGCTGCGGTGTTGGTGGGTTATAACATCATATTGCCCAATGGCGAGCGTCTGCTGAATGATGATGTGCTGAATGGTACGGTATTGCTCATTCTTGTGACCTGCGTGGTGAGTTCGTTCATTACTGAGCGTGCCGCCCGTAAGATTGCTATTGATGAAGCCCATTTGGAAGCGGAAAACCGGCCGGCGGAATTGGAAAAGATTCTGATACCGGTGGCCAATCCCGATACGATTGAAGACCTCGTAAACTTGTCGTTAGTGATACGTGATCCGAAGCAGAGGGATAATCTTCTGGCATTGAATGTAATTAATGATAACAATGCTTCGGAAGCTCTGGAACTTCGCGGTAAGCGCTATCTGGAAAAAGCGGCGATGATAACAGCGTCGGCGGATGTTCCGTTAAAGCTGATTAGCCGTTATGACCTGAATATCGCTTCGGGCATTATACATACAGCTAAAGAACACGGAGTGACGGATGTGGTTATCGGTCTGCACCGCAAGGTGAATATCGTGGATTCCTTCTTCGGTATGCTGGCAGAGAACTTGCTGAAAGGTTTGCACCGGGAGGTGATGATTGCCAAATTCCTGATGCCTATCAATACGATACGTAGAATCAATGTCGCTGTCCCGCCGAAAGCGGAATACGAGGCGGGCTTCCAGAAGTGGGTAGAACATTTCTGCCGGATGGGGAATACATTAGGATGCCGGGTACACTTCTTTGCCAATGAGGAAACAACAGTGTTTTTGCAGATGCTGGTGAAGAAGCGGTATGGCGCAACACCTACCGAATTTTCCCGTTTGGATGATTGGGGAGACTTGTTGTTGCTGACCGGGCAGGTGAATTATGACCACTTACTGGTAATTATCAGTGCCCGTCGTGGTTCTATTTCCTATGACCCTGCATTCGAGAGACTTCCCGCCCAGTTAGGAAAATACTTTGCCAACAATAGTTTGATAGTGCTTTATCCTGACCAGCTGGGAGAACCGCAAGATATGTTGTCTTTCTCCAATCCACGCGGAAATAATGAAGACCAGCATTACGAAAAGGTGGGCAAGTGGTTCTATAAATGGTTTAAGAAGAGTAATTAGGAAGAGGCGATAAAATGATAAAATGATAAAGTGATAGTGAGATGGAGGATTGGCGACAAAGGACCTGTATTCTGTTAGGTGAGGAGAAGATGGAGCGGCTGCGGCAGGCACATGTGCTTGTTGTGGGGCTCGGTGGAGTGGGAGCGTATGCGGCGGAAATGATTTGCCGTGCCGGAGTGGGGCGCATGACGATTGTGGATGCGGACACAGTGCAGCCTACCAATATAAACCGCCAGCTTCCGGCCTTACATTCTACTTTGGGACAAAGCAAGGCAGAGATATTGGAGAAGCGTTTCCGCGATATTAATCCGGAAGTTGAACTGACGGTGCTGCCTGTATTTCTGAAAGATGAAAATATTCCCGAACTGCTTGATGCGGCATCTTACGATTTTGTAGTGGATGCCATCGACACATTGGCCCCGAAGTGCCATCTGATTGCAGAAACCTTAAAGCGACGCATAAAGATTGTTTCAAGTATGGGTGCCGGGGCGAAAAGCGATATTACCCAGGTGCGCTTTGCGGATATATGGGACACGTATCACTGCGGGTTGAGCAAGGCCGTCAGGAAGCGGTTGCAGAAAATGGGCATTAGGCGTAAGTTGCCGGTAGTGTTCAGTACGGAGCAGGCAGACCCGAAAGCGGTGTTGCTGACGGAAGATGAAATGAATAAGAAATCGACGTGCGGAACGGTCAGCTATATGCCGGCGGTGTTCGGATGCTATCTTGCGGAATATGTGTTGAAAAGATTATAAGTATGATACGATTAGAAGGAATAACCAAGAGTTTCGGTACTCTGCAAGTTTTGCGGGGAATCGACCTGAATATAGATAAAGGAGAGATTGTCAGCATTGTCGGTCCGAGCGGAGCGGGAAAGACTACCTTGCTCCAGATTATGGGGACACTGGATGCCCCTGACAGCGGAACGATAGCTATTGACGGTACGCTGGTCAGCCGGATGAAGGAGAAGGAGTTATCAGCTTTCCGTAACAAACATATCGGTTTTGTATTCCAATTCCACCAACTCTTACCGGAGTTCACTGCATTGGAGAATGTGATGATACCTGCTTTCATTGCCGGTGTGGGACAGAAAGAGGCGACAGCTTCCGCCCTGGAGTTACTGGAATTTATGGGCTTGGCAGACCGTGCCGGACATAAACCGAATGAGCTTTCCGGTGGGGAAAAACAACGTGTGGCCGTAGCCCGCGCCCTTATTAACCACCCCGCTGTGGTATTGGCCGATGAACCTTCGGGTAGTCTTGATACCCATAACAAGGAAGAATTGCATCAGCTGTTTTTTGACCTTCGCAGCCGTCTCGGACAGACATTCGTCATTGTCACCCACGATGAAGGACTGGCGCGGATCACAGACCGCACGGTGCATATGGTGGACGGAGAGATCAGTAAAGGAATGTAAGAGGGTGAAGTCCAAAGTCACCCTTATTTCCCCGTACTCATTACTCCCGAATCGTTATCGCTGTTGTTCACCTTCCTCTGTATTCCCTTGAATTTGCGTCCGAAGGAGAAGTTGTAGGACAGGCTGACAAGAAGCATCTGCGCGCTTTCCTTTATATAGCTTTTAGTCTTGTAGGAGGCGAAACGGTTCCAATTCTCATTCTGTACCTTATAGTTGTCTGTGAACGGATTGAAAGCGCCGACTCCTACCCTCAAGTCCTTGTGCTTATAGTATACGCCCAGCATCTGAATATTCTCTCCACCCGACAAGGTTTCTCCCCAGAAGTTATTCCAGTTGGTATTTATCTGCCAGAACAGGGAGAAACGCTTGTAGTTGAAAGAAGCCTGTGCTTCATAATACCAGTTGGTATAAGTGTGGGAGTAGTTATTACCATTACTCATATAATGGTTTACACCGCCTGTAAATGAAAGTTGCAACATATCCCAAAGTGGACCTACCCGGAGCATAAGGCGTCCGGAAACTTTCTGCCAGTCTTTCTGGTTATTCCATGTCTGTATTATCTTGTTACCTTCCTGATATTTTTCGTCCATGATGGCATTGGGGCGATAATCATATGCTCCCCAAAGGTTACTGTAGAAAATGCCTTTCTTCCATTCATACGTCAATTCTGTCCGGTAACACAGGTAGGCTTTCAGGTTCGGATTGCCACGCCGTATCTGGAAAGAGTCTACCGTTTGTTCTGTCGCGCTCAAATCGCTCAACGAAGGAGTAGCGTTGAAGACTTCGGCTTTCCAGCGAAGAAATGAATGGTCGGAGAAGGTATAATGCAACACGGCTTTCGGGTTTACACTGTACTTCTTGGAAGATTTGTCATTGCCGCTCTGGTTGTAGTAGAAGCGGGTCAGACTGAGTCCGAACCGATAATCCAGCTTATTTATCTTTCCGCGGTATTCGCTAAAGATATACGTATTTCCCTGGTGCATCTTCGTGTCGTAATTGTGCCCGTTCCGGTATTCATTGTTAGAATAAGACTGCGTGTGCTGCAAACCGAAACTCAGAGCGTTTCCCTTTGAAAACTGTTTTTCATAAATAGCTTCTCCAATCAGTGAATATTTGTTCCCCAATACATCATTGTTGATATCGGTAAGCATCTCATCTTTCAGGCTTTCCTGATAGATGCGGTGTGACTTTTCACGGTTATAGGTTCCCACCAGGTTGAACACTAATGTTTGTTTGTTTTTCAGATTCTGCTGGTAGTAGAGGTCTAAAGAAGGGCGGGTCCAGCTATTCTTGGTGCGGTCTGTCATATTTACCATATCCGTTTCATCATTGACGTTATAGAGCACTCCCTGATAGTCCCAGTTCGGCTGATTGTTTCCGCGCAGACGGAATGTGGCGCTGAACAGGGAGTTCTTAGAGGCTTGAAGGCTATAATTCACGTTTAGATTCTGCATGAATAACATGGCATGGCTGGGTTCACCGCGTTCCACCCGTTGGATGTTGCTGCCGTCTGCCAGATGGAAGTTTTCTTCATTGTCCCGGTACATTCCGTAGAAATCGCGGGGACCCATATAATAAGAAAGGCCGAATTCTGATTTCTTATGGTTGACTTTGCCGAATACGTTGTAATTTCCCCACATTGCATTAATACCCTGGCTGAGGTCGGTTCCGAAGTTTCCGCCCGTGTCGGGGCGGCGTACGATGTAGTCGAGCACAATTTCGGCGTTGCCATAGCGCAGTCCCGGATTGTCATGATATTCTATACGGATGATGTCGGCAGGGCGTAGTGCTTTTATTTCGTTGATGTCCGCTTTGGCTCCATTGATGCGTAGTTGCAGTTCGCCGCCGCCGGATATCCCGATTTCATTGTTCATCGGGTTGACCAGAATGCGCGGAAGCATCATTTCCTGCAATAAGTTCACTCCGTTGGTAGAGACTTTCATCTGGCGTTCGGACGGGAATACCAGCTTCCGGTCGGGACGGCTGATTTGGCTGGAACCACTGATGGTTACGCCTTCCAATGCAATGGCGTCGTCTTCCAGAAAAATATCTCCCAGGTTCGTGTTGCGTTTTATTCCATCCAGAGTGATGTATTGTGTAGTGTATCCTACACTGGAAAGTACCAGTCGGTAATCTCCTGCATCTATTTTGTTGAGGTTGAAGTTTCCTTCATTGTTGGTTGATACGCCGGTTACAAATGTGGAATCAATAGTTTGCAGTACTACATTCACGAATTCCACAGCTTCGCTGTTTGCGGCACTGCGTACAGTGCCTTTAATCTCTATTTTTTGTGCAAAAACTCCCTGTACCATGCTGCCCAGCAGTATGGCTATACATAATCTTTTCATAATGATTTTATGATTTTAGTTCCTTACTTCAGAATGGCCTGTCCTGTTTTCAGGTTGTTTGTTATTAGTTAGACGAAGAAAGGGGGATGAAAGTTGCATCGAAGGTGAAAAAATGTTTGTTTGGCTTGGATATGTAAGTAAGTGTGCATGATTAGTTCGTATAATTAGTTCGCATAATTAGTTCACCTAATGATAGGTAGCTAAATTATCATTTATAGTACGAATTAATTTTGATTGAGTACTTAGCTTGTATCTTGAACTTGTTGTTTGTAATTTGTCATTTCATTCCTTTTTCTCGTTTTGACATTTTGTTTTTTATGCATAATGAGAATGTCGTATTTCCGTCCCAGTGCAGGGCATGACGAAAAGAAACGAACGAAAATTGGTATTTTGTTAATTGATAGGATGATATATAAATGTATACAACTCTAAAAAAAGAAAAACAGATGTTCTGTTCACTGCAAACACATGGTCTGTATGCTTAAAACACATGGTTCGTCTCCTGTCTATAGACCGTTTGTTTCCTATCTATAGACCGTTCGCGTCCTATCTATAGATTCTTCGCATCCCATCTATAGATTGGTTGCGTCAGATATATGGTTCCTGTGTGACAGAACTATAGCTCCTTGCATAAATATAGTATAAACGTCTTGCTTTATACGAAAACAGTGTATATATATTCTATGGATTATGTAACTGGATTCTATTTCAGGTGCTTTGGAAAAAGCTTTCGTTTGCGGAAATCTCATTTCGATAACATTTTGTTCAATTTGTCACCCGTAACTAATCCATCTCCGTTCCAGAAACGGAAAAACTTTTCTTTTTTCTTTCCTTCGAGACGTGAAAAGAAAGACAAATCCTTATATTTGTAGCAATTTAAAAACCCGAACAAAATGAAAAGAATGACCTTGAAATTTATTCCCGGTGTACTCTTGGCAGTTGCATTTCTGCTAAGTTCTTGTCACTCTGCGTATGAAGTGACAAAAACTGAAGGTACGATGGTAGCGATTGACTCCACCTGGGATGTAAGCCCCGATGCTGAGGCGGTAGCACTGCTTGCTCCGTATAAGGCAAAAGTTGACAGTATCATGTATCGCGTGGTAGGTACAGCGGAAATGAGTATGGACAAGGGAGCTCCCGAGAGCCTGCTTTCCAACCTGGTGGCTGATGTATTGCGTAATGCTGCCGGAGAGGTGCTGGGCAAGCCTGCCGATATGGGATTGATAAATATGGGAGGGCTGCGTAATGTCCTGACTGAAGGTCCCATTACCTGCGAAAACATCTATGAAATATTGCCTTTTGAAAACTCCCTTTGTGTGCTGACCATAAAAGGCGTTTATCTGAAAGAATTGTTTAATAATATTGCAGTGCGTCATGGCGAAGGGGTCAGTGGAGTGCAACTTGTGATAACGAAAGACGGAAAACTGCTGCAAGGCACGGTTGCCGGTCGCCCGGTAGAGGACGAGCAACTCTACACCATCGCTACTATTGATTATCTGGCTGACGGAAATGACGGCATGATCGCCTTGCCGCAAGCAGAAAAACGGGAATGTCCGGAAGGCGCTACCTTGCGCGGCTTGTTCATGGACTACGTAGAACGTCAGACGGCTGCAGGAAAGAAGATTACTTCCCGTCTGGAAGGTAGGATAACAGTAAACTAATTCTAAATTTATCATTCATGAAACGATATATTCTTTTACTATTGGCTGTTGGCTGCCTGTTCCCGGTATCAGCACAACAGTCAACCAGAGAGATTCTTGAAGAACCTCTCTGCCTGGTAGCCCCCGAGTCGGCCCAGGACACCAAACAACTGGTGATTTTGCAGACAAGTGATACGCACAGCCGCATCGAACCCATTGCGGCACATGCTGCCGACCGCTATGCCGGTATGGGTGGAACAGTGCGCCGCTCTACTTTCGTTAAGGAGGCGCGTAAGGTTAATCCGGACTTGTTGCTGTTCGACTGTGGGGATATCTCCCAGGGAACACCTTATTATAATCTGTTTCAAGGTGAAGTGGAAATCAAAATGATGAACCTTATGGGTTATGACGCCATGACAATCGGAAATCATGAATTTGATTTCGGTTTGGAGAATATGGCGCGTTTGTTCCGCATGGCAAACTTTCCGGTGATATGTGCCAACTATGACATGACGGGCACAGTGCTGGAAGGATTGGTAAAACCTTATATCACTCTTAACCGTAATGGGTTGAAGATAGGCGTATTCGGTCTTGCTCCGAAGATGGAAGGACTGGTGCAGGCTGATAAATGCGAAGGGGTGGTTTATAACGATCCCATCGAAGTGGCTCAGAAAACGGTGGATATACTGAAGAATCAGGAACAGTGTGATGTCATCATCTGCCTGTCCCATCTCGGTTATCAGCTGAAAAACGCTCCCTGTGATGTGGAGCTGGCACAGAAAACGAATCATATTGATGCCATTCTGGGCGGACATACACATACCTTCATGAAAGAACCGGCTATTTATTTGAATAAAGACGGTAAGGATGTGCCCGTATTACATACCGGGAAGAGTGGAATTTATGTCGGTACGTTGAAACTTACATTGACGGAAGCGGGCGAAAAAGGAGTGAAACTGAAAAGAAAGCAAATAATAAACAGTACTATCTCAATTCTCCTCCTCCAGTCGGAGGAGTACCCGTAGGGGGAGGTGGTAGGTAAGCAATAAAATACCTATTAATAAGAAGATTAAGGAATTCTTTTCTCACCTACCACCCCGCCCTTTGGGCACCCCTCCTCCGACTGGAGGAGGGGAATGGAGATAGTCCGCTTAATTAATTGAGATACTCAGTAATTATCATTTGATTCAACCCCGCTCCGTTATGAATGAAAATTAATAGACTAAATGATAAATAAAATGAAGAGAACCCTTCTCTTATTGTTGATTACCCTTTTCTGGGGCAATGCGCCATTGCTTTGTGCACAGACGGAAGCTCCCTTTCTTCCTTCGGCGGCGGATGCCCGTTGCAAACAATGGGTCGATTCCGTATTTGCAGGTTTAAGTCTGCAAGAGAAAGTGGGGCAGTTGATCGTCACCACCTTTCCTGCCAAAGCGGATAAACAGAATAAGAAACAGATACGCGATCTGGTTAAGAAGTATAAGATTGGCGGACTGCTGTTCGCCGAAGGCACGCCCGAAGAACAGGCGATACTGACGAATATAGCACAGAAGAATTCAAAAGTACCCGTCATGATTACCTTTGATGGTGAATGGGGACTTTCCATGCGCCTGGAAGGCACGCCCTATTTTCCGAAGAATGCCGCCCTCGGTTGCATCGAAGATAATAATCTGATTTATGAATATGGCCGTGAAGTGGCACGCGAGTTCCGCGAACTGGGTGTACACGTGAATTTTGCACCTGATGCAGACGTCAATACCAATCCGTTGAACCCGGTGATTCATGTACGTTCTTTCGGTGAAGATGCAAAGAAAGTAGCGGAAAAGGTGCTGGCTTACAGCCGGGGACTGGAAAGCGGTGGTGTATTGTCGGTTAGCAAGCACTTTCCCGGGCATGGCGATACGGATGTGGATTCGCATAAAGGATTGCCGGTGCTGTATTACAACCGCGAACGCCTGGACAGTGTGGAACTGTATCCTTTTAGAGAAATGGTACGCGCAGGTTTGGGTGGTGTGATGGTAGGCCATTTGCAGGTGCCTGCTTTGGAACCGGATAACAAGACGGCTTCTTCGCTTTCCCGGAGTGTAGTGACCGGTTTGCTGAAAGATGAAATGGGCTTCCGGGGACTGGTCTTTACGGACGCGCTCGATATGAAAGGCGTTTCATCCGTGCCACAAGTCACAACAAAGGCATTGCTTGCCGGAAATGATATGGTACTGGTGCAGTATAATACGGAAAATGCCGTGAAAGAAGTGCTGGATGCTGTGAAGGACGGTGTGCTTCCCGAGTCGGAAGTAGAAGACAAATGCCGTAAGATACTTACCTATAAATATTTGCTGGGCTTGCGTCAGCCGCGTCCGCAGCTGCAAGTTAGCGGAATGAGTTATCGCATTCATACGGACGAAGCGCGGGCATTGGTCACTAAACTGCGTCAGGCGGCTGTTACGGTGCTGGGCAATCATTTCGGGATATTGCCTTTGACGCCTGTTGGTGGCGCTCCGATTGCTGTGTTGAGTGTGGGCGAGGGGAATGACAGTATTTTTATAGAAGAGATGAAGAAACTGTCTCCTGTTCCTGTGGAGCATCTCCGCCTGACACGGGAAACGACTGCCGATGCCCGCCGTGAACTGGCACGCAAGTTGGCGGATTACCGCCGTATCGTAATCAGCGTGTCGGGGAGGGATGCCGATGTGGTTGCTTATGCCGATTTCCTTGCGGAACTGGATTTGTCCGTACCGTTGGTGTATGCTTTCTTCACGTCTTACCGGGGGATGCAACCATTGGAACCGGCTTTGAAACAGGCCAGTGCCGTGGTCTTGGGACATTCGTCGGAGGCGGACATCCAGCAATATGCCGCTGGTGTGATATTTGCTAAAGTGCCTGCACAGGGAAAACTGTCCATGAGCATCGGTGCCCTTTACCGGGCGGGTGAGGGCAGTATTGTCACTCCGGGTATGAAGCCGGGGAACATTATTCCCGAAGATATGGGCATGAAATCATACGAGTTGCATCAGATTGATGCTATTGTTAGGGCGGGACTGGATGCCAAAGCCTATCCCGGTTGCCAGGTATTGCTGTTGAAAGACGGCCAGTCTGTGTATGACAAGTGTTTCGGCACGCACTCCGATAAAGACACCACTGCCGTGCGTCCTACGGATATGTTTGACCTTGCTTCTCTGACCAAGACCACTGCTACGCTACTTGCCGTCATGAAGCTTTATGACGAAGGCAAACTGAAACTGACGGACAAGGCCTCCCAATATCTGCCTTTCCTGCGGAACACTAATAAGAAGAATATAACTATCAAAGAACTGCTCCTTCACGAATCCGGTCTGCCGCCTTACATCCGCTTCTATCTGGAAGCCATCGACCCCAACTCGGTGCAAGGTCCATACGCCCAAAGCTGGGTAGATAAATGGCACCGCACACAGGTGAGTGAGCACAGCTACTATTGTTCGGACTTCAAGTTTAAGAAGGGACTGGTATCTGCAAAAGGATCATCTGTTTATACGCTGCATGTGGCCGATGATATGTGGCTGAATAAGAGTTTCAAGAACACCATCCTGCAAAAGATTGCCCGTTGCGATGTGGACGGCAAGCGGTATGTGTACAGCGACCTCGGCTTTATTCTTCTGCAACAGGTGGTGGAAGCAGTCGCCAAGCTGCCGATGGACCTTTATGTCGCAAAAGAATTTTATGCGCCTATGGGCTTGCAGCGCACCATGTATCTGCCTTTGCTGAGATACTCCAAACAAGAGATAATGCCTACGGCTGCCAATGATTTCCTTCGCCGCCAGGACTTATGCGGTTATGTGCATGATGAAGCGGCTGCCTGTATGGGCGGCATTTCCGGTAATGCGGGTTTATTTTCTACAGCTACGGAAGTTGCGAAGATCTATCAGATGCTACTGAACGGCGGTGAACTGAATGGTAAACGCTATTTGAGCGAAGCTACCTGCCGGTTGTTCACAACGGAAACTTCCGCCATCAGCCGCCGGGGATTAGGTTTTGATAAGCCGTATTTAAGTGACTTGAAGAACAGTCCTTGTGCTCCTTCGGCCACATCCGCCGTTTATGGGCATACCGGGTTCACAGGTACTTGCACCTGGGTGGACCCTGTGAACCGAACGGTATATGTATTTCTCAGTAACCGCCTGTGTCCCAATGTGTGGAACACGAAACTGGGAGAGATGAATATCCGGACGAACATACAGGAAGCGATTTATAAAAGTCTGAAATAGCCTGAGCATAAAACTACCGGAGGCACGGTAAATACAGTGTTTTTTACTAATTAGTCAAAAAAACTCTGTATTTACCGTGCCTTTGTGTTTGAAATGATATAACTTTGGTAGCCTTAATGTATACATGATAATGAAAAAACTATTCCTATCCCTCCTTATTATATGCGGTTGCTTCGCCCGTTTCGATGCCCAGGCGCAGCGTCTGCCCGCACAGCAATCTCCCGTATCTCCTGTCGAACCCATCATGATCCGTCAGCTTTCCGGTAACGAACAATGCCGGCAGTGGGTGGACTCTGTACTCAACAAGATGAATCTGAAAGAGCGTATTGGACAGCTATTCATCTATACGATTGCCCCGCAGCAGAATAAAGCCAACCGCGACCTGCTGCGTAAAGTGGTGGATGACTACAAAGTGGGTGGCCTGCTCTTTTCCGGCGGGCTGATAGAAAACCAGGTGGCTCTGACGAATGAGGCACAGAAGATGGCGGACATCCCGCTGATGATAACCTTCGATGGCGAGTGGGGACTTTCCATGCGGCTGCGCGGCACGCCGGTGTTTCCCCGCAACATGGTTTTGGGCTGTATACAGGACAACGAACTTTTATATGAATACGGACGCGAGATGGCACGGCAATGCCGCGAACTCGGCGTGCAGGTGAACTTTGCCCCGGTGGCGGATGTGAATATCAATCCGAAGAATCCGGTCATCAATACCCGCTCGTTCGGTGAAAGTCCTGCGAATGTGGCAGACAAGGTGATAGCATACTCCCGTGGATTGGAAGAAGGCGGTGTGCTTTCCGTCAGCAAACACTTTCCGGGACATGGTGATACGGATGTGGATTCGCACCATTCATTGCCGATGTTGTCCTTTTCGCGTGCGCGGCTGGACAGTGTGGAACTATATCCGTTCAGAAAGGCCATTCAGGTGGGACTGTCCGGTATGATGGTGGGACATCTTGAAGTGCCGGTGCTTGAACCGAAACGGGGAGTGCCGTCTTCACTCTCCCGCAAGGTGGTGCACGATTTGCTGACGCAGGAAATGAAGTTTCAGGGATTGGTGTTTACGGATGCGCTTGCCATGAAAGGTGTTTCTACTACCGATCAGACTGTCTGCTTGAAGGCTTTGAAGGCAGGACATGATTTGTTGCTTGTCCCCCGCCGGATCAAGGAAGAAGTGGACGCCGTGCTGGATGCTGTGAAAAGCGGTGAACTGACTGAAGCGGAAATCGAGGCGAAATGCCGGAAAGTGCTTACCTATAAGTATGCCCTCGGATTGTCGAAGAAACCTTTCGTCCGCCTCTCCGGTTTGGGGAACCGTATCAATACCGCACATACCCGCGACCTGATACGCCGTCTGAACCAGGCGGCAATCATCGTATTGCAGAATAAAGATAATATGCTCCCGCTGGATGCGGGCACCCCTGAGGTAGCTGTGCTTAATGTAGGTGATGCGAAAGAAATCCAACCTTTCCTAAAAGAACTCTCCGGATATATCAAAGCCTCCGCTTCCGGTGGAATGCACAACGCCGTGCCTGCCGTCTTCCAACTGAAGAAGGAACTGCCGGAAGCTGCGCGCAAACAACTGCGCGACTCCCTGTCGCAATACAAACGTATCCTCGTCTGTGTCACGGATCATCGCCTGATACCCTACCAGGCTTTCTTCAATGAATTTGCTCCGGATGTACCGGTGGCTTACCTGCTCTTCATTCCCGGCAAACAAGTGTTACAGATACGTCGGGGAGTATCTGCGGCCGATGCCGTAATATTGGCTCACTCTTCGATGGACGATGTACAGGAGCAAGTAGCCAGAATACTTTATGCCGACGCTACAGCGGACGGTCATCTTTCGGCAAGTATCGGCAATTTGTTTGCAACAGGTGACGGTCTGGCTATTACCCCGAAAACCCCACGTCACTTTATTCCCGATGAACATGGGGTAAACTCCCGCTTGCTGGCGCGTATCGATGAAATCGCGAAAGAAGGTATTAAGGAAGGTGCATATCCCGGTTGTCAGATTGTGGTGCTGAAAGATGGCAAGGAAATGTATAACAAAGCCTTCGGGACACATACTTGGGGAGGAGCCGTCGGCATTTCAGCCAATAAACTTCCTGTCGCGGTGAACGTTCCCGGTGCCGGGCTTCCCGTATCGCCGACGGATGTTTACGACTTGGCTTCGCTGACAAAGACCACAGCAACGCTGCTTGCTGTGATGAAGTTGTATGATAAAGGTCGTCTGAGCCTTACGGACCGTGCTTCGGACTATTTGCCCTGGTTGCAGGACACGGATAAGAAAGACATTACCATCCGGCAGTTATTGCTGCATGAATCCGGATTGCCGTCTACGTTGCTGTTCTATCAGGAAGCGATAGATGAAGATAGTTATGCGGGAACTCTTTTCAAGGCGAAACCCGATGCGGTGCATTCTGTACAGATAGGCACCCGTACTTGGGCGAATCCGAAATTCAAGTTCCGGGAGGGCTTGATGTCCAAGGTGCGCACTGCGGAACATACATTGCAGGTAAGCGATAGCCTGTGGCTGAACCGTTCCTTTAAAGAAGAATATTGGCAGAAGATTGTGAAAGCGCCTTTGCGCGACCGCCGTTATCGTTATAGCTGCGTCGGCTTCATCTTGTTGCAACAGGTGGTCGAGGCACGTACGGGCATGTCGATGGATGCTTTTCTTGAACAGGAATTTTATGCACCGATGGGGCTGAAGCGTACGGGATACCTGCCGCTGCAAGGTGCGGCTACTGCAGGTAGTACATACGCCGGTATCGTTTCCGGCAACCATACGCCGATACCGAAAGCTGAAATCGTGCCTTCCGCCATTGACCCGTTCCTGCGGAAAACGGTTCTTCAGGGTTTTGTTCATGATGAGTCTGCGGCTTTTCTGGGTGGTGTGTCGGGCAATGCCGGGCTGTTCTCTAATGCTACGGAAGTGGCGCGCATTTATCAGATGTTGCTGAACGGTGGTGAGCTGGATGGCAAACGCTATCTGAGTCCGGAAACTTGCCGGGTATTCACTACTACCGTTTCCCGTATCAGCCGTCGTGGTCTTGGCTTTGATAAGCCCGACCGTCAGAATCCTGCAAAGAGTCCGTGTGCGGCCGCTGCACCGTCCACTGTCTACGGGCATACCGGCTTTACGGGGACTTGTGCCTGGGTGGATCCGACAAACGGTCTTGTCTATGTCTTCCTTTGCAATCGTATTTATCCTGATGTATGGAATACGAAGCTGATGAGGCTGGATATTCGTACACGGATACAGGAGGCGGTATATCAGGCGTTGAAACAGATTCATAACTGATAAGAAATGAAGCAAATGGCAGCCTAAGCCTGAAAGGCTTTCATCTTACAGCCCAGGGCATCGCCCTGGGAATGAATCGTCCCCCACAATCTTACGCCCTGTAAGGGCAAAAGCTGATGTGTGCTGTTATGCCCTTACAGGGCGCGGGGATAAACATTACTCAATTCCCAGGGCGTTGCCCTGGGCTGTAAGATGAAAGGCTTTCAGCCTTGAGCTGCGCAATAATCATCTGTTTCATTCATAACTGTATAAGAAGGAGTTAATTTCACCCCCTGATTCGTATAATTGATAAAAAACGAAGGGAATAGTCCCCCGCTCACGCGGCCGGCTATTCCCTTTTTTTTACACGTCTTGAAACAATCAATTAATACCAGTCAAACTTATATCTGTGCTATAATGCAAATTATGTTAGAATGCAATACCCAGACGCAGACCGAAATTGCTCAAACCGTCTACACTGTAAGTGAACAAGTCACCCTTGTTGGTACCGTAGCTGTAGTAAGCTGCGATGTGCAGACCCGGTCCGTAAGCCCAGGGATAGATATTGAGACCGATTTCCGGTGATACATAGAAACCCCAAGTACTCTTATTAGCCTCGTAAACGTTGAAAGTAGATTTGATTTCAGCGTACTGAGGGCCAACCTTCAAACCAACATAAGGTTGGAAAGCACTGCCACGGTCGAATGTATAGCGTCCGGCAAGACCGAAAGGCAACTGGAACAGCGTATGCTGCTGGTCGGTATTGATGCTACCGCCTTCACCTACGGGCAGTGTCTGGCGTCCGAAGTATTCGTGGTTGCTGTGGTAAGCCAGGAAAGCACCGAGTGCAATGTTCGGGGTTACGTAATAACCACCTTCAAAACTCATACCCCATCCGCTGGCTTTGTCAGCGAAGTGGTTGCTCAGGGGGAAGTTGAACTGCCAATCGATATTGGCATAACCGTTATCGGTCATTTGTGCCTTTGCCGGCATGGCGAAGACGAGAGCCAGGGCGGCAACTGCCAGTACTCTCACGGAAATATATTTTATTGTTTTCATATTTGTTATTGTTTTTAAGTTCCCGGATAGTCCACTTCTGGACCATCTTTCTACTAACTACTATCTACTAACTACTATCTACTAACTACTATCTACTAACTACTATCTACTTATTAGTCAGATAAGAGGATTGGGTGAAAGCTTGGTTTACACCTTCAACCGCTAACTTCGTGTTGACTGCGCTGGAACCGCTGAGCAATCCGCTCATATAACTTGTCCAAAGTACGGGCAGTTTTTCTTTTTCGCCCTGAGTAGCTTCCAGGTTGAGGAGTTCGGTGATGAATGAACCGGTGCTGTAAGTATAGGTTACGGCATACGGGTAGTACCATCCGCCCCAGTTACCCCAGTAAGGTGCATCCCAGTAGCCTGGATAGTTCCACCACCATTCGGGTTGTCCATAATCATTGAAGTAGTAAGTGCTCTTGATGTAGCTGACCTGCAAACCGAGGTTAGCATCGTCACGGTCATCTACACGGACAAAACCACGGTTGGTCATGTTGGCTGCGTAAGCTTTCAGAATCTCTTGGGCGTTTTCATCTTTCCAGTATTCAGCTTCTTTCTTGTCACCGATGATAAGGATGCTGTCTGGCATGTAGTACGTTTGGAAAGCTTTGAAGTCAGCTTTCGTGTCATAATTGGTATAAACCAGATACTTGTTGTCCAGCTTATCCGTGTCAGGGTCTTTTTCGCAGGCTGCGAAAGTCAAGACCACCAATAATAGGGGAATTAATTTCTTCATACTTTTATAATGTTTAGGTTAAATATAAAAATCCTGCCCTGGTACCTCAGGCTTTTGGTACATGAACAAGATAAAAAATAAAAGGTTCAGAGAGGGGTATGTTAAATTTGTATTCTTTTGTGGGAAAGTACTGCTGGATTGTGGCTCGAAGAAATGAATTATTTCACCACAGAGGACACAGAGGTTATGATTATCTCGGAATTAGAAGTATAAAAACTCTGCGTCCTCTGTGGTGAATTAATTCATAACTGTGCAGTAATGAAGCAAATGATAATTTAGCACAGCCTAAGCCTGAAAGGCTTTCATCTTATAGCCCGGGGCAGCGCCCTGGGAATGAATCGTTCCCCACAATCTTACGCCCTGTAAGGGCAAAAGCTGATATGTGCTGTTATGCCCTTACAGGGCGCAGGGATAAACATAACTCAATTCCCAGGGCGCTGCCCCGGGCTATAAGATGAAAGGCTTTCAGCCTTGAGCTGCGCAATAATCACCTGTTTTATTCAACCCCGTATAGAAATGAGTGAAATGCTTCCTATTCATTTGTGTGAATTTTCTACCAGCTAAGCAGTAAAATGTAACTATTTGATTATGAGTACATATAAATAGAGGCTATCTCAGTCGTATACCGAGATACCCTAAGTATACGACTGAGGTACCCTAAATATATGTCCCGGGTTATGTATCTGTTTTTTTGTGAAAAATATTCCTTTGTCATTTGGCTCATAACCGCTACAAAAAGGAGGCAGATACTACTGACCATCAAAAGCGGACTGATAAATCATCATTTCATTCATATCCGCTACAGAAACGGATTAATTCCGCCAACAAGTTACTTCTGATTGTATATCCGATTTATTTTCTCTATTTCTTCCGTAGTGAAAGTAGTGTTCTTTATGGCTTCCAGATTGTCCTTCAACTGGGCTACGGAGCTTGCACCAATGATGACGGAAGTCACCATCTCATCTTTCAGCACCCATGCCAGAGCCATTTCGGCAAGAGTCTGTCCGCGGAGAACGGCAAGTTCGTTGAGGGCTTTGATTTTGTTCAGGACTTCGTCCGTCAATGCTTCTTTTTTCAGGAAGCCGCCTCGGGCAATGCGTGAATCTTCGGGGATACCATTCAGGTAGCGGTTTGTCAACAATCCTTGTGCCAGTGGTGAGAAAGCGATGAAACCCGTTCCGTTTTCTTTGGCTTGTAGCAAAATACCTTCTTCTTCCGGTTCCCGGTTGAACATATTATATCTTCCTTGATAAAGCAGACAATGTACGTCTCTTTCTTCGAGGTAACGGTAAGCAAATTCGGCAGCCTCTTTCGGATATTTGGAGATGCCCACGTATAGGGCTTTGCCTTGGCGAACAATGTCAACAAGGGTTTGCAGCGTTTCTTCCAACGGAGTTTCCGGGTCGTAGCGGTGTGAGTAGAAGATGTCTACATAATCCAGGTTCATCCGTTTCAGACTTTGGTTGAGGCTGTTCATCAGATATTTTCGGGAGCCCCACTCACCGTAAGGGCCGGGCCACATGTCATGACCGGCTTTGGTGGAGATAAACAGCTCGTCCCGGTAGGGGAGGAATGACTTCTTCATTATTATTCCGAAGGTTTCTTCAGCAGAACCGTAGGATGGGCCGTAATTGTTGGCAAGGTCGAAATGGGTGATGCCTTGGTCGAAAGCGTAATGTGCCATCGCTTGGGAATTGGCCAGCGTGTTCACGTCGCCGAAGTTGTGCCATAAGCCTAAGGATATTTTGGGCAGCAGGATGCCGCTTCGTCCGCACCGGCGGTACTTCATACCATTGTCATACCGGTTACTGTCGGGAGAGTAAATGGGGTTTATCATGTTATTGGTTTTAAGAGATTATTCGAAGTACAAAAGTATACAATTCTTCCGGAAAAGGCTTGTTTTGGTCATCAAAAGTATGAAGAATACAACTGATACCTCGATTTGAAACAAATTGTACTACAATTGGATAAGAAACTGTTGCCGGAAATTCATAGAGAGCGCTATCTTTGCGGTGTAACGGTGCAGAAATGAATTATTTCACCACAGATTACACAGATTAGCACAGAATTAATTTATTAATAATCAGAGATATCTTCCCTAATCTGTGTAAATCTGTGGTGCATCAAAACCTAATAATAATGAAGAAAATTATCGCAACTATGGCAATCGGAGCTTGTTTATGTTCCTGCGGCGGAGACAGGACGGAAGTATATAAAGACCCTTCCGCCCCCGTGAAGGACAGAGTGGAAGACCTCTTGAAGAGAATGACCCTGGAGGAGAAAGTAGGGCAGATGAATCAGTTCGTCGGCGTAGAACACATCAAGGCCAACAGTGCCGTGATGAGTGAAGATGAATTGAAAAACAATACCGCAAATGCTTTCTATCCCGGTTTCACGGAGAAAGATATAGAGAAATGGACGGAGGAAGGGCTGGTAGGCTCTTTCCTGCATGTGCTCACTATCGAAGAAGCCAACTATTTGCAATCACTCGCCATGAAGAGCCGCTTGCAGATACCTATTATCTTCGGTATCGACGCCATCCATGGCAATGCCAATGCGCCCGATAACACGGTATATCCCACCAATATCAACCTGGCTTGTTCTTTCGATACGCTGATGGCTTACCGGATAGCCCGTCAGACTGCAAAAGAAATGCGTGCCATGAACATGCATTGGACGTTTAATCCGAATGTGGAAGTAGCCCGTGATGCCCGTTGGGGACGTGTAGGCGAGACATACGGTGAAGACCCTTATCTGGTGACACTTCTGGGTGTGCAGTCCGTAAAAGGTTATCAGGGCGATCTGAACGGTAGCGAAGATGTACTGGCCTGCATCAAACACTTTGTTGGTGGCAGCGAGCCCATCAACGGAACAAACGGTTCTCCTACGGATCTGTCCGAGCGTACTCTGCGCGAAGTTTTCTTCCCGCCTTTCGAAGCGGGCGTCAAGGCCGGTGCTATGTCACTGATGACTGCCCACAACGAACTGAACGGCATCCCTTGCCATAGCAACGAATGGCTGATGCAGGATATTCTGCGTGACGAATGGAACTTCCCCGGCTTTGTGGTCAGCGACTGGATGGACATCGAACATATCCACGACTTGCACGCCACTGCCGAAAATCTGAAAGAAGCATTCTATCAGTCCATCATGGCAGGTATGGATATGCACATGCATGGCATTCACTGGAACGAGATGGTAGTGGAACTGGTGAAAGAAGGCCGCATCCCCGAGTCCCGCATTGATGAGTCTGTGCGCCGTATTCTTGATATCAAGTTCCGCCTCGGTCTTTTTGAACAACCCTATGCCGATGAAGCCGGAACCATGAAGATACGCCTCTGCGACGAACACCGTGCAACTGCCCTTGAAGCCGCCCGAAACGGTATCGTGCTCTTGAAGAATGACGGTGTACTTCCTTTGGACGCTTCCAAATATAAAAAGATAATGGTGACCGGCATCAATGCCGACGATCAGAATATCCTGGGTGACTGGAGTGCGCCTGAAAAAGACGAGAACGTCACGACCATCCTCGAAGGACTGAAAATGATTGCTCCCGATACTCAATTCGACTTTGTAGACCAGGGATGGGATCCGCGCAACATGGATCCGAAGAAGGTGGCCGAAGCTGCCGCACGTGCCAGGACTGCCGACCTCAATATCGTCGTGGCCGGAGAGTACATGATGCGCTTCCGCTGGAATGACCGTACCGACGGTGAAGATACCGACCGCTCCGATATCGACCTGGTAGGTCTGCAAAACGAACTCATAGAGAAAGTCGCCGCTTCCGGCAAACCGACCATTCTTATTCTGGTGAACGGACGTCCGCTTGGTGTGCAGTGGGCCGCCGACAATCTTCCCGCAATCGTGGAGGCATGGGCACCGGGCATGTGCGGCGGTCAGGCGGTAGCCGAAATTCTTTATGGCAAGGTGAATCCGTCGGCCAAACTGGCTATCACCATTCCTCACAGCGTAGGACAGTTGCAGATGATTTATAACCATAAGCCGTCGCAATATTTCCATCCGTATGCGGCGGGCAAGCCGAGCACTCCGCTTTATCCGTTCGGTTACGGCCTTTCTTATACCACTTATAAATATGATGACTTGCAACTGGCACAAAAGGAAATCAATAAAGATGGTATGGTAGATGTCAGTGTGAAGGTGACCAATACGGGCGACCGTGATGGAGTGGAAATCGTGCAGCTGTATATTCGCGACCGTTTCAGCAGTGTCACCCGTCCGGTGAAGGAACTGAAAGACTTTGCTCGTGTGCCGTTGAAAGCCGGTGAAAGCCGGGTGGTAAAATTCAGCATCACTCCCGACAAACTGGCTTTTTATGATAAGAAAATGAAGAAGATTGTGGAACCGGGCGAGTTTATCGTGATGGTGGGTGCATCTTCCGACGATAAAGACTTGCTGAAGGACACTTTCTGCGTGAAATAAAAACAGAGTTAATAGAATCGGTGATTGCTTTTATGTAAGGTTATATCTTTCCTATGGTCAGGTATAACCTTATCTTTTGGCCGATATAACAAATCTTACCCCATAATATAACAAATTCTACCAGTCGGTGATTAAAAAGAATGGTTATATTTGTGACATGATACTTTTTTAACCAATCGATATGGAAAACTCAAACTACATCATGAGGGAAATTACTCCCTTGTCCGACCGCGATTGCTTTTATATCGCCGACCGTCGTAAGACGGAGTTTACTTACCCTATTCACTGCCATGCCGAGTTTGAACTGAACTTTACAGAACATGCAGCCGGTGTCCGCCGTGTGGTGGGCGATTCTACCGAAGTGATCGGGGACTATGACCTGGTGTTGATTACCGGTAAAGAATTGGAGCATGTGTGGGAGCAACATGAATGCACTTCGAAAGGGATACGTGAAATCACTATCCAGTTCTCGTCAGACTTGTTTTTCAAGAACTTCATGAATAAGAACCAGTTCGACAGCATCCGGTACATGCTGGAGAAAGCGCAGTGCGGCATCAGCTTCCCGATGCAGGCTATCATGAAGGTGTATAACTGGCTGGACAGGCTGGCTTCGGAAGAACAAGGCTTCTATGCGGTGATGCATTTTCTGAGAATACTTTATGAATTGTCGCAGTATGACGATGCCAAAGTGTTGTCCAGTTCTTCGTTCGCCAAGATAGAAACATTCTCGGATAGCCGGAGAGTACAGAAGGTGCAGAAGTACATTGCCGATCATTATCAGGAGGATATCCGTCTGAATATGCTGGCGGATATGGTAGGTATGACGCCCGTTTCGTTCAGCCGCTTCTTCCGGTTGCGCACGGGGAAGACTCTTTCCGACTATATCATTGATATCCGTCTGGGGTTTGCCACTCGTCTGTTGGTGGACTCTACCCGTACCATTGCCGAAATCTGTTATGACTGCGGTTTCAATAATCTTTCCAACTTCAACCGGATGTTCAAACGGAAGAAAGATTGTTCGCCGAAAGAATTCCGCGAAAACTACAGGAAGAAGAAGATTGTGATATGATAATATTGTATCATTCTTTTTCTTGGAAACCACGTACTTTTGCAGACAACGAATAAATCTTTAGTTTTATACCATGAAAAAAATATCACTTCTTTTGGGATGTCTGTTGTGCATGCTTGCCACGACGGCGCAGATACGCGGTAATGAAATCCGCGTAGTGGTTTCTCCCGATCATACCGATTGGAATTATCGTCTGAATGAGAAATGTACATTCACTGTACGAGTACTGAAAGCTCAGAACGTTTTACCGGATGTGAAGGTAGACTATGAACTGGGTCCGGAAATGTATCCTACTGAAACCCGAAAAGGTGTGGTGTTGAAAAATGGCGAACTGGCCTTGCACGGAACAATGAAAACTCCCGGTTTTCTGCGTTGCAAAGTGAAGGCTCACGTGGGCGGCCGTACATATGAAGGACTTGCCACTGCCGCCTATGCCCCCGAGCAACTGCAACCCGTAACGGAGTTTCCTGCAGATTTCCGTGACTTCTGGGCGAAAGAGTTGGAAGAAGCGCGTCATACTTCCCTCCAACCGCTGATGACTTTACTTCCCGAACGTTGCACCTCGACGGTGAATGTGTATCATGTCAGCTTTCAGACTGACCGTTGGGGTTCCCGTTTTTATGGCATTCTTTGTATGCCGAAGAAGGAAGGCCGGTACCCCGCTCTGTTGCGTGTGCCCGGTGCCGGTATTCGTCCCTATGCGGGCGATGTCTATACGGCGGAACAAGGTGCTATCACTTTAGAAGTCGGTATACATGGCATTCCTGTTACAATGGAACAGTCATTCTATGATAATCTGATGAATGGCGCACTGAATTGTTACTGGACTTTTTGCCGGAATGATTTGAAGAATTTCTATTATCACCGTGTAATTATCGGTGCTTTACGTGCCGTCGACTTCATCTGCGAACTGCCGCAATATAACGGGCAGGCTCTTGGAGTAACCGGTTCCAGCCAGGGAGGAGCGCTGTCCGTGATGACGGCTGCCCTTGACTCGCGTGTCACTTTTTACGCTGCCGTACATCCGGCACTGTGCGACCATGAAGCATACACCAAAAAGCGTGCTTGTGGCTGGCCTCACTATTTCTATTATTATGGAGCACCCGATGCAAAAGAACTCAAAGTGGTGCGTTACTACGATACGGCAAACTTTGCCCGTTGCCTCACCGTGCCCGGATGGTTCAGCTGGGGGTATAATGATAATGTTTGTCCGCCGACTTCCATGTATGCTGCCTACAATGTGGTGACTTCTCCTAAAGAACTTCATCCGTATCTGGAAACAGGGCATTATTGGTACCAGGAACAATGGGATGAATGGCTGGCATGGATATGGAAACAGATGGGAATAAGTAAATAATAAAAACTGATAGTATGAGACACTTATTTTTATTGACTCTTCTTATCTCCTTGCTGGGCGCATGTACCCCTAAGCCGGCTGAAAATCCGTTTGTATATGTGAATGAGGACGGACAGTTCATCCGTAACGGGAAACCTTATTACTATGTAGGTGCCAACTTCTGGTATGGTGCTATCCTGGGTTCAGAAGGTGAAGGTGGTAATCGTGAGCGCTTGCATAGAGAGTTGGACTTTCTGAAAAGTAATGGCATCAATAACTTGCGTGTATTGGTAGGTGCGGACGGTGAAAATGGTGTGAAAACCCGTGTGGAGCCTTCTTTGCAAATAGCGCCCGGTGTGTATAATGATACTATTTTAGCCGGTCTGGATTATTTCATGAATGAACTGCGCAAGCGTGATATGACTGCCGTGCTTTATTTGAATAACTCTTGGGAATGGAGTGGTGGTTATTCCGTATACTTGCAATGGTCGGGGCACGGTAAGGCTGTGGTGCCTGCGGTGGACGGCTGGCCTGCCTATATGGAATACGTGAAACAGTTTCATCAATCGGACAGCGCGAAGGTCTTGTTTGCCAATTACGTCAGGGATATCGTCACAAGAACCAATAGGTATAATCAGATAAAATATGTGGATGATCCCACGCTTATGTCCTGGCAGATTGGCAACGAGCCTCGCGCTTTTTCTGACGAAAATAAGGAATCATTTGCGCAATGGATGGCAGATGTAGCGTCACAGATAAAGTCGCTTGACTCTAATCATCTGGTCTCTTCCGGAAGTGAAGGTGCATGGGGATGTGAAGGGGATATCGCTCTTTACGAGAAGATTCATTCCGACCCGAATATCGATTATCTGAATATTCATATCTGGCCTTATAACTGGGGGTGGGTGAAGTCCGACAGCTTGACGGAACTTCTTCCGCAAGCCAAAGAGAATACGAAGAGGTATATTGATGATCATATGGTAGTGGCACGGAAGTATAAGAAGCCTGTCGTGCTTGAGGAGTTCGGCTTTCCGCGCGATGGTTTCCGGTTCTCTAAAGATGCGCCTACCACAGCCCGTGATGAATATTATGGTTATGTGTTCGACCTGATTCGCCGGGATCGCGAAAGCGGCGGTCTCTTTGCCGGATGCAACTTCTGGGCGTGGGGCGGTTTTGCCGAACAGAATCCCGGACATGTGTATTGGGAGAAGGGAGATGATTATACGGGTGATCCGGCACAGGAGCAACAAGGATTGAATTCTGTTTTTGCGACGGATACTACGGTTGGGATTATTAAGGCTGAAAATGAAAAACTGAAATAAGATGATGAATATTTGGAAAGGTATATTGGCTGCCTTTATGCTGGCGGCAGTGTTCGGGTGCGGTATGGGTACGTCGAAGAAAAATGGTTCGGGAGAAGTTGTGGAACAACTGCCTCGCTTGTGTGTGACCGGTACACAGTTGATGAATGAAAAAGGAGATACAGTGGTATTGAAAGGGGTTAGTTATGGCTGGCATCAGTTTTGGCCCCGTTTTTATAATGCTTCCACGGTGGCTTACCTTTCTGAAGACTGGGGAGCGCAGGTGCTTCGCGCTTCTATGGGGATAGAGCTGGACACTGCCTATCTGGAACGTCCGCAAATGGGTATTGACTGTGTGCAGAAAGTGGTGGATGCAGCTATTGAAAATGATGTTTACGTGATTATTGACTGGCATAGTCATGGCATCCGCCAGGAAGAAGCAAAGGATTTCTTTGCTAAGATGGCAACCCGCTACAAAGGTGTCCCCAATGTTATTTATGAGATATTCAATGAACCGGTGGATGATAGCTGGGAACAGGTGAAGACTTATTCTGTGGAAGTTATCAAAACGATTCGCGCCATAGAGCCGGAAGCTGTTATTCTGGTAGGTTGCCCGCATTGGGACCAAGATATTCATCTAGCGGCTGATGACCCTATTACGGGGTATGATAATATAATGTATACTGTCCACTTCTACGCTAATACCCATGGACAGTGGTTGCGCGACCGCACTGACTACGCTTTGGGTAAGGGACTTCCTATTTTTGTTTCCGAATGTGCCGGTATGGAGGCCAGTGGCGACGGTGCCATCAATAAGGAGGAATGGCAAAACTGGCTGGACTGGATGCAGCGGCGTTCCATAAGTTGGGTTGCATGGTCTGTATCGGATAAGGATGAGACTTGTTCGATGCTTCTTCCGTCCGCTTCTTCCGAAGGCAATTGGAAAGATAAGGACTTGAAAGAATGGGGACGGATGGTCCGTGACGAACTACAGGCAAAATAAATCCTTCGGGCATTTGTCATCCTTCGGCTACGCTCCCTTAGATGACAGATACCGATAATATAAAATAAATAAGAGAACATGCTTATGGGGTGTGAACTGATAGTATTGCTTTGTCAATATAGTATTAGCTCTTGATAAAATTATACTTGTTTGCGCTATCGACATCACCTACCTTTGCATTGAAGGATTTACAGAATTTTTTAAATCTAATAGTTATAATATGAAGAACTTTATGTTGTTTCTGATGACGCTCTTCCTGAGCTGTCATGTGATGGCCCAACAGACCACAGTTACCGGTACAATTACTGACGGTACGGATGGTTCCCCTCTGATTGGCGCCAATGTCCTGGTAAAAGGAACCGGTACCGGTTCTATAGCGGACGTAAATGGAAAATTTAGTGTGAGTGTTCCGACCGGTAAAGATGTACTGGTAATTTCCTGTATCGGATATAAGCAACAGGAAATTACCTTGAAGCCGGGACAAAAAGTCGTGAATGTGGTGATGAAAGAAGACTCTGAACTTCTGGATGAAGTAGTGGTTGTAGGTTACGGTACGATGAAAAAGAGTGACCTTTCCGGTGCTTCGGTATCTATGGGCGAAGATAAAATTAAAGGCTCGATTATTACGAATCTTGACCAGTCTTTGCAGGGACGTGCAGCCGGTGTGACGGCGGTGCAGACTTCGGGTGCCCCAGGTTCAGCTTCCTCTATCCGTGTACGCGGACAGGCCACCATCAATTCTAATGCCGAACCGCTTTATGTGATAGATGGCGTGATTGTGCAAGGCGGAAGTACAAGCGGTTCTTCTTTAGGCTTTGGTGATGCGCTGGACAATGGTACTACGTCTACTATTTCCCCATTGTCAACCATTAACCCCGCTGACATCTTAAGTATGGAGATTCTGAAAGATGCTTCTGCTACAGCTATCTATGGTGCACAAGGTGCGAACGGTGTGGTTCTGATTACTACTAAGAGAGGTAGAGCCGGTGAAGCCAAGTTCTCTTACGATGGTATGATGGCTGTAAGTCGTCAAACAAAACGTTTGGATATGCTCAATCTCCGGGGCTTTGGAGGGTATTATAATGATTTTGTGGCCTCAGGCTTCGGGGGCGTGAAAGAAGATCCTTATTATAGTGATGTTTCTTTGTTGGGCGTAGGTACCAACTGGCAGGATGCCATTTTCCAGACAGCTTTCCAACAGCAACATCAAGTGTCGGCACAAGGTGGTACGGAGAAAATCCAGTACTATGTATCGGCCGGTTATATGGATCAGGAAGGTACTATCATCGGTTCTAACTTCAATCGTTTATCTTTACGCGTAAATTTAGATGCGCAGTTGAAGAAATGGCTGAAATTGGGGTTGAGTGCTACGTTTGCCGATTCGAATGATGACATAAAGTTGGCTGATGGTGCCGAAGGTATTGTCGGTTTCGCTCTGACTTCTTTACCTGAGGCTCCTATTTATGACATTGATGGAAACTATGCCTCTTTTGCCCGCGAGAATTACAGCATTCATAACCCTATTGCCAAGGCTATGGAGCACAACAATATGTTGAATCGCAAGAAGCTTTCAGGTAATATTTACGCAGAACTGACACCAGTCAAGAATTTGACATGGCATGCGGAACTAGGTTATGATATTGGTTACAGTAAGGCAGAAGTGTATAACAACGCCATAGACTTGCCTAACTGGAAAGAAGCTAATGAAAGTAGTATTCAGAAAAATAACAATACTTTCTGGCAGTTGAAGAACTACGTGACTTATAATAACACGTTTGCCGAGAAGCATTCTGTAAGTGCAATGATAGGTCAGGAATGCTGGGAAAGTAAATATGACTATACTAAAGTCGCTAACTCCAATCTGCCTTCCGACGCTGTACATAATCCGATGTTAGGTACTAATACCCCAACCATTGGTGCTGGTTTTGGCAGTAGTTCTATGGCTTCGTTCTTTACCCGTTGGACTTATAGCTATGACAACCGTTACAATGCTACCTATACTTACCGTTACGACGGTTCCTCAAACTTCGGCCCGAACAATCGTTGGGCAGGATTTCACTCTTTCGCTCTGTCTTGGCGCTTTACTAACGAGAAGTTCATGAAGAATATCAAATGGATCAGCAATGGTAAATTACGTGCCGGTTGGGGGCAGACTGGTAATTCCAGTATTAATTCTTATGTGTGGGGTGTGAATATGCAACAGGTGTATACCTCGCTTGGAGCTGGTTACCGTCCGCAGAATATTCCTAATCTGGATGTGAAATGGGAGAAACAAGAACAGATAAATCTGGGACTTGACCTCGGTTTCCTCAATGATAGAATTAATGTAACTCTCGATTGGTATCAAAAGGAATCCAAGGATATGCTGATGGATTTGCAGATGCCTACTTACATGGGTACCTCGGGCAATGATAACTCTAAACTGCGAGCACCGATGGGTAACTACGGACACATCCGTAATACTGGATTAGAGTTGACGCTGAATACTCACCCGTTGATTGGCAATTTCCAGTGGGACTCGGAATTCCAGATTTCTTGGAATAAGAATAAGTTGATAGCCTTGAACGGTACAGCCAGTTCGGCCATTATGGGGTATGCGCAATGGGGAAGTACATTGGTAAGCCTTTCTGATACAGGCGAAAGTCTCTACTCTTTTTATGGATATGTGACAGATGGTATTTATCAGGACCTTGCCGATTTGCAAACTTCACCCAAACCTGTGAAATATCCGGCGAATGGAGTGTTTGATGGTGCTAATACTGTATATGTGGGTGATATTAAATACAAAGACCTGAATGGTGATGGTGTGATAAACGAGAATGACCGTACCAATATCGGTTCACCCATGCCTAAGTTCACATTCGGGTGGAACAATACGTTCCGCTATAAAGGCTTCGACCTGAGTATTTTTATCAACGGAAGTTATGGCAATAAAGTGATGAATCTTACTAAACGCAATCTGACTACCATGAGTTCTCCTTGGGCCAATCAGCATGCTGATGTTTTGAAACGTGCCCAACTGGAACCGATTGATCCTTCTATTGTATATACCGACGGTACGAAGTGGTACAATCATGTGGAGAATGTACGTGTTGCCAATCCGAATGCTTCTTTACCGCGTGCTATTATCGGTGATCCTAACGATAACGACCGTATCAGTGACCGTTATGTGGAAGACGGTTCTTACATTCGTCTGAAGAATATTTCGTTGGGTTATACCTTCCCTAAAAAGTGGATGAGCAAGTGCGGTATAGAGAATCTGCGTGTTTACTGTAACATTCAGAATCTGCTGACCATTACAGGCTATGACGGCTATGACCCCGAGATAGGTGTCAGTACAATGTCTCCGAATGTATATGGTGTGGACTTTGGACGTTATCCTTCACCTACTACTTATTCCTTTGGTTTGAATCTCTCTTTTTAACCGTTTAAATAGAATAACACATGAAAGTATCAAAACTTAAATATATAGCAATGGGAGCGATACTGGGATTATCCTTCGTATCGTGCGAGGATTTCCTTGACAGACCCAATGAGGATAGTTACAACGATGGCAACTATTTCCAGAATGATGCCCAGACCAAAGTAAGTGTCAATACACTTTACAATTCACCGTGGTACGACTTTTTGAGTCGTGGATATTATAAGATTCCTGAGGCATTGTCGGGTAACTTGCTTTTGGGTGGAAGCCCTTATGCCAATTTTACGGTAAACGGCAGTGACGAAGATATGAAAAGTACATCTAACTCATTGTGGGCTGTCAATGCGCAGGCCAATACCATTTATAACCGATTGAAAACGGCCAATGCTTCTGAAAGTGTGAAGAATACCGCTATGGGCGAATGTCTGGCCTGGAAGGCGATGGCTTATTTTTATCTGGTACGTATTTTCGGTGAAGTGCCAATCGTTCATGATAACAGTTCGGAAATAGCGGCAGGCAACTACAATGAAAAATATAAAGTGAAAGCTGCCGACATTTATGAATATATCATTATGACCTTGGAAAAGGCCATTGAATTACTGCCGGAGGAAAATCAAGCCGGGCGTATAGACCGATGGGCTGCCAAAGGATTGCTGGCCAAAGTTTACCTGACAAAATCCGGAATCAACGCCAACGGAAACGGACAACGGGATGCAGATGACCTGGCTAAGGCTGCCAATTATGCTAAAGATGTCATCAATAATTCAGGTAAACAGCTGATGGCTAATTATGAGGATATTTTCAAAGGAGAAAATGATTTTTGTGATGAGAGCTTGTTTGGCTGGCGCTGGACTGCTGAACAAAATAATTATACCTGTGGAAACTGTCTGACTTCGGAACTTGCCATGAAGGGCTTTGAAACTTATAATTGTTGGGGTGATTGGACTGCACCTTCTGTTGACTTGCAGGATGCGTTCAATGTTTCTCCGCTTGATAATCCTACTCAGCGGAACCAGAGTGATGCCCGCCGCAAAGCCACAATGATGATGGCTGGTGATAAGTATAGTTATTGGTGGCAGGACAAGGGAGGATTCAATTATCTGGATTTTCTTTATGATAAGGAATATGCACCCGGTTCTAATGACGGTTTGCAGTCGGGCACCGGTGCCAATATCGCTAAGCATCTTTATGGAAATACAAACGACCATATCAAGACGTTCGGTATCAGTCCGGGACAACAATGCAGCTCGTTGAGTACTCATGTGCTCCGTCTGGCGGATATATATCTGGTTTATGCCGAGGCTGTAATCGGTAACAACAATTCTACTACGGATGCAAGTGCCATTGACGCTTTTTATAAAGTTCGCCAGCGTGCTGTATCTGCTTACGAAAGACCTTCCAGTATCACTCTTGACCAGGTTTTGAAGGAACGTCGTTTAGAAATGGCCTTTGAAGGTGACTATTGGTTCGACCTTGTTCGTATGTCTTATTACGATGTAAATAAAGCAATGGATATCATTAAAGCGCAACGCCGTAACGGTTACTATGGATTACCCGATCTCTACAAAGAGTATAAGATGAATAATGTATGGAACGTAGATGAATCTACCATGTACTATGAGACTAATACTCCGAAACCTAATGTGACGGCATCTATTTTCAAACTCCCCCTTCCTGACGAAGATGTGGTGTATAATCCCCATTTGCTGGATGAGGCTCAACACGTGGATGTAAGAACGGAGTTTGTTTATTAATCAGTTAAACAGTAATGAATATGAAAATGAATATATATTTCAAAGGGTTGGTAGTAAGTCTGCTGCTGATTGCGGGAATGTTTACTTCATGTGAGGACCAGCCTGATAAGTTTGAGCTTACCGGTGGTCTGCCCCAGGTGAGTTATATACGTATGCCTTATTTGGCACAGTCGGATTCGCTTATTGTGGAGGCAAGTCTGAAATCTGTTATTTGCCTTGTGGGTGATAACCTTACAAGTATCAAGGAACTCTATTTTAATGATCAAAAGGCACAGTTGAATACCAGTTATATCACATCTCATACTATGATTGTACAGATACCTGACAATATACCTGAAGAAGTGAGTGACAAAATTTATATGGTGACTGCCTCGCAGGATACGGTAGAATATGCTTTCCATGTGATCGTTCCCAAGCCGATGATAGCTTCTATGTCATGTGAATACGCTACTGCCGGAAGTGAAGTGACTCTTTATGGAAATTACTTCATTGATGATCCTAATGTGCCGCTTACTGTTATTCTTCCAGATGGTAAACAACTTACCACGTTTACAAAGCTCACTAATAGTACTATCACTTTCAGAATGCCCGAATGTGATACAGAGGGCTCTATTCGTGTAGCGTCTATTTATGGCGAGAGTACTTCTACGTTCCACTATCTCGATTCGCGTGGCCTTATGTTCGACTTTGACGGAAAGACTGGTTTGGGTAATCACGGTTGGCACGAAAGAGAAATCAAGACGGATGAAACCTCACTTACGGGCAACTTTGTCCAGTTGGGTGACGGTACATCAAAAATGAGTGTGGACGGTGGTTGGAACGACGGTGTATTTGCATTCGAATATTGGTGTGGTTCGTGGGATAGTCCGCAGAATGTGACATCGGGTGATGGTATTGCATTGCATAATCTGGTAGATTTTACAGATTTTGCTAATATGGCCTTGAAGTTCGAGATGTATATTCCTACGTCTAATCCGTGGAGTGCGGGTGCTATGCAGATTTGTTTTGCAGGTTATGACAAGGTGACGCTGAGTGGTAATCCTATAGAAGGATTTGACGGGGTTGTTGCAGGAGCCAATGCCAAGGTCTTTAATGGAGAAGATGGTTTAGGGGCATACGGTCGTGCGTTGTACCGCCCTTGGATGGATACCGGCTCTTACGATACCGGTGATAAATGGGTAACTGTAACTGTACCTATTTCCAACTTTACTCTCGACCGTTTAGGTGCAGCGGCTGAAAGTGTTCCCAGTTCACCGGGAGATTTTGCCAGTCTGACATTCTTCGTTGTAGGCGGAGGTGTGAATGGTACAGAGTGTACGCCGATTATCAAAATCGATAATATCCGTGCGGTTCCCAATAAATAACCTTTAAAGATACTATAGATATGAACAAGACATATAAACTTTCGGCACTTTGGATGATGTGCCTCATACTCTTGGGTTGCTTGTCATTTTCGGCCTGCGATGATGGAGATGAAGAAGATACTAACCAATATAAAGGTGGTATCAGCTTGAATGTGTTTGGTCCCAGTCCTGTAGCCCGTGGCGGTGTACTCCGCTTCCTGGGTAGCGGAATGGATAAGATACAATCTGTATCTATTCCCGGATGCGGGGAGATTACTGATATAGAAGTAATCAGTGCGAATGAGATACGCGTAACCGTTCCTCAAACGGCTGAAGTAGGGTATGTTACTCTGAAAACACCTACGGGAGAGATTACTACAAAGACTAAGATTACTTATACCGAGCCTATAGGCGTAGAGACGATTACACCTAATCCGGTGAAACCTGGCGATGTACTCACCATCAAGGGTGAATATCTGAATCTTATTAAAGAAGTAATCTTCTTTGAAGAGTTACCGGTAGGTGAGGCTGATTTCATCGCACACTCACGCCAGGAAATTCAGGTGAAAGTTCCAATGGAAGCAAAGACAGGTGACGTGACTTTGGCTGATGCTTCTTCCGATGATTCCGATGCTTTGCGTAACCTGATACAAGTGGAGGGAATTGTTATTATTCTGCCTTCTGTGGAAGCACCGCTTGACCTGACTGCAAAGAAACCGGGTGATGAAATTGTAGTGAAGGGTAAAGACCTTGATTTGGTAAATACGGTGAAGATGCCAAATGGTGAAGAAGTGGAATTTGCATACGATAAATCTGAAGGGGGTGAAGAAACCATCACATTTATATTACCGGAAAATGCAACGGATGGAGCTGTTGTGATGATTCCCGCTTCGGGTGTGGAAGTAGCTATTGCCAACATTGGCATGGCACTACCTGAAAAGGTAGTAGCAACTCCGGCTGACGGATTGCGCGGCGGTGATGTGATTACATTGACGGGTGTCAATATGGAACTGGTGACTACCATTACTTTCCCGGGTATGGAAGAGGCTGTAGAGCCTGCTTCGAAGAGTGCTACAGAGGTGAAAGTAACGATGCCTGCTGCTGCTATCAGTGGTGAGTTGCTGCTGAACACGGCAAGTGGTACTTCCGTACCGGTGGCTATTACTACTCTGAAACCGGAATTCATGTCATTTGCCAATGATGCCGTTTCTTTGGGTGGTGATGTAACTATTCAAGGTAAGAATCTTGACTTAGTAGCTAAGGTGGTTTATACCGGTGGTGCCGAAGTGGAAGTTATTCCGGCTTCTGCGACAGAACTGACTGTAGAGATGCCTACTATGGGCACGGAATCCGGTGTATTGACATTGGTGATGGCAAATGGAGAGAGTGTTGAAACGGGAAAACTTACTATTAATGCTCCCGAGTTCTGCTACATCCCTGTATTGCCGGGTGAAGAAACGGAGTTGAAAGGTGGCGAGATATTCGAGATTGGGGTCGCAAATGGTGATAAACTGACAGGTGTTCAGATAAATAGCCAGAATGTTCAGTATATCATCAACGGTGATAAACTCTATATAAGTATTCCGCAGGCAGCTGGTAAAGGGACTAAGGTAACATTGATTTCTTCTAACGGCACGATTGATTATAGCATTGATTTCGTTCCGGCGACTGAGATTACAACCGTCATCTGGACGGGTGTTGGTGATGTAGGTTCTTGGGGAGGCATGTCCGACCTTTCCTGGGGTGGCTATGACTGGTCTACGGTGACTGCCGGAACAGACTTAACAATTCATTTCGTTGAATATGAGACGGCTGATTATTGGCAAATGCGTTTTGGTAATGGTTCTTGGGCTGCATTGCCTGGCAGTGGTGGAGATATTTCACTTGAAGCCGGCGCTAAAAGCTATACGCTTACGTTGACTCAGGAAATGATTGATGAATTGGTTAATAATGGTGGGCTGGTTATGACTGGTTGCAATTACATCATTGGCAAGATTACCTTAACAGAACATATCAGCTTGGAAACTGCTGTGTGGAAAGGTAGCCTTGATATGGCAGCTTGGTCAGTGAACCATGAGATGAAACCTAACACCATGTTTGTGGATGCCGGACTGAAGGCAGGTATGACGTTGAGGCTCTATTTCGATGTGTATGATGCTGACAGTAAAGTGAAATTGTTCGATGGTCATTGGGGTGGTTTGTTTGATGGCGCGGAACTGGTACCCGATGCCAGTGGAGTGATTGCTATTTCTGTAGATGATGACTTGGCTACCAAATTGACGACTCTTATAGACTGGGGATATAGTTTTATTGTGCAAGGCACGGGTTGTACACTTACAAAAGTTACCATTGAATAGAATGCAATTCTTAAAGGGAGGAAAAGATGTCTCTTTCTGATACCCCTTTTCCTCTCTCAAACATAAAAATGTAGTAGATTATGAAAATGAATAAGATATGTGCTGCCCTGTTTGCGGCAGCAACTTTCGGACTTGTAGCCTGCACCGATACCGATGCGAAATATACCATTCCCGAAGTGGAGGCACCAGTACTGGTGTCCACCACTCCGGAGGCGAATGCCGCCAAGGTAAAGAGGGGCGAAATCACCATTGAGGTGAAGTATGACAAGAACGTGTTTTTTGCTACGAAAGACTTGGATAAGATTTCATTTACCGGCGGCACGCTGATCAGTGCTGACGTATATGGATCGAGTAACGTACTGACACTGACTGTGAATGTGCCCGGGCGCGAAACAGCTTGTACGCTCTCTATTCCCGAAGGCGTAGTGTTGGGACCGAACAAGGTGCCTGCTCCGGCAGTGTCTCTTCAGTTTACTACCGTTGCTTTGGATAAGACACCGGTAATGGCTACTTCAGCCAAAGCTATGAAGCTCTATGACTATCTGCTTGCCAACTACGAAACCAAATCGCTCTCAGGCATGATGGCCAAAGAGTCGTGGAATACAGACATGTCCGAACGCGTCTATCAATGGACGGGCAAATATCCTGCCATCAATACCTTCGACTATGGTCATCTGGCATGGTCGGTGGCAGGTGCCAACTGGATAAACTATGGCGACATCACTCCCGTAAAGGAATGGGCGGACAAAAATGGTATCGTGTCGTGTATGTGGCACTGGAACGTGCCCAAGGAAGCTCCTGCCGACTACATCACATTATGGAGCGGCGAACAGGATATGCCTGCCGACTGGAGTCAATCTGTGCAACTGAATAATGATGCCGCCAAAGCTATCTTTGCCACTGCCAAAGTGGGTGACGTGGTGCGTGTGGCTGTGAAAGATGTAGAAGAGGGTGCACAAGCTGCCTTTAAGCATGGAAGCACATGGGCAGGAATCACTCCCGAATACGAATACTTCGACATTACGGGTGATTTCACCATGCCCATTACCGAGGACATCCTTACGGTACTGAAGGAAAACGGCTTGATTGTAGGCGGTCACCACTACGTGGCTACTGGCATCTATCTGGAAGGCGAAGGTATCACTGGCGTTCCTGACCTTGGAACCGGATATGCTTTCTATAAAGATGAAACCAACTTTGATGCATCCAATGCCTTGATAGAAGGTACTTGGGAAAATAAATTCTTTGTGCAAGACCTTGCCAGTGTGGCAGGTTATCTGAAACTGCTAAAAGAAGCCGACATACCTGTACTGTGGCGTCCGCTTCATGAAGCGGCGGGCAAGTGGTTCTGGTGGGGAAAAGACGCTGCCAGCTTCAAGGCCATCTGGATTGCTATGTTCGATTACTTCAAGGCGCAGGGATTGGACAACCTCATCTGGGTATGGACCGCTGAAACCGGTGATGAAGATTGGTACCCGGGCGACCAGTATGTGGATATTATCGGAAGTGATATCTACTCGAAGGATGTGGAAACTTGCGCATCGCGATATGTGGCTATTTCGGCTACATACGGCAACAAGATGATTACGCTGAGTGAGTGTGGTTCGGTAGGTAAAATCTCCGAGCAATGGGCTGCCGGTGCACGCTGGTCTTGGTTTATGCCTTGGTATGATGGTGAGGAAGAAGATGGAACCCCGATAGTACATGCCGATGAAGCCTGGTGGAAGGATGCTATGGAACAGAGTTATGTTATAACTCGTGACCAGGTGCCTTCGATGGAATAACGGATTGTTTATAGCTGGAATCTTATGAATAAAGAGGCTTTATCACAAGCTGGTGAAGTCTCTTTTTTTATAGGATAAGTGCTGTGAAATGATAAAATTGTATCAGTATGTCTGTGACAAATCCGCTATCTTCGCAAATAGAAAAAGAGTAGAGATATGAATATGAAAGACCTTAGATTATTAACGATTGCATCGGTCATGATGGCTTTTGCCGCCTGTGGCCCTACCCAGAAGACACGGCCGAGTGAAGAAACTCCGGTGCGTACCCCTGAGACCGAGAACCTGCTCGCCCATCTTAAAAAAGTATCATCCCGTGGCTTTATGTTCGGCCATCATGACGATACCAACTATGGCATCGGCTGGGAAGGCGATGAAGGGCGTTCTGATGTAAAGAGCGTCTGTGGAGACTATCCCGCAGTCATCAGCTTCGACCTGGGACATTTGGAACTGGGCGATACGTTGAGCCTGGACAAAGTGCCGTTCAGCAAAATCAGAAGAGAGATATTGAACCAATATAAAAGAGGAGGGCTGTCCTCTCTTAGCTGGCATCTGCGCAATCCGCTGACAGGGGGAGACTCCTGGGATGTGTCAGATACGACGGTGGTGAAGTCCATTCTGCCCGGCGGAGCCAATCATGAGAAGTTTGCAGGCTGGGTAAGTAAAGTATCGGCTTTCATCAACTCCCTGCAAACGGAAGACGGAGTGAAAGTCCCGGTACTCTTCCGCCCGTGGCACGAACATACGGGCAGCTGGTTCTGGTGGGGAGAGAAGCTCTGTACGCCTGAAGAATACAAAGCCCTCTGGCACATGACGGTGGACATCCTCCGGGGTGATGGAGTGGACAATGCCCTGTATGCCTATTCCCCCGGCAGTGAACCGCAAGATACGGTACAATATCTGAAACGCTATCCCGGTGACGACCTGATAGATGTAATCGGTTTCGATACCTATCAGTTCGACCGCCCTTCTTATCTGGCGAATGTGGGCAAAAGTCTGGCTATCGTAGACAGTATAGGCCGGACGCACGATAAAGTGATAGCCATCACCGAGACGGGCTACGAAGGCATCCCCGATCCGAAATGGTGGACTGAAACCCTGTTGCCGGCCATTGGAGAGTATCCGATAGCCTACGTCCTGGTGTGGCGCAATGCCCGCGAACGTGTCACGCATTTCTATGCCCCCTATCCCGGACAGGCGTCAGCCGAAGATTTCGTAACATTCTATAATCATCCCAAGACCCTTTTTGCGACAGACGTAAACTCTTTGTATAAATAAGATAAACAACGAATATGGAAACTTTTAATGATAAGGTATCAAGACTCTTTCAGGAACACGAGGAGTTGATCACGAGAAAGAATGAACCGGTGAAAGGTGGCAACGGCATATTTACACGTTATAAATATCCGGTGGTGACGGCTGCCCATACGCCTGTTTTCTGGCGCTACGACTTGGATGCAGCGTCCAATCCCTACCTGATGGAACGTATCGGCATGAATGCCGCGCTCAACTCCGGCGCCATCAAGTGGAATGGCAAATACCTGCTGTTGCTGCGCATGGAAGGGGCCGACCGTAAGTCGTTCTTTGCCGTGGCGGAAAGTCCTAACGGTGTGGATAACTTCCGCTTCTGGGATTATCCCGTCACGATGCCCGAAGATGTGATATCGGCTACCAATGTCTATGACATGCGCCTCACTGCCCATGAAGACGGATGGATTTATGGTATCTTCTGTGCCGAGCGTCATGATGACAATGCCCCCGTGGGCGATTTATCCTCGGCAACGGCTACGGCAGGCATTGCACGTACCCGTGATTTGAAGACTTGGGAGCGTCTGCCCGACCTGAAGACTAAGAGCCAACAACGTAATGTGGTGCTTCATCCCGAATTTGTAGATGGCAAATATGCCCTTTATACCCGTCCGCAGGATGGATTTATTGATGCCGGAAGCGGCGGCGGCATAGGCTGGGCCTTGGTAGACGACATGACACATGCGGAGGTGAAAGAGGAAACCATCATCGACCAACGCTACTACCACACCATCAAGGAGGTAAAGAACGGTGAGGGCCCGCATCCGATAAAGACGGAGAAAGGCTGGTTGCACCTGGCTCATGGGGTTCGTGCCTGCGCTGCCGGACTGCGTTATGTGCTCTATATGTATATGACCGCCCTTGACGATCCTACACGCCTGATAGCCACCCCAGGCGGTTACTTCATGGCTCCTGAGGGAGAAGAACGTATCGGTGACGTAAGCAATGTGCTCTTCACCAACGGCTGGATTGCGGATGAAGACGGTAAGGTGTTCATCTATTATGCCTCGTCGGACACGCGGATGCACGTAGCCACTTCTACGGTGGACAAGCTGGTGGATTACTGCATGAATACGCCGGTGGACGGATTGTCCTCTTCGGCTTCGGTGGAGACGCTGAAGAAACTTATTAGTAATAATTTGCAACTGATGCGGAAATAAATATCTTTGTGCCTTTATCCCCCGCTCAGAAGGGTGTGTGGGCGCGGTGGCAAAGTTTGCGCATCGATGGTTATAAATCTTTAATTTAATAGTATGGCAACACTGAAAGAGAAAATTGGTTATGGCTTTGGCGATATGTCTTCCTCTATGTTCTGGAAGATATTCTCCTATTATCTGCCTATATTCTATTCTAATATATACGGGCTGAGTCTGGCGGATACGGGCGTCCTGCTGTTGGTAACGCGCATTTGGGATGCGGTGTCCGACCCGATGATGGGCATCATTGCCGACCGAACCCATACGCGATGGGGAAAATACCGTCCTTATCTGCTGTGGATTTCTCTTCCGTTTGCCGTCTGCGGCATATTGATGTTTACCACGCCCGACTTCGGGCCTACGGGGAAACTCATCTGGGCATACGTCACTTACATTCTGATGATGACGGTTTATACAGCTATCAATGTGCCATACGGGGCTATGCTGGGGGTGATGACGGATGACTCGGACACGAAGACGGTGTTCTCTTCCTACCGGATGTTCTTTGCATACGGCGGTAGTTTCATAGCCTTGTTTGCCTGGGAGCCGCTTTGCACGTGGTTCAGGGAGATGACCGGTTCGGTGACCGTCAGTTGGCAATATTCCATGATTGTGATTGCTTCGTTGTGCTTCGTCGTGTTCCTGCTATGTTTCAGCATGACGAGGGAGTACGTGAAGAGCGTATCTACGGTTTCCATCGGGAAGGACTTCAAGTCGTTGCTTGCCAACGTGCCTTGGTGGTTGCTTATCGGAGCGGCATTGTGCTCCAACCTGTTCAACACGGTGCGTGGCGCTACGGCTGCCTATTTCTTCAAAGACTACATAGGCGACAGTATATTCCTGAACCTGGGTGATTTCACAATCCTGTTTTATGCCGGGCTGTTCCTGGGTGTGGGAGAGGTTTCCAATATGATAGGCGTGGTGCTGGCAGTTCCCCTTTCGCGCGGACTGGGCAAGAAATCCACCTATATCGCCACGATGGCGGCACTGGCGGTATTGAGCATTCTGTTCTTCTATCTGCCTTGCACACCGGCGGGCTTCTGGATGATGCTGATTATGCAAATCGTCATATCTATTTGTACGGGTATCGTTTCACCGTTGATATGGAGTATGTATGCTGACGTTTCGGACTATGCCGAACTGAAAGACGGGACGGCTTCGACCGGGCTTATATTCTCATCTTCGTCGATGGCGCAGAAGTTTGGCGGCGCTATGGGCGGGGCGGCTGTGATGTGGATACTGGCATCCTTCGGTTATAATACGGCTGAGGGTGCCGTGCAAACGGAGGAGGCGCTGACTGGTCTGAACTTGCTTATGAGCTGGATACCAGCTGCTGTGGCAGTGCTGGCTATGGTGGTCGTGTACTTCTATCCGTTGACGAAGAAGCGCGTGGAGGAGATTAACGAGAAGCTGAAACCCATACGGGCGAAGGGGATGTCTTGACTTTTATTTCCCAAACGGGTTCAAAATATAAACTAATACGCTTTTTTATGGACGTCAAGAATATGCGAAAAGAGATGGAAGAAGAGTTGACAGCCAACATTCTTCCCTTCTGGATGAACCGGATGACGGATGAAGCGAACGGTGGCTTCTATGGCCGCATCACGGGAACCGGAATCCTGATGCCGGAAACAGAAAAGGGTGCTGTATTGAATGCCCGTATTCTCTGGACTTTCTCGGCAGCCTATCGTTTGCTGAAGAAGGAAGAATACTTGTCTGCAGCAACGCGTGCCAAACGCTATGTGATAGATCATTTCTATGACCGCGAGTTCGGCGGTGTCTACTGGTCGCTCGATTGCGAAGGTCGCCCATTAGATACGAAGAAGCAAATCTATGCCATCGGCTTTGCCATCTACGGGCTGAGCGAATATCATCGTGCCACGGGTGATGCTGAGGCTTTGGAATATGCCGTCCGCCTGTTCGAGGATATCGAAAAGCATAGCTTCGACCCTGTGAAGAATGGCTATTGCGAGGCTCTTACCCGCCAGTGGGGAGAGATTGCCGATATGCGTCTTAGCGATAAAGACGAGAATGAACGTAAGACCATGAACACCCATCTGCATATCCTGGAGCCTTATGCCAATCTGTACCGTGTATGGAAAGATGATCGCCTAAAGAAGCAACTCCGCAACCTGATAGAACTATTCACGGACCGGATTCTTAATCCTGAGACCGGACATCTGGAATTGTTCTTCGATGACAATTGGCGGAGTAAGTATCGCATTGTTTCCTACGGACACGATATAGAAGCTTCCTGGCTGATACATGAAGCCGCTTTGATACTGGCTGATAAGACTTTACTGGAAAAAGTGGAACCGCTGGTTGAGTTTATCGCCGCTGCCGCCGGTGAAGGATTGACGCCTGACGGTGCCATGATTTATGAGACTTTCCCGGATAGACAGAAGACCGATACCGACCGCCATTGGTGGGTGCAGGCAGAGAATGTGGTGGGACACGTTAATCTTTACCAACATTTTGAAGATGAAGTGGCATTGCGCAAGGCTTTTCATTGCTGGGATTTCATCAAGAAGCATCTGATAGATAAGAAGAACGGCGAATGGCATTGGAGCGTGCGTGCCGACGGCACGGTGAATACTGAGGATGACAAGGCCGGATTTTGGAAATGCCCGTATCATAACGGACGTATGTGCATGGAGATAATGGAACGTTTTTCATAAGTGTTTTAGAAGTTTGGAATGAGAAGATTGATTGGACTTTGTGTTGTGTTGTGGATAGGGATTGCGTTGCAGGCGCAGTCCCTTTATCCTGATTTCAGTAAGATGAATTTCGGTTGTGATGGGAACAGCATCACGGCGGGTGAACAATGGTCGAAGACGGTGGTCGATCTACTTGGATTTGCCACCCATCATAATGTAGCGGTAGGTTCTGCAACATGGGCGTGCCACCCCGATACCCAGGATTACGGAAGTGCCGGTTTTGCCGGAATATCCGGTGGCTGGCAGCCTACCGAAGACGGGCGTGAATTGCAAATGCGCCATAACAATGTCTCCAAAGTCCATATCCAGAAATTCATTGCCGAGGTGGAGAGCGGGCAATATCCGGCTCCCGATGTCTTTGTCTTCTCTATGGGGACGAACGACAAGGATTTAGGCTCTGCCGAAGAAGCCTTGAAAGGTAAGACTCTTGCAGAGGTGGACGTTACCACTATGGCAGGCGGTGCCCGCTGGGCCATACAGACCATTCTGGAGCATTATCCCAAATGTCGTGTTTTTGTTTGTACCCCTATTCAGACCGGTGATGTAACCCGCAATGAACGTAATCTGGAGAAGATTGCCATTCTGCGTGAAATCTGCCGTGCTCTCTCCGTGCAACTGATAGATTGTTACTCTAATAGCGGTATAACCGGGAAATTCGAACAGCCTTCGGGCAGGGGACGCTATCTGCGCGATGGCTTACATCCCGATAAAGAAGGGCAGGAGTTGATGGGGCGCTATATTGCGAAAGAAATACGGAATAATTTCTTTTAGGTGCGGGTTGATTTCTTTCTGCACAATTATGAATTAATTCCGCCAACAGGTTATATAGAGAATATATTCAAGACGCCTTCTTAAGCCACTCCTTCTTCAGCAACTTCTCGTCGAGCAACCGGAGTGCTTCCGCCTTGTCCGTTGCCTTGACCACCAGCGACACATCATTCTCATCACTTCCGTAAGAAATCATCTTCAGCGGAATATTCTTCAACGCATCCATAATCCGCGCTTCGGTTTCGATGCACGATGACTTCATGTTGCCTACCACAGAAATGATACTCATCTTATCTTCCACCCATATCCGGGCATACTTATTCAGTTCCCGCAGGATGAGCGAAAGGAAGTTCCCGTCATCCGTGGCTACGGATATGTTATCGTTGGATGAAGTCAACAGACAGGGCATCGTCTTGTATTTGGCGAAGATATCGAAAATCTTGCTGATGAACATATAAGGCCGGAGCGTGTGGTTCGATTCGAACCGGATGTATGTGATAGAATCTTTGGTGGCGACTGCCTTCACCATGTTCCCGTTCAATCTGTTGGCGGATATATAAGTCCCTTCTGATGCCGGGTTCACCGGGTTGAGCAAACGGATGGGAATATTCTCTTTCCATGCCGTAGCCAGACAAAGCGGGTGCAGTATCTGGGGATTGAAGTAGATGAGCCGTTCGGCTTCACTGAAACTCAGGTTCTTTATCGTGTCGGCATCTTTCACTACCAGGGTGTCGTTGCTGTGTATATCGACATCTGTCCATATCCGTATTTCCTCCGCCTGTATGGCTGTCCCTATCAGGGCGGCGGTGTAGTCGCTTCCGCCTTGTTTCAGACAATCGGTCTCACCAAAGGCATTCCTGCAAATGCTTCCCTGTGTGAGAAACAGATGCGTATCGGGGTATGATTTACATATCTCTTTCACCTTCCGGCTGATATATTCCTCATCCGCTTCCCCGTTCATGCCGGTGCGTATGAAGTCGAAGGCACAAATCACGCAGTTGTCCACTCCCTGTTCCTGCAAGTAGAATCCCAGTAAGGTGGATGTCAGTAACTCGCCTTGTGCCAGGATTTCCTTTTCGTCGGTAGCGTAGAAAGGCTCCATGCTGTATTTCCATATTGCCTGGAAACAGTCGAGAATGCCCCGGATGGCTTCGTGCTTGATAGTGTCGTCCGTAAGTAGTTCATTGGCAAAGTCAATGAACTGGAATTCCAGCCGGGTTATTTTGTCGTGTGCTTCCTCTATGTTCCGGTTGAAGAAGTTGGCGGCTACCTCGCCCAAATGTTTGGTGACATCTTTGGGAGCGGACAGTACGACTATTTTAGGCGTATTGCCTTGAATCAGTTTTGCCACATGTTGCATACCTTTTACGGATGCGGTTGCGTTTCCATCGAATTTGTAGATTTCCATATTCTTCTTTTTTAAGTTATTGATCAAATCCTCTTGTGAAGCCTCCTTGCCATTTCAGAATGGTTTTATCAAAATGGAAAGGAAACTCTCCCGCTGCCTGTTCTCTCTTTTCTGCCCTTATCTCCTTGTACTAATGGAGTTAAGCTATGAAATCGGTTACGGGGCTTTCAGACTCTCTACTATAAAAGTTCAAAAGATGTGCCGCTCGTATTCGGGAAAAGCTTTATATTTGCACACCCTGTTTTTAGCATTATCAGTTTAAACACTTATCCGAATAAGATATGAGTAAGATTTTAATCGTTGATGACGAGATGCAAATCCGTACCCTTTTGGCGCGTATGATGGAGTTGGAGGGATATGAAGTCTGTCAGGCTGGTGATTGCAGGGCTGCCCTGAAACAGTTGGAATTGCAAAGTCCCGATGTAGCTTTGTGTGATGTTTTCCTGCCCGACGGGAACGGGGTGGATCTGGTGCTGGCTATCAAGAAAGCTGCGCCTAATGTGGAGGTCATTCTCCTGACGGCTCACGGCAATATCCCCGATGGCGTACAAGCCATCAAGAACGGGGCTTTCGACTATATCACCAAAGGAGATGACAATAACAAGATTATTCCTCTTATCAGCCGTGCGGTGGAGAAGGCCGCGATGAATGCCCGTCTTGAAAAGCTTGAGAAGAAGGTGGGGCAGGCGTACTCTTTCGATTCTATCCTGGGAGAGTCCAAATCTTTGAAAGATGCTGTGTCGCTGGCGCAGAAAGTGTCGGTGACTGATGTACCTGTATTGCTGACCGGAGAGACGGGAACAGGCAAGGAGGTGTTTGCGCAGGCCATCCATTACAGTAGCAAGCGTGCACGGCAGAATTTCGTTGCGGTGAACTGTTCCTCGTTCAGCAAGGAATTGCTGGAGAGCGAGATGTTCGGGCACAAGGCAGGTTCGTTTACGGGGGCGCTGAAAGATAAGAAAGGGCTTTTTGAAGAGGCGAACAACGGGACTATCTTCCTGGATGAAATAGGTGAGATGGCTTTTGAACTGCAAGCGAAGTTGCTGCGCATCCTCGAAACGGGCGAATACATCAAGATAGGCGATACCAAGCCGACATGCGTCAACGTGCGTATCATTGCGGCAACCAATCGCAATCTGCCGGAAGAAATAGCTAAAGGGCGTTTCCGTGAAGATTTGTTCTATCGCCTTTCGGTGTTCCAGGTGCACTTGCCGCCGTTGCGTGAGCGTGCGGGAGACATCCGCCTGTTGGCAAAGGCTTTCGTGAAGAACTTCTCCGCGCAACTGGCCCGTTCGATAACCGAGATTACTCCCGAATTTCTCACTACGCTTGAACTGCAACCGTGGAAGGGGAATATCCGTGAACTCCGCAATGTGATAGAGCGCAGCCTCATCGTCTGCGAAGGGGAACAGCTGACTATTGCCGACCTGCCTCTCGACATCCAGAATGCCCATTACGAACAGTCGGACGAGGAGACTCCCGGCAGTTTCGAACTTTCGGCTATGGAGAGGCGGCACATCGCCCGGGTGCTGGAATACACGAAAGGCAACAAGACGGAAGCGGCTCGGCTACTGAAAATCGGGTTGACGACGCTGTACAGGAAGATAGAGGAATATAAGATTTGAGGTGCATTTCGGGGCGTGCAGCGACGGGCTTTTCGGAAAACATTGCTATCTTTGTGTTGTTTAACTGAAAGAGATAAGAGACTATATTATAAACGAATAGGAGGAAAAGCTAATGAAACGACCTGATATTGTCCGCCGCATTGCAGAAGTGATGCACCGCATTGCTCCCGATGCGAAGACCATTCTTTATGGTTCGGAGGCTCGGGGAGATGCACAGGCTGATTCTGATATAGACTTGCTCATCCTGCTTGATGAAGAACAGCTGGCTCCTGAGCGTGAATTGGAAATAACCCGCCATCTGTATGAGGTAGAAGTAGAGACAGGAGTCATTATCAGCCCTATGGTGATGCTGCGCCATGTATGGGAAAGATTTACCACGCCGTTTAGTATTAATGTGATGAAGGAAGGGGTGGTGCTATGAAAGAGAAATTGGATGCGGAAAGCCGTTCCGCCATTGTGAACTACCGTCTGGAACGTGCCTACGAAACTCTGAAAGAGGCTGATTATAATACCGAGGGCGGGTATTACAATGCCGCTGTAAACCGCCTTTATTATGCTTGCTACTATGCAGCTTCTGCCTTACTGCTGCATTGTGAAATAGAGGCTAATACGCATAATGGTGTGAAAACACAACTCTCCATGCACTTTGTGCGTACCGGGCGTTTGAGTCTGGATTATGGGGCAACCTTCAGTTTGTTGTTCGAGAAACGTCAGGCAAGTGATTACAGTGACTTTGCTTACTGTGACCTTGCTTTGGTGAATACACTTCGTCCTCGTGCGGAAGCTTTTATTGATGCGATGGAAAGGCTGATACGCGGCTTTTATTCTCGTAGTTGAAGCTTTGACCGGTGAATACTTCATTTTCCCCACCTTTATTGAGGTAAGATTAAAGTCGATCCATAAGTCATTAAGGGTGGCAAACTCTTTTAGCTTTTCAATTTGCCCTCTCTTATAGCCCTCTGCTGGTTCAGCATTTTCTGTTGCTTCTTTTTCTCTTCTAACGAGATAGGCTGCTTCTGCCAAGAGGTAATCGACTCCAAGGTGCTCTCTATCCATTGCTTATGAAATTCATTAATATAGGTTCTTTCCATGCTTTAACACGTTTTTATGTGGCTGATGTAAATGTAGTAAATCTATCGGAGAAACCATAGGAAAGCATCGACTGAAAACAAATGCAGTTGATTTACCTGTCTCTGCAGGCCTGTTATCCTTTATCGCCCTAACTATAAAAATCCCCTCCCCGCAGCCCTAACCCACTGCCCGGAGGGGATTTCCTTGTCCCGGTATATCCTTTGGTTTTTATCCCAGCGGATCGGGATCAATGATGCCGCCGCCGGAGCCGCTGCCGCCACCGGAATCACCGGAGCCGCCTCCGCCCTGTGCCTCTTTGAAGGCGCGGGTGGTGGCATAGACGAAGCCGTTGTCCACCACACCGGCGTTCTCGAAGGAGAGGCCGTCTTTGATGGCGGACATCAGTTCTTTGGAGGGGGTGAAGATGACCTTTACGTTGCGTATCATGGTGGCGGCGTTGAAGGCATCGATGTTGTCGACGCCTGAGCTGCCGAAGCTGAGGCGCAGGATGCCGAGTTTGCCCAGTTGCACGCTGTTGCCCAACTGCAATTGCAGGGGGATGGCGTCGCACACCAGGTTGAAGCCCGATTCCAGTTCCGTGGGGGCGGTAGTGGTGTTTCGGGTCACTACGCGGCACACGGTGCCGGTGTTCAGGCGGTTTTCTACTATGGGCGAGGCGTACCACTTGCCCGGATCGTCCTTCTTCTGAAGGCTCTTGCGTTTCACAAATCTGAATTTTGGCATATATTCCAATCGGTTTTTAGTGTGAAAGCCGCGCAGGCTGAGCCTCTCTGAACACGACCGAACGCGCGACTCCCGGGGTAGGCGACGGAGGGGCGGGACGGAGGGACTTGAGGCTGTTGCCATGCAGCCGAAAAACACTTGCACGGACGCTTGACGAATGCTTGCACAGGCGCTGAAAAATGCTTGCGCTTCCGTTTAAAAATGCTTGCGCTTCCATTTTAAAATGCTTGCGCTTCCATTTTTAATTCCTTGCGCTTCCATTTTCAGCTCCTTGCGCAAGCGTTTTCAGACTCCTTGCACAAGCGTTTTTCCGGTGGCTTCACGGGTTAATAATTCATATCTTTCAGGTTGTTTATAGTATTGCAGGGCGACTGCATTGAAAGTGCCCTTTATTTCTGAATCAGTTACGAGCTACGAGCTACGGGCTACAGGCTACGAGTTACGAGCTACAGGCAACAAGTGCCTTTCGGAACATAGCGCAGCTACTTGTAGCTTGTAGCTTGTAGCTCGTAGCCCGTAGCCTGTAGCTCGTAACTTTACTCCTTTCTGCACCGTTTTGAATCAAACGGACTATCTCCATTCCCCTCCTCCAGTTGGAGGAGGGGTGCCCTTTAGGGCGGGGTGGTAGGTGAGAAAGGAATTCCTTAGGCTTGTGATTTATAGGTATTTTATTGTTTTACCTACCACCTCCCCCTACGGGTACTCCTCCTCCAACTGGAGGAGGAGAATTGAGATAGTATCACTTATCATTTGCTTCATTACTTTTTCTGTTTTGACATGCCCGCAATTGAGGTGCTCTGCCACTCTTTCACGATATTCTGCCACTCTTTCACGATACCTTGAGGATGCGGATTACAAATCCGCTTGCGCAAACGGTATCGGGGCGGAGAACGGTGCCGGGATTACAAATCCGCTTGTGCGAACGGTATCGGGGCAGAGAACGGTGCCGGGATTACAAATCCGCTTGTGCGAACGGTATCGGGGCGGAGAACGGTGCCGGGATTACATATCCGCTTGCGCGAACGGTATCGGGGCGGAGAACGGTGCCGGGATTACAAATCCGCTTGCGCGAACGGTATCGGGGTGGAGAACGGTGCCGGGATTACATATCCGCTTGTGCGAACAGCATCAGGGCAGAGGGACGGACGGCAGACCCCTGATGCGGATTTTGCCGCTGGCGGGGTCGTAACTCCATGCGCCTTTGCTGCTGAATGTCACCTTCGTCACCTCGATGCCATAGGCGGGAAAGCATGTGGCGTCGTAGGTGGTGGTAGGGATATCTTGCTTCTCAAAATCTTTTGATTGCATGAGGTTGTATATCTCTTCATCGGTGGCATCTGCATCGTAGAGGATACTATCGGATGATGGTGGCAGGTCTGACGTACCTTGCCCGCCTGTGCCTGCGCCTGCGCCGGTGCCGATGCACAGGTCTGTATCGTTAGAGCTATTGTCGCCCACGATGGCACCGGCCATATTTATTGTGGATGCACCTACTGCTGTTGCATCTCCCCGTGCGTAAGAGCTGTACAGTACCCCGCTTTGAAGTCCTACCACACCGCCGGCATATGCTTCGTGTCCACCGGAATTGGCAATAATTTTTCCCACTTCGGATGCACAAGAGGCGATGTAGTTACCGCCGGAAGTCTTTCCTGCTATGCCTCCGGCTTGGGTTTTTGCACTAGAGGCTTTGGCAGAAACCTTGCTGCCTGAGGCTTCGCAGGCAAGGATGGTGCCGGTATTAATACCCGCTATGCCTCCGGCGTTGCATTCTACACTCGTCGTATTTGAATCGGAAAAAGCGGTGACTTTTACATCGGCCCGGCAATAGCTGATAGTCCCGCCGCTATTATCCGCTATTATCCCTCCGCTATCGTTATATGCTTGCCCTTGTAGGTTCATATCTGTTTTTATTTCTCCCTGGGCGGAACAGAAGGTGATGACCGCATCGCTAACTGTCCCTGCAATGGCACCGCACGATATATTCGAATTGTGTGACACATCTATATCCACATTCCTCAAATGAATGCCTGTGAGCACAGCGGGAGTTGAACTACTTTCACCGATTACCAGCCCAAACAGCCCCATATACGATTCTCCACTTTTGATTTTCAGATTGGAGATGGTGTATCCGTTTCCGTTATAGCTTCCTTGGAAATAGTTGTAAGAAGAAGTGACGTTCCCGATAGGCGTCCAGTCGTCTATCCCCGTCAAGTCGATGTCTGCGGTTTGCAGCACGCGGGCGCTGCGGGCTTCTATGGAGGAGGTGCCTATCGTGCTGCCGTTGTTCACTGCGTCGGCAAAGGCTTTCAGTTCTTTGGCGGTGGAGACGGTGAGGTCGTAGCCGGTGGGCGGTAGGCCGGGGCGGATGTCACCGTCGTTCCAGGACAGGTCTTTGTCGGTGGGGGTGATGGAGACGCGGTCGTTGCCGAGGGTGATGTTGTAGGTATGGATGTGTCCGGCTTCGTAACTGCCGCTGAGGATGATGCCGTTGTACGTCTTATCGGGATTGGTGGTATGGATGATGAGGCTGGTGCCGCTGCTGATGGTGTGCGGGATGATTTGCGCCTCGTAGGTGGCCGTGTAGCCGTCGGGGGTGGCGGCGCAACGGTGGGTGTATATGACGGCGGTGTTGCCGATTCCCGTCAGTGTGCCGTCGGTGGGGTCGATGGTGGCGTCTACCGGTGTGCCCTTAACGTCTACTCCGGTCACGTCGAATCCCTGGCTTGGGACTACGGTCTTTCCGTCTGCTTTGATGTTCAGCCGCAACAGGGCGGTGCGGTGGCTGAAGGTCAGTGCGGATGAGGGGTTGCGGGTCAGGGTGGCGGGGCCGGCAAAGAGGAAGTCGGCGGCGGCAAATGCGGCGTCGGTGTCTTGCCGGGAGATGTTGAGCGGGGAGGATGTGGAGGGGAGTGCGTCGGAGTAAGGGTACCAGGCGATGACGCCGTCCTGTCGCTGCTGCCCCGGTGTCCAGTAGAAGGAGTTGTCGGGGTCGGTGGCGGTGAAGCGGAGGTCGGTGCCGTAGACGTAGGGTTTCACTTGGTTGTCGATGCTTACTGCAATGCGGTCGTCCGTGGTGAAGGCATCTTTGGTCACGGGGGCGGTGGCGCGGGTGTCGGCGGTGTGCTTGCCGGAGTTGCCGGGGGCAAGGAGGGAGGCGCCGAAGCTGAGGGCATCGGTGGAGGCGGGGCTTCCGTCGGCGAGGTCGGCGGGGTCGGTGCAGGCGGTGGCAAGCAAGGCGGCGGCGAGCACGAGGGCGGCGCTGTGGGCGGCACTGTGGGCGAGGCGGCGGAAGCGGGTGTATGTGGAGGTTTTCATATCTGTTGCGGGTTATGGGGTGAATATGGGGGGGCTATTTGAATGTCCGTCAGAATTCGGGGGCGATGGGGCCGGAGGGCAGGGCATCGGGGTCGATGGTGTAGGACATGCCTTTAAAGTTGCCTTTGGCATCGGGAAGGAGTTGGATTTCCTGCCCGTTTATGCGAATGGTTTGGCTGTTCTTGTCCTCGGAGTCGAGGAAATAGTCTTTTCCGTCCGAGGGAACATAAAAGACATTGTCGACATACGAGTCTGGGTTTTCGAGAAAATCGGGGAAACGGAATTCGGAGTTCAAACTCTTGAACTTGAGTTGGCATGCCTTTGTGATGCGCAGGCGCGCCAGAGGCTGGAAGAACCGGAGTTTGACAACCTCTCCCGGATGGGAGGTGCTGTAGTTATTGGGGATATTAATCACGTCGATGTCCGGGGTCACTGCTATCTTTCCGCTTGCGTTGGGGTATTGCTGCCCGAGATATCTGGCGTAGATGCGGCAATAGGTGCCCGTGGTGCCGTATAAACTCTTGGGCCACCTTATTTCGTTCTTGTAGTAATCGCGGAGTGGTGTGCATGGGGTTATGTGGGCTTCTTCTTCCTCGTATGTGAGTGAACGCCAGTGGCCTCCGTCCCGTTTCAGGGCGGTGATGTAGGTGGTTTTCAGAATGTTCGCATTGTCGTAGAATTCGGCACGTATCCACAGTATGTCTCCATCCTCCCATTGCGCGGCGTCCGTGGTCTGTGTGAGGCGGGTGGAAGGCCGGTCGGTGAAGCCGGGGCGTGGGGCTATGTCGAAGCGGATGAGGGTGGCGTCATCGGTGGCGGTGTCGGGAAACACGTCGTTGGTGGTGCAGCTTCCCGCACTGAGTGCGAGAAGGAGCACGAAGCCTGTCCGGCGCAGGACACGGGCGAGGGCTGTGAATGGGAGGATGGGATTCATATCTGTCGGTATTTAGGGTTATTCTTTTTTCCGGTGCCGGTCTATTCTTCTTTGGCGTCTACATCGCCTCCTGTGCCTTGGGTCCAGGCGGTGATTTGGGCTGCGGTGATTTCTATCCCGGTCTTGTGCACTTTCACGTTGTAGGTGTAGGAATAGCCGGAGGCAAGTCCTTGCGTGGCGGGGGTTACGCCGGGCAGGTCGAGTAGGTTGAGGGTGGCGCTGTAGTTGCTGCCGCTGACGGTGACGCTGAGTGAGGCGGTGGCGGCTTCCTGCGGCCAGAGGATGAGGGTGGAGAGGGTGTTCTGGGCGGTGGTGGAAGCGGGGATGTTTTCCAGTTTGGCGGCTGTGGCTAAGGCATCGGCTTCGGCGGTTCCGTTAAGGGTGTTGAAGGTGCCTGCCAGTTTGAGGCCGGAGAGGGTGTAGGTCAGTCCGGAGGCGGGGAAGGCCATGCCCATACCTTCCACGAAGTTCAGCTTCAGGCGGCTCATGCGGTGGGTGAAGTTGAAGTTGACTTGCGGGTTGGCGGAGGTGATGCCGTCGGCGCGGCTCCAGAGGTAGTCTATCCGGGGCAGGTCGGCAAGTGCCTGGTCGGCGGCGGTGAGGGTCTTTGAGATGATGCCGTCGGTGCCGGGGCGGGTGCCGTTGGAGCCGGTGTAGGGGTAGTAGGCGGTGAAGTCTACGGACTTCTTGTCCTGGAAGTAGATGTCGTTGTCCTCGCCTGCGGCGTTCACTACGGTAAAGCTGCCCCTGGTGTCGGTGGCGGTGTACTGGATGTTGGTGTAGGCGGTGGCACCCTCGGTGGAGGCGGCGCTTACGCCGATGCGGTCGTTGTCGTTCCAGGTGGTTTCGCTGGCGCGGGTGTCGGCGGTTTGGGCGATGGTGGAAGTGATGCGGGCGGCTATGGGGCTGTCGTCTGTCAGGTGATTGTCTGATTCGCATGCTGCGAAGAGGAGGATGAACAATGCCGGAGCGGCGAGGTTGCTGAGAATTGAGTTGGTTTTCATAATCGTTACTGTTTTTGAAAGTTGTTAATAATTAATTGTTAGTTTATGAATAAGTAAAATGTTTCTAATTAGTTTATGTACTAAGAGGTGACCGGATTGTCACATTTCCGCGTCTACGTCTCCTCCCTGCACATCCGTCCAATTGACGATGCTGCCACTCGCTTCGGCGCTTTCGGGGGCGTAGAGGCTGCCGCTGAGGCGCAGGGGAGTGAGTCGGTTGGCATTGAAGTTGGTAAAGGCTTCGCTGACGTCGGTTTCGGCGGTCTGCCGTTTGCCGTCGGTGAAGGTGAGGGTGATGACGGTGCGTTGCGGGGCGGTGGCGATGATGCCGGGCATCTGTATGGCGGCTGTCAGCTTGTTGCCTGTGCGGACGAAGGGGATTTGCACGGCGACGGCGCTGCCTGCGGCTGCATTTGCGGTTGCATTTATCGCTTCGCCTGTCACTTCCCCCGTACTTATACGGACGGACGAGGCTGCGCCTTCCAGCCGGGCTTCGATGCCGGTGATGCGTTCGGGGTCGCCTCCGGTGATGGTGAGTTCGAATTGCACCCGGCGGAAAAGCTGGCGCATGGGCAGGCCGACGCGCACGGTGTCGTCGGCTATGACGGTGGTGACGGCGGTGCCGCCGAAAAGCATTCCGGGGTCGGGACGTTGCAGGTTGTCGTTGTCGGTGGTACGGGCTACGGTGGCGGTGCCGTTGGCGATGCTTACGCCGTCGAGGAGGTTGTAGGCCAGTAGGGTTATGGAGCCCGGAGCAAAGAGTGCGGGGATGGCCTTCTCCTGTGCTTGCAGGACGAAGGTGGAACGGGCTGCCTCGACGGTGTAGTCGGTGGGGACGGGGATGCCTTCGCCACGCTGTGTCCAGTCGGTGGTGAGGATGATGGCGCCCTGGTCGGGGTGCGGGGTGTTGTACAGGTCGTCCTTGATGCAGGCGGTGAGTGTTGCGGCGGTCAGCGTCAGGATGCTGATGGCCTGGGTCAGGGTGCGGGTGCTGATTGTCTTCATTGCTTGTTTCCTCCTATCTTCCATATTAGTGTGATGGCTGCGCTGTTGATGCCCCAGTAGTTGCGGGAGGCGTTGTGTTCTTTATATACGCGTATGCCTGTCGGTGCGAGGGTGTAGGTGTCGTACTCTGCACGGGTATATCCGGCGGAGAGGTGGAAGTCGATGCCCCATGAGGGACGGAACATCCAGAGGTAGCCGCCGGTGATGCCGCCACCGTGATAACTGCCCTGGCGACCGGTGGAGGTGAGTTTGTAGTTGAACTCTCCGGTGTGGTACATAAGTCCGAGGTAGCCGTGGCGGGCGGTGCCGAGGTAGTGGCGCACTTCGGGGGAGAGGTTCCAGAGGGCGTAACGGCGGTCTTTGTCCTTCCAGCTCCAAGAGGTCCAGGAGGCGTTCAACAGGATGCTGATGTGCGGGGTGGCGTACCACTCGATGCCCAGGTCGGGGGTGAGGGTTGCCCAGCGGAGGAGGTTGGCGCGGAGGGAGAGGGGGATGCATCCTTTGCGGGAGGGGGATGCAGGGGATTTTTTAGACACGGATGACACGGATGACACGGATTTTTTTTCTTGCTGTGGGGTGTTCTCAGGTTGCTGCACGGTGTTCTCAGGTTGCTGCACAGCGTTCTTCGGTTGCTGCACGGTTTGTTGCGCAGCCGGTTCCTGGGGTTGCGCAGCTTTTAAATCCGTGTCATCCGTGTCATCCGTGTCTGAAAAATCTCTTTCCGCCACTTCCCTTGTATCTACAGGAATACGGACGGTTACGGTCACTACGTTCCGTTCTTCTTTATAACTGCCCTGATGGTTGGCGGTGATGAAATGTTCCTCGGCCAGCCCTGCCCGCCTGATAAGTTCGGACTTGACGCGATTGCTGCGTATGGCTGCCATGCGGAGGTTTTCCCGGTGTGTGGGTTGTCCGGTGCAGTAACCGTTGATGTACAGGGGGATGCTGCCTGCGGTGATGGCTTCCTTGTATTGTTGCAGCAAGCTGACGAGTTGTTCAAGCTGTCCGCCATTGTCCCGCCAGGGAACGTAGAACACGTCTTTCTCCTGCACAAAGCGGAAGATGTAGAGACTGTCTGCCTTCTGTGCCCATGCCGTGGCGAGGCATGACAGGCATAGTAGTTGTATAAGAATAATCTTCTTCATATTTATATTATTTAGTCGTGATTGGAGCTTTCTGTAAAGTCGTGATTAGGGCTTCCTTCCTTTTTGGTCAGGTAGTCGAAAGGGTCTTTGCGCTCCCTTCGTTTTTTGTATTCGTCCAGCTTGCGCTTTGCTTCTCTCATCCTGAAGTATGTCCGCAAGGCTATGCCGGTAAGTATCAGTAACAGGAATACGCCGATGACCTCTGCTATCCACAGGTATTCCCATTGGTTCAACTGTTCCATCCACTCGGAATAAGGCAGTTTGTCTGTTAATAGTTCTATCATATCTCTTGTCGTTTTATGGGGTGGCGGCGGATGTTGGGCGGACTGTAAATCCGCCGGAACCCGCAAGGCTTCACCCCGGTTTTTGTCGTAAGCTGGGGTGAAGGTAGACAATGTATTTGAAAGTGAACTCCCAAAATAGGTAATTAAACTCCCAAAATAGGAATTCACACACTATCAGATGGTTACAAACGATTATTTTTCCTTTGAGATGTTGCGGAAGTAGGTTGGAGACATGCCGAAACGCTCGCGGAAGACGCGGAAGTAGGTGGATGAAGAGTTGAAACCGGACTTTTCGCCAACCTCTGAAACGGACAAAGAGTCGTTTTCTATCAGTAGGCGGGAGGCATATTTCAGTTTCAGGTCTGTGATGTAGTCGTGGAAATTCTTGCCGTCGGTGTTGGTGCGTATGGCGTTGGCAAGATAGGTTTCGTTGGTGTGCAACAATTCGGCGAGGTCTTTACGTTTCAGGTTGGGGTTGGTGAAGAGTTTCTGTTCGTGCATCAGTTCGCTGAGCTGGCAGAAGAGTTGCGATTCTTTGGAGAGGCTGTTGATGGGAAGCACTTCGATGGCGTCGAGTACACGTTCCTCCATCTTCTCCTGTTCCAGGTAGCGCTGGTAGAGGATGCGGTTCTTGCGGTGCAGGCGGCGTGAATAGACGATGTATCCGGCAAATATGATGAGGGTGAGTGTGCAACTGCTTGTGGCGATAAGGAACCAGAGGAAGGAGTTCCTTTGTTCCGTTTTGAGGCGGTCTACTTCGTAAAGGGTCTGGAGCTTGTCCATCCGGGCGGCTATCTCTATCCGTTCGATGGAGTCCTGCATGGCGATGTAGCGGGAATAGAGGCGCGTGCTTTCTACGCCTTTTCCCTGGTGGGCGAGTATCTCGGCCTTGCGCAGTAGGTCGTGCAGGTAGAAGGGGAAGTAGCCTTGGTGGGTGTTCAGCAAGGTGTCGATGGCAATGAGGGCGCCGGTGTAATCGGCCTGCCGGTAGAGTTGTTCGCAACGGGCTTCGTAGTAGTGTTCGTAGGCACGGGCGGGGATGCCGGGACGCATGAAGGTGAGGGCATGGTCGAGGAGCACACGGGCTTCCTCCTGCCGTCCGGAGCGGAGCATTGCCTGTGCACGGAAAGCGGCGGCGGTGACGGGGAAGTGCCCGGAGGGGTCGCCCAGGCGGATTTCGTTCCGGTATTCCACATTCTCGTGGTAGCGGTCGGCATAGGTGGTGAGTTTGCCGGTGTCCTCCAGCTTCAGGGCGGTCATGCACAGCCACTCGCAGATGAGGGCGTGGGTGACGAGGGTATTGATTTCGCTGGTATAGGCGGGGCAGACACGGTAGGCTTCTTCCAGGGCATCCATAGCCTTGGTGTAGAGGTTGAGCTGGTAGTACATGCTGCCCTGCACTTGCAAGGCCATGGCCATTCCCAGGGGTTGCTTTTCCTGCCGGGCGGCCTCGAACATGTCTGTGGCGGTTTGTTGGGCCTCTTCGCGTTGCCTGGCGGTGAAGAGGGTGTTGATATATACCCGGTAGGTATGGAAGTAATAGTTGAACTGGCGGGAGCTTCGGAGGAAGGAGAGGGCTTTGTCTACTTCGGTTTGCAGGAGTTCGATGGGGGCTTGGTTGGACAGGCAGATGATGCGGTTGGTGAGTCCCATGGAGAGGGAGACGGTGTCTTGCAGCGTGCGGGCGTTGGCAATGACGGAATCCCAGTCGGCAATGTCGTTGGTGGTGAGGGCGATGCGGGCAAGGGCGAAGTGTTTGTCTTTTCCTTGCAGGGTGGGGGCGAGTTGGCGCAGGGAGTCGACGAGGGAGGTGGCGGCTGCGGGGTGCATCGGAAAGAGGGTGAGGAAGGCGAGGAGTATGAGTAGGTTTTTCATGCTGTCTTGATTTTATGTGTGTAGCGGCAAAAGTAATAAAAAAGTGAGAAACGGTAGAGAAATGTGAGACTTTTTCTTGCTGTTTTGATAGGGAACCCTTTCATTTTGGAAGGGTGGGGCGGAGGTGGAGTAGCTGCAATGAAATTATCAGCCTGTTGTAAATCAGTTTGTTAAGGCTCTTCTCTTTTCTTTGGCACGTCTTTGGCATTGTTGTGATAAACAAGATAATAGTATTAATCTGATAAAAGGTAAAAGACATGGGAATAACGGTTTCATTTATTTTCTGCCTGTTGAGCGGGTTGCTCGCTTTCGGGCTGTTTTGGAAATGTGTGGATTGGTTTGAACGGATTTAAAGAAGGAGAGAGAAGTATGTATACAGCATTATTTGTAGTAGGTATTGCGGTTTTCGGGTATTTGATGTATGTGCTCGTGAAGCCGGAGAAGTTTTAGATAATTGACAATTGACAATTAAGGTATCATTCTATTAATGAATTAGAGAAATGAACACAGAAATTTTAGGCGTAGCCCTGCAAATAGTCCTGATGGTGGCGTTGGCTTATCCGTTGGGACGGTATATTGCAAAGGTCTATAAAGGAGAGAAGACATGGTCGGACTTCATGAAGCCGATTGAGAGATTGATATTTAAAGTTTCCGGCATTAACCCACAGGAGGAGATGAACTGGAAACAGTTCCTGAAAGCATTGCTGATACTGAATGCTTTCTGGTTTGTGTGGGGCATGGTGCTGCTGGTCAGCCAAGGCTGGCTACCGCTGAACCCGGATGGCAACGGCCCGCAGACGCCGGACCAGGCGTTCAACACCTGCATCAGCTTCATGGTGAACTGCAACTTGCAGCACTATTCCGGTGAGAGCGGGCTGACTTACTTCACGCAGTTATTTGTCATCATGCTTTTCCAGTTTATTACGGCTGCAACGGGCATGGCGGCTATGGCGGGCATCATGAAGTCCATCTCCGTGAAAACCACCCGGACGATAGGTAACTTCTGGAACTTCCTGGTGCTGAGTTGCACCCGTATCCTGTTGCCGCTTTCGCTGGTGGTGGGTTTCATTCTTATTATAGAAGGTACCCCGATGGGCTTTGACGGAAAGATGGAGGTGACCACGCTCGAAGGACAGGAACAAATGGTTTCGCAAGGTCCTGCGGCTGCCATCGTGCCCATCAAGCAATTGGGTACCAATGGCGGCGGTTATTTCGGTGTGAACTCATCGCATCCGCTGGAGAACCCGTCGTATCTGACGAATATGGTGGAGTGCTGGTCTATCCTTATCATTCCGATGGCAATGGTTTTCGCACTCGGTTTCTATTCCAAGCGTAAGAAACTGGCTTATAGTATATTCGGTGTGATGCTCTTTGCCTATCTGGCGGGTGTCGGCATCAATGTCTATCAGGAGATGAACGGTAACCCGCGTATTGACGAACTGGGTATTGCGCAGGATGGCGGAGCGATGGAGGGAAAAGAGGTGCGGCTTGGTGCTGCTGCAACAGCCTTGTGGAGTATTACGACCACCGTCACTTCCAACGGTTCAGTGAATGGTATGCACGACTCTACGATGCCGCTCAGCGGACTGATGGAGATGCTGAATATGCAGATTAACACTTGGTTCGGTGGTGTCGGGGTAGGTTGGATGAACTACTATACATTTATAATTATAGCCGTGTTTATCAGCGGACTGATGGTGGGGCGTACACCGGAGTTCCTCGGTAAGAAGGTGGAAGCACGCGAAATGAAGATTGCGACTGTTGTGGCGTTGCTTCATCCGTTTGTGATTCTGGTAGGAACGGCTCTGTCCACGTATCTGTTTGCCCATCATCCCGATTTCGTGGCAAGCGAGGGCGGTTGGCTGAATAATCCGGGTTTCCACGGGCTGAGCGAGCAATTGTATGAGTTTACGTCGTGCGCAGCTAATAACGGGTCCGGTTTCGAGGGACTGGGAGATAATACTTATTTCTGGAACTACGCTTGCGGTTGGGTGCTTATCCTGAGTCGATTTATCCCGATTGTAGGGCAGGTAGCCATTGCGGGACTGCTGGCGCAGAAGAAGTTCATCCCGGAAAGTGCCGGTACACTGAAGACGGATACGGTGACATTTGCAGTGATGACTTTTGCGGTTATCTTCATTGTAGCTGCCCTGTCATTCTTCCCGGTGCATGCGTTGAGTACGATTGCTGAACATTTTAGTTTGTAAGTAGTAGAAAAAGAAAGATATGAAAGATAAGAAATCAGCTTCTTTGTTTCAAAAGGAGCAAGTTATGGAAAGCTTGAAGCAATCATTCGTGAAGTTGGATCCACGGGTGATGATTAAGAATCCGATTATGTTTACGGTGGAGCTTGTGACGCTGGTGATGCTGGTAGTCTGCATCCTCTCGCTGGGAACTACGGAATATGGAACATTCGGGTACAACTTCCTGGTGTTCGTCGTTCTCTTTGTTACTCTGCTGTTCGCCAACTTCGCTGAGGCCATTGCCGAGGCTCGTGGTAAGGCTCAGGCCGACAGCCTGCGCAAGACGCGTGAGGAGACTCCCGCTAAAATCCTGATTGATGGCAAAGTCTGCAATATCAGTAGTGCACGCCTGAAGAAAGGTGATTACTTTATTTGCGAAGCCGGTGATACGATTCCGGCTGACGGTGAGATTGTAGAAGGACTGGCTTCCATTGACGAAAGTGCCATCACAGGCGAATCTGCCCCGGTAATCCGTGAGGCGGGTGGAGATAAGAGTTCCGTAACCGGTGGTACGAAGGTGCTTTCTGATAAGATAAAGGTATTGGTAACCCAACAACAGGGTGAGAGCTTCCTCGACAAGATGATTGCCCTGGTGGAAGGCGCTACCCGGAAAAAAACACCGAATGAAATAGCGTTGACTATCCTGCTGGCAGGTTTCACACTGGTATTCGTGATTGTCTGCGTCACGCTGATTCCGATGGCGGACTATACGAATATAGATCATCCGGGAACGTACATCTCGATTGCAGCTATTCTCTCCCTGTTTGTCTGCCTGATACCGACCACAATCGGTGGTCTGCTTTCCGCTATCGGTATTGCAGGTATGGACCGTGCGCTTCGTGCCAATGTGATAACGAAATCGGGTAAGGCGGTGGAAACGGCCGGTGATATTGATACGTTGCTGCTGGATAAGACGGGAACTATTACAATCGGTAACCGTAAAGCTACGAAGTTCTATGCAGCTCCCGGTGTGGACGAACGTGATTTTATTGAGGCTTGCCTGCTGTCCTCCATCTCCGATGAAACACCGGAAGGTAAATCAATTATAGAACTGGGACGGGAAACAGGTCGCCGTATGCGTGACCTGAATACTACGGGTGCCCGGATGATTAAGTTCACTGCCGAAACAAAGTGTTCAGGCGTGGATTTACAAAATGGTACTCAGATACGTAAAGGTGCTTTCGATGCTATCCGCCGGATTGCGGAGAGTGCCGGAAACAGTTTCCCGAAAGAGGTGGAAGATGTGATTGCTGCAATTTCAAGTAACGGCGGTACACCGTTGGTAGTGTGTGTCAACCGGCAGGTGGCTGGCGTTATTGAGTTGCAGGATATCATCAAACCGGGTATTCAGGAACGTTTCGAACGCCTTCGCAAGATGGGAGTGAAGACGGTAATGGTGACCGGAGATAACCCGCTGACGGCAAAGTACATCGCAGAAAAGGCCGGTGTGGATGATTTTATTGCTGAGGCCCGGCCGGAAGACAAGATGGAATATATCAAGAAAGAGCAACAATCCGGTAAACTGGTGGCAATGATGGGAGACGGTACCAATGATGCTCCGGCATTGGCACAGGCAAATGTGGGCGTTGCTATGAATAGCGGTACGCAGGCTGCAAAGGAAGCCGGTAATATGGTGGACTTGGACAATGATCCTACGAAGCTGATTGAAATTGTGGAAATCGGTAAACAGTTGTTGATGACGCGCGGTACATTGACCACGTTCTCTATAGCAAATGACGTGGCTAAATACTTTGCGATTATTCCCGCTTTGTTTATGGTAGCCATCCCTCAGTTAGCACCGCTGAACGTCATGGGGCTGCATAGTCCTGAGTCAGCCATCCTTTCAGCTATAATCTTTAATGCTATCATTATTCCTATATTGATTCCGTTGGCACTGAAAGGAGTACAGTATAAACCGATTGGTGCCAGTGCATTGCTTCGCCGCAACTTGCTGATTTATGGCTTAGGCGGTGTCATTGCACCCTTTATCGGAATTAAATTAATAGATATGGTGGTCAGTTTATTCTTTTAGGGGCGAGGCGCCCCGGCCGGGTTTCCTTTCGGAAGAAGGCCTGATAATAACAAACTAATAAATAACAAGATAATGAAAACATTATTCAAATCCCTTAAAATAACACTTGCGTTTTGCGTGTTCTTCTCTGTATTCTATATCCTTATCCTGTGGATATTTGCCCAGGTGGCAGGTCCAAATAAGGGTAATGCGGAAGTAGCGACTCTGGATGGTAAGGTGGTCGGTGCCGCTAATGTAGGACAGATGTTTACAAAAGACATCTACTTCTGGGGACGCCCTTCCCATGCCGGTGACGGTTACGATGCTACCAGTTCTTCCGGTAGCAACAAAGGTCCTACCAACGAAGAATACCTTTCGGAAGTAGAAGCCCGTATTGATACTTTCCTGGTGCACCATCCCTATCTGCAACGCAAGGACGTTCCGGCTGAAATGGTGACAGCCAGTGCTTCGGGGCTTGATCCGGATATCACTCCCGCCAGTGCTTATGTACAGGTGAAACGCGTAGCCCAGGCACGTGGCATGGATGAGGCGAAGGTGAAGAGTATCGTGGACGAGACGATACAGAAACCACTGCTCGGTCTTTTCGGGACGGAAAAGGTGAATGTGTTGAAACTGAACATTGCACTCGAAGAGATAGACAATATTAAATGATAATTTAGCAGCGTAGCGCTGAATCAAGGTTTCCTTTCGGCATACTCATTGACGTGATAGTACCTGGTAGGCTGAAAGCCTTTTATCTTATAGCCCAGGGCAACGCCCTGGGGGATTACCATGTGTTTCTCTTTGCGCCCTGTAAGGGCATTACAGCACGCATGGGCTTTTGCCCTTACAGGGCGTAAGACTGTGGGAGCATCCATTACCCAGGGTGTTACCCTGGGCTATAAGATAAAAGCCTTACAGACTTAGGAAATGCACGCTGGTAAATTATCATTTGTATAACCAATTATTTTAATAATCAGAATATAACTTTAGGTTGGTAGAAGAGAGGCGGACAGGCTCCGTTCATATTTTGCCATGGTGATGTCTAAAAACAGGGTGAACGGAGACACGCCTCTCTCTTTTTAAGAGATTGTATTTTAAAGATTGAATGAATTATGAAACAAGTAAAAAGAACGTTTTTTGTAATAGCAGCCATTGTTACTGCATGCTTTTTGGGGACAAACGATGTGAAGGCACAGGAATTTACCGTGCAGGGTGATTTAGTAAGCTCTTACGTCTGGCGCGGCGTATATCAGACGGGAGCCAGCTTCCAACCTACACTGGGTTTCGGCATCGGCGGCTTCTCTCTGACTGCGTGGGGTTCCACGGACTTCGACGGTTATAAATCTACCGAAGGCCAGGCAAACAAGGAGATAGACCTGACGGCAGCTTACGCATTCGGCGAGTCCGGTCTGTCACTGTCTGTGGCGAGCCTTTGGTGGGCGGGACAGGGTGCCCGTCAGTATTTCAACTTCAAAAGTCATGAGACGGCACATTTCTTTGAAGCTGGTCTGGCCTATACGTTGCCTTGCGAGAAGTTTCCCCTGTCCATAGCTTGGTACACCATGTTTGCCGGTGCCGATAAGAATGAGGAAAGCGCGCAAAACTATTCTTCCTATTGTGAACTGAACTATCCGTTCAGCGTGAAGTCGGTAGATTTGAATGCAACCGTAGGATTCGTTCCTTATGAAACTTATACGGTAGGATATGGAAACTCCGGTTTTGCCTTTACCAATGTAGCATTGAAAGCTACTACGGCTATCAGGATAACAGACTCATTTTCATTGCCTATATTTGCACAGGCTATCTGGAATCCTTGTTTGGAAGATACCCACTTAGTCTTTGGCATAACCTTAAAGCCTTAATGTAAGTGACAGAGGTATCTTGTCTCTATGACTTAGCATAGAATCATTGGCATTGATTGTGGGAATCATTGGCATTGATTGTAGGAATCATTGGCATTGATTCTACCCATCATCCGTATTGATGGTACCCATCATCCGTATTGATGATATGCCAACTCACTTACTAATCCCGGCTAACCCATAATGATAACTACTTAAAGGTATGGACAGAGAACAAAACGTGCAACACTTCCTCGACCTGATAAAGAAATCCCGTCGTGGCAAGTTCAAGATTTACATCGGCATGATAGCCGGTGTGGGCAAGTCTTACCGGATGCTCCAGGAAGCCCACGACCTGCTGGACAACGGCGTAGACGTGCAAATCGGCTACATCGAAACCCACGGACGTGCCGGGACGGAAGCTCTCCTTGCAGGCCTGCCCGTCATCCCCCGCCGCCGGATATTCTACAAAGGCAAGGAACTGGAAGAAATGGATTTGGAGGGTATCATCCGCATCCATCCCGAAATAGTCATCGTGGACGAACTGGCGCATACCAACGTAGAAGGCAGTCGTAACGAAAAGCGTTGGCAGGACGTGATGGACCTTTTGGACGAAGGCATCAACGTGATTTCCGCCGTCAACATCCAGCACATCGAGAGCGTGAACGAAGAAGTGCAAGGCATCTCCGGCATCGAAGTCAAAGAGCGCATCCCCGACAGTGTCCTTCAGGAAGCGGACGAGGTGGTGAACATCGACCTGACTGCCGAAGAACTGATAACCCGTCTGAAAGCCGGCAAGATTTATCGCCCGGAGAAGGTGCAGACGGCACTGACCAACTTCTTCCGGACCGAGAACATCCTCCAACTCCGTGAACTGGCCTTGAAGGAAGTAGCCCTGCGAGTGGAGAAGAAGGTGGAGAACGAAGTCGTCATTTCGAGCGTAGGCGTCCGGCACGAGAAGTTTCTGGCATGCATCAGCAGTCATGAGAAGACGCCACGGCGCATCATCCGTAAGGCGGCACGGCTGGCTACCCGCTACAATACTTCTTTCATTGCCCTGTATGTGCAGACGCCCCGCGAGAGTGCCGACCGTATCGACCTGGCAAGCCAGCGTTATCTGCTGAACCACTTCAAACTGGTCACTGAGTTGGATGGTGAAGTCCTCCAGGTACAGTCCCGGGACGTGCTGGATGCCGTGGTACGGGCCTGTAAAGAGCGGCAAATTACGACGGTTTGCATGGGCAGTCCTGCTTTCCGCTTTCCGCAATCCTTGTTCATGGTGTTGAAATACAGAAAATTTGTGAGCGAATTGGCGCAAGCAAACATAGATTTGATTATACTTGCATAAAATTTAATTCATCAGTGCATTATGAATATTCGTACTAAATTGATACTCAGTGTAGGCATTCTGACCGGTATGATCATTCTGCTGGTTGCTCTCTCCGTAGTGAATCTTCAGATACTGACAGCCACCGAACCGGACAGTCCCGCCGCCATGCCGGGTTTGCAGCGTGCTCTGCTGTGGATTTCCGTTACTGGAGGCGTCTGTATTCTTGCCAGTATCGTGTTGTTGGTCTGGTTGCCCCGTTCCATCAGTAAGCCTATTCAGGAACTGACGCACGGCATCTTCGAAATAGCCAATCACAATTACGAGAAACGCCTCGACATGAGTGGGCACGAAGAGTTCAGCGCAGTGGCCGACAGCTTCAACCGCATGGCGGAACGGCTGGCGGAATACCGTGCCAGCACACTGAATGATATTCTTGCTGCCAAGAAGTTTCTGGAAGCCATTGTGAATAGTATTCACGATCCTATCATCGGCCTGAACCGGGAGCATGAAATACTTTTCATCAACAAAGAGGCGCTCACCGTGCTGAATTTGAAGCGGGAAGAGGTTATCCGCCATTCCGCCGAAGAACTCTCGCTGAAGAACGACCTGCTCCGCCGTCTGGTGCGCGAACTCATCACTCCCAGTGAAAAGAAGGAACCGCTGAAAATCTATGCGGACAACAAGGAGAGTTATTTTCAGGCGTCCTATATCACGATTATGAACACGGAAACCGATACGGACGAACCGCAAAACCTGGGTGACGTCATCCTGTTGAAGAATATCACCGAGTTCAAGGAACTGGACTCTGCCAAGACCACCTTCATCTCCACCATCTCCCATGAACTGAAAACGCCTATTTCTGCCATTCTTATGAGTCTGCAATTGCTGGAAGACAAACGGGTGGGAGCTTTGAACGACGAGCAGGAACAACTATCGAAAAGCATTAAAGAGAATGCCGACCGTCTGTTGGGTATCACCGGTGAGCTTCTGAATATGACACAAGTAGAAGCCGGCAAGCTCCAGATGATGCCGAAGATAACGAAGCCTATCGAGCTTATTGAGTATGCCATTAAGGCCAATCAGGTGCAGGCTGATAAATTTGGTATTCAGATAGAAGTGGAATATCCCGGTGAGAAGATGCCGAAACTGTTTGTGGATAGTGAAAAGATAGCTTGGGTATTGACGAATCTTCTGAGCAACGCCATCCGCTACTCCAAAGAAAATGGGCGTGTGGTGATTGGTGCCAAGCATGAAGACGGAACTATTGAGATGTACGTGCAGGACTTTGGCAAGGGCATCGACCCGCGTTATCATCAAAGTATTTTCGACCGTTATTTCCGTGTGCCGGGTACGAAGGTGCAAGGCAGTGGCCTGGGCTTGTCCATCTCAAAGGACTTTGTGGAGGCTCATGGCGGCACGCTGACGGTGGAAAGTGAATTGGGAAAGGGGAGCAGGTTCGTAATACGGTTGAAGGGGTGATTAGTGGTTAGTGATTAGTGATTAGCAGGCTGCGCTATGACACATCCAGCCACTAATCACTAACCACTAATCACTAATCACTTCTTCACCTCACCCCACTTCGGCGGGTTTCCCCCCATCAGATGTCTTACAAAGAAATCATACCGTTTATGTTCCCCGAAATCTTCGCCCATTGTGTGGTGTGCGCCGGGGATGACTACCAGTTCAAAATCCTTGTTCGCCTTAATCAAAGCATTTACTACTTGCATGGTTGAAGCAGGGTCTACATTGTCGTCCAGTTCACCGACTACCAGCATCAGGGGACGACTCAACAAATGGGCATTCTCCACGTTCGAACCTTCTTTGTACTGGTCGCCTACGGGATATCCGAGCCAGAGTTCGTTCCACCAGATTTTATCCATGCGATTGTCGTGGCAACCACAGGCGGAGTAAGCGGCTTTGTAGAATTCGGGATGCAGCAGCACAGCAGTGGTGGATTCCTGACCTCCGGCGGAACAGCCGTAGATGCCTACGCGGTCCATATCCATATACGGATACTTCTCTCCGGCAGCTTTAATCCAAGCGATGTGGTCAGGCAGTCCGGCATCTTTCAGATTCTTATAACATACATTTTCAAATTCGCGTGAACGGAAAGAAGTTCCCATTCCATCCACCATGACAACGATGAAACCCAGTTCTGCCAGTGAAGTCATGTACCAGTTGTACGGAATGAAAGTCTTGGGTACATATTGGTCGCCGGGACCTTGGTAAATGTATTCGATAACCGGATACTTCTTGTTCGGGTCGAAATTAGTGGGACGGACAATCAGTCCCCACATATCCGTTTTGCCGTCACGCCCTTTGGCGGTAAACACTTCCGGTGCTTTCCAGCCTTCGGCTATCAGGCGGCTGATGTCGGCAGTTTCCAATGGCATTACTACTTTGCCATCCTTGGCGCTGCGCAGTACGGCTACAGGAGCTTTGTCTACCATAGAGTAAACGTCTACCAGATAATTCATATCTCCCGAGAACCAGGCACGGTGCATTCCTTCTTCCGGAGTAAGGCAAACCAAGTCTTTCCCGTCGAAGCCGATGCGGTAATAGCGGATGAGATAAGGGTCTTCACCGGGTTGTACACCATTTGCGGAGAAGTAAATCTGCCGGTTGTCTTCATCTACACGAAGCACTTCGCGCACATACCATTCGCCTTTGGTGATTTGGTGGACGGGCTGCGCAGTGGTGCGGTCGTACATGTAGAGATGGTTCCAGTTGTCGCGTTCGCTCATCCAGATGATATGCTTGTTGTCCCTCAGGTCATGGCGGAAATGGCGGGTGTAGTTTACGTATTTATCACTGCTTTCCTCTATCAGTGGACGTACCTTGCCGGTCTCTGCCGAAAGTTCCAATACCCTGTACACCTGATGCCCGCGCTGATTGTATTCGAAGGTTACGGCACGGCTGTCCGGGTTCCATTCAGGGCCGTATATCTCATATTGTTGGGCAAACAAATCAGTGGAAGGGATAATACTGCGTCCTGTCTCCACTTCATAGATGCAAGGCACCTTAAATGGGAGTTCATCTCCCGGTTTGGCATACTCCTGCTTGTGGAGCTTAGGTTGCAGTTGGTCCGTTGGAGAAGACTCCACGTAATATACATAACGCTTCTCAACCGGACGTATCTTGCAGGAAGCCACTTTCTTGCTGTCCGGTGACCAGCGGATATAGGCTGAATAGTAATTGCTCAGTGTGCCGTCTATACTCAACTGTCTTTCTTTCCCTGTGGCAACTTCTTTCACGTATACATTATGATTCTTGATGAATGCTGTGTACTTGCCGTCAGGCGAAGGAATAGGATTGGCAGTCTTCTCATCATCCCGTTCCATCCAATGTTTCTGCTTTTGGGGAACGGGGAGAGCGCCTTCGTTTGCCAACTGGTTTTTCCGGGTGGCATACCTCCATCGCTGGTTATTGAAAACAAAGCGGAGTGTGTCCAGACTTTTGTTTACATGCAGTCGCTCCAGATTGATGGCGGAAGATTTCACTTCTTTGCCGGATGCCTTGGTAAGTGCGTCAGCCAGGCGGCTATGGTCGAACAACTCTTTTCTCCCTTTCTTGTCGGTATTCACCGATACATACATACGTCCTTCCGGTGTATTGCGCACATACCAGAACTGATGTGTACCCTCTATCCACGTCGGTGTGACATTGGAGTAGAATATTTTGTTTGCGCTGAACTTCTCTCTCAATGAATAGGCACGGTTGTAATCCTCTACCGTACCTTGGGCAATAGCCATGCCCCCGCAAAGGAGCATGGCTACTGACAAACCTAATCTAACCATTTTCATTAATTGAATATTCTTTGCACCACAGATTACGCGGATTCACACAGATTTTAAGAAAAAGAGATTCTCTGTGTTAATCCGTGTAATCTGTGGTGACATTATTATTTTATTTCCCATTCGTAAACGCCGGCAGCGGCACGGTCCGGCAGTATGATTTCCAGTTTTACAGCCTTGGTCTTCACAGGGTCGAAGTTCACTGTGTTTCCTGTTCCTTTGGCAATGCCGTAGCGGTCGGCACCGATAACGGGTTGCCATTCGCCTTGTGCATCTTTATAATAAATCTTCCAACTCTTCGGTACGCGGCAACCACCCCAGGGAGCATCGTCAAACCAATATACGGTAGCACTGCTGACGGTTGCTTCTGCCGGGAATTCGTATGAAATCCATTCGGTGCTTCCCTGTTTCGGCCACCAGTGATAGTAAGGCATGGAGCGGTCGTTCTCATCTTTCGGCACCAGGCGGTCGTTGATGGCTGAGATAGATTTTACTTTGTGTGAAGCATCAATCTTGCTTTCCGAAGCCAGCGTGGCGGGCATGGTGGGGTGGGATGCGCTTAATTCCTGCGGTAACCATACGAGCATGGCTCCCGAACCACGGTGTGCCCATGCATAATAAGGAATCAGGGTCAAATTCACGTCAGTGGTAGTCAGACGCCCCTGATCATCGTATCCAAGAATCTGTGCCCCTGTCTTCAGTTGGTTGATGCCATACAGTAAATCGGGCTTCTCCACTACTTCAAACTTCGGGTTGCGGTTCATGAATACACTGAAAATATCAAAGTTGTTATCCGGCCATTCAGCGCAATACACAATCGGGCCGCGTTCCACGGCAATGCGTCCACGGTCGGCTTCCACTTTATTGTTGGCTTTCACGGTGCGTGGTTCCATGTCGAAGTGTATTTCCACTTTGTCGCCCTTCTTCCAACGGCGGTCGATGCAGAAGTAGCCGTCTTTCAGTTCGCTTTGTACGGGTTCTCCGTTCACGGCTACTGTATATTTCAGACGCTTGCCGTCGCTGTAGGTGTAAAGGTCGCTCGGAACTACCTGGCCCCGTACCCATCCCGGGATGCGTACTTTCATCGTGAACTGCCCGGCATTGTTCTTCTTAATACCGATGGCGATGTCTCCGTTCCAGGGATACTTCGTTGTTTGTTCGATAGAAACAGCCTTACCGCCTACTTTCAGGTCCGAAGTGTTGGACATGAAGAGGTTAACGTAGATATCTTTATCCTTTACCGCATAGATATATCCCGGCAATGACGGAATGAAACGGCAGATATTAGAGGGGCAGCAAGCGCAGCCGAACCAGGGCTGGCGTTGATGTTGTCCCATGCTCTCCAACGGATTCGGGTAGAAGAAACCGCCGCCGTCCAGTGATACACCCGAAATCAAACCGTTATATAAGGTACGTTCCAATACATCATAATACTTTGATTCGCCGTGGAGCAAGAACAGACGGTAGTTGACATATACATTGCCGATAGCTGCGCAAGTCTCGCAATAGGCTGACATATTGGGCAACTCGTAGTTTTTACCGAAAGCCTCTCCGGCAGCGGTAGCTCCGATACCGCCGGTGATGTAATACTTCTTACCGACGATATTGTCCCAGATGCGGTCGATGGCATGAATGTAGGCGGTATCTCCGGTGAGAGCTGCCACGTCGGCCATCCCTGCGTACATATAAGCGGCGCGAACGGCATGTCCCACGGCTTCATCCTGCTGGACAACGGGTTTGTGTGCCTGACTGTATTCGTCCGTGCGGCTGGTGTAACCGCGTTGGTCGAGGAAGAATTTAGCCTGGTCGAGGTATTTCTTGTCTCCGGTGACCAGATAAAGTTTGGCAAGTGCCATTTCGGCAATCTGATGTCCGGGAACACGGATTTGCTGCCCTTCGCCTGTACCTATCTCACGACATACGCAATCGGCGTACTTAATGGCGATGTTGAGGAAGTTTTTCTTTCCGGTTGCCTGATAGTGGGCGATGGCGCCTTCCACCATGTGTCCCAGATTATAGAACTCGTGACTCAGGTCTTCTACCTTTTCCCAGCGCTTGCTTCCCGCCCATTCGTGCGGATGCTTCGGGTTCATGGTGCGGCTGGTGTAGAGGTAGCCGTCGGGTTCCTGTGCGGCGGCCACAATCACCAGTACACTGTCGATGTACTTAGCCAGTTTCTTGTCCGGATAAGTCTGCAACAGGTAGCTGGCGCCCTCGATGGTTTTATAGACGTCCGTATCATCAAAGGCCAGTCCACCGACTTTTATCGTATCGCTGGGATGCGCTGCGTTGACAAAGTTCTGATATCTTCCTGTTTCCTCGCATTTGCTGAAAGCAAGAGGAATGGTTACTTCACGGCTTGCGTTGAGGCGTTGCCCCCAAAAGGAGTCGGTCACTTTTACCGAAGTGAAGGGCACAGGGTCAATGGGGTAGCCGTGCGACTGATTTTTCATTTGTGCCTGACCGCCTATTGCAGTGGCAAGCATCAGAGTGCTTACTAAAAGTTTCTTCATGGTTATCATTCTATTTATGGTGTTATTTTTTCATCGGAATATATTCGTCCCAGAGTTTCAGTGAATGCAGGTAGCCTGTGAACGGCCAGTTGCGTTCTGCATTCTGCCCCAAAGTTACGTATTGTGACGGTTTTATCAGCAATTGAATGTCTTTTTCGCTGATTAGTTGTCCATTTATATATACCTGCTCCATCCGGCCGTCAAAGCAGATATAGACGTGTTGCCATTTACCTTCCAGCGTTTTCATATCCTTATAACCGGCATCCTCATACCAACCGTAGTGGTTGATAACTCCGCAGCGCGGTTCTGTACCGTTTACCAGCATAATCTTTTCCAGTTCGTCATGCGATGTCGTGAAGTCGGCCACGCATTCGTTTTCTGCGATGGAGTCGTTCAATATCCAAGCATCCAATGTATAGGGAGCATTGTCCAGCAAGGTTGCAGGGAGTGAGAAGCTGGAACGGAATACCTGATGTCCTTCAAAATGGAAGCTCTTCTTGCCTTGCACTTCCCGGATGACAGAAGGCGCGCGTTGAGCTTCGAAGTATCCGTCTACTCCATGATTGGAGAAATAGTGCACGGTGTCTCCGGCTGCAAAGTCATCGGCAGTGATACTCACTACCAGACCGCGCTTTTGCTGGTCGGCTGCCGGCAGACGAACAATATCCGTGGTGGCATCATAGGCTAGTTCGGCAGGTTCCTGTTTCCAGTTATAATAGCGGAGGTTAGTGATGATTAAAGGTTCGGCTCCGCTTTGAAGCGAAATCACACCCGATGAGAGGGCGGACTCCGATTCGTAGCTTTGCCACCTACCTAATCTATAAACTAACGCGCTAATTGTATGTTCTTTGGAAGGAGAAATCAGCGGATGACGGAATTCCAGCGTAGTGCCCGGTTCAAGTATCAGGGCGTCACGTCCGGCCATACGTCCGGTGCGGGCTGCGCCTTCTTTGAGAGTGAAAGCTCCTCCCAACATCCCTTCGTTGTTTTGCCATTCGCGACCATTCCAGTCGGCGGCAGTCAGTCCGAGCCATTGCTGCGGGGCGGAGGCTTCGATGCCGGAGAATACTTTGATGTTCCAGATGGCACCGCCGAAACCATTCTTTTGCCCACCGGTATAGGTGAGGCGGATGTAGCGGGCTTTGGCTTTTCCGAAGTCCACCATCGGACTGCCTGCCAGATGGTTGTTCCGTTTATCGGCAAAGATATTCCAGCGTTTTCCATCGGTGGAAGTTTCGAGGAGATATTGATAGAACTGCGTGCCGTATTCAAATTGTGTCCAGATGGTTTGTATCGGTTGGCTACGTCCCAGGTCTATTTCAATCCATTCCTGTCCCATGCCGCGCGGACGCCACAAGGTGCCGTTGTTATCATCTACGGCATATTCGGGGCGGAAATTGTCATCATAAGAGGAAGAGGCACGCACGCTTTTTCCAAAGGCGAGGTTGGTTGATTTAACAACGGAAGGAGCCAGTGCGCCTACACCGTCATGAGTGGGGATGATTTTCTGAATCGTCCTGTCTGCATTGAATGTCATGCGGTCGATGCAAAGCTGGCGGTGGAAGCCACGGTTGGAGTGCGGATTGTCGTGGCGGTGGTAGACGATGTAGTAGTTGTCGCCCTCCTGCAAGATGCTGTGGTGTCCGGGGCCGTGAATGGTGCCGTTGGCATTGGTTTCGAGGATGCAACCGCCATATTTATAAGGACCTAAAGGCTGGTCCGCAGTGGCATATTGCACACGGTAGGTATGGTCGTGGCAGGAACCGGAAGAATACATGAAGTAGTAAGTTCCATTCCGCTTGATGACAAAGGGAGCTTCGAAGAAATCCGTTGCTTCGGTATTGGGGATGAGGCGGGTTTCGGTGAAACTTTTCAAGTCGGGCGCCAGTTTTCCGGCACCGCAGCCAAAGCCTTTGTATATCCCCCAGGTACCCCAGTACATGTATACCGAACCATCATCATCTACGAAAGTCTGTCCGTCCAGTGTGATGGCATTTGTTACAAAACGGTCCGGAATGAGGACTGCTTCGCTTTCTCCCAGAATGTTCTTCCACGGTCCGCGCGGAGTTTCCCCTACACCGCAATGGATAATGCAGGGCTGGCAATAGAAATAGTAATACTTGCCATCGGTGTGCTGCATCACGTCGGGAGCCCATATCCAGTGGCTGTCGGGCCAGTTCATGGGCATCAGGGTCCAGTTTACGAAGTCTTTGCTGGTCCATACCTGGGCAGGGCCAAAGCCGGCACCGCTACCGTCGGTTGTGGCATACATATAATAAGTGTCACCAAACTTCTTTATAGTAGGGTCGGCAAAGTATCCGGGGATGACGGGATTACCTGCGCCCGGGGTATTGAAGGCGTTCTGCGAGAAGACGGAGAGTATTCCCAGTAAGAGGGAAGCTGTCAAAAAGATGATTCTATTCATGCTGTTGCTTGATTGTTTTATAAATGATAATTTACCAGCGTAGCGCTGGAGCAAGGTTTCCTTTCGGCATACTCATTGACGTGATAGTACCTGGTAGGCTGAAAGCCTTTTATCTTATAGCCCAGGGCAACGCCCTGGGGGATTGCCATGTGTTTCTCTTTGCGCCCTGTAAGGGCATAACAGCAACATGGGCTTTTGCCCTTACAGGGCGTAAGATTGTGGGAGCATCCATTACCCAGGGTGTTACCCTGGGCTATAAGATAAAAGCCTTTCAGGCTTAGGGGATGCACACTGATAAATTATCATTTATGTATTTCATTATTAATCGGTATTTCTATCTCATAAAAGTATTCTTTCAGTAACTTATACATATCCGGATCGTATGCTTTCAGCTTCACACGACGGTTCATGGAATTGTGCACTCCATTGGCAGGCTCGGCATAGCGATTACAGTTAAAGAAAGACTGCACACATTCGGCAAAATATTCCTCTTTATTGCTTAAGGCATAAGTATTTGCCCATAATCCTTTTTCGCCTGCGTTTTTCCATAAAGCCTCCAACCGGTCATTGAAATCAGGTTCTACACCAACTATCCCTACCATGTGTATCAGATGAGCAAATTCATGAATCAGAATATTTTCGCCCGTATATTTATCTTGTGGTAAAGCCAACAGGTTCTCCTCTCCGCAACTGGCGGAGAATTCATCTTCCGGCGCACCTCCGAAACCTCGGGCACGCCAGTTCCAGTAAGCAATGCTGTCGGGAGAATTGCAGATATGGGCAAACTCCGGTAAGTCGCAAGTCGCTTCATCTTTCCCTATTACCATCACGTGGCAACCCATCTTCACCATATGTGCTTTCACGTCAGGGCGTTTGGCCAGCATCAGACTGATAATATCACAGGCTTTCAGCAATGCCTCGTCGCTCACCCGCTCAGATGAAGTGACATATAAACCTTCCGTTTCAATGTATTTCTTATAGAAAGAAGGAATATTCTTGCCTTCGGGTATTGCCGTCACCGTTCCGCGTATCGGACAGGCTTCGAGCTTCATTGCAAATCCTCCTCCCGAAGCTAAATGCAATTTCATCCGGCTGTTTTTATCTATTGTGAGCGTTTCTGTGCGGTAATCTTCCGCCTGTTTGTTGGCGTTGATACCGTCAGTAAATAATGTGGCGGTGTAACAGGCATCTGTTGGCAGGAAAGAGAAGTCTATTTCCACATCCCGTTCATCCCAGTTTGTCATTCCGCCGATGTACCAGTTGATGTCTTTCTTACGAACACTCACAATGTATTCTCCTAATTTGCCTGCGGCGATAAAAGTAGAATCAGTTTCTACAGGAATGGAAGTGATGAAATCTACACATTCCTGTTCATTCAGATAATTTATCGGTGCATCGCACAGCATGGTGAGGGGGGAGTCATGCACGATATAGGCAGCCAGTTGATGGCAACGGGTTCCCATGCTCATTGGCGTATAGTAAACGGCACGCCAGTCTACTTTTGTGGCATTACGCATAGCTCCCGGAGTGTAGTCTACCGGACCTGCCATCATACGGATGTAGGGGAAAGTGACATCATAAAGCGGCATGTTATTTTTAATGTCCGTCCATTTCACTTCTTCCATGCCGAAGAGGCTTTCGAAGTTGATGATGTTCGGATAAGTACGATTGATACCTGTCGGTTTATAGATGCCGTGCAGGTCGAGCGTCAGTTTATGCTTGGCGGTGGCTTCGGCAATACGATATACCATTTCAACGGCTGTCTGGTCGTCGCGGTCGAGGAAGTCGACTTTAAAACCTTTGATGCCCATGTCGGAGTACTTCTTGCAAGCAGTTTCCAGTTGGCTGTCGAGTACGTTGAATACTGTCCAGAGTATGAGTTCCACTCCCTTCTCCTTTCCGTAAGCAACCAGTTCCGGGAGGTTCAGTTCGGGAATGACGGTCAGCATATCACCGCTTTTGGGGGCGTACCAGCCTTCGTCGAGCACAATAAACTCGATGCCGTTGCGGCTGGCGAAATCTATATAATATTTGTAGGTATCCATATTGATACCTGCCTTGAAGGGGACACCTTTCAGATTCCAGTCATTCCACCAGTCCCAGGCCACTTTCCCGGTTTTTATCCAGGAAGTGTCGCCTATGCGGTTGGGGGATGTCAGTGCATAAACCAGATTGTTGACGGGCATATCCGTATCTTTTTCCGTCACAGCCAGCACACGCCAGGGATAAGGACGGGCGCCTTTGCTGCGGGCTATGAAATCAGTTGTCTCTGTCACATACTCCTGTCTGCGCCAGGGGTAGAAATCTGTCTTGGTGGGGTAGGAGGCAAATACTCCTTTCAGGGAGTAAGTTGACGAGGGGGCAACCTTCTTCACAAACATACCCGGATAAGCTTCGAGGTCAGACTCCAATATCGTCAGTTTGGCTTTACCACAGTCCACGGTTACGGGCAGGAAAGCCGGTTTTGGCTGTGCCTTCGATAGTGGGGTGATGTCGTAGACATTCTGGAAAGCCATTGCCATTGGCTTCTTATCGTTGGTTGTATAAGGAAGATAGGCTGTGTAATCCTGATTGAAGTTGAATTCTGCCACTTCCTCTTTGATAGTTACTTCTGTCTTTTGTGTTGTGTAAAAACGATAAGCCACTCCTTCATTATATGCGCGGAAGGTAATGCCGAAATCACCTTTCAGCTTCAAGTTGAGTTCATTGTATATGGCTATGAACTCCTTGAAGCGATAGAAAGGAGATGCTACATTATCCCTGACCTTTTTCCTTTTAATACCTGTTACCTGAGAATTGTTTCCTATTGTAGTTCCGTCTGCCAGAACTAATCCTATGTTAGAATGAGAGAGAATTGTATCGTTTTCGTACATCACTTGATAAGACAGTTTGTCTCCGGTAGTAACTTCTACCTTCAACTTCCCATCAGGAGAGGAGAGCGCATATTTCTTTCCGGGAGCTGCCCCGAGTGGATTATTCCCGAAGTATAAAAACAAGGAAATAACGACTAATTTGAGAGATGTGTAGTTTTTCATAATCGATTAGCTCTTCATTTGGTTCGTGTGCAAAGTAAACGAAAAAAGGATGAACGGAAGGACTGAATAATATAATGTAATAAAAGAATAGTCCAAGAATCGCCCTTTTGTGGCATTCTTGGACTATGTTTGGATTATCTTTTTAGTCTTTGGACTATTTTTGCATAGGAGTCGATTAGGAATTACATCTCATAATCAGTTCCTTTAAGAGGGTACTTTTATAACATAGCTGTAATTTGCTTTTCCAATGCTTGCTTGATAAAAGCATTGATTGAGATTCCGGCACGTTGTGCCAACATTGCCACACGACTATGTATTTCAGGGGTTAGACGAACGTTTAATAATCCTGAGTAACTTTTATGTGGCTGTATTCCTTCCTCTTCGCAATATGCCAGATAATCATTGACCGCCTCATGGAATGCTTCTGTTAATTCCTGAACGCTTTGTCCCTCAAAGTTGACCATTCCATTTATCCCTTCTATTTTGCCGAAGAAAATACTGTCCTCTTCACTGAAATTGACAGAACCAATGAAACCTTTGTACTTTAACGTGTTCATAATTATACTCCTTTCTTCATTTTATAAAACCTGCATCCGTCAAATCATTCAGTACTTGCTTCATGGCATAACTTTTAATAATATTGCCGGGATGGGGTTTATGAATCATTATCGGGCGTTTATCTTCATTTTTAAAGATAACTCTCGAACCGGAAGTTTTGCCTTTATTTGATTTTTTATAACCAAATATCAACAACAAACGCTCCATTTCCTCAAATGTAAAGTTTGTGGGCAATGTCTTAAAAACGTTCGATAAGTTTTTGCGAATGTAACTACAAAATAGTTACAATCCAATGAAGGTAGGTATAAAGTATACAAAAAATATTCATAATTACTCGAAAATGAATGAATTTATACTCTGTTCCCTTCTTGGAATGCACTTGCTCCGTACTTTCTCCGTGTAGAGGTACCTCTACACGGAGAAAGTACGGAGCAAGTGCATTCCGGGTGCGGTTCGGGTATAATATCTACAGCCATGAAAAAATAATCCAAGCTAATACAATAATAATCTAAATATCCTCCAGAGCCTTTGTGATCCGACTATTTTTGCATTCATATGGACTTTCGTTTTATTCAGTTTAAGATAAATCCTTTTCCTTTGCCGTACACTTTTGGTAACGAACTAAAAATACATATATGAAGAAACGAATCCAATTCCTTTTCGGTAGCATCGCCCTCCTGGGCATGAGTGCTTGCAGCGAACCCTACGTTCAGCCTGATGCTCCGATTAAAGAAGTTCCTTTTACACAAGTTCACCTGAACGATAACTTCTGGACTCCGCGTATTGAAACCAATCGTACAGTCTCCATACCTTCCGCATTTAAAGAATGTGAGAAGAACGGGCGCTTCGATAACTTTGCCATTGCCGGAGGATTAATGAAAGGCGAACACCGTGGTGATTTCTCTTTTGACGATACCGATCCTTATAAGATAATAGAAGGAGCCTCCTACTCGCTGGCTGTGAAGTATGACAAAGCACTGGATGCTTATCTGGATAGTGTCATCTCCCTTATCGCAGCCGCTCAGGAACCGGACGGCTATCTCACTACGTGCGTAACTAATAAATGCTACCGCCTTTCCGGTTGGTGGGGAACGCATCGTTGGGAAAAAATCAATAGTCACGAACTTTATAATAGCGGTCACTTGTACGAAGCTGCCGTTGCACACTATCGCGCGACAGGTAAACGCTCTCTGCTTGATGTCGCTATCAAAAATGCTGACCTTGTTTGTCAGGTATTTGGTCCGAGTGAAGGACAAAAGCATGTTCCTTCGGGACACCCCATCGCCGAAATGGCGCTTGCTAAATTATATAAAGTGACAGGTGACGAGAAATATCTGAAAATGGCTAAATATTTCGTGGAGGAAACCGGACGCGGAACAGACGGTCATCGTCTCAGCGAATACAGTCAGGATCACAAACCTATTTTGCAGCAAGACGAAATCGTAGGCCATGCCGTGCGTGCCGGATACCTTTATTCGGGTGTTGCCGATGTGGCTGCCCTGACCCAGGACACAGCTTACTTTAACGCACTGAGTCGTATTTGGGAGAATATGGCAAGCAAGAAACTCTTTATTACCGGAGGTATAGGTTCCCGTCCGCAGGGGGAAGGCTTTGGACCTAACTATGAACTGAACAATCATACCGCATATTGCGAAACTTGTGCAGCCATCGCCAATGTTTATTGGAATCACCGCATGTTTCTGGCTACGGGAAACGCCAAATATGCCGATGTGTTGGAACGTGCACTTTATAATGGTGTGATTTCGGGTGTCTCCCTTAGCGGTGACAAGTTCTTCTATGATAATCCGCTCGAATCTATGGGGCAGCACGAACGCCAGCATTGGTTTGGTTGTGCTTGCTGTCCGGGTAATGTAACTCGCTTCATGGCTTCCGTACCTTATTATATGTATGCCACTCAGGGTAATGATATTTATGTTAACCTTTATATCCAGAGTAAAGCTGACCTTAATACAGACAGCAATAATGTAGCTTTGGAACAGACTACTGAATATCCTTGGGAAGGAAAGGTTTCCATCTTAGTTACTCCTGAGAAAGAGCAGGAATTTGCTTTACGTTTTCGTATCCCGGGTTGGGCGCAGGATGCTCCCGTACCGACGGATCTTTACTCATTTACTGATAAGGCAGGTGCTTACAGCATCTCTGTTAACGGTAAGAAAGCAAATGCCAAACAATATGATGGCTACGCTACTATTTCACGTACCTGGAAAGCGGGTGATGTGGTAGAAATCAACCTTCCGATGGATGTGCGCCGTATTAAAGCCAATGATAATGTGGAAGATGATCGTGGTAAACTGGCTATCGAACGTGGTCCTATCGTGTTCTGTCTGGAGGGCAAAGATCAGGCTGACAGCACTGTTTTCAACAAGTTTATTCCTGATGCCACTCCAATGGAAGCAGCTTACGATGCTAATCTGTTGAACGGTGTGGTGGTGCTGACCGGTAATGTGAAAGAAGTGGGTAAAGATGGTAGTGTGAAAGAGGTTCCTTTCAAAGCCATTCCTTATTCAACCTGGAATAATCGTGGTGCAGACCAAATGGCAGTTTGGATTCCTGAAGCTGCCGAGTATGCTCGTCCCATTCCCGAACCGACAATTGCCAGCAAGGCACGGACTCTGATGATACAGGCTCCTATCCAAAAAGATGCTCCTGAATCAGCCTCTGTAGAAAGCTGGGCATGGGGAGTGAACGACCAATGGGAACCGAAACGTTCGTCGGATATTTCTAAGCCTTACCACTATTGGTGGTTGAGAAACGGAACGCTGGAAACGCTGGCTTACCAATTTGATCAGCCTTATACCGTTTCAAACGTACAGGTTTATTGGCTGGATTTCGATCATTACGATGGGAACTTCCGCGTGCCGGAAAGCTGGAAACTCTACTATAAAGATGGTAAAACTTGGAAAGAAGTAGAGGCATTGAATGGCTATGTGGTGAAGAAGGACTGCTACAATAGTCTTGACTTTAAACCGGTAAAAACGACAGGATTGAAAATTGCCGCTCAGTTGCAGAAAGGTGCTTCGGGCGGGGTGATTGAATGGAAAGTAAACTAAATCCATTTTTTTAAAATTAAAAAATAATAACTTGTAATTGAATAGTAACCTTTTAATTAAAGATGTAATATGAAAACACATGAAAATCGAGCCTTGTTCAGCAAAGCTGTTCTAAGGGCTACGGCCTGTCTTTTCCTTGCAGCGGGTGTCGGCATCGGTCCGACAGCAACGTTTGCGGAAACAGTGGGAGCAATGGACATCGAGGCTGTACAACAGCAGGTGGTAACAGTCACGGGTGTAGTAAAAGATAAGAGTGGCGAGCCTATTATTGGTGCCAACATTCTTGAGAAAGGAACCACTAACGGTGTGATAACCAATGTAGACGGCCAATACACACTAAAGGTGAAAGGTGCCAATTCAGTATTGTCTGTTTCTTATATAGGCTATAAGGCACAGGAAATAACGGTAGGAAACAAGAGAAAAATAGATATTACTCTTGCCGATGATACGGAGTTGTTGGATGAAGTGGTGGTTATCGGTTATGGTACGCAGAAGAAGGGTGATGTGACGAGTGCCATTGCCAGTGTGAAAGCTGAAGACTTCTTGGTAGGTAATTTCAATAATGCGGGTGATTTACTGAAGGGTAAAGTAGCCGGTCTGACCATTGCTAAACCTTCGGGTGACCCTAATGTAGGTACTGAAATCAGTCTTCGTGGTATTGTCTCTGTATCGGGTAACGCTTCTCCATTAGTACTGATTGACGGAGTTCCTGGTAGCATGAGTACCGTTCCTACTGAGAACATAGCCTCTATTGATGTACTGAAAGATGCTTCTGCTGCCGCTATTTATGGAACGCGAGGTGCAGGTGGAGTTATTCTTATCACTACCAAAACCGGCATGCGCGAACAGAAAGCAACTGCCACTTATTCTGGTTACGTCTCATTTTCTAATTGGGTCAAGAAAGCAGATTTCATGACTCCTGATGACATTCGTGCAGGAAAAACACAATATAATGATGAAGGGTATGACACTGACTGGCTCGATGCGGTGAGTCGTACTGGTGTGACACATAATCATAGCTTTTCTATCACAGGCGGTTCTTCTACTACCTCTTATTATGGTAATGTAACTTATCGCAATCAGCAGGGGGTAATGAAGAAGTCTGGTAACGAAGACTTGAGTGTGTCGTTTGATGTGAGTCATTGGATGTTCAACAATATGTTGAAGGTAAACCTAAACATTGTGCAAGACAATTATAAGTATTTGGATAAGTATGATGCTTATGGAGTAAATAGCCTTACGCAAATTTATAGACAAGCTGTGATTCGAAATCCGACTTCTCCAATTTGGAATGAAGACGGTACTTACAACGAACGTTCACTGTTACAATACTACAATCCTGTTTCGTTGCAGAATGAAAGTACAGGTGAAACAAAGGAAATAAATACTCGAATTACCGGAAATGTAACTTTTGAACCGATTAAAGGATGGCAAACTAACTTAATGTTGGCCAGTCACCGTTCAACAGGTAAAACCGGTTCATACAACACTAAGTATCATACTACTACCGCGATTGGTAACCTGACTGGCGAGGCAAGTCTAAGTGATAATTATGATCGTACAGATTACTTGGAATTGACTTCTAAATATCACGCTACATTTGCAGGAAAGCACCGTTTTGAAGGTATGGTAGGTTACAGCTGGTCAAGAAATACTTATGAGAGTGCTGGTATGTGGAATGCCAATTTCCCGACAGATTACTTTGGTTACAACAATATGGGTGCCGGTGAATATCTTACTGATGGTAAGGCTTCAATGAGTAGCTCAAAGACAGAATCGACTTTGATTGGTACATTTGCCCGTATCAGCTATGGTTTTGATAATCGTTATAACATTTTGGCTTCTGTTCGTTACGAGGGTTCTTCCAAGTTTGGTGCCAACCATAAATGGGGTGCTTTCCCTTCTGTTTCCTTGGGTTGGAATATCATGAATGAGAGTTTTCTGGAATCGACTCGTAACTGGTTGAACAATTTGAAACTTCGTGCCGGTTATGGTGTGACTGGTGTAATTCCGGCTTATTCTTACCAATCTATTGTTCGCTATAGTTACTCCGGTGGTAATTATTACCGTGATGGGAAATGGGCTAAAGGATTGAAAGCATTATCAAATGCCAATCCTGATTTGAAATGGGAGATTGCCAAAGAACTCAATGTAGGTTTGGACTGGGGCGTATTGAATGACCGTTTGGGTGGTTCCGTAGATTTCTATGTAAAGAATACCTCGGATATGCTTTTTGATTATGCCGTACCCAGTCCCCCTAATTTGTATACTTCTACCCTGGCCAATGTAGGTAAGATGCGCAATTCCGGTATCGAAATTATGGTTCGTGCCATTCCTATTCAAACCAAAGATTTTGAATGGAATACTGCACTAACAATGCAACATAATGCCAATAAGTTGGTAAGCCTTTCCAATGACCTTTATCAGACTGAGAATATTCTTTGGCAGCAAGGTGTAGGTGACCCTGTGAGCCAGTATACCCACAAAGTGGAGGTAGGCAAGAGCTTTGGCGAAATCTGGTCACTGAAAGCAGTTGGTGTATCAGAAAAGACAGGTCTGTTCTTGATAGAAAACCCGGAAACTGGCCAGGCTGCCGAATTTTATCAGGAAATGCGTAACGACCGCGACAACTGGTACCAACGTATGGGTAATGGCATTCCCAAAATCTCTATGGGATGGAATAATACATTCCGCTATCAGAATTTTGATTTGACTATGCAGTTTACCGGTCAGTTTGGCTATAAGATTATCAACCAGCAACGTGTGTTTTATGAAAACAACGCCCATGCTTACAATAAGTTGAAATCGGCAGCCGATGCAATTGGCGGTATTCGCCCACTCTCTGCACAGCAGTCACAAGTAGTAACCAGTTATTACATTGAAGATGGTGATTACTTGAAACTGACCAATATGACTTTGGGCTATACTTATGACTTTAAGAAAAGTACTTATGTAAAAAGCATACGCTTCTATGGTAGTATAGATAATCTTTTTACAATCACTAAGTACAAGGGGTCTGATCCGGAACTCGGCAGCAACAACTTTTGGACTGCTGGTGTAGACAGTCGTGATAAATATCCCACTGTACGTTCATTCACTGTAGGTTTGAACGTAACTTTCTAACCTCATTAAAAGCAAAATAATTATGAAATATAATACGATATTTAAGAAAGGTGCTGTCGGTATATTATTTGCCGGTTCAATTCTGTTAGGCAGTTGCACCGATTTGAGTGAAACCTTATATAGTGAACTTCCTGGTGATGGTAGCTATGAATTTACTGAAACCGAGATTGCGGCTCAATATGGTGTAATTTACGACCGTTTACGCGATATGTACGATGGCTGGGAAGGTTATATGGATATTAGCCAAGAGTGTGGTGACTTGATTATGACCCCTTACCGTACTTATGGAGGATGGGGTGCACAATATGTTTCATTGCACAAGCATGAATTCCATCCTACTATTAATCATCTTTATCGCCCTTGGTACTCTTGTTATCAAGGTATAAACTCTTGCAATCAGTTGCTTGACGATGGAACCATCAGCAGTAACGAAAGAGCAACAGCCGAGTTGCGCACTTTCCGTGCGCTGTTCTATTATGTATTGTTCGATTTGCATCGCAATATTCCTGTAACTACTACTTTGAAACTGCCGGCCGACTATATGCCGAAACAGGAGACTCCGCAGTTTACTTTCGATTTCATAGTGAAAGAAGTAGAAGAATCGAAACCATTGCTTACTAAAGAAGTGGAAAAAGGACAGCTGAATTACTATGGTGCCTGTATGCTACTGGCAAAGATGTATCTGAACCATGATGCTTGGTTCCCCGATGCTCCTGATAATAAATACTATGGTTTGGCTATCGAACAGGTGAATGAAGTCATCAATGATGGTGCCTATACATTGGCTGAGAATTATCGTGAGCCTTTCTCCGTAGCCGGGAGCAAGGAAAATATATTCGAACTGATGTATAGCAATAAATATGCCGGTCATGGTACGAACCACTTCTGCAAATGGTTTCCCGCCATCTGCAAGGATGTATTTGGCGTTTCGTTCGACCCTTGGAATGGAAGTGCTTGCGTACCGCAGTTTTTTGATACTTATGATGAAGATGACACCCGTAAGGCTGATACTTGGAAATGGGGCGTTCAGCGTGATCAACAAGGAAATATACTCTATGATAACGGAAAAGAGGTGAATCTTACTCCCGAAGTATGGGCTATTGAAAAGCCAGGTGCAGGTGACTATCAGGGTGCTCGTTTATGGCTCTATGAGATTCAACCGGGTAACATTGGTACCAGTGATGACAATGTACCTTTCTTTCGTTTGACAGACGCTTACTTTATTAAGGCTGAATGTTTGCTCCGTCTGGGCGGATATAATGGTGAGACAGAGCAGGATGCTGCGGATATTGTAACGATGATTCGTCGTCGTGCATTCAAAAACAACCCTGAAAAAGCACTCCGTACTGTTGCCCAACTGAAAGGAGGCAGCGTATACGATTATGGATTGCGCGAAACGCAAGGTACGCTTGATGATGACAAGAACCTTACCAATGTTGAAGTTATTACTACTCACGAAGGTGGTGATGATATCATTCTTGGTGGTTTGCTTGATGAATTGGCTTGGGAGTTTGTGTATGAACACCACCGTCGTCAAGACCTTATTCGCTTCAAGATGACTAATGGATGCAATGTTTTCAATGGTAAGTCATGGTTCGGCAAGAGTGCTAACACTAATCCGAATGATCACCATCTTGACATCTTCCCCATCCTGCAGGATAATCTGGATGCCAATCCTAACTTAGTTCAGAACCCTGGTTATACAACCGCAAAATAAAGAACCATGAAAAAGAAATTAATCTATATACTGATGATTTGTGGTGCGTTGTTTATGACAACCGCTTGCAGTGAAGAATATACAGATGCTACAAGTATGCATGTGTACGGTCCAAATGAGAATCCACCCGTGAAAACAGATGAAAAGGGAACTGTAACCAGTACCTTTGATAAAAAAGCTGGCGATCCTGTTCCTGCTACCATTAGTATCGAACAATATGAAACAATAATACAGCAACAGCTCGGCATGACAGTAGATGAACTGATGAGTGCTATTGAGAGCGGGAAAGTGGTTGTCTGTCCCATTAATGCCTCCCGTAGTGTATGGAACAAAGCAAAAGCCAATGTAGAAGGGAAGAAATATGGCTGGTATGTTAATAAAAACGGTAATGTATGTGAAATTGATGATGTATCCTTGTATGGCATCATTGAATTCGATGCCGCAACCAAATGCTTCAATTTTTATCCCGATGGAAATGCCGGTGGTGCAGCTTCGATAGAGTTTGGCTTTGCCCTTGATGGACCAAACTACAATACGGCTATTCGTTTCGTTATGGCTATGACTGTATTTGATAAGAGTTTCATCATTCAGGATATAACGATTCCTGCTGGTGACTATAATGCTTATTCGTTGACATTCGAGAGTGTAGCTGAAAATATCAATTATGTGTTTGGTATGTCTTCTGCCGAATTGGTTGCTGCTGTTTCCGATGGCGCAGTAAAACCTTATATAATGAACCTTGAAACTAATGCATATGTTTGGGACGGCACTTCTACTGCAAATAATGGTGGTTACTGGTGTAATGCCAATAACGAAATTTGCACTTGGGGAGCAGATGGCTTCTCTTTCTTCATCGAGCCTTGGCTAGAGGATGATCCGGCTTGCATGGCTATCGGACGTGCTCCGGGTATCGCATCGGGAACTACAATGATGGTTAAATTTGGTTTGGCTACTCCTGATAAACAAAAAGCGATGTCGTTCCTTTTGAACGCAACTTTCGAGTAATACCTTATTTTTAAACTTTCTAAAACAATATAAAATGAAAAGCAATATACGACACTATTTCTACTTCGCAGCTATGTTGATGGTTGTTAGTGGAACATCGTTTCTCACTACTGCATGTGAAGATGACGATATGTCAAAACGTGTAGCTGATTATGATCCTCGATATAAAGGTTCTATTGCAGGTATGGAGGCCGATTATGCGGTTGAAGCCGAAGACAAGAACTTGGAAATAAACTTTAAGAGTGACATGGACTGGACGGTTGCCGTTGTGGATGCCGAAGGTAATGCCTGTTCATGGGCTAGTGTGTCACCTGCTGAAGGTAAAGCTGGTGAAGAGTTGAAGTTGACTGTGACCATGCAGGAGAACGAAGACACTGCCAATGACCGTTCTGCCACTGTTACAATCTCTACCGTAAAAGGTCAGTCGCAGGCTATTAAGTTGGTTCAAAAGTATAAGGTATTGTACCTGAAACCTGATGAAATTAAAGATTATGCCAAATACATTTGTCCCGGTGCCGGAAATCCTCACTTCGAGGAAGGTCCTGAGTATATGCTTCGTCATGACAGCTACTATTCATGGCATCGCATGAAGCAAAGTGAACACTTCTTTGTATTCTGGTCACCGGAGTTTGGAGAAGATCCAAATGCGGAAAGCGTTTCGGCTGCCATGCGCGTAGATATTGATGACCTTCTTAAGAAAGCGGAGTTATACTTCAATACCAATGTTAACATTCTTAAGATGGCGACTTTGGGTGAAGGTAAATCTATGCTTGACGATTATAAGATGCAGATTTATCTGATTTATCAGGATGAGTGGCTTGCCACTGGTTCTGGTTATGATGACAAAATAGGTGCCCTTTGGGTAAATCCATCTACTTGTCAGCCTGTAGGGTCTACCATAGCTCATGAAATCGGTCACTCTTTCCAGTACCAGGTTTATGCTGATAAAGTGAACAAGCAGGGGGCTCCGGCTGATTTACATCATGGATTCCGTTATGGATTTGGCCCCGATGGTGCCGGAGGTTGTGCTTTCTGGGAACAGTGTGCGCAATGGCAAGCTCAACTTGACTATCCGGAAGAAATGTTCGGCTATCATCTTGATGTTTGGAAAAAGAATTATCATCGACACTTCAACCATGAATGGATGCGTTACGCCAGTTACTGGTTGCAGCATACTTGGGTAGAGAAACATGGAATTGATGCATATGGACGTATTTGGCGTGATTCGGAATATCCTGAAGATCCATTGCAAACTTACCAGCGTATATATTGCGGTAATAATCAGAATGTTCTTTATGCTGATCTTTATGACTATGCTTCACGTATGGTATACTATGACTTGAAGTTTGCCAATAATGAAAGTAAACCGGTGACTGTACCTGATTATGTGAAAGGTGATTATAGTACTGATTTATACAAGGTAGGCGACCTCAAATATCAGGTGGGTTATGCGAGTTGTCCCGGAACTACCGGTTTCAATGTTATTAAAATGAAAGTGCCTGCTGCTGGTACTACAGTTTCTACTACGGTTGGTGCTATCATTCCCGGAAGTGCTCTTGCCAAGGGAGATAAAGGCGAACAGGTAGATGGAGATGGAAAAGTTGTGGCTAAAACCACGACCTACAATACTTCGGATAACACTTCATCCGATTACCGTTATGGTTATGTAGCTATAGTAAATGGTAAACCGACCTATTCGGAAATGAGCAAAGGTGCCGAAGGTACGGCTTCATATATAGTACCTGCAGGCACCAATGAACTCTACTTCGTGATAATGGCTGCTCCCGATGAATACAATCGTCAGTATTGGAATGATAAGGAAGAAGATGACGAACAATGGCCTTATACTATTACTTTGAGTGGCACCGACGTGGAAAGTTATAATGATGTAGTTGAAGTGGTGCTTGATCCGAATGCTAAGCCTAAAAGCGTTGAGATGATTATTAATGTGCGCGGTACGGCTGATGCATCTTATGAATTTGCTCATTATAACATCGCTTACTACGATAATGCAGCTATTTGCCATGCTTTCTGCCTGATGCCGGAAGATTTTGCAGCCATCCAGCAACATAGTTCTGAGGGATTGGCCGAAGGAAAAATCTGTATGCGTCTGAAATTGCCTGATGGTACTTATAGTTATGAAGATAATTGTGGTGGTGAGTTAGGAGGATTCTGGTGTAATGCTGCTGGTAAACCGCAAGGATGGGGCGCAGATGCACGTACTTATACCAAACTTCACACGATCTACGATATGGAAGTCGGTTTTATGCCAGGTACGATTACTGCCGGAGAAACTTATCCTCAAATGGTTGAACTTGTCTATACCAAGGATGGTAAAGAATACATTGCTACTCTTAAATTCAATTTTATTGTAGAATAACTATTCTCAAAATAATATTAGGAGCTTGTGTTTGTACCGACAGACACAGGCTCTTAATTGTAATATAGTAAGATAAAATGTATAGGCGGAATTACTGCTTATTTTATTTATTAATTTTAGCTGTTAATATGAACTCAATAGTTAGGAATGTATTTTGGGGAGAGCTGATATGCTTATCCCTATTTTTAGCAAGCTGCTCCGATGATTCAGAACCTGTTTGCACTCTTCCGATATCTACTAAAGAAATGATCTATCAAGTTGCTCAACTGACCATCAACACCGAAAACGCTGCCCCTATTATGGGGAAGGATAAAAAGGATTATGTAAATTGTACCTTCATCATTGACTCTGAAATAGAAGAATGGGATTATAACGGAACAGGACGTATTCGCGGACGTGGGAATTCTACCTGGCTTTGGTATCCGAAGAAACCTTATCGCATTAAGCTGGATAAGAAGTCGGAAATACTTGGACTGGCTACTGAAAAGGATTGGGTGCTTCTTGCCAATTACCGTGATCCGACCCACATGATGAATACCTTTACATTTATTGCAGGTGAGAAGTTAGGTTTGCCTTATACTAATCATTCTCGTTATGTGGAAGTAACATTGAACGGTGAGTACATCGGGCTCTATCAGTTGACAGAGCAAGTGGAACAAGGGAGTAGCCGCATAGCGGTGGATGACGAACAGGGTATGCTGATTTCGCTGGATGCGGACGACGGACCGGAATTGAATCCGAATGGGGGAGACAACTTCTGGTCGACAGTTTACCGAATGCCCATTTGTGTGAAACATCCGGAAGACGCTACTGCCACACAACTGAAGGGGGTGCAGGATGACTTTGCCCGATTAGAACAGAGCATACATGACAGCGATTATGAAACAACCGCTCGGCTGATGAATATTGCTTCGTTTATAGATTATATGATAATACAGGAACTGGTGTACAATGTGGAGGTAGATGCTCCACGCAGCATCTATATGCATAAAGATAAAAACGGGCTTTGGACTATGGGACCACTTTGGGATTTTGATGCAGGATTTGACTTTGACTGGGGAACCATGTATACCGGACATAACTATTTCACTAGCTATCGGGAACTTGTATTGGGTACTGATCCGGTCAATCATACCGGAGGCTATCGTGTTCCGTCTTTCTTTACGGATCTTTTCAAAAATAAGCGCTTTGTGAGCGAATACAAGGCACGTTGGACGGAAATAAAGGGTGAGATTATGTCGGAATTTTGGGAAGAAACACGTCGTTTTGCCGTAGGATGTTCCGGCGCAATGAAGCGTAATGCCGAATGCTGGCCTATTGATAAAAATTATCAGACGGAGATAACCCGGATGAAACAATGGCTTCAACAACGTACCGATTATTTAGATACTGTTATTAAAAACTATCCGTCAGGAACAAAATAAAGATTATGAAGAAGTATATCCTTTTATTAAGTCTTGCTATCGTTTGGGGATTAGCCTTGAAGGCGCAGAATGTGGCATCCGTTCCTATGCCTGCTGGCAAAGCCATCTACATTCCCAAAGACCTTCAGGACATAGACTTGCAAAACCCTGAAAGCAAATGGAGTTATCATCGTATGGCCTGTACAGAGAATTTTGTCATCTTCTGGGAGAAAGGGTTTGGGAATGATTTATCCAATCTGCCTCAGTTGGAAGGGCACAATATGCAGGTCGATTTACCGAATCTGATGGATAAATTGGAGAGCTTTTACCGTTTCTTCCGTGATAAACTGGAATTCTCACGTCCCGGTTCCAAGTGCGACAAGTATCGCATGATGGTGATGCTGAACTATTCCCTGGAAGGCACGGCATACGGTGGAGATTATGACGGAGAAATCGGCGCTTTGTGGATTGCTCCCAACCGTGTACAAGATAAGAAACTGAACTGCATCGCCCATGAATTGGGACATAGTTTTCAGGCACAAATCAGTTGTGATGGGCAGGGTGAAGCCTGGGGAGGATGCGGTTTCTTTGAAATGACTTCGCAATGGATGCTGTGGCAGGTTAATCCCGAATGGATTACTGATGAAAAATATCATTGGGATGCTTTCATGAAGTTGACTCACAAGGCTTATCTCCACATGGAGAACATTTATCATTCACCTTACGTCTTGGAATATTGGGGTATGAAACGGGGACTTCCCATTATAGCCGAACTTTACCGTCAGGGAAAGCGGGGAGAAGACCCGGTTATCACCTACAAACGTTTGGCTGCTTTGAATCAGAAACAATTCTGTGACGAGATGTTTGATACTTACCGCCACTTTATCAACTGGGATTTTCCGCGCGTCTGGAAAGAAACACGTCCGTATGCCAATAAATATACTTCTCAGCTAATAGCTCAGCCGGATGGATGGTATGGGATAGCACCGGAGAATTGTCCTGAAAATTATGGATTCAATGCGATTCCTTTGCTTGTTCCTCAATCGGGAGAGAAGGTGAAAGTGGAATTCTGCGGAGAAGCAGGAAAGGAAGGATATACTGCAATCCATACAGATAAGGCAGGTTGGCGTTATGGTTTTGTTGCCGTAACGGCAGAAGGTGAATCTATTTATGGGGAAATGGGCGATAATAGCGGGAAAAGTATTATTTTTACAGCTCCAAAAGATCAAACTCTGACTTATTTGTGGCTGGTTGTGATGGGAGCGCCAACGGAACATTGGATGAAGCCCGCTCCGGGAGAGAAAGATGCTCAATGGCCATACCGCATCAAGGTTACGGGAAGCAATCCTTTATAAACATACAGATAAATACGATGTCTGCAAAAGAAACATATATGAACCGATGAGAAACAATACAAGTGCCGTTGTTTATGCCTGCATTGCAGTGCTTAGTTGGTCTACTGTAGCCACTGCTTTTAAGATAGCTTTGACGCATCTAACTCATTTTGAGATGCTGCTGATAGCCAGTTGTACTTCATTAGTCATATTTGCCCTTTTGCTGACTTTCCAGAAGAAGTGGAGACTGGTGTCGGAACTTTCCGGTCGCCAATGGGGATACTTTGCATTATTGGGATTACTGAATCCTGTCGCTTATTATCTGGTGTTGTTCAAAGCATACGACCTGCTACCTGCACAGGTGGCACAGCCCATCAATTATGCATGGCCTATTGTACTGCTTATTCTGTTGGCCTTGTTCGCCCATCAGCCCATACCACCGAAGAAATATATCGGCATGTTTATTTCGCTGGGTGGAGTGGTACTGATTTCGGTTGGTACAGGGCAATCGGGAGGTATGGACATACCTGTGCATGGCTTATTGCTGGCAGCATTGAGTGCCTTACTGTGGGCCATGTATTGGATGATAAACAATAAGTTCAAAGATAAAACAGATGGCAGTATTGCGTTGTTTATGAGTTTCCTGTTTGGCACGGTCTATTTGCTGATAGGAGCTGTGGGGGTAGGCGTACATTTTAATACGTTGCCCGGTATACTGTCGGGTATGTATGTCGGCGGGTTCGAAATGGGCATTCCTTTCATCTTTTTCAGCCTTGCCATGCGGAAAACATCCAATCCGGCACTGGTCAACCAGCTTTGTTACTTATCTCCCTTCTTGTCTTTATTCTTCATTGCAATCATATTGGGTGAACAGATTGTGTTTACAACTTACATCGGTCTTGCATTGATTGTAATGGGAATTATGTTCAATCAATATCTGGTGAAGAAATGAAAAAGATTATCCTTGCAATAATAGCCGGTATTATTCCGTTGGTGCTTCCGGCAGCTTCTACTGATTTTTGGTTCCGCCATTTCTCCGTGGAAGATGGATTATCCTCCAACTCTGTGCGTGCTATTATGCAGGATAAATATGGCTTTATGTGGCTTGGTACGGATGACGGCTTGAACCGTTACGACGGCACCACTATAAAGGTTTATAATCTGAATCCGCAAGGGTCTAATGATTATATCTCTTCTCTTTACGACACTACGGACAATATCTGGGTAGGGACAGAAGACGGGGTGTATATATTTGATTATGAAACGGAAAGCTTTGAACTATTCAAAGTATTGACAGCCCAGGGTGACAGCATTAAGAGCAATGTGAATCATATTGCAGAAGACAGAGACGGCAACTTGTGGTTCTCGACAGTAGGGCAAGGTATTTTCAAGTATAATATATCCAAGCACTATCTGGAACATTATGAATTTAAAGATGCCAATGGATTAATGGCGAGTGTGCTGGTTGATAGTGAAAATCAGATATGGGCGGTCACTAATTGGGGAAGCCCCACTGTGTCCAAGCTGAATAAGGCGGAGAATAAATTCGAGCCTTTCCCTATCACTTACGAAGCGGGGCAATATGACTCAAACTCTCTGGTCATGCTCGAAGACTCTGAACATGCACTGTGGCTGGGAACCTGGGAATGCGGTTTGCAGAAGATAGACAGATATACGGGTAAGGCAACCACTTATTTGCATCCGTCGGAAGGTAAGGGGGCTACTCATATCCACTCTTTGGTGGAATATGCTCCCCACCAACTATTGATAGGTTCGGATGACGGACTTTTGCTGTTTAATACACTTACATGCGAACATCAACTGTTCACGGAGGACGAAACAAACCCTTATTCATTATCCAATCGTTTTGTCTATCCTATCGTAAAAGACCGTGAAGGCGGAATATGGGTCGGGACTTATTACGGTGGGGTGAATTATCTTTCGCCTAATACCGGGCAGTTTGAATGCTTTGCCCATTCGCGCTTTTTCAATTCGGTGAATGGAACCGTTATCGGGCGCTTCTGTGAAGATTCTTACGGGCATATCTGGATAGCCTCTGATGATGGAGGGCTGAGCCGCTTCTCTCCCAAGGATAAACAATTCACTCATTATATGCCCGATGAGCACAGAAATAGTCTTTCTTACCATAATGTGCATGCTCTTTGTATGGATGATGGTGATTTATGGATTGGCACCTATACGGGAGGAGTCAACGTGCTGAATACGAAAACAGGCGCGTTCAGGGTATATACCACCAGAGGAGGAGACTTGACCACCCTTGACGGCACCAGTTCTTACGCCATCTTCCGTGACCGGGAGAAGCGGATATGGGTGACTTCTATGGCAGGAATAAACTTGTATAACCGTGAAGAAGACAATTTTGTCCGCGTCAAAGACTTAGAATCGCTGACCATCGATATAGATCAGGATGCCGATGGCAATATCTGGTTCTCTACGCAGGGGAAGGGTTTGTTTAAGTATAATCCGGATAAAAAGACTTGGAAGAACTACGTGCACAGCAATGTTCCCGGTGCATTGGTTAACGACCAGGTGAATTGCGTGCTGATAGATGGCAACGGAAATATGTGGGTGGGGACGATGAACGGGCTTTGCAAGTATAATGCTGGGGAAGACCGGTTTGAAGCGATACCTCTGGATATTCCCAGTCGTAACATTTGCGGTATCGTTGAAGATCAGCATGTGCTGTGGCTGACCACGACGAAAGGGCTGGTTCGTTACGCTCCCGGCGAGAGTTGTCAGGTCTTCACGCGCAGCGACGGGTTGCAGAGCGAACAATTTTTGCCTAATGCTGCTTTGAAGGCTTCCGACGGTAAGATATATGTCGGCTCGGTCAATGGCTTCAATGCTTTTTATCCTTATCAGATTAAGACAAACAGAGTGCTTCCTCCGGTTATCATTACAGGATTGGAAATCTTCAACAAAGAAATCCGGATAGGAGATAAGAAGTTGCCGAAAGCCCTGAACCGGATGACGGAACTTGATTTGTCTTATAAAGACCATGTTTTCAGCCTGCTCTATGCTTCATTGAGTTATTGCACACCCGAAAAGAACCAGTATGCCTATAAATTGGAAGGTTTTGACAAAGACTGGAATTATGTAGGTTCACAGAATAAAGCCACTTATACCAATCTGCCGGCGGGAACTTACACCTTTAAAGTGAAAGCTACTAATAATGACGGGATTTGGAGCGATCAGGAAGCAAGTCTGAAAATAATCATCCACCCTCCTTTCTATTGGAGCACGGCTTCAAAGATTCTTTATTTCATATTGATATGCATAGGGCTGACTTTCTTTATCCGTTTCCTGTTGAAACGGACGGAAAAGAAACATACTGCGGAAATCAATCAGCTGAATGTGAGTAAAGAGAAGGAAGTGCATGAAGCTAAGATTAAGTTCTTCACGATGATAGCCCATGAAATCCGTACTCCGGTTTCGCTCATTATCGGTCCTTTGGAGAAGATTATGAAATCATCCATACCGATGTCGCCAGTGTTGCGGGATGACCTGAATATTATCGACCGTAATAGCCAAAGACTGTTGTTTCTGGTCAATCAGCTGCTGGATTTCCGTAAAGTGGAACAGGAGGGAATCACCATTAAATATACTTCGCAGAATATACGCCAGTTACTGCAAGCGGTTTGTGAGCGTTTCAAACCGTTCATCACCCAGCATGGCGCTCATTTGGAAGTGGAATATCCCGATGCTGATTTTACGGCTATGGTGGATAGTGAGGCGATCACCAAACTGATAAGCAATCTGCTGACGAATGCAAGTAAATATACCAAGGATAAGGTCGTCCTCTCGTGCATTGTACAGCCGGAACAGCATACCTTTGTGATTAAAGTGACTGACAACGGAATAGGTATCAGCAAAGAAGACCAAGAGAAAATCTTCAGGCCTTTCTATCAGGCGATGGACAATAAACCCGGCACCGGTATCGGGCTTAGTATCGTGAAAAGCATTGTAGAATCGCATAACGGTTGCATCGAAGTTGAATCCGAAATCAACAAAGGCTCCTCTTTCATTGTGACGCTGCCCATTGAGCAAGCAGGGGCGGCGGTGCAGGAAGGGGAGACGAGCGTTCTCAATCCGGCAATTCCGGAAGATATTCTGTTGGAAAGTCTGCCGGTGACAGCTTCCAAGGATAAACCGGTCATGCTGATTGTGGACGACAACGAAGAAATGCTGAATTTTCTTTCAAGCAGTTTCTCCGGTCAATATTCCATTCTGACGGCGGAAGACGGAGCGGAGGCGCTGGAGAAGCTGAGAGAGAATGAAGTGACCTTGATAGTAAGCGACTGGATGATGCCACGCATGGATGGAGTGGAATTCTGTAAGGCGTTGCGGGCCGACCAGGCCATCAGCCATATCCCGTTCATCCTGCTGACAGCCAAGACGGATACAAACTCCAAGATAGAAGGCATGGACTGCGGTGCGGATGCTTATATCGAGAAACCTTTCTCTGTGCAGTATCTGGAAGCATGTATCAGGAATCTTCTCGATTTACGTAATCTGCTGCGTCAGAAATTCTCTAAAATGCCGATGGTACCTTTGAACAGTATTGCCAGCAACTCGGTGGATAATAAATTCCTGACCCGCATCAATGAGATTATAGAACAGAATTTCTCTAATCCGGAACTGACGGTCGATTTCCTGGCGGAACAGCTTTGCATCAGCCGTTCAGGTTTGTTTGCCAAGATAAAGACGCTGGCCAATATCACTCCGAACGAGTTGATACAGATAGTGCGGTTGAAGAAAGCGGCAGCCCTGCTTACGGAAAACAAATACCGGATTAATGAAATCTGCTATATGGTAGGTTTTAATAATCCATCCTATTTTGCGAAGTGTTTTCAGAAACAGTTTGGCATAAAACCAGGGGAGTTTGTTAATAATGCGAGCATTGGTTGAATTTAATTCATAACGGTATAGAAATGAGTTTTCACCACAGAGTAACACAGAGTATCACGGAGTTCTATTCTTTTGATTTCAAATTGATTAAACTCTGTGATACTCTGTGTTACTCTGTGGTGAAAAGATTCATAACCCGACAGATGAGAATTGGCAGAATTGATTTGTTTTTTTGCATACTTTTCGTGTAATTATTCTTATTCTTTTCTTACTTTTGTAAGTTGACTAAATTCAAATGACATGAATAAGAAATTACTTTTATCCTTATTCGTTCTGTTCGGTGCATCTGCATGCCTCTCTGCGGCAGATGAGGCGCGTTTGTTGCGCTTTCCGGCAACGAACGGCAGTGAGATTGTGTTCTCGTATGCAGGTGATCTCTACAAAGTACCTGTCACGGGAGGAGAGGCACAGCGCCTGACTTCGCATGTGGGATACGAAATGTTCCCCCGTTTCTCACCGGATGGCAAGACGATTGCCTTTACCGGTCAGTATGATGGCAATACGGAAGTGTACGCCATACCCTCCACAGGCGGTGAACCGCAACGCCTTACTTACACCGCGACCAATGCACGTGATGATTTGGGCGACCGCATGGGACCTAATAATATCGTAATGGCATGGAGCCCCGACGGCAAGCAAATCGTATATCGTAACCGCATCAGCAGTGGCTTTTCCGGTAAACTCTATACCGTTGACCGTGAAGGCGGTTTGCCCGAAGCCATTCCCTTGCCTGAAGGCGGTTTCTGTAGCTACTCTCCCGACGGCAAGCAGTTGGCCTACAACCGTACCATGCGCGAATTCCGTACCTGGAAATACTATAAGGGTGGCATGGCGGATGACATCTGGATATACAATCCCGCCGCGAAATCGGTAGAGAACGTTACGAACAACGTCGCTCAGGACATCTTCCCTATGTGGATTGGAGATGATATCTTCTTCCTTTCCGACCGCGACCGTACGATGAATATCTTCGTCTACAACACGAAGACCCGGCAAACGGCAAAGGTGACCGATTTCACCGAATATGATGTCAAGTTTCCGAGTGCTTCCGGCAATACCATTGTGTTTGAGAATGGCGGATACATCTATAAGATGGACGCTTCCACCCGCCAACCGCAGAAAGTGAGCATCAGTCTTGCTTCCGATAATATCTATGCCCGTGATGATATCAAGAAAGGGGCCAAATATATAACGTCTGTCAGCACCTCTCCGGATGGAGAGCGGGTGGCGATCACGGCACGCGGAGAAGTGTTCAACCTTCCGGCAACCAAAGGAGTGACCAAGAATATCACGCGCACTCCGGGTGCGCACGAGCGCAGCGCCCAATGGTCGCCCGACGGTAAATCCATCGCTTATATCTCCGATGCTACGGGAGAGACGGAGCTTTATCTGCAAGATGCCGTAGAAGGCAATCCGGTGCAACTGACCAAGAATAATGATACGTATATCCGTACTTTTGAGTGGAGTCCGGACAGTAAGACGATTGTTTATACCGACCGTAAGAACCGCATCAATCTGTTGGACGTGGCCTCACGCCGTGTGACCATGCTGTTGCAAGACCCGGTGAGCGAACCGGAGGATGTCACCTTCTCACCGGACAGTAAGTGGCTGACCTACACCCGGGATGTGGATAATGAAATCACCATTGTGTACGTCTATAACATTGCCGATAAAAAGGAGTATCCGGTAACGGACAAATGGTATAATTCCTCTTCGCCGGTATTCAGCACGGATGGGAAATATCTGATATTCTCGTCTGCCCGCGATTTCAATCCCACTTATGGCTGGCTGGAGTGGAACCATGTCTATAATAATATGTATGGAGTTTATATAGCCCTGTTGGCGAAAGATACCCCGTCACCTTTCTTGCAGAAGGATGCCGGTGTGAACAACAGCACTGAAAGCGAAACTCCGAAAGCAGCTGCTGACAAAAACTCCGGCAAGAAAGATGCGAAAGCGGAAGCAAATCCCGTTTCTCTTGTGAAGTTCACTCCCGAAGGCATTACCGAACGTATCATTAAACTGCCTGTTGCCGCTTCTTATTATGGTAGTTTCTATTCCGACGGAAAGAAAGTCTATTACTGGGGGCGTGGCGGTACGAAAGTCTTCGACTTGGGAGAACAGAAAGAAGAAACGGTTGCCGATGGCGCTATGATGTTTGTCACTCCGGGCAGCAAGAAGGCCACGTTCTATAAGGACGAGCAAGTCTATGTGACGGATATTCCCACCGGACAGGCTAATCTGAGCACTTCTGTTAATCTGGATAATATGTCTATCCCCGTAGATTATCCCAAGGAGTGGGCGCAGATTTTTGATGAGGCTTGGCGTGCTTATCGCGATGGTTTCTATCTGGAGAATATGCATGGAGTGGACTGGAAAGCCATCAAACAGAAATATGCCGTCCTGTTGCCTTATGCAAAAACACGTCTTGACTTGAACTATATCATAGGTGAGATGATCGGTGAACTGAATTGCGGTCATGCATACGTCAATCCGGGCGAGACTGAAAAGCCGAAACGTATTAAGACCGGTTTGCTGGGCGCAGAGATTTCTGCTGACAAGAGCGGTTTCTTCCGCTTGGAAAAGATTCTGACCGGAGCCTCCTGGAGCAAGGAACTGCGTTCTCCGCTGACCGAACCGGGCATTGAAGCCAAAGCTGGAGACTATATCGTGGCGATTGATGGTGTGTCGACTAATTCAGTAAAGAACCTGTATGCTTTGTTGGTTGGCAAAGCCGGTGTGCCGACAGAAATCTCGTTGAACACTAAACCTCAGTTGGCCGGTGCCCGAAAGATTGTAATCAGTCCGATTGAAGATGAATATCCTCTTTATCATTACAATTGGGTGCAGAATAATCTGAAAAAGGTGGATGAGGCTTCGAAAGGCCGCATCGGCTATATCTATATCCCCGACATGGGACCGGAAGGGTTGAATGAATTTGCCCGTTACTTCTATCCCCAACTTGATAAGGAAGGGCTGATTATAGACGACCGTGCCAACGGTGGCGGAAATGTTTCACCGATGATTCTGGAACGGTTGTCCCGTGAGCCTTATCGTGTGACGATGCGTCGTGGCTCCACTAAGACGGGTACTGTGCCCGATGCCGTGCAGGTGGGACCGAAAGTTTGCCTGATTAATAAATATTCAGCTTCCGACGGTGACCTCTTCCCGTGGGGTTTCCGTGCGCTGGGACTCGGAAAGTTGATTGGTACACGTACCTGGGGTGGAATTGTAGGTATCAGCGGTCCGCTTCCTTATATGGACGGTACGGATATTCGTGTGCCATTCTTCACCAGTTATGACCCGAAGACGGGGCAGTGGATTATCGAAAACCACGGTGTGGACCCGGATATCCTGATTGATAATGATCCGGTGAAGGAATGGAACGGAGAAGATGAACAACTCAACAAGGCCATCGAAGAGGTGATGAAGGAATTGCAGAACCGCAAACCGTTGCCGCCTGTTCCGGCTCCGAGGGATTTCAGTAAGTAGTCTTACGGACTTTGTCACATGGTGTATATGCCATTTTATGGGAAGAACCCTAAATTGTCTTTCTATAAAATGGCATATTCTTTTCTTTATCTCACAGAGGTTTTTAATATATTTGTCAGCACTCCGTCACTGTTGGTATAAGAAGCAGATATATAGGATGTTATTTGTGCTGATGACAGTGACGACAAGTGCTGATAAATGTTTTGTCGTCACTCTTTTCGTTCTGTTTGTTTACAAAATATCCGATTAATATCCTTGTAATCAGGTTATAATGCTGTTTTTTACATTTGTGGTTGATATTGGTGCGAATGCTCTGTTCTTGTTGATATACTATGGGACTTCATTGCTTCGAAATGAAGTCACTGCTCCCAGTTCTACACACATGAAGTTTGTTTCCTATAGTGGGATGGCAGTTCCCCTTCATGGGTACGACAGTTCCCCTTCATGGGAACGACAGTTCCTCTTCATGGGAACGACGGTTTCCCTTCATGGGAACGATGGTTTCCCTTCATGGGAACGGTCGTTCCTTTTTATAGGCACTGCATTATCTCTTTATAGACACTGTATTATCTGCTTATCTCTATCTAAAAGACATTATTGTTAATTAACAATATGCGATGCAGTCTTTCTTTCAATATCTCATTTCTATAACGTAGAAAGTTATTTTTAATGTTTAATTGGAGGAACCAAACTATGAAATTTAATTCTGTATTTAGTAAAGCACTTTTGATTACGGGGGCTATAGTTTGTACTATAGGTTTACAGTCCTGTCTGGACGACGATGATAACAATTATTATTACCTAAGATATCCGAACGCCCTTGTAACAGTGAAGAGTGACGCTGAGGGTTCGATGTTTTTGCAGTTGGATGATAAGACAACCTTGTTGCCGACCAATGTGAAAAAATCTCCTTTTGGGGATAAAGAAGTCAGAGCGTTGGTGAATTATGATGAAGTAGACGAATCGAGCGGCGATTACAATAAAGCCGTCCATATCAACTGGATAGACAGTATCCTTACAAAACCCATCGCACCGGATTTGGGAGAAGAAAATGATGAGGTGTATGGCACTGACCCTGTGGAGATTATAAACGATTGGGTGACTCTTGCAGAAGACGGTTATCTGACGCTTCGTTTCAGGACTGTATGGGGAGGTCAGAAAAAACATTTCGTGAACCTGTTGCTGAGCCAGGGCTCGGAAAATCCTTATGAAGTAGAGTTCCGTCATAATGCGTATGGCGATGTCTATGGAACAACAGACGACGGGCTGGTTGCCTTTAAGTTGGACGGACTGCCCGATACAGAAGGTAAAACGGTTAAACTGAAGCTGAAATGGAAGTCATTCAGTGGTGAGAAGTCAGCGGAATTTGATTATTGCACCCGTAAATCCGTTACACCGAGTAACCCGGAGGCGGCAGCGGTAAGAAGTAATTTGAAATTAGAATAGTTTTTTTCGTGAAACTGTGATTGATAAGTGGAAGGATGTCCGTAGTTTTGGGCATCCTTCCTTTTTTTATGCTCAATTTCGTTTGAAATGAAACTTTAGAGAATCAATGTATTGCCGCTTTTTTTTTAATCTTTATATTTGCGGATGAATTGAAAGTAAAGTCAAACTATTAGCAATATAATAATTAAAAAACGAAATCAGATGAAACAGGACATGATTGTCATCCTTGACTTGGGTAGTCATGAGAATACGGTATTGGCTCGCGCCATCCGTGCATTAGGAGTGTATAGTGAGATTTATCCTCACGACATCACAGTGGAAGAATTGAAAGCATTGCCCAACGTAAAGGGCATTATTATCAATGGCGGACCGAACAATGTGATTGATGGCGTGGCTATCGATGTGAATCCGGGTATCTATTCGATGGATATTCCAGTGATGGCCGCCGGTCATGATAAGGCAACGTGTGAAGTGAAACTGGCAGCGTTTACCGATGATATCGAGGCGATTAAAGCTGATGTAAAATCTTTCGTTTTCGATACTTGCAAAGCTGAAGCCAACTGGAATATGACAAACTTTGTCAACGACCAGATTGAATTGATTAAACGTCAGGTAGGCGATAAGAAGGTTCTGCTGGCTTTGTCCGGTGGAGTCGACAGCTCCGTGGTAGCTGCTTTGCTGCTGAAAGCGATTGGCGACAACCTGGTATGCGTGCATGTAAACCACGGTTTGATGCGTAAAGGTGAATCGGAAGATGTAGTCGAAGTGTTCAAAAATCAATTGAAGGCGAATCTCGTTTATGTAGATGTTACCGACCGTTTCCTGGATAAGCTGGCAGGCGTGGAAGATCCGGAACAAAAGCGTAAGATTATCGGTGGTGAGTTTATCCGTGTGTTCGAGGAAGAAGCGCGCAAGTTGGATGGTATCGACTTTTTAGGTCAGGGCACCATTTATCCGGATATTGTGGAAAGCGGAACGAAGACAGCTAAAATGGTGAAATCTCATCATAATGTAGGCGGGCTTCCCGAAGACCTCAAGTTCCAGTTGGTAGAACCCTTGCGTCAATTATTCAAAGATGAAGTCCGTGCTTGTGGCTTGGAATTAGGCTTGCCTTATGAGATGGTTTACCGTCAACCTTTCCCCGGTCCCGGTTTAGGGGTACGTTGTTTGGGGGCCATCACGCGCGACCGTTTGGAGGCTGTCCGTGAGTCCGACGCCATTCTGCGCGAAGAATTCCAGATTGCCGGATTGGATAAGAAGGTATGGCAATACTTTACGGTAGTGCCTGACTTCAAGTCTGTGGGTGTACGCGATAATGCCCGTTCTTTCGACTGGCCGGTTATTATCCGCGCCGTTAATACGGTAGATGCCATGACGGCCACCATTGAGCCTGTGGATTGGCCCATCCTGATGAAAATCACTGATCGTATTCTGAAAGAAGTGAAGAATGTGAATCGTGTTTGTTACGATATGTCGCCGAAACCGAATGCGACGATAGAGTGGGAATAAAAGAATGAAATAAAAATCGCCCCCGGAAGTTGGAAAAATGAACTGCACTCCAAAAGTTGGACACAAAACTTTAGGAGTGCAGTTTTTTTATGCGACATTCATTTGAAGAAAAGCTCAATATCGTTAGCAGAATCAAAAGCGATAACCCCATTGAGTCTCTTGGTCGGTTGGGTATATCCCCCATAGATATCCGTACATAGGTACGCCGATATGATAAATATGGTGAATCTATGGCAAGACTGAAGAAAAAACAGCATTAACAGACTGGAAAAGCTACAGGCCGAGAACCTTCGCCTGCGAGCCGAAAACACGATACTAAAAAAGTGAAAGCCTTAGTCGAGGAAGAAGAAGCCCGGGGCGGATCAATGGGCACAAGTCATCGACGAATTAGGGTCAGAATATTCTCTCAATTTATTGCTTGAATTAAGAAAGATGGTTTGTTTAGTGTTTTACTATCATTATAGTCGTTTAAAGGTTGCTAATAAATATACTATTGAAGAAGATGAGATTAAAAAGATTTCTTACAATATCTCCAAAAGTCCTATTTTGGAGATAGTATATGATATGCTTGATAAAGCTTTTAAGCGTTTTGGTGCACTATCAGCACTTTGGGTACCGAAAATGTCTTGAAGAGCATGGTATAATACAGAGCATGTCACGGAAAGACAACTGCCTTGACAACGCAATGGCTGAGAATATCTTTGGTATAATGAAATCTGAATTTCTTTATGTCGAGAAGTTTGAATCAGTTGAAGACTTCGTGAAAGTTTTAGAGGAATATATAGAGTATTACAATAATAATAGAATCAAATCAAGATTAAAAGGAAGGAGCCCGATGCAATATCGAACTCTTTATTTATCTTGCTAATTTATAAACAGTCCGACTTTTTGGGGGCACTTCAATTTTCTTAAGGAGGCATTACTGAATATTTTCAGGGGGAAGAATCACTTTGGTTTCAGGGGGGCAGCTTACGCTGAATTTTCCAACATCATTGTCGAAGCAATTATGGAAAAATGGGCTGTCTTTTATCTATTGTTATGACCTAATATCACCTCCTTATCAGCTCACTTATAGATCTTTGTTTGTGTGGAGAAAGGGCTGTGCAACGAAATATGTGGGAAGCTCCAATTGGAGAATATATAATGAAAACAGTTCGAAAATCCCATGAATGTATTGCTTCTTAAAAAAAAACTATAACGAATTAGCGGAAAAGCTTGTATAATTGAAATATAATATTTATGTTTGTGCTGTGATAAATAACTAATATTACAAATTCCAAAATAAAGCTACCTATAAAAGATATGTTGCCACTAAAAAAAATATCGTTAAAGGATATTGCTGAAGCTGCAGGTGTTTCAACAGCATTGGTTTCATTCGTCTTGAATGGCAAGAAGAAGGAATATCGCGTGGGAGAAGAAACTGCCCAACGCATATTGAAGATTGCCAATGAAATGAATTACCAGCCTAATCTTGCTGCGAAGAGTCTTCGAAGCGGTAAGACGAAGACAATCGGATTGGTGGTTTCTGATATTTCCAACCCATTTTTTTCCCAATTAGCACGTGTATTGGAAGATGAGGCAACCAAACGGGGATATACTGTACTTTTTGGAAGTTCAGACGAGGATAAGGATAAGATGAACCGTGTTGTCAGTAACCTTATTAATAAAGGTGTAGATGGGCTGATAATCGTTCCTTGTGACAACTCCGAGAAATCCATTGCTTCACTTGTGAACAATAATGTTCCTATTGTTCTGTTCGACCGTTATTTCCCGGAAATTAATGTCAGCTATGTTGCTCTGAATAATTTCAATGCCTCCTATGTTTTAACCAGACATCTTTTGAATGCAGGCTACAATGCTCCATGCATGGTGGCTTATGATGTTAACCTAATCCATATGAAGGAACGCGTCCGTGGTTATAAGAAGGCCATGGATGATGCCGGGAAAAAACATCTGATTAACGTGATATTCTTGAAGCAGGACACTCCCAGGAAATCGGCAGACCGTCTGCTTCCCAAAATGATTGACGGGGGTGTGGATGCTTTTTTATTTGCCACCAACATGATTTCTTTATCCTGCCTGTATACTATAAAGGACATGGGAGAGGAGGTTATAAGCAAAATCGGTTTAGTCGGTTTTGACGGCAATCCGGTATTTGACTTTTTTAACGCTCCCATATCCTATATTCAGCAGCCTATAGAAACTTTGGTGCAGAAAGCGCTTGGGATTCTGATAGATAATATAGCGGGAGGTAATACGGTACAGTCAGTACTTGCCGAAGGGGAATTTGTGGAAATAACTCTTTAGATATTTTTTTTACATGCTTGCTTAAACGATTAAATGCTTTTTGAATTAATCCAAATAAATTAGTTGAACCATGAAAAATTCAAGATTAATTGGTGGAAAGCCGAAAATTGGTATTCGACCTATCATTGATGGTCGTCGCGGAGGCATTCGTGAGTCATTGGAAGACATGACCATGACCATGGCTCATAAGGTGGCCGAACTTTACTCTTCTGTTTTGTGTCATGGCGACGGTACTCCCGTGGAATGTGTCATTGCAGATACAACTATCGGTGGGGTGGCTGAAGCCGCTATGGCAGCTGAAAAATTCCGTAACAATGGCGTGGGCGTGGTACTTTCCGTAACCCCTTGCTGGTGCTATGGATTCGAGACTATTGATATGGACGGGGAAATGCCGAAAGCCATCTGGGGCTTTAACGGTACGGAACGTCCGGGTGCGGTTTATCTGGCTTCAGCATTGGCAAGTCATACACAGAAGGGATTGCCTACCTTTGGTATTTATGGACGTGATGTGCAGGAAGTCACCAATATGGAAATACCCGAAGACGTAAGGGAAAAACTGTTGCGTTTCGCCCGCGCAGGTATCGCTGTAGCCACGATGAAAGGCAAGTCCTATCTTTCAATCGGCAGCGTATCCATGGGGATTGCCGGTTCTATTCCTAATCCTGATTTCTTTCAGGAATATCTGGGCATGCGCAATGAGTATGTTGATGCTAGTGAGATTGAACGTCGTGTCCAGCTGGGCATTTATGACCATGAAGAGTTTGAACGTGCCATGGGGTGGACGGAGAAGTATTGCAAGAGTAATGAAGGAACGGACTTTAATCCGGAACATCTGGTATATTCCCGTGAAGAAAAAGATGCACGTTGGGAATATGTGGTGAAGATGACTCTCATTTTTCGTGATATGATGATCGGTAATCCCAAACTAGCGGAGATGGGATTCAAGGAAGAGGCAATGGGACACAACGCGATTGCCGCTGGTTTTCAAGGGCAGCGCCAATGGACGGACTATAAACCTGACGGCGACTTTTCAGAAGCTATCTTGAACACGTCTTTCGACTGGAATGGTATCCGTGAAGCATTTACTTTCGCTACGGAAAACGATACGCTGAACTGTATTTCCATGCTGTTCAACCATCTCTTGACAAATACGGCGCAGATATTTGCAGATGTACGCACTTATTGGAGTCCGAATGCGGTGGAACGCGTAACGGGCAAGAAACTGGAAGGCAAGGCAGCGAATGGTTTTATCCATCTTATCAACTCCGGTTCTTGTACGCTTGACGGAACCGGTTGTCAGACACGTGACGGTAAGCCGGTAATGAAACCCTTTTGGGAAATTACGGAAGAAGAGGTGGAAACTTGCCTTGCAGTAACCAAGTGGCATCCGGCTAGTCGTGAATATATGCGTGGCGGCGGTTATTCTTCACAGTTCGTGACTCGTGGTGAGATGCCTGTAACGATGTGCCGACTGAACCTTGTAAAAGGCCAGGGCCCGGTTCTGCAGATTGCTGAAGGTTGGACCGTCAATCTGGATGAGGATGTTTTCAAGGCTATCAATGAGCGTACCGACCGTACATGGCCTTCCACCTTCTTTGCTCCTCGCCTGACAGGTAAGGGGTATTTCCGTGACGTATATACCGTTATGAACAACTGGGGAGCCAACCATGGCGCTATCAGTTACGGACATATAGGTGCCGATCTGATTACTTTGGCTTCCATGCTCCGTATACCGATATGCATGCACAACGTTCCTGAGGAAAACATTTTCCGTCCCAGTGCATGGTCTGCCTTTGGTGAAGATATGGAAGGCAGCGATTACAGAGCCTGCAAGAATTACGGACCTCTCTATAAATAAAGGAAACAAGCATTATGTTGAAATCAACCAAACTGAAAAATACTCTGCTGGTAGGTGCAGCTACAATACTTGTATCATGCGGTGGACAAAAAGAAATAAAGATGGGAAGTTATGCTTATGATGCTCGGTTTTTGAAAGACCATGGCATTGAATATACTGAATTGGTATCTGCTGACGGAAATTCCAAGGTAATGATCGTTCCGGCATGGCAGGGCCGTGTTATGACTACTTCTGCTTCAGGTGATGAAGGTGACAGCTATGGCTGGATCAACTACCGTTTCATAAATGAAGGCAAGGTCAGTTCCCAGTTTAATCCGGTAGGTGGTGAAGAGCGCTTCTGGCTTGGTCCTGAAGGCGGTCCGTTCTCTCTTTATTTTAAAGAAGGCCAAGAACAGGTCTATGACAATTGGGTAGTTCCTGCAGTGATTGATACGGAAACTTTCGACATCAAGTCACAAAGCGACAGCAGTATCCGTTTTGTGAAAGATACCCGTTTGGCGAATGCTTCCGGTACTACTTTCGATATGAATATTGACCGTACTGTGTCGTTGATGGATGCTGGTGAAGTGGCTGCGGATTTTGACATCGAACTTGCAGGCGACATGAAGATGGTAGCTTACAAGAGCGAGAATAAAATTACCAATACGGGGGACAATGCGTGGACAAAAGAAGGTGGACTGGTATCTGTATGGATGCTCGGTTGTTTTAATCCCACGCCGACCACTACTGTATTCATTCCTTATAAGGAGGATGCTGAAGGGGTTATCGTGAATGACGAATATTTTGGCAAGATTCCTGCAGACAGGCTGATAAAGGAAAACGGTATCATCTATTTCAAGATTGACGGACTCTATCGCTCCAAACTGGGATTGCCGGCTTCACGCGCAACGGATTTATGCGGAAGCTATGATTCGTCGAAAGGCGTGCTCACCATATTGTGGTGCAGTCTTCCTGAAGCCCCTTCAACTTATGTAAACGGCCAATGGGGACCCCAGGAAGATCCGTTTGCCGGTGACGTAATCAATTCTTATAATGACGGTCCGGTAGAAGACGGTTCCATCATGGGTCCTTTCTATGAAATCGAGACTTCCTCACCCGGTGCGGAGTTGGCTCCCGGCGCATCGTTAGTTCATACACAGAAAGTAATTCATATACAGGGCAAGGATGAACAACTGGTTCCTATCGTGCAGAAATTGTTCGGAGCGGACTTGAATGTAATCAAGACAAAGTTTCAATAGGGTAATTATATAAAAATAGGAGAATTCGTATGGAATCGAATAAGATAATACCGAAAGGGATCCTCTTCCCGTTCATCCTGCTCACTACGCTTTTCTTTGCCTGGGCTGTGCCGAACAATCTTACGGATACCATGCTTGCGGCTTTCAAGCGAATCATGAGCATGAGTGATTCGAAGACGGCCTGGATACAGGTAGTGTGTTATCTGTTGGGATATGGATGCTGTGCTGTTCCCGGTGCCTTGTTCATCAAGAAGTATACTTATAAATCAGGCGTGATGCTGGGACTTGGCCTGTATGCTTTTGGAGCCTTGCTGTTCTATCCTGCCATGCTCAGCTCGGGAGTGAATGTTGATTTCAGCTTCTTTATGTACCTGCTTGCAATCTTCGTTCTTTTTGCCGGACTTTCAATTCTGGAGACATCTACCAATTCCTATGTATTGGCAATCGGTCCTGAAAGTACTGCAACACGCCGTCTGAATCTGTCGCAAGCTTTCAATCCGTTCGGGGCGATTACAGGAGTAGTGATCAGTCAGATTTTCATCCTCTCACAACTGAATGGAATGACGGCGACAGAGCGTGCTCAACTTCCGGTTGAGGAGTTGGTCGCCATCCAGGGACAGGAATTGAGTGCTGTCACTGCGGCTTATGTGGTTCTTGGCCTGGTGATGTTGGTGCTTTTGCTTGCCATCCGGCTTACCAAGATGCCGAACCTCAGCGAGAAAGGGGAAAAGGTGGAATTTGCTGCTACCCTCCGTCGCCTGATAAAGAATAGGAATTACGTATGGGGGGTGGTTGCACAGTTCTTCAATATTGGTGCACAGATAGCTGTATGGTCTTTCGTCATCCGTTATGCCATGCAACAACTCAATTTTGACGGCGTATTGGCTTCTTTAGGCGACTCAGCCTCTGCGGAGGCCGTTGTCAACGCATTGCGTGGTGTAGAACCGGTGGCCGCCGCATTCTATAACGGATGCGAATGGCTCGGATTGGATGACTTGCTGCCGCGTACGGCGGAACAGGCCGCAGCCACTTACTATATCATGTCGCTCATTCTTTTTGTAACCATGAGATTTGTATGTACTGCAATGATGAAGTATGTGAAAGCCTATAAACTTTTGATAGGGCTTGCCCTTCTTGCTGTAATGTGCTGTTTGGGTGCCATGTTCGGTAAGGGAAGCTTCGGAGTCTATTGCCTGATGGGTATTTCCGGTTGTATGTCATTGATGTTCCCGACCATTTACGGATTCGGCCTTACAGGTTTGGGTAATGACACTAAAATCGGTGGTTCATTCATGGTAATGGCTATTGCCGGTGCCGCTGTTCTGACTCAAATCCAGGGTATCGTTTCCGACCAGACAGGTAGTATTATGGCTGCTTATGTTGTACCGGCCGTTGCTTTTGCAGTGATTGCCTATTACGGTTTCTTCATTGCTAGGAAACAGGAAAGTGGGGATTGCATGTAGAAAACTTATAATTTAAAACAAAATATTATGAAAAAAGTGTTTTTATTTTTAACGACTTTAATAAGCTTGTTGGCTCTGACTATTGATGCTTCAGCTCAGATTGATAGAGGAGAATTAGGAAGTCTGACCACAGTCAAAGACGGATTATGTAGCCGTCGGATAAGCAGTGCCGATAAAACCGGTAATAACGGTGACTGCGTAGGGCAGTTTAAACCGGGAGAAAAATGGAGCGTGGAAATTCCCGGAACGGGTGTCATCAACCACATTTGGTTTACTATCGCTCCGACAAGCATCATGAGAAACGATCTTATATTCCGTATTTATTGGGATGGAAACAAATACCCCTCTGTAGAAGCTCCTATCGCTGCTTTCTTCGGAAACGGTTGGGACGAGAAATATGAGTTCATCTCTCTGCCGTTGGCAGTTGGTCCAAGAGATGGTACGGGGCTTGCCTGCTATTTCCAGATGCCTTTCGAGAAGGGAGCACGTCTGGAAATTGAGAACCAAAGTGACGAGCCCTTGACTCACCTCTACTACTATGTGGACTATACCGAGATGGATAAGCTGCCTGCCAATTCAGGACGTTTTCATGCTTGGTTCAACCACGAGACAACCGACGCTCTCCCCGAAGGCGAAACCGAGTGGGGGTTGGTAGGCACTCCGGGTTGCAATGTAGATGGTGCCAACAACTATCTCTTTGCCGATATTAAAGGTAAAGGACACTTTGTAGGTATCAACTACTATATCCACTGTCCGTCGCCTATGTGGTACGGCGAAGGCGATGACCTGATTATCATCGACGATGAACCGAAGAAAGCCTTGAGAGGTACGGGAACGGAAGACTTTTTTAACACTTCTTGGTGTCCGGCAAGTATCTTTACGCATCCCTACTACGGCTATGCTCGTGTGAACCGTGACAACGGTTGGTTGGGAAGAACGCACGCTTACCGCTTTTTTATTGCCGATCCCATCTACTTCAACACCTCTTTCAAAGGTTCTATCGAGCATGGGCACAACAACAACTTGACTCTCGATCTTAGCAGTGTCGCTTACTGGTATCAGTCCGAGGCTCATGAGTTGCCTGCCGCTCCGACTAAAGCCGACAGAGCACCGAAACCATTCATCCGCGACCAAGATATGCATCGTTGGAGACATGAGTGGAGAAAGAACTTCGGCAATGGCTCAAAATTGTGGGGTAATGAAAGAAAGTAAAGTGAATTAAACGAGTATTATGAAAACTATATTTTTTATCTAAATTTAATGTTATAATATTTAATCGTAACTATTCAGTTATACAAACTTGCTATCATTCAATGTATTACAATTAGTAATATGCTTCATTTTGAGCCTTTTTAGACCAAACCCATTAGAGTCTCTAATAAATAAATATTGATAATCAATGAATTAGGGCATCATAGATAGCTGGGTAGTTACATTTAATCTTAACGCTGATGAAAAACAGGAATATGCTACAAAAGTGGCTTATCATTCTTTTCTTAGGCTTGATAACCCAAGCGGTTTCCGCACAGAACGTCAATGTACATGGTGTTATTAGTGATGAAACTGGAGAAACAATGATAGGTGTATCAGTATTGGTTAAAGGGACATCAACCGGAGTAGTAACCGATATAAACGGTCATTTCTCGCTTTCTGTTCCAAAGAACAGTGTTTTGTCGATTTCTTATATTGGATATAAAAGCCAGGAAATCTCCGTAAATGGAGCTAAAAAACTGAACATAGAGATGGAGCCGGAGGCTCAAAACCTGGAGGAAGTCGTTATCGTAGCTTACGGACAACAAAAGAAAGTTTCGGTTACAGGCTCTATGTCAAGTATCAATAACGAAGCGTTGCTGAAGTCTCCGTCGGCATCTTTGGGTAACGCCATTTCCGGTAAGTTGCCGGGTCTTTCTACGGTACAATATTCAGGTCTTCCCGGTGCTGATGACCCTGTGATTTTGATTCGAGGTCAATCTTCATTCAATGGTTCATCGCCTTTGGTTTTGGTGGACGGTGTAGAACGTTCGTTCACGCAGATTGACCCGAATGAGGTTGCCGACATCACCGTGTTGAAGGATGCTTCCGCTACCGCTGTGTATGGTGTGCGTGGTGCTAACGGTGTTATTTTGGTAACCACCAAGCGTGGTGAAGTCGGTAGAACTAAAGTATCCGCATCTACCTCATGGGGTATACAGAGCGTAACCAACTTTATTGATATGGCGAACTCTTATACTTATGCTACCGCTTATAATAATGCCCGTATCTCGGATGGTAATCAACCGGCTTTCCAGCCTGCTATTATCGACCACTTTAAGAATCATGATAATCCGCTTCTCTATCCGGACATCGATTGGATAGACTATGTGATGAAAGACCGTGCTTTGCAGAGCCAGCACAACATATCTGTATCGGGTGGTAACCAGGTGGCACGTTATTTCGTGTCAGCAGGTTTCCTCGACCAGGATGGTTTGTTCCGTTCTTTCGATAAGGATTCCAACACCAACTTCTCATACAAACGTTACAACTACCGTGCTAACTTAGACCTTTCTTTAGGTAAATATCACGAACTCTCTATCAACCTCGGTGGTCGTGTTGAGAACAAGCACAGTCTTAGCAGTTCGGAGGAACGTATCTTTGTCTATTTGATGGATGCGCAGCCTTTCTCCGGTGCTGGTATTATAGATGGCAGATGGGTACTCGCTAATAGAGATCTTATCGACCCGACGGGTCTTGAAAATATTGTGAGCGGCATCGACGGTTTGGACACGTTCTATGGTCAGGGTTATACTTTTTCCTCTACCAATGTGTTGAATGCCGATATCATCTACAAATTGAACATGGATTTCCTGACCACGGGATTGGATTTCCGTATAAAGGCTTCTTACAACTCTTCTTATGGGCAAACAAAGGACCGTACATGTGGTAAACCTGCTTCTTTCCGCCCTTATCTCACAGAGAATGGCGAAGTTGTTTATCAACGTTCAGGTGACTACTGGAATCCGGGTTACAGTGAGTCTGCATGGTCCAACCGTGACTGGTATGCTGAGGCAAGCTTCAACTACAACCGCACGTTTGGCTACCACAACGTAGGCGCTTTGTTGTTGTACAACCAGTCTAAGATCTACTACCCCGGTTCTTATACTTCTATCCCCTATGGCTATGTAGGTTTGGTTGCACGTGCCACTTACGACTACAAGCACCGCTATATGATCGATGCTAACATGGGTTATAACGGTTCTGAGAACTTTGCCGAAAGCAAGCGTTTCGGTTTCTTCCCCTCTTTATCTGTCGGTTGGGGCATTTCTGAAGAGAAATTCTGGAAACCCATCAAGTCAGTGATCTCTTACTTGAAGATACGTGCCTCTGTCGGTACCGTAGGTAACGACAACTGTCAAGGCCGTCGTTTCCTCTATTTGCCTTCTGCATGGGGTATCTGGAACGGATATTTCTCCAGCATGGGAAACTACCAAGGTTATAACTTCGGTACCACGAACAATACTTTCTTGAACGTGGCACGTGAGATGTCTTCTTCTTCACCTGATGTAACTTGGGAAACCGCAGTGAAGTATAACATAGGTTTCGATGCCAAGTTTTATAAAGACAAAATCGGTTTGAATGTTGACTTGTTTAAGGAGAACCGTAAGGATATTCTGATTTCCAATGTGAATATGATTCAGTCACCTACGGCTGTCCGTCCTTCTTACATCAACTACGGTCGCGTAAAGAACCACGGTTACGAGGTGACTTTGTCTTACTCCGACAAGATTGGCAAGGATTTCTCCTTCACCGTCTCTCCGTCGGTATCTTATGCCAAGAATAAAATTCTTGAATGTTCTGAGTTGAAGCGTAAAGACAAGTTGGTGAAAGCCGACAGTTATATAGGTCGTAAATTAGGTTTGACCGAAGACCAGGTGGTTTCTCCGGACTGGACCTATTCAACCGGTCATGCCATTGGTGCCCGTCGGGGATATGTTTTCTTCGGCCTTTACGAAGAAGGTGTAACCGAAGAGGCTTACCGCAACGCTTATGGAACGGATATCCCTCAACAGTTGGTTCCTGATTTGAAAAACGGTGATGCTGTTTATGTTGACTTGGACGGTGATGGTTTGATTTTGGAAGAGTACGACCAGATTTACTCTGAAATTACGGATAATCCGAAATATGTATTCTCTTTGAACTTCGATTTCCGTTATAAGAATTTTGACTTTACTATGTTGTGGACGGGAGCTGGCCAGGTGAACCGTATCCTGCAAGGTCCTTACCGTAACCCTTTCGGTGAATCTCATCGTTCCGCTTTGATGCAGTGGGTGTATGATAACTCTTGGTCAGAGGATAACCCTGGCGGACATCTGCCGCGTCTTACCTTTACCAATGAGAAGCAGAACCGTGCTAACTCCGATCTTTGGTATCAAGATGCCCGTTACGTCCGTTTGAAGAACTTGGAGATTGGCTATACGCTGAGAAACAAGTCTTGGTTACCGAAAACCACGAATATGCGTTTCTACCTGAACGGAACCAATTTGTTGACATTTACTCCGTTTGATGCCAACGACCCCGAAAATACAGGCGGTGGTTCTGGATTTAGATACCCGCTGATGCGTGTTGTTAATTTAGGCTTGAAAGTTAACTTCTAAATAATTGTATATGAAAAAAATAAATTCAATAAAATCCATACTGCTGTTGGCGATCATCTCTTTTGTGGGTGTAGGTTGTGTGGACGAAATTAAGTTTGGAAACGCGTTTTTGGAGAAGGCTCCGGGAGAAGACGTGAACGAAGATGTTATCTTCTCCAAGAAGGTATATACAGACTATTTGTTGTGGCAGTGCTACGAGGGACTTTTTACTCCATTTAAGAATTGCTATGCAGGTAATGGACAATTTGAAACCTTGTCCGATATCATGCACTCTGAAGAGGGATGGGACTCTATGGGGCGTTTCCATTATACGGGCGTTTTGTCTGCCTCCAACGCTAACCCGGGTTGGTTGGTTGCCCGTGCGGCTTACATTACATCGGGGGGGATGGAGAATATGAGTAATACTGCTTTCCGCTGTATTTGGACCGGCATACGCGACTGTTGCTTGCTGTTGGATAACGTCGACCGCGTGCCCGATATGACCGATGCGGAAAAGGCACGTTACAAAGCCGAAGCGAAAGTGATTATGGCAAGTAAATACTTTGACGGTATTCACAATTTTGGTGGTCTGCCTATCGTTGACCATGCGCTCGCCGTAGACGAGGTCTTGGAAAAACCGCGTTCTACCATTGAGGAAACTGTAACATTTGTTGTTCGTTTGCTGGATGAAGCCATCGCTGAACCTGAATTGCCGTGGAACATTCCCGCTTCAGAATTGGCTACTTGGGCAGGACGTGTTACCAAAGCTTCGGCATTGGGTATTAAGGCAAAATTGTTGAACTATGTGGCAAGCCCCATTTTCAATAGTGATACTCCGTATTGTACTGAAGAGCCTCAAGAGGCTGTTAACGCCCTTCAGGTGTGGTATGGTAATTACGACGTGAAGCGTTGGGAAGCTGTGGTAGATGCGTGTGAAGAGTTCTTCCGGATGAATTCCGCTAACGGTAACTATTACCAGTTGGAAGAGGCAACTACTCCCGATGAAGCAGGCTATCGTGCCGCTTTCCGTAAGGCATACCGTGCCCGTGGCAACAGAGAGTCTCTGCTTGAAGTACATGACCGTGTATATATGTTGGAGTGGGATAACCAGCCCGGCGGTTTCTGGCATGATGGTGGTATCGCTCCTACCTTAGAGTGGATGGAAATGTTCCCGTGGGCTGATGGTAAGAACTACGACGGACAGAAATATTACAATCAAAGACCCGCGCAGAGGGATATCTTCGAAAACCGTGATCCCCGTCTGTATGAATCTATTGTCGTACAAAAGCGTGACTATAAACATCAGATTTATGGTGAGGATAACCCCATACAGCTGTGGGAAGGTGGTGAGTTCTTGACTTCCGGCGCAAGATATAATTGTAAGCCTTGGGGATTGCCTACTTATAAATTTGTATTGGACTTGGGTGATGCTATTCAAGGTGGTAAAGGTACTATTGATAAAGAACCTTTCCAAACCTCTTATATTCGTTTGGCCGAACTCTATCTGATTTACGCTGAGGCATTGGCAGAGACTGGTAACAACGTAAAGGCATTGGAGCAAATCAACAAGGTAAGAGCCCGTGTAGGTTTAGGTAAACTCGAAGTAATGAACCCCGAATTGAACTTGACTACCAATAAGGAGAATTTGATTAAGGAAATCATGCGTGAACGTGCTTGTGAGTTAGGATTTGAGTATGAAAACCGCTTGCACGACATGAATCGTCGTGTTATGGAAAAAGACTTTAAGAAACATCTGCATGGAATCCACATCTATCGTTTGGATGATGATAATGATTTGGTGTTGGAGAAATGGACGAAAGATAGCGGCGATCCTTTCCCGACCAAATTCTTATATGTGCCATATGACCTGAATGAAGGAGATGCTACAGCTGTAGGTTATACTATAATAAAAGATGGAAAGGAGTCAAAGATAGAATCACCTACGGGAATGACTGCAAACCCGCGTTTTGTTTGGGATAACCCCGGACGCTGGTCCAACAAGTGGTTGCTCGTTCCGCTGCCACCTGATGAAATTAATAAGAACTATGGTTTAACACAGAACCCGGGATGGTATTAAAATCTTAATTCTAAAATAGCAAACAATGAATAGAAAACATAAAACACTAAAGTGGAGCATAGCTTTGGTATCGTCTATGCTCGCTTTAAACCTGTCAGCGCAAAGTTCGCTTATAGACTACCAGTCCGATAAAGTTGATTTAGGAATGGGTGTTGAGCAGAGCCAGATGTTGACTACCGCTTCTGTGGAGGTGGTTAGTGGCGATGAGTTGCAAAAAACGGCCGCCATCTCTTTGAAAGAGGCTCTTTATGGAAAATTGCTGGGACTTACGGTGTTGCGTCCGGGCGGAACGGTCAGTGACTATGGTTCCGGAGCAGTACTCAACATTCGTGGTCAGCAGACTACGACCGAGAATGGCGTATTGGTGCTGGTAGACGGGATTGAGCGTTCTATCGAATATTTGACCGTTGACGAGGTAGAATCGGTTACGGTATTGAAAGATGCAGCCGCTGTGGCTCTCTTGGGCTATCAGGGCGTGAACGGTGCTATCTTGGTGAAGACCAAGCGTGGTGTGGAAGGACGTCAGATTTCCGTATCTTACGACCATAAGTTTACGTTCAATCCAAGAGTGGCTAACTTTGTAGATGCTCCTACCTACGCCAACGCTTTGAACCAGGCGCGTGCCAACGACGGTTTGGCACCGATGTACAACGATTATGAGTTGCAGGCTTTCGCTGACGGTACTCATCCCTACTACTATCCGAATGTTGACTGGAAGAAAGAGGTATTCAAGAACTACGGTTCAGAAGACCAATTCAATCTATCCATGAAGGGCGGTAACCAGAAGCTGAAATATTTCTCTATGTTGGATTATACCGACAGCCGTGGTTTGTTGGATAAAACAGATCAGGAGCAATACTCTTCACAGATGAGATTCTCTAAAGCCAGTATCCGTACCAACTTGGACGTGCAGTTTACTCCGACGACCAAGTTCGTCTTGAATGCGGTGGGTAGTTTCGTAGAGACCAAACGTCCTTACGGGGTGACCGAAAACGGTTTGACCGACCTGCTTTATCGTACTCCGGCTTCTGCATTCCCGGTAATGAACGACCCGGAAGGCAAATTGGCAGGAATTTGGGGTGGTAACACCACCTACGGTGCTAACAACGTGGTCGCACAGGTTCGGGCTTCCGGTTTCACGAAGAGCCACTCCCGTTCTTTCCAAGGAGACTTTTCGCTGACTCAGAACCTGGACTTCATCACAAAGGGACTGAATGTATCGGCACGTTTGGGTTACAACAACTTCTCTCAGATTTATGAGACCAACGCGTTGGGTTTTATGTATGGTTACGAGCGTTACCGCTTCGACGAGACCGGCCATCCGACGGAGCTGATAAACTACTCTGCCGGTGACAAAACCAACAACTTGGCCTTCGATCATTGGACCAACCAGCACAACCGTTCTTCTTTCTTGGAAGTTTCGACTGACTATCACACTTCGTTCCGTGACGATGATAACTTCTCTGCCTCGTTGATGTGGCACCAAAAGAACTCCACCCGTAACGGCCAGTATATGACTTTCAACCGGATGAATGTGATGGCTTACCTGCACTACGATTTGAAGCAGAAGTATGTAGCCGACTTGGTATTGGCGATGAACGGTTCTAACCGCTCCTATCCGGAGAAGTGGTCGTTCTCTCCCACCTTGTCTTTGGGGTATGTATTTGCCAACAAGGTGGATAACCGAATATTAAACTTCGGTAAACTGCGTTTCTCAGCCGGTATCCAGCACACCGACTATGTGCCCATTCAGGGATTGTGGCTGGAGAACTATAACGGCAGTGCAGGTAGTTATCTGACAGGTTTAGGTGACGGTTCATGGCAGTGGGGTACGTCTCTCGGTTACCAGCCCACCAAGCACTTTAATTTGGAAACGGCCTATAAGTTCAATTGGGGTGCCGACCTGCGCTTGTTCAAACAGGTGGACGTGAACTTTGACGCTTATTATCAATTACGTGACGATATCCTATTGTCGGGTGACGGTTTGAATTCAGCCGTATTCGGTAGACCTTCCGCTTACGTAAACTGGGGACGCGTAGCGAGCTACGGTGTTGAACTGGGTGTGAACTGGGTTAAGCAGGTGGACAAAGACCTTTCTTTCAACTTGGGTTCTAATCTGACCTGGGGACGTAACAAGCAGAAACGTAACATTGAGAACGTGGCTTATGACTATTTGTCAGCTATCGGTGGACGTATAAACCAGGCATGGGGTCTGGAAGTAGTCGGTTTCTTCGAGGATGAAGCAGATATCGCTGCTTCACCGCAACAGAACTTCGACAATTGCCGTCCGGGTGACTTCAAGTATAAGGATCAGAACGGCGATAACGTCATCGATGAAAACGACGTGGTAAAAATGGGTTACGACACCAGCGTGCCGGAACTGAACTTTTCGTTGAATCTGGGCTTCCGCTACAAGAACTTTGGTGTGAGCGCCATGTTCCAGGGCGCAGGCATGTATACCGCATACTTGGGTACGGTGGGTGTATGGACTCCGATTATCGACGGTGCCAACCTTTCTACAGAGTATTATGACAACTGCTGGGACAGAAGCGAGACCCCGATTTATCCGCGTCTGACTTCACGCACCAACCTTAACAACTACCGTGGTAACGATGTTTGGTACAAAAATGTGAACTTCTTTAAATTGAGAAATTGCGAGGTATATTACATGTTGCCCGAAAATTGGATTTCTAAAGTGAAGATGTCACAGTGCAAAGTGTTTGTCAAAGGAGAGAACCTGATGACTTTGTCTAACCTGAAGGTGATGGACCCCGAGAACATCGGTACCAATTTCCCGACTTTGATGGGGGTTAACTTAGGAGTTTCTGTAAAGTTTTAACGGATAAAGAAAAACAGATATGAATCGAATTAAAAATATATTTTGTGCAGTAATACTCTCCGCATTTGCTGTGAGCTGTGTTGATTTGGACTATACCGAGGTGACTACAGCCGATGAGGAGTGGATATATAAAAGCCCTATGTACGGTATCCAGAAATTGGTGTACAACATCTATGCACGTGTGCCCAATGGTTTCGAAAAAAATTACGAGGGCGGTAGTGGGGCTACGTTGGCGGCTGCCACCGATGAGGCAGAGTGCGCATTGTCTTATTCTTCAGTTCACCGTTTCTACAATGGTGGATGGAATCCTAACAATCCCTTCTCATTTACGTGGAGCAACTCGTATGCGGCTATTGCCGAAGCGAACATCTTCCACGAGAAGCGCGATAAAATCAATTTGGACGAGTATAAGAACAATCTGGACTTCGAAGCTATGAAGAAGAAGTTCGAACTGTTTGAGTATGAGGTTCGTTTTTTGCGTGCTTATTTCTACTTTGAACTGGTCCGTGCCTACGGTGACGTGCCTTTCACGCTGAAAACGTTGACGGTGGAAGAAGCGAATAGAATCGAACGTACTTCAGCCATTACCATCATGGATTGGATTGCAGAAGAGTTGGACGCTATCGTCGAATATCTGCCTATCTCTTTCGCCGATGAGTTGAGCCCGGAAACAGGTCGTGCAAACCGTATGATGTGCTTGGCGCTGAAAGCCCGTACATTGCTTTATAAGGCTTCTCCCTTGTTTAACAAAGAGAATAATAAAGAGTGGTGGCTGGATGCCGCCAGAGCTAATGGTGAGGTTTTACTCCGTGCGCAAGAGTGGGGCATTGGCTTGGACAGGTATTCTAAGATCTGGGGGCCCCGCAACGGTGACGGCATCGAGATGATCTGGGCTATTAAACGTGGTACCAGCAACTATTGGGAATCGTACAACTACCCCATCGGCGTGGAGAATGCCAACGGCGGTATGTGCCCTACTCAAACCTTGGTTGACAACTATGAGTATAACGATGGCAGCAACCAGACCTTTGGCGAGCGTTATTCCAACGCGGTGATTAACCTCACGCAGGAAGACCCCTACGCCGGTTTGGATCCCCGCTTTTTTATGACGGTAGTGAAGAACGGTGATATTTGGCCGAATTACAATCCTAATCCTATCGAAACCTTTATAGGTGGATTGAACGCTGCGCCGATTCATAATTCCACTCCGACAGGCTACTATCTGCGGAAGTATTGCGACCCCAATGTGAGTCTGGCAACGAACAACCCCACCACTTCTCCTCATGCCTGGGTAGCGATGCGTTTGGGTGAGTTCTACCTGAATTATGCGGAGGCAATGTTCCAATACTATGGCGATGCTGAAGTAAAGGGCGAAGGCGACTTCTCTGCTAACGATGCCATCAACCTGTTGCGTGACCGTGCTGATGTGATGATGCCTCACTGGAGCGGAACTCCTGCCAACTGGTTCGAACGCTACAAACGCGAGCGTATGGTGGAGATGGCATTTGAGGATCAACGCTTCTGGGATGTACGTCGTTGGAAGTGCGGTTCGGAACTGAGCGAAATCTCCATTGCCGAATTGCAGAAAAACGCTTCAGGCGACATTATCCTGACACGCAAGCAGGAGCAAAGACGTTGGGAAGATAAGTATTATCTCTTCCCGATTCCTTTCAGTGAGTATAACAAGAATAAGAATTTGGGACAGAACCTAGGTTGGAACTAATAAAGCATAGATTATGAAACAGATTATAAATAAATTGGCTATTCTCTTTTTGGGATTGGTATCCTTTTGTGCTTGCTCAGATGACGACGAAGAGCAGAACGCGAGATTATCTGTGGTGGACTTCTATCCCTCGATCGTGATGGAAGGGATTAACCTGACTGTGGTTGGTACAGACATAGAATCGGTAAAAGAGGTGATTTTCCCCGGTGGCGTTACAGCTACCGATATTACCGTAAAGGACGAATATTCGTTTGAAGTTACTGTACCCGCCGGGGTATCGGAAGAAGCAGCGCCCTTGATTGTGAAAGGAGAGGGTGAGGAAGCTTCCAGTCGTCAAACCATACGTTGCGCCAAACCGGTATTTAATTCTTTCCTGTTCACCGACAAGAAAGGTGCTGCCATCAATACTAAAATGTCGATTTTGGGTAAAGACCTGTTGTTTGTCGATGCCGTGGCTTTTATGGTTAATGGAGAAAAGCGCGTGGTAGAGAACAAGTATTTGCTGCGTAAATCGAACGATGACATCAAATTTATGATTCCTGCCGATTTCAAGATGGGAGATGTAGCGTCACTACAGCTCATCTTCAAGAATGGTGAGACGATGGACTTGGACGAAAAGATTGACATCGTGATACCTTGGCAAAACCCGTTCGCATTGTGCGACCCGATTACGGATGAAACTTTCATGATTACCGATTTCGAACATGAAGATCCTGCAAACGGCGTAAGTGATATAAAGGCAAGCGGATTTGTGGCTGTTCATGAGGAACAATCAGAAGATGACTTCTTCTGGAGCAATACTTATATTTATACGGCAGAAGATACAGGCAGTGGCGATTTATTCATTTGTCATGTGCATGGCAACCGTCCTGATGGTGATTTAAAAATGAATGAGTATGAGATTAAGCTTGACGTGAGAATTGACGAAGGTACGTTTGGTGCTTCTTTGTGGGCTGGTCACGTCGATTTGGGATGGACATGGTGTTGGATTGGTAATTTCTTCCCCGAATCGACCGACGGGAAATGGATAACCGTTAAGCGCAAGATTAAAGATTTAGGTATAGGTGGAGATTTTGATACTGGACATCCTATGGGACAGTGGGCATTAAGCGGTCTGATTGGTCCTTCTCTTCCTGCCGGAGTCAGTTTTGACAACTTCCGTATGGATCCGCTTCCTGAAGATTAATCGTTGCAACATTTATTCATGTCGAATCTGTAAAAAGAGGAGAGTATGAAATAATGATTATAAAGTGGCAACGGAGGTGAATCTCTTTTATCTCCGTTGCTGTTTTTAACGTCCTGTTATTAAAAAAAATAATAGAGATAGACTCAAGAATATGAAAAAAATCATTTTAACTCTTATCTATTGCCTCTCTATATGGGGAGTATCGGCACAAAATGAATCGTTCAACGGACTGGACGTACACATGGGCAACCTGTTCCGGCTGTCTGACGCCAAGACTCGCTCCATCTGCCCCGAAAATTTTACTGGTGAGAAAGGTAAAGGCGGTATGGCTCAAGTCAGCGACCGCGGGAAACGGAACATTGCTAATGCGGCATATGCGGCAAGAGACCTTGGTGAAGGCTGGAAAGTGAATCCGTACATTATCATAAACTCCAAAGAGACCATCACTATTGCTGAAATGGAAGGACCGGGTGCCATTCAGCACATTTGGATGACTCCTACCGGAAACTGGCGATTCTCCATCATCCGCATTTATTGGGACGATGAGAAAGAACCTTCGGTAGAGTGCCCCGTGGGTGACTTCTTCTGTATGGGTTGGGGGGTATATGCTCCACTTTCTTCTTTGGCAGTTTGTGTCAATCCCGGCAGTGCTTTCAACTGTTATTGGACAATGCCTTTCAGAAAGAAATGTAAGATTACAATTGAGAATATGGATGAAGAGAAATCAATGAATTTATATTATCAGGTTGATTATACATTGACGGATGTACCTGAAGATGCGGCCTACTTCCATGCTCAATGGAGAAGAACGAATCCCAATCATACATCGGACTATACAATTGTTGACAACATTAAGGGAAAAGGTCACTTTGTCGGTACTTACCTTGCATGGGGGGTAAACAACAATGGATGGTGGGGAGAAGGAGAAATCAAGTTCTTTATGGATGGTGATAAGAAGTTTCCTACAATATGTGGCACGGGTACAGAGGACTATTTCTGTGGTTCGTATAATTTTGATCGGGGAGGTCAATACAAAGAATTCTGTACTCCTTATGCCGGTTTACATCAGGTGATCAGACCAGACGGTACTTACAAATCCCAGCAGCGTTTCGGATTGTATCGCTGGCATATTACAGACCCTATCCGATTTGAAAAAGATTTGAAAGTTACTATTCAAGATTTGGGCTGGCGTGCAGGAGGTCGTTATTTACCTCAAAAGTCAGACATCGCATCTGTTGCATTTTGGTATCAGACGGAACCTCATAATAAGTTCCCAAAAATGGTTTCCTGGGAGGAACTTGAAGTTAATTAAAAAGTGAAATGTTATGAGATATTCTGTTGCTATATTTATACTGTTGTTTCTTTTGTGCGGATGTTCGTCATCGAGTGTCCGTGAGCAATATAGTTTGAAATTGAAAGAGTTTCCTATCGACTGTGGCTCATTGATAAAGTCAATAGAGGTCGATAGGTTGGGAGATGCGGAGTTTTCATCGGAAGTCATGCAAGTGGATGAAAATATGGTGAAAGTAAATATCCGTTTCAACCTTAAGGGGGATACTGTCAAACAGAATGATTGGCAGGTGCGGATAAAGCCGGCTTTCAAACCAGTATTCAACTGGGCACCTCATTTGACTCCTACAGTTAATAATATTATTGACCAGCATGTTTTTCGTTCGCCTGCGCTTATTGCAACAGACCAACAGCAGGGTATTGTAATCATACCTGATTTAGATATACTGTCAAAGTCTGGCAAAAACAGGTGGTATATGGATATGGATGCGGAGAATAATATTCTTTCGTTGGGCATGTCTGCGAGCAAGATATCTGACCATGTACTATATGAACGTCAGCCTGGAGCAGTTTATGAGGGCGGTATTGTGGAATATGGATTTTATATAATCAAATATTCCGAAAAGCAAGAGTTGGCAAATCCATTTCGTCTGCCACTGCAGTTTATGTGGAACAAGTGGGGACACGACCGGTTGGTGAAATTGTCTTCTGAAGATTTTGAGCCTTATGTAAAATATGCCTACAACTGGGCGTTCAATACTTGGAAAGAAAGTGTTTGGCAGGAATTTACACTGAATGGAAGAAAAGTGGGTGCACCTGTATTTATTGTAAATACGACCCAAAGCCCCAATTATCCGGGTGAAGTGAATGAACGGGAGTTTAGGTCCATTTGGAATCAGGCTTGGTTCAGTTCTTTGCGCTCGGCAAGTGGATTGTTCAGATATGCTAGACGGACTGCTGACAAAACGCTGTTGGAGAAAGCGAATCTGACTAAAGAACTGGCATTGTCATTCCCGATGAAAGACGGATTTTTCTACGGTCTTGTTGGTACCGATATGTGTGAGGTAGAGATAGACGGGAAAAAGTATAATCGTTCCAAGGGTTGGGACCATTATTTTTGGGGTAACTCCAATCGGAATCCGTTTACGTGGGATGCCAAACAATCTCCTTTCCATATTTTGGATATGAGCTGGACTGCATTGCTGATGCTTCGTTGGCATGAAGAATTGGAGAAGGATGAACGCTTGTTGACTTATGCTGAGACTTATGCACGTGCATTGTTGGGTGTACAATATGAGAATGGATACTTTCCGGGATGGCTGGATGTGGAGACTTTGAAACCTACTGAATTTTTGAATGATTCACCGGAGTCATCCATGTCTGTGACTTTTCTGCTTAAACTTTATGAAATAACAGGTAAGGAAGAGTATAAAGAGGCAGCTCTTAAGGGAATGAATGCTGTTAAAAGTGTAATTTCAGAAGGACGTTGGGAAGATTTTGAAACATATTGGTCGTGTTGTCGTATTGGAACTCCTGATTATATAGGGAAGAAAGTTGCAAGGAACAATATGTATAAGCAATGTAATTTCTCCATGTTTTGGACTGCTGAAGCATTACTTGAGTGTTATCGCATAACCAACGATGATGAGTATCTTAAATTGGGTCAACGCGTCTTGGATGAATTGTTGATGACACAAGCGTCATGGCAACCGCCTTATATTTATGTAAATGGAGTAGGAGGATTTGGAGTTATGAATGCTGATGGTGAATGGAATGACTCAAGAGGCAGTCTGTTTTCAGAACTTATCTTGCAATATGGCAAACTGCTGAATATTCCCGAGTATAAGGAAAGAGGGCTCTGTGCTTTGAAGACGGCTTTTGAAATGATGTATTGTCCTCAAAATCCTGAGGCAAAACAACAATGGGAAAAAGTCTGGCCATTTTTTAATAAAGAAGATTACGGCTTCACAATGGAAAACTATGGACATGGCGGCAGTACCTCACCGGAAGGAGAGGGCATGGGAGAGTTTACGATATATGACTGGGGAAATGGTGCGGCTTCCGAGGCTTATAATCGTATCTTGGACAAATTTGGTGCAGATGTTTTGCGTTAATAAAGAAACTGTATGCATTCTGTGTGGGGGAGTTGTCCCTCCCTCATACTGAAGATAGTGGCTTATTGTATATCAGATTTTGTATTGTTATTCTTTAGATTCAAATTCAATTCAGATGAATATATATGAAAGAAATATCATTGTCTCTTGTGTTTTATTCATGATTTTCTCGCTGGGAGTTTCGGCACAAGTTACAGAATTGACGGTTAACCAGCCTCCAATTATACAAGCTCCATCTGATTCCTCCCAATGGGCAAGTTTCAGAAAAGCTCTTTTGGATTGGCGGGTACAAATACATGAGAATATAAACTACGACGCTTCTCTTTATGACCGAGAAGATTTTCAATGGGTGAAGTCTGCTTTTAATTGTTGCTTTCTGATGATGTACGATCAGAGTTTTTATGATCGGAAACGGAATTGCTATACTGTTGAAAAAATATTAGCAGAAGGACGTGAGCGTTTTGGTGGATATGATATTGTTGTGTTGTGGCATGCTTATCCACGCATAGGGCTTGATAATAGGAACCAGTTTGATTTTTATCGGGATATGCCTGGTGGATTAACAGCATTGAAGAAAGTTGCAGAGGAGTTGCATGAGCAGGGTGTCAAAGTTTATATCAACTATAATCCATGGGATACAGGTACACGTAGAGAAGGTACTCATGATATTGATGCGTTGGCTACTGTTATAAAGTCTATAGGAGCTGATGGCATATTTCTGGACACTATGGACCGTAGTTCTGAGGAATTTCGTCAAAAGCTGGATATGGCTCGAATGGGAGTGGTTCTTGAAAGTGAGTTGGCACTTCCTATAGAAGAAATATCAACCCATCATATGTCTTGGGCACAATGGTTTGCCGACTCTGCCGTGCCGGGAATTCTACGTAGTAAATGGATTGAGCCCCGCCATATCCAACATGGGATTAGCCGTTGGACCGGAGATAAGTCCAAGGAGTTACAAACAGCTTGGATGAATGGAAGCGGGATGATGATTTGGGAAAATGTTTTCGGGCAATGGGTAGGTTGGAGTCCGCGTGATTGTTATATACTTAAAACCATGTATGGAATTCAACACTATTTCTCACATATATTCACGTCAAACAAGTGGATACCTTTGGTTAATAATACTCTGTTGCCTAATGTTTATGCAAATCTTTGGTATGATGACAATTGCCAATTATGGACATTAGTCAATAGGGCCTATGTACAAGCTGAGGGACCCTTATTACAGATTACACCTGATAGAAATTATGTTTATTATGACTTAATAAAAGGGCAGGAAGTGTTTCCAAATGAATCTGGTATAATAGAGGGACAGATAATACCACGGGGCATAGGCTGTATTCTCGCATTTAAGAAAAATCGACTACCTGACAATTTTGATGAGTTACTCTCATCGCAAGCTACTATTTATAAAGAGAAGACGTATAATATTGAATATCCTCAATTGGAGGCTATATTAAAACCCGTATCTGCAACGAAACCATATAAGAATGTTCCTCGGGATATGGTTGTAGTAGATGGGTATGAAGGAGAAATCCCCGTCACCTTTAATTGTAGAGAGATTGGATATTACCATTCGTTGGAATATGATTTTATCAATAGGGGGCCTGTTGTCCCTCATCAGAAAGTTACTTTTTCACGCAATGTAATAGTGAAACGTATTGCAATTGATTCATCTCCAGTAACAAATGCTCAGTACAAAGAATTTCTACATGCAACGAACTATCAGCCTCGTTTTTCTGAGAATTTCCTGAAGCATTGGATTAATGGCGAGATACCAGTGGGTACAGAACAAGAGCCGGTAGTGTACGTTGACTTGGATGATGCAAGGGCTTATGCTAAATGGGTGGGAAAACGTTTGCCACGGGAAGAAGAATGGCAATTGGCCATAAAACAGGCTAAAGGTAAAAAACAGGAAATGCACTCGAATACATGGGAAATGACAGAAAGCGAATACAATGATGGACGTAATCGTTTTTGCATACTCAAAGGAGGAAGTGAATATAAGGCTGAAGGTTCTGATTGGTATTTTGACGGTGGTTTTCAAACTGAAGATTTTGCAGCAAAACAACTGTTGCTATATCCAGGTATTGATCGTTGCTCTACCGTTGGATTTCGATGTGTTGTAGATCTTGATTGAGATTATTAAAAAGGCTATGAAGTATTTAAACTGAATGTTTTCTGATACTTATGCTATAACTTATAAAATATAACGTTTAATTGTAAAATAATATAGATATGAATATAAGGCTAAAAAGATTGTTTTCTTTTATGATAATGTTTTTTATAGCAAGCTTTGTGCTTGCTGGGGAAGAACTTGAGAATATAAGAAGTAGAGCAGTTGATACACTGATGACTGATGAAACTGCAGTATTGTTTTACAATATACTTCAAAATCAAGGTAAAGGTACAATGCTTGGACAGCATGATGGTGTATGGATGGAAGAAGGGAAAAAGATAACCGGACATATTCATAAATTATCAAATAGATTACCTGCTGTTGCCAGCTATGATTTCATGTTTGTAACAAATGTCAATAATACAGAAGGTTCTTGGTATAGAATAAGAGAACATGAGATACGGGAACGGATAATTGCTGCCAATCGTGAAGGGATTTTGATTACGATGTGCTGGCATTACAACGATCCGTATACACAAAAAACATTTTATACAAAAGAGTTGCCGACTGAGGAGCTTAAAATGATATCGTTTAAGTCAATACTTCCGGGTGGGCAAAATCATGAACGCTATAAGAAAGATTTGCGGAAAGTAGCAGAATTTTCATCATCTCTTCGTGATGATGACGGTAAATTAATTCCTTTTATATTTCGACCTTTTCATGAATTTGACGGGGAATGGTTTTGGTGGGGAGCAGCCTACAATGAACCGGAAGAATTTAAGGATTTGTGGAGATTTACAGTACACTATCTGAGAGATACTCTGAATGTTCATAATATGCTTTATGCTTTCTCTCCTGATATAAAATTTGATTCTCGTGAGGATTATCTATTGCGTTATCCTGGCGATGGCTATGTTGATATATTAGGTTTTGATGATTATGAAGACTTCAAATATGATAAAAAAAGGACGAATGAAGCTCGGAAGAGAATCCGTATTGTTGGAACCTTGGCAAATGAGAAGAAGAAGCCTTGCGCATTGACAGAAGTGGGATATTTTATTAAAAAGGATAATCCGCAAAAAGTAGACATTGAACGAATGGAATATTTATTAGAAACTATTTCTGATATGTACGAATATCTTTCTTATGCTGTATTTTGGGGAAATGGTGGAGGTGTATATTGTATACCCACACAAGGTGATGCCGGAGAGGAAGAGTTTAAATCTTTTCTAAGGCAACCATTTATTCTTTTGAATGATAATAAGTAAAACAATAAATTTATGAAAAAGAAACTATTGGCTGTGTTTTTGTTCTCTGCTACAACCATGTTGTGTGCACAGACCTTACAGACTTCTAACAAGTACTTTGAAGTCGGAAATTTCAAAGAAGTACACAATCCTGCATGGGGAGTGACTGATGATCCATGGTGTATCAATGACCATACTTTTATTTATGATAAAAAAAAGAAAAAATGGCATGTGATTGGTATAACACATGCCCGAAAAATGGATTATATAAAAGATCCTGGGCTCAATCTACTTCATATTTCGGCAGATAGTCTGTTTCAGACTCCGTGGGAGGTTCATCCTCATGCACTGACTGCTGATTTTAAAAAATATAAGGAATCAGTTCTTTGGGCTCCTCATTGTGTACACCATAAGGGGAAATATTACCTGTATGTGTGTGCCGGATCTCAAAGCGGTGCACATGTTCATGATTCATACCAAATGAATCTTTATATATCCAAAAATTTGAAGGACTGGGAAAGATATAAGCAAAATCCATTGTTTGTGGATGGATTTGATGCACGTGATCCGATGATCATCAGAGATGGTAACCAGTGGATAATGTACTATACTGCAAACTCTACACCAATGGGAGGAAATCATGTCATTGCAGCTTATGTTAGTAAAGATTTACTTCATTGGTCAGATAGGACAATCGTTTTTGTCCATTCCCGAAAAGGAACTTTCGGAGGGCCTACTGAGTCTCCTTTCGTAGTGAGACGTGGTGATAAATATTATATGTTTTTGTGTGATGGAGGGCATACAGATGTATATGTTAGTAATGATCCGTTACAGTTTGAACAGGCTGACTTGATAGCGGAAATAAATGATTGCCGTGCCTCTGAACTAATTAGGGATAAAGCAGGAAACTACTATATTAGTAGTGCCGGATGGTTCAATGGAACATATGGGTTAAAAATAGCTCCGTTTATTTGGAAAGACGGATTGGAAAATGAAACGAGCAGTTTAAATTTCTAAATAATGTAGTAGTATGAAAAAGTTGTTTTTGATTCTATCCGTTTTTATCGGATTATTATTTGGCAATATTGATTGTCAAGCTCAAAAAGTGGGAGGAGAACTCGGTAACTTGGCTGCAATTAAAAAAGGTTTTCGTAATCGTAGAATAAGTAGTACTGATAAAAGTGGTAACAATGGTGATTGGATAGATTCAATAAAGCCTGGTGATAAGTGGAGTGTGAATATTTCGGGCGCGGGGATTATAAATCATATTTGGTTTACGATTTCTCCAATGAATATCATGAGAAACGACCTTATATTCAGAATTTATTGGGATGGAAAATCCGAACCTTCTGTGGAAGCACCTCTTGCAGCCTTCTTCGGTAACGGTTGGGATGAATATTATGAATTCGCTTCTCTTCCATTGGCTGTAGGTCCTCAAAGAGGGACTGGGCTTGTCTCTTATTTTCAGATGCCTTTTGCCAATGGGGCCCGGTTAGAAATAGAAAACCAAAGTGATGAAACTATTTCCCGTCTTTATTTTTATATAGATTATGTGGAAATGAAAAAGTTACCAGGTGATTTAGGCCGTTTTCATGCATGGTACAATCATGAACTGACGGATGCATTACCCGAGGGCGAAACTGAATGGGGGTTAGTAGGAATGCAGACTAACAATGTAGATGGTGCCGGTAATTATTTGTTTGCAGATATCAAAGGTGAAGGGCATTTTGTGGGAATTAACTATTATATGCACTCTCCTTCACCAATGTGGTATGGAGAAGGAGACGATATGATATTTATAGATGGTGAAGAGAAAGCGTCATTGTTGGGAACTGGTACGGAGGATTTCTTCAATACCTCGTGGTGTCCTAAAACCATCTTTGCTCATCCTTATTACGGATATGCACGAGTGAACAATGATAATGGTTGGTTGGGAAGGACGCATGTATACCGCTTCTTTATTGCCGATCCTATTTATTTTAATAAATCATTCAAAGGTACTATTGAACACGGACATAATAACAACCTCACTTTGGACATCAGCAGTGTCGCTTACTGGTATCAGTCTGAAGCCGGTGTGTTGCCTCCTGCTCCGACCAAGGCTGACAGAGCTCCTAAAGCATTCATTCGGGATCAGGATATGCACCGCTGGAGACATGAATGGAGAAAGAACCGCGGTAATGGTTCCAAATTATGGGGAGATGAGGTGAAATAAAGAATTAGGTTGCTATGATAAGATTGATAGTAGTAGAGTACAAAAGGGTAAGAATATGATGGTGGAAAGATTAATTAAATGCAATAAATGATATACTCATATGATGAATAAACTTTTTTCTCTTTTTGCAGCTTTGCTATTTACTATGCAGAGCTTCGCACAAAGCGACTATTATAAATGGGAGTTACAGAATCTTTCGGATATTTCCAGATTAGCAGAATATCGTGTTGGAAAAATGCAACAACTATCCAGCTATGACAGAAGTGGAGGTAACGATGATGGCTTTTCCGGTAAATATTCTTATATCCGTAAAGAAGGTAACGATTTGGTATTAGCTGATATTAAGGGAGCGGGGATAATTAATCGGATATGGACCCCTACGCCCAGTAATGATACCATTCAGTTCTATTTTGATGGAGAGAAAGTTCCTAGAATAAACATGCCTTTTATTGATCTCTTTTCAGGAGAGACATATCCGTTTGTAGCTCCTTTATGTGGAAATGAAATAGGAGGTTATTATTGTTATTTACCCATTCCTTATGAAAAGTCCCTTAAAATTATATACAAAGGAGAAATAATGAAGTTTCAACAGATTCAGTATCGTGAATTAACTCATAAGGAAAAAATACAAAGTTTTTCTTGGGAATATTTTAACAGTAACCCTGTATTGTCCGAAATCAGCCAAACTTGGAAGCATATGTCTCTTTCCTCTCTATATAATGATGAAATTAAGATGCGGAAAATAAATTTCACTATAAAAGGGGGAAAAGAACAACAAATATTTACTTTACAACAAGGAGGCAGGATCGTAGGAATAGAATTGGATAGTGATTATAATCTGCAAAGTAAAAGTGATAAACTGATATTCAAAGCTAAATGGGACAATGAAAAAGAGAATGCGATCGATGTACCTTTTCAAAGTTTTTTTGGTTATGCTTTTGGAAAACCATCAATGAAATCCATGTTGCTTGGAGCTACTCAGGCTATGTGTTATTCTTATTTGCCAATGCCATTTGACGGTCAGGCAAATTTGTCTGTAGAATATAAAAGTGGCAATAAAGAAGAGGAAATAACTCTTTCAGGACGAATTTATTATACAGAAAAACAAAGGGACAAGCGAAGAGAAGGAAAGCTGTATACACAATCACGGAGAGAATATTTGCCTGAGCCGGGTGTACCTTATACTATTGCTGATGTTCAAGGAAAAGGGCATTATATAGGAACGATACTTATTGCACAAGGGTTGAATGAAGGTATGACTGAATATTGGGAAAGTGATGATTGTTCATTCATTGATGGTGAAATGAGAATGCATGGAACTGGTTCTGAAGACTACTTTAATGGGGGCTGGTATGCTGTGACCGATCGATGGGACAGAGGGATTAGTTTGCCTATACATGGTTCTTTGTTGTATGACATAAAAACGGCTCGTACTGGCGGGTATCGTTTTTACTTATCGGATAAGATCAATTTTAATTCTTCTTATGTACTGACCATTGAACATGGTCCTGAAGGGAATAAACTGGATGTGGATTATACCTCGGTCGGATTATTCTATGCAGATAAGCCGCAATTTAAGAATCAGTATTTAACCCATGTTGTCAATGAAGTTCCGCGTAGGGATATATTGTTACCTCAGGATATGACAATGCGCCTTTATTGGTTCACTCAGGCTTCATTCAACGGCAGCTCGATGATTATTTCATCAAAGCGTGAAGACCATTGGACCACTAATATAGATTTTGAGGCAGTGCCCATGGTACAATTTGACCTCACTGGAATGGATAATGGGAAATACAAGGTAACTGTTGTTCACACCGGTAGTAATGAGGCCAGACCATTTTCTGTATGGCAGCGTACTAATCAGGTTTCCGAATGGATATCGGGCAATAATAATGTCCAAACTACTTCTTATGCAGGTGAAATAGAAATATCAGACCAAATTAAGACATTAACCCTAAGAAAAAAGAAAATGGATAACACTGAATTACAAATAGATTATCTCATCTTTGAAAAAATAGAATAATGAAAACAACGGAATTATATTTAAAGTTTGTTTTAGTGATTGTAACTCTATGTTCATGTACTCATACATCTTCTGTAGGAAATGAATACCTATATATGAGTAAAGATGAGTTGAAGGATAAAATCAAGGGGGGATGGGCAGGTCAGACCATTGGGGTTACTTTTGGCGGACCTACAGAATTTAAATACAATGGCACCTATATTCAAGATTACCAGCAGTTGTCTTGGAGCAATGACCGGATAAAGAATACGATGCTCTCATGGCCCGAACTGTACGATGATCTTTATATGGATCTTACTTTTGTGGAAGTATTTGACCGTTTGGGCCTTGAGGCTCCAATTGATTCATTTGCCTATGCATTTGCCAATGCCGATTATATGTTATGGCATGCCAATCAAGCAGCCCGTTACAACATTTTAAATGGTATTCTTCCTCCCCAATCCGGTAATTGGGTGAACAATCCACATGCAGATGATATAGATTATCAGATTGAAGCCGATTTTGCCGGTTTAATGTCACCCGGAATGCCTAATGCCGCTTCTGATATTAGCGATAAGATAGGACATGTTATGTGCTATGGCGATGGTTGGTACGGTGGAGTATATGTAGGGGCAATGTACAGCCTTGCTTTTGTGTATAATGATATTTATACCATTGTGACAGAAGCCTTGAAAACAATACCTGAACAGACGACATTTCATCAGTGCATATCCGATGTTATAAGATGGCATAAGGAATACCCGGATGACTGGCATCAGACATGGTTTGAAATACAGAAAAAATGGTCAGAAGACATTGCTTGCCCCGAAGGAGTATTTGTGCCTTTCAATATAGATGCAAAGGTTAACGCTGCCTATGTAGTAATGGGGCTGCTCTATGGAAATGGAGACTTTACAGAAACTCTTGAAATAAGTACTCGCGCAGGGCAGGACTCAGATTGTAATCCGTCAACAGCCGGAGGTGTTTTGGCTACCATGATAGGATATGACAAAATTCCTGCGTATTGGAAAAACAGTCTTTCTGAAGCTGAACAGATGGAGTTTAAATACACGAATATGTCTTTGGAAAAAGCTTATGAAACCAGTTTTAGGCATGCTTTATTAATGGTTGAACGGAATGGTGGGATTATAGAGGAAGACAGCATTGGTATCCTTGTTCAAAATCCGGAAGCAGTACGGTTTGAACAAAGCTTTTCTGATTTGAAACCTCGAAAGAAAGAAATATTCTGGCATCCTATAGATAGGGAGATTTCCTTTGAATTTGAAGGTACAGGCTTTGCTTGGCGGGGGGAAGCTGTAAAGAACTCCAAAGAAATGGATGAATATGTATTTGAGGTGACCTTCTATTTGGATGATAAGAAAATTGAACGCTGTATTCTCCCTACTTCCTATAAACTTCGCAAACACGATTTAATTTGGAAGTATAATCTGCCTAACGGGAAACATAAAGTAAAAATGGTCATTAATAATTCCCATCCGGATTACACAATCTATTCATGGGATTATGTGGTTTTTTAAAAGAAATGTTTAAATTTTAGATGGTGTTTATATTATGAAAAAGTATTATTTGACTTTATTGTTGTTTTTTCCTGTATTGTTATTTGGGCAATTAAGGAACAGTGATGTTTACAAGTTACCCGAAATGGGCAAAGAAAACATCCGTGAGAATATTAATATCCCTGGTTTTGACGGTTATGAAACATTGAAATGTGATTTCCATATTCATACTGTTTTTTCTGATGGTAAAGTGTGGCCGGATATCAGAGTAAATGAGGCTTGGCAGCAGGGACTGGATGCCATAGCCATTACAGACCATATTGAGTACCGGCCTTTTAAAGATAAAGTGTTAGGTGACCTGAACGAAAGTTATAATATAGCCAAGGGGCATGCCGACCATTTGGGATTTATACTTATAAAGGGAGCTGAGATTACACGTAATAAGCCGATAGGACATCTCAATGCCTTGTTTATCAATGATGCTAATAAGCTTGCTTTGGAAGACCCCATTGATGCCTTGCATGAAGCCAAACGACAAGGAGCATTTGTCATGTGGAACCATCCGGGCTGGCCTGATGATAAAAGTACTTTATATCCGGTTCATGAACAATTGCTCAAGGATAACTTGATAGATGGAATTGAGACCTTCAATTTCTTGGAGTATTATCCTCTTACTTTTGATTATGCCAATGAGTATAATTTGGCTTATATGGGCAATTCTGATATTCATCACCTAATCACGGAAACTTATGGTGGGGAGAAGTTGGCACGTCCCCTGACATTAGTGTTCTCTTCTGAAAGGTCGGAAAAAGGGATAAAGGAAGCTTTATTTGCCAGACGTACAGCAGTGTTATTCAACGGTTCTTTGGCAGGAAAAGACGATATACTCAGAAAACTTTTTAACGCTGCGGTGCACGTCAAAAAAATAGAGAATAACAGTGGATATACAGAATTGAGTAATACTTCAGACTTGAATTTCATTCTTCTGATTGGCAATTATCGGTATTGCTTGTCCCCTAACAAGACTTTACGTTTGAAACTGCCGGAAACAGGCAGGGTTATAGTGGAAAATTGTCATACAGGGAAGGATTCCAAATTGGAATTTATCCTACCACTGCAGTAATAATCAATGAGACGACTTATGAAACGCTGGTTGTTATCTGTTTTACTCTTACTGGCAAGCAGTGTAGCGTCAAAGTGGCTGCGAATGGAATAGTAGAAGTATGGTTGCCATTGATAGAAGAAGAAAAGACTCTTCTAAAAAAAGAATGCGAAGTTCTAAAAGAACTTCGCATTCGCGAGATGAAAAAAGGATTGAAAAAGAAACAGTTTATATATTGGTTAGGTGAGGTGTTTTTCTTTTTTTCCGGTGAACAAACTACAAAAGAAGGAGTATACTCCCCCTTTCTTAGAAATCAAGCTCTGATTATTGGGCACTGTCCACAATTTTGTGTAAATAGAAAACTTCAGGATTCGGGTTTTATACTTGAATCCTGTTTTCAAATATAGTAATAAATTGGTTAAATA
>NZ_FQZN01000038.1 GCF_900142015.1 Bacteroides stercorirosoris
ACCTTGGAAGTAAACAATTTTAGGAATTAAATTATAGTGAGTAAACTTATTAAGTCATAACAACCGAAGTTGTCAACTAAAACCAGTACACATCAGGCACTGCAGTTCCAATGAAGTGAAACAACAGTTTCAATGGTGTGAAACAATAGTTCCAACCCTATGAAATAATTGTTTCAGTTAGATGAAACTAACATTCCAATTGTGAGGAACAGAGTTGCACTCCCCTTTCTATCCTATCCGAAAGAAAGTAGCTATTCATTCAAAAGAATATTCGCTGCACAACGATAATAATTGCGGACTCTGGAAAAAGCGCCACTCATACTCCACCTCAAAATAATTCAGCTCCAACTGCCACAAATATCCGATAAAAGACTATTTTTGCGCAGAGCAATCATTTCAATGAAAGAATGACAAAATACAGACTACTATTACGATACAGCCTTTTCATCTGCCTATGGCTGAATACCTTTACCGTCTCCGCCCAGACCAACCGGGCGCTGCTCGTCAACATATCGCATTATCCGGACGGAAACGGATGGGAAAATATCCATGCCGACAATGATGCCCGCCTGATGCATTCCCTGCTTGCTGCCTGTGGGTACCAAGAAACGGGCATCACCACCCTTACCGATGCTCAAGCCACCAAACGAGGCATCATCCGTGCCCTGCAAAACCTTTGCAACTCCACGCAAGCAGGCGACCATGTGCATCTGCACTTCTCCTGCCACGGCCAGCAGATGATGGACGACAACGGAGATGAAGAAGACGGACTGGACGAAGCCCTGATACCCTACGATGCCCTCTTCTGGTACGAGCCGGGAGAATATGAAGGCGAAAACCACCTGCGCGACGACGAACTTGGAGAATGGATACGCCGCCTGCGACGCAAGGCCGGAGCTGAAGGACACGTCACCGTGGTGCTGGACGCCTGTCACAGCGGCACGGGCAACCGCCTGCCGGAAGCTGATGATTATGTTCGCGGTACAGGCTATATCTTTGCCCCGGACGACTACGTGCCCACCGCAGGCAAACACCAGGAACTGAGCCTGCACCTGAAACAAGAAGCGGGACTTGCCCCAACAGTGGTTTTCAGTGCCTGCCTGGCAGATGAAATCAACTTCGAATACTTCGACACCCGGCAGTCGCGCTACTACGGACTGCTTACGTATGCTTTCTGCGAAGCAGCACGGGAAACGAAAAATACGTTCCTCAACGTCGACCGCTTCACCCTGTTGCTGAAACAAAAGATGCAAGCATTGACCGCCAACAAGAAGAAAAGAAAACAGACCCCCTACATGGAGTGTACAAACCCGCAGGATAGTTTTCGCCTCGGACTTAAACCTTGATACGCCTATGGGAATCATCGCACAACTACTCGGTAAAGGAAAAACCGGCCGCCAGGAAGAAGTAACCCGTTTATACGAGCTTTACAAACCGCCATTCCTATCGTTCCTCCGCAAATACTACGGCATAGACAAGGAGACGGCATGCGACTTATATCAGGAAAGTTTCATAACCTTATGCCAGAACGTGCGTGACGGCAAATATACAGAGGGCCAAGCCTCGCTGAAAACTTATCTTTTCGAGATAGGCAAGCGGAAAGCCTGCAACTGGATGCGCAGCAACAAGATGGAGCCGGAAGAGGAACAGAACCTCTTCTCCGAATGGATTGCCGCCAACGAAACGCCCCGGGAATGGAGGGAAGCCCAGGAGATAGCGGCACAATTAGTGCAGGAAACCGAAGAAATCTGCCGCCGCGTGCTTACCCTTTTCTACTGGGAACGCCTGCCGATGGCAGAAATAGCCCTGCGGATGAATTACAAAGATGCCGATGTAGCCAAAAACAAGAAAAGTTCCTGCCTCCGCCGCCTGACCTTCGAACTGCAAAAGAGACTGGAAACCATTGATATACACTGGAAAAGAAAGGAGAAGAAATGATAGATACGTACAGAGACAAACAGATAGACCGCTTCATCAACAACGAGATGGCGCCGGAAGAACGCGCAGTTTTCATCCGGGAACTGGAAACGGACGGGGAACTGCAACAACAAGTCAAGCTACGTGGCCTCCTGGCAGAAGCCGAAATCAGGGAAGCGGAAAAAGAAGCGCTCCGCACACTGACCGGAAATTCACGCAGGAAGCGTCTGCGAAGGCTCTGGAGCGGTGCGGCAGCAGCCATTGTGCTGGGCGTACTGTTCTTCGTCGGCAACAGTCACCGTTATGCTCCGGCAGACATTTTCCGGACTTATTACGTGGAACCGGTCATCGAACCATCAAGAGGTGGAAACGAAACCGCCGCCATACTCCACACCGCATCCGGCTATCTGAAGCAGGAACGCGCACAAGATGCCATTGCCTTGCTGACGCCTCAAATACTCGATTCGGAGTATGGAGAAGAAGCCGAATGGTTATTGCTTTGTGCATATCTGTACGACAACAACCGGGAAAAAGCCAAAGTAACAGCGGAAGCCATCAGCCGGAAAGACGGACTGTATGCAACGGAAGCTGCTGCCATTCTGAAACAACTAAATGAGAAATACCTGTTCTAAAACAATCACCAACTACTATGGCACGATACATCACGGGAATATTCATCCTACTGCTGGCAAACATCATGCCCCTACAGGCGCAGCGCAAAGAGCCTGAAGTAAAAGCCTGCGAACGCCAGATAGAAAAGCTTCGCAAAGCCCCCGACAACATCACCTTTGCAAGAGAACTTCACCGAACGGCACTCTACTGCTTCAACAGGGGTATGTACGATGAAGCCGCATTGCTCGCTTCGCTCACCGTCCCCTTCAACGTGCAGGCCAAAGATTCCATCGGCAAACTGCTGCTACCCGCCCTGATACAGTCTTTTTCCTTCAAGGAAGAAGACATGGACTACAGCAATTCTCTGAGCGAAGACAGCTACAACGCATACGCCCGGCTGGCAAACGCATACACACTGGTGGCAGAAAGCATGATGCACAATGCCCATCTCCGCGGTCATGTCGAGCAAATGCTCAAATCCGCCCTAAGCCTATACAGATTTGCGGACGCCAAGTATAATAAGGCCAAGGCTTACACCTTGCAGGGGGATTATTACTATCAGGAGAAACGATATGCCGACGCAATCAAATCCTTCAGGAAAGCTGCCGAACTGGGCGAGAAGGCATTCATGGAGTTCGAATTGGAAGAATTAAAGAACAGATGGATCATGGCGCTCATCCAACACGGGAAATATAAAGACGCGGAGAAAGTGCTCGGTGAAATAAGAGAAACAGATACCCCCACCCGGACTATAACCGGACTCAAGGATGCCCTATGCAACCGCGCCTGCATAGCCATCATGAAGAAGGACTACGCCACCGCCGAAGCTCTGCGTAAGGAAGCCGGCAGGAGATATCATGAATCGATGAATTCGATGGACTTCTACAGGCTGAACGTCCTGCGCAACTTCTTCGACAGCTTTACGCTCGTAGCCCGCTGCTACGAACACCAGAACGAAATCGGCCAAAGTCTCCAGACTTATCGGGAGATGAAAGAATGTCTTATCAACACATTAGGCCTTTATATACCTTATTATATAGATCTGGACCGCACCAACATGCTCAACCTCTTCCAGCCCTGGTATGACGAAATGCAGACCTTCGCCTACCGGCATATCAGCCACGGAGGCATGGCGGAATTCATGTACGGCAACGCCCAACTGATGAAGCAGTTCTTCCTGGTATCGCCTACCATATACAATCCAAAGATGATCTCCATGCAAGGTGACGAATACCTGCGGGAACTCAGCCGAAGACAGTCCAAACTCATGCTGACGGAAGATGCCATGAACGTGCACCTCAAGGGAGACTACCTGCCCCATATACTGAGCAATATGCGCTCCATGGCACTGAGCAGGGAAGCTGTGACATACGTACTGGAGAACGTGGACAAACCTTACCACTGCATTACCGAATGGGAATCGGTGCGTAAGATTATAGCAGCCGACGCAGAAGTGATGGTGGAATTCGTCTTGATACACCGCCCCGACAACGGTGCGCGGCAATATGCCGCACTCGTCTTTACGGAGGTGGACAAAGCTCCGCACTTTGTCCCGCTTTGCGATGAAGAACCGTTAAGAACGGCCCTCAATGACATCGATCATGACCGGCGGAACGACTTCATTCTGAAAAATATCTGGAAGCCCATACAGGCTCATTTCGGCGAGCGGGCCGTGATTTCCCTCTACCCCACTGGGCTACTGAGCACTGTCCCTCTTGCCGGAATAGTGGACGACAATAATGCGTACCTGTGCAATGACTATGTATTATCGTTCTATCTCTGTGCCACCGACAGGCTGATGAAGAAATATCATTTATATCCGGAGAAGAAACCGGCCGTCCTGTTTGGCGCGGCGGACTACGGACTCCCGCCCTCCAAACTGGAGAACCCGGTACGGGGACAAGGGTTTCACTACCTGCCATCTTCCAAAAGGGAAATAACATCCGTCTCCGCCCTACTGAAGGAGAAAGGATGCCAGGTAGAAGTATTTTCCGGAAGACAAGCGACGGAAACCGCATTCAGGGATTTATCCGCCCGGAAAGAGTCACCGTTCATACTCCACATTTCCACACATGGCTTCTATCTGCCCTACGACCCGGACATTAAAAACAAAGGTCTGAATCAGGAAGGGAAAAGCGGCTATTACAACCCGCTCCTACGCACCGGACTGGCTCTATCGGGCGCAAGCACAGCATGGAAAGATTCTGCCTCGCTGAACCTGCCGGATGACGGTCTGCTCACTGCTTACGAGATATTCGGCATGAGTCTGCTGAATACAGAGTTGGTAGTACTATCTGCCTGCAACACCGGATTGGGTGAAATACGTGACGGAGAAGGTGTTTACGGACTCCAACGAGCTTTCCGCTCAGCCGGAGCAAGAAACATGATTATGACTTTGGCGGAAGTGCCGGATAAGGAAACAGCAGAATTCATGTCGCTGTTTTATCAGAACTGGAAATTGAAGACATCCAAACGAAAAGCTTTCATTACAGCACAATGGGAAATGGTGAAAAGATATCCGAAGGAACCGGAGAAATGGGCATACTTCGTGCTGGTTGAATAAGTTTCACCACAAAGGACACAGATTGTGAGTTATAAGACTAAAACGGTGCAGTAATGAGTTTTCACCACAGAGTAACACAGAGTCTCACGGAGTTCTATTCTTTTGATTTCAAATTGATAAACTCTGTGAGACTCTGTGTTACTCTGTGGTGAATTAATTCATAACCCTACAGAAATGAGGTAAAGTGATTACTTTACCGTTACCGTCAGCGGGTTACGTACCTTCTGAGCATAGTTTGCCATATATGCATTCCATGCTTCCGGAGTCTTGATGTCGGCTTTGTCCCAAGCGGCACCCCAGTAATAAACATATTCTGAACCCGGCTCATAATCGCTGATAGCCAGTACGTGACCATCTGCACCGCCACGCAGCTCGTTCTTTTCCTTTTCGGGGAAGAGCAGAGACTTAGCTTCCTTCACTGTAGCGGGGAAAGCAGCGCCTACGAAAATCTTACCGTTATTATTGTTCACATTGTCCGTCGGGTCTACATAAGTAATGTAACCGTTAGCGGCATCAGCCACAACGGCACCATCCGGCTCATGCAAAACGATACCGGCAGCTACCGGAGTCGTTTCTTTCAGATTATCATAAGTAACGACTGTCTTGTTCAGATGAGAACCTGCATCCAGTGTGATGACACGTGTTTCAATCACCGTAGAGTCACCCTTGACATTCAGCGGATTGTAGACCAGTTTCACCGTGAAACGCAGCGGGCCATTATCCAGGATATCCTGTGTGGCATAGCAATACGGATAAACGATCTCACCGTCGGGCATCAGAGCAGCAGTACCGCCACCCAGCGTAGGACCTACTTTATAGCAGTCCAGACCATTTCCATGGTCTACGTGATAAGAAACCGAATGATACAATTCCTGTGCAGCTTTCGGATCAGTCTTCTTCAATTCAGCAATCTTAGCTTTGGTCTCCGGATTCAGTTCACCTGCATAACGGGCTTCTACAACCGGTTCGGTCGTATTGTACTTCGTCCATACATCATATCCGAAAGCACGTTCGCCAGTCTTCTGCAGAGCAGGACCATACGTACGGAAAGCAACCAGGTCGTTCTCCCAGGCTACGTCGTCCACACGCTCAGGATAATATTTTCCGCAAGCCTTTACTGCAAACGCTTCCGGCGTACCTGCCTGGATAGTGTAAGTAGCCGTACCGTTAGCTGCCACACTTGCCGGGAAGATAACCTTTTCATCATACGTAATCTGATAAGGGACTTGTTGCCCGTCAGCATTCAGAACCACAATCTGAGCGGTGTCAGCCAGCTTCAGCTGGTTGGTGATGTCGCTCATGGCCACTTCGACCATTTCATTGGAACGCTCCATTGCCAAAGGATTGTTTACCGTTACAGTAACCACATCCTTCGTATTAGTGCAAGCAAAACAGAATAATACTGTTGCCACTAAAAGAAATAACTTTTTCATATTGCTTAATCAATTTGCTTTTTAGTCAACAAGGTCTCAGAGAAACGCCTCTCAGTTGACAAGGCTTCAGGGAACAAGTTGACAAAGAAAAGATATTAGTGTAAAGCAAACAAGGTTTCAGCCCCAAGTCAGCCGGAAGGGGTGTTCCCTCCTCAACAACTTGTTCCTGAAACCTTGTCCACTAATTATTATTAAGGTTGTTTACCGATGTAAGCCAGAATACCACCGTCTACGTAGAGTACGTGGCCGTTTACGAAGTCAGAAGCGTCGGAAGCCAGGAATACGGCAGGACCCATCAAATCTTCAGGAGTACCCCAACGTGCAGCCGGAGTCTTGGCAACGATGAATGCATCGAACGGATGACGTGATCCGTCAGCTTGCGGTTCGCGAAGCGGTGCAGTCTGCGGAGTAGCGATGTAGCCCGGGCCGATACCATTACACTGGATGTTGTATTCACCGTACTCGGAAGCGATGTTACGGGTCAGCATCTTCAGTCCACCCTTGGCGGCAGCATAAGCAGATACAGTCTCACGACCCAGCTCGCTCATCATAGAGCAGATGTTGATAATCTTACCGTGACCTTTTTTAATCATAGAAGGGATAACAGCTTTTGATACGATGAACGGAGCGTTCAAATCGACGTCAATCACCTGACGGAATTCAGAAGCTTTCATTTCGTGCATCGGGATACGTTTGATGATACCTGCATTGTTCACCAGAATATCAATTACGCCCACTTCTTTCTCAATCTGGGCAACCATAGCATTCACCTGGTCTTCGTTCGTCACGTCGCATACATAACCTTTAGCATCGATGCCTTCAGCCTTGTAAGCAGCCAGACCTTTGTCTACCAGTTCTTGTTTGATGTCGTTGAACACGATTTTTGCACCGGCTTGCGCGTATGCGGTTGCCAAAGCAAAACCAATTCCGTAAGAAGCACCGGTTACGAGTGCTACCTTGCCTTCTAATGAAAAGTTTACCATAAATTTATTTACTTAGGTTTAAAAATTACTTGTTTCTTAATTACGATTCAGATTCGCAGTTTACTCAATATTATTTCAGGTCGGTAATCAAAGAGAAGTCCTGATCTCCATAGTCGAGGTTTTCACCGCCCATACCCCAGATAAAGGTATAGTTGTGAGTAGCCGCGGCAGAGTGGATGGACCATTCGGGAGACAATACAGCCTGGTCGCCCTTCATCCAGATGTGGCGGGTTTCGTCAACTTCGCCCATGAAGTGGCAGACAGCTTGGTCTGCAGGTACTTCAAAGTAGAAGTATGCTTCCATACGGCGGCTGTGAACGTGTGCCGGCATTGTATTCCATACGCTGCCCGGAGCAAGTTCCGTCATACCCATCTGCAACTGGCAGGTAGGCAACACCTGATTCACCAGCATCTTATTTATATTACGGTGATTGGAGCCTTCCAGACTACCCATTTCAGCAACTACGGCATCAGCTTTCGTCACTTTCTTGTCAGGATAGTTACGGTGGGCGGTCAGAGAGTTGAAGTAGAACTTGGCAGGATTCTTTTCGTCCTTGCTTTCGAAAGTCACTTCGCGGTCACCCGAACCCAGGTAGAGAGCTTCTTTAAAATCCAATTCGAATACAGCGTCACCGGCTTTCACTACACCGGGACCGCCTACATTATAAATACCCATTTCACGACGGGTCAGGAAGAAAGGAGCCTTCAACGGATCAATAGCTTCCAGTTTCAACACTTCGCCCACGGGCATTGCACCACCCACAACCATACGGTCGTACATGGAATATACCATATTTACTTCGTTAGCAGAGAAAACCTTTTCGATAAGAAAATCACGACGGATGCGTTTGGTATCATAACTTTTTGCATCTTCGGGATGCGCTGCATAGCGAATTTCATAGTTCGTTTTCATAATTCTATTACGTTTTAAAGTTTATAATAATCGGTTATTGGCATACCTCGTTTACGTACACGATGCAAATGTAGCAAAAGAAAACGGAGAAACATTGCGTTTTTGTACCAATTATGTAGTATTATTGTTCAAATGGACGAAAAAGAGGAAATCTTTAACAGAAAATAATACAATAGAGAAGGATATCAGAGTTATTCCAAACAAAAAAGCCCCGAAAGATTTCTCTTTCAGGGCTTTCTCTGGTTGGACTACCAAGATTCGAACTTGGACAAACAGAACCAAAACCTGTTGTGCTACCATTACACCATAGTCCAAACTTATGCGCTTTCTGTTAAAAAGCGGTGCAAAGATAGAAGTATGCCCCGAAATATCCAAATATTTCGGGGCATTTTTTCATATTTGCTACTAATTAGCCCTTTATTTGGCAATAATCAGATAGTAGTTCTTCTTTCCACGCTGCACAAGCAGGTATTTTTCATCCAAAAGGTCAGCAGAGGTAATCACCTGGTCGAAGGCTTCCAGCTTCTCTTTGTTGAGAGAAACACCACCACCTTGCACCAACTTACGCATCTCGCCTTTGGAAGCGAAGACAGCCGCGTTCTCAGTGAACAGGTCGACAGCCTTCACACCGGCAGCCACAGCATCCTTAGACACTTCGAACTGGGGGACACCTTCGAATACAGCCAGCAGGGTGTCTTCATCCAGCTTCTTCAGAGCATCGGAAGTAGCATTGCCGAACAAGATATTGGACGCATCCACCGCCGCATTGTAATCTTCTTCTGAGTGAACCATGATGGTCACTTCTTTCGCCAGACGCTTCTGAAGCACACGCAAGTGCGGTGCAGCTTCGTGCTCAGCCGTCAGAGCCTCGATTTCCTCTCTTGACAGAGAAGTGAATATCTTGATGTAGCGTGCCGCATCAGCATCGCTCACGTTCAACCAGAACTGATAGAATTTATAGGGAGAAGTATAACGGGGATCGAGCCAGATATTGCCGGACTCGGTCTTGCCGAATTTACCGCCGTCAGCTTTCGTAATCAACGGACTGGTCAGCGCAAACACTTCACCGCCATTTGTGCGGCGAATCAGCTCGGCACCTGTGGTGATGTTGCCCCATTGGTCGGAACCACCCATTTGCAGCTTGCAACCTTTGGTTTCATACAGATGCAGGAAGTCATAGCCTTGCAGCAACTGATAAGTGAACTCCGTGAAGGACAGACCGTCACGAGCCTCACCGTTCAGGCGTTTCTTCACAGAATCTTTCGCCATCATATAGTTTACGGTGATGTGCTTACCTACCTCACGTGCAAAGTCAAGGAAAGTGAAGTTCTTCATCCAGTCGTAGTTATTCACAAGTTCGGCACGGTTAGGAGCATCGGATTCGAAATCCAGGAATTTGCTCAACTGTCTCTTCATGCCATCCAGATTACGTTGCAGAATCTCTTCTGTGAGCAGGTTGCGTTCCGCCGACTTACCGGAAGGGTCACCAATCATCCCCGTAGCACCGCCGATCAGTGCCATCGGCTTGTGTCCGCAACGTTGGAAATGACGCAGTATCATTACGCTACAAAGGTGTCCAATGTGCAATGAGTCCGCCGTAGGGTCAAAACCGATATATGCGGTCACTTGTTCCTTAGCCAGAAGTTCTTCCGTACCAGGCATCATATCGTGGAGCATGCCACGCCATCTCAATTCTTCTACAAAATTCATCGAATGATTAACTATTTAAATATTTGATATACTTTGTAATTGCAAAAGTACGACTCTTTATCTGAACATACAACTCTTATCGCCTAAAAAAGATTTCGTCCACATTCCTCCGAATCGTCTCCCTGAGTTCCTCCAGAGGAATTTCGCGGACTTCAGCCGCCCGCTCATAAAGCCTGCCGACAGGCATCGTACTTTCATCCGTCTCTATAAACAGCCGCTCCGGCGGCACTATACGCAATGCTTCTTCCTGATACCTTTCACCGAAAGAAAGGTAGAAGCCATGCCGGAGATATTCTTCCGCCAAAGCCGCTTTTCCGCGAAAACCATGAATAATCCACGGTTTCATCGGATGCAGCCTCCGCCTCAGCTTCAGAAGTTCATCCACGGCTTTCACCAAATGTATGACAAGCGGTTTGTCTATTTCTTCCGCCAGACGCGCCTGGAACTCAAAAATCTTTATCTGTAGAGGCAAAGGAGCCTCAACCAATTTATCCAACCCAGCCTCACCTACAGCCAATACCTGGGGATGATGCAACAATTCTTCAAAATGCGCAGTCACGTCGCTCAAAGTAATGCGCCACGGATGTATCCCCACAGAATACCAACCACCCGCTTGCGGAACAAACGTTTCGGGGAAACAGTTCACAATTGCCTCTCCGGGCACCTGTGGCTGTCTGTGCGTATGTATATCAACTGGGATTTTCATGGAACAGGGTCATATCCGGAACCTCCCCAGGGATGGCAACGCAGGATGCGTCTGACCGCCAGATACAATCCTTTGAAAGGCCCATGTTTCTTTATTGCCTCAACGGCATATTGCGAACAAGTGGGAGTGAAACGGCATGAGGGGGAAGTCAGGGGTGAAATGCACTTCTGATAGAAATAGATGGGCAGCAACAGCAGATATGAAAGCAGCTTTTTCATAAGGATACCTGCTCCTTGATGCGCGCCAACGCAATCTTCATTCTTTCTTCTATCTCCGCCGAATCGGTCAGCCGGTCCGAAAGATAGATAAAAGCCATAGCAAGTTGTTGTTCCTTATCCTGAAGCACCTGCAACAGTTCATGTTTGTTTTTCCGGTATGCCTCACGTATCTGGCGTTTCACGCGGTTGCGCTTCACCGCCCGTTTAAAACGGCGCTTCGACACACTGACGAGAATGGAGACAGGAGCTTCCAGCCCTTCCACCGGCAGATATACCACGCGCAGAGGGAAGACGGAAAATGAGCGGGAACCACCCGCAAACATCTTCTCAATAACTTTCTTCTTGTCCAGTCGTTCGGACTTGCACAGGGTGTTGGGCATGATGGGGAAGTTATTAGTTATTTAGTTATTAGTTATTTGCTATGGAGGGAGAAATAATAAATTACGAGCTACAAATGTTTGGGGCATAAAAGCACAACCACTTGCAGCTCGTAATCTATAGCTTTAAAGTTATCATCACCAAGCCATCAGCAAATAACCAATAACTTAATAACTGATAACTCTCTTCTCACTTTCCTTTATTGTTCTCCTTAATAAACATATCCAGCGCTGCCGTCATAGACGGAGCCTGTACACTGGGAGCTTCCAGGTCAAGGCGGAGTCCGGCATCACGCACTGCCTGTGCGGTAGTGGAACCAAACGTACCGATCTTGATTTCCCTTTGTTGGAAATCAGGGAAGTTCTTCTTCAAAGAAGTCACCCCTGCCGGGCTAAAGAATACCAGCATGTCATAGTCAAACTCTTCTTCTGAAGTAAAGTCATTACTTACAGTGCGATACATTACAGCTTCCGCATGTTGTATCTTGTTCTTTTCTAAGAGATTCTTAATCTCATCTGTGTGCACATCAGACATCGGAACCAAATACTTTTCAGTCTTATGCTTGATGATGGAAGGCAACAAGTCTTCAAACTTTCCAGTATTTCCAAAGAAAATCTTACGCTTACGGTACTGCACATACTTCTGGATATACAAGGCAACGGCTTCCGTAACGCAGAAATATTTCATAGTTTCCGGTATGGTCACACGCAATTCTGTACACAAGTGGAAGAAATGGTCAATGGCATGACGCGATGTGAAGATTACTGCGGTATAGTCCAGAATAGAAATTTTCTGTTGTCTGAACTCTTTGGCAGATACACTTTCCACCTTAATGAACGGGCGAAAATCGATTTTCACACCGTACTTCTCTGCAATGTCGTAGTAAGGAGATTTCTCTGATGCCGGTTTCGGCTGCGACACAAGTACTTTCTTAATTTTCAACGTCCTAAAATTTTATTATCAAATAATCATTTAGTTGTAACACACCCTGATACACAATGAAACAAGGTATGATTTCAAGGGCACAAAAGTACAACATTAAAAGCAAAATGCCATATAAATTGCCACAAAAAAGCTTTATCCACTTATAAAACATCAATATTTTAGTAAAAAACACCAGAAATAAACCAATTATCACAGTTGATAACAAACTCAAATCGAAGTAAACGAGAAACAAAGCGAAGGGAAAAAGGGCAAATCCGATGTAATAAAGTAACGTAGAATAAGACTCCATCCAAAGGCTGGTGCGGCTTGCGTCAAAAAAAATCCAACCCAGAAAGGAATAAGTCAGCCACTTCAGAAAAAGATAAAGCAAACACACCGCAAGATATGTCCCGAGCAGGACGTAAGGAGGGATGCGCTCTCCCAGTTCCGGACGGACGTCTACAAAGTAATTGAAGGTGCAAACGGCTGCCAACACGCAAGTCTGCAAGATGAGCAGCAACATATAGCGCATATCTGTGGCAGTGGTAGCGGCAAAGATACTGGTCCGTTCGCGGTTGAGCAGGAAATCTTTCGCCAATTGCACCAGGAACTTGCGGCTACGGGACAATACATAAGCAGACATGAAGAAACAGCACAGCAAGAGTATGGTGACTCCGTCGTCCAGCTTAGGGGAATAAGGAATAGGTACTCCCTCAAAACCCGTCATCCATGTCAGCAGCAGCCCGATCATATTGCCGCAAACTTACGTATGGAACTATCCCAGACGGGAGTGGTATGTATCAATTCGACAGCTTCCTGCGGGGTCTCCGCCACGTGCCAGATGGCTCCGTGTTGCTGGCGCATGAAATTCTCGTCTATGGCACTCTGCATCATCTCAAACAGGGGGTCGAAATAACCACGGGTGTTGAGGATGACAATAGGGTTGAGATAGAGGCCAAGCTGTTTCCAAGTGATGATTTCCAGCAATTCCTCCAGCGTACCGCACCCGCCGGGCAAAGCGATGACGGCATCGCTCAAATCCGCCATTTTCTGTTTGCGCTGATGCATATTCTCCACCTCTATCATTTCTGTCAGCCCTTTATGGTGCCAACCTTGCTCCACCATGAAGCGGGGAATAACACCGGTCACTTCTCCGCCCGCAGCCAGTACGGCATCAGAAGTGGCACTCATCAGGCCGATGCCACCCGCACCGTTTATCAGGCGAATGCGGCGTTGTCCCAACAAAGTGCCCAATTCGCGGGCAGCTTCAAAATAGGTGGGATCTATTTTAGTGCTCGAAGCACAATATACACATACGGAAGTTATCTTATTCATGGAAATTGCTCTACCTTATATTTAATAATGAGTGCAAAGGTAGAGATTTTCAGCGATATCTTAAAAATATCACTAACTTTGTAATCAGTTTACAACCTTTTCAAGCAACATTATAAAAACAAAGAATTATGATCAAGCAAGATTACCTGATACGAATGATCCAGGAGATCATCACTTTGATTGTCAACGCCCTGCTCCGGAAGAAAAAGTATCGCTGGAATGAGTGGGTAGAATACGACGGCCTGAGCAGGCAGATTCTCGGGTTTCCTACCGACCAACTGATGAGCATGAATACCCAGGAACTGATTGACCGGTATAAAGGTGACCCCAATGAAATGGGAAAAATAGAGCTTGCCGCCATGACCATGCTGAAAATATCGGATGAAATGGAAGCGGACGACCTTCTGCGAAAATCAAAACTTCACCAGGACGGACTTGAATTGCTAAAGTACGTGCAAAAGGAAAGCAATAGCTTCTCTATACAGCGGGTACAATTAATCGGGATGCTGGAAGCGAATGAATAAAGAACGGGTGGAAGTTTACTTCACAACCACCAGATCACCTTCCGAAAACCCGACCGTGATGTGCTTCACCCGGAATAAACTTATTCCACCCAATTCATCCTTCAGTTCTTTCAGCACATCCACCATGCCTTTCAGCACATCCTCCCACGGAATCTTGCTTGAAAGCTGCAAATCGTCGCAGTTCCTCTCCTTCGGCTCGAAGTCTTCCTCGCATGCCCAGTCATCATCTTCGGCATCGTATTGTTCCGAGCCAATCAGTTCAAGCGTATAGCAGCTTACGTTATCTTCGTCCACCGCTTCCCATACGTTGAAGTTCAGCGCCACGATATCATCCGGCAGGGTTTCATGCGCATCAACGTACAGAATCCACCGACGCACAATATCCTTTACCTTCGGTTTATCGAAGGTTTCCATAGGAGCAAGCAGAGCTTGCGAATCCGGAATCTCCTCGTTTCCCCCGAAAAGGGAGAACAGCTTCTTTAGCATATTACTCATTCTTAGTCTATTCAAAAAAACATACCGACAACCACTTTGAATCTGCAAAGGTAATGACAAACCATAAATATATAGTATCTTTGCCCCAATAAATACCGACAATCATGAAGCATCTTACACTCTTGCTCCTCATTCTCTCATTATCATCATGCAACTACCATAAGCAAGCAAATGATATAATAGACAGGGCCGAAGCCATTGTCTCCCATAATCCGGACAATGCCCTTATCCTTCTGCAATCCATACACGAACCGGAAGCGCTGACCGACTCCGTACTGGCAAAATACTGGCTGGTAAACGGACAGGCACACTACAACAGCAATCGCTCCACAGCGGAAGACTCCCTACTAAAATACACGCTGGACTATTACAAAGAGCACCATGATATTATACGAACAACCCAGGCATACAAACTGTTCGCACAACACCTCTGGTGGAAAGGCGACCGGACGGGAGCCGCAAACCTTCTGCGCGAAGGAATAGAAACCGCACGGGCAGCGCAAGATAGTGCCTGCACCATCCAGCTGCTAAGATCCAGCGCCATCCAAAGTACGGGAGATGAGAACTTTGAGGACGCCGTGAAATACCTGAAAGAATTGCTGGCGGCAGACAGAAATGCCCCGGACACTTATGTAACTTACAACATGCTGGGCATCACCTATTATTATCTCCAGCAGAAAGACTCCTCTTTATTTTACCTGCAAAAAGCCTGCGAAGCAGCCGCCCATCCTAACTATGCCCTCAACTCATGGGGACTTATATCACGAAACTATGCGGACATTCTCAGCGACTTCGGCGAGCACCGCCAGGCAATCGACATCCAGCGCGAAGTTCTCCGCCGCTATCTTGCAGCAAACGATAAGTACACCACACTCTCTTACAGCGCCCTGGGCAGGTATTACCTGAATCTTCACCAGATGGATTCGGCGAGATACTACATGCAGAAGAGCAAGGACACCCACCTGCCTTACATCGACCAGGACTTGTCGTTGAGCAATTACTACCTCATTCAGAACACCCTGATGCAATATATTTCCACTAATCAGTTCCTTATAAAAGATATCACCCTCTTCTCCAACCGGATGCTTGAGGACTTCCTCAACCGGATGCTTGAGGACTTCCTCAACCGGGAGAAAGTGATTGCCGAAAAGAATGAGTCCAAACGGGTACTGGAACAGCGAAACCTCCGCCTGTCCATCGCCAAGCAACGGGAACAGATGTTGCTCATCATTATATTGCTGGTCGTTACTCTGGCCGCGGTTCTCGTAGCGTTCTACATCCAGCGGAGAAAGAAATTGCTGGAAGAAAAAGAAGAAGAACTGGACACCTTGAAACACCTATGGGCCGACGTTGAGAAGGCGAACAACGAAAATGACCAGTTCTTCAAGAAAATCCTGCTCCAGCAAATGGGCATCATACGCATGGTTGCCACCAACCCCACGCCAAACAACCAAGAGTTTCTGTCGCAGATGACACGTATCACCCAAGAAGATATCCCCTCGGACGACCTGCTGGTTTGGGAAGACCTCTATAAAGTGATTGATTCCATATACGGCAACTTCTACACGCACATCTTCACCCGCTTTGGCAATGCGCTGAACGAACGCGAGCTACAACTCTGCTGCCTACTGAAAGCCAACTTTTCAACGAAAGAAATCAGCGTAGTCACCCAGCAGAGTGTGCGCACGGTTTATCAGCGGAAAACAACCATCCGCCAAAAGCTGAATATGGACGAGAAAGAGGACATAGCCGATTTCCTCAGCCGGTAAACTCATTTCTTCCCCGACAGGATGCCTGCGTTGGTATCGCTGTTGTTGAGTACCTTATTCTGTGACTTATACGTTCTTCCAAAGTCGAGCCGGAACGAGACATTCACCATGAATACCGGACTCAGGTTTGTAGAGAAAGCTACCTGCCGGCTGCCGGCCAACTGAGAAATATTCTCTATTTCCTGTTCATACCGCTTGGTAAACGGATTGAGCACCCCTGCCGAAACGCTCCACTTATCCTTATTATAGCCCAGCATCATGGAGTGCAGTTTTTCCTCTTTTGTGATTGTTTCGCCCCACAGTGTGTGGTTACTGGTATTCATTTCCGCCATGAATGTCCAGTTCTTATAAGCTGCCATCAGGCTGCCACGGACTCCAAAGTTAGTGTGAGTATGCGTATAAGTATTTCCCCGGCTGATATAACGGTTCAGGAAAGGAGTTACCCTGATGGCAATATACTCTTTCCAGGGAAGTATCTGGACAGATGTTTCCAGGTTGATCCGGTGAAAACCTTTATGGTTCTCCATGGTGCGGACGAACTTTCCGTTCTCGAAACAGGTGCTCTCCATCACAGGTTTATGATCATAACTGTAACGGACAAAGAAGTCAACAGCCACTTTCTTGTGCATCCAGCTCGCACTGAAAGTATTGGAGTAGAAGCGGACGGACTTCAATCCGGGATTTCCCCGACGCACTTGCAGCAAGTCTATGGGTTGGGAGATATCATTGAGGTCGGACAGGGAAGGGGAATAACCGGAGATATAACCATTATATCTGAAAAACAGGTTCTCCTTCGGAGTATATGACAGACGCACGGAAGGCTTGAAGATGTAAGTTTCATTATGCTTTCCTTCCTGCGAATTGTAGGTTCTCATGGCACCTATGCCCAGCGTATAATCAAACTTTTTGATATTGCGCTGGTATTCTGCAAAGGCATACGTTTCGGCAATATTCACTTCCACCTGCTCTTCCACAGCTCCCGAATACTCGTTGCTGAGATAAGCCTGCGTGTGCTTGATACCTCCGGAGAATTTTCCGTTCTTAAATTTCTTATCGTAAATGCCTTCAGTGATGAGGGAATACTTCTTACCATCGATGGAAGAATAGACTGCTGACGGAGTTTCTTCCGGGAGACTCTCCTGATAGGTGCGTGTATTCTCGCTATTCAGGTAAGTGCCTACCACATTGAAGGTCAGGCTTTGCTGATTCTTCATCTTGCGCTGATAGTAGACGTCCAGTGAAGGAACCCGCAGCTTCGACGAAAGGCGGTCGGAGATGGAAAGAATATCTTCTCCCTGATACAGGCTGCTTTCGCGGTCGGAAAAAGAATTGGGGGTATCGTTATAGTTATTCCTCAAGGTGACGTTCAGCATCTGCCTGTCATCATCCTGCAAGTTGTAAGCCAGAGAAAAATTCAGATCATCATACTTCACCGGAGTAGGTTTGCCAATCTCCCTGCGCTCCAAGGTATTATCAGGGAAGCGGAAAGTCTCATAGTTCTCCCGCGTCCACTTTAGGTCTCTCCGTCCCCAATAGGCATAGGCGCTAAATTCGGATTTCCGGTAGTTATACTTGGCGGACAGGTTGTTTTCGCCATAACCGTTAGCTGAAAGGGCATTCGATAAATCGGCCGCAATGGTGCCACCGGAGTCTTTTCTTTTGACGATGTAATCCAGCACCGCCCCTACATTGCCGTAGCGTAAACCCGGGTTATCGTGATATTCTATCTTCGTAATATCCGCAGGGTTCAAAGCAATCACTTCCGCCTGGGTCACCTCTACTCCGTTTATTCTGAACTGCACACTCTCTCCGCCGGAGAGTTTCACGGAGTTATCCACCGGATTAATCAGGATACGGGATAATTGCAGGGTCCGCAAGAGGGACAACCCGTTGGTAGATGCTTTCACCTGTGCTTGCGTAGGGAGAATAATCTGACGGTCGGTTTTCTTCAGGACAGGATTAGCGCGTACCGTAACGCCTTCCAGCATCACGCCGGAGTTCAGCAAGGCGATATCTCCGACAGGCAGATTCTTTTCCAGATTCCAAATATCGATGCACACAGTTTCATAACCTACGTAGGAGACGGTGATCCTACAGTTTCCGTTCACTACATTATCAAAAGAGAAATTTCCCTTGGCATCCGTAACCGTTCCTTTCACAAATAAAGAATCGGAGGTCAATAACTGCACTGTAACGAATTCCAGTCCGGACTTTGTTTCTTCTTCTACAACCCTGCCTGTTATCTTGTTTTGAGCAACTGCCATGAAGGATACAAGCGATGCAATACATAAAATAATCATGTGTTTCATAAACCTAATTTTTGAATGATTTGATGAGACAAAATTAGGTCTAAAATGGGGTTTGATTGATTTATACCGACAGGTTTATAAAGTGCAGGTCATTTTGTAATATTCTAATAATCAATAAATAACGGGAAGTAAAATTAGAAAAAGTTTATATTACCTCCCGGAATGTTTATATGCTGACACAATAGGTGAATCTGACATATAAAAGGCAGTGTTTTCGCAACCTCAAGCGTCAATTGCCCGGATTACTATTTTTTCTTCCAGATATAAATATGTACTCCTGCCGTTGCATACAAGCGGCTGGCATCCATCTTCCCGGTATATGCTTCATCAAAGAAAGCCTGCAACTCATCATCGTCAACTTTCATCTTTCCTAATTCACCCCCTATCAGCCCGGCATCCACGCTTAAACCGATTACTGAATTCAAACGGTATTCAAGCCCTACCGTGAAATTTCCGCCTAAAGTATTAGCTGTAGCAGTTATATCACCCGAGCCGCCTATTTTAGCAGTTTCCTTATAACGCAACCATCCCCAGCCAACTGCACCGTAGATGGTTAACTTCTCGCCCAGCACCCATCGGCCAGTGAACTGAGGGGCAATATATAACAACCGGCCGACATCTTCCAACGTCGCCGTCTGATAACCATCAGTAAGGGGAAACGATTGTTTAATACGAAATTGCTGTACCAGTACTCCCCAACCCCAACGATTGTAATAGCGGGACATCCCCAGCCTCCATTCAAGACCTGTAGTCATAGCTGAATCGGGCAGACCTTCAACATCTTCTGTAGACAAAATGTACCCCACACCTATGCCTCCATAAAAATAACCAATAGGCTGCTTACTCCAATCTGTACCTTTTTTACGTATTTGCGGGCTTACTTCTTGTTTAGATTGTGACGGACTGTCTTGTTTCTCTTGGGCTTGCAGGGAGAATACTCCCCCGAGCACGATTGCTAATAGCATGATTTGTTTCTTCATATTATATGTGTTAGTTAAAAGTTCATTATCAAAAAGATTCCTTTTCCTCAGGAGGATATACTATTGTCCAATTTGCTTGTTCCATATCTGCCAATGAAACCCGGTAATGATGGAGAATAGGGACATATTTACGAATTGTATCACAAGGTTCATACATATATTGGGAATAGGTTTCACTATCCATAATCAAGAATTGTAAACAAAGTATAATATTGAAATCGGCTTTCCAACCTGTGTCGTCCACACTATGGACAAGAGATGAGGAGCCTTTTGGAATTTCTACTGCTCCAACTCGACATAAAAATAACGTATCAACACTTGTTATATTTCTTTTTCTATACTCCTGAAAAACAATATCCTGTTTTGAGTTATTTACAAGTGTTATGTATTCTTCACTCTGTTTCGGACATGCCGATAACATACATGACAATAAACACAAGGCTGCAATTTTAATTATTTTCATAAATCAAGTAATTAAATAGTGTTTTCTAAGTTTTTTAACGCTTACTACCATTATAAATTCCAACACCAACAGTACCAACAATAGGAATCCTCCATGATACATAATCATACCACTTCGCTTTTAATTTTAAATTTCCTATATTCTCTCTATCTACAGAATTATGATAATCGTAACATCCAGACTGAACCACATGGAGAAAATCCCGCATAACAGGAACAGAATAGCTATCCGTTTGAACGTTCGGATTCTTAAAAGTAAAAATGTTGTTTTCATGCGATATTAAGATTTTATTGACGCTTCAAATAACCGCAACTTTCATATAAAAACAAAATACTATGTGGTAACAATGGTAACAGGCAAATCCTTACAAGTAACAACTCCAGTGTAAATCACAGATTATCAATCAAAAATACTTTATCAAACAATTCTTCCCCCATTTTATTCTTAATCCTGTTCTTGCGGGTTTTTATTGCGTCGGAAGTGACATTCATCACATCCATAATGATCTCCTTCGGACAATGAAGTATGATCAAAGCGCAATACAACAAATCATCGGTGGTTAAGGAAGAACAAGAACTGCTTAAATCTTCCATCACATCCACAAATGTTCTCCTGATATCAGTTATAATCAATATTCTATGATTTTTTATAATGCTGATACATTCTTTGGGCTTCGCTTTCTGCAATTCATTTAATCTCCTATATCCTTCTGTAGACTTAAACAAGGAAATACAAATTTCAAACTTCGCTTCTTTCAATTCATGTAGTTTATTGTTTTTATCTTCTTCATGAATATCTTTTTCATCCAATAACAGTGTTTCGGCACGATTATCCATCAGTTGCTTCTGCAAAGCGATATATTTGTTCTTAAGATGTCTATCTCTCCACATAAATAGAAAAACCAACGCTAAAACAAAGAATAAAAACAATATAATCAAGAGATTAGTCGTCTGTTCCTGCTTAACAGACAATTTGTACTTATAAAATTCTAACTGATGATTATCCATCAACTCGTCAATTTCTGCACGGTCATTCATTGCCTGAATAGAATCATAACAAACAATAAAGGAATCTGCATATAAAACTGCATTTTCCCAATCAGAGAGTTCCTTATTTACACGATATATATTATAATAATTTGAAGTTTTAGTATATATATCAGGAGATGATTTACTTAAATACCAATAATAAAGAGCTGAATCCTTCTCATTCATATTATACAATATATCGCCTTTCACAGAATATGCAGAAGTTATATCTTCCATATTCGACAGACTGGTTATAGCTTTTGCAATACACGTATGAGCTTGTTCATATTCTCCCCGTTTATTATAAACTCCGGACAAATCCTTATATATAATGCCCAACAGCACCGGATAGTCCAGCGAAAACGCCATCGACAACGCCTGTTTATAATAATATGCCGCACTATCCAATTGAAGTTCAAGAAAAAAAGTTGATCCAATTCCCCGCAGATTATGAAATGCCCGCAGGGTATCATGAGCCTCCCAATTTATAGCATAAGCATTTCTATACATACCTCTCGCTGTTTCTTCCATGTTCCGCTGATTATAGCAATCTCCTAAATGATTATATGTCATGGCCACAAATTCCGAATCACTTCCCTCCGGCATAATCCTCAACGACTTTAAATAGAAGTCTATTGCAATTGGCATATCCCCCTGCTCCCGATATACACACCCCCAATAAAAATAAGATTTCGCCAACCTCTCCTTATCCCTGCCATTCTCGTAATAATCAACAGCAGTCCGTATCAAAGAGTCATCCTCCAACGGCACATAATTCTTATATCTTGCCTGCGTCAACAGCAGTGCATACCATGCCCGGTTTGCTTTCCCCATTTCCTGCGGTGCAGAGATTTCTTCCAACAGTTGCAGTGCACTGTCAGGACACGGCTGCATCAACGAATCAGCCAACATCAGGACATAGCTGTCCGCATAAGAATTCTTTCCGCATGAACCCAACAATAAGGTAAACAATATAAAGGATAATAAAGCAGGTAATAGTTTTCTCATGATTATTTTGGTTTTCCCGTTCTGTTTCCACAAAGATAACAACAAATCCCGAGAAGTTCACTCAGAAAAGATGCAATTAAAGTACAGGTATCATAGATTTATCCTTTTGACAATTTGCATATTTTGTAAGCCGAGAGCGCGTTGTTTCCGCCCAAGTGCACACGAGAACAAAAATATGCGAATAAAAATAAGTAAACAGCGGATTACTAACGTGATATCGAAATCATTACATTTATTCCAGAGCAAAATATTCCTTCAGAAACCTTTTCATAAGAGATAATCAAGACGCAAATAGGATCGTCATCGGTAAGTAGTAACTCTTTTACCTATAAGTAGTAACCATAGCACCTATAAGTAGTAACCCTTTTGCCCGGAAGTAGTAACCCTTTTCTGCATAAAACGCTTGTAAACACGCAAGAATATGCAACAATAGCGCATATTCAGTCTCTGTTTATTCACAAGTTACTCTATAATATACTTTTTCACAATAAGGCACGTTACGAAACTGCGACGATTATAATCATATTAAGCGAATAGCGGATTATTTGCTACCATTTTGATTTTTATACTTCACACCCCTTATTACCTGCAAATAACTGCATATCAAGGAAGAAGCATAGCAAATAAATCATATCTTTATTCCTGTTAGCCAAAGATGCACTGCATCTGTGCACCCCATAGATAAACTAATATTCATTATTTTTCCGTTTGAGTCAAAAGGCATATGCTCAGATTATTGAGCATATGCCCTGACACATAGTTCCTTCCACGTGTTTTCCGCCCGGTGCTTACCGATATCTGTAGAAACGTTTTTCTTGAATCAGTACTTATTGAATTATTGCATCAATCCTCCTTCTATAAAGAAAAGGACTTCATTTAATCGTTTTTTATTCGCTTTTTCATCTTTAAAAATAGCCGGAATGGAAATTATTTTATCTTGAATCAGATTGTCTACCAGAGTCCACATGACTTCATGGTATAACATCACCATTGCCACTTTTTCATTGTCAATGCCGTATTGATCTGTTAAATATTTGCGATTATTCTTTAATTCCGTAGAGATGGAGTTTGCCAGTTTTTCATTTATTTGATGGAAGCTGTCTTGCTGTTTCTTTATAATAGGGAATAATACATTTCCATTATTATCTACCAGTCCGTAGGGTTTTAACTGGGAGATGAGTTGGGTATCCGCTATTTTTCCGAACTTGGCAATTTCATCAGCACAATGGTCCATAATGTTGCTACTGGGAGCAATGTCGCTGTTGACGTATGTCAATATCAAATTCTGCTCCCCAAAACCATTTGTACCGCATGCAAGGTCATTTCTTGGCTCGTATAACACCCAGTAGCAGCCACTCCAACTGGTATGATTGTCAACATCTTCAAACAAGACCAGTTTAGTCCACATTCTTCCATCCAGAAGATATGAAAAAACGAGTGAAAGCGTATTGTTCTTAAATCCCATTTTACTGATCGTTTGTGTCAGTGATATAAAGTCTGCTTTTGTTTTTGCATACATGGATTCAGCTATCTCTTTGCTTAAACTTCTTAAAGAGTGGGTTTGTTCTTTGTCGAGAATAGGTATGGTGGTTTTCCATTTTCCCTTTGTTTTACTGATAAGCCCACCTACCTCCAATAGCAATAATTGGCTGTCAGAACATTTAATACCCATTTCACGGAGCTCAATTAGGGTACGTGGAGTTCGTAGATTGTATAGTATTTCCCAATTATTGTCTGGCATTACATAGTCTTCAGGCTGATGTCCGTTTACCGCAATAAACTGAGTTGCTTCCCATTGGCTATAAGGTCTTATCGGTGTTTGTGCCTTAATCATTGTAGATACGGATAACAGGATTAAAAGTAGTAATGAATTTGAATTATATTTCATGATTGTTTTATTTATTGCTCATCATTCATAAGCATTTTCGTGGTTGTAAATTTAGTTATTTAATTTAAAAAGTAGAAATGATTTGATTTAAATCTATTGTAAATCAGCTAAAAAAGTTTTTCACGGATTAAGGGGGGCGCTTTTCTCTTACTCGGTAGAGTGTTTTCAATATTGCCTATTTTTACCTTCCATGACTCCCTTTAACTCCTGAGCGAAGCGATAACTCCTTTGCCTTCATTTCTTATCAGAAATAAACGAATTTCAACTCTTGATTCGAATATATCACAAAATATAGCAAAGGAAGTTTCATGAAAAGGTAGTAACTGATTATTTAATATTGAAAGACATAATCCTTGTTTTCCTCATGCGAGACATCCCAAATAAAAAGTCGCCCTCTCTTTCTGTAGAAACAGAACAGAGCAGGGCGACTTCTATGTAAATAGCTTGTAAAGCTACGCTGATTACTAATTGAAGATTATAAACCGAAAGCGGCTTTCACCTTATCCACATAATCCAGTTTCTCCCAGGTGAAGAGTTCTACCTCTACATCCTTGTCACCTTCATAGCGGGATTTGAAGTGCTTGGTAACCGTCTGCGGTTCACGTCCCAGATGGCCGTAAGCGGCAGTTTCCTGATAGATCGGGTTACGAAGTTTCAAGCGGTCCTCGATAGCCTTCGGACGAAGGTCGAAGAGTTCGTCAATCTTCTTCGCAATCTCACCGTCGCTCATGTTGACGTGGCCACGTCCGTAAGTGTTGACGTAAATATTGATGGGGCGTGCAACGCCGATAGCATAAGACACCTGCACCAACATTTCATCGGCCACACCGGCAGCTACCAGGTTCTTGGCTATGTGACGGGCGGCATAAGCAGCACTACGGTCTACCTTAGAAGGGTCTTTGCCGGAGAAAGCGCCACCACCATGAGCACCCTTGCCTCCGTAAGTATCTACGATAATCTTACGTCCCGTCAAGCCCGTATCTCCATGAGGACCGCCGATAACGAACTTTCCGGTAGGATTGACGTGGTACGTGATGCGGTCGTTGAACAATGCAAGTACTTTCTCTGCATGGATGGAAGCTATCACACGCGGCATCAAGATGTTGATTACATCCCGGCGGATGGTGGCAAGCATCTCTTCATCCGCTTTCAACTGGGCGGCTTCGCTGTCGTCAGCCGGCTGGATGAAGTCATCATGCTGGGTAGAAACTACAATCGTATCGATGCGCACAGGCGTGCCGTTATCATCGTATTCAATGGTTACCTGGCTCTTGGAGTCGGGACGGAGATAAGTCATTTCCTTACCTTCGCGACGGATGTCGGCCAGCACTTGCAGGATGCGGTGTGACAGGTCGAGAGAAAGAGGCATGTAATTTTCGGTCTCGTTAGTAGCATAGCCGAACATCATTCCCTGGTCGCCCGCACCCTGTTCCATAGGGTCTTGGCGTTCTACACCACGGTTAATGTCGGGGCTTTGCTCATGGATAGCGGACAATACGCCGCACGAGTTACTTTCGAACATGTACTCGCCTTTCGTATAGCCGATTTTCTGAATTACTTCGCGCGCAATGAGTTGCAGGTCAACGTACGCTTTGGTTTTCACTTCTCCAGCCAGCACTACCTGTCCGGTAGTAACCAGAGTTTCGCAAGCTACTTTCGAACTGGGGTCGTAAGCCAACAGTTTGTCAAGCACAGCGTCCGATATTTGATCGGCCACTTTGTCGGGGTGCCCTTCTGACACCGATTCGGATGTGAATAAATATCCCATTTCAAATTAAAAATTAGAAATTAAAAATTAGAAAATGAAGGCAGTAGAGATAAATGTGAGTAGAAGCATCAGCACGGAGCCGTCAGAAAAGGATGTTGTTTTAGCATTTTTTTCTGTGGTTGCAAGCTACTCAAATCTTTCCACATTCATTTTTCGGGTGCAAAGATAAAGGTTTTCTCAGGAAATAGCATATAAATAAGAAAGCATTAACATTATATTAGCAAAAGAAGTGCGCCGATATCCCATCGCCGCACTTCCCAGTTTGTAATCTCTATATTGTTAACTTAAAAACGATTCTTTATTTCAGCAGGTTCCGGTAGTAGCTCTCCACGTCGCTCCACTTATAGAACGGGAACATATCCGTCTGCACCGGAATATGCACTTCGTGCTCATTGTGCATGATCTTCACCAGGATATCGTCCGGACTTCCCTTTTCATTCCGGAAGAACGCAATCTGAACATTAGCGGCCATCGGAACGACTTTAAAGTCACTCCACACTTTATACACCTCGTAAGGATCGTCAACGGCAACGTTGCAGTTCTCAATATGCATCAATGCAACCAAAGGTATCACATTGCCGTCATGACCGAAACGGAGAGTGGCCGCTATACCGCCTTTCCGGATAGCCTCATCGGCACTGTCCAGGATATTCTGCAACAGCGACTTCGCATTGGCTACCACAATTCCCTTTCCATCGGCATGGTTGGCATTGCCCACATAGAAACGGTAGTTGATGCACTGCCACAAGTCGAACAGTTCCTGCGGTTCAAACAGGTCGTAAAAAGATACCTGCGTCTCCGCATTCTGCATATCACTGGCTATCCAATACATACCCCACATCACTTCCTTAGGGTTCACCTTCTTCAGAATGAAACGTTTGTCCTTGAACAGCGAAGCAACCAGCCTGTCGGGATTCGTATGGGCATCCTCAAACTTCCTGTATTCCTCAGCCCACGGACCATCGTGTGAAGAAGTAAAGCGATTGGATTCGTCCGTATGATAGTTCAGATAGTCCATATACTTCTGGCTGGCTTCATAAGATATGCGCAAGTCGGGGTTCAACTCTTTCAGACGGTCACCAAAAGCCACCATACTCATCGCGCAACGCAACACCACCGTAGAACGGGCGGAAATAGAGGCATTGCCCTTAAATGCTTCGGGAAATGCAGCATACATCCGCTCTGCAATGCCCCGGTGCTGCCTGACACCCAACGGAGTCAAATCGCCGCCATGCCCTTCGGCTTCTTCCCATACCTTCAGCAAACGCTGGTAAGCATCTTCTCCCAAATCAGAAAGGGCGCCTTCGCGATGTGCCTCCTCGAAAAGGTCGATCAACCATTTATAGTCGCGGTCTGCAATCAGATAGCGGGAACCGTGCCGGCCGTAATGACTTACATAAAACGGCTTATAGCCTTTGGGAGCCCGGGTCTGCGGAGCAAAATCAAGCGGATAGGCCCAATAGACTCCACCCGTCTTCTCAATGGTGGAGAACATCTCTTCTTTGGACGTCTGCGCCCCCAGGGGGATGCAGCACATCCACATCATAGTACATAGCAGTACTTGCTTCAGTTTCAGTCTCATTCTATTCTTAATTTATTTGTTTATAGCCGTCATTTTGTTTCAATGCCGGATTATTCGTCAGTTCGCTTTCCGGAATCGGGAACAGTTTATATTTGTCATCCACGTCTTCTCCCAGACGGGCACCGTTCTTCCAGTCCCAGTTATTTCCCTTCGTGTATTTACCGAAACGGATTAAGTCGGTACGCCTTGTCAGTTCGGATGCCAGTTCTTTCTGGCGCTCGCTCAGGATAAAGTCTAAGGAGAGTTCATTGAGTCCGATTTCTCCCGAAACATCGGAACGGACACCGGCCTTCGCATACTTGCCGGACATATATGCCCTTGCCCTGATTTCATTGACATAGCCCAGTGCCTCAGCATCCGTGCCATTTGCACCGCGCAAGATGGCTTCGGCTGCCATCAGGTAGGCGTCTGCCGTACGGAACAACGGGAAATCAATAGAAGTATAAGCGTCTCCCGAAGCGCACAACTGGTCGTCTTTCGTCACATTTCTCCATTTGATATAGCCATAGCCACACGTAAAGGTACTGGTCATGTTCAGTTCCGAATCCCAGGTTTCTTTCACCTGGTTGGGAAGGGCGGTCATGAACTGGGCACGCTTATCTTTCTTTCCGTTGCCCCAGGTGTCATTCACATCGAAAGCCACATCATCCGCATCAAAAGCATCCACCAGCGTCATCTTGGCACGGACATTGCCCCAGCCTCTCGAACCTATACCGGTCTTGTACAGCTCATCCATCGGACCGTTCACGAAAGCTTTCACGTAGAAGTTCGTTCCAGCTGAACTTTGGGCACGTTGCCCGTCCTGCACCAAACCCCAGATGATTTCCCGGCAAGTCTTGTTGTCGGCCAGGAAGATTTCACGATAATCGGAGGCCAGCGGATAATGCCCGTCTGTAATGACTTTCTTCGCATAGGTGTAGGCATCCTGATATTTATTCTCGTTAATCCAGGATTCCGCATTCAGATACATACGGGCGAGCAGGAACCAACCGGCCACGCGGTCAATCCGGCCATACTCATTTCCTCCGGGTGCTTTCAGTTCGTTCTCGATGGCCAGAAGTTCGCTTTCCGCATACTCAAAAATCTCTTTACGGGTGTACTGGACGGGGATTTCCTTCACACCCGTATATTCGTCCACGTAGGGCACGGAACCGAATAAGTCGCAAAGCATGGAGTAGCAATAGGCACGTATGAACCGCGCTTCGGCCCGGTAGCTGACATACTCGTCCTTCATCTCTTCCCAAAGACCTCTACTCTGCAATTTTCCTTCCGTACATTCGCGCAACAGTTCGTTGCAGTAAGCTATGCTCATATAAAGCCGCTGGTAAGTCCAGGTGACAACCGAGGCATTAGAGGCATCCCATTGCAGATTCAGGCACTTGCGCAGGCCGTTAGAAGAAGAAGGCATCAGGAAGTTGTCCGTACTCATCTCCTGCAAGTAGAACAACAGACGCACATAGCCGGAATATCCTTCATTGGCGCCTTCCAGGTCACCGTCACCGCCGTCACCGCCCTTTTGTCCGGTCAGGATCAGAGATGAATAGCACTTTGCCAACACGCCCGTATAGCCGTCCTTAGTCTTATATACCTGGTCGCTTACCAACTGATTATTGTCCAATGGCATGGTATCGAGGTCACCCAGACACGAAGTCAGACACGTGACCAAGAGAAATAGATTGAATGAATAGAGAATTATCTTTTTCATATAGCGTAGTTTTTTTAATCTGTTAGAAACTTAAATTAGCACTTAATGAGAATACGCGTGGACGGGGATATATTTCCTTATCGATGCCACTGTAGATTTCCGGGTCGATGCCGGAATAACCGGTAAACGTAGCCACGTTCTGAACGCCGAAGGTCAGTCGCAACGAGCTTGAGTTATCCCAAAGTTTCTTGAAAGTGTAACCCAGCGAGATGTTATCAATCCGGAAGAAGTTTCCTTTCTCCAGGAAATAGTCCGAATAGAGCTGCTGGTTCTGGAAACCTGTATCTTTGGTTCTGCGCAGGATATTCGAGAAGTTGCCCTGGTCGCTATAAACAGACTGCACGTATTGGTCGGCAGCGATGTAGTTGTAGACGTAATTACCGAAAGCGCCGTGTCCACTGATGGCAAAATCCCAGTTCTTATAACTCAGCTGGGTACTGAATCCCAGATAGGATTCGGGAAGTGCGCTCTTGTTGGTGGCATACTTGGTTTCCGTTGCCGATACAGAGCCGTCGGGCTGCACATATTGGCCTTCTATCGGTTTGCCGTTATCATCGTATGCTTGTTTTGCCAGATAGAAAGTGTAGGGACGTTCGCCCACCATGAACACCTGCACCGTCTTGCCCGTGCCTGAGATGGCTCCGGTCTGCACAAAGTTAGCTTCCGAGTCCACCACATTCAGCTTCGTGATTTTCGAGTCGTTCCAGGTGTAGTTCATACCTACCGTCCACTTCCAGTCCTTTGTATGCACCGGCACTGCGTTGATGGAGAATTCAAGTCCTTTATTATCCATCTCGCCGATGTTCGTGGTGATTACAGAAGAGTAATTGGTTCCCGAAATAACAGGGATGGTATTCAGCAAATCTTTGGTATGGCGCTGGTAATAGTCCACAGAACCATAGATGCGGTTACTGAGGAAACCATAATCCAGTCCGATGTTATAAGTTTCGGTGGTCTCCCACTTGATGTCAGAGTCGTAACCATTCGGACGATAGGTATTGTACCACTTATCGCCAAACTGATAGCAGGACTCAGGATAAGATACCGTAAAGGTAGTCATGTAGGGATAATCGTTCAGGATATCCTGTTGTCCGGTCTGTCCGTAGCTTAGGCGCAATTTCAAGTCAGACAGCACGTCCGAATCCCTCAGAAAAGCCTCCTGGCTGATTTTCCACCCCAATGCCACGGAGGGGAACAATCCCCAACGGTTGCCCTTTGCAAAACGGGAGGAAGCATCCGAACGAAGCGTGGCGGTTATCATATAACGGTTGTCATACGAGTAATTCAGACGGCCGTAGAACGAAAGCAGATAATACTCCGACTCATAATGATTGGGAGAAAAGAGTTCTTTTCCTTCCGGAGAGAAGGTAGTAGCGTCGAACTTCTTCCAGAAATGCTGCCAGCCATATCCGCCCATCGCACTGAAGTTGTGTTTCTCATTGAACACGTGCGAATAGTTGGCATATAAGTCCAACAGATAATTCCGCTTGTTCTGCTTGGAGTCGTACACAAGTCCCGTACCGTCCTTCATGTTAGAAGTGTACATCATACCGGCCATTTCGGGCACTTCCTTCGAATATTTGCTTGTCAGCACATCATATCCCAGATTCATGTTCAGTTGCAAGTCTTCAAGGTGATGCACCTTATAATTGAAAGATGCATTGCCGATAGAACGCGTCACCTTATTACGGATATCCTGCAAGTCAAGTTGCGCCACAGGGTTATCCGTCTGGATAGCCATAGGAGAATTGCCGTTCATCCAGATGAAATAGCCCAGTCCGGGGTCGGTAGCCGATGTGGCACTTCCGGTCTTGACGGGACGCGTGGGGTCATAACGGAGCGCGTTGTTCACTACGCTTTCATCGACTTTCTTATTATTCTCATAAGACACTTTCAGGTTCAGGTCTACCGTGAGGTGCTTATCAAAGAATTTGGGAGAGACGCCGCCGTTGAATGTAAATCTCTCATAGTTGTTGGTGCGTACGACACCGTTCTGGTTGGTATATCCCACAGAAACACGATAAGGAGCATTCTGTTTCACCTTGCCCGAAACGGAGAAGTTGTGTTCCTGTCCGAAAGCAGTCCGATAAATCTCGTCCTGCCAGTCTGTGGATGCAGTGCCCAGAGTCACGGAAGACGGCACTCCGGATACGGTAGGCACAAACTGGCGGAATTCATCGGCAGAGAGAATGTCCAGCGTTTCCGTAACCGTACTCACCGACAGATTGGTTGAATAATTAAAGCGCAGATTGGTATCGGCTCCTTTCTTCGTAGTGATGACAATCACACCATTCGAAGCACGTGAACCGTAAATGGCAGTAGCCGAAGCGTCTTTCAGCACTGTAAACGTCTCTATGTCATCCGGGTTGATACCACCGATAACATTGCCGCCGCCTTCGATAGTAGAGTTATCCACAGGCACACCGTCAATCACAATCAGCGGGTCGTTGGAGGCGGACAGGGAAGCGCCGCTTCTGATGCGGATGGTGGCACCCGTACCCGGAGCACCCGAACTGGACACCACATTCACTCCCGGCACTTTACCTACCAAAGCGTCCTGGGCCGTTGTGCGCAGTCCTTTATTAAAATCATCCGGTTTGATGGCAGTCACCGAACCCGTCGCGTCCGATTTCTTCACGCTTCCGTAACCGATGACAACTACATCTTCAAGCATCTCACTATCTTCCGTCATCACAATTTTCATGTTGGCGGAGGCGGGTTTTTCTACGTTTTTATAACCTATGTATGTAATAAGCAAAACTGCGTCGGGACTCGTGACTGAAAGCGTAAAATTACCGTCCACGTCACTAATCGTTCCGTTCGACGTCCCCTTTTCCAAAACATTCGCTCCAATAATAGGCAGATTATCCTTATCGAGGATATTACCTTTCACAACCGTTTTCTGTGCAGCAACATTCACACTGAAAACCAAAGCAAACAGTACCCAAACATACCGCCACCTACTTCCAAAAGTTTCCGGATTTTTCTTGTTCTTCATAATAGTTTTTAATTAGTTAAATTATATGTGTAACAAAGGTATCATGTGACTCACATCATACATTCAATTCATTCAAGGTTAACTGCATCTCAAATGGTATGAGAATCAGTTATGAGTTATGGAAGCAAAGGTAGTTTCAATGATAGCGCAGCACAACCACACGATATGAAAAAGTAAGTAAATCAAGAAAGGAATAGAGAGTAAACCTCTACTTATCAGAATATTAAGTTTTGGCAGCAAAAAATTAAAAGTAAGCTCAGAGGAAGTATAAAACTACAGTTTCTGTACCTGAACAGCCAAGTCCTTGCCCGGAACGATGGCTTTATTCCTCATTTTCATCCGGTAATTATAAACTGTCTGAAGTGAATAATGGAGGAAGTTGGCAATCTTTGAATTATCATTGATCCCCAAACGTATGAGAGCATATATACGCAGTTCCGGGGTCAGCAGTTCACCCTCTTTGAGCTGCACGTGCTCTTCCTCTTTCAGCAGGGCATTGAACGCCTCTACGAAATTAGGGAAGATAGAAAGGAAGATCGTATCGAACTTGCTGATAAAAAGCTTGAAGTCCTCGGAAGTGGAAGATTGTCCGCGGAGCACCTTCGATATGTCGGCCATAGAACCCGTATTGGCTATTTTCAGCAATGCTTTGCGGCTATTCTCCTGCTTATAGATGTATTCGGAACAAATGTTGAATAACAGGCCGATGTATTCCTCCTTGATATGGTTTGACTCCTGAATCTGTTCGTTCATCCGGGTCAGATTCTCAGCCATTTCCTGCAAACGCAGGTTCTGTTCGGCCAACGATTGCTTCACTTTCAGCAGTTTACTGTTTTTCTTACGGATAAAGAAGAAAGCGGAAATCAAAGTGACTACCAACAGCAACAGCACCATAAGGAATATAAGCACCCTGTTTTCATCAGCCCTGATACGGGCATCGTTGGCAGCCTGGATAATGGGAAGATACTCCGCAATATCGACAAAGCGATAACGGGCTTTCCCGAAATTCACGTCCTCCAGTGAGCAGGAGATGTAGTTGTAAGCCCTCGCAATGTCTCCTTCCTGAAAAAGAAGTATCGCCAGGCGCTGCAAAGACATATAGACTTTCTTGGCATTGGCAATGTCAGTCAACGAAGACAAGATAAGATAATGTCTTGCCCGCAATGTATCTTGCTTGCCCAGATACAATTCCGCCAGCAGATACTCCATCCTCGCCCTGTCCGGATTGTCCTCCGTGCTTTGGTTGTAATAGTCCTCCAGAAGCCGGATGGCCTCATCCCACTGCCCGGACATACTTAAACGCCCGCACTTATTGGTGATGTAACTGGAAGATTGCGGTTCGCTTATGGCAATCAGCGTGTCTTTATAAGCCCTTATCTTCTGCCAGGCCAATCGTTTTCCGGCATCATCTATCGCTTCGTTATAGCAGGACAAGTAAATGGTATGATACAGGTAGTAGAAATACGTGTCTTTCTTCACACTTTCCGTCCGTTTCACCCTGCCGAGCATGATCAGCGCATTTTCATGCTTCCCCATCTTGTTCATCACATCGGCTACATTCATTACTCCCTGGTTGACAAGCTCTTCATCTTTCAGCTTTTCCGCCAGTTGCAGCCTCTCCTTTGCGATAATCATAGCCGTATCAATGCGGTATGAACGATACTTGGTGAACAGGTTGCCCAATATATCAAACCTGAGTTTATCGTCTTCCGCATAGTCCAGCATCCGGCGGAAATCAGCTATTTCTTTCTCTACTTTTTGCCGATAGACCTCACGTTGCTCAATCATCTTATCCAGTTTCAAGAGCAGGGCATCATCTGTTTTGTCCGCAGCCGACAGGCCGGAACAGGAACAAGCGCAAAAGCAGATACAGAATAAAATAAAAACAGAATATCTGAACATCAGACTACAGGTTAATATACTTCGAAACAAAGATATGGATTTTTTCTCTACAACAATTCCCGTATTGCCTTTTTTAGTAAGCCGGAAACAGCTATTTCTTATTGCCAACCTTAATCAGCACCATCCCGATAGCTATCCACAGCAACTCGCGGAGGCGGGTGATCAGTCCCACATACACACCCAATGCCGCAGACATGTGCAATCCGTCCACAGCCAATGCCAGCCCGCCTTCACGCGCACCCAGCTGCATAGGGAAGAAGAATATCAGATTGCTGAACAAGGAAGAGAAAGACAATATCAGCACACAGTCCCACCAGCTGACGTCCAGCGTAAAGACACTCAGAATAATGTAGATTTCGAGGCTGGAAAATACGCGCGCGAAGAGTTCCAGCAATAACGAGCTATAAAAGGTAACCTTATGCTGGCTATGCAGCAGAGCAATCTGGCTGTCTATCTGTTCCAACGTGCCTTTTTGGGTGGTGATGAAACGACGCGCCCACTTCTTCACAAACGGAACCTTTTGCAGAAAGAGAAAGGTTTTCAGCGTCATCCCGTTCTTATAGCCACGGGAAAAGAAATAGATAGCCAACAGGCAGAAAGCAGCCACGACAGAAAGCAGCACAGCCATGAAAGCATTTACAGGATACAGGGCTATATAGAGGAAGATGGAAAGGAACCAAAACCAGAAATGAGAAAAGATGTGCATCATCACATACAGGATGACGGAGGAAGTGGCTTTGCTGACACCGACATATGGAGTCAGTTCCATAATCCTGTATGGCTCGCCACCCATCAGTCCGCCGGGCGTGGCATAGTTAATGGCAAAACCTGTGATGGATAATTTACAGACTGTCCAGAAGGGAACGCGGTATTTACGGTCATCCCTGATTATCAGATACCAGGAACAGGTGTTTATCAGGTAAACAAAGAACCACAACAGCATGATCACAGGAAACCAGAAGCCTACACGTTTCAGGTTCTCCCAGGTGTCGGAGTAATCCATATCCATCGTGCAGAGCATGACGGCAATGGCAAGTATACCGAAAAGCAGGAATAAGTTGCGGAGTTTATTCTTCATTGTTACTTCATTTACAGGATATAGAGATCCAACGTGTTGGATATAGAGATGGGACACGCTGGATATAGAGATGGGACGCGTTGGATATAGAGATCGGAGACATTGGATATAGAGATGCAGGAAACCGGTTATCAATCAAGTAAATCGCGATAAATATTTCCCAGTGTTTTCCCCAATACCGGATGCATCACATCGGGTGCAATCTCCGCCAACGGCTCCATCACGAAGCGGCGTTCCTGCATCAGCGGATGGGGAAGTTTCAGGGTAGGAGTATCAAGAACAAGATCGTCGTACAGCAGCAAATCAATGTCTATCACACGGTCACTATACACACCGTTCACTGATTTATGGGTACGTCCCATCTCCTTCTCGATGGATTGGGTTACGGAAAGTATCTCCAACGGCGGAAGGGAAGTTTCCACACAAACAACGGCATTCAGGAAAGTATTATCAGAAGCAAATCCCCACGGGGCGGTAGCATAAAAAGCGGACAGGGAAACGACTTTCCCTATCCGCTCTTCTATATGTTGCACGGCAAGACGGAGGTTCTGCTCCTTATCGCCGAGATTCGTTCCAAGTCCGAAATAAACGTGCATCACTTGTCCGTAATCAACATCGCGTCCCCATACGTACCGAAACGGTAACCTTCCTTCAAAGCCACATTATAGGCTTCCATCACCTGGTCGTAGCCACCGAAAGCGGCAACAATCATCAGCAGCGTGGAAAGCGGCATATGGAAGTTGGAAATCATCGCATTGGCTACGGTAAAGTCGTATGGAGGGAAGATGAACTTGTTCGTCCAGCCCTCATAGGATTTCAGATGTCCGTCGGTGCTCACGGTGCTCTCGATGGCACGCATCACGGTAGTACCCACGGCACAAACCTGTCTGTTCATGTCCTTCGCACGATTCACTACGCTGACAGCCTCTTCATTCACAACCATCTGTTCAGAGTCCGTCTTGTGCTTCGTGAGGTCTTCCACATCAATGTCGCGGAAGTTGCCCAAACCGGCATGCAACGTAATATAAGCAAAGTCGATACCTTTGATTTCAAGGCGCTTCAGTAATTCGCGGCTGAAATGCAGACTGGCGGTAGGAGCCGTCACCGCACCTTCATTACGGGCAAAGATAGACTGGAAACGCTCGGCGTCATCCGGTTCTACGGGACGGTTGATGATGCTGTGTGGCAGCGGGGTTTCGCCCAATGCATACAAAGCCTTCTTGAACTCATCGTGCGGACCGTCGTAAAGGAAACGGAGCGTACGTCCGCGAGACGTCGTATTGTCGATAACTTCAGCTACCATAGAGTCGTCGTCACCGAAATACAGCTTGTTGCCGATACGGATTTTACGGGCCGGGTCCACCAGCACATCCCACAGGCGGAGTTCTTCGTTCAACTCACGCAAAAGGAACACTTCAATACGTGCGCCGGTCTTCTCCTTGTTGCCATACAGACGGGCAGGGAACACCTTCGTATCGTTGAAGATGAACACATCCTTGTCATCAAAGTAATTCAGGACATCCTTAAATTCTTTGTGTTCAATTTCGCCTGTCTTTCTGTGCAGTACCATAAGGCGCGACTCATCTCTGTACTTTGTAGGGTGCAAAGCAATCTTCTCTTCCGGAAGCTTAAATTTAAATTGCGACAGTTTCATATCTATTCTTTCTTTAAGTTATTCTTCTGTTTCTATCTCCTGAGCGTCTATCCACTCCTTGAAATTCATCGGGTCGAGGCAATCCGCCAACCGGACATCACCCACGCGGGTACGTTCCAAAGCCGTCAGATGTGCGCCACTCTGCAACGCTTCACCGATGTCGCGGGCCAGGGCACGGATATACGTACCTTTGCTGCACACTACGCGGACTTTGATTTCCGGCAGGTTGCATTCCAGCAACTCTATCTCGTCAATCACCAGCAACTTCGGCTTCAGTTCCACCTCTTCACCCTTACGAGCCAAGTCGTAAGCACGCTTACCATTCACCATGCAGGCAGAAAAAGCGGGGGGGACCTGCTGTATCTCACCGATGAATGTTTTCAATGTTTCTTCCACCAACTCACGGGTGATATGTTCCGTGGGGTAAGTGGCGTCTATCTCGTGTTCCAGGTCGTAGGAAGGAGTGGTGGCGCCCAACTGAATGGTGGCAACGTATTCCTTCGTATGATACTGAAACTCTTCAATCCGCTTCGTAGCCTTGCCTGTGCAGACAATCATCACCCCTGTGGCCAGGGGATCGAGCGTGCCGGCATGGCCAACTTTCAATTTCTTCACTTTCATCCGCCGGCAGATGTGGTAACGCGCGTGTCCCACCACCTTAAACGAGGTCCACCCCAGCGGCTTATTGAAATAAAGAACTTCTCCTTCTTTAAACTTCAAATTGCTTCTATTTTTATTCACCACAGAGGACACAGAGGGCACAGAGGTTAATTCAAGAATCACAGATTATCATTCCCTCTGTGAACTCTGTGTCCTCTGTGGTGTAAATTCCTAATTTAACAAACTCAACACGATAGTTACGATACCGGCAATCGCACAGTAAATGGCAAAATATACCAGCTTGCCTTTCTTCACTATGTTGATCATCCACTTGCAAGCCAGACAACCCGATACAAAAGCGGCTATGAAGCCTATCAGCAATGATAAGGTTGAAATACTGCCCGCGATATCTTCGCCTTTCATCAGTTTCATGCCATCCAGTAATCCTTCACCCAATATCGGCGGCATCACCATCAGGAAAGAGAACTGGGCCAGTTTCGCTTTATTATCACCCAGCAGCAAACCTGTAGCAATCGTGGTGCCCGAACGTGAAAGTCCCGGAAGCACGGCGCAAGCCTGAGCCAAACCGATAATAAATGCATCTTTCATAGAGATTTTCTCTTTCTGCTTCGGCTTATAGTAATAGGAGAACGACAGTAAAGCGGCAGTCACCAGCAACATACAGCCCACAACCAGCAAACCTGAACCAAAGACAGCCTCTACTTCATCTTTAAAGAACACACCTACAATACCTATCGGTATCATGGATATCAATATATTGATTACATAACGTGTCTCGTCATTCATCTGCCACTTGAACAGACCTTTGAATATCCATTCGATTTCCTTCCACAGCACTACCATCGTACTGAATACCGTAGCTACATGCACCACTACCGTGAACGCCAGATTTTCTTCTCCCTCGATACCAAACAACGCCGAACCGATAGCCAAATGTCCGCTACTACTTACCGGCAAATACTCCGTCAATCCCTGGATCAAGCCCAGGATGAGCGCCTCAAACCATTCCATGTAATCTAATTATGAATTATTAATTGTGAATTATTAATTGTGCCGGTCTTTCATTCCTTCATTCTTCATTTGCTCGCCACGCGGCTTACGCAATACAGCGTATATCATGAGCAGGAAGCCTGCAAGACAAACCACCGGAGCTACCTTGATACGTCTCGCACTAAAAATATCCGGTTCATAGTGTGTCGGTGTAGATACAGGACCGGTCATCAGAATAAAACCGATAATCACTATCGCCATTGCAACGGCAAGCAGGATAAAGTTGGTTTTATCGAAAGCAAATTTCTGTTTACTCATCTCTTTATATTATAAATAACATTACTATTCTACTAACTACTTACTACTTATATGTAGTACAGCGTGCCCGCCTTCATCCGCAGGAACTTATTGATGGAGAGATATGCACAAAACCACGTGATACACACTCCGAACACAAGCACCGAAACGGAAACCAGCAACATGACGTTGGGCGTAATTACGCTGATTAAATCAGGCTCATACACCACCAACCAATATGCGGCAGCCCACAAAATACCGTCGGCAATAATAGCCGCCAGCACACCAATCCAGAAATTGCGCCACAGGAACGGGCGCCGGATAAAGCTCCAACTTGCTCCCACCAGCTTCATCGTATGGATAAGGAAGCGTTTGGAGTAAATCGTCAGCCGTATGGTATTGTTTATCAATGCAAAAGATATGAAAGCCAGCAATACGGCCAGACCCAGCAACAGCAAACTGATATTGCGGATATTCTCATTGACCATATTAATCAGGTCTTCCTGATAGCGCACCTCCTGCACATTGGTATTCTTTTTAATCTCCTTCTCTATTTTGGCTATGCTGTCCGTATTCGCATAGTCGGAATGCAACTTCACCTCGATGGAAGCGTGCAGAGGATTATATCCCAGAAAGTCCTGCGGGTCTGTCCCCATCGCCTCAATCTGTTCATGGAGCGCCTGCTTCTTCGAAATATACTCCGTAGAGCGTACAAAGACCTCCTTGTCCAGCTTCTTCTGCAATTTCAGTATATCCGTCTCCTTCATATCATCGCTGATGATAATGGAGAAATTGATATTCTCTTTCACATACACTGAAAGATTATGAGCAGTCAGCACAAAAAATACCACCAACCCCAACAGCAACAACACCAACGTCGTACTAATGCTGGACGTGATGAACTGCATATCAAAGTAGGATACGGAATTATTTCTGCTTTTTCCTGAATACATAAATCATCGAACTGCTTTGTTCTTTTCTTCCTAATGCGCTGAACCATGCCAGCGTGCCACTGAACACTCCCCGGAAGAAAGTAAGGGAATGGCCCATATATTTTTCACTCAGCATCGACACATAGAATGCGTCGAACGGCATCGGGTGATGTGCAGCCAATATAAAATCATGTTTGACTCCCAGCCTCTGAATGGTGCCGGGAGTAAAGTGCCACAAATGACGGGGAACATCGTAGGCAGCCCAGTGCGCACCGTATTTCTTCGCGTCATACGAAGAACAGTTGGGCACGGCAATAATCAGCACGCCTTTTTCCGTCAGCAGGTTGTTCAATGTGTCCCACGTCTCATTCAGGTGTTCCAGATGCTCCATGACGTGCCACAACGTGATGACGTCGAAACTGCCGGGAGTAAAATCCTGCAACGCTGTGTCGGGCTTCACATCGAGGTCGAAGTGCTCTTTGGCAAATCCGCGGGCCTGTACATTCTTCTCCACCGCTTCCACCTCCCAACCCCGTCGCTTCATGGTATCGGCAAAATACCCCGTACCCGTACCGATGTCCAGCAAACGTCCCGTCTTGCGATGCGCTTCACGAGCCACCAGACGTGCTTTACGACCCAACATATAGCTGCGTACCCAATGGTACACCCTATTCATGAGTCCTTTTTTCGTATCGGAATGGGAAATGTAGTCGGGAGTCTCATAATATCTGCCTATCTCAGCCTCCACAGGAAAATCCTGCGTAAAGAGAAAGCTGCAATCCTGGCAACGGCACAGATAGAATGCCTCGCTGGAGGCATAATGGTCTATGCAGGTCATAGCACGCTCTATATGCGTACTGCCGCATACCGGACAGACTTTTATGGTGAGTTTATTCATTGAACGTTCTGCAATAATGAAGCGCAGCCCGAACCGGTCGGACCGCACTATACCCGAATTTGGTGCAAAATAACAAATAAAAAGTGACGTATAGGGCTTTCTTTAAGGAGATTTAATAAAAGAGAGAACTAAACTCTTGTTTTAAATAAAAAAGGCATATATTTGTCAGGACAACAACACTTCAATACTATTTATTATGAAAAACGCTTTACTCTCCTTGCTATTTAGTTTCTGCTGCCTCCAACTATTTGCTGACGGACAAACTACTCTGCCGAATCTGAAATTCGGAAAACCCACCATGGAAGAACTGACCATGACCACTTATGCACCCGACTCGAATGCCACTGCTGTTATCCTGTGCAAACTGACTGATGTCAGTTACGAATGGGGAATAGAAAGCTTCAAATTAGTCTATAAGCATAAAGTAAAAATCAAGGTACTCAAACCGGAAGGTACATCTTACGCCAACGTCACCATCCCCTATTACGAGCTGCAAAACAACAGCATGAAAGAGAGCATCATCGGGCTGGAAGCCAATGCCTACAATCTGGAAAACGGGAAAATGGTACGCACCAAGATGAAAAAGGATGTAGTGTTCAAGGAACGCGTCAACGCGAACCAGATGCAACTGAAATTCTCCATCCCGCAAGTAAAAGCAGGCACTCTGATAGAGTACGAATACCGCCTGGATTCCGACTTCTTCTTCACCATCGAGAGCTGGAAAGCGCAGAGCGACATTCCCACCTTATATACTGAATATGATGTCACCATTCCCGAATACTTCAAGTTCAACACTGAAATGCGCGGTACGGAGAGACTGGAACCAAAGAATGAACCGGTCCCCCTCAGCCTCTTTATCGGAGGCCAATTGCTCCAGTGCTCCGGAGCGCACCTGAATTTCCAGGGCAACCAGCTTAGCGCTTTGAAGGACGACAGCCATGTGTGGTGCCTTGACGACTACTGCACGCAAGTGAATTTAGAGTTGCTGGGAATAGATTTTCCCGGCGCCCTCTACAAAACGTTCACACAAAGCTGGGAACAGATTGACGAATCGCTGCTGAAAGACACCGATTTCGGCAGCCGGCTGAAAATGAGCAATCCCCTCAAAGAAGAAATGGCAACACTGCACCTGGAACAGATGAAAGGAGCAGATGAAAAGATAAGCGCCATTTATACCCTCCTCAAAAACAAGGTAAGATGGAATGAGAAATATTCTTTGTATGGCAAAGCCCCTAAACAGATATTGAAAGAGGGCACAGGAAGCAATGCCGACATCAACTTCATCTTTATCAGTATGCTGAAAGATGCCGGAATCCCCGCTTATCCGGCAGTAATGAGCCGCCGCAGCATGGGCATCATCCCTTATTCCCACCCCAGCATCCAGAAGCTGAACACTTTCGTCGTAGCCATTGCCCAGACAGACACTACGCTGGTTTATCTGGACGGTTCGGTGAAAAACGGCTATATCAATGTCCTGCCTCCCGTCCTGATGACCGACCGGGCACGCGTCATCATTCCGGACAACCAGAGTCAGTGGGTAGACCTGACTGCCATCGGAAACAATCTGCTCAGGTCGGTAGTGAGGGCGGACATTTCCCAGGAAGGAGCCATTACAGGTATGCGTGAAACCATTTACGCAGGACAGTACGCCTCCCTGCTGCGCGATAAATTCCGTACAGCCAAAGACAGTGCAGACTTCGTCAGAGAATTCGCTTCCAAAGAAAATATACAGGTGAAGAATCTCCGTATGGAAGGGAGAGAGCTGTTCTCACCACAAATACACGAATTCGTAGGGTTTGAGAAACAGTCTACTGTCAACGACCCGTTCATCTACATTAACCCGCTTGTTTTCCTGCACGTTTCCGAGTCTCCCTTCAAGCAATCGGAACGGAAGCTACCCGTTGAGTTTCCTTATGCCGAACAACTGGCATTGACCGTCAACCTGACTATCCCGGAAGGATATGTAATAGACGAGAAACCGGAAAACCTGCAAATACAGACAAGCGACCAGAAAATCTTTTGCCGGTATACCATCACCCAACAGGGCAACCAGATCATCCTCAGATATCTTTTCCGGCTGCAAAAATTATTATTCCTGCATACGGACTATCCCGAACTGCAACATTTCTGGGAACTGATGGCCAAAAAGAATAACGAAATGCTGGTCTTGAAAAAACTGTAACAGAAGAGTTATGAAAACGAGCAAGTTATTTACCGGCTTTCTGCTACAAGCAGCTTTCTTCTCCGGCAGTCTGCACGCCCAGACGGATTTACACACCAACGCCTACTCCATCGTACAGGATGCCGTAACGGACATTGTGTGCAGTTCTCCTACCGACGCTATCCAGAAAGAGAAGCGCGTGATAGAGATACTGAACGAGAAAGGCAAAGAAGACGCTTCCTTCATCTGTATGTGCGACCGTTTTTCTTCTTTGAAGAAGTTCTCCGGAGAAGTGCGGGACGCATCGGGAAACATCATCCGGAAAATCAAAAAGAGTGAATTGAGAATTACCGAATACTCGGCCGAACTGGTCAGTGACGACTATTATTATTTCTTCGAATACACCCCGTCGCGATACCCGGTGACCATCACTTACGAGTGGGAAATAAAGAACAGCGACGGCCTTATCGGCTACCCCAGTTTCGTTCCGCAAAAGAATTATAACCAATCCGTCGCGCAAGCAAGCTACCGCATCGTCACTCCGGCCGGTAATCCCTGCCGCTACCGGACCATCAACATGCCGATTGAAGTCAGCCAGCAGCAGGCAGCGGACGGCAACTGGCTGACAGAAGTCAAGGTACAGGCACTGCCCGCCCTCAAGAAAGAGCCTTATAGTCCTTCCCTGTCCGAATTGCTGCCGCGCATCTATTTCACTCCCCGCGATTTCTCTTTCGAAGGAACCCAAGGAAGTATGGAGAGTTGGCAGACTTACGGCAAATGGCAATATCAACTGTTGACCGGAAGAGACCAGCTACCCCCGGCACTGAAAGAGGAATTGCTGAAACGAACGGCAAACTGCAACACTGCGTATGAGAAAATAGCCGCAGTATACCAATACCTCGCTTCCACCACGCGCTACGTCAGCATACAGCTGGGCATCGGTGGCTTGCAGCCCATTACCGCCGCCGATGTGCACCGCACCGGTTTCGGAGACTGCAAAGGACTATCCAATTACACTCGTGCCATGCTTGCGGAACTGGGCATTCCGTCGATCTACACCGTAATCAGTACTACCAACAAACGCTTGTTAGCCGACTTTGCCAGCGCCAATCAGAACAACCACGTCATTCTGCAAGTACCGCTCCCTAACGACACGCTCTGGCTGGAATGTACCAATCCGAATCTGCCGCTGGGCTATGTGCACCACTCCATAGCAGGACATGACGCATTGCTTATAGGTCCGAACGGGGGGATCCTCTGCCAACTGCCAACATATCCCGACTCACTGAATACGCAAATCAACAACGCTTCCGTTTCCCTGCAAGCGGACGGCAGTGCCAAAGTGGAAGTAAAGCAGGCATCACGCCTGTTCCAATACGAGGATCAGACGGGCATCACCGGTCTGGAACCCGCCCGGCAGAAGGATTGGCTACGTTCGGACATCAACCTGGTGCAAGCCCAAGTCGATGCTATCCGTTTTAAAGAAAGCAAACAGAAAGAGCCTCAACTGGACATCTCTTATACCATCGAAAGCGGACAATACGGAAACAAAACCGGGAAACGCCTGTTTGCCCCTGCCAATATCTTCCACAGGGGTTTTTACAACCCGGACGAACAAGGGGAGCGCACCCAATGCATCCGGCTCAATTACGGTTATCTTGATGTAGACAGCATCAGTATCCATCTGCCGGAAGAATATGAAATAGAATCACTGCCGAAGACCACAAACCTGAACAGTAAATTCGGTAAGTTCCATTCCTCCATCACTCCGGGAGAAGGGGGAAATATCCTTATCGTACACCGTCTGCTGGTCTATCAAGGTAACTATCCTAAAGAAGACTATACTGATTTTCTAGACTTCCGCAAGAAGATTGCCGCACAATACGGGGCAAAAATAATACTTAAAAAGAGCGGGGAGTAACCATAGTTACTCCTCTCCCACATTCTCATAAGTACGTTCCTCGCCTATTCCTTCCACACCTGAAAAATCCGCATAATACTCATGAGACAGTTTCAGGTATTTATCAAACAGCCTGCGGGTAATGTCAAGCTCATCTCCACAAGTGGCGGGTGTACGTGCCTTGCCTGTCCGAGCCACATAATCGAGTTCCCAACCGGCCAACTGATTATAGAAATCATTCGCACGGAAATCCTCCCTGCCATAAGCCAGCGGCAAACCTTCTTCCTGATAGTCAGTTCCAGCGTCCAAATGCTTTTGCAGCATCGCATAGAATTTCTGCCAACGGGGCAGATAATACCCGTTAATCAATCCGGACCATTCGCGCCACGAATAATCGAAGATACGCGGATCTCCATCGGCCCCCCAAATAGTAACCAAAGAAGTGGCATCACGCTCCATCAGGTCTTTCTCCTCTTCCGTTTCTCCCCAGCTACGAGCCTCTGTCAGCCACCTGTCAAAACTATACTCACTGCGCGTATAAAGCAATTCGTCCATATCCTTCAGCAATTCCAGGAAGCGTCCGGAGTGTAAAGCAAAAGCCGCTTTGTCTTTAGCGGTAAACGCCTCCGCCGCTTTCTTGTGAACCAACTGGCCCAAATTGGTCATCATCTGGCGCTGTACGTCCACAATATCAAAACGATAAGGCCTGGAAGATGCCAGCCTATCAGCATCCTTCAGAAGTGCGGACTGCGCCCGGATGACCAGCATAGGATCATAAGGAATACCCAACCCGGCATTAGGACCGGACTTCTTCACGTTCAACGCCGGACGGGCAGCTACGATTGAGCTTCGCTCCGTTCCGTTTGTCCCCTTCCGGTAAGGACCTTCCAACAGATACATCCACGCCTGCACAGCAGCAGCCGATTTTGCCCCATAGCGGCGTTCGGCATAAGCAGCCAGCCACTCCCGCAAACGAATGCTGTCAGCATGATTGGGCATTTCAAAAGCCAGGTCATAATAAACAGGGTTCTGCTCGATGGCCTCCATAAAAAGTCCGGAACCACATACATTAGGATAGCGCATTTTCGCCTTCTTGTATTGATTGGAGGCAAGCAGAGCCAGATCACCGTGCATATTGATGCGTCCACCAAAATTATGAAGGTTACCCGCTATCACCGGATATCCCCAACCGCCATTAGAAGCAGTCTTCGAGCCATTCAAATCCAATATCAGCAAAGATTCTTTTGGAACGGCTTTCACAATATGCTCCCGCATGCTCCATGCCTGCATCACCCACAAAGCCCCCGCATCAAATGTCTGGAAAAGCTTGTGTATGGTCTGCCCCACCCCTTTCAGATATTCGGGTGTATCTACCGGAGGGGCACTTTCGTGAAAAGGATCGGCGGCATATACCCCGTAACTGCCAAACAATTTATCCTGTTCTTCCAGAAAGGCCAGTCCTATTTCATGAAACAAAGGGTCGGTAGGATCCAGTTGGGCAGTAGCGTCAAAACCGCACCATTTCCGCTTCATACTGATTTTAGCCTGCGGATATTTCTCCTGCAATTCCCGTGGAACATAGCCCGAAAACCCTTGCTGAATGGGTTGCATACCCAGTTCCAACTGCCGTGCTATTATCTTCTTGCCTAAAGCCACGTGTTTATCTATCACTGATTTCGGCAAAGGTCCTCCATAGCTTTGGATATTCTGCATCCATTGCCATGCCGAATGCCCCGGTCCGGTAAGAAAAGCGCGAGCTTCTTCTTCCGTAAAGTTAAAACGCAGCAATGTATTATACCACACGCCGTCCAGCCCCACGGAAAAAAGAGGCATATTGATAGCGTTCATTGCCATATAATCCAGCTCCTGCTGCCAGCGTTCCCAGTTCCACCAGGCTGCCGTGTAACTCACCGTGCAATAGTTCATATATACACGGTATTTGCCATTGATAATCCTCCGCTCCCTTTGCAACGGCTGTGGCAGTTTTGCAGGCAGCTTCAACTGATTACCAAACCAAGACACATGAGCCCGGCACGTATACTTCAGATACCAGTTGAAAGCAGTGGCCAGAGACACGGCATTATTCCCCCGCAGAATGATTTTCTGTCCGTCACCGTCCACTTCATACACATCATTCCCTTCTTCCGGCCCTATTATTTCCAGCCGATACTGGGAAGCGTAACCGGGAGTAACCCGCTCTATCAAGTCAAATACAGCTTTTTCAGGTGTCCCGGCTCCCCATGCCGACAGAGAACTGAAACAAAGAAATAAGATAATAAAATAGAAGTTCTTCATAGCATATTAATTTTGGAGGCAAAAATAGCGGTCTTAACAATAAAGGATTGTTGATAGTGTACCAAATATTTGCATTCATGTCTCAAAATAAACAATTATTCCAAATCATTTTTGCGGTCAGTGTCCGATAATAAGCGGACAACTGTCCGATAATGAACAGATACGCTTTCATAATACCCGCTGGTTATCAACAACTTACCACTTTGGCACAGGAATTGACTATTATAAAGCGAAAGCGGTCAGCAAAAAAATAAAGATTGTCTGCCACTTTTCGACAAATAGTTCCGTCTAACAGATAGAGCGAAAGCCCAATAGAAATAATAACAATTAAAAAATAAAGATTATGAAAACTACAAGTTTATTTAAAGCAGTCGCATTGGTAGCTATAATGATAGCAAGTGTTCTTAACTCCGAAGTGAAAGCTCAGGACGGTTTCATAACTAATCAAGTGATGAACGGCGAATTGGTCGCTTCAAAAACCATCTTCAAACAAGACGGCTCTTACCTCCGCCGCCATATGCAATACACTTTCGCTTATGACGATCAGAATCGTCTGGTAAGCAAAGAAGCTTCCAAATGGGATGGTGCGAGAGATGCATGGGTGCCCTACTTCAAGATGACTTACCAATACAGCGATAATGAAATAACCATGAATTACGCCCGCTGGAACGAGTCTCACAAAGCTTTTGACGAAGCCGTTCAGAAAAGCGTCTACGACTTGAATGATGAAAATATGCCGACGGCCTATAAAGCCTACAAGCAAGATAATAAATCAGATTGGACTCTGGTTGACCACAAACAGATGGACCTGACAACTAATCTATTGGCAATTGCAAAATAAAAATACAGAAATTAAAGTAAACAATTAATTTAAGAGCACGGATCGGGAGATTCGTGCTCTTTTCTTTTAAACACCACACCTCATAAAGTAGCACTCTTTATCGAATTTTCTTATATATTTGAATAAAAAGATATAAAGGGATGCGTGTATAATAGGTGTAAATGAGCGCTTTGGCTTACATAATCTTTAATGTCTAAACCGAGAAACTCTAACGTAACCGGATCTTTAAGTTGGAGTATAGTAGTTTGCCTCTCCGTAATTTCAGCCAATTTAGCAATTATCTTTTCGGGCGATTTACTCAATCCGACTCTGACGTGAAGATTGGTTGAAATTTGACGACGGAGTTCTTTCACACTCCAAACATTTCTGATGCACTCAAATTCGTAGAAGAAGCGAATAAGCGGATCACTAACTGTTAAGAGTTCAACAATATGCGAGAATGAAAGGCGTGTAATAATAGTGTCAGAAGCAGTAGTAAATTTGTCCGATGGCATCGGACTTTTTGAAACAGCAGGTGTCGTAGCTACATCTATTTCTAAAAGTAAAGGTATAGTACTCAATATGTCCGATAGCATCGGACAAATTACCGCAACCGCTTCATGCAGTTGTGGATAAGTCAAGTAGAATTTGCGCGAGTTCTTTAAAAGCGTTGTGTTTACACCTTTGATTTTCAACTATAAGACATCGCTGATTTTGTGGACAGAAATAATATGTTGGGGAAAGGCACTGTCCACAATTTTGTGTAAATAGAAAACTTCAGGATTCGGGTTTTATACTTGAATCCTGTTTTCAAATATAGTAATAAATTGGTTAAATA
>NZ_FQZN01000072.1 GCF_900142015.1 Bacteroides stercorirosoris
AAATACAAAAAGCCCCCACATCTTTCGATATGGAGGCTTCTCTGAAAAAACGGCGACTACCTACTCTCCCACTTGACGCAGTACCATCGGCGTGATCAGGCTTAACTTCTCTGTTCGGAATGGGAAGAGGTGGAACCCTGATGCTATAGTCACCTGAATAAGGTAGACATGATGTAAAAAGTAAAGATATAAGTCTTAATCCTTGCGGATTAAGCCGCTGAACGTATATATCCGCCATACAAGGCAAGGACCAAAAGTGAACGGGCAATTAGTAATGCTCGGCTATGATGTTACCACCTGTACACCTGCATCCTATCAACGTTGTAGTCTTCAACGACCCTAAGAAATCTAATCTTGTGGCTGGCTTCGTACTTAGATGCTTTCAGCACTTATCCAATCCCGACTTAGATACCCAGCAATGCACCTGGCGGCACAACTGGTAAACCAGAGGTCAGTCCAACACGGTCCTCTCGTACTAGTGTCAGAGCCACGCAAATTTCATACGCCCACGATAGATAGAGACCGAACTGTCTCACGACGTTCTGAACCCAGCTCGCGTGCCACTTTAATGGGCGAACAGCCCAACCCTTGGGACCTTCTCCAGCCCCAGGATGTGACGAGCCGACATCGAGGTGCCAAACCCCTCCGTCGATATGAGCTCTTGGGAGGGATCAGCCTGTTATCCCCGGAGTACCTTTTATCCTTTGAGCGATGTCCTTTCCATACAGAAACACCGGATCACTATGCTCTAGTTTCCTACCTGATCGACTTGTTAGTCTCCCAGTCAAGCGCCCTTATGCCATTACACTCTACCGACGGTTACCAATCGTCGTGAGGGCACCTTTAGAAGCCTCCGTTACGTTTTTGGAGGCGACCACCCCAGTCAAACTACCCACCAAACAGTGTCCTCGCATCGCGAGTTAGAACTCAAATAACCAAAGGGCCGTATTTCAACAGCGGCTCCACAAATACTGGCGTACATGCTTCAAAGCCTCCGGCCTATCCTACACATCAATTACCCAAATTCAATGTTAAGCTATAGTAAAGGTTCACGGGGTCTTTTCGTCCCATCGCGGGTAATCGGCATCTTCACCGATACTACAATTTCACTGAGCTCACGGTTGAGACAGTGTCCAGATCATTACACCATTCGTGCAGGTCGGAACTTACCCGACAAGGAATTTCGCTACCTTAGGACCGTTATAGTTACGGCCGCCGTTTACTGGGGCTTCAATTCAATGCTTCTCTTGCGATGACATCTCCTCTTAACCTTCCAGCACCGGGCAGGTGTCAGGCTGTATACTTCATCTTTCAATTTTGCACAGCCCTGTGTTTTTGTTAAACAGTTGCCTGGACCTATTCTCTGCGCCCGTCATTGCTGACGGGACCCTTTATCCCGAAGTTACAGGGTCAATTTGCCTAGTTCCTTAACCGTGAATCACTCAAGCGCCTTAGTATATTCAACCCGACTACGTGTGTCCGTTTACGGTACGGGTACCTTAAAGATTAAGTTTAGCGGATTTTCTTGGGAGTATGCTTACATGCGCTATTGGATTGTTCCGAAGAACGCTCCATACTATCAGGTTCGACTCTCGGGGCGGATTTGCCTACCCCGATCAACATCTACACCCTTCAACGGACTATTCCGTCAGTCCGCGGCACTGTCACGCCTCCGTCTCCACGTCACTCTTTAAGGTAGTACAGGAATATTAACCTGTTCTGCCATCGGCCTCACCGTTCGGCTGAGCCTTAGGACCCGACTAACCCTGATCCGATTAGCGTTGATCAGGAAACCTTAGTCTTTCGGCGAGGGGGTTTCTCACCCCCTTTATCGTTACTTATACCTACATTTGCTTTTCCACACGCTCCAGCAAAGCTCACGCTTTACCTTCGACGCAGAGTGGAATGCTCCCCTACCGATGTATTAAACATCCCATAGCTTCGGTAAATTGCTTATGCCCGATTATTATCCACGCCAAACTCCTCGACTAGTGAGCTGTTACGCACTCTTTAAATGAATGGCTGCTTCCAAGCCAACATCCTAGCTGTCTTAGCAATCTGACTTCGTTAGATCAACTTAGCAATTATTTCGGGACCTTAGCTGATGGTCCGGATTGTTCTCCTTTAGGACATGGACCTTAGCACCCATGCCCTCACTCCTGATATAGAACTAATACGCATTCGGAGTTTGTCAAGACTTGATAGGCGGCGAAGCCCTCGCATCTTATCAGTCGCTCTACCTCATATTAGTATAAATCAAGGCTGCACCTAAATGCATTTCGGGGAGTACGAGCTATCTCCAAGTTTGATTAGCCTTTCACCCCCACCCTCAGCTCATCCGGAAGCTTTTCAACGCTTATCGGTTCGGTCCTCCAGACAGTGTTACCTGTCCTTCAACCTGGCCAAGGGTAGATCACTTGGTTTCGCGTCTACTCCTTCCGACTATCCGCCCTATTCAGACTCGCTTTCGCTTCGGCTACACATATTAATATGCTTAACCTTGCCGGAAAAAGTAACTCGTAGGTTCATTATGCAAAAGGCACGCCGTCACAGCTAAAAGCTGCTCCGACCGCTTGTAGGCGCATGGTTTCAGGGACTATTTCACTCTTCTATTCGAAGTACTTTTCACCTTTCCTTCACAGTACTGGTTCGCTATCGGTCTCTCGGGAGTATTTAGCCTTACCGGATGGTCCCGGCAGATTCACGCAAGATTCCTCGTGTCCCGCGCTACTCAGGATACCACTAGGGTTAAGTTAGCTTCACATACCGGGTTATCACCGTCTATGACTGAACTTTCCAGAACATTCTGCTCACTAACTGTCGTCCCACGACGTGGTCCTACAACCCCATACATGCCGTAACATATATGGTTTGGGCTGTTCCCCGTTCGCTCGCCACTACTAGGGGAATCATTATTTATTTTCTTTTCCTACAGGTACTAAGATGTTTCAGTTCCCTGTGTTAGCCTCCTGCATAGCAGGATAATATCTCTTCAAGATATTGGGTTGTCCCATTCGGAAATCCGCGGATCAAAGGTCATTTGCACCTACCCGCAGCTTATCGCAGCTTATCACGTCCTTCATCGCCTCCGAGAGCCAAGGCATCCGCCATGCGCCCTTGCTTACTTTTAGTCTTACCTAGCCGTATGGTTAGATATATACTTTCAGCTTGTTAATAACTTTACTTTTTTTGTACATCATGTCATAGTTCGCTTTGCTCACAATTGAAAATTGAAAATTAAAAATTGACAATTAAAATCAAATGCGGCGGAGTGGAGAATAACGGATTCGAACCGTTGACCCCCTGCGTGCAAAGCAGGTGCTCTAGCCAGCTGAGCTAATCCCCCGGGAAAGAAGCGTGGCTTCTTCTCGAAGTAGTCCCAGGCAGAGTTGAACTGCCGACCTCTACATTATCAGTGTAGCGCTCTAACCAACTGAGCTATAGGACTGTCGAGTTCAACCTCACCTTGCGGCTCGGCTTCTTCTTTCTCATTTATATCTTTAAATAAACAATTACCCGTAGTACAAGAGGTTCTTATGGAAGTATAACTTCAAGAACCAACTTTTAAAATTTTATATTCAGCTTGCGCATCGTATAATTATGAGCGTCGCTCCAGAAAGGAGGTGTTCCAGCCGCACCTTCCGGTACGGCTACCTTGTTACGACTTAGCCCCAATTACCAGTTTTACCCTAGGCCGCTCCTTACGGTTACGGACTTCAGGTACCCCCGGCTTTCATGGCTTGACGGGCGGTGTGTACAAGGCCCGGGAACGTATTCACCGCGCCGTGGCTGATGCGCGATTACTAGCGAATCCAGCTTCATGGAGTCGGGTTGCAGACTCCAATCCGAACTGAGAGAGGTTTTGGGGATTAGCATCACGTCGCCGTGTAGCTGCCTTCTGTACCCCCCATTGTAACACGTGTGTAGCCCCGGACGTAAGGGCCGTGCTGATTTGACGTCATCCCCACCTTCCTCACATCTTACGACGGCAGTCTCTCTAGAGTCCTCAGCATGACCTGTTAGTAACTAAAGATAAGGGTTGCGCTCGTTATGGCACTTAAGCCGACACCTCACGGCACGAGCTGACGACAACCATGCAGCACCTTCACAAATGCCTTGCGGCTATAATGTTTCCACTATATTCATTTGCAATTTAAGCCCGGGTAAGGTTCCTCGCGTATCATCGAATTAAACCACATGTTCCTCCGCTTGTGCGGGCCCCCGTCAATTCCTTTGAGTTTCACCGTTGCCGGCGTACTCCCCAGGTGGAATACTTAATGCTTTCGCTTGGCCGCTTGCTGTATATCGCAAACAGCGAGTATTCATCGTTTACTGTGTGGACTACCAGGGTATCTAATCCTGTTTGATACCCACACTTTCGAGCATCAGCGTCAGTTACAGTCCAGTAAGCTGCCTTCGCAATCGGAGTTCTTCGTGATATCTAAGCATTTCACCGCTACACCACGAATTCCGCCTACCTCTACTGCACTCAAGAAACCCAGTATCAACTGCAATTTTACGGTTGAGCCGCAAACTTTCACAACTGACTTAAGCTTCCGCCTACGCTCCCTTTAAACCCAATAAATCCGGATAACGCTCGGATCCTCCGTATTACCGCGGCTGCTGGCACGGAGTTAGCCGATCCTTATTCATATGGTACATACAAAACAGTATACATACTGCACTTTATTCCCATATAAAAGAAGTTTACAACCCATAGGGCAGTCATCCTTCACGCTACTTGGCTGGTTCAGACTCGCGTCCATTGACCAATATTCCTCACTGCTGCCTCCCGTAGGAGTTTGGACCGTGTCTCAGTTCCAATGTGGGGGACCTTCCTCTCAGAACCCCTATCCATCGATGTCTTGGTGGGCCGTTACCCCGCCAACAAACTAATGGAACGCATCCCCATCAATTATCGAAATTCTTTAATAACAAGAAGATGCCTTCTCGTTATACTATCCAGTATTAATCTTTCTTTCGAAAGGCTATCCCGGAATAATCGGCAGGTTGGATACGTGTTACTCACCCGTGCGCCGGTCGCCATCAGTCTATTGCTAGACCATGCTGCCCCTCGACTTGCATGTGTTAAGCCTGTAGCTAGCGTTCATCCTGAGCCAGGATCAAACTCTTCATTGTAAAAGTATTGTTAATCGGTATTGCTACCGG
>NZ_FQZN01000041.1 GCF_900142015.1 Bacteroides stercorirosoris
AAACCTAAACGAGGTTCGATTTCTGAGATTTTTTGTATCTTTACCATGTGTTTTTAGTTTAGATTACCCCCGTTTTGGCCGTCAAACCGTTTTTTAGGGGGAATGCTTAAAGATACAAAAAAGGCAACTAACTCGCAATGAATTAGTTGCCTTAAATTTTATTATTTTAGGAATATCCCTAAATTGATAATTTAATGAAGAATGATGAATGAAGAATGAAGAATTTGGCTGCGCTATGCAAGCATGCCGCAAGGTAATTCTTCATTCTTCATTCTTAGTTCTTCATTTCGCTAAATTATCATTATATTCCTCAATATGCATGTCCCCCGTCCTTCATCTCCTTTTCGCTAATCTTATGTATATCAATGCTTCTCCACGCATAGAAGATATACGCCAGCACAAACGGAACCAAGAAGGAAACATAGAACATCACCCGCAAAGTAAACTCACTGGAACAACTGTTTGCCAGTGTCAGCGAACTTTGAAGGTCGTTCGTAGAGGGATAATAAGCTGTATTGTTATATCCAGCCACAAGCAGCAAAGCAAGCACAGCCAACACCGTACCTATACCCGTAAACCAAATACCTTTATCAAACGTCTTCTTCAGCAAACTCTTTCCAATGCCGAAGAGCACTAATACCACACCGATAAGGAAGATTATCAATACCAGCGGCATTTCTATAAAGTTCGTCAGATACTTATATGGTTCCATAAATATCTCTCCCGTAGTGGGATTCACAGCATACCCATCCGCCAGCAATGTCCGGATGACGAATGCCAGGAAGAACACCAGGAACAACACCGAGTTACCTATCAATGAACGGCGACTGCGTGCCACCAGGTCTTTATCATCAATATTATTAATAAAGTATAGCGCCCCCAGAATACGGGCCAGGAAGAACACCGCCAGTCCCAGCACCACATTCCACAGATTAGTCAGCGCATCCAGCCCATGCCAGCCATTCGCCCAATGACTGATTACCGGCATCACCGTATCTGCCATACTACTCTTGTTGACGTAGAACTCCGACCCCGTAAAGAACGTAGCCACCGCCCCGCCCAACAGCACCGGACCAACCACACCATTAATCACCAGAAATGTCCTGTATGTTTTCTTCCCCAGCAGATTACCCGCCTTGCTCTGAAACTCATAGCTGACCGCCTGTAACACAAAGCTGAACAGGATAATCATCCAAAGCCAGTAAGCTCCACCGAAACTGGTGCTGTAAAACAACGGAAACGATGCAAAGAATGCTCCACCGAACGTCACCAACGTAGTGAACGTGAACTCCCATTTACGTCCCGTAGAGTTCACCATCATCTTTTTGTGCTCTTCCGTCTTACCCAGACAGAACAGAAGCGAATTACCACCCTGCACAAACAGCAGGAATACGAGCAGGGCCCCCAGCAATGATACCACGAACCACCAATATTGTTGTAGAAAAGCGTAGGTCATAAGATTTATGATTTTTGATTTATGATTTATAAGCTAAGAGATTAATGATTTATGATTTAAAATCATAATTCTTTCGGTCCTTTACGTATTTCCCTCAGCATTATACCGATTTCCGCTACCAGCATGATAGTGAACAGCAACAGGAAGATAAAGAACGTGGTCTGCACAGAGCCGACATCCAACTTGGAGATGGCGGCATTTACAGGCAGCATATCCTGTATCGTCCACGGCTGGCGTCCGCATTCCGCAACAACCCATCCCGCCTGCCCGGCAAGGTAACCCAGTGGAATAGTCAGCAGTGCCACCCAATGCATCCACCGCATTTTCGAGAGGTCTTTCTTATAAGAAAGAATAAGCACGACAATAAAGAAAAGTATGAAATATCCACCCAATATCACCATCACGCGGAACGCATAGAACGTCAGCGGCACATTGGGCACCAGGTCGTTCACATCTTTGATATATCCATAACCGAAATAAGCTACATTCTCCTTCAATATTTGCTCAGCCACTTTCATGTCAGCCTCATTGCCTACTTCCATAGCGGCCCGATAAGCGCCGAATGCGGCAATCGCTGTCTTTCCACGCTCTATCTTTTCTTCGGCAGACAAGGCTATCGTGCCATCCTTTTGCCGGTACCCCCCCTCTATCAGATTCGTGATGCCGGGCACAAAGGCATCCGACTTCCTTTCGGCCAGCAATGACAACATCTTCGGTATCTCTATCCTGAACAGGAAAGGATTCACACCGTCATTATATGTTTTCTTCTCCGGATTCAGCATACCGATTGCTACCAATCCGGCCCCCTGCTGCCCTTCGTAATATCCTTCCATCGCTGCCAGCTTCATTGGCTGCGTCTGTGCCACCTGATAGCCCGAACCGTCTCCCGTCCATGCCGAAAGCACAGCCGAAGCCAGTCCCACCCAGGCAGCTATCTTGATGCTTGACAAGGCAAACCGCTTATCCCGGTTCTTCAACAGGAACCAGCAGCTTATCCCCACAACAAACACTGCACCCAGCACCCAACCGGACAACACCGTATGGAAAAACTTATTCACTGCCACCGGTGAAAGTGCCACTGCTGCAAAGTCCACCATCTCATTGCGCCCTGCTGCCGGATTAAACTCCATCCCTACCGGATTCTGCATCCAGGCATTTGCCACAAGTATCCACCAGGCGGAAATCGTGGCGCCGAGTCCTGTCAGCCAGGTAGAGGCCAAATGGAAACGCTTGCTCACCTTATCCCAGCCGAAGAACATCACTGCGATGAACGTAGCCTCCATAAAGAAAGCCAAAATCCCCTCTATGGCAAGCGGCGCACCGAAAATGTCACCTACAAACCAGGAATAGTTGCTCCAGTTGGTTCCGAATTCAAACTCCAGAATCAATCCCGTAGCCACTCCTACGGCAAAGTTGATACCGAATAGTTTCATCCAGAATTTGGCCGTCCGTTTCCAGAATTCATCGCCCGTCCTGTAATACATTGTCTCCATGATGCCCATGATGACTGCCAGCCCCAGCGTTAGGGGCACGAAAATCCAGTGATAGATAGCGGTCAGTGCAAATTGCGCCCTCGACCAGTCAATCAACGAAGTGTCTATGTGCTCAAGCATAAGAAGTAAGTTGTTAATTATTAAATATTAATTATCAATTATTTGCTGTGGGATTAATCGGAAATAGAGGGCGGCGAATCGCCGACGGCACGTTCTATAAGTTCATTGCTGACATAACCTTCCTTGTCGCCGTCCGTGGCAACAGAACTCAGGAAGTTTGGGAAGAAGAAAACACGCAGAATAGCAAACATAATGAAGAGTTTCACCAAAATGATGAACCACAATGTGCGACCCAGCGTCATACTGCGAAAGCCGTCTACGTAAAAGCGCCAGATGCTAAATACGGTATTCTTCATAATAACAAAATTATAATCATTACAAATATAAAACTTATATACATATAAAACAAATAAAAGAGGAAAAAGTTAATTGGTTGGCAGAATTATAGTTCATTTTTTATCAGATATAAGCCAATCTCATCATCAAGCGAAGTTAGTTGTCGGCACAAAAACGCATTCCGACATTGAAAACTTGCAAACCGTCTATTCGTTTTGCAGGTTTTCCCGGTGCCCCATACCTTTGCACAGGTAAAAAACATATTTAGTAATAACAGAGATATGAGAAATGTAAGAAGATTGACAGTGATAACACTATGCGTGGCAAGTGCCTGTGCAGGCAGCTCAACGCTGTGTGCGCAGGAACCTGCTTCTACCGTGCAAACAGAAAGCACGGTGCAGGATGCCACTCTGCAAGACAGTGAACCTCTTCCCTCACAATGGAACCTGCAAACCTGCATCGACTATGCCTTGCAGCACAACATCACCCTGAAACGCAACCGCATCAGTGCGGAAAGTGCCGAAGTGGACGTTAAGACCGCCAAGGCAGCCTTCTTCCCCAGCCTGTCGGCAAGCGTCAGCCAGCGTATCGTAAACCGCCCCAACAGTGAAAGCGGCACCATCATCAGTGGTGACAACATCACCAGCAGTTCGAGCAAGACGTCATACAACGGCAGCTACGGCATCGATGCCAACTGGACACTCTACAACGGCAGCAAGCGTCTGAACACCATCAAGCAGCAGAAGCTGAACAACCGCATCGCCGAACTCAACGTCGCCGAAAGCGAAAACTCCATCGAAGAAAGCATCGCACAAATATACGTACAGATACTTTATGCCGCCGAAGCTGTGAAGGTGAACGAAAACACCCTTTCCGTCAGCCAAGCCGAACGCGACCGCGGACAGCAACTGTTGGAAGCCGGAAGCATCGCCAAAAGCGACCTCGCACAACTGGAAGCACAGGTCAGTACGGATAAGTACCAGTTGGTGACAGCACAAGCCACCCTGCAAGATTACAAACTGCAACTGAAACAACTCCTCGAACTGGACGGTGAACAAGAAATGAACCTCTACCTCCCCGCCCTGGGCGATGAAAGTGTACTGGTGCCGCTGCCCACCAAGACGGATGTGTATCGGGTCGCCCTCACCTTCCGTCCGGAAATAGAATCGGGCAAGCTGAATGTACAGGCATCCGACCTCGACATCAACATTGCCAAAGCAGGCTACATCCCTACCCTGAGCCTCAGCGCCGGCATCGGAACAACGAATGCCAACGGCAACGATTACTCTTTCTCCGAACAGGTGAAGAACAACTGGAACAACTCATTGGGACTGACCGTAAGCATCCCCATCTTCAACAACCGCCAGACCAAGAGCGCCGTGCAGAAAGCCCGCCTGCAAAAGCAAACCAGCGAACTGGACTTGCTGGACCAGCAGAAGACCCTGTACAAGACCATCGAAAGCCTATGGCTGGACGCCAACAGTGCGCAGCAACAATATACCGCTGCCGCAGAAAAGTTGCGCAGCACGCAGGCAAGCTACGACCTCATTCAGGAACAGTTCAACCTGGGTATGAAGAATACCGTAGAGTTGCTGACTGAAAAGAGCAATCTGCTCAATGCACAGCAGGAAACGTTGCAGGCCAAGTATATGGCGATACTGAATGCACAGTTGCTGCGCTTCTACCAGGGAGAAGCGATAGTGCTGTAAATACGTTCCAGAAGTGTATTTCTGTTAAAATATTTCCATGCTCTCCCAGCTTTTCATAATCAGGTGATTATCAGACCGTTTAAAACAAGGTAGAATGAGGTAACGACTGAAACAGGATGAAGTAACGACCGAATGGCAATGAAGTAACGACTGAATAGGGATGAAATAACGACTGATGTGGAAACAAGAGATAAACGTAAAATTAATTCAATAAGTATATCATATAAAGTATGAGCAAGAAAAAAATTATCATTGTAGCAGCCGGAATCATCATAGTGGCCGGCATAGCTATCTGGGTATTGGGCGGAAAAGCCAAAAGCCGGAAAGTGGTGTACGAGACAACCACCGTGGGACGTGCCGACATCTCCAACTCCGTGACCGCCACAGGCACCATCGAACCGGTGACTGAAGTAGAAGTCGGTACACAGGTCAGCGGTATCATCGACAAGTTGTATGCGGACTATAACTCGGTAGTGACCAAAGGGCAACTCATCGCCGAAATGGATAAAGTGACCCTGCAAAGCGAACTCGCCTCGCAAAAAGCCACCTACGACGGTGCCAAAGCCGAATATGAGTATCAGCAGAAAAACTTCGAACGTAACAAAGGCCTGCACGAAAAGCAGCTCATCAGTGATACGGATTACGAGCAAAGCCTTTACAACTATCAGAAAGCAAAAAGTGCCTACGACAGCAGCAAGGCTTCTCTCGCCAAGGCAGAACGCAACCTGTCATACGCCACCATCACCTCTCCCATCGACGGCGTTGTCATCAGCCGTGATGTGGAAGAAGGACAGACCGTAGCTTCCGGCTTCGAGACCCCGACCCTCTTCACCATTGCTGCGGACTTGACGCAAATGCAGGTAGTGGCCGATGTGGACGAAGCTGACATAGGCGATGTGGAAGAAGGACAACGCGTAAGTTTCACGGTGGATGCTTATCCGAACGATGTGTTCGAAGGTAAGGTAACGCAAATCCGCCTCGGAGCTACAAGCAGTTCGAGCAGCACCACCACAACCACTACGGTAGTCACTTACGAAGTAGTCATCTCTGCCCACAACCCCGACCTGAAGCTGAAACCGAGGCTGACAGCGAACATCACCATCTATACGCTGGACAAGCAAGGGGTACTGAGCGTTCCTGCCAAAGCGCTGCGCTTTACGCCTGCCGTTCCACTGGTTGGCCAGGATGCCGTGGTGAAGGATTGCGAGGGCGAACATAAAGTATGGACCAAAGAAGGAAACACATTCACCGCACATCCGGTCAGTATAGGTATTTCAAACGGAATCATGACGGAAATCACAGGCGGTGTCAACGAAGGCACGCAGATTGTTGCCGATGCAGCTATCAGCACCGGTGGCGAACAGGCTGCCATGACCGAAGGACAAGCTGACGGCGAAAGAAGCCCGTTCATGCCTGGCCCTCCGGGAGGAAACAAGAAAAAGAGTAAGTGATAAAAAACGAACTATATGAGTAAAACAGTCATAGAATTGCAAAATATCCGGCGCGACTTCCAGGTGGGCGAGGAAACGGTACACGCATTGCGTGGCGTCTCCTTCTCCATTGCCGAAGGGGAGTTCGTCACCATCATGGGTACGTCCGGTTCCGGTAAATCAACGCTGTTGAACACCCTGGGCTGTCTCGATACTCCTACCAGCGGCGAATATCTGCTGGACGGCATATCCGTGCGCACCATGAGCAAACCGCAACGCGCCATACTGAGGAACCGCAAAATCGGCTTCGTCTTCCAAAGCTACAACCTGCTGGCAAAGACTACCGCTGTGGAGAATGTGGAACTTCCCCTGATGTACAACGCCTCCGTCTCGGCCTCCGAACGCCGCCGCCGTGCCATCGAAGCCTTGCAAGCCGTGGGACTGGGTGACCGTCTGGAACATAAGTCGAACCAGATGTCCGGTGGGCAGATGCAACGTGTGGCCATCGCCCGCGCCCTGGTGAACAACCCTGCGGTAATCCTCGCCGACGAGGCAACGGGTAACCTGGACACACGTACTTCTTTCGAAATCCTGGTTCTCTTCCAGAAGCTGCATGCCGAAGGACGTACCATCATATTCGTCACTCACAACCCCGAAATAGCCCAATACAGCAGCCGGAACATCCGCCTGCGCGACGGGCACGTGACGGAAGATACCGTAAATCCGAAAATCCTCTCGGCTGCCGCAGCCCTGGCAGCGTTGCCGAAGAATGAAGAAGATTAAAAACAAATCATTATGAACGGAACAAACCTTTTCAAAATAGCCCTCCGCGCCCTTGCCAACAACAAGTTGCGCGCGTTCCTCACCATGCTGGGTATCATCATCGGTGTGGCCTCCGTCATCACCATGCTTGCCATCGGACAAGGTTCGAAGAAAAGCATCCAGGCACAGATATCGGAGATGGGCTCGAATATGATCATGATCCATCCGGGTGGTGACACACGTGGCGGTGTCCGGCAAGACGCCTCGTCCATGCAGACGCTGAAACTGACCGACTACGAGTCGCTGCGGGACGAAACCAACTTCCTGGCAGCCGTCAGCCCCAACGTATCATCCAGCGGACAACTCATTGCCGGCAACAACAACTATCCTGCTTCCGTGAACGGTGTAGGTACCGAGTATCTCGAAATCCGGCAGTTGAGCGTGGAAAGCGGTGAAATGTTCACCGAAGCCGACATTCAGAGTGCAGCAAAAGTCTGCATCATCGGTAAGACCATCGTGGACAATCTTTTCCCGAACGGACAAGACCCCATCGGACATACTATCCGCTTCAACCAGGTGCCGCTGCGTGTAGTGGGTGTGCTCAAAGCCAAAGGTTACAACTCTATGGGTATGGACCAGGACGAGATTGTGCTGGCTCCTTACACCACCGTAATGAAGCGTATGCTTGCCGTCACCTATCTGCAAGGTATCTTCGCCTCCGCCCTCTCCGAGGATATGACGGATTATGCGACCGAAGAAGTCACCACCCTCCTGCGCCGCAACCATAAGCTGAAAGAGAGTGACGACGACGACTTCACCATCCGCAGCCAGCAAGAGCTCAGCACCATGCTGAACTCCACTACGGACCTGATGACTACGCTTCTGGCGTGCATCGCCGGCATCTCTCTGGTGGTAGGGGGTATCGGTATCATGAATATCATGTACGTCAGCGTAACGGAACGTACCCGCGAAATCGGTCTGCGTATGTCTGTCGGAGCACGTGGTGTAGATATTCTTTCGCAATTCCTGATTGAGGCCATCCTCATCAGTATCACGGGAGGTATCATCGGAGTCATCATCGGCTGCGGAGCTGCATTTATCGTGAAGAACGTAGCCCACTGGCCTATCTATATCCAAGCCTGGAGCGTATTCCTCTCCTTCGCAGTCTGCACCGTCACCGGCGTATTCTTCGGTTGGTACCCCGCCAAGAAGGCGGCTGATCTGGACCCGATAGAGGCGATAAGATACGAATAAATGAAGAATTCCTCATTCTTCATTAAAATTATTATTTTTGTAACATGATTACGCAAGAACCCAAACCCCGTTGGATTGCAAAAGTCCTCATTCATATTATCGGATGGGGTATCATCTTTGGCTTTCCATTTCTGTTGATGAACCGTAGCGGTTTCTCGATAACCTGGATAGACTACCTGCGTCATGGCAGTGCTGTTCCTATCTCGTTCCTTATCGTGTTCTATGTCAACTATTGTTTCTTCATCCCCCGCTTCTTGTTCGAGGGACGCATCAAACAATATATAATGTTGAACCTGCTACTCATCCTCTGCACCGCCATCGGAGTACACTTCTGGCAGAATTTCATCTTCCACACATTCGCAAAACCCGAAGGTCCCAGACGCCCCGGACCTCCCAGTTGGATATTCATCCTACGCGATATGTTCTCCATGATTCTCACTGTGGGACTGGCTGCCGCCATCCGCATGAGCGGTCGCTGGGTGAATGTGGAAGCCGCCCGTCGCGAAGCAGAAAAAAGCCGCACAGAAGCCGAATTGAAGAACTTGCGTAACCAACTGAACCCGCACTTCCTGCTCAATACTCTGAACAACATCTACGCCCTCATCGCCTTCGACAGCGAGAAAGCCCAGGCTGCCGTTCAGGAACTAAGCCGCCTGTTGCGCCATGTCCTCTACGACAATCAACAAAATTACGTAGCTTTAGGTAAAGAGATGGATTTCATCCGCAACTACATCGAACTGATGCGCATCCGTCTTGCCTCCAATGTGACCGTAGAGACACAAATCGACGTCCGCGCCGACAGCCGCACGGAGATTGCCCCACTCATTTTCATCTCCCTCATAGAGAATGCCTTCAAACATGGCATCTCACCCACCGAATCCAGCTTCATACGCATTCATTTCAGCGAAAGTCCGGGTCAGGTATGCTGTGAAATCACCAACAGCTACCACCCCAAAAACCAAGCTGACAAAAGTGGAAGCGGCATAGGGCTGGAGCAGGTGCGGAAACGTCTCGAACTGACTTATCCGGGTCGGTACGAATGGAATCAGGGAGTGAGCGATGACGGGAAAGAGTATAAATCGGTGTTAAATATCAAATATTAAACCTCATGAACCTGACTTGTGCCATAGTAGACGATGAACCGTTAGCTTTAGGTCTTTTGGAAAGCTACGTCAACAAAACCCCGTTCCTGACATTGACGGGAAAGTATTCCAGTGCCGTACAGGCTATGAAGGAACTGCCGGAAAAGCAGGTAGACTTGCTTTTCCTCGACATACAGATGCCGGAACTCAACGGCCTCGAGTTCTCTAAAATGGTAGATTCACATACACGCATTGTGTTCAGCACTGCTTTCGAGCAATACGCTATCGATGGCTACAAAGTAAATGCCTTGGATTATCTGCTGAAGCCCATCTCCTACGTAGACTTCTTGCAGGCAGCCAACAAAGCCGTGCAGTGGTTCGAACTATTACAGCAGCCGAAAGATGAAATTGAAAGCATCTTTGTGAAGAGTGACTATAAATTGGTGCAGATAGAGCTTAAAAAGATACTCTATGTGGAAGGTTTGAAAGATTATGTCAAGATTTATACAGAAGACAATCCTCGCCCGATCTTGTCACTTATGAGTATGAAGTCGATGGAAGAATTATTACCGGCTTCCCGTTTCATGCGGGTTCACAGATCTTATATTGTACAGAAAGAAAAAATACGAGTCATTGATCGCGGACGCATTGTGTTCGATAAAACGTATATCCCCGTCAGCGACAGTTATAAACAGGTATTTCAAGCGTTCTTAGATAAAAGAAGTTAGGAAATAACATCTATTTGTCGATAAAATATCTGAATTTGTCGACAAAACATATTTTCCTATTGCATATTAAAAAATGTTTTTTTATCTTTGCATCGAACAGATAAAGGAAGTTGTGAAACTTCCCCCAATAGAATAGTTTAGTTAAGTCTAGTTTAGTTTTTGTGTGAAAGTGCTTCCCCGTTAGAGAACGATAAGGAAGCACTTTTTTATTCACTCTAAGCATCTACACGCAATTAACATACCGGCAACTATCACTTACTCTACTCCTAAGAATTTGAAAGGTTTCGTACTGACAAATTCTTTCGCCGTATTTCCCGCATACGTCTTACCGGAAACAAGATTCAACATCTTAACCGAAGCTCCTTCAGAGAAATTCACATCTCTGAAATCAACCCAAAATACATTAGGATATAGAGTAGACTCAAAGTAATAAATCTTATTCTTCTGGTCAGAAACAGTTCTCCAGCGTGTTGACGATATATTCGGTTGGTCAGGAGTGCTGATACCGAACGGAACGGAAGTATTGCGTATCACACTGAACACACTGGCTAAAGCAGTACGTGTATCTTCCGTCTTAGGAATTGCATTTATATAGAAAGAAGCTCTCACAAAACGGTCGGCGGCACGGTTGGTTCCCGGCAGGAAAGTAGTCCCACCGATGTTTTTCCAATAATCATCGAGTGCCAGTTGCTGATCGAAAACAGGCGAGTTGGTCATCACCTGATAAGAGCGGTTATGATGAATGTTCAGTTTGCCGTCGATATATTCGAAGATTGCATTATCTCCGGTAGCGTCTGAGACCGAAAGATGGAGGGTAGCCATTCGCGTGCCGTCGGGCATCATATCCGATACTACATCGAAAGTATTTTTCTCTATCCCGGCAACAGCCTCATCCACTGTTGCAAAGTTATCGAGCATATACTGCACCCAGGCAGCTATGGACAAAGCCGGCCTTTCTCCATTCCATTGCGGATAAGTGGATTCCGCCAACCATAATAAATTGGCAACAAGTCCTTTTTCGTTCATCCCGTCAGTGCTGCATATGTCATAAGCCGAAGTCACGACGCTGCCGTATTTTGATTTCCAGCGCATCGGGTCTTTCCCCACCTCACCGTTACGTTCCATACCTCGTGGAAAAATCCAGAGGTTGCTGCGGGTATCTTCTTTCCAGTCCATAGTGCGGCCTGTGATTATCATATTATTCACCCCCTGATAAACCACACGGGTGCATGCCTTTAAAGAGTCAACTGATATTCCGAAGAACACAGCTACTGACAACACAATTGAATATACATTGATTTTGCTCATAATTGCTTGATATTAAGTTACTGAATTATACATAATACAACAAAGATATAGGAAGTAAAGTTCTCAAAAAAAATACAAAGTTGGCATAGTTCAGGCGATTAAGCGGACAAAAATATTCTCGCACGAAAGTAATCTTCCCAAAACAAATAAATCTTAAAAAAGAAAACAAACCGTAACGAACTCTGTTGGAAGGGGAAACTCTAAAAAATGTAACAGTTATGAATTACGGTATTAGTATCCTTTTCAGGGCTATCCCATTGCTGATGGCCCTTTTTTGTTTTGGTTACGGAGCCTTTGTCATTGACACGGGAACGGACATGAACCGCTTCGTTGCCGGCCCTGTGGTGTTTTCATTAGGTATGATATGCATAGCGCTGTTCGCTACGGCAGGAACTATCATCCGGCAAATCATCCACACCTATAGTACAGCGGCTAAATATGTTCTGCCCATCATCGGTTATCTGGCAGCCGTACTGTGCTTCATCGGGGGAATGAACTATATCAACGACGGCACAACTGTAGCCCACTTCGTTGCGGGACACGTCATCTGCGGGGTAGCATTCATCACTGCTTGCGTAGCCACTACCGCCACTTCTTCCACCCGCTTCACGCTCATCACCCAGAACTCGAAACGGACCGACCACGCCGCACCGGCAAAGGCTTTTTCTTCGGCACAAGGGGATATTCTGATTATCCTTGCCATTATTTTCGCCATCAGCGTATGGGTATGGACATTCTGGCTATTGGGACAAAGTGATATTCACAACGCCTACTTCGTGGCAGGACACGTAATGGCGGGACTGGCATGTATTTGTACAAGTCTGGTTGCACTGGTCGCAACCATTGTCCGCCAGATACGTAACGGATATACGCATGCTGAACGGAAATGGTGGCCTGCTCTCGTATTGGCAATGGGTACTCTGAGTGTACTTTGGGGACTTTGGATTCTGACCGACATCGATCCGGCAAAGTCTTCCATCGGCTATATTATGATAGGTCTCGGTTTAGTCTGTTACAGTATCTCCAGCAAGGTCATCTTGTTGGCTGTCATCTGGCGGAATGTCTTTAAACTGGCAAACCGTATTCCGCTTATTCCGGTACTTACCGCACTGGCTTGCCTCTTTCTTTCCGCTTTCCTTTTTGAGATGACTACGATGAATGATGTCTACTTCGTCCCTGCACGCGTGTTGGCAGGATTAGGCGGCATCTGTTTCACATTGTTCTCTATCGTCAGCATCCTCGAAAGCGGGACGTCAAACTGACGCTAGTTCATCCATGAATACTTCTACGTTCCAGGCATGATGCGCCACGTAAGCGGCCGGACCGGTATCGCCCGAATCCAGGATATCCCGCACCACGTTGGCCTTGTTCCTGCCTGTAACGAAGAAGATCAGTTGCCTGGCATTGAACAGCAAACAGCCGGTCATGGCTATACGTTTCTGGCCGTTATAAGGATTCACACTCAGTTCATAAGGATGGAAAGACGAAAGCAAATATTCCTGTCCGGGAAAAATGGACGAAGTGTGACCATCCTCTCCCGCTCCCAACAGAACAATATCAAAAGCCGGAAAGCCATGCCAGAGGGGAACGTTGCAACGCACTATGCGCGAATAACTGTTCGCCTCGTTATCGGGCCGGTTACTTCCATCTATGGGGAAAATGTACTCGTCAGGCATCGCAACCTTATCCAACAACAGGCGGCGCATAGTGCCATAATTGCTTTCCGAGTCTTCGGCAGGTACACAACGCTCATCCACCCAATAAATACGCATACGCACCCAGGGAGTGACATCTTTAAACTCCTCCGCCCACAAATCGAACATGAGCGAGGGCGTGCTGCCCCCGCTGAATGCGATGTGGAAAATCTTGTCAGGTTCTTCCTCCATCAAGCCAATGAGGTGCTTAATGAGGGCACGCGCCGTCTCGACAGCTGTACTATATATATAAGTTTTCATAACTCACAATATTGATCTGTATTCGTCAAATTCTTACAAGGATTGGTCCAGTCGGCACCGTGCTCGTGCATCATGGCTTCGCTCTCCAAAGGGCCCCATGTCCCGACGGGATAACCGTAGAGAGGTGCATCGGGATATTCGCTCCAATAGCGCAGCACAGGGTCGAAGAAACGCCAGGAAGCCTCCACGGCATCACTGCGGGTGAAGAGTGTGGGATCGCCCTGGATGCAGTCTTCTATCAGACGGGCATAAGCATCGCCCGTAGCTTGCCCGCCCAGCTGGTCGTAGCTGAAATCCATCATCACCTGCTTCACATCGAACCCCGGTCCGGGCACTTTCATGCCGAACTTCAGTACGATGCCCTCATTGGGTTGCAGGCGGAGGATCAGTTTATTAGCCCGCGGACAGTGTCCGCCATGGCAGTGAAACATCTGGTGCGGCGTTTCACGGAAATGCACTACGATTTCCGTTACCTTAGTAGGCATTTGCTTTCCCGTACGGATATAGAAAGGTACGCCGCTCCATCGCCAGTTGTCTATTCCTATCTTCATGGCGATGTAAGTTTCAGTGCGCGAGTCGGCGGGAACGTTTTTTTCTTCGCGGTAGCCCTTTTTAGAACCGGAAGCCGTGTATTGCCCGCGGACTATATGTTCATTCAGATCTTCTTCTGTCAGAGGTTTCAGTGACTCGTAGACCTTCACCACTTCATTACGGAAATTGTCGGCAGTGAAAACGGCAGGCGGTTCCATAGCAGTGAGGGCCACCAGTTGGATAAGGTGGTTCTGCACCATGTCGCGCAGGGCACCTGTACCATCATAGAAACCGCCACGCTGCTCGATGCCGAGATTCTCGACGGCGGTGACTTCCACATAATCGATGTAATTACGGTTCCACAACGGCTCGAAAATACCGTTGGCGAAACGGAATGCAAGGATGTTTTGTGCCGTCTCCTTGCCGAGGAAATGGTCGATACGGTATATCTGCCGTTCCTCAAAGACGGAAGCATATATTTTATTCAGTTCTTGTGCGGACTCCAGGTTGTAACCGAAAGGTTTCTCGACAATGATGCGGGTATGCTCGCGGTTCAGCCCTGCTGTTTTCAGATGCAAGGGAATGACACCATAAAGTGAGGGAGGCGTGGCAAGATAGAACAACAGGTTGTCCGGTTCCTTTTCACCGGTGATTACCTGCAGGCGCTGGTCCAGCGTCGCATAACCTTCTTCTTTGGCAGGGTCTATGCTGAGATAATGCAAGTGGGTGCAAAACTCCTTCATCCCTACCTCAGCAGGAGTGACGAAGTGTTCCAGTTCGTTCAGGATATAGTCTCGATAGGTTTCGTCTGCATATTCAGTACGGCCGATACCCAGAATAGCGAATCCCTCCGGCAGGCGGTTATCCTTGTAAAGGGAGTAAAGGGCCGGCATCAGTTTGCGTTTTGTCAGGTCGCCCGAGGCGCCGAATATGATCATTACAAATTTACTCATAGAATCTTGTTTTTTTTGATTAGCTCATACAGCTAAATAATTAACTGACTATCTCAATTCCCCTCCTCCCGGGAGGAGGGGTGCCCAAAGGGCGGGGTGGTAGGTAAAAAAACTTACTCCTTATTTCTAAATAGATACACTTTTCTACCTACCACCTCCCCCTACGGGTACTCCTCCTCCCGGGAGGAGGAGAGTTAGATTGGTGCTGAGTTATCAGGTTTATACATTATACGTACCCGATTTTGTATCTCCGCCATGTCCGGTCCAGTTTTCGTGGAAGAATTGTCCGCGAAGCTCGTCCGTCCGTTCGAAAGTATGCGCACCGAAGTAATCGCGCTGTGCCTGAATCATGTTGGCAGGCAGTTTCGAAGATACCAGCGAATAGAAATAGTTCAATGCGGAGGAGAAAGCGGGAACGGGCAGTTCTTCCTTCATCGCATGCGCCACAAGATGCTTCCAACCGGAGAGCAATTGCTGTATCTCTTCCTTAAAATAAGGAGCGAGCAACAAGTGTTTCGGTTTCTGTTGTGCCTCGAAAGCAGCAGCTATATCATTCAGGAATATACTGCGGATGATGCATCCCCCCCGCCACATACGGGCAATGGAGGCCAGGTCGAGTTCCCAACCGAAGCTCTCGGATGCCTTCTGCAACACGGCAAAGCCTTGCGCATAAGATACCAATTTAGAAGCATACAAGGCGGAATAGATATCTTTCACCAGTTCCGGTTTGTTGTAAACCACCTGCGAATGCTGGCAGACAAACTGCTTGGAAGCCGCCTCACGCAGGTTCTTCTGTGCCGAAAGGCTGCGTTCGAAAACAGCCGTAGCAATCAGTCCCAAAGGCATGCCCAGTTCCATGGCATTGATGACGGACCATTTGCCGGTACCTTTCTGTCCGGCCGTATCTAGTATCTTATCTATAAGGTAACCGCCTGTCTTGTCCTTATGACGCAGGATATTGGCGGTAATTTCTATCAGGTAGCTGCGCAGTTTGCCCTCATTCCAGTGGGCAAAAACGGAAGCCATTTCTTCATTATCCAGTTTCAGCAAATTCTTCATCACCCAGTAGGCCTCGGCAATCAGTTGCATATCGCCGTACTCGATACCGTTGTGTATCATCTTGACAAAATGCCCCGAACCTGCCGGACCGATCCAGTCGCAACAGGGAGTGCCGTCGGCAGCACGTGCAGCGATGCTCTGTAGGATGGGTTTTACTTCATCCCAGGCAGTAACCGAACCGCCCGGCATGATGGAAGCACCGTTCAGCGCCCCTTCTTCACCACCCGAAACTCCGGCACCTACAAAGCGGAAACCTTTCGATTCGGCCAACGCCACGCGGCGGTTAGTGTCTTCATAATTCGAATTGCCACCATCTATCAATATATCTCCCGGAGAAAGGTACGGGAAAAGTTGGTCCATAAGTTGGTCCACAGCAGCGCCAGCACGCACCATCATCATTATTTTACGCGGTGCGGAAATGGACTCTACGAAGTCGGGGATTTCAGTGTATCCTTCGATGCTCTTCCCCTTGGCACGGCCGTTGACAAATCGCTCAACCACACCCTCTTCCACTCCCGGAACAGTGCGGTTGTACACCGATACATGCCACCCCTTATCTGCCATGTTCAAGGATAAGTTCTCCCCCATTACGGCAAGTCCAATCAGGCCTATGTCTGTCTTTTGTTCTTTTTTTGTCATAACTTGCATTTTTTTATGTTATTTGTTTCATTGAAATGGAAACAATATGCCAAGGGCATTTGTTCGTATGAATTCCGAATAAAAATCGTACTTTTGCAAACATAACTTCATTTCATTGGAAAAACTTAAATTCAGTTTTATGAAAAAACTACATATCGGGTTGTTGCCGCGCATCATTATAGCTATCGCATTAGGTATTCTCTTCGGTCATTTTCTGCCTGCAGGACTGGTACGTTTGTTCGTTACGTTCAACGGCATTTTCAGTGAATTCCTCAATTTCTCCATACCGCTGATTATTGTGGGACTGGTGACGGTGGCTATTGCCGACATAGGCAAGGGAGCTGGAAAGTTATTGCTGATTACGGCATTAATCGCTTACGGGGCAACACTGTTCTCAGGCTTCCTTTCATACTTCACCGGAGTAACGATATTTCCCCATCTGATAGAAACAGGCGTTCCTCTGGAGGAAGTCAGCGAAGCACAAGGAATATTGCCCTTCTTTTCGGTAGCCATTCCACCGTTGATGAATGTGATGACGGCACTGGTACTGGCTTTCACTTTAGGTCTGGGACTTGCCCAACTGAAAAGCGATACTTTAAAGAATGCAGCACGTGATTTTCAGGATATTATTGTAAAGATGATCAGTGTGGTCATTCTGCCATTGCTTCCGATATATATTTTCGGTATATTCCTTAATATGACCCATTCGGGACAAGTGTTCTCTGTGCTGATGGTATTCATAAAAATTATCGGGGTGATTTTCCTGCTGCATATCTTCCTGCTGATATTCCAGTATTGCATCGCTGCGCTGTTCGTCCGCAAAAATCCTTTCAAGTTATTGGGACGGATGATGCCGGCTTATTTCACCGCTTTGGGCACACAGTCATCTGCCGCCACAATCCCCGTCACCCTGGAGCAGACAAAGAAGAACGGAGTCTCAACCGATATTGCAGGTTTTGTCATCCCGCTATGTGCCACCATACATCTATCGGGCAGCACACTAAAAATAGTGGCCTGCGCACTCGCTTTGATGATGATGCAGGGCATACCTTTTGATTTCCCGCTATTCGCCGGCTTTATCTTCATGCTGGGCATCACAATGGTAGCAGCGCCCGGTGTTCCCGGTGGCGCCATCATGGCATCCTTAGGCATATTGCAGTCCATGCTGGGCTTCGACGAATCTGCACAAGCGTTAATGATTGCACTCTATATCGCTATGGACAGCTTCGGCACAGCCTGCAATGTGACGGGAGACGGGGCAATAGCACTGGTAGTGGATAAAATCTATAAATAAAGATCAATTACCAGGCATTAATTATTGATTTAGCAGTGTTACAACGCAGTTCAGTTTAGAAAGGAAACAAATGATAAATGAGATTTTAGACACGGATTACACTGTTGTTTTATATACTGCAACAGTGTAATCCGTGTCTAAAACATATTCATAACTGTGTAGAAATGAAGCAAATAAGAAATGAGATAGACGATAATTTTGCGCAGCCTAAGGCTGAAAGCCTTTCATCTTATAGCCCGGGGCAACGCCCTGGGGATTAGTATATATCTTTGCGCCCTGTAAGGGCAAAAGCCCGTATGTGGTGTTATGCCCTTACAGGGCGTAAGATTGTGGGGTACGGTTCATTCCCAGGGCGTTGCCCTGGGCTATAAGATGAAAGCCTTTCAGGCTTAAGTTGCGCTATACTATTAAGAAATTAAAGTCCGCGTTCATCCGCCTTATCCGCATCGTCCGCGTACCCATTTGTTTCATATCCCTACAGATATGAGTTAATTTCAACTCCTGATTCACATTAATACCTAATAATTAATATCTGTTCTTTGTATTCTCGTAAAAAATAACGAATTTTGTCCCCTCAAAATCAATCAATAAAAGCCTATTATAATGAAAACAGCTTTAATCTCCGGAATCACAGGTCAGGACGGTTCCTTTCTTGCCGAGTTTCTACTACAAAAGGGATACGAAGTACACGGCATTCTCCGCCGTTCTTCTTCCTTCAACACAGGTCGCATCGAACATCTGTATTTCGATGAATGGGTGCGCGACATGAAACAGAAGCGTACCATCAACCTGCACTACGGCGACATGACGGACAGCAGTTCGCTCATCCGCATCATCCAGCAAGTGCAACCGGACGAAATCTATAACCTTGCCGCACAAAGTCACGTGAAAGTTTCTTTCGACGTACCGGAATACACCGCCGAAGCAGACGCCATCGGTACGCTGCGTATGCTAGAGGCTGTCCGCATCCTCGGCATGGAGAAAAAGACAAAAATCTATCAGGCCTCCACTTCCGAGCTTTACGGAAAAGTACAGGAAGTCCCCCAAAAGGAGACGACACCTTTCTACCCCCGCAGCCCGTACGGAGTAGCCAAACAATACGGTTTCTGGATTACAAAGAACTACCGTGAAAGTTACGGAATGTTTGCCGTGAACGGTATCCTCTTCAATCACGAAAGTGAACGCAGAGGCGAGACATTCGTAACCCGTAAAATTACACTGGCTGCCGCACGCATCGCACAGGGTTTCCAGGACAAACTGTATCTGGGTAATCTGGACGCACGCCGCGACTGGGGATATGCCAAAGATTATGTGGAATGTATGTGGCTCATCCTGCAATATGATACTCCCGAAGATTTTGTGATAGCCACAGGCGAAATGCATACCGTCCGCGAATTTGCCACACTTGCTTTCAGAGAAGTAGGCATCGAACTGCACTGGGAAGGTGAGGGCGTAAATGAAAAAGGTATTGATGTGAAAACCGGAAAAATCATTGTTGAAGTAGACCCGAAATACTTCCGCCCTGCCGAAGTGGAACAGTTGCTGGGTGACCCGACCAAAGCAAAAACCCTGTTAGGCTGGAACCCGAGACAAACCAGTTTCGAAGAGTTGGTGAAAATTATGGCTGCACACGATATGAAGTTCGTGAAGAAGCTGCACTTAAGGGAAGTTGAGAGTTGAAGAACATTCAGCCAAGAATTAATGATTTATAGCTTATAATTAATAATTAAACTCATGTTAGACAAAAACGCCAAAATCTTTGTGGCCGGTCATCGCGGTCTGGTAGGTTCAGCCATCTGGAAGAACCTGGAAGACAAAGGATATACCAATCTCATTGGCAAAACCCACAAAGAACTCAATTTATTGGACGCTGTAGCTGTTCGCAAATTCTTCGATGAAGAGCAACCGGAATATGTGTTTCTTGCCGCTGCCTTCGTTGGCGGCATCATGGCAAACAGCATCTACCGCGCCGACTTCATCTACAAAAACCTGCAAATACAGCAGAACGTCATCGGCGAAAGTTTCCGCCATAACGTGAAGAAGCTCCTCTTCCTGGGTAGTACATGCATCTATCCCCGTGATGCCGAACAGCCCATGAAAGAAGAGGTACTCCTCACCTCCCCGCTGGAATACACCAACGAACCGTATGCCATCGCCAAAATAGCCGGACTGAAAATGTGCGAAAGCTTCAACCTGCAATACGGCACCAATTATATCGCCGTGATGCCTACCAACCTTTACGGCCCGAACGATAACTTCGACCTGGAACGCAGTCACGTCCTTCCTGCCATGATCCGTAAGATTCACCTCGCCCACTGCCTGAAACAAGGTGACTGGGATGCCATATGCAAAGACCTGAACCAACGCCCCGTCGAAGGCATCGACGGCAGCAGCAGCCGGGAAAACATCCTCGCCATCCTCGCCAAATACGGTATCAGCAACACCGAAGTAAAACTATGGGGTACAGGCACTCCGCTCCGCGAATTCCTCTGGAGCGAAGAAATGGCTGATGCCAGCGTTTTCGTCATGGAGCACGTAGATTTCAAAGATACCTACAAGCAAGGTGACAAGGATATCCGCAACTGCCACATCAACATAGGTACGGGCAAAGAAATCTCCATCCGCGAACTGGCCGAATTAATCGTTTCCACCGTAGACTATCAGGGTCAACTGACTTTCGACAGTACTAAACCGGACGGAACCATGCGTAAACTCACCGATCCCTCCAAATTGCACGCCCTGGGCTGGCACCATCAGGTGGAGATTGAAGAAGGCGTACAACGCATGTACAATTGGTATCTCGGAAAGTAAAAGATTATCAACCACTTACAAGAAGTCAACTTCTTGTAAACAAACTCTTGACTTCCTGTCGACAAGCTATTAACTTCTTGTCGACAGGAAGTTTGTCTTTATCTGCCCGGCAGGTCTATCTGTTTCCCCGATATCAATTTCATTACTTGCAATAATTTCATCTGTTTGGCCATATTTTAATATACCTGCGTTTAAATGCTCTGTACTTCCCGCTTTTTTCAGAGAAAAATTTGCATTCTTTTAATAAAGCCTTATATTTGCACAATTTTCAACCAAATGTGCAATATAATATCATGGAACAAAGTTTTATCGCCTATATTGAGAACAGCATAAAAGAGAATTGGGACTTGGATGCCCTGACTGACTATAATGGCGCTACCCTGCAATACAAGGACGTAGCCCGCAAAATAGAAAAAGTACACTTAATCTTCGAAGCAAGCGGCATCAAGAAAGGCGATAAAATTGCCATCTGCGGACGCAACAGTTCGCACTGGGGGGTCACTTTCCTCGCCACATTGACCTACGGTGCTGTTGTGGTTCCCATCCTGCACGAGTTCAAAGCGGACAATGTGCACAACATCGTGAACCATTCCGAAGCCAAACTGCTTTTCGTAGGCGACCAGGTATGGGAAAACCTTAACGAAAGTGCCATGACTCTGCTGGAAGGCATCATACTGATGACTGACTTTTCCGTCCTCGTATCCCGCACCGAAAAGATAGACTATGCCCGCGAACATCTGAATGAACTGTTCGGCAAAAAATATCCCAAGAACTTCCGCAAGGAACATATTGAGTATCACAAAGACCAGCCCGAAGAACTGGCGGTCATCAATTACACTTCCGGTACGACGAGTTACTCCAAAGGTGTAATGTTGCCCTACCGTAGTCTGTGGTCCAATATTGCATTTGCATTCGAAGTGCTGCCTCTGAAGGCAGGTGACAAGATCATCTCCATGCTGCCGATGGCACATATGTACGGACTGGCATTCGAGTTCCTGTACGAGTTCGCCGCAGGTTGCCAGATATACTTCCTCACCCGTATGCCCAGTCCGAAGATTATCTTCCAGGCATTCTCAGAAGTGAAGCCCCACTTGGTGGTGGCCGTGCCGCTTATCATCGAAAAGATCATCAAAAAGAATGTGCTTCCGAAGCTGGAAACTCCGACTATGAAGTTGTTGCTGAAAGTTCCCATCATCAATGATAAGATTAAAGCAACTGTGCGTGAAGGCGTAGTCAATGCCTTTGGCGGACGTTTTGCAGAAGTTATAGTGGGGGGAGCCGCTTTTAATCAAGAAGTAGAACAATTCCTGCACATGATAGAATTCCCCTACACGGTAGGTTACGGAATGACGGAGTGTGGTCCGATTATCTGTTATGAAGACTGGTCACGTTTCAAACCGGGTTCTTGTGGTAAAGCAGTCCCCCGTATGGAAGTAAAAATCCTCTCGCCCGATCCGGAAAATATTCCGGGAGAAATCGTATGCCGCGGTCCTAACGTGATGTTGGGGTATTATAAGAATGAAGAAGCCACCCGCGAGGCCATTGACGCAGACGGCTGGTTGCACACGGGCGACCTCGCCCTGATGGATGCCGAAGGCAATGTCACCATCAAAGGACGCAGCAAGAATATGTTGCTCGGTGCCAGCGGACAAAATATCTATCCCGAAGAAATAGAAGACAAGCTGAACAATATGCCATACGTTGCCGAAAGCATCATCGTACAGCAGAACGAGAAACTTGTGGGCTTGGTATACCCTGATTTCGATGATGCCTTTGCACACGGTCTGAAGACTGAAGACATCGAACGTGTCATGGAAGAGAACCGCGTTGCACTGAATACAACCCTTCCTGCATACTGTCAGATATTTAAAATGAAGATATACCCCGAAGAATTTGAAAAAACGCCGAAACGCTCTATAAAACGGTTCCTGTATCAAGAGGCGAAAGGATGATTCAATTGTATACTAATAAGATTAAAAACGAATGAGACGATTAACTTCATTTATTGCCGTACTACTTTTGCTTACGACAGAAGTGATTTCTGCCCAAACCACAAATAACGAATCAACGAAAACAACCAGGAAAGACAAAGAACCTGTCGGCATCAATCTGTCCTTGTGGAAAAATATGTCCACACAGAAGAGTGATACTGTTGGAACCACTTGCTTCAATCTCGGTCTTTTCTCCTCTATGAACCGCCTGAGTGGCGTAGGCATCAACCTGCTGGGAGGAGTGGTGTATCGGGATATGAACGGCGCACAGATCACAGGTCTTGCCAACCTGGTAGGCGGCAGCATGCGAGGCATACAGATTGCGGGCATCAGCAATGTAAATGGAGACAATCTCAGTGGCGTGTCCTTATCCGGCTTGGTCGGCATCACAGGAAACCATGCACAAGGCGTCATTTTCTCCGGACTGACCAATATCACCGGCGACAATACCAGTGGTGTTGTCATTGGCGGCTTACTGAACATCACCGGAGAAAATGCTTCGGGTGTACACCTTGCAGGATTAGCCAACATTTCGGGTGAAGCCTTCAATGGCATTACAGTTTCCGGACTTCTGAACATTGTAGGCGAAAGTCTGCGGGGTGTACAGATAAGCGGATTAGGCAACATTACCGGAGAAACGATGCACGGTTTGCAGATAGCCGGATTGGGTAATGTGGTAGGTGGCACTGCCACGGGCGTACAACTTGCCCCCCTCAACATCGTAAAGGATGGAAAAGGGTTGCAAATCGGATTAGTCAACTATTATAAGGGTAATTTCGATGGCTTCCAATTGGGTCTGGTAAATGCCAATCCGGACACAAAAGTGCAACTGATGCTTTTCGGAGGAAACACAACGAAGTTGAATGTGGGCGCACGCTTTAAAAACAAGTTATTCTATACGATCTTGGGTGGTGGCACACATTACCTGGACTTCAGCGACAAGTTCTCGGCTTCTCTTTTTTATCGTGCTGGTCTGGAGTTGCCCCTATACAAACAGCTATTCATCAGCGGTGACCTGGGATTTCAGCATATCGAAAACTTCAAGAACAAAGATTATGGTTTTCCGGCACGCCTTTATGCGTTACAGGCACGTGTGAATCTGGAATATCGCCTGACAGACAGATTCGGGGTATTCGTAACAGGAGGTTACGGAGGCAGCCGCTATTACAACAAAGGGGTGACTTATGACAAAGGAGTGATTCTGGAAGGCGGAGTGGTATTGTTTAAATATTAAATATTAGGTATTAATTGTTGAGTGTATAGGCATTTATGCATTATTGTGTAGCAATTGTAAATCAACAATTAATACCTAATACTTAAATATTCATATTCAGTTTTTCTCCTTGATAAATCCCGTCCTGTACGCCACCAGCAACTTCTTCAAGTCCTGTATCTGCGTCACTAACTCCTGGCCCTTATCCGTATCTTTCACCATCATACGTTGTGAATTGAACTCGATAACGAAAGTGGTGGACTTGATATCCTGTCCCTCCTCTATTGCCTTCTGACTACTTTGGAACGGTTCGTGCTGTACCAACTGCAATCCATGTGAATGATACACCAACGTATATCCGGCAATTCCCGTTTCCGGCTGATAGGCTTTGGAGAACCCACCGTCAATCACCAGCAGTTTGCCGTCCGCCTTGATAGGCTTCTCACCCTTGATAATCTTCACAGGCACATGCCCGTTGATGATGTGCGAATGAGGGCCTGTCACTTCGAACTCTGCCAAAATGCGTTCGCAGATATCCGCACGGTTTCGCAACGAATAATAATATCCTTTTGTCTCTTTAGACAATTCCTTATCTCCTATAAAATAACGTTCGAATGTCGCCATCTTATCCTTATCAAACGACGGGGCATCCGGCCCGCACCACATATACCACACGTAGTCCAGTGCAAAACTCTTCTCCTCCGTCCCGTCTTCATCAAAGTAAGCCGTGCGTATCAACTGGTCCGTCTTGCACAGCAACTTCTTGCCCCAATACTCCTTTTTACCGATGCGGACATGCTTGAAACTGCCATCCTCATTCAGCGGCATGGAAGCATGATACAGCAAATTACTGTTGCAAACCAGATACATTCCCCCATACGTGAACAGGCAACGCATATGTTTCTTCAGCTTTTCACTATTCATGAACGAAGCATGAATCTTATCCATCAGCTCCTTTTCCTCATCCGACAAGCGATACGGGTCAGCCGGGTCTATCGTCGGGAAGTTCGTGTCGCGCAAAGGATACTCTTTTCCTTCGTACACAAAGACGCCTCTCTCAAAATCAATCTTATCCAACAACTTCCGGTTCTGCATGCCAAAGTCCGGACGACGGTCTATAATCTCCGCCTCCAACTTGAACTGTATCACTGTAATCGCCTTATGCATCTGCGTAATCAGCCGCAAAGTTTTCTCATTGTAGCTTCCATCCGCAAAGTTCATCTTTGGCGCAAAAATCGTACAAGGATCATCGGCATACATATCCATGGCAAACGTGGCAAGCGGCAACAGGTTGATGCCATATCCGTCTTCCAGCGTAGCCAGGTTAGCATAACGCATCGACATACGGATTACATTGGCGATGCAGGCGTCATTGCCCGACGCTGCCCCCATCCACAAAATATCATGATTTCCCCACTGGATGTCGAAATTGTGATAATCGCAAAGCGTGTCCATGATGATATGCGCTCCCGGACCACGGTCGTAGATATCCCCCACGATATGCAAGGAGTCAATCGTCAGCCGCTGGATAAGGTTACACATGGCGATGATGAAATCGTCCGCACGCTTGGTAGAGATAATGGTGCTGATAATTACATTGATGTAAGCATGTTTATTAGGCTCCACACTCGACTCATGCAGCAATTCCTGAATGATGTATGAAAATTCTTCCGGTAGCGCTTTCCGAACCTTCGAACGGGTGTATTTGGAAGACACATTCTGGCAAACCTTCACCAGTTGGTTCAGCGTAATCAGATACCAGTCGTCCAGGTCGGCTTCCCGCTCCTTTATCAACTGTAATTTCTCTTCGGGATAGTAAATCAGAGTGCATATTTCTTTCTTCTCACTCTCGCGCAAGGTATGCCCGAATATTTCATTCACTTTCCGCTTCACTGCACCCGAAGCGTTTTTCAATACGTGCTGGAAGGCTTCATATTCGCCGTGTATATCGGTCAGGAAATGCTCTGTACCTTTCGGAAGGTTCAGAATAGCTTCCAGGTTAATGATTTCTGTACTGGCATCCGCAATTGTCGGGAAACTGCGTGACAGCAACTGCAAATAGCGCAAGTCGCTCATGATGCTTTCAGGGGTAATATTACTCATGATATCTAATTACAAATTACTAATTACAAATTACATATGGGCTTGTGTCTTCATTCCAAACCTCAACTCTACGTTCTCAAACCTCAACTTTAGATTTCCAAACCTCAACTCCACATTCTCAAACTCTCAACTTAAAAAGAACATCAACAGCACTTGTGCGATAATCACCCGCAGGAACATGCACAACGGATAAACCGTAGCATAAGAAACCGAAGGGTTATCACCGGGAATGGTATCATTGACGTAATTCAGCGCCATCGGATTCGCCATACTGCCGCACAGCATCCCTGCCACCGAGCCGAAATCTATCCTCATCCAGCGGAAAGCGATGATTCCCATTATCAGCACAGGAAGCACAGTCAGCGCACAGCCGATAGCTATCCACAGCAGACCTTCCGGACGGAACACCGTATCGAAGAAATGGGCGCCCGCATCCAGTCCCAGACAAGCCAGATAGAGCGACAAGCCCAAGGCACGAAGCATCAGATTGGCACTGCGGGTTGTGTAGGTCACCATGTGCATTCTCGGGCCGAAAGTACCGATAAGGATGCCTACAATAATCGGCCCCCCTGCAAGCCCCAACTTCACCGGAGTGCTGACACCGGGGATAGCGATAGGTATTGCTCCCAGTGCAAGGCCGAGGACGATACCCACGAATACAGCAACCAGATTAGGCTCTTTCAGGCTCTTGACAGCATTACCCAATACTTTTTCCACATTTTGTACGGCAGCCGCCTCACCTATTACCGTCAATCGGTCACCCAACTGCAAAGTTAGTTCCGCCGTAGCCAGCAACTGCACGCCACTGCGATATACGCGGCTGATATTGATGCCGTAATGATTGCGCAGATGCAGCGAACCCAGTTTCTTTCCGTTCAGTTCGGGACGTGTCACCACGATACGTTGCGAAACCAACTGGCTGTCGATGGCATTCCAGTCGATATCCTCCTTGTTCCAGTCCGTATTTTCCTGTTCGCCGAACAGCACCGTCAGTGCAGGCGCACTCTTTTCGGAAGTGATGACCAGCAGACGGTCACCTTCTTTAATCACCTTCTCGGAAGTGGGAATACTCACATTCCCGTCCCGCCACAAACGGGATATCACGAATTTAGGGTAGCTCAATTGCGCTATATCCTTTATGCTCATATTGAAGATTGCCGGATTATGCACCTGGAATGCTACGATATACGGCTTGTTCACATCGTCTTTCTCCTTGACCTCCAGATCTTCCTTGCGTACCAGCATTTTACGTATCAGCAGAATGCCGAGAATCACTCCCACTACCCCCAACGGATATGCCACCGCACATCCCAAAGCCGGAGTATTCGCCTCAATGCCCATCTGTTTCAAGGTTTGCTGTGCGGCACCCAGCGCAGGGGTATTGGTCGTGGCACCACAGAGTATACCCACCATGTCCGGCAGGGAAACTCCCAGTCCATAGCTGCCCAGCACCGTCATCACCGTGCCTATCAGCACCACCCCCACCGCCAGCATATTCAGTTGCACACCACCCGTCCTGAATGAACTGAAAAAGCCCGGACCGACCTGCAATCCCAGTGCATACACGAATATCACCAGCCCGAAACTCTCAGCATAGTTCAGCATCTGCGGGTCGATGGACAACCCGAAATGTCCGGCAATGATGCCTGCAAAGAACACGAAGGTCACTCCCAACGATATGCCGCAGATATGTATCTTCCCCAGTCCCAAACCAATAGCAGAGATCAGCGAGAGCACCACAACCGCCTGCAAGGCGGAATGTTCAACGAATAAACTGTATAACCAATCCAAAGTGTTTACGTTTTTACTTATTTCGGAGTGCAAAGATAGAAAGTATTCCTGGAGATTAAGGAATAATTGCACAAAAAAAGCGGTTACTGCTTTGTAGTAACCGCTTTATGCTTTGTACACCCTCAGGGACTCGAACCCTGGACCCATTGATTAAGAGTCAATTGCTCTACCAGCTGAGCTAAGAGTGCATTATGTTTTTTACCGTAGTGGATACGAGAATCGAACTCGTATTACATGCGTGAGAGGCATGTGTCCTAACCGTTAGACGAATCCACCGGCTGTTTGCGGAAGCGGGGGGATTCGAACCCCCGGTACAGTTACCCGTACGTCAGTTTAGCAAACTGGTGGTTTCAGCCACTCACCCACACTTCCTTAAACCTGCATTGTTTCTCAAATGCGGTGCAAATGTATGGGAAACTTTTGGACTATGCAAATCTTTCCATCATATTTTTTTCTGACTTTTTTCACAAAAAGATGTAATCTATTAAAAGTCAAAAGCAAAGGGAGAAAAAAAAGATTTAAGAAAAGCATCAGGGATTAAGTTTGAATCCCTTTTTTTATTTGACTCACATCAATCTCTCTTTTCACCTCTTTCCGTACCTTTGCGCGATTTTTCATCACCGGATATCAAACACATACGAAATGGTACATCAGGAAAGCTTGAAAAAACGGCTTGCAAAGCTTGCTGCCCCCATCTTTATAGAAACCCTGCTCATCATGATGCTGGGTGCTGTAGATACTATTATGCTGAGTCGCCACTCCGACAGCAGTGTGGCTGCCGTCGGGGTAGTCAACCAAATCATTATGCTTACCTTTCTTGTGTTCGAGGTCATCAATCTCGGCACGTCCGTTCTTTGCTCCCAATACCTTGGCGCCCGCCTGCAAAAGAAAGTGGTACAGGTGGTCGGAGTTTCACTGATAGTAAATGTGGTGGTCGGTGCTTCCGTCAGCCTTTTCCTCTTCTCCCTTGCCGGACCAATTCTCCGCCTGATGGGACTGACTCCGGAACTGATGACAGACGGCATGGACTATATGCGCATCGTAGGCGCCTTCGCATTCTTCCAAGCCATCTCCCTCACTCTTTCCGCCTCCCTGCGCAGTGCCAATAAAGCCATTTACCCGATGCTGGTAACCGTTGTTGTCAACATTCTCAATATTATAGGTAACTATTCCCTCATCTTCGGGCAGTTCGGTTTTCCCGAACTGGGTGTGGAAGGTGCTGCCATTTCCACCGCTTTCAGCCGTGGCGTGTCTATGGTTCTTCTGTTCATCATCCTGTTCCGCAAGCATATCCACCGCTTCCCTCTTGCCTATTTCCGTCCGTTCCCGTGGATAGAACTGAAAAATCTGATGAAGGTGGGACTCCCTTCTGCCGGAGAACAACTTTCTTACAGTTCTTCGCAAGTAGTGATAACTTTCTTCATCAATATGCTGGGCGTCGAAGCACTCGCCACCCGTACCTATTGCGTCAATATCATCATGTTCGCCTATTTGTTCAGCATCTCCATGGCGCAAGGGGGCGCCATTTGTATCGGTCATCTTATCGGGGAGAAAAAGCCGCATGCCGCTTTCCTGATGGGGAAATATGTGATGAAAAAGTCTGTGATGATCACCGTCATACTTTCCACTGTCCTCGCCGTCTTCGGAAACACCATTTTCCATTGGCTGACTTCCAATGAGGAGATTATCCGGTTGGGGACTACCATTCTCATCATTGATGTCATTCTCGAAATCGGACGTCCCATCAATATCTTTGCAACCAACGCCTTGCGTGCTGCCGGAGATGTCACCTATCCTTTCTATGTCGGCCTGGTAGTTCAGTGGAGCGTCGCCGTAGGCTTGGGATATATATTCGGCATTCCTCTGGAATGGGGAATTTGCGGTATGTGGGTTGCTTTCCTGCTGGACGAGAATATACGGGGGGCTATCTTTGTACGTCGCTGGTATAGCATGAAGTGGACGACGAAAGGATTTATTAAGTGATTAATAGTTAGCAATAAGCGATTAAGCAGGCTATGTAATACTAGGGCACTAATCACTGAATAAGATTTGATTTAAATCAAATCTTTCGTACCTTTGCCTCCGGAAACGGTTACAAATACCAGCGAACAATTATGGATACACTATTAAAAGAGACAGTTAATGCCACTGTGAACTCCCGCTATCCGGGCATGGCACCTGAAGGTAGAAAACTGATAGAAGAAATTCTGATCCGCAAAGAGCTGGAAAAGGGTGAACTCCTATTTAAAGAAGGACAAGTCTGCCATCATATAGCCTTTGTGGGCAAAGGCATGATGCGCCAGTTCTATTACAAAAACGGCAAGGACGTCACCGAACACTTTTCCTACGAAGGTTGTATTATTATCTGTATAGAGAGCACCCTGAAACAAGAGCCTACCCGCCTGATGGCAGAAGCTCTGGAACCTTGCACAGTCTACCTTCTCCCCTACGACAAATTCATGAGACTGACCGAAATCTCCTGGGAAATCAATATGTTCTACCGCAAGATACTGGAATACTCGCTCATAGTATCTCAGGTGAAAGCTGACTCCTGGCGGTTCGAAACAGCACGCGAACGCTACAATATGCTGATGCACACCCACCCGGAAGTCATCAAACGGGCACCATTATCACATATCGCATCTTATTTGCTGATGACGCCCGAAACCCTGAGCCGAGTACGCGCAGGTACATTGTAGGAAATACGATAAGAAATACAGTTTTTGATTTATATCAAATCAATTTACTCAAGAACTCCCTAACTTTGCAGCAAAAAGAAATAGATTTGGTTTTTTATAAGGAAAGAGATTAGTTTTTAGGGTATAAATTAAAAAAGAGGTAACAACTGAAGGAAGGTTGTTACCTCTTTTTTCGTTTACCCCACAAAAAACAATTAAAATATATGTAATCGTGCAAATAAATTCATATATTTGTACGGATGGAAAGGAAAACACACGTATCTCTACCCAAGATAACGTTCATACTCACACTTGTACTGGCAGGTTGCCAGGGAAGTTCTGATAAAGAAACGCCACCGGTGCAATTGCCGCAAGCATTGTTCCGGGACGGAGACATCGCTTTCAGAAGAGGAACGGGAATTACCAGCAGAGTGGTGTTGGCAGCAGACCGGGAAGGGAACTATTCGCATACCGGCATCCTCAAAAAGAAAGACGGACAATGGTATGTGATACACGCTGTGCCCGGTGAACCGGACTTCAAAGATGATCCGGACCGTGTAAAAATGGAAACCATAGAAGCCTTTTTTGAGAAGAGAAAAGCTGTTAGCGGAGCTATCATGCGCGTACAAGAGGACTCCATAGCCGCATACCGGGCAGCAGTCCATGCAGAACGCCTTTATGACGCCCGTGTGTTATTCGACCATGATTACGACCTGGCTGATACAACTAAGATGTACTGTACGGAGTTTATCGACTTCGTATACAGAAAAGAAGGGGTCGACTTGCCCGAAGGGCGTATCAGCCATATAAATATTCCCGGATTCAAGGGAGATTATCTCCTGCCCAATGATATTGCACAGAGCAAACGTCTCTGTTTGATATACTATTTTTAAATACACATTAATCACTTTAAAAAAAAGCGTATGAAAAAGGTATTTTATTTTAGTCTGATGGTAATGGCTATGTTCGTAATGACAGCTTGTTCTTCTTCAAGCAGTCCCGGAGATGCTATGAAAAAGTATGGTAGTTATCTCATCAAAGGTGACTATGAGAAGTTTGTAGACGGACTTGCTTTTGAGGAAGGCGCAACGCCTGAGAAACTAAAAGAGCAGAAAGAAGGTCTGGTTTCCATGTTGAAGGAAAAAGTGTCCAAAGAATATGAGAAGATGGGCGGACTGAAAAGCATAGAAGTTCTGTCGGAAGAAATATCCGCTGATGGAAACACAGCAACAGTAAAGATTAAGCAAACCTACGGAAACGGAGAAACACAAGAAGGTTCGCAGTCAATGGTGAAAAGAGACGGCAAATGGTTGATGTCAATAGATAAGTAAACTTTTCATCTCAGCATAAGCAACCGGGCGGTTTGACCAGGAAGATTTCAGGTCATACCGTCCGGTTTTTATTTCATCTTAATAGAGTTCGTTCCGACCGACTTCCTCAAAGAGTCTGGCAAGTTTCTCTATCACCGGCTTCATATAACGTTCGCCCTTCTCAGCCGAAGCCTTCTTGGGGTTCCCTACCCCGCTATCCACAGTAGCCTTATCCCAATGGCGCGGTGCCCAACCTACTTTTTCGTTCAGTGAAGGGATGGCGAAAGGTCTGGAATCTCCATTCCCCGCTTCATCCAGATTTACCAGCTCCGGATGGTAATACATCATCACAGACGTTTCCTGTTCGCCGGCATGGTCATCTATCTCCGCCTCGAAATAATCCTTGGTAGGGACAAGACTGAACCAGTCGGAGGCAATAATCATGAAATCGGGGTAGGTAAAGGCAAGGTCGCGTATCATACCTTTAAAGTTGTTGCCACCATGTCCGCTGACAATAATAAGCTTACGCATTCCCTGGGCAGAAAGAGAAGCCACAATATCCTCCAGGATGGCTTGCTGGGTGGAGTAACGGGTATGTATACAGAAAGGCAGTTCACGTTGCCCGGGATTGTGCGCACCGAAGCCTACCGGCGGCATCACCATACAACGGACACCGGAACGTTCCAGTGCCAAAGTTGCCGCGTCCACAGCAATGTCATGAGGCAAAATACAATCTGTAAGATACGGAAGATGCAGATTATGAGGCTCCGTCGCACCCCAAGGCAGTATGACAACATCATACTTCACCTCCTTCACTTTTCCATAGCAGGAAACAGCAAGGTCAATTTCTCTTTTTTCCATGTTTTATTTATTTTTTGGGAGAATATATTTAATTATGCGAATCAGGAATTGAAATAAACTCCTTCTTGTAACGGTTATGAATTAATTCACCACAGAGTAACACAGGGTATCACAGAGTTTAATCAATTTGAAATCAAAAGAATAGAACTCCGTGAGACTCTGTGTTACTCTGTGGTGAAAACTCATTTCTACACAGTTATGAATCTGTTTTAACTCCTGATTCACATTAATAATTGATAATTATTGCTTGCGGTATTCTTTCGGTGACATACCGGTGTGATGCTTGAAATATTTACCAAAGAAAGATTGATTGGCGAAATGAAGTTCATCGGATATTTCCTGAATACTCATTTCAGAAGATTTCAGCAAGGCTTTGGCTTCCAGAATCACGAGACTGTCAATCCACTCTCCGGCAGTCTTTCCACTGACTTCTTTCACAGCCGTAGAGAGATGCTTGGCGGTCAGGAACATCTTGTCGGCATAGTAAGCAACACTGCGTTCCACCTTATACGATTCGGAGATGGCACGGATGAAACGTTCGAAAAGGTCTTCTTTCCGGGTTTTCGTCTTGCGTATTGCCGGTTCATTACCCTGATAAATGCCATATATCTCATAGAAAAGGGAAAGTATCAGCCCCTGCGTAATCTCCTTGCGGAAAGGGTTGTCTTTCAGCTTCACTTTCTTCTGGAGGAAAGAGTAATATTCCTGTACAGCTTCCATTTCCTCCGGTCTGAGGCGCACACAAGGTTGCTCCTTAATCATAAAGAACAATGGGAACAACTGCTGAACCGTAGGAAGCACATCATCTATGAACTGTCCGGAAACCACAATAAAAACTCCGGTAAAGTCATCCGAACGTTCCACTTGTTGCAAAATCTGTTCGGGCAGGGTAACCACAAGAACACCTTCGGTAAGTTCATGCTCTTTCAGGTTGATGCGTATCCGACAATGTCCTTTCAGGCAAAGTGTAAGGCAAGACGCATTCAGGCGGGTAGGATAACCGAATAAAGGGATGTCTCCTATATTGTCGAATATGGCAAAGTCATTTCCTATAAAATCCATTGCCGGAAAACGGCGGATAGTTGCGATATCTACGTTTTTTATATTTTTCATCTCCCTTTCTTATTTCTGTGGCAAACATAAGCAATATTTCCTTGAAAACCGTCCGAATTATCCTAAAAAAAGAAAAAGGGAACATTTATCACAAGAAAGGGCTTACGTCAAAAGTTACTTTGCGTATACCGAGCAAATCATTTTCCGCCCCTACAGGCATTGTAAAAGCACTTGTAGGGGCGAATAATCATTCGCCCGCATACAAGTTCAGTACTTTTAACATATCCTCTTGATTTATCTCACAGAACCTCGCAATATTAAATTTTGACCTGAATCTAATTCATAATCTTAAAGCCGATAAAGAAGGTACGAGGCTGCGTAGGCCCGTAGAAGTAACCGGAATCGCGGAACTCACCTTTATCCAGGTCTTTCTGGAAACTGTTGAAGATGTTCTGCACACCGGCATTAAGCTGTAATTTGATATGATCATGCAGAATGAATGTGTAATTGAGTTTAAGATTGAGGTCGAAGAAATCGGGAGTGTTTTCCATACGGTCTTCCTCGATGTTGCAGAAAGCTCCTTCCGGTGCATCTACCGGTGCGTAGTGGGGCACAATCATCTTTCCGGTATAAATGCCGGACAAGGAGAAGTCGAAGTTCTTCAACGGCGCGGAAGAAAAAGTAAAATAACCGTAATAATCCGGTGTACGCATCATGCGTTTAGTGGTCAGTTCCTCACCATCCACTTTTGTCCAGACCTCTGCCTCCGTATAACGGCTACGTTGCGCCGTAAAGCCCAACTGGAACTGTGCTTCTTTGCCATGCGCCACTTTAGCATCCAGATTGATACCATATACGCGCGCACCATTACCGTTACGGCGTTCTTTTATCTTGTCTCCGTTCTCATCTTTTCCGATATCTTCCAATACGAATACATGACGCAAATCAGTATAGAACCCTTCCAGCAAGATGTTTGCCTGCCAATGTCCCAAGTTTGTACTCCAGTCCACAGAACCACTGTAACTATTGGAACGCTCCTCACGCAGATTGTCCGCCAGCTTAATCTGAACACCTTCGCCGCCTACTGCCGTTACATGTAAATCTTCGTCATAAGCCTGCGGTGCACGGAATCCGGTGGAATATGTCAAGCGTGCCTGGAAATCATCAGTCGGTTTGTAGAGAAAGTTGATACGGGGACTGAAAATCAGCTTATCAATTAAATTGTGCTTGTCCAGACGGGCACCTACCAACATAGTAAGCTGACGCATTTTCCATTCATTCTGTACAAAAGCACTGGCTATGCGCACATCCTGTTTCATATCGCGGTGATAACCGGTCATGACGTCGTGGAGGGAGTTATTTTGGTATTCCAAACCGCCGGTGAAGGTGGCCGGAGCAAAAAAGCAGTTATTCATATTGCCAACATACATTCCACCGGCAACCCAGGTCAGGTCATCGGTCTTACCGTAGGCATTCATATCTTGCTGGGCACCATAGTAACTGTTTCTGTCCGTGTGCTGGATAGAGCCATAGAGAGAAATTTTATGTTTGTACTCGCGCCAGAACAGATCGTAGCTGGCACCACCGCTATTAATGATGTGCTTGGTCTGTTCCGTGATGTCCGATTCATGCGGCTGAAAGTCAAACTTATTACCGCCACGACGGAACTCGTTAGTAGTATGATATTCCAGATTAATGCGGCTGAAATGCGTAGGACGATAATAGGCACGGAAACCGAAAGTATTCATGTTCAGCTTGCCAAGTTCGGAAAAGCCATCACCATCACGGTCGTAAGGATTACGGTTACGGTAGCTTTCGTACAAGGCGACACCATAAGAGTTATCTTTCGCTACCAAGGAAACGTTACCACCCATATATTGCTCCCACGATTGCCCGTCCATGCAAGAGAACATGCTCGATACCTGGAAAGAATTGCTGATAGGATCTTTAGTGATAATATTGACAGTGCCGCCCACCGCATTCGCTCCAAACAAGGCGGAACCACCACCACGTACCACTTCTACTCTCTCTATCATATTCACGGGAATTTGCTCCAGACCGTATACACCGCTAAGGGCACTGATGATAGGACGGCTGTTTATCAGAATCTGAGAGTAAGGGCCTTCCAGACCGTTGATACGCACTTGGGGGAAACCGCAGTTCTGGCAATTGTTCTCCACACGCAGGCCAGACTGATAATTCAGCGTTTTCGCAAGGTCGGTCGAATTCACCATTTCAAAAAGTTTGGCACTCATCACATTCACAACTACCGGAGCTTCTTTCCGGCTTACCTCATTGCGGTTGGCAGACACCACGACTTCATCGGTCATGAAGCTCTCTTCAGTCATCTGAAAATGTATGACCGCAGTGAAATCCTTGCTGACGGTCACTTCCTTTTCTTGTGTTTTATATCCCACAGCCGATACGCGAAGCGTATACTTCCCGGCAGGTAACTTACGGAATTCAAACTGTCCTTCTTCATTAGATACTGTTCCCTGCCCATTTTCTTTGATTAATATGGTTGCATAGGGTATATTTTCTTCGGTTCCTTTCACTATCACGTGTCCGGAAATCATGTTACCTTCCTTAATAGGATTTACGGCATAAAGGCTGATGCAAGCCACTGCAAGCACCAGCGCAAGTATATGTTTTTTCATTAATTTGCGCTCAAAATGTATGTATTGGTAAAATTAAAAGAGAAAGTAAGTAAATGATAATTTAGCGGCGTAGCGCTGGATCAAGGTTTCCTTTCGGCATACTCATTGACGTGATAGTACCTGGTAGGCTGAAAGCCTTTTATCTTATAGCTCAGGGCAACGCCCTGGGGGATTGCCATGTGTTTCTCTTTGCGCCCTGTAAGGGCACTACAGCACACATAGGTTTTTGCCCTTACAGGGCGTAAGATTGTGGGATCATCCATTACCCAGGGTGTTACCCTGAGCTATAAGATAAAAGCCTTTCAGGCTTAGGGGATGCACGCTGATAAATTATCATTTACGCCGCGAGCACCGGCGGGGCACGAAGAGACACTAACTGTTTTAGCTCTCCCTTCACCAAGGGAGTCAGCCGTTCAGCCTCCAGCACGGCCAAAAACACCCGCATGGGATGCAGTTCCTCATATATCTCAACTTCCGGAGCATGGAAAGTCGACAAGCGACCTATAACGACAAGTTCGGATTTGGAGTGCGTGTGTTTACCATGAAACGGGTGGGAATGCGTGATAATCACTCCATTAACGTAATGGACATGGGTAAAAGCCGTAATACTTGCCTGATATGCCACAAACAGCACCAACAAGCATACAGCTCCAATGATTCTTTTTACCTCTTTCTTCACGTCCCTACAGTCCATTAAAAATTGCGACTGCAAAGATAGTGATTATTTTTCCACTTTTCCAAACAAGTACTCATAATCGCGTTTAGCGGCAGGCACGGTCCATTCTTCAGGAATAAATTTCCACTGTCCCAACGCATGTGGCTCAATCACCCCCTTTTTCTCGATATACTGCATCAGATAATAGCGCAAATCCTTATCCGTAGAGAACAGGATGCGATCTTTCAATTCATCTTGAGAAATGCCGGCTCCTTTGGTCAATAATTCCCCGCCGCCATTGCCACGATACGAATTCAATGCCACTTTATACATCTTGTCCATCGAGAAAGGAGAACCATCGGCCATACTGACAATTGTCACTTTCTCCCCGCTGGGTTTCGTCACATCCACCGTATAAATGATTCCGGCTGCCGAATCAAAGTTAAAACTGAAGTTCTGGAAGGAAGCGCGATCATTAGCCCCTTCACGACGTTTCTTGCGAAGCAACAGCAAATGGTCGTCCGGAGATTTCATCTGGTTGGTCCATAAGTCATATGACATTTCCAGGGCATTTTTTACTTCTTTGCCGGACAACAGCATAGTATAGAGCATATTCTCATACTTATACAGACTGAACATATCACTCACAAAGACATCTCCTTTGCTAATCTCCGTGTCGTATGACAGAGGAGCGGAAAGAGATATTTCAGCTCCGGTTATTTCAAGCTGCAATGTATGAATCAAGTCGATGAATGCCGATGAACCGAAGTAGGCAGGCCGTGTAGAAATCGTCTCAGTGAAGCGGCCTATCTTTTTGGACACAAAGTCCTGAACGGCATCAAACTGTGGAGCAAAATGCTTTATGAATTCTTCACTCACGCCATAACCTTTTGTTTCTGTCAGTGCTCCGCTAATCTGTTTATCCACCACCTTACCGTTACGCAGTTTCAAGGTGACATCTGCGTTTGCCACGACGACTCCCTTGCTTGCCGGATCCATTATCAATACCGAGTCCCCTGCTACGTTTTTAATCTTTTTCAGTTCACGGGCATGGTCATGCCCCATCAAAACAATATCAAAACCGGGAACATTACGAGCCACTTCCACCGAAGCATTCTCATGATATTTGCCTCCCATCAACTGAGCATCCTGTCCGGCATGGAAAATGCCGATCACTAAGTCGGGCTTCTCTTTTTCCCGTATAATCTTCATCCATTTGCGGGCGGTTTCCTCCATATCGTCAAAGCGCAGACCTTTCCATAAATTTTCCGATAGCCATACGGGGATGGCAGGAGTAATCATACCCAGCACCACAATCTTCACGCCGTCCCGTTCCAATACTTCATAAGGTTTGAAATGCGTCTTTCCCGTGATTGTATCGATGATATTAGCACCCAGAACCGGGAATTTGCAGTCACCTGCCCAACGGTCGAACACGGCACGTCCGGTTTCCACATCATGATTTCCCATATTTCCGGTACTGTATCCCATAAAGTTCAGCACCTCGGCAGCCAAATGCAGGGAAACGGTGTCTATGTAATTGTAATAATAGGCACAAGGCTGGCCTTGCAGAATGTCCCCGTTATCCAACAGCAACAGATTATCTTTATAAACCTCCCGCTCTTTCTGTACAAGAGCATACACACGTGCCAGACTCCCCTCAGCTTCATGGCGAAGTATGAAGTCATAAGGATAGTAATTCCCATGTATATCGCTGGTTTCTATGATTTTCAGCTTTACGACCTTATCCTGAGCCGATACGGCTCCTATCAGGAAGAATATCCACCCTAAAAAAAAGCAAACTCTCTTCATAGTAATAAGTTATTTCGTTGGTTGTTCTATATCTAATGGATGCGTAAACATAAATCGGGCTCCCTCCGTATATCCCGGATCTACCCAGATTTCCCCTCCCCATTTCTCTACCGTCAGTTTACAGATGGACAGTCCCAGTCCTGTCCCCTGAACATACTCGTTCAGTTTCTCAAACCTTTCGAACACTAACTTCTGTTTTTCCAACGGAATGCCTGTGCCCGTGTCCGACACTGAGAATACAACCACTCTCCTATCCTCATCCACTTCCAGCTTCAAGGTTATCTTACCGTTTCTGGTGAACTTATCGGCATTGGAAAGCAAATTTATAATGACCTGCTGCAAGCGTTGCGTATCAGTACGCATATCTACACTTTCACGGTCACACTCAAAGATAAACTCATTCTCCGATTTACGGGCCTGGCTGACAGAGGCTAATACGCGCTGACACAAGGGAACTACGTCACACTCTTCAATGGTAAAAGTAACCCGGTCTGCCTCCAGACGCGAAACGTCCAATATGTCATTAATCAGACGGAGCAACAAATCCGAATTGGTCTTGATGATATCCACATATCCCTGCTGTTCATCTTCCGAACTTCCACCCGACGCCAGCACATCCGAGAAACCGACAATCGCATTCAACGGAGTGCGTATCTCATGACTCATATTGGCGAGGAAAGCACTCTTCAGGCGACTGGACTCTTCCGCACGGTCTTTTGCTTCTCTCAAAGCACTCTCCGAATCCTCCAATTCATCTTTCAGTTTCTTGGTGTGATAGTAGAAGTATAGCGAAACAAACAATCCGCTCAACAACACAACCAGAATAGTGGCAACCGTCCAGATATGATATTTGTATTGCTCGTAGAATGACGGAGTCTCATTCACCATTTCTATCGGCTGATGGATGAAAGATAAATCCAGTTTCTTTTCTTTCACAATCTTGCTGTCCATCATCACTTTGTTCGGAATGACCTCCACTTCCACCTTATCACTGTCAGGGCTCTGCAACAGGCGCACTACTTGACGCGCCATATCCTTACCTAATGGACGATAGGCAGGATTGACACCCCCGACAGCCCAATAACCAATGCCGATGGAGGTTATGGAAAATGTGGGTATATCGCCGGCAGCCTCCATCATCGTGTACGTGGCGTTCCGCATGAAATATCCGTCGTACATATCTACCCGCCAGGTGCCCAGCAATACGGCTGTATTCGGTGGCAATTCATGCAATTTATCACTTATTGTGTAAATCGTGTTAGTCCGCCCGTCCAGCAGAATCAGGTTCAGTTCCGGGTGCTTCTTCATTTCCGACACTACGTGTGCTTGCAAAGAGACACCTCCATAGCTGTTATCAGAAATAAAAGCAATATTCCTTGTGTCCGGATATAATTTCTTTATCAGGTTGACGTTGGCTTCCACATCATATTCATAAACGAAACCGGCCTTAATTGCAGAACCGGCATAGTCATCGAAGAAATCGACAGCATCAGGCATCCATGTCTTCAGATCAACAGAATCATCAGGAAGAATAATGGCATTACGGCTTGCCAACGCAGTCAGCACCGGGACGCTTCCCCGTATGGAGTCTTCCTGCGACAAATAGGCCGCCCAAGCCTCCTGCCCGATCAAGACAAGCAATACAGGGGCACGTTTTCCTTGATATTTATCTAATATCTCCTTCATTTTAGATTTCCATAAAGGAGATTCCGAGAAACTCTTGCAATTCATGTTTTCCAAAGCTATCGGAGCTTTTCCGCCCAGACGCTCAAACTCTTCCATAAAGTCGTAGATATTTCCGGAAGTCTGACGTGCATCCGGATTATACGAGCTGATAATTAGCACCGGATGTTCTCCGATTACCGCCAAGGTCGGTGATAGGCCAATAAGGGATACCAGCAAGAAAAGCAAAAAGCTATATATTATTTTCCTAAATAAGCCCATTCAGTGAATATAGAGGTTTGTTTCGGCAAATATACAATAAAGTTATAAGGATAGAAAAAAAGTTGTAGAATTTAAACCATAATTTATAGAGCGAGCGGCAAGATATAGTTTATCACACTATATTCTTGCCGCTCGTTATTTAGCAGTACGAGGTTTCCTCTACTTCTTCAGCAAATAGAACCTATTATGATCTTAGTTGCATTTCAATTATTTATGCAAATGAAAATACCTCTTCATAAATAACACATAAACAATACCTAATGAAACAACCACTCCCAATAGATACCAATATCCATATTCCTCAAAACAGAAATAACCCGATATGACTAATGCCTGCACCGCCATATAAATCAGCGATACCACTACATGCGGCATCTTCAATTCATTCGCCATCAACTGATACATGTGTTTACGATGGGGCAAACCTATGTTCTCATGAAGCATCAGGCGATGGGTAATGGTCAGAACACTATCGACACCATAAACAGATAATAGGACTATCCAACTGAAATCTCCGGTCGTTATAATCAATTTGCCTATCAGGAAAAGGATAATAAAAGCGATACTAACAGAACCGACATCACCGGCAAAACACTTGGCTTTCTTGCGGAAATTGAAGAAGCAAAAGACCAGGACAGAACATAAAACAGTGTAAATCAAAACTGGCTCAATAAATGGTATTATTTGAACATTGATATAAGCCAATGCAACTAAAATAACTAAGGAATAACCGCCGGTGATCCCATTGATGCCATCCATGAAATTATAAGCGTTGATAATACCTGTACAGATAATTAATGCTACGATTATCCACCACCAGGAAAGGGAGAACAATCCCCATTGATAGAACATCAAGGCCATAGCGGAAAAATGGAATACCAGTCTCAGACCTTGAGAAGTGGAACGGATATCATCTACAAAGCTGATGAATGTTATCAGAGTCAATGCCACGATAAACCAAGGATATTCCCAATGATTGGTCAGGAAATAAGCCAATGCACCGAAATAGAAGATGATCCCGCCACCACGCAAAGTGACTTTCGTATGTGAACTACGCTCATTAGGCTTATCAATGATATTGCACTTATCAGCCAGCTTAAAATAAAAAAGTTCTGCTAAAAATAGCAGAACCAATATAACCAAGTAATACATAACAGTACTTTTCCCTTTAATTTTTAATCTGAAAACGACCTTATCGTTTTCATAATCCCCTCAGCCGCACGAACAGGCATCTTCTCTATGCCAAGCGCAGACTTTATCTTCTCATTACTTACCACATAATTCTCCGTCAGCTTCCGGAGACGCTCAGTATTCAAGGGCAGATGGAGCAATGTCCCTAAACCCGCACAACCTTCCATCATCTTCCTGTTCATCTTCCATATATGTGGTTCCTTGCCCATAGCTTCACACATAAGGGCAATCAACTCATTCGTAGACAGAGCTTCATCATCACCCATATGGTAAATGCCACTTGCAATATCTTTTGTAAGCAGTCCTTCCACTACATAGCAAAGGTTATC
>NZ_FQZN01000044.1 GCF_900142015.1 Bacteroides stercorirosoris
ATGTACAGAAACTCTTTTATGAGGCAATTGATGAACTCAGGATTACTTATCGCTGGATGGCACGGGATTTAGAGAACGATGAAATTCAGCGGTGCAGAGAGCAAAATATAGAGTATGTTCCGTTTCGATATATCAATGGTGATACCCGTAAACAGCTACTGGCAAGGGCTAAACATGTACTTGTCAAGCATTATAGTAAATGGACTGAATCCCAAAGAATACGTGCGGAAATCATATTCGAACATTATCCGGAATTGAAATCAGTTTACGACTTAGCTATAGAATTGACCAATGTGTATAATAAGCACTATGACAAGGATGTGGCACGTGGAAAGCTTGCCTTGTGGTACAATAAAATAGAAAAGCTTGGATACGGATGTTTCAGAACCGTAACAAATACCATGCAGAACTATTATGAAACAATACTAAACTATTTTGTTAACAGGGAAACAAATGCATTTGCAGAATCATTCAATGCAAAAATTAAAGCGTTCAGAGCACAGTTTAGGGGAGTTGGAGATATACCATTCTTTATTTTTAGATTATGCAAATTAACAGTGTAGATTTAACATATCCACAGGGTTTTCGGGCTGACCCGGTTTTCGGACTGACCCGTTTTACATCGAAATTCGTGCAAAATCTGTGCAAATGCCCTTATAAACAAAAAAGACAACCAAGAGTGGAAGCCTCCTAATTGCCTAATTTACAAGCCTTTCGGCTTAGTAGCGGGACCCGGGATTGAACCGGGGACCTCATGATTATGAAACTTACGTTTTTTAGGTTGCAATAAATTGATAATCAGTTAAATATATAAAGCGTGTTAGCTTCCAACGTCAACAGTAAGTAAACAAAAGCAAAAAAGCCGCTTTTGCGGCTCTTTTGTTTCACAAAGATAAGATTAAAATGTTATCTTACGTATTACATCGGATAAAATATTACCGCGTTTAATTGCGAAGTATGAATTAACGTCGCGCGTAGGATGCCAACCCATATTAGTATATACCGTTCCTTCTATATTTATATCCTGGAAGTCGTTACCGCTTCCATATAGACGGTTAGTACAAACTAAAGCCGACTGGCGTATAGAATTAGGGTCGGTCGGGTCGGTTTGCTTATAGGAAAAGCCAACATTCGCGGCAAAATCACAAACGACCGCGCCGAATCTGGCCGCAACTTCTTTTATAGCATTATTAAGAACTACATAACCGTCGTGCCATTGCGTACAGATTATTATAATAACGGGTTTTCCCTGGACACTCCCGTAATATTTACTGTTTGGGTTATTACGTAGTTCGTAACAGTCCTTTATATACTTTTTAAGAAGGTAATCATACCCGGCCGCGTATCTCTCGTTAATATCATCCCTTTGGGGGTAATATCCCTGTGAAGCTGCCCCCTGTGTTGGTAGTATATATTGATTGGGGTCGTTTGGGTTAGGCGCTACGTCTAACCTATTACCGTTTATATCGTATACGACCTGTTCGTATTCTTCTACGGTGTTGTGTAGCATTGTAGAAGTGGGATTAGTGTAAGCTACATTATAATTGTGTATATGATTAGTTATGAATATATCTATATTTTCTAATTCGTCCGGGGTGTATAACGTTCCTTTCCACGCCTTATCGGCGTGTTGCATTACGTTTTCACCAGATACGGCGACGTTCCGGCCTTTATACCCCAAATTTCTACAGGCGTTTTCAAACCAGCCGTTACCTGGTACAGAAGAAGACGCGCCCGTAAGAAAACACATTCGCGGTTCACGATCATACGCGGGATTATTTACAAGTTTAGTTTTACAGGCTTCAAACGCGGTTGCTTCGCTTCCTTTCTCAAACTGTGCTACGTTCTTATTAAAAAGTACGGCGGTATTATACTGCAATACTAAACGGGCGTATACTACGTTGTAAAATGCAGACCCGCACGTAACGGTATAATTTCCTTTTCCGTCCACCAAAGATATAGAAGGGGCGTCTATTAGTTCGTCTTTATCATTAAAAAGTAATATGCGTTCTATATTCTGGTTGCCTGAATAGGGTTGTATTCCCTGGCAAGTGTATACGCCTGGGCTTAGATACATTTTATTTCCTAATATACCGTTATCGGATTGTATTAGCCCGGTACTACTGGAATACGTCCAGCCGTATAACAGGTCGTCGGGGTTAATAAGGTTTTTACCGATCACTTTTTGAAGAAATTGCGGCGTTTTTTCGGGGGTAATATCCGACCTTGTAACACCGCTTCCGTCCTGGGTTACTTTAAGATTTAGATACCCGTCCGGGTTATCAGCCTTTCGCAAAGTCAATAATGCCAGCCTAGCATTAGAAGGTATCTTAGGCGTGCCACTACCTAAATAGGCATTAACAGAAGGGTATAAATCACTAAAATACTGGTATCTTAATACGGTTACACCTTCTACGACTAAATTACCCGACGGCTTAAAAATCTGTACCCATACCGTATCAAAATTAACATTACCTGTATAATAGGGGTCGCCCGTAGTTGGTATGTTCCATAAGTGATCGGGGTCGATTGTCGGTACATTTGAAAACGATCTATCGGCAAGAAAATGCCTATCAGCTTCCGATAGGGTTTGCACCTCTGTAGATAGTTCCGACCTTGTAACACCGCTTCCGTCCTGGGTTACTTTAAGATTTAGATACCCGTCCGGGTTATCAGCCTTTCGCAAAGTCAATAATGCCAGCCTAGCATTAGAAGGTATGGCGGGGGCTGTAGACGTAGAATTACTTATATACGCGTCGTTAGAAGGTTGCAACGCATTGAAAAAGCTAACACGCGTAGTGTTTGCCCCTGCGATAGTAAGAGTACCTGACGGCTTAAAAATCTGTACCCATGCAGTATCGTAATTATTATCCTCTTTGTACGAATCATAGGACCCGGTATTAGAAAAGTTAACCAGGTGGCCGTAATCTATATTTGTAAATCCGCTAAATGATCTATCGGTTAAAAATTTAGTATTAACCGTATTATCATTATCATAGATAATATTAGCCGCTTCCTGGCCTGTTATATCTTCCGTTATTCGTAGTAAATCCGACATATCCTTTATGTTTTAAAAATTCCATATTCCGTTATCATACCAAAAGCCTAACATATTCCACGTTCCGTCTTCCAGTATCCAGGGCCGACCGCTTATATTTGCTATGTATATCGTGGCTGTTTGACCCGTTTCGTTTCTAAATGTAAAATATCCCTGGCCGATACGACCGCCTGTAACGGTGATCTGGAAAGACCCCGCGCCGCCTTGTGTTGTATCCAGCGTTATATATCGGGTAGGCCCACTTATTAACTGCCAGGGTGAAGAACTTGTAAGTACAAACCTTTCCACGGTGTCGGGCGCTTCCAGTATAATACGAGTGGGGACAACGGTAATATATCGACCTGGTGTAACTGGCACTTTCTCAAACAACGGATAAATAGAATTAGCCGATATGGTTACCAACGACCCTACAGCTTCGGCCGTCTGGTTAACGTACGTTACCGTCGCCCCCGCTTCATACCCGAATACAAAATAACGCCCCGCTTTGGTGCGAAATAGCACTATATAGCGCCTTTTCGTAGCCAGGTGAAGGGATGAAGCCAACGACGCCGAAAGGTCGCCTATGAACGTTTCTACGGTGTGGGTGTACGTTCCGTTATTAAGTGTAGAAGAATATTTAGCGCTATCGGGGGCGGCTATATCTACGTATGAGCTATCGCCCCGCTGTAACACTTCGGAAACATAACAGCTATCATATAAGCCGTCGAAGTCGAATTTAAACCCGCCGAAGTCGTCGAAGTCTAAAAGCCTAATAGCTTCTATACCTTCCGTATTATAGCCACAATTAGGGACTAAACTATTTATTCTACATTTTCCCATACACTAAAGACAAATTAGGGCGATATTATCTAAGTAATACCGCCCCTGGTTGATAATAGCAATATGGAAAAGTTACGGTTCGATAGTTTCCGCATAGATCGGCGTTATTACGCTTTCGTCTTTGAGTATCCGCCCTATTTCCATAGACGTACCCTGTAGTATCAGCGTCCAGCCCGTCGCGTCAGCTTCGGCCGCCCCGCTGTTATAATCGAAACCGCCTGCGGGGGCGCTAAGTCCACCCGTGCGGCCCAGAAGGATAGGACGGCCCGCGTTATCAATAACCACGGCGATAAAACGGCCTAAACTAAGGGCGTCGCCTTCGTTAAGTACGTCTATATCGTACTGGTTTAATACCGCGTTTACGGTGTGCTGTCTGTACTTACCACCGTTACCACCCGCTAACAGTGCGTCGGTAAACGATATGGTATTATCGGCACCGTCAATTCTGTAGAACACTTCGCCAGTCGGTAAAGTGATCTTATCTACGTAGCCGTCAGCCCCAAACTGGTAGGCTATCGCATTAACTACGGCCGCTTCGCCTTCTACGGCCCCGTAGTAATTAGCCAGATATAAAGCCCGCGCGCCCGCTATCGCGTATTCGCACGCCTTATTATCTAAACTCTTTGTTAATTTACAACCTGGCATATTTCATTATTTTTTAGTCGTTAAAGAAAAAGGGCGGCGTTTGATACCGCCCCGAATTAATCACTTACTGCGTTACCGTGTCTACGTCTTCGTTACGCTGGTTAAGCGTTACGGTCGCCCCGCGGTCGCTGTCGGGTAACTTAACATCCACTTCGCCTACTTTCGGGTCGCGGTTTCCTGTATTGTCGGCCGCTACTATAGTAACAGGGGTAATGTTTACGCCGTTAACGGCTGTAGTTTCGCCTTTCGTTACGGTAAAGCCCGTAGCGGTGCCGCCGATCTCTGGCGTTACGCCTTCCTTCGTAATGATATTAAACGCTTTGCTTTCGCCAGCGGCGCGGAATACCAACGAATTAGGAACTACGGCCAGATCGTCGTTACGTGGCCCCGCTTCCTGGGCGGTAGTAATCTTATCAGACCATATTACCGCTTCGTCTTCGAACGGTATTACGAAGCCCAGGCGTAGACGCCCTTTAATCCATATCTTATTATCGTTTGGTTTCGGGAACTGGCCCATTTCGATTTCGTCCAGATCACTAAGAAGGTCGGTTAACAGGAAGGCGTTAGTACCGTCGATACAGATAAGCGTATTTTTGCCGATACCTTTTACGGGTACGAACTCTACGCCCAAATAGTACATACGCGGGTTACGTTTGTCGGTGTCGTCTACCGTCCAGGCTTCAGCTAATACCTGATTATTTTTGTCGGCCAGGGCGGCGCGTAGAATACGACGGGCGCCATACGACCCGAATATATAGAGCGTCCCCGCGTCTTCGCTTTGTAATACGTCTTCCGATACCGCGCCGTACAGGCTTTCGATCGTTTGTAAGATGTTTGCTTTAGTAAGAGCTGTACCCACTAGCTTAGCCGCCTGGGTAGAATCCAAAAGCGTTTTTTCCATACCGTTAAACTGGTTCGGGTCTACGCTTTCGTCGCCGCCTACTATCATTTCTTCGATCTCGTTGCTTAGACCGATCGCGATAAGGTATAGCGTCGCTTCTTCCAGTTCGGGCGGTAGGCTTTCGTTTTTAGCACCTGGCGAAAGCTGGTAAAGCGTCCGTTTGTTTTCCAGTTCGTCTATACACTGTTCCAGGTTAATTTTATAGGTCTTGACCTTCGCCGTCTTTTCAGACAGTTTAATAATCTGGTTCGGCGTCCAGGCGCAGTCTTTACCGTCGATCTGTAAAATTTTGTTTTCCAGGTCGATCATGCTTAACAGTTCGTCGCCTTTAATGCCTGTCAGTACGCGGATATACCCGCCCTGTACCAAACGGCCGCCAAACATCGCCCGCGTAAACCATTCGGGGTTTTCCTGGGCGGTATAGCTTAGGCCGTTAATATTATACATATTTGCCATTTTGATATACGTTTTTATCGGTTATTACTTCTTTTTCTTTCTTTCGTTCCTGCTACGGATAACGGCCGCCATTTTTTCGGTATACGTCATTTCTTCGGGCTTTTTACCACCTGTACACCCACCGTCTACACGCGCTTCTGCCTTATCGGTAGAAGGTTGTTTTTTAAGTTCGGCGATCTGCTTTTCCAGGGCGGCTATTTTGGCTTCTTTCGTTCCCGCTTTCGCTAGATACTGCTTAGCCCTGGCCTTTGCTAGTTTAGCCTTTTTCGCCAGTTCAGCGGCCGCTGCTTCGGGTTCTACACTATCGGCTTCGGGCTGGGTAACTACCAGCATACCCGTATCGTCGATCACGATAAAATTACCGTCGGCTAAGGCGTGTTCACCCGCCGCCATTTGTTCGCCGTCCAACGTAGCGAAGCCGTCAGCGTCTACCCAGACTTCGTTACCGTCCGCAAGTTCGAAAATTAAGAAGGGGTCGCCCGCGTCTACTTCGTCTTTGGCCGCTTCGTCTACCAGGTCTTCGGTCGCCGCTTCGGTTTCGCCTTCCATAACTACGGGTATACCCATTTTTTGCAGGGCTAGCCCGAAAGCCGTTAACTTCGGCTTCTTTGCGGCCATTTGGGCCGCTGTCTTTACATCCTTTTTCATTTTTACACTATTAAAATTAAATATACCTTCTAGCGAAAAGCCCTTAACGTTACCCGTTAGAACTTCCGTACGCCAGTACGCGGGGTCTTCTATTTTGTAAGAAGCCATAAGGGTACCTACGGGAAGTTCGCCCAGACCTAAAGCCGCGGCCTTATCCTGTTTAGAATTAGATACTATCCATATTTCCGTTAGATAATTGCCTTTTAACGGCTTTTCGTGTTGGTGGGTAGTTGTACTTAGCGCTAGCCCTGTTTTCATCATTTTAAGCGCTATTTTTTCTATATCCTGGGCTGTAAACTTTATATAGTATTCGCCTAACGCGTCGTCATATCTATATATAAGCTGATCGGGTACCAGGACTACACCCGTTAAAATCTGCTTTTGTTTGTCTAAAGCAAGTTTTACGGGGCACTGTTTGTTGAGAGCTACAAAATTGCACTCATTAGCGGGTACGTCTACAAAGGATATGGCGAATATCCCCGTATTATCGGTACCCATTATTTTACATTCGTATACTGGTATCTTTGGTTCCATACCATAAAGACAATTTTAAAATATTTCGTCTTAGAATCCTGCCAGGTCGCGTACGGTTACCACTTCGTCGGAAGCGTCCAGAATATCGGTAACCGCTACGGTCGGGTTCATATCTATACCGTCGATCGCTTCTATAATTCGGTCTTCGCTGGACTGGGTGACGTCGGAAACGATAACGGGCGTAGTGTTACCAGGAAGAACACCCACCAGATCGGCGGCCGTAATAGCCCGCGGGGTGTCATTTATGAAGTTTACCAACGCTTTGTTAGCGCCGTAGCTTTTATCATTTACCATAAATTCACCGCCCTGGGCTTCGTGCGTATATTCGCCGTTAACCAGGATAGGTACACCGCCGTTAGCATGGCTAGGGCCTTTAATTTCGCCGCCCTTAGCCAGTTTAGTAAGCTGTTTAGTCATAATACCGACTTGTACGGCACCCATAGCCCCAACGATACCAGCTACTACCAGGTTAAGCGGGAAAATAAGCGATAAAGCCTTAGCCACCCCCGCCGCCGTATTAGCGATCGCCTGGGCGATATTTGCCGTAAGGTCGTTACGACGCATTTGCTTTTCTTTCTTTGCTATTTCGGCTTCGCGTTTCTCCTTTTCCTTCGCTAACCTTTGTTCTTCGCGGGCCGCTTCTTCACGGGCGTGCATGGCGTCTTGTAACTGGGACTTTAACGCTTCGGCCGTTCCACCTGTAGCCGCCTGTAACTGGGCTTCTATATTTTCTACGTTATTAACGGCTTCTTCGCGCTGTTTTTGGGCTTCTTCGTACCGTTCGTTTATTACGTCCAGTTGTTCGTTAAGGTCGTCTAACTGTACCTGTAGGCCCATGTTCCACGTATCAAAAACAGAAGAAAGGGCCATAACTGCGGCGTCGGCGTATTCGGCTATTTTTTCGAATAAGTCGCGTAAGGCTTCCATTTGTACCCCCGCCGACTTTTTTGTATTGTCGGCCTGGTCTTTCTGGGCATTTTTAATTCTTTCCGCTATATCTTCTTCGACACTGGCGCGCTTTTGTAGTTCGGCTTCATATTCGGCCGTTCCTTCCTGTAAAGTCGCTAAGGTAGCGTCGCTGGCTGCCTGGTATTCCGTTAAATACTTTTCAAGCCCTTTTATATATTCATCCAAAGCGGCGTTAGTATCTGCCAGATTTTTACGGGTAGCCTTCACGTCGATAAGTTCCAGCCCTGTTTTATTACGTACAACTACTTCGCCTATCTTATTTTCTACCTTCTTTAAGGCGCCTTCGACGGCGGTTAATTGCTGGTCGGCTTGCTGGTTAAGTTGTTCACTGGTAAGACGAGCTAAAGTGGTACCGCGCGCCTTTTGGGCGTTTAGTATCAGTTCGGTAATTTGCTTTTGTTGTTCTTCCGTTAACGTCTTATCTTCGTTCAGGCGCTTTTTATAGGCTTCTATTTGCCGATCGTACTGTAAGTTAACTTCGGCGGTCTGGCGGTCGTAGTTGCCGACGATAAGGGCTATACGGCTATCTTCTAATTCTTGCTGTAGCGCTAAAGCGCGGTTAGCCTGTTCCTTTTCTAACTTTTCCAGGTCTAAGCCCTTTTGTTTTTCCAGGCTGGTAATCGTTTCGTTTAACGCTGTCCTGGCTTTCGCGGTTAAATCCTTTTCGGTAGCCAAGCGTTTACGTAGGTCTTCTATCTGGCGATCATAAGTTAAGGTCAGGACTTTACGGGATTGCTCGTTACTGTTCTGTATAAGTTTAATACGGGTGTCTTCGGCGGCGCGTACTATGGATAGTTCGGTATCGGCGCGCTTCTTAGCCGTTTCGGCGGCTGTTTTCGCGCGGTCTTTATCTTCTTTTTCTCGTTTGGCTTTGCGTATAAGTTCTTCGGCTTGTAAGTCGGTGTTTTCGGTAGTAAGTTCCGTAGCAATCTGAACGGTACGACCTAAATTATCTATTTGTCCCTGTATGGCGTCTATAGCTTCGTCGACCTTAACTTTAGAAGTTTTACCGTTGATCTCTATTTTTACTTTGCCTTTACCTTCGGCCTTATCCTTTTCAAGTTTCCGTAAGGTTTCCCGTAGTTCGTCAACTTTAGATTTATTTTCGTCCAGGTCGTGTATCTCCTGGGCGTAGAAACCGCGTAAACGGGCGTTATTAATACGGCGTTCGGCGGCTATTTGGTCTTCTATCTTACGTATTTCTTCCTGTTTCGCGCCCTGGGCTTCCAGTATTTTTAACTGGCGTTCCAAAGCGGCTACCCGTTCGTTAGATACGTTTTTAGTCCTATTCGCTTCGTCTTCTAAAGTATCCAGATAGTTACTTTGCAGATCGTTTAATTTCTTCTGCTTTTCGGCGGCGTTATCAGTATTTGAAGCGAAGGCGAACAACGCCGCGCCAACGGCTACCAGGGCTAGGGCTAAAAGTACGTACGGATTAGCCGAAGCGACCGCGTTAAATATTTTTTGCGCGACCGTAGCCGCTATAGTCCCTTTTGTACTGGCGGCTTCGGCGGCTGTTTTGGCTTTTATCTGGGTGGTACGTATGGTATCCGTTACTACAGCTAACTTATTCTGTACGATACCTTCTTTAAGAACATTTGTATTAACTTGCTGGGCGATTGAAAGAAGGGCTATAATTTTTTGAAGTTGTTGCGCCCGTTTGGTATCTTCTTCGGTTTGTTCGCCAAACATACCCATAAGGGCGTTAGCACCTAAAAGCCCCTGGGCTAAACCCATACTGCTTTTAGTTACCCCGTCTATCCCTTCGCTTACTTTTCCCAGTCCAGATAAGGCCTTTTCATAGTTACCGACACTATCGCGGAAGTTGCCCGTACTTTCTCGTAGCGCTTTATATTCGGCGTCCAGGGCTTGTATTTGTTGTAAAAGTTCCCCGCCTACGGTCAGGTCTTCGCGTTCCGCGCGGCTAAGACCTTCGTAACGGTTCCGAAGGTCGGTTAACTGCATGCCCATTTGTTTAATACTGCCTTCGGCTTGCTGGCGTATCTGTATTTCGCGGGTAACTTCGCGCTGGGCTTCGCGCGCGGCTATGTTAGCTTCTATCTGGGCTTTATTAGCATCGCTACGGGCCTGTACGACCTTATCTATGGTATTGATAAGTTTTTGTTCGGCCTTTTCTTCTTCGGTTAAGGCTTTCGAACGTTCGCGGGTAGTGCGCGTAAAATTAACGTAAGTAGTGTTTACCTTACCTAACGCCGTGTCTAAGGACGTTACGGCTTCTTCCAGTTTCGTAACGTCCTTTATGTTCTGATCTATACCGTTAATCTTTAGGGTATATTCTTTCTTTCCTGTAGTTGCCATACCCTAAAGACAAAAAACGGCGATAGTATCTATATCTTTCTTATTAGCTTAATTTTGGTTTTATTTCTGTTTGAAGGGTCATAGCCCGATAGTTCGGCCACGTAATACAGATCGCCGTTAAACATAGCCATAATAGACCCGTTAAGGGCTTCGTACTGATCGGGGGTTAGATACCCTTCCACTTCTGTATAGTGTGAACTACCATTAATTAAAAGCGTAAAATAGTTATCTAATATCGTTAGCTTTTGGTTTTTATAGTTGAGGATACTAAGGCCCTGTATTTCGTTCGATACTTTGGCTATAGACAGATCACGGCTGTTAAAGGTAAAGGACGCGCCCAGGTCATTTAACAGGCCGTCATAATACCAAAAACGGGCGGCCTGGTTAGTATAGCGTTTTGCCATAGCATCGGGGTATGATAGTTCGGCCGTCCAAACTTCATGCTTTGAAATAACGGGAAGCTGTAGTATTATATCGCCGTTACTTTGTCGTTTAGTGATCTGCTTAAACCAGTTATAAGAAAAGTTACTTTTTTGTTCTACTACCTTTTCTTCGGTTACGCCTGTTTCGAACTCGCCGCCCCCGTCGTCGCCACTAACTACGTAGCCTTCTTCTTCCACGTCTACCGTAAAGCCCAGTTTATACAACGACGGCAAACCTAACGGCTGGTTAGATCGGTCGCGTACAGAAGCAAGATTATCCAAGTTAATAAATAAATTGCTTACGGCGGTTTTAGATTGCTTTACGTCCAGGCTAAAAGTTTCGGCGTCTATTTGGGACAAACGTAAATTAAAGGCTTTACAGAAATTATCTATAAAATCGTCTGTTTTTACGTCGGCTGGAAGAAAGCCCACCAGGTTAATACTATCTACGTCAAAGTTTACGGGGTCGTTCCAGTCCATTACGGCCGTACCGTTACCCGCCGAATTAACCGTCAACCAGTCTTCGTCTATCCTAAAAGGAACTATATCTATTTCGAAGTCTATTTCGTGCTTAGTCCAGCCGTATTTACCGCTGGAATTATTGCGTTTATATCGTCCTTCGTCGGAAGAAGAAACGACGGTAAGTAATTCGCCAGCCTGTAACCATACGATCGCGTTTACTTCGCCGTCAGCCTTCCAGTTATTATCTACATAGGCGCCCTTATACCAGCCACGGCGGGCGTAGCTTTCTGGGGCGTTGTTTATGTCTATTTTAAATTTATCCGTTTGTTCCCAGTCTATAATATCTTCTGGGTCATAAATTCGGTCTATTACTAACGAAGTGGATACGTCAAAGTTTACCCCTTCTACCTGTCCGTCGTCATAAGCCAGGTATAAAGTAAGGTAAGTACTTCGCGGATTCCAGTCAGACCAATTTAAGGAATTAAAAGTAGCTATACCGTTTTCGTCGAACTGATAAACAACGGCGGGGGCGCTGTCTAATTCGGTACTGTGAAGAAATATCTTACCTACATATCCAGCGTCGGCGGGTACTGTTAATTGAAACTGGCTGTTAGCGCTAAGCCTAAACCGTTTTAGTATTATCGACGTTACCCCTTCTTCTCCTTCTATAACATTCCCGTTATCGTCCAGTTTCATATTATTAACCCAGTCGCCGCCCGAATAATCTATATTTTTGTTAGGGTCTTCGTCCTCATCGTCGAACTGGCCTAACTTTCCCCATTTCATATACCCCGACGACGGTATACCTATTTTGGCGGGTGTTGTCGGGTTCGCTTTAATGTCCCAGGATAAACCTGTTTTAGCGGCTAATACCGTACCCCAGTCGCCACGTTCGTTATTTGTTATCAGCGGGTTTTGGTTATTAATTCCCGTTCTTCGCCCCCAGGCCAGACCCACTACGTAATTAGGGTTTTCGGCGGGGTCTACTAACATTACTTCGCGTTCTTTCCCGCTAGCGGTGTATCCTGGGTTCGGAAAGTATTTAGGGGTATTGTCTTCGTCCCATGTGTCATTTTGCCCTAAATTGTCGTGATAGTAAACGCGGTTTATTCGACCGTTAGATACACCGAAGTCGCCCGTAACGTGATCGCGTAAAATTTTTACTTCATATCTTTTTTTACGAAAACTATTAGCGGCGGGATCATCGCTGGCGTCCCCGCCTACAAACTGCATACCGTCGTAACCGCTTCGCCAGTTTTCCCGACTATCTATACTTAGATCGGCTTTTAATCGAACTTTATAAAAACCAGAAGAAGGTATACGTATTTGGCACTGTGTCCAAACGCGGTTATTCCCGTCAGTTACTTGTTTATATAGGATGTTTGCGCCTGGGTCAAAAATATCATCTATGCTAATGGTGGTATTTGTCGCGTCTAATAGATCGCTATTGTAATAAGTAAGGCCGTCGTAATCTACCCGAAAGCCGTTTCTTTCAAATATGTTATAATTACCTCTTACATTAGACCAGTAACCGCGTAAACTCATATACGCCTGTTGACCGTAGTTCCAGGGTTGCACATAGTCCGTTTCGTTTTTATAACTCATATAAAGGCGGGTTAATCTCTCATCGTCGAAAGCCGTACCAACTAAGCTATACCCTTGGCTATTAAAGATATGTTTTAGCATTAACAACGGGTTTATACTTGGTGCTAAATCCTGCATACTCAGGCGTACGCTATCGTCCCATATATCGCGGGGGCTGTAGGCGTTACCGTTTAAGTTCAGCGGTACTTTAGGAAGTAACCCGTATAGCGTGTAAGGAAAGATAGCCATTTGAGGGCCAGACCGCGCCCGGCTATTATAGTAGCTTACGTATTCGGCGAAGTCTTTAAATACTATTCGGTATTCGGGGTTCTGGTTTAACTTTATTTCCCCGAATATGTCTTTTATACTTTTCTGGGCGGGTATGTATAAGTTACCTTTATACTGGGTTCTGGATACTTCCGATAACCTAAAATTACCGACAAAAACTCTAACGCTGTTTATAATTAGTTCGGCTTTATATTCTCGGTTAAACTTATCTTTCGTTTCCTCTATATTCGCGTAATTAAAAATAGCGTGATTATTAGCCGTAGGCGGTAGCGTTATACTATAGCTGTACTGGGCGTCTTTGGTATTCAATTCGCCAGGGTTTAATAATTGTCGATTAAGACGAACACCGAAGGCGGCGCCCGTATCACATAATGCCCCGTTTATATATAATTCTATATTAATCATTTGTGTAATTTTCGCTTAGTCTGTACTTAATTGTAGGCCGTTGCATATTAAAGGCCGCGTCTGTCTTTGACAGGGTGAAGTCTTCTATTATTACGTAATTACCTTCGTCGTCCAGGATAACGCGCGCCGCTGCTAATTCTTTTAACCAGTTGGCTACTTCGTCGGAAACGGGCGCGCCTTCAATGGTTAACGTATTAGCCAGCGCCGTACTATATACCGTTTCTACGCTATCTCCTTTCTGGTAAGAAGGCGTAAGGGTTTTATTATACGTTTCTACGCTGGGTTTTATTTCGTCCTTTATCCCAGCGTCAAAGTTAAAGGCGTCCCAGCCGCCCAATCGGTTTATAAATGAAAATTGCCGAAGGGTGTGTAAACATTCGGGGCGTATCGTATATTCCTGATCGTTCGACACTAAGGCCGTACCGCGGGCCAGAGTAACCCGAATAATACCAGCTGTAGGATACTGATCTAACACGGTATCTATATCCAGCTGACACGTATTCACTATCGCGAAATCGGCGCGGGCTTTTTCCTGGCCGTAGACCGTACCTAAGTAATTGTCGCTGGTAGTATACGCCCGATAAGCTACGCGTAACGTAAATTCCGTCGGGTCAGATTCGCCCCTTTGCGGGTCTGAAAAGATAAAGTTTAGATATTCTTTTTGCCCGCGTATATACGGTGTACGTGGCTTATTGGTAAGTAATCTTATTACTTTCTCGTTAGACGTAATACCCGTACCGCTTTGGGTTATTTCCATGCTATCGTAACCGTCTGGGTTATCAGCTTTTCGTAAAGTCAACAACGCCAATTTAGCTTTAGACGGTATAGTAGTTCCAGTACTACCTAAATAATTTTCGCTGGAAGGGTAGACACCATTAAAGTAGTTATAACGTAATACGACTACACCTGTTACGGTTATCGTTCCCGACGGTTCAAATATTTGTACCCATACGGTATCGTAGTCTGGACTATACGTATAATAAGGCGCGCCCGTAGTAGGTAAATTCCATAAGTGATCGGGGTCGATATTCGTAATACCCGAAAAAAATCTATCATTATAAATAAACTGATCTAAATCCAGACTTTCAGACGCTGGCCCGTAGCCGTGTAAAACGTAAAGCGCGTTCGACTGGTAGAAGTAAAACGAATTTATCGCCTTCACTTTGGCCGTAAAGCGGTACGTACGTAACGTTCCTGTATCAAACCAGCCCGAAGTACCAGGCGGCCTATTATACCCGCCATATTGCGCAAAAAGGGCGTTTAGCTCAAACCACACAGGCACCCCCGCGTATGTTTTTTGTAAAGTAGTAACATAAGTTCCTATTTTTTGCGGGGTTATGGGTCTATCGTCCTGACCTAAAAATACTTCTGGGTCAGTGTAAATGTCTAAATCTATTTCGGTCGTTGAGGCTTCGCCGCTTATACTGTCGTTATTTTCAGAAGTAGGGTTTATCCAGGTTAACGTATAGGCTACGTCGTCCGTATTATTAGGCGCTTCGATCGTTATATTAAAATCAGTTCCCGCGCCTTTGCTTTTTATAGTCAATATCGACCCGTTACGCGGGTTTCCCGTATCCCACGTGAAAGGTATTACTACGCTGAAATTAGCGTTAAACCATTTGTCGGCTAACAAGACCTGACGTAAATTTTCGGCCGTATCTGACGTTAAGGCCGCAACGTAAAAAGTAGACCCGCTAACATCTTCGGCGACGGTCGTACCGTGATATGTATGTACGATACCCGAAGAATCTGTAATACGTAATAATGTTTTAGAAGGTACGGTAGCCGCGGGCGAACGCGTTATATTTACCTGTATGTTAACTTCTAAATATGTTTTAGACGCCGCCTTACTTTCGAACTGTATAAAGTTCGGTACGGCCGAAAGCGTTACTATATCGGGTTCGGTAATTACGGCTATATCTTTGCTTATATATCCCATATATCTAGTCGTTAAAGAAATTATCTAAGTTATCTACTATCGCATTATACAGTTTATTGGCCCAGTCATCTAAAAATAGGCCGTCTAGTTCCTTATCCATAGTAGCGAATATAGGCCGCCCTTTGTGTCCGTCGCGCCATATAGCGTACGATATGGCCCACAAAGTACCCGCGTCGGTAGGTATCCCGTTTTTGGCGGCCCAGTCTTTAAGGACGCTTATAGGCGGCTTCTTTTTGTACTTCGGGGGTCTAGTCCATTCCAGATAAACTACGTAATGATTAAACAGGGCTTTTATTATGGGGTCTTCGCCCGTTACCATGCTTATCGACGCTTCCAGATCGCCGTTTAAGGCACTATCGCGAAGGGTATTTTTTCCTACTTTTTCGTTAGTACCTATACGGTCGTCTTCCAGGACGGCGGCGGCCAGGGCTAAAAGGTCGTCGGCGATCTTATTTATAGCTAACTGTACGCCTTCTTTACTCATTAGATCGTAATTTTAAAGTTAGGTAATCCCGTCTTATCGCTAAAGATCGCGCACCCGTCGGGGTTTTCTACCTTAAAGTCGGGTAAGGCGTCTACTTTCGGGAACTGTTTAGACGGGTCGAAGTCGTTGCCGCAACGGTTTACAGGATTCGCCTGTACCATTGTGTACGTAAAACGGAAGCCCGCCGCGTTATTATCGTAATAGTCCCGCAATGACACAAAACTAAAACCGTCTATACTATAGCCTGTCTGGGCGCGGGTGTGTTTTATCTTTTCGGCGATCGCCATGCCCACGTTAAAAGCGGCCGTCTGTACGTCTAATACGTCTTCGTCGTTTTCGGGGACACCCAAAATATCGACATTAACGGTATACTGTAGCGTCTGGTTAACTGACTGGCCATATATAGGGTCATCCAGCCACAAAAGCGGGTGCGCTTCATTTGCGGCGCCCTTTTCGTAGCTTTTCCCGTAGATAAATCCTTTTATTTGCTTATGCTGGCGGGCCAACTCATAGAAAAAATTAACTATCTGCATTTTTAGAATGTTTAGCTATGAAACGATCTAACTTACGCTGGGCGTTTTCTGCCTGGTCTTTGTCTTTACGGTACTGTAGGAAGGTAAAAACTTCCGTAACTGGTAGCGAAGTAATATTATCAAAACGTAATATTTGAGTGTCGGCCAGATCAGCGATAATTTTATACCACCCCCACGACTTAGCAAAGGTTTTATATTCTGGGGCAACTGGCCGACCAGGGCCGCCAGCTTCGTATAAGCCGCTGTACGTTGATCTAACACGGTTTTGTAGTGTAAAAAAAAAGCCAGCACCCCTAAAACCTTACTCACAGGAAGGGCGGCGAACATGGCCGCGCGGGCTTCATTGTTCTTGTAGTTGTATTCTTCGCCTACAGGGCGGCAAACGATAGCCAGTATGTTAGATAGTACGTTTTCTTCCTTCTTCTGGGCGTCGTCGGCGTCTACCCAGGCGCCTAAACTTAATTCGTCTTCGATCGGTACTACGTATTTAACGCCTTCTACTTCTACTACAGGGCTGGGCGGTGCCGGGTTATCCTCAAACAAAAAGCCTATGTACCCTACAATCCTGTTAAATATTTCAGCGGGCCAACCTAAAAGTAGATTGGCGTCGGTTTTACAGATATGGGCCACCAGGGCCACGCGTTCGCGGGCTGTTTCGGGCTTCACCGTGTAAAACGTTTCGTAGAAGCCTAACGTTATATCGTCCCAGCTTTCGGGTACCGATATTTTAACCTTGTTATATTCTATTGCTACCATACCTTAAAGACAATTCGCCGCCTTTTTGTCTTTATTGAAAAGTATTATAATGGAAGAAAAGAAAGAAGTACAAACGTACGCCGTAATAAATCTAAGCGCGGCCGACGATAGCCCCGCTTATCCGAAGTTATCGTTAAACCGTGCGGGCTGGGTGGCCTTCGGGACTAAAAACCTTTTCCCCCAGGACATTATTAACTACAATAGCAAAAGCCCCGTAAACGCTTCTATTATAGAAAGTACGGTAACGTATATTTGCGGTAAAGGGGTGCGCGATAGTCAGCCCAACGCCAAAAAATACGTAGGCGTACCGAACGCTAACGAAAGCTGGGACGATCTTATAGAAAAAGTAGCTAAGGATTATAAGACCTTCGGCGGTTTCTACTGGCAAGTAATAGTTAATAAGGGTAGTACAACAGTTTCGCTTTTCCACCAGGATTTTAGCCAGGTACGTATAGGCGAAATTACCGAAACGGGTAAACCCGTAACCTTCCGTATATCGAAAGACTGGACGAAGACCAGCGGGAAAAACAAGCCGTTAGAACTTCCCGTATGGCCTGGAAGTGTAAGCAAAGCTAAGAAGGGCGTAGCCTACCTTTTTTACCATTGGGACTATACGCCTGGCCTTAACTTCTACTGTGTACCTGGTTATTATCCAGCAATCGAATACATTAAGGCCGACGGTACATTAGGCCAGTTCTACAATAACAGTATAGATAACGGCTTTACCCCGTCGGTGGTTATTAATATGCCTAGTAACCCGTCGGAAGAAAAAAAGGCCGCTTTTCAAAAGCAAATGGAAGACGCCTTCGCGGGTGCTAAGGGTGCTTCGTCTATCGTAATACTTTGGGGTGAGAGCGACGCCGTTAAACCAGGTATCACACCTTTTAACGCCAGCGCTAACGCTGATATATATAATAACGTCGAAGGTATCGTATTCCAGAAAATTATAAGTGCCCACCGTTTAAGTAGTCCTACACTAGCGGGCGTATCTGGGTCGGGTAATCTAAGCGGGAACGCGGCCGAAATTATCGACGCGTACGTACTCTATAACTATACCGTAATCGAAAAACTACGCCGTAAGATACTGGATAAACTAAACGTCTTTACTAAAATTAACGGTACGGGCGAACTGTTTATAGAAGACCTGGACGTACTGCCTAAAATACGCGAAACGGAAACAACGACCGAAGACGTGGTAGTAGAAGAAGGTGCGGCGACCCTATCGAAAAAAGATAACGCCGTAATCCGACTATTAAAACGCCTATTATTCCGTAACGCCGCTTAAACCCTAAGAATATGGAAGTAGTATTAATAAACGAAGAACTGTTTAAGGAAAACGGGCCGATAAAAGAAGACACGATAATAACTAAGTTCGTGCCTTATATCAATATCGCCCAGAAAATGTACATAGAACGTATTTTAGGTAAGCCGTTAACCGACGAACTGAAAGACCAGGTAAAGGCGGCCAGCCAGGAAGACGCAACGGGCGAAGAACTAACGCCAGCTAACCAGGCTTTAATATTAAAGATCGCCCCCGCCTTATCATTCTACGCCGTTTACCAGGGCTTACCGTTTCACTGGGCCAGTATCGTAAACAAGGGTATAACCTTACGTAACAGTGAAAACAGCGACGCGGTAACCGTAGGCGATATAGCCCAGTTAAGACGCTGGATTAAGGACGACGCCGAAGAACTGGGCCGCGATCTGATAGAATACCTTTGTAGTTGTAAGATGCTTTACCCCCTTTGGAAGCCTGGGCGGGGTTGCGGTTGCGGGCCAGAATGGGACGGCGGCGAAGGTTCAGTAGTTAGCCCGTTCGACGCGGGTATATTCATACCAAAAAGGCGGTAACTATGTTACTGAATAGCATAAATACAGGATTAAAAAAGATGTTTCTATTTAGCCACATTTTAGACCTGCTTAAAAAAGTGGGTAGTAGTTTATACGGCTGGCTTTTGGCCGTACTTGGTAGCGTCGGCACTTTCTTCGCGACTGAAAAATATTGCTTCTACGTGGTCTTAACCGCAATAATGTTAGACGCCCTTTTCGGTACGATCGTATCCATTTATAAAAAACGCGGTTTCGCTTTATCTAAACTGGGCCGCGTCACGACTTTTAAGATATTGTCGTATGGTGCTTCGCTGGTTATCGTTTTTATGATCGAAAAGCTGGCCCACGATACGGGCTTTATCGGTATTAAGGTCGCGGCGGGCTGGGCGGCGGCGTGTGAATTTTGGTCTATGTCGGCTTCTATTCTTATAATCTGGCCCGACGCGCCGTTTTTCCGCATTATGCGAAGGCAACTAAAAGGGGAAATAGCCGCTAAACTGGGTAAGCCGATAGATGATATACTACCCGAAGAATAAAAAAGCCCCCCGTATAACACGGGAGGCCGCCGAACAAAAATCTAGGATTGTAATCAAAGCGACATTTGCCCGACTTATACCGCTATTTCTTCACACTCTAATTTTTGGGCGAAGTGTTTTAGCCCTTTTTCTATTTTATCCGCTGTTTCTTTCCGCGGACTTTTGTACCCATTTGCATACTGCCAGAGTTGTTTTTGATTTACCCCCGTTAAATTTTCCATAGCGGGAAGCGTTATAAATTGGCTGTAATACTTAACCAATCCCGTAATATCAAAGATTAATTCTATTTCGGGGTTACCCTTTAATACATCGGGGGCGCTTTCGTTATACTCCAAATATAAAGCTATGGCGTCTTTTACGTTGTCCTTTACTTCGTCTAACGTATTTCCGACCCCGTAAATACCTTTAACGTCTTTAGCCCAAGCCCCGTAATGGTCTTTGCCACCTGAAACAATAACTTTTAAAGCATCCATTTTAGTAGTATAAAATTATTAGTAAAAATAAACAAGCGATACCGACGCGAAGAAAAAACGAAATGAAAGGTAGGGGCTTAAAGCCCCATTTCCTTTGCAATTTTCAACCTAAGCGGTTCGGGTATTTCCTTTGAACCGTGATTAGGAACGGGATAACGTATTCCGTCTTTCTCGTAAATAACGTGGCTTCCCGTTTGTCTGACTGATTCCCAGCCTCGCCGTTTTATCAGTCTGTGAAACTCGTTGTACTTCATGTCAAATATCGCTTTGTTTACCCTACAAAGGTAGTATATATTTATATACCATCCAAATAAAACGGTATATATTTATATACTATTTATGCTTTTTAACTACCTACTTTTAAAACGGGCAACGACCCACAACACGCCGCCGCCCAGGGCGGCCATACCTAAATACTGTAAAATATGTTCGTACCACCTTAACGGCATACGTATAGGCCGATCTACGGGTACTTCCACTTCTACAGGATAAGGCGCGGGCTTTTCTACCTCTACTTCTCTGTCCACGAACTGAACGCGTATAGATATGCTATCCGGTTTGTTCTCTATGATATGCTCCAGGGTTTCACTATCACCGTGCCAGATAGCCGTAGACTTAGCATACTTCGTTTCTACCGTACTAGTGGTATCGGGTATAGCTTGTTTCACGTATTCCCGTTCTATCTGTACGTCTACAATCGTATCTCGTACCGTTTCTTTGACCGTCACTTTCTTTTCTACAGGGATGTAGACCGTTTTACACCCCAACAGAATAAACATCATTAGAAGGGCTAAAAATAGTTTTTTCATAATCGTGGCCCTTTATAGCGTTTATTGTACAAAACTTGCATACGGTTAGTCCCGCTATAGGAGAGATGTACAAACGTAGGGTATAGTATCATTTGATCGAACACCAGCCCCAAGTCTATCACAGCTCGCGCGACTCGGATAGGCTGTACCATGACCTTTTTACCGTTAACCGTCTCATAGAATTTATTATCGGCCGCCTCTCCTTTCCGGTGTTGCGACGTATCGACGCCACCGACCAATTTATTAAGTGCATCACACCGATAACCGCTGCTGATTAAATCGTTCCACCCTTCCGCGTCACAAAGTGGCTGTAAAAGGTTCACAGCTAACGCCCGTACTGCGGGCTTAACAGATGCAGGCATACGATTATTTATATTATTCGCTGTAGCCGTTGCACTCCGTTCAAATTCTTCGTAAGTAAAGTTTTTGCTTATTCGTTCCATATCATTTTTATTTGCGGCCCGCCGTACCTACTGTTACGTCAAAGCCAGATGAAATATTACTAAGTCGATTTAAGAATACGTAGCGTTCCGCGTCTTTTGCATGGTTAAACTTGTCTATGGGCTTTCCGGTATAGTTACCGTCGGCGTCTTGCTCATACCGATATTTCCGATTCTCGTCTATACTGTTAAGCGACCTAGCGGTATAATGCTTCTTGTATCGGTTCATAACGCGTATGCCCAAATCTATGTCTTTGTTATCGGATGGCACCGCATTTACCCCCATCACCTTAAGTTCCTTGATACTCTTAGGCTCTGCCTTATCACATATACTTTCTATGTCAGCGAAGCCCGCCGCGTGTATTACCGCTGCTATATCTGGGTTATCCATGTTAGGCCCGTAAGCTAGTTCATCTATCCAGATTTCGCCGCCTTCTCCCTGTATAACGTGCATTATTGCAGTAGGAGCCGACCAACCGAAATCTACACCTATCCAATGTTTCTTCCAGGTATTACGGGGCGGAAGGTCCGCGACTATATCCCAGTTCTGTATAATGGTTCCTTCGTAAACACCCGTCTCGCCCAAGATCATTACACGGTAATAGTTTTCGTCTATACTACCCTGGTACTCTATCTCGAATATTTGAGCGGGGGCCAACATATCGTTATCCTTGTAAGTACTATGTATCAGTATAGTATCTTCCCGTGTCAAAACTTTACTATCTACCCAGAACTCGTATAGGGGGTTATAATCCAACCAAACCCACTCGCGTGTACGGCCGGTAAGTTCGCGATACACTGGATAAGGGATATTTATGCACTCATTTATAAACAGTATATCACGTGCCGGACCTGTCACTTTACCGGGCGTATCCGCACTAAAAAACTCTATGATGCTATTGCCTACCCGATATATAAAGTCCGTAGCATTCCAATTATCCTCATTCCATAGATCATCCGCTTTTAGCATATCCTTAAAATCGCGGATACACCCCCGTTTAAGATGCGGCATAGTTTCAGACACGACCGATATAGTACGCGGTCGTTTCGACTTGGTAGCTATGATATACAGTATTTGCAGGATAGACCACGTTTTAGAAGAACGGGTACCGCCTTTGTTTACGAGATTACGGACGCCCGGCACTTTTAAAGCGCGTAAGTTCCTGCTAAATACATTAGTTGTTTCCATTATAACAAATCATCTAACTCGCTTAGATCATCTTCGGTTTTCTGATCTCTTACGCTCACATGCACGACGGGCGCACCGTTAGTTGTAATATCGCGTTTGTCGGCCAGTCCGTTTAAACGGGCAACTATGGCAGGATTAAACAGCCCTACCATAGCCCCCGATATTTGTTGCGACTGTATAACCTGCTCGATCATTTCCATAGCGTCTAATAATTCCACCTCAGTCGTTACGGCTTTCCCCTTCTCGATCTTTTCCCGAAGGTTACTCTTTGCCGATCTAAAATAACTACCTGACACGCCCAGGTAACAGGTTAAATCGGCCATCGTATAAGGCCTTTCATGGGGTACGTCCGCTTCTTCGTAATTACCCTTGTACTTCACCAACTCGACCGTATAGATCGGGTGGCGGTCGCACCAGTCGAAGTATAAGTACGCTTCTTCTAACAGCGTGGCCGCGTCGCTAAATAGCTTATCGCGGCCGTGCTTAGTGCGTAGCTTCCAGAATTGATTACCTGTTAAGCGTGTCATAAATTAGTTACAGTAGATCGTCTGGGTTATCGCCGTTACCAGCGTCGCCCGTGTTAATTACTTCGCCTTCTTTCGGCCCTTCTTTAATTGTGGCCCTACCGCCGACCTGTACGGCAATATCCAGCCCGCGCGCGGTTTTGTAGGTGCCAGGTTTTACGGCCGTACCGTCGGCCAGGGTTACGGTTCCCTTATTCGGGTCTTCCTGACTGGGCGTAAAGTCGAACGGTAGCCCTTCGGCCATAGGGGTACGGGTTACGCCTTCTGCGGGGGCCACGAAGCCAGGCGCGGCGGGGTCGTCGTATTGCGGTTCGGGATTATCGCCGTTACCAGCGTCGCCGTTTTTCCCCTTATTCGGGTCTTCCTGGCCTTTATTATCGTCGGCCTTGCCTTTCCCTCCCTTCGGCGCTTTTTCTTCCTTCTTCGGGGCGCTTTCCTTCGCGTACTTTTCGTATCCTTCCAGCCATTTACGTAGTTCGCGTACGCGGTTACGCAAACAGCTACTACACGTCTGGGGCGTGTCCCTTTTTTCGAAGGCTGCGTTATACGCGCCATAAACCGCCGATACGCTATAGCGGTGCTTATCGCCGTCGGCGATCACGTCTTTAACCTGTTTAACCAGGGCGGGCGTTACCTTACTGTAGTCTGACCCTTTTGTTTTTGCTTTAGTCATAAATTCGGAATTTTAATTTTATGTATAAAAAGTGTATAAAACCTACCAGAATACCCACACCGATAAGGCCGAAGGTTACGACGATACGTACAGGCCCGTAATGTATTTCGCGGCCCAGTTCCACGCCTTCGCTATCTACGGTTACCAACGTTTCGACGCCAGGGAAATAAGGCGTAAGGATTAACGCCAGGACGATACCCAGTACGACGGTAAACCAGAACGTAAGGCACGGTCTACACGTAAAGGGTTTAAAGTTCAGCGGAAGCCGTAGGACTTCGGTAAATAGCCAGCCTAACGTAAAGGCCAGCAACGCGTTAAGCACGACTATCGCGGTAACGCCGACTAGAAAAATTAATGTTTCCATATACTAAAGACAATTATTTCAAAAATCGACTACTGATAGCAAAAAGTCTTTTCTATTTCCGAACTCACGAACTACGCTTTTTTTTACGTTTCCGATAGACGACCACACCTTAACGAAGGGTATGCCTAACATCGTCGATAACTTTTTATAGGATATGTCGGGCGCCAGTCCTACGTACATTTCGAAAAGTGATATACTTACTTCGTCGTAGGTGCCGCGTACGTATTCCAGAACTTCGGCGTTAATCGTTTCTACCGCTTCTTCGTATTCGCGGCTGTCGAAGTCGGGCGCGGGCGTATCCAGTTCGGCGGGTTTTTCCAGCAAAAGGGGGACAGTTAAATACGGGCCGCTGGCTTTTTTCTTTTCGTTATTAATGAATACGCCGCGATACGACTGTAGAAAATATCCCGTATAATCGTTTACCTGTACGCCTTTAAGCGCGATAGCGTCGTATACTCTTAACATCGTGTCACTAAATAGATCGCCGTCGATCGGATAACCCGCGCCCTGGGCGTAATACTTTAGTTTATCCATATTCGCGGCGTACCAGTCCATAAATTCGCGGGCGCGCTTTTCGTTAGCTGGCGTCGGTACTTCGTCGCCGCGTAACTTTATATACTTCTTTCCTTTGTTCATAAATATTTGTTTCTTAAATCTTTAATTTCATTTAGTAAAAACGTCTGGTTACTATCCTTAGAAGCCAGGCGGCGGCGTACGCGTAAATCGCGCGTACCCTTTATAATCAGTCTATGTATATAAATTTCTTTTGACTGGCCGCGGCGTAATAACCGCGCTACTGTTTGCTGGTAATGTTCCAGATTCCAGGTAGTAGTAAACCATACCATACGACGGCCCCCAAACTGTAGGTTAAGGCCGTGGCCCGCCCCCGCGGGGTGTATGAGTAAAAGCCGAATACGGCCAGCGTTCCAGTCCCTAAAGTCTTCTACGGTTTTTTTCCCTTTTCGTAGTTCCCTAGCAAACGGGAAGGCGGCGCGTATTCGGTCTACTTCGTGCTTAAACTGATATACTACTATAAAACTTTCCTTCGGGTAGGTTTCCAGTAGATCGCGTAGGGCGTCGATCTTTACGGTATTTACTTCGTGCCATACCCGCGGTAACTTTTTACCCTTATCGTCGTACTTTTGTTCTTCATAGATAGCTCCGCTACTTATCTGTAGTAGCTTATTCGTCAGATCGGCGGCGGTCTTTACTGTAACTTCGTTACCGTCCAGAAAGTCTAATACGTATTCTTCTTCCAAAGTATCGTATATTTCACGGTCGAACGGGTCTAAGTCCAATTCGATATCGTCGGTATGTAGTTCGGGTAGTACCAGGTAATCGCGCGTTTGCATTGTTAACGCGATATCGCGTAGCTTATGCGCTATGACTTTCGGGGCGCCTGGGCGGGGAATGTATTCGTAGACTATCATTCCATTGCCGCGGGTAGTGAAATATTTGTCTACGAATTTACCGAAGGTATCGCCTAGACGATCGCCATCGTCCAGTAACACGATCTCAGCCCAAAGGTCAACGTAGCCGTTAGGGCTGGGCGTCCCGGTCATTCCTATGCGGTAGTCTACTGTCTTGATCGCACGTCTCAACGCTTTGAAACGCTGGCTATCCCTGGACTTGAAAAGGCTTAACTCGTCCAGAACAATACAGTCATAGGGTAGTTTACCTACGTACTTGCCGCTTTTCTTCGTAATATACTGACCTATAAGCCAGGTAAGGTTATCCACGCCCACAATGTATATTTCGGCTTCGGCCTCTAACGCCTTCTTCCGTTGTTTTGCCGTTCCGGCCACGACGCTATAATTAACCCCTTCCAAGTGTCCCCACGTCTCTAACTCGTCGGGCCATGTAATACGGGCTACTTTGTCGGGGGCTATAACCAGCGTTTTAAGTATGGCCGCTTCTTCGTATGTCATGTCGTACAGATACGAAAGAGAAACGACCGTTTTACTTAGGCTCATACCCAGAAACAGGGCCGCGCGCGGATTACCTACCAGGTGTTCGTACGCTTCGATCTGGTGTGGGTCTGTTTCGTAATACTCGCCCTTACGCTTGTTGTATAGTGTTTTGGGTATCATAACGTTAATATAAATTCGTCTATACTTTCCTTACTGTCTAGGACTTCCACGCGGAAGCCCAGCGCCTTTAATCTCTTATGTACTCTTACCTGTAAAGGTGTCGGCTTCTTGCCCTCGTCTTTCAGTTCGACGAAAACGATACGGGCACCAGGTAACAGTACGATACGATCGGGGAAACCCGCAAAAAACAGGGGCGGGAACTTCACGCAAAGGCCGCCTAAACTTTCGACCCGAACTACTAAATATTTTTCTACCTTCTTTTCCATTAAATAGGTATCTTTGCAAAAAATAATAATTTTGTTGATATGGAAAACTTTAAAAGTATTTACAAGTATTACAACGACTTGAAATTAGATTACCCGAAACTATCGGATTATGAACTATTATCAATCGCCGTACAGATGCAACGGAACGATATTTTAAAAGCGGGTTTAACTGTTTTTGAAACCGACGGGACGCCGCCAGCATTAGAGGCGATAGCGATACAACTAGGAATGAAACCAGAAAAAGAGTGGCGACAAACGCGCGGAACAATCCTATATGAATTATCGGAGATAAAAGAAACGTTAGATAAAATCGCCGATAAAGAGTAATGTCGCTCTTGTCGCTCTTGTCGCTCGTCTTTTCTATTATAGGTCAAAACCATATATAAATTGTTTAAATTGTTAATATTATCTATTTATTTACCCTTTTTCAGTTTATAAAAAAAGATAAGCGACAAGCGACAAGCACGGAAAACAAGTTGTTTATTAGTGAGTTATGTGTCGCTTATGTGTCGCTTATGTCGCTTATCTTATCCACGCCTTAAATCTCATTCCATCTTTTCGCACATCCGTATATTTCCACCCTGACACCCGTAATATTTTCGATATGCGGTTTTGATCGACTTTAGATATGGGCCTATCGCCTTGTACTGCCAGTTCCCAAACTTCCTTAGTAGTAACTTCCGTTTTCCCTTCTACGTACCGTAATACGTCTTCTTCCCAGGCGTCGGCTTCTAAGTGATTGCCCTGTATTTCATTTGCCACTTTTTCTAATTCCCTATCCAGATATAGCGTTTCGCCTTGTGCTACCCGTTCTTTGGCTTCTGCCCATATTTGGGCTACTGTCGCGGGTGTAAGGTATTCCCAAACATCGGCGGCGGCTTCCTTACCTCTTGTACATTGTACGGGCCAGTATCGGCGGTTACCTGTTTCGTCGTGTAGGAAGTCGTTTTTATTGTGCGTACCTATAAAAATACTTTGCCGTGGGTGTACTACGTCCAGTTCTTTGTAAGCGCGGCGGTATATGTCTTCGGTTCTACTTATAAAGCCTTTGGAGAACTCCGCTTCTGTTTTATTGAAACCTCGCATTTCCGCTATTTCAAGTATCCAACGCCCGCGCATTATCTCCAGATTATCGCGTTTATCGTCGGTTATCCGTACATTATCCGTAAACCATTGGCCGCCCATTTTTGAAAGAAAGGTACTTTTACCCGCGCCCTGTTCACCTATTAATACTAATACATAATCAAACTTCGCCCCTGGCTGGTATATGCGTTTAACCGCAGCGCAAAAGGGCTTACGCGTTACCGCCCGCGTATATGGGGTGTCAGCCGCACCAAACAAGCGTATAAGTAGTTCATCCAGTCTTTCTACTTTATCCCATTCGGGTAAAGAATCTAAATATATTTTAATCGGGTGGTAGCTCTGTTCTTGCGAAGCTATGTAGATAGCGGGTTTTACGGTATCCTTCCCTTTAATTCCGTAACATTTTTCTAAGTATCTACGTATTTGGTTAAGGTCGTTATCATCTAATTGACGGGGGTATCTTACTACGTCCCTGTCCCACATAAAGGGCTTAGCTACTTCGTCTTTCATCGAATGTATATTAAGCCTCAACCGTCCTTTTAAATTTTCGTCGTTATTAAGTATGATAACCGCATTATCTATTGTACTTTCTACGGTATTTGTTTTTCCTACCATAGTAAGGCTTTCTACCCAGTCGTCGTTACTGGCCTTTTCACGCGCCTGGTCTTCCAGTTCGTCGTATTCGTCTGCGGTGGTACGTTCCCGTCTAGCCCGTAACATCTCTTTTTTAACTGGCCCCAGTTTTCCCGCGAAGTCGGCCATAGCCTTATAGCTGGGTAACTTCGTTACTTCCGTGTCGCCTTTTACCTTATCGTCCAGATCGGCGAACTTATGAAGCCTAACCAGATCGAAGGCGTTACAAAGTTTGCCGCTGGTTACGTCAGTGGCGTGGTGCGAAAAAGCTAACTTATTATCGTATATGACTAAGCCGCCCGACGTTGAGGCCCCTATAAGGCTGTAGCGGTCTTCGCCCAGTTCTTCGCAAGGCGTATAAACGTCGTCCAAAAATTCGGCGATAGCTTCGTACATACTGTAGGCCCTACAGAACGCGCCCACTATACCGCCTTTGTCTTCGGGGTCTTCCACCTTATTAGCGGTGCTAACCCTAACATTATCTTTCACGCGCGAAGACACGGGCCATGTCGTAGGGTCGCGCCAGTCTGGTAGTTCGGCTAACACTTCGTCGGCATCCATTATCGGCCCGTCCGAATAGTTAAATATAAATTCGCCGTCTTTACTGGTGGACGGGTAATACATTAACCGTGTGGGCTGGTAGGTCGTATCGTCGAAGTCGTCTATACCCAGCCAGCCAGCCACTACGCGCGCGATCGCTTCGTATTCATCCGGGCTAACTTTCCGATTAAGCGGGAACACTATTCTGAACCGCGGGTCTTCTGGTCGGTGTTTATGGGTCGTATACATACAGCCCGCGTATTCCAGTAGCCCGTAGTTTATCCATAAGTCCAGGTCGCCGTAATCGACGTCCAGGCTAACGATCTGGCGGTAGTCTACGTATCCTTTCTTACGCCGCCCTTCCCGAAGGTACCCGCCTACGAAGCCGCCTACGTCCTTTATTTCGTCCTGGCGGTCTTTGGTATAGCTGAAATACTGTTTAATGGTTTCGGGCGTCCGTTCGGTCTGTGATAGCGTATTAACTATGTCCTGCCAGGTCGCACGCTTGTTCTGCCACTTCGCCGCCCTTCGGGTGTTGGCGGTGGCGATATCTAGCGTTATGTTATACTTTAAACTTATCATAGCTTATTAGCATAGTACCCAACAAAAACAAAGAACCCAGCCACCACCAGAAACGCAAGTGCGGTAGGTATCAGTATAGGGGAAAGCACCCACCACCACGACCAGGCGACAACGCCCGTAAGCTTCAGTACTAGGAAAACCACGAAAAGGGTTACTGTTAAGATCATATATTTATTTTTCATATTTCCATCCATTTAATTTATACACTAACTTCTTTGCTTCTTCCTCACTCTGTTTTCGATCAATCTTCTTTGCGGTCGTTACATTGTTAACAGGCTCTTCGCGTTGGTAAACATTGTACCCGCCCATGTATCGACTATAATAGAACTTCGGTAATTTCTTCATTGCTGATTTACTTTCTCATACGTATCCCGCTGGTAATAACTACTACTCCAATAATGGTGGCATATTTTGGCTTTCCTGTCAAAAACGGGACAGCGTTTTAGGCCTACTTGTACTTTCTTCCTGTTAATAATCTCATCATGTAGGTCTTTGGTACAATTACCTGTCGCAGTACAACAGATACAATTTTCACAATCCTTCAAAGTTTACCTCCTTTCTAATTATTATTGAATTAAAACGTTATTTTTCTGTCTATTGGACGCCATGCTATAGGAGTTAAAACCAAGTTTTTGTCATCTATGACAAGCATGGGATGCCAATGTTCAATGTCACTATCATAATAAGCCTCTATACAGCATTCATAGGTATTCTTATGCTTTTTATTGTAGACAGACAATTTCAGTAAGACATTATCGCTTACTCCACAATCTGATGTATCAGGCAGTTCTTCGCTCACAGGAAACCAATATTGTGCATATCTAACACCGTCAACAAACATATATTCCAGTTGTCCTTCTTTATTGGCTCTTGTTTTCCACCAAGCTGCCTTATAAGCCTTTTTTGCGGCTTCCCATATATTATTCATATTTTCGTTGATTTGAATTACTGTTTAAACTCTGGCAGAATACCGAGGTATAAGTATCGGTTATCGTCAGTCTTGTACACAGTCATGTAAAACAATACATCATTTTCACTTTTAATTGCATCACATCCTTGAACGAAGTCCCTTGAACAATATGTAGGACAAATGATTTCCGCTATATAGTTACATAACCTTTCGTCAATATAGTCACCCGGAGATAAAAATTTATCCAAATCTTTATCTTGCTTAGCCCATGCTTTAAATGTCTTCTTCATTTTTATTTAGTTTTACTTTAATTCAGTTTTAATAAACTTTCTCATCTGCTCGCTGAAAGAACCACTCCTTTTTTGTGCAGCTTTACAGTCATCAATTGAAAGATTTGCTTCCTTAATTATTCCTGCTGCGATTGCTGGCATATCTCTGACTACTACAATATGTTGAACGGCAAACCAAACACCATCAATAAATTCATTATTCATTTCTATCTTGTTTTACTCTAATCCTTTTTATAATATTTACTTATATACCCATCACCTTTAAGCGGCAACCCACCAGCCCAGGAAGGGCCGACGGCCATAATATCATACATTGCTTTAAGGGCGTCGGGCGCTTCATTATCCGGGGCCTCACTTACTACCTCGTCATGTATGTGCATGAGGATAGGTAGCCCCTCATCGTAATATATCCTGTACATTGCATCACAAAGACAGTCCCTTGCAATGGCCTGGGTTATGTTTTCTACCAGCGACCCGCCGTATGTATCAGTCTTGACCCATATCTTTTTTGTCTGATCTACGCCCCAATATGACAACTTCCCTTTATCCAGACTGGCACCATAATAGGCCAGGCGTCGACCGCTGGGTAGTTCGATAAACAGGTATCCGCGATCGTATAGGAATTTAAGGCTACAGTACCTTTTACGAAGTACGTAGCTGGTCTTATTCTTTATTACGTGCTTAGCGGCGTTTTCGACTTCCCGCCATAGTTTAACTATGTTCGGGTTAGCTGATCGCCAGGCTCTAACAATCGCGGGTAATTCGGCTTCGTCCAGCCCTTCGCGTAAGGCGCCCATAGCTATAAGCGCACCCGCCGCGCCCTGGTATCCCAGCGCCAGGGTCGCTACTTTTCCTTTGGCCCGTAGGTCGCTACCGTGGGTTATCATATCCAGCGGAACGTTAAACATATTCGCGGCCGTAGCTTCGTAAATTTTGCCGTGTGTATGGAATACGTCTAATACCCAGTCTTCGCCAGCTTCCCACGCCAGTACGCGCGCTTCGATAGCGGAAAAGTCAGATACTACCAGGCTGTTACCTTCGGCGGCCACCAGGGCCGTACGGGTAAGGCGGCTAATAATATCTGGGACGTCTTCGTACAGTAGATCGGCGAAGCCATACCGTACGGCTTCGCGCGCTACGTCTATATCTTTTTTAAGTGTTCTTTTTAGGTTCTGTATCTGGGGGCCACGACCCGAAAAACGGCCCGTACGGTTAGCGCCGTAGAACTGCAAAAGACCGCGTATACGGCCGTCGCTACAGGCGTAAGCTAAGAAGGTATCGTATTTACTTATCGACGTCTTAGACGCAAACTGGCGAAGGCGTAAGACACGTTCTACGTGGTCGGGTAATAGTTCGCCGTCCAGGGCGTCAGCTAAATAGTCTTTACCCAGGCTGTGTACCTGGTGCCCTAATTCCTGGAATAACCAGCGTTTAAGCTGGGGTAGGCTATTCGGATTACATACGCCCGTTATATCTACTATTTCGTCGTGTACGCGTTTAGTAAACTGGGCGTTTAATTCGATAGCCGCTTTTATAAATTCGTGATCTACGGAAATACCCGTAGCGTTAATTATTTGGTCTAGTATCCAGTATTCGCGTTCGTGATCTGGAAGGCCAGGGAAGCGGGAAATATAGGCGTATATTTCTTTTTCCGTTCTTACGTCCTGGGCGTTATATTCTTTAAATTCGGCCCACTTTTCGGGGTCGTGTTCTGGTAGGTTCTGGGTACGGCCGCCGTTCTTTTTAGTAGGTTTACACGGTTTACAGAAGTACGTTATTAGGGCTTTACCGCGGGCGTCTTTTTGCTGGCTAAGCCCTAATACCTGGCCGATCTTATCCAGCCCTAACGGTAGGCCCAGATACGCGGCGGCTATCATTGTGCAAAACCATTGGCGTAGTTCGAGGCAAAGCCCGAAGTACGTACCTATGCAAACATATTCGAAGTTCGCGTTATGGGCGATTTTTAATACGTTCGGGTCGGTCAGGGCTAACCAGACATCGGCGGGTATACTTTCGCCAGGGAATGTATCGGCCGAAGTATCCAGCGCGATAGTCGGGCCGTCGTCCCAGCTGTAGGCAAAAAGTATAATACTAAACGTAGGGTCTTCGGCGTAACGGTATACCCCTACGTCCCCTACGTCTAGCTTACAACGCGTTTCTATATCTATGTGTAAATGTTTCAAGACAAATAAGGTATTACGGTGTCTATTATTTCGTTAACTATCGAAGGGTTCATATCCGAAATAGGGAAGGAAACGCGGCCTTTATTTTCTTCGTAGAAAATCTGTAATAACTGTATTTCTTTCCCTAACCAGCTAGTGCCGTCGGTTATTTCAGCCCGTATAATATGCACGCTATTAAGTAAATGAAGTATAGAATAATACCGATCAGCGTAAGTATTAACCACGCCTTTGTAGCTTCTATCCTTTCTAAGTATTTCTACTATCTGTTTTTTTTTTGAGCATACAGGAGAAAATAAAGGGCGACGCGTGGCCGCCCAGTCGGTTTATAATAAGTCGTCTTCTTCGTCGTAATCGTCTGGGTCAGCTTCGAAACCGCCCAGCCGTTCGCCGTCGTCCATTTTCATAAGGCTGTTGAGGTAGAAACCGAAGCCCTTAGACTTGTTATTAAAAGGATAGCACACGATAACCCCACGGCAATAACATCCGCTATAAACTTCGTCCAGGTCTATAATTTCCTGTTTGTCGGTATCGAATACTTTAGGCTGGCTTTTCGAAGCGGCCTTTAAGAAGTAACAGCCTTCGTATTCAGTCGCTTCGGGGTGTTCTTCTAACCATTCGTCGCCGTCCCTTAGCGGGTTCCATAGCTTCGGACTGGTTACGGGTAGCCCCTTAAACATACTTTCTTTATTTGCGGCGTATGCGGCCTTAATCGCGCCTTTGATCTTATCTACGTCGGGGCTGTCTTTGTCGATCAGAAACGTAGTATCGTACTTCTTATCGCCGTCGTCTTCGAAGCTGGACGGTTCCTTAATATGTACGTAACTTACGCGGTGCGTACTCAAAACCACTTTAAGCGGGTTTCTTTCTTTTGTTTGTTCTTTTTTCTTTGCCATATCGCTAAATTTTTAATCTTTGTACGGTAACCTAACTTCTTCCAGACGCGGCGCCGTCCGTACGTTTGCCGCTACGTCTGTTTCTACTATGTTGGATACGTTACGCTTACGTACCCATTTTACAGTACCTACGTACTGGCCGAAACTTCCAGGCTCTAGGTACTTAACCTGATAGCTTTTATCGCTTTCGCCTATTATTTCGACTTTTACCGTGTGCGAAGTATACCCGCCCTGGTAGTCGCTTAGTCTGTAATGGTACGTCGCTGTTTTCATATCTATAGTAAATTTTCTAGTTCGCGGTCTTCGTCGGTTTCATGCTGACGATTAAAGCGAATGTCGGATACCAGGCGTATTTTATACGGGTTGTCTGGCTCTCCCGTCGGTATGTACTTACCGTCTTCGTCTAGTTCGTAACAGGCGGCAATACGACCGCCTGGGTAAACTTCGATACATTCGTACTTTTGGCCGTCCAGTTCGAAGGGCTGTAACGGTTCTAAGTCTGTAAGTTTCATTTTTTCTTTTCCCTAGATTTAATTATCTGGCCTAGCCATATACCCATATTTATTAAATCCTGTCTAGTAGGTAAGGCGAAGTCTAGTATGTAGCAAAAGTCCTCGCCCTGTACATCGGACTGTATATATACCTGTCCTTCCGTGGGTTTCTTTGGCTCTCTATCGGTAACCCCGATAAAGTATTTAACCCCTTCGGCTTCCAGCGCCTTAGCGGCGTCGTCCATAATCTTTTTAATCCGCTTTTGTTTTCGTTCCTTCTGGCTCATATATTTTTGATTTATATTAAGTCGTCGTACTCGTCAGCCGCGGAAGCGCCTATAGCTGGCCTATCGTCGTCTATGGGTGCTATTTGTGGCTTACCTGGTACGTTTATTACCTGGTCGGCGAAAAGTTCTTTAAACCGCTTCGGGCCTACCATTTTTTCTATAGCCGTAAGGGGTTTTATCGAACTGTCGAAAATGTCGTTTTCGAAGCCTTCGCCTAACAGAATATCTACTACATCGTCTTCACTCTTAAAAGACCGCTTACCGCGTCCAGCCACCAGCTTAAAGCCTTCCAGCGGCTTGTTACCTTCTAGACGTTTAACGGCGTCTTCTTCCACCTTCTTAACCCAGGAAGCGACCAGCGGGCCGTACGTTAGTACGGTTACTAAGTCGGCGTCGGTCATAACCCTTTTATCTTTGATTGTCTTTACATCGGCGAAGCGATCGTAGTACGCTTTACAGGAAGTACGGGCCTTACAGAACTGGCAATGTTTACCAGGGATAAAGTCGCCCATACCCGCTATAGCTAGTTTGGCCTTTGGGCTTACTTCTTCTTCGGCCCATTTCAGTAGATCGGTTACGCTAATATCCCAGGAAGAAGGGCCGCCCGCCCTGGGCTGGAATATAGACAGGCTTACGGTTTCGGGTTTTAGTCCCTTCTTTACGGCCGCTTCGTAAGCGCCCAGACCGTAGCACATCATTTGCTTATTAGCCGTAGCGGCCACGCGTACGCCAGCGCCGTACTTAAAGTCAGTTACGTGTATAACCTTCGGGGTAAGGCTTGTAGCGTCGGCCGTTCCATAGCCTAACGGTATGTACTTAGTAAGATCGTAGGAATGTTCTATAAGCACGTCGCCGCCTTTTTCCAGTACGAAGCCTACGTAGGCTTCGCAATGTTCCAGCATTTCAGGGCTGTATAGTTCGCTGGCCGTGATCTTACCCAGCATAGCGTTAAACGTCTTCTGTGGGCCTTTAAATAAGCCCGCGCGGGCGCTTAGAAGAAGGGCCGCCAGTTCGTGCGCTAACGTGCCTTCGGCCGCGTATACGCTTTCGTCTTCTGGTATTTGTTCTTCGAAACGCGCCGAAGGAGTACAGACTAGCCACCTGTACGCCGCCGACGGGCTTAATATTGCGTGTGTCCCTGCCATTAGCCTAAATCGTTATCGTCGCTAGGGAAAATATCGGTAAGGGCTTCGCCTTTGCCGTAACGTGTGATCGCGTCGTAGAAGGCGTCGTAGTCTTCGGGTTCCAGCGGTTCGGCTTTAGATACGCTGGCCGCGTTGAACTGGGCTAACATCCATTTGACGTCCGCGCCTTTCTTGTTTTTGGTCTGCTTAGTTACTTCGGCCTTAATGGCTTCTAACTTAGCGTCGTCGTCCAGATCAGCGAAGGCGGGGGCGTCCTTCTTCGTTTCAGTCGCTTTGTCTTCGACGGGTTTACTACTACGCGTACGCGTCTTCTTTTCTTCCGCGGGTTTACTACTACGCGTACGCGTCTTCTTTTCTTCCGCGGGTTTTTCCGCTACTTCTTCTTTCGGCGCTGCGGGTTTCGGTTCTACCTTCGGGGTCAGGTTGTTTCCCACCATACCACCAGTTAACAGGGCTACTGTTTTTTCGCCCAGATCGACAGTTACTTTTACGTTTACGTCCATTGTTTTTGAAATTAAATTGTTATACATAAGGTGAATTACTCTTTATCAATCAGCAAAACCATTGTCCAACACATACACATAGTGCCGATATGCCAGTACGCATTTTCAAATAATACTCCCCATAGGCAAACTATAGCCAATAAGACCGCTATGTACTTCATTATTTTATCCATATCATTTCTTATTTAAAGTTGCTATTTCCGCTTCGGCTTTCTTCGTAGCGGCAATATCTAAGCGGCTGTAATAGATCGGGGAATTTTTCGCGGGGCCGCGACGTATAGGCAGTATATTGCCTTTTTTAATATGGTACTTTAACCAGCGCTCACTACCCGCGATCTTTACGGCTTCGTCGTACTTCACGTCGTCAAATGCTGGAAACATTTGTTTAGCAATAGCCAGGGCCGATAATTCGGCCGCTTCGGTTATTTGCTGTTTAAGTGTGAAGACATCCATAGCGTTAATTAGGAAAAAGAGTACTACATTCGGTTTCTATACTCTTGGCTGACTTCAAATAGTTAGCTATTAGTTCCCGCGATCTGGTTTTAGGGGTGCGATACCCCAGCCCCCAGGCGGTAACGGTCGCCAAAGCGGTATTACATTCGCGGGAAAGCGCTATAGCTACTTCGTCTTTTTCCGTAGAACTCAATCCTTTCCACCACTCTACAAATGATTTTTCGATTATTTCCATTATCTTTGTCCATTACTTGTTAATTACAAATGCAAATATATAACCGTTTTGGTTATAATACAAATGATTTTAAAACTATTTTAGTTATAAATGCGTAATGAAAAAATTAGAGCCTGTAAATCAGTCTGTTGAAATAGGAAAAAAGTTAAAAGAATATTTCGATAAGCTGGGTTATACCCAGCAATACGTAGCCGACAAACTAGGCGTAAGCCAGGCGGCTGTATCAGCATTACTGAACGGTAAACCTTTCGGTAAGAAGCTAGCTAACAAATGGGCCGAAACGTTCGGACTAAAACCAAATTGGTTATTAACGGGAGAAGGCGAAATGCTTAAGGCGAATACGACTGAAACGGTTATAGGGGGAATAACACCCGCCATTATTTACGACATGTTCGTAAAATCGGGCGAAAGGATAGCTAACGCTGTAGAAGAAATAGCAAACTCTAATAAAACTCTGGCAGATACTAACGCGAAGCTGGTAGACACCAATCAGAAATTAGTAGAACGAATTTTAGAGTTAACTGAAAAAGGGGTTGCGGCGGGTGCAAAGGGTGCTGTACCAAGGGCGGCATTAGGATAGCGCCCTTTGATCGAACGAAATTTGTTATTAACAATGTAGGAAAGGCCGCAAAAAGCGCGCCTATCCTTATAAACGATAATTTAATTAAAAGGTTTATGAGTAAAATATTTTATTTATTATTAGTGTCGTTGGTGTTTTTCGCCTGTAGTAGTGATGACGACATAAAAGGAAATGACAGTATAGTAGGTAAGTGGTCTTATCAAAAAATTACGGTGGAAGTAAATACTAACGACCCCGCCACGACGGTAGAAATAAAAGAAAAATTACTTAACGATCGCGAACGCCAGGGCGGTATAGAATTTACGGAAGACCTAGTATATAAATACTATGACCCGTTAGATAGTAAGACTTATTCGGGTACTTATTATTTCGAAGGAAATAAATTATATGTCTGCTTTACTGATAAAGAAGGTAAAGAATGCGATCAGGTAGCCTATACGTTAAATGGTAATCTACTAGATATTATCCACGACGAAACCGAATGGATGAAAAGGGAATACCCAAACGCTAACGTTACATCTGCAAAACAGAAAATAAGTTATTTCAGATAAGGTACAATAGTTCTAGTTCCGTCCAGTCGAATAGTTCTAATACCTTTTTATTAGCTTCCCAGATTACCGACCAGTCCTTATCTATATAAATGTCGGTTACCTTCATTTCGTTATCGACGTGGTTTAAGGCTTCGTGTACTGTCGCCTTATCTATGCCGACCGCCGCCGATCTGGCGATAGTGGCCCAGCTATGGCGCGCCGCGTAAAATTCCAGCCCGTCTATGCCTATTTCTTTTCCGATCTGTTTAAGTCCTTTATTTAGGGCTTTATTAAAAGTAAAAGGGGTAGTATAGTGGTCGTAAAAGCTAAACAGGCGCTTGTCTTTTGGGTCGGCGTACTTTTCCATTAGTGAAGTTATACAGGGTTCTACACGTACGCGCATTTCGGCGTTATCGTCGCGGCGCCCTTCGGTCTTACGTCGATTGTAAATAACAGTATCCAGGGCTTTTATATCGGCGTAATACATATCGGCGCTATTCATACCCACCAGGGCAAAAGAGAGTATAAAACAGTCCTTCGCCAGATTATAACGCGACCACTTCCCGCCGACTTTTTCTTTTTCGTAGGGTAGGTTAATAATCTTTTGTAGGACCTCAACGGTCACGGCTCTTTTACGCGTTTTCGGCTGGGGCTTTATCTTATAGTTCTTAAACGGGGAATACGGTATACGGATTAATCCGCGGTCTTCGTCGTTAAATTCGGCTTTTGCCTTATTGTGGATAGCCCGAACACACGCCAGGTATGCAGATACAGCGCGGCCGCTTTTGGGCTTAATATCTTTCTTTTCCGTTTTGCGGTTACTACCTTGCTGGCTGGGTTCGGCTTCTATAAACTTTTCAAAGTCCCGTAAGAAAGCCGTAGTAATTTCGGTTATATCCAGGTGATCGCGTTTGATAAACCGCTGTAACGCGCTTAACATTATTGTATAGGTACTGGCCGTTCCTGGGTTCATACTGGCCGCTTTCTGTTTGGTGTATTTTATAAAATCCAGGTGGAAGACGTCGCCACCTTCTAAGTGGCTTTTTAATTTATCTACCAGATCGTCGATACTCATATTATTAATTTCAAAGCCCAGCGTATTGCAATAATCGCGGCACTTCTTTAGTAAGGGTTCGCACTGATCTAATACCGACTGGTTTTTTATTTTTAAATTGCGCGTAAGATCGTCGCCCGTTACGTATATATTAGTAGACAGGCGTCTAATTACACGGTTATGGGTAACGCGAATACGGACGTTATAGGTACCGTCGCTTCGCTTATTCTGTATTTCTGCTTTAAATGTAGCCATAAACTATATGTCAACTTTTACGGGGCAAATGTACCTAAAAGCGGCGACAAGTGAGAAAGGAAAGGCGTATAATTTTTTAATGGATGGAACGCAAAAAGGCCGACAATCGCCCCTTTATGGGTTGCGGTTATCGGCCTTTTTGTCTATAATTTGCTGTTTTATAGTTATTTACACTGTTGAAAAAAGAAAGACCGCCAAGAGTGGAAGCCTCCTAACAGTCTATATATTTTTAGTAGCGGGACCCGGGATTGAACCGGGGACCTCATGATTATGAA
>NZ_FQZN01000063.1 GCF_900142015.1 Bacteroides stercorirosoris
GAGACTTTACAGAAAAAAATTAAGAGAAAAGCTCACGTAAAGTAAAACTGTTCTCTTAATTTATTAGAAAGAGGGACATTTACTGAATATCCCTATTAAAAGCCTTCAAAAATTGTTCTATTTATCCGGCTTCCCCGTACCCTCCCCGTGTCAAAGCCGTACTTTCTCCGTATCTATACGCTTAGACTTGATACGGCTTTGATACGGCCCAGATACGGACCGGGTATGGTGAGAGTCCTGAGATTGCTCTATTTATCGTTTTTCTTTCAACAAATCCCTGATCTCCGTCAGCAACACTTCTTCTTTGGTCGGTGCAGGAGGAGCAGGAGGTGCTACAGGAGCCTCTGCTTCTTTCTTGGTTGTCAGTTTTGTCAGCAACTTGATGAACAGGAAAATGGAGAAAGCGATGATGAGAAAGTCAAACGTCACTTGCAGGAAATTACCATAATTTAATGTGACGGCCGCAATCTCTTTACCATCCACTACCTCGGCAGGTTTCATTACCCACTTCAGGTCCGTAAAGTTCACACCGCCCACCAACAGGCCAAGAGGCGGCATAATGATGTCTGCTACCACAGAGGAGACAATTTTACCAAACGCGCCACCAATAATTACACCGACAGCCATGTCTATCACATTGCCTTTCATGGCAAATGATTTAAAATCTTGTAAAAATGAACTTTTTCCCATCTTTTCCATTATTTAATTATAAAATTAAGTGCGAATATAAAAACATTTTCTTACTTTTGCACCGCATTTCGGAAATAAATGCACCAGAGATGAGAGATATTTGAACAAATATTATAAAACCCTTAAAAGTTTAAACAAAATGATTAAAGTAGGTATTAATGGATTCGGACGTATCGGACGTTTCGTATTCCGCGCTGCTCAGACAAGAAACGATATTCAAATCGTTGGTATTAACGACCTTTGCCCGGTTGACTACTTGGCTTACATGCTGAAGTATGACACTATGCACGGTCAGTTCGACGGAACAATCGAAGCTGATGTTGAAAACAGCAAGCTGATTGTAAATGGTAACGCTATCCGTATCACTGCAGAAAGAAATCCTGCTGACTTGAAGTGGAATGAAGTAGGTGCAGAATATGTAGTTGAATCTACAGGTTTGTTCCTTTCTAAAGATAAAGCTCAAGCTCACATCGAAGCTGGTGCAAAATACGTTGTAATGTCTGCTCCTTCTAAGGACGACACTCCGATGTTCGTATGCGGTGTTAACGAAAAGAGCTACGTTAAAGGTACTCAGTTCGTTTCTAACGCTTCTTGTACTACTAACTGTTTGGCTCCTATCGCTAAAGTATTGAACGACAACTGGGGTATCACTGACGGTTTGATGACTACTGTTCACTCTACAACTGCTACTCAGAAAACAGTTGACGGTCCTTCTATGAAAGACTGGAGAGGTGGTCGTGCTGCTTCTGGTAACATCATCCCTTCTTCTACTGGTGCTGCTAAGGCTGTAGGTAAAGTTATCCCTGAACTGAACGGTAAATTGACTGGTATGTCTATGCGTGTTCCGACTTTGGACGTATCTGTAGTTGACTTGACAGTAAACTTGGCTAAACCGGCTACTTACGCTGAAATCTGTGCTGCTATGAAAGCTGCTGCTGATGGCGAATTGAAGGGTGTTCTGGGTTACACTGAAGATGCTGTTGTTTCTTCTGACTTCTTGGGTGACACTCGCACTTCTATCTTCGATGCTAAAGCTGGTATCGCTTTGACTGATACTTTCGTTAAGGTTGTATCTTGGTATGACAACGAAATCGGTTACTCTAACAAAGTTCTTGACCTGATCGCTCACATGGCTTCAGTTAACAACTAATCAACAGAGTATCTGAACAACCATATAAACAGGCAGCCTCATTGAGGTTGCCTGTTTTTTTTATAACCGCCTTAAGTTGAATAATATACTTTGTTAAAATATAGCTGGTTCTTCGTCGAATCAGCTATTTTTTTTGCAATTTTGCAGTTAGATAATTTTTACCGATACATTCATCGTATGATAAAATTAAAACTAACTATAACATTACTTTGCCTTATGAATATAATACAGGCTCAAAACCCTTTTTTCGAGAAATATTCCACCCCACACGGAACTATTCCGTTTGATAAAATAAAGACCGAACATTACGAACCCGCCATCCGTGAAGGTATCAGCCGCCACGATGCGGAGATCGATGCCATTATTAGCAATACGGAGGCACCCACTTTTGCCAATACCGTGGCAGCTTATGAGAAGTCCGGGCAATTATTAAGTCAGGTCAGCACCGTGTTTGGCAACCTACTCAGTGCGGAGACAAATGACGATATGCAGGAATTGGCCAAAACCATGATGCCGCTACTGAGTGAACACAGCAATAACATCACTCTGAACGAAAAGTTATTTGCACGCATCAAGGCGGTATATGACCAAAAAGCCCAAGCGAATCTCACTCCTGAGCAAAACAAGTTACTGGAAGAGGTATACAATAGTTTTATCCGTAGCGGCGCCAATCTGGAAGGAGAAGCTAAAGAACAGTATCGTGCTCTGAGCAAAGAACTCAGCCTGCTGACCCTGCAATTTGGAGAAAACAACCTGAAAGAAACCAATGACTACAAACTGGTGCTGACGGACATGTCACAACTGTCCGGCCTGCCACAAAGCGCTGTTGATGCAGCCGCCGAAACAGCCAAAGAAAAAGGTGTGGAAGGATGGGTATTCACTTTGCAAGCTCCCAGCTACAGTCCGTTCATGATGTATGCCAACAACCGCGACTTGCGTTGCGAGCTCTACATGGCATACAATACAAAATGCAGTCATGACAATGAAACCAATAATCAGGAGATTGTAAAGAAGCTGGTCAACACCCGCCTGGCTATTGCCAAACTTCTGGGATACAACAGTTTCGCTGAATATAACCTGAAAGAGCGAATGGCGGAAAACAGCAACGCCGTATATAAATTACTGAACCAGTTACTGGATGCCTACACTCCCACCGCCAAACAGGAATATACAGAAGTGGAAGCATTGGCACGCCAACTGAATGGCAATGATTTCACTGTTATGCCTTGGGACTGGGCATACTATTCTCATAAGTTGAAAGACCAGAAATTCCAGATAGACGACGAAATGCTTCGCCCCTACTTCGAACTGAGCAAAGTGAAAGAAGGCGTATTCGGGCTGGCTACCCGCTTATATGGCATCACGTTCAAGAAGAACGACGATATTCCGGTCTACCATAAAGATGTGGATGCCTATGAAGTATTCGACAAAGACGGTAAATTTCTTTCCGTGCTCTATACCGACTTCCACCCCAGAGATGGCAAACGTTCAGGCGCATGGATGACTTCCTACAAAGAGCAATGGATTGATGAAACGACAGGTGAAAACAGCCGCCCACATATATCCATCGTCATGAACTTCACTAAGCCTACTAAGGATAAACCGGCTTTGCTGACTTTTGGCGAACTGGAAACATTCTTGCACGAATTCGGGCACAGCCTGCACGGTATGTTTGCCAATTCTACTTACGAGAGTCTGAGCGGTACGAATGTATATTGGGACTTTGTGGAACTTCCCTCCCAATTTATGGAAAACTTCGCCACTGAAAAGGAATTTCTCCATACTTTCGCCAGGCATTATCAGACCGGCAAGCTGATTCCGGATGAACTGGTGCAGCGCATTGTAGACTCTTCCAACTTCGATGCTGCCTATGCCTGCCTGCGTCAAGTCAGTTTCGGCCTGTTGGATATGGCATGGTACACCCGTACAGCCCCATTTGACGGTGACGTGAAAGATTACGAGAAAAAAGCATGGGCGAAAGCGCAAATTCTGCCCGTAATAGAAGAAACCTGCATGAGTACCCAGTTCTCACATATCTTTGCCGGTGGATATTCTGCCGGATATTACAGCTACAAATGGGCGGAAGTGCTGGATGCCGATGCTTTCTCACTGTTCAAGCAGAAAGGTATTTTCAATCCGGAAGTAGCCGCCTCATTCCGCGAAAACATACTCTCCAAAGGAGGAACGGAACACCCGATGGTGCTTTACAAACGCTTCCGCGGACAAGAACCGACAATTGACGCATTATTAATCAGAAACGGAATAAAAAAATGAAAAAGATAAAGATATATACGCAACTGTTATTGGTAGCCTTACTTACTCCCGTATTGAGCGCCTGTGACCAAGAAGATGATGTTGTTGATATCTTCACCGGAAAGACCTGGTACATGACTTACATTGCAGTGGAAGGACAAAATAAGATGTATGACTTCTGGCAGGGAAATGAAGAAGCGAGAATACAAAGTTTTAAAACCATTGTAGGGGACAACTATACTTTGACATTCGATGGAGCCGACCTGGGCAACTCCATCGGCGGAGGCACATTCTCCGGAAAAGTAACCTCCGTCAATGTCAGCGGAAGTTGGAATGCCAACGGAGAAAACCGGACACTTGTGTTAGAGACTAAAAATACAGGAACCGATGCCGACAAATATTTAGGTAAAGCATTCGTGGAAGGACTTAAGAATGCGGTCAGATATGGCGGAGACAATAAGAACCTATATATTTATTATAATGAGGGGGCAACTACAAAGTTTATTTCTTTTGCCCCACAACGTAATAATTAGTAATTAAGAAAAAGAGATTATGAACAGTTCTGCTAAAGAAAAACAAGAAGCATTGGACAAACGTTATATACGTATGGCAAGCATCTGGGCGGAAAACTCATATTGTATACGCCGCCAGGTGGGTGCACTTATCGTCAAGGACAAAATGATTATTTCCGACGGGTATAATGGTACGCCTGCCGGTTTTGAGAATATATGCGAGGATGACAACAATGTGACCAAACCCTATGTGTTGCATGCCGAAGCCAATGCCATCACCAAGATAGCCCGTTCCAACAATAGCAGCGACGGCGCTACCATGTATGTCACAGCTTCCCCATGTATCGAATGTTCCAAACTGATTATCCAGGCAGGCATCAAACGGGTGGTTTACTCCGAAAAATATCGTCTGGAAGACGGAATAGAATTGCTGAGACGCGCAGGCATCGAAGTAGTATATGTAGCTACGGGTGACGAGCTACAAGCTGCAAGCAATGAATAAAGACCTTAAACAAACAATAAACAAAAATATACGAAGCATACAGCCACCACTCGTAGCTTGTAGCTCGTAGCTAACAACTTTTAAGAACATGAGTACAAAAAACTCTTCCCGTTTTACTCCGCTTATTATCGCCATCAGCGTAGTAATGGGAATTCTGATTGGAACTTTTTATGCCAGACATTTCGCCGGAAATACGCTGGGCATCATCAACGGCTCATCCAACAAGCTGAATGCCTTGTTGCGGGTTATTGAAGACCAGTACGTGGACACCGTCAACATGACGGACCTCGTGGAAAAAGCGATGCCACAGATATTGGCAGAGCTAGACCCCCACTCCACGTATATCCCTGCCCAGAATCTGGAAGAAGTCAATTCTGAACTGGAAGGTAGTTTTAGTGGCATCGGCATCCAATTCACCATTCAGGAAGACACTATTCATGTGAACAGTGTCATCCAGGGAGGTCCGTCCGAAAAGGTAGGACTGATGGCGGGCGACCGCATCGTCATGGTAGACGACAGCCTCTTTGTTGGTAAAACCTTGACAAATGAAAAAGCGATGCGCACTCTGAAAGGGCCCAAAGGTACAAAAGTAAAATTGAGCGTCAAGCGTGCCACGGAAAAGAATCTGTTGGACTTCGTCATTACCCGCGGCGATATTCCACAGAACACTATCGACGCAGCATATATGCTCAGCAACGATTACGGTTATATCCAAATCAGTAAATTCGGGCGTACTACTCATGTGGAATTGCTGAATGCGATTGCACAGCTTAGTCACAAGAGTTGCAAAGGAATCATTATCGACCTGCGCGACAATACCGGCGGTTACATGGAAGCAGCCGTACGCATGGTAAATGAATTCCTGCCGGAAGGACAACTTATCGTCTACTCACAAGGACGCAAATATCCGCGCACGGAAGACTATGCCAACGGAACAGGCAGTTGCCAGAAAATGCCTTTGGTAGTGCTGACCAACGAAGGTTCCGCTTCTGCCAGCGAGATTTTTGCGGGAGCTATTCAAGACAATGACCGTGGTACTATTGTGGGACGCCGCTCCTTCGGTAAAGGATTGGTGCAACAACCGATTGATTTCAGCGATGGTTCGGCCATCCGTCTGACAATCGCCCGCTACTATACTCCTTCCGGCCGTTGCATCCAGCGCCCGTATAAGAATGGTAAAGACTCCAAGTATGAAATGGACTGGCTGACCCGTTACGAACATGGTGAGTTCTTCTCTAAAGATAGTATCAAGTTGGATGAAAATCTGCGTTATTCCACCCGCCTGGGACGTCCTGTTTATGGTGGTGGCGGAATCATGCCTGACATATTCGTTCCACAAGATACAACCGGTACTTCTTCTTATCTGATTGAAGTGCTCAACAAAGGCTTGACGTTACAGTTCAGCTTCCAATATTCTGACCGCAACCGGGCCAAGCTGAATGAGTTCGAGAATGAAGAAGATATGCTCAAGTATCTCCGCCAACAAGGGATTGTGGAACAGTTCATCCGTTTCGCTGACAGCAAGGGGGTAAAGAGACGTAATATTCTCATCCACAAGTCTCATAAACTGTTGGAGAGAAACCTGTACGGTAATATCATCTATAACATATTAGGCAGAGAGCCCTACATCAAGTATATCAACCAGGGTGATCCGACCGTGCAAAAGGCATTAGAAATTCTGGAGAATGGGGAAGCATTCCCGAAAGCTCCGGAAGAAGCTTTGAAAGAAGAAAAGAAAGATGAAGGAAAGAAAAAAAGAACTGCGGAAGCGTATGGCACAGTTAAAGACCCGGCACGGGCTTACCACTACGCATCAATCCCAGTCTGCTGAAATACTTGCTGTCCTGGAAGCCCACCCGGCTTTCAGGGCGGCACACATCGTCCTGCTCTACTACTCGCTGAAGGACGAAGTTGATACGCACGAATTTGTCCGGAAGTGGAGCCGTGAAAAGCGGATATTGCTTCCGGTTGTCGTAGGTGACAACCTGGAATTGCGCGTCTACACCGGTCCTGAAGACCTGGCAACAGGAGCTTATGGAATAGAAGAACCAACCGGAGAACGCTTCACCGACTATGCAGCTATAGACTTCGCCGCCATTCCCGGCGTAGCTTTTGATGCTGCCGGCAACCGTCTAGGCCGAGGCAAAGGTTACTATGACCGACTGCTTCCCCACCTCACGGCATTTAAAGCCGGCATCTGTTTTCCTTTTCAATTAGTGGAAGAAGTGCCTGCGGAGCCGTTCGACATCCGCATGGATACGATTATAACAATCAGATGAAAACAAATTATCACACTCATACTACCCGCTGCATGCACGCTACGGGTAGTGACGAAGACTACATACTCAGCGCTATCAAAGGCGGTTATCAGGAACTCGGATTTTCGGACCACACCCCGTGGAAGTATCACACTGATTATGTAGCCGATATGCGTATGCTTCCTGAAGAGCTACCGGATTACATAGAAAGCCTGCACTCGCTTCGCGAAAAATACCGCAACCAGATAAGTATCAAAATCGGGTTGGAATGTGAATACTTTCCTGCTTACACACACTGGCTGAAAGAGCAAATCAAAGAGTATCAGTTGGATTATATCCTGTTTGGTAATCATCACTATCACACGGATGAGAAGTTCCCTTACTTCGGTCACCATACAGAGAACCTTGATATGCTGGAATTGTATGAGGAGAGTGCTATAGAGGGAATGGAAAGCGGTCTGTTCTGCTGTCTGGCACACCCGGATTTATTCATGCGCTCTTACCCCCGGTTCGACCGGCATTGCAAGTTGGTGAGCCGCCACATCTGCCGTACAGCCGCACGGCTCAATATCCCATTGGAATATAACATAGGATATATAGCTTACAACGAAGCACACGGCCTGCAGACTTATCCGTGCCCGGACTTTTGGCATATCGCCGCCAACGAAGGCTGCACAGCTATCATTGGGCTGGATGCACATGACAATAAGGATTTGGAAACTACGGTATATTATGATCGCGCAGTAGAAGAATTAAAAGCATTGAAGATAAAGAGAGTAGACAAACCTACTTTTCTGAATTGCGGAACTGCTGTGGCGTCATGCCTACATGCTTCTTGAAGAATTGATTAAAGAACGATGCGTTGTTGAATCCCAAGTTCAGCGCAATATCCTTCACAGGAGTAGATGTGGTGCGCAATAATGTCCGGGCATCCAAAATCAGAACATTATTGATAATCTGCATAGCCGTCTGTCCTTCCGATTTTTTCTTCACAATATGGCAAAGCTGGGTTGGTTTCAACCCCATTTCAGCAGCATAGAATTGCACTTGATGTTGTTGCGTATAGTGATCCTGCACCAAGCGAACAAACTGCCGGAAGATAGCAGATTGCTTGTCGGGAGGTGCCACCTGTAATAAGGCTTTTCTCTGACCAAGTTCCGTAAATCCTTGTAAGAGTGCCTCCAATATAGATTTCAGCGTGGCACGGCTGAACAGAAACGGTGCATCTCTACGTACTCTTGTGAGCAATGAAAAGGTATCGGTATAAATACTGAAAATCTTCTCAGGCAATGGCAGTAAAGGTCGTTCACTAATAATATAGAATGTATTGATAGTCGGCTTATCCAGACGAGTTTCATGAATGAATGGTAACGAAAAAAAGATAGCATGCATCTGTATATCCTCCGACGCCTTCAGCACGTGTATGAAACTATCTGCCGGAATGGCTATCATCGTGCCGGAGCCAATATTATATTGCACCAGATTAATCACCACCTTAACACGCCCCCGGATACAAAGAGCGAAAATAAAAGCCTTCGTTTTTCTGAGAACAGAGAAATATGCCAGCAACTTCTCCTGGCTGATATGGTCGTCAGTAGCGAAATCTGTAGATATATGTAATTCTGGAGTACCCATATTTTTGTTGCTATAACGCTAAAACCTCTTTTTGGTTGCAAAAGTCATGATATTAACATCCTTTTTAGTTAATTACTTGTTAATTCTATTCTATATTCATTACACTCACCGTTAAAAGTAAGCAATCTGCACATAATGGAATATCAGAAGATAATAATAGAATATCACTTCCAATACAATCCATTGCCTGGACGAAAGATAAATACGACCTTTGTTCACTTAACACAACTTTAAATTGATTACGAATAAAATTTGATTATGAACTACAATAATTTACTTATAATTATCGCGATACTATCTGTTTTAATATTCATTTTGTGCGTAATGCTTTGGCACCTGTACTCACGGAGCAAAACAGCAAAAGACGTACGGGTGGGAAATGCTGTTTCCAGACAACTGTTTGATGTATGGCCGCTTGGCGTAATGATTCTTAATCCGGATAAAACCATCGAACGAATAAACGGCTCTTTACTGGGAGAATTGCAACTAAACTTAGAGCAAATAACCGGTAAGCCTGCAACCGAAATCATTGAAATCATTCAGGACAAAAAGAATCTGTTACCTCATTTTCTGGAAGAGATAGAACAGAGGAACCGTACTATTCAGTTTTCGACAAATTGCTTTATACACGAACCCAAAGTAAATATCAGCTTTCTTATACAAGGAGGAATTACCGGAATATACGAAGAGGGCAAATTGGTAAAAATCATCATTTACTTGCGGAACGTACTTGAAGAGCGTACACAAAGACACATGCTCAATATAGCCTTGAGCCGGACACAGATTTTTCCCTGGTCGTTCGACATGGAACGCAATCTGATGATAATTGATCCGCGCTATTTCGATTATTTGAAAATCCCGACAAAAGATTATACGTTGACCATGGAGCAGTATGCTGATCTGGTACATCCTGATGACCGCAAAGACCTCTTTGAAGCTCTTGGGCAACAAGTGAATGGCAATCTGTATGAAAACCCTGTTCCTTTCCGTTTACGCCGCGGTGATGGAAAATGGGAATGGTTTGAAGGACAATCAACTTATGTAGGCCAACTTTCAGACTTACCTTTTCGCATCATTGGCATCTGCATGAGCACACAACGACATAAAGATATTGAAGATACACTGAACGATGCCCTCCACAAAGCGCAACGCAGCGACCAGTTAAAAAGTGCTTTTCTTGCCAACATGAGCCATGAAATCCGCACTCCACTAAATGCTATTGTAGGGTTTTCTACCCTGCTTGTCAGCGAACAAGCCGAACTGACTCCCGAAGAAATAGAAGAGTATGCGGCAATCATCGAAAAGAACGGTGAGCTACTAATGCTACTGATTTCGGATATTCTCGATTTGTCGAAGATTGAATCGAACACAATGGAATTTAATATCTGCACCTTCTCTTTGAATGAAATGTTGATTGATATTGCCCGCATGCAACGGCTGAATGTTAAGCCTGGAGTGAAACTGATGATAGATTTACCAGAGGAGGACATGAAAGTCACAGCCGATCCGGCACGTTTAGGACAGGTGATGAACAACCTTATAAATAATGCGGTGAAGTTCACTACTAAGGGAAATATCCAGATAGGATATCACCGGGCTGGTGAGGGTGTAGTAGAGCTGTTTGTTGAAGACAATGGAAAAGGTATGTCGGAAGAGGTGCTCTGTCACATTTTTGAACGGTTCTATAAAGGAGATTCCTTTGTGCAAGGCACAGGACTGGGACTTGCCATTTGCAAAACGATTGTAGAGCATTTCAACGGGGAGATTTGCGCAAAATCAAAGCTCGGCGAGGGAGCGAGATTTGAAATTAAGTTACCTATTGAAGCTAAAGTTTGCCAGGAAATTCCGGCTTGATTCTCTATCGGAAAATAATATTTGTGATTACTTGCGCCCCCACATGACGGTTCAGGTTGCGCACCAGCAAGTCACGCCCCATCATCAATTCCTGGCGCAGAGCCGCCGACGTCAAGTGTACATATAGAATCTGATTGCGAATATAGAGTTCACGGGTATAAGATGCAATAGTAGGCCCCAGCACTTCCGCCCACGAACTGATAAGCCGTTGCTCATTCAACGGCGACTCTAAACTCTCCTGACGCAGGAAATTACGAATAAGTGCACCTATCTGCTCCGCATCATTGCGCTTCATGCTTCATCCTCCTCCCGTTCTGTGATAACTCCCTGGTCTACCTGGAACATTTTGTAATCACTACCCACTTTATGAAGAATACGATCCAAGTGTTCCCGGTTGGTATCCGTTATGAATATCTGCCCGAAATTGTCACCAGCCACCAATTTGATAATCTGCTCCACGCGGGAAGCATCCAGCTTATCGAATATATCATCCAGCAAAAGTAGAGGGACAGCAGCACCGGTACGTTTCAGGAAATCAAATTGTGCCAGTTTCAGGGCGACAAGATAAGTTTTATTTTGTCCCTGAGAACCTTCCCGCTTAATGGGGAAATCGCCCAGAAGCATATTCAGTTCATCTTTATGAATACCACGCAAAGAGAATCCCATGATCTGGTCGCGTACGCGACTTTCCTTTATCACTTCCAGCAAGGAGGCATCACGGGCATGCGAATCATACGTCAGCCCCACTTGTTCCTTATCCTGGGATATAAAGGAATAAAAAGACTGGAAGATAGGAATGAATTCACTGATAAAGGCTTCACGCTTGCGAAAGACGATTTCGCCCGCCTGCGCCATCATTTCTTCCCAGATGAGAAACAACTCCTCCTCTACCGGAACTTCACTCTTTAATAAGGTATTCCGTTGAGCCAATGCTTTGTTGTAACGTATCAGAGCTTCCAGATATTCCTTATCGTACTGTGAGATCACAACATCCATGAAACGGCGACGTTCATCACTGCCTCCAGCAATCAGTTCCGAATCGGCAGGAGATACCATTACCAAAGGTAAGAAGCCGATGTGATCGGACAAACGTGTATATTCTTTCTTGTTCCTCTTGAATTGTTTCTTCTGCCGGCGCTTCATGCCACAATAGATTTCCTCCGGCGTACCATCGGGAGCCTCATAAAAACCTTGAATGACAAAAAAGTCCTGTTCGTGGCGGATATTCTGCGAATCAATGGGATTGCCCGAACTTTTACAGAACGACAGGAAGTAAATGGCATCAAGCAGATTTGTTTTCCCCATGCCGTTCTGTCCGAAAAAACAGTTCAACTTGGGCGAAAAAGAAAGCTCCACCTGTTCCAGATTCTTATAATTAAGTATAGATATGCGTTTCAGTATCATATTACAGCACTAAATTCAGTCACAAAGATAATCTAAACTGAAAGCAGTACAAAATAAGCTTGCCTATTTTTAATGCCAAGATACAGTTTATATTATCCAAAAGCAGGAAGAATTTTGAGTTTTCCGATGTAAAAGAAAAAAAGATGCCGCTAAATTTCGTTGATACCTATAAAAAAGTTACTTTTGCGGGTCGAAATGGCTAAATAAGAATAATAACAAAAAGAATATATAAAAATGGCAGAACAAAAGAAAGCTAACGAAGCCTTGAATGTGGAAGAAGCACTGACACAGTCGGAGGCATTTCTCATTAAAAACAAAAAAGCAATTATCGGTGCAGTGGTAGCAGTTATCATTATCGTTGCCGGTATAGTAATGTACAAGAACCTTTATGCCGAACCACGTGAAGAAAAAGCACAGGCCGCATTGTTCAAAGGACAGGAATATTTCGAAGCCGACCTTTACGAACAAGCCTTGAATGGTGACAGCATCGGATTTGTAGGCTTTACTAAAATAGCCAATGAATATAGCGGAACCAAAGCTGCTAATCTGGCAAAAGCATACATGGGTATTTGCTACGCTCACTTGGGACAATACGAAGATGCAGTGAAAGCACTGGACAGCTTCAATGGAAAAGATCAGATGATAGCTCCCGCTATGAAAGGCGCCATGGGTAACTGCTATGCACAGTTAGGCCAGCTGGACAAAGCTGCTTCCATGTTGATGAGTGCTGCTGATGAAGCTGACAACAATTCACTCAGCCCCATCTATTTGCAGCAAGCCGGAGAAATCCTTGTTAAACAAGGCAAGTATGATGATGCAATCAAGGCATATACTAAGATTAAGGACAAATATTTCCGTTCTTATCAGGCAATGGATATCGATAAGTACATCGAACAAGCCAAATTACTGAAGAAGTAATATACCTTATTATATACAGTATATCAGACACGGGTTACACAGATTTTACGCGGACAAAAGAAACACCGTGTAATCCGTGTAATCCGTTTCTTTTTTCCTTCCTCTTTTAATTTTAAATTCTTTAATTATTAATTTTTTGAATAACTATGGCAACAGCTTATCATAACCTTTCAGAATACGATTTTAATTCCGTTCCCGATGCAAAAGAAATGAAGTTCGGTATCGTTGTTTCAGAGTGGAACTTCGACATCACCGGAAAACTTTTAGAGGGAGCAATGAATACATTAAAAAAACATGGTGCCAGAGACGAAAATATTTTGGTGAAAACTGTTCCGGGAAGTTTCGAACTGACTTTTGGTGCCAACCAATTTATAGAATACAGCAATGTCGATGCAGTTATTGCAATTGGTTGCGTAGTAAGAGGAGATACGCCACATTTTGACTATGTTTGTATGGGAGCCACTCAAGGAATCGCTCAATTGAATGCAACTGGCAATGTACCAGTAATTTACGGATTAATTACTACCAATACGATGGAGCAAGCAGAGGACCGCGCCGGTGGCAAATTGGGTAATAAAGGTGACGAATGTGCAATTACTGCAATAAAAATGATCGATTTCGCTTGGAGTTTACAAAAATAGTCGTATCTTTGCACCGCAATTGAGAAAACAAGGTGCTTAACCAAAGTTACTCAAAAGCAAAAAAGGGCAAATACCAGAGTGGCCAAATGGGGCAGACTGTAAATCTGCTGTCTTTCGACTTCGGTGGTTCGAATCCATCTTTGCCCACCAAATTTGCGGAAGTAGCTCAGTTGATAGAGCATTAGCCTTCCAAGCTGAGGGTCGCGGGTTTGAGCCCCGTCTTCCGCTCTTCTGAAAATCAGATAGTTATCGCAAGATTTCTATCTGATTTTTGTTTTTAGAGGGTGCTGATTCTGCACGAAACTATGCGGTTGAAGTCAACCAAGAAGGGGTCAGTCCGAAAACCGGGTCAGTCCGAAAACCCTGTGGGTATGTTAAATTTACGCTGTCAGTTTGCATAATCTAAAAATAAAGAATGGTATATCTCCGACTCCCCTAAACTGTGTTCTGAACGCTTTAATTTTTGCATTGAATGATTCTGCAAATGCATTCGTTTCCCTGTTAACGAAATAGTTTAGTATTGTTTCATAATAGTTCTGCATGGTATTTGGGGTCAGTCCGAAAACCCTGTGGGTATGTTAAATTTACGCTGTCAGTTTGCATAATCTAAAAATAAAGAATGGTATATCTCCGACTCCCCTAAACTGTGTTCTGAACGCTTTAATTTTTGCATTGAATGATTCTGCAAATGCATTCGTTTCCCTGTTAACGAAATAGTTTAGTATTGTTTCATAATAGT
>NZ_FQZN01000006.1 GCF_900142015.1 Bacteroides stercorirosoris
AAAACTGACAACCTTTCCAGTAGGGAAAGATAAGATGTGACAACTTATTTAGTAACCAGCCCCGAATAGTGACAACCATTTTTAGGATAAGACATTGCAACGTTACTGCACATACGTTGCAGTAGTACTGCATATTCTTTGCAGTGGCGCTGCATATGCTTTGCAGTAACACTGTACCTGCTTTGCAGTGACACTGCACCTGCTTTGCAGTGACATAGTATCATGGATATAAGAAAACTGAACTGTAGCGTATTGATTATCACCTCTAATCCCGTTAATTAAAATATAACAGAATATGGAGCTTCCGGCTTCGATAAACACCTGATTAAGCTCTTTTTCGCACAGATTAAGAGAGTTTATTCGATATATGAAAAAAAAACGGGGTATATCTCTGAATGACAGCTGTATAAGCCTAAAACTGCCTGAAAAAACAGTGTTGACAAAACGTTTGTCGTCACTACCGTCAAGCCCTGACTGATAAAGGGTTTCAGGACTATTAGTGCTGGTGTGCTGACAAAATTGAAAAAACTATTTTTGAAACTGTTATAGATGTTCTGACTTTTTTCCAGGGCATCCACTCAATGACCAGAACATATGCTTTTTGATTAAAACTAGTACAGAAATGAGTTTTCACCACAGAGTAACACAGAGTCTCACGGAGTTCTATTCTTTTGATTTCAAATTGATTAAACTCTGTGATACCCTGTGTTACTCTGTGGTGAATTAATTCATAACCCATCAGAAAAGAGATTAATGCCAATTAATTGAAATCCGTGTCTAAAATCTCATTTGCCTCAAATCCCCATAAAAGAAACCAGTTTAGACTATTGAGCGGATGCCCTGACTTTTCCTGTATTCCGAAGGAGTCACTCCATAAATCATCTTGAAGCATTTACTGAAATGCTGTGAATCTTTAAATCCCGTCTTATAAGCTATTTGAGTAAAGTTGTCCGACCCTTCTTCTATCAGTTCCGCTGCTTTTTTCAGACGGATGTTTTTAATCAGCTCCATCGGCGAGATGCCTATCAGAGTCTTTATCTTTTTGAATAAGGCGGAACGGCTGATGCTTATATTTTCAACAAGTGTATCTACGCTCAAATCCGGGGCATCCAGATGCTCGTTGATGAAGCAAACGATTTGGTCCAGCAAATCCTTGTCGGCTTGCGGAAGTGAACGAAGCTCCTCTTTTTCTTCGGAATTGATTTCGGTTTCTTCTTTACTTTGTATTAGCTTTGAATAATACAGGGCTTGAATACGCTTCCTTTGCTTGATGATATTCCATATCTTGGTTGTCAGATAGCTGGCACTGAACGGCTTGGTGATGTAATCATCTACGCCCAACTCCAAACCTTCGTTCTGATTCTCTACATCTGCTTTGCTACTCAACAGCACAATCGGTATGTGGCAGGTATAAGTATTGGACTGTAGCTTTTTCACCATCTCGATTCCCGTTATTTCCGGCATCACTACATCGCTGACAATCATATTGGGCAAATACTTGATAGCCTTTTCCAATCCCTCTTTTCCATTGGATGCCGTAATGACGCGGAAATCCTCGGCAAGAATGGTATGCAAGAAGAAAAGAAGCTCCTGATTGTCATCTACCACCAAAATAGAGTTTTTATTGCACTCCTTGCAATCTTCCTCTATCTCGTAATCGTCTTTCAGAAAAAGAGTATCGTCTTCGGACAACTGGGGACATTCGTTATAGTCCGACAGGATGAACTCAGTGCCCGGAGCAAAGTGCTCTTTTCCTTTGCAGAAATATATGGTGAAGGTGGAACCCTCGTTCACCTTACTTTGCAGGGCGATTCGTCCCTTGTGCAATTCCACCAACTCTTTTACTAAAGACAAGCCTATGCCTGTACTTTGCTTCTTGAAGATGTCAGAGCTTACATAATTTTCGAAACGGTTGAAAATGTTTTTCTGCTTCTCCTGGCTGATGCCATATCCCTGGTCGGATATTTGCAGGACAATGTTGGTGTCAGTCTCTTGAGCGGACAGTTCTATGACTGTTCCTTTGGGAGAATATTTGAAAGCATTCGTAATGAGATTGAACAGAATACTCTCCAGTTTATCCGGATCTGCCCATAAGTATATAGGCGAATTTTTGGTCTGGAATGTGATTTCACTTTCTTGCTGGATGGCAACCGGTTGGAAGTTGTTGATGATATGCCTGATGAACGGTTTCATTTCTATTCTTTGTACGGTCAGTCTGGACTCGTTTTGTATCTTCTGTAAATCGAGTACCTGATTGATGATTTTCAGAGTATGCTTCGTGTTCCGCTTCACCAAAGCCAGGTCTTGTTGTATCACGGGACTTAACCCTTTCTGCGTGAGCATATGGTCGATGGGAGCCACTATCAGTGTAAACGGAGTACGGAGTTCATGAATGATGTCGGTGAAGAATTTGGTCTTTATGTCTAATATCTGCTTTTCTACCGACACCCGGTTCCGAAGTTTGTAGATGACGAACAGGATGTATGCTGAAATAGTAACAATGAGGATGAACAGGATGATATACAGTATGATGCCATACGCAGACTCCCAGAATGAGGGTAATATGGTGATGGAAATATCTTTAGCCCGGTTACTCCATACGCCGTCGCTGTTGGTTGATTTTACCTGGAAACTGTAATTCCCTTTCGGAATATTGGTATAGACTGCCATCCTGTTGTTCTTTACATAGTTCCAGTCGTCAAATCCTTCCAGACGGTAGGCATATTCTATTTTGCCGGGAAACTTCATGTCGAGCGCTTCATAGTTGATGCTGAATGAGTTCTCTTTGTGGCTAAGGATGATTTCGGAAGAGTTGTCGGCAGATTCTTTCCTTTCTCCGTTGATGTGGATATCCGTAATGAGGAGGTTGGATGTATGCGAATCCCGCTTCATCCTTTCAGGGTTCATAGATAATAATCCCTTGTCCGTTCCGAAAAGCATTTCATTGTTTGAAAGGCGGCAGGCTCTGCTTTCGGTGAGTAGAAGTCCTTCGGGCAGGAACCTGCTGTCGTATACTTCGATAGAGTCATTGCCTGTAAAAAGCCGGTACAAACCATTTTCCGATGGAATCCATAAATTACCTTCGTGATCTTCCGTCAGTGTCAGCGGGACATTGGAAATCATTTGCGGGGAAGAGTAGTTCTTGAAGATTCCATTGTTCTGCTTATCGAATCCCGTCAGTTTGTCAAGACCTCCGCCAAAAGTCGCGACAAAGATTTCGTGTTTGCTGCTTTCAAACACGTCGTATACATTGTCGCAACTCAGACTGTTCTTTTCGTTGCAATTGCGTACAATGGGAGTGTATGCCAGTTTGCCGTTACTCCACTTGCAGAATAATACTCCCGATGTCGTAGCCAGCCAGATGTTGTTCTGATGGTCTATACAGATGTTCTTGATTCTCGAAAAGCGGGTTGGATAATCCGGTAGCTCGTTGCCCGGATGTATGAAACGCCCGTCCCGGTCTATATAGTTGATTCCGCCTCCCAGTGTGCCGATCCAGATTCTCCCTTGTTCATCCTCTTTTAGTGAAAATATGGAGTTGCAACTCAGGCTGAACCTGTCCGTTGGATCATTCTTATAGTATTTGAGCCGGTAATTCAGTTCACCGTTGGGGATTAATTGGATGAGGCCTTTATTGCGTGTTCCTATCCATATATTCCCCTCTTTGTCTTGTAGCAAAGCATATACGGCATCGAAATTCTCCGCTTGCCGGGATAATCTGCCGTTGGAGTTCAAGAAACCGATGAAACGCTTGTTCGGGTCATATACTTGTATGTCTCCGCTTTTGTTTCCAACCCAGATGTTGTGGTCGGCATCTTCCATGATACTTCTCAACTCGTTGGTAGACGAATACTCTGCCAGGTCAGGTGCGGAAAGATTGAAGAGGTCTTTCTTGAAAGATACTTTTATAAGTCCTTTCGGCTGTTCGGCTATCCATAGGTTGTTCTGCTTGTCGAAGTATATCTTCTTTATTTTCGGAGGGGTCGAGCCGCACCTGGTCTTGCTGATGGCAAAGAAGAGGAATTCATCTGCTTTCTCATCATAATAGTTAAGGGCTTCGTTTTTGGAGAATACCCATAACCGTCCGTTATGGTCCTGTGATATTTTTCGTGAGGAATCGTCATACTTCTGCATCTTTAGCTGATAATGCTTGTGGTAAGTGCCGAGTGAGTCGATGCGGGTAATCATTGTCGTGTTTTTGTAGGCTATCCATATATGTTTCTGGGTATCTTCCACATACAGTGCATTCACTTCATTGCTTAACAGCTGGTTTGAAGTCGTATAGTGTACTCCCTCTCCCCGGTAACCGTCTGTCAGGAAGAAGCCGTCATTTTCAGCCGTGATAAGTAAATGACCGGAATCATAAGCTTTGATTCTTGTCAGGGTAGCGGAAGTATTGAACTTTACTATTGAGTAATCCTCTTTCTTCGGGTCGTAAATATATAATTGCCCGTTGTCAGAGCCGATTATAAATCTGTTTGCATACTTTCTGAAACTGTGGAAATGTTTTTGGGTAGATAGGGATAAGGTCAGCTTGTTTTCTTTCTTGGAATATTTATAAATACCTTTGTCGGAGATAATCCAGATGATCTCTTTATCCTGCACGAGACTGATTACTCTGCGGACTCCATACGAACTGTCCAGAACTTGTCGGCAAGCCATTGTTTGCTCATCCGGAGTAATTCTCAGTAAGCGCCCATTTGACTGGAACAACCAGGTGTCCCCGTCGGAGAGAGTAAACATGTTTAGGATAGGAGCAGTCTGTGACGTAAAGCGGTGGAACTTGTTGTTTTCCGGATGGAAGCGGTAAAGGGAATTCTCGTCATCCAACACCCAGAGGTGGTTGTGGGTGTCTATCTTTATGTCATCAATCCGGTTGGTTGCCAGATCATTTGCATCACCGGGCATTACTCTATAGGTCACGAACGAATGTCCGTCGAAACGGCATAGTCCATTCCAGGTACTAAACCACATATATCCGTTTCTGTCTCGGGTGATGTCGGTTATGGTTTGTTGCGGCAGTCCGTCTTCAATGCTGTATCGGGTAATTGTATGCTGAGGTTGTCCGGATACAGAAAGGCAGAACAAAAGCAACAGCATCGACAGGTGCAGTTTCATTTTTGGTATTAATTGGTTTTTAAATCGAAATAACAGGTTCATAGCTGTACAATAGACGGACAAACACAAATATTGTACGCTCATACAAAGTTAAAAAAATGCTCGGGATTAGTTTTGTAGCAAATAACCTTTTATTAATTAATTTATTAGGATTGATGAAAACATTTATTAATGTGAAAAACATGCGAGTATTGCTCATTATGCTATTCGCTTTCCTAAGTGTAAATGCCATTGCGCAGAACATTACGGGAACTGTAAAAGACAATTTGGGAGAGCCTGTCATAGGTGCTTCTGTAATGGAAAAAGGGACAAGTAACGGAACAATTACCGATGTTAATGGTCAGTTCACTTTGAGAGCTTCCGGGAAGTATCCTATTGAGGTCTCTTATATAGGGTACGTGAAGCAGGTCTTCAGCTTGAAAGGGAAAACGACTTTTAGTATCGTTCTGGAAGAAGATGCGAATACGCTGGATGAGGTGGTTGTGGTTGGTTACGGTACAGTGAGGAAGGCCGACCTCAGCGGTTCAGTGGTGTCTATAAGTAAGGAGGACATCAAAGGTACGCCGACCAGCAATGTGATGGAAGCCCTTCAAGGTAAAATTGCGGGTGCCGATATCATGATGGGGTCCGGTGCAGTAGGAGAAGACGTAGATATTTTATTACGTGGTTCCCGTTCCATCAACGGAAGCAATGACCCCTTATTCATTATCGACGGTGTGCAGGGTGCCAGTTATAGTCAGCTGAATCCGAATGATATTGAGCAGATTGACGTATTGAAAGATGCGTCGTCAACAGCAATTTACGGTTCGGCGGGTGCCAATGGTGTTATTATCATCACCACGAAAAGGGGTGCTGCAGGAAAGGTTACGGTCAACTTGGATACCAAATATAGTATTTCGGGAGGAGCCAACTTCGTACATGGTATGATAGGGGACGAATGGTACCGGTATCAGAGCGAATACTATCGTACTAAGAACGGGGAATATCCGGAAGATTTCTCCCGGATGTTTACTTCCGAGGCCATACAGCAGGCTTATGCAAACAATCAGTGGATAGACTGGATTGACGAGGCTACCAAAGGGAATGCTTCTCAGAAAGACGTGAACCTGTCATTGCGAGGTGGAAGTGATAAAATTAAGATATATACCTCTTTCAGCTATAACAATACGGAAGGCTTGCTTTCCAACGAAAACCAGACGCGTTACGGGATGAGGTTTAATGTAGATTATCAAATCCGGAAATGGGCAAAGATCGGTGCGAGTTCGGCGCTTACCTATACGATTAAGAATTCGCGGGGTAAGAATATCTTCACTAAGTCATTGACCGCTTTTCCTCTGGGTAAGCCTTATGATGAGAATGGCAATATCAATGTTGATTTCATTGAAGGGGAAACATCCCCGTTCGGAGATGAAATGGAGAATCAATATGCCAATCAGACGCGTACGACTTATGCTAACGTCAACGGTTATCTGGAGATTACCCCATTGAAGGGACTTTCATTTCGTTCGCAAATCAGTACCACGCTGAATAATTCCCGTAACGGACAATACATTGGCGAACATTCTTTGCAGGGAGTGGAGAATGGATATTCGGCACCGTATGCATACATTAATAACAGTTATGGTTACAGTTACTTATGGGATAATGTGCTGACTTATAATGTGGAACCGTTAAAGGGGCATAAAGTGACGTTGACCGGTGTGACCTCCTGGAGTCATGGTCAGAGTGACTACAACAATATGCGGGCTTCCGGTCAGCCTCTCGATTCCTACTTGTTCTATAATATGGCTTCGGGCATTACGAAGTATGGCGTGAAGTCCAATTATTCTCAGAGTCAGAAGATGTCTTATGCTTTGCGTTTCAACCATGTGTATAAGGATAAATATATAGCTTCGTTTACTACACGCTGGGATGGTGCGTCCCATCTGGCAAGCGGACATAAGTGGGAGTCATTCCCGGCAGGAGCATTGGCATGGCGTGTTTCACAAGAACCTTTCATGAAACCGACCAAGAAATGGTTGAGTAACTTGAAGCTTCGTTTAAGTTATGGTGTCACCGGTAACTCTGGAGGTATGGGAGCCTATTCTTCACAAACAGGGGCAGCCACTTATTCTCCGGTATCCATCGACGGTGTGCTGAGTTCGGTAAGCCAGCTTGTATCTCCTTACGGAAATCCTTCTATCGGTTGGGAGAAAACCTATCAGTGGAACTATGGTGTGGACTTGGGATTTTTCAACAACCGCATCAGTTTGAGTTTCGATTATTACGACTCAACAACGAAAGACCTTCTGTTTAGCCGCACGTTGCCTGTCACTTCGGCCATTACCGCTTGGGGATCTCCCATGACCACCTGGCAGAATATCGGTGAAACCAGCAACAAGGGTTATGAAATCCAATTGTCTACGGTCAATATAAAAAGCAGGAATTTCCAATGGTCTTCATCCATTTCTTATACTCATAACGATGAAAAAATTGTAGACTTGCCCGATGGTGACCTCATTGCCAAGAAGTTATTCGAGGGACATCCTATCAAGACATTCTACGATTTTAAATATGCCGGAATATGGAGCACTGCCGAGGAAGAGGAAGCGGCGAAATATGGATGCCAACCGGGATATGTAAAGATTCAAACGGTGGAACAGTTCACTACGGATGAGAATGGAAATCTTGTAGGAGATGGTGGCGTACATACTTACAGTAACACGCGCGACATGCAGATATTGGGCTCGAATGTACCTGACGGTATCCTGGGTGTAAATAATACATTTAAGTACAGAGATTTTGATTTAAGCGTTTTCGCTATGATAAGATACGGACAGATGATAGAAAGCAAAACAATCGGCTGGTATTCTGCTAATGGTAATAACCAACCCAAAGGCACGGACTACTGGACTCCTGAAAACCAGTCGGCTTACTTCCCCCGGCCAGGTGTTGCCAGTACTACGGGTATAGGTTCGCTGAAGTATATTGATGGTTCTTATGCCAAGATCAAGAACATCACTTTAGGATATACCTTCCCCAAGAAACTGTGTAAGACTCTGGGGCTTGAGAAGTGCAGGCTCTATGCAACGGCATATAACGTATTCGTCCTGCCATTTAAGAGCGAATTGAAGCATACTGACCCGGAGAATAATGGCTCCGATACATTCCCGCTCTATAAAACGTATCTTTTGGGACTTAACGTATCATTTTAATTAATAATTCAACAAGAATAGATATGACTACAAAAATGAAAAACTGGCTGGCTGTGATGGCAATGGCAGCAACAATGAGCAACGCTTCTTGTACGCTTGACGAATATAATCCTTCGGGATACACAATGGATGCGCTGTCCGCTTCGGTAGAGGGCTATCAGACTATACTCAACAATGTGTATTTCGGTATGGAGAGAGCACTCTACGGGTATGGGCAGTTCATGCAGATGACCGAGGGCGGAACTGACATCTGGACCTCCCAGAAGAACAGTGATAATCTCTACTTAAAGTATGGTATGGGGTCGGACTTTGCCAATAATATGATGGCAAACACGCTGAACTGCTGTTATGACGGTATCTGCTATTGTAATCAGGCAATCGTACAAGCCAATAAAGTTCCTTTCACTTCCGAAGAAGAGAAAAACCGGAAACTGGCGGAAGCTCATTTCATGAGAGCGGTGTATTACTACAACCTGGTGGAGCAATTGGGGGGAGTGACGCTGCAAATGGCGCCTGTCGAGGATGTGGACTTGCATCCCGGCAAGGACACTCCCTGGGATATCTATGAGAAGTGTATCATTCCCGATCTGGAGTTTGCCGTTCAGTGGCTTCCGGTAGAAGAAAGAACTACCCGTCCGTCCAAGAAGTCGGCGATGGGAATGCTGGCGAGAGCCTGCCTGCAATCCATAGAGTACGATTCTTCTAAGAAGTATGCGCAACGGGCTTTGGAGGTTGCCAAAGAGATGGTGGAAGATTGCAAGGCGGGAGGAGCTGCTTTGGGAGTTTATATGTATGAAAACATAGAAGATGTCTTTGCCGAAAGCAACAATTTCGAGAATAAGGAGGCCTTATGGAAACATCGCTATGTAGTGGGTGGTGTGAGCAATCAGGCCTGGATTATGAATCAGAATGATGAACAGTTTTATTGCCCGCTTACAGCTTTCTCGGCCATTCAGTTCAAGACGGACTTACATTCCGGCAATGAATATGATGGCTTGTCCGATTATCAGATTTATGGCAGACGTGCCGGAGGAACCTTTATGCCCTCGAAGTTTCTGCTTGACCTGTATATGCAGGAGGATGGTACATTGGACCCGAGATATCATGAGTTCTTCCAAACATCCTGGACCTGTAATAAAGATAAAGGTCAGTCGTGGAGTGAGTCGCAAGTGAAGCAGTTTGATAAGAATCTGGAATCTCCTGAGATTTCCGCTATGGAGATTGACCCGAAAACCGGTGAACTGGTGCGGAAATATACGAAGTTCCTTTTTGGTGAGAAAGCGCTGGAATTTATCCGTCCGGGAGATGAGGGATATGCTGAAAAGGCGGGTGACAAGAAGAATACAAAAATCCTGTATACTGATTACAAAGATCTGTATGGTGAGGATTATCGAGTAATCATGAATTATCACAGAGATTATGATGATACGGATGTGGTCAGTCCCTGGCTTAATTTCTATCCGTCCCTGGCGAAGCATAACAGTAGCCACTATTATCTTAACAACTTGGGCAAGAAGCGTCTTGGCAACCTGAATGCCACTTTTATGATGCGCACGCCCGAAGTCTTCTTGATTGCCGCTGAGGCTGACATCTATGTGAATGGCGGGGCGAATGCAATGCAATATATAAATATGGTGCGCGAGCGTGCCGGTGCAAAGCCATTGTCGGGTGCGGCTACAGTGGAAACCGTATTGGATGAGAGGGCACGTGAGTTATGCGGAGAGTATGTCCGTTTCTATGACTTGAAGCGTACCGGCAAGCTGACTGATGCCTACCTGAAATCGAAGAATCCGGATGTCGGTCAGTATTTTGTAAATGGTAAGCACGAAGTCAGACCATTCCCGCAGTCATTCCTTGAGAATCTGGAAGATGGCGGTGTTTATTATCAGAATCCCGGGTATTAGTCAATATACAGTGATTGCTTGAATTCAGAGGTGCGGATGATAGAAGTTATCGTTTCAATATAATGACCGTCACCACTGAAATAATCAATGCGATGCCTGAAGCGATGCTTTGAGTAAAGGCTTCTCCGAAGATGAGAATGCCCACGCAGACGGCGGTAACAGGTCCCATGGCTCCCAACACAGAGGGGAGATGATAAAGTGATAGGGTGATAAAGTAATAGGGTGATGTTATTATTATCACTCTGTCACTTTACCACCCTATTGCTTTACTATCCTATACTGTTATTTTTTCTTCGGTGTCCGTCTTGCCCAGCCCTCTTCGCTGAAGTCGGGCTCTTTATCGCGGAACTCCTTGTTGTCGTTCTGAAAAAATTGTCTCCAATCATCTTTCTTTCCACGGGCGCCGGTGTAGCCCCGTTCTTCGCGGCTTGGCTTGCTCTTCTTCTTGTCGGCGGGAGCGCCCTTTTTGTCAGCCGGAGCGTTTTCGGATTTACTTCTGCCCTTTCTGGGGGCATCGCTGCGCTTTTCGTCCTTGAAACTGCGCTTCTTGCCGTAACCGCCTTCTTTAGCGTAGCCACCTTCACTTTTACGTTTGCCTTTGGGCGCTTCCTTGCCTTCTTCGCCGGCAATCTCCACTGATACTTTGCGGCCATTCCAATTGGCGCGGTTCAGGGATTTCACCACATTGGCGGCTTCTTTCTCGTCCACCTCAAAGAAAGAGAATTTGGGCATCAGGTCGATACGCCCCAGCTCTACTCGTCCGCGGGTGTTGTTGTTCAGCAGGCTTATCAGTTCGTTGGGGAAGAAGTTGTCCATCTTGCCCAGGTTGATGAAGAGGCGGGTGTATCCCGGTTCCGCTTTGCGGCTACGGTCACCGTTGCGGTCAGTGTTGCCTCTGCTGCTGCGTTCTCCACGGCTGTCGGTAGGTATTTCTATATCTCCACGATTGCGATAATACTCTGAGAAACGGTTGAACTCGTGAGAAACCATACGCTTGATAAGGTCTTCTTTGCTCAGCCAGTCCAGTTTGCGGTATATATCGGGCATGAAGTCAGCCATGTCTTCCTCGTTCACCTTCACCTTTTTCAGATCGTCGATAACTTTCAGAAGTTGTTTCTCGCAAATCTGCTTGCCGGTAGGCATTTCTCCGATGATGAATTTCTTGCTGATGATGCGTTCAATCTCACGCATCTTTCCTTTTTCGCGCAGGTTGATGATGGCGATGGAAGTACCTGTCTTTCCGGCACGTCCTGTACGTCCGCTGCGGTGGGTGTAGCTTTCTGTATCATCGGGCAGGCCGTAGTTGATGACGTGGGTCAGGTCGTCTACGTCCAGTCCGCGGGCGGCAACGTCCGTAGCAACGAGGATTTGCAGGTTGCGGATGCGGAATTTCTGCATCACGGTGTCACGTTGTGCCTGGCTCAGTTCGCCATGCAGTGCGTCGGCGTTGTAGCCTTCCTGCATCAGTTTGTCGGCAATCTCCTGCGTTTCTTTGCGGGTGCGGCAGAAGATGATACCATATATCTGGGGATAATAGTCTACGATGCGTTTCAGCGCAGCGTATTTATCTTTGGCATGAACGGTGAAGACCACATGCTTCACGTTGCTGGTGCTTTCATTTTTCCGTCCGATGGTGATTTCTTTGGCGTCACGCAGGTACTTTTTGGAGATGCGTGCTATCTCCGGGCTCATGGTGGCGGAGAACAACAGTGTGTTGCGCTCCTGCGGCACGTCGGCCAGGATGGCGTTGATGCTGTCGGTGAAACCCATGTTCAGCATTTCGTCAGCCTCGTCCATCACTACGTTCTGGATGGTGGTGAGTGACACGGTCTTGCGCTCCATCAGGTCGAGCAATCGTCCCGGGGTAGCAACAATGATATGTACACCTTGTTTCAGTGCGCGTATCTGGCTGTCGATGGATGAGCCACCGTATACGGGCAGCACCCGCAGTCCGGTGATGTATTTGGAATAGTCATTCAGATCACCTGCAATCTGCAAGCAAAGTTCGCGTGTAGGGCAAAGTATAAGGGATTGTGGAATCCGGTTCTTTACATTAATTTTCTGGATAAGTGGCAGGCCGAATGCGGCTGTTTTTCCTGTTCCTGTCTGTGCAAGTGCTACAACATCGTTATTTTCTCCTAAAAGGTAAGGAATCACTTCCTCTTGTACCGGCATGGGACACTCATATCCCATCTCTTCAATGGCGCGGCGTATCTCCGGCGACAGACCGAGCTCTTCAAAATTCTTCATTAAATCTTTGTATATCTTTATATTTCGGCCGCAAAGATAGAAATAAAAGCTGAGATAAACATCAGACTTATTGTTTATTCGGAGGCAACTACATCAAAATTATTGTTTTCGTGATATAGTTTTCCTTTTCGGAAAGCGTTTTTTACTTACTCGTCCTTTACCAGCAGAATCTTCTGCAACTTTTTGATTTCCTCTTTGCTGAGTCCGATGGCTCTCTGCAGATAGGTATCTACATCACCGTATCTGCGTTCTATTTCCTCTTTGGCGGCGTTCAGGAAATCTTCTCTTGCCGAGTAGATGGTGGTGATGGCCTCTTGCGAGCGTGCTGGCAGATTGTAGGCATAGCTGGAAGCGCTGGGAATGTTGAAGTAATCATTGCTGAGGCGATAATCTTCCATGATGATGTCGCTGTTCACGCGGAGAGAGGCGAGTATCAGTGCCGAAGCGATGCCCGTACGTCCCTTGCCGGAAGAACAATGGATGACGATGGGGTAATTGGTGCTGTCCAGCAGGATATCAAATATCTGACGGTATTCCTTGTGGTAATTCATCACTAATTCGCGGTTCATCCGCTCTACCATGCGGTAGACGGTATCGCTCTTTATCTTCTGTTCCTGAATACCTTTCAGAATATCTTCCATATCTCCTGTCTTTATGGGGATATGTACTACGTTGAATCCCGGTTGCAGGGTGGTATGGCCTTTCAGCTCCGATTCTGACCGGAGGTCGACGATTGTCTTTATGCCTATATTCTTCAGTTCCCTGCGCGAATAGCATTCCAGGCTGTCTATCTGTGCCGAGCGGTAAAGCATGCCCCAACGCAACCGTTTCTTTGTGGGATAAGACGGATAGCCACCCAGATCGCGGAAGTTCTGTATGCCGGGGATGTTGACATTGCGGGTGGCAATCTTCACACGGTATTTATCGTTGAATACAAGTGTGTAATAATAACGCTGCGCAGGGTCTGTGGTGACAATCGTCATGCGCTGGTCGGCGATGTTTGCCATAGCCACAGGCGAATCTTCGGGGATGTTGTTCGGGTCGGTCGAAGCATACACTTTCACATTCCCCTTGATAAGGGGAGTTATCTCCCATTTTACAATACTGTTTCCGACATTATTTTCTTCGCAAACAACGGAAATATGAGGGGCTGTGCCGCTACAAGCCGGTAGCAGCAACACACACGTTAGTAAACTCAACAGATTTCTATACATAGTTTGATTGTCTGGCATATAGTGCAAAGATATGTATTCTGATGACTTTTGTTACTCTCGGGTGCAGAGTTTCACAGAGTTTTTTCTCCTTTAACGGGGATTTAGTTAACAGGAGGCAGTTGCCGGGCAAATTCTGTCGATATAGAATTGTTGAAACTCCGGCATACGTCTGCCGCAAACTCGGTTCCGCACCGGATGATCTTATCCCATGTAGCTTCGCTCACTCTGCCCAGGTCGCGATGCCGCACATCGTACTTCAGCAACCCGTAGATGATGCCGGCATTGAAGTTGTCGCCTGCACCGATGGTGCTGACTGCCTCCAGCGGAGAAATCGGGTAGTCCTTGACGATGTTGTCCGTACGCAGCGAAATTTCTTTGGCTCCGGCGGTGCAAAGGAAGTTAGGGCAATAAAAGTGGATTTTATCTTTATACAGCTTGTTTACGTCTCTCTGGTTATACATATAGAAGAAGTCTTCGACAGACCCCCGCACGATGTCGGCATATTCCAGGTTCTCGATGATAGTCGGAGCCAATTTCAGTGCCTCGTCTTTGTGCGAAGAGCGGAAGTTGGGGTCGTAGTAGACAATCGCTTTCTTGTCACGTGCCTGCTCCAGTAGATCCAGAACCTTCTCGCGCAACACCGGATTCAGGGCGAAGTATGAGCCGAAAACAACGATGTCGTCTTCTTCCAGTTTAGGGTAGACCACATCCAGGCGTTGTTTGGGGTAGTCTTTATAGAAGATGTATTCCGCATCACCCTGTTCGTTGAGGTATGCCAGTGATACGGGAGATTTGCCGTCGGGAAACACATTGACATGGTCGGTGGACATTCCGCTGTCCCGCATGAATTGCAGGATGGTATTGCCTACCCGGTCATTCCCCGTCTCGCTGATGAAGCTGACGGGAACGCCTGCCCGTGCCAATGACACGATGCCGTTGAATACTGAACCGCCCGGTACGGCAGCGGTCGGCTGCCCGTCGCGGAAAATGATGTCAAGGATAGTTTCTCCTATACCGATTACTTTTCGCATAATTTTCTTGATTTTTCACCCAGATAACCACCGTGGTGGCGTTTAGAATAGTCTCCGATGGTAAATCCGGTTTGTTTCATTACTTGTACCACGAGGATATCACCGATAACCGTCATTACAGTGGTAGAAGTGGTGGGAGTCATGCCCAGTGCACAAACTTCCTTCGGTTTTCCTGTGCTGAGGCATACATCGGATTCATGCGCCAACGGGCTGTCCGGGTTTCCGGTGATAACAATAAACTTGAGGTCCGGGTTCAAATTATGAGCCAATTGTGTGAGTTCCACGATTTCACGTGTTTTCCCGGAGTTGGAAATCAGCAGTAGTAAGTCGTTCTCCTGCAAGATACCCAAATCGCCGTGTTGTGCTTCGCTGGGATGCAGAAATACGGAAGGGATGCCCGTAGAACAGAACGTTGTAGCAATGTTCATGGCAATTTGCCCTGCTTTTCCCATGCCTGAGGTCACCAGTTTACCTTTCCGCCGATGAATCTGTTCTACGATAAGTTCTACCGCACGCTCATAAGCGTCTGTCACGGGGATGTTTAGCACAGCTTGTGCCTCTTTCTGCAAAAGCTCTTGAATGGATGTAATCATTATACTATTTTTGTTAGTAGTTAGGTTATAGCCTACAAATATCTGCAATTTTCCATAAATGGCAATAAGTTTTATTGTATTTTTGCTTTGCGAAGATAGGCAGGGTTCATCAGTTTGCGCTATCTTTGCGCCCTCAATCAGTTTTAAACGTCGGAATGAAGAAGTTAGTATCTTTCCCCTTGCCGGGGCATAATCAATATACGCTTGCCAATGGTTTGCGCATTATTCACCAGCCTTCTCTCTCGAATGTGGCTTATTGTGGCTTTGCAGTCGATGCAGGCACGCGCGATGAGCTGGAGAATGAGCAGGGGATGGCGCATTTTGTAGAACATCTCATCTTTAAAGGCACGCAGAAACGGAAAGCCTGGCATATACTCAACCGCATGGAGAATGTGGGCGGTGACCTGAATGCCTATACCAATAAGGAGGAGACTGTGATTTATTCCGCTTTCCTGACCGAACATTTCGGAAGGGCGTTCGAGTTGCTGGCGGATATTGTATTTCACTCCACTTTCCCGCAGCGTGAAATTGAAAAGGAAACGGAAGTGATTATTGACGAAATTCAGTCTTACGAAGATACTCCTTCCGAGCTTATTTTTGATGATTTCGAGGATTTGATTTTCCGCGGGCATCCGTTGGGGCGCAATATTCTGGGTAATCCCGAATTGCTGAAAACCTTTCGCAGCGAAGATGCTGCGGCTTTTACCTCCCGCTTTTACCATCCCGGGAATATGGTTTTCTTTGTTTGGGGAAATCTGGACTTCAGGCAAATCGTCCGTTGGGCTGAGAAACTTCTTGCCGATGTACCGGCGGTGACGGTGGATAACCGTCGCACTCCACCGCCCCTCTATACCCCCGAACGGCTTATTGTGCCTAAAGATACGCATCAGGCTCACGTCATGATAGGCAGTCGCGGTTACAATGCTTACGATGATAAGCGCACGGCTCTTTATCTGCTGAATAATATTCTGGGCGGTCCCGGAATGAACAGCCGTCTGAATGTTGCTTTGCGCGAGCGCCGTGGCCTTGTCTATAATGTAGAGTCCAATCTGACTTCCTATACGGATACCGGTGTTTTCTGCACCTATTTTGGTTGCGACCCGGAGGATGTGGATACCTGCACGCGACTGGTGATGAAGGAGTTGAAACGGATGCGCGATGTCAAGATGACTTCCCAGCAGCTTGTTGCGGCACAGAAGCAACTGATTGGCCAGATTGGGGTGGCTTCGGATAATAATGAGAACAATGCCCTCGGTATGGCAAAGACTTTCCTGCACTACAATAAATACGAAAGCTCCGAAGCGGTTTATCAACGTATTGAAAAACTCACTCCGGAGATTCTGTTGGAAGTGGCCAATGAGATGTTTGCGGAAGATTATCTGTCGACGCTGATTTACCGCTGATTCTCTTACTTGAATACTTGCTTCATCGGGCGCCCTATCCAGACTTGCGGTTGCTTTAATCCAAAGATATAAGCTATGGTGGAGGCTACGTCATATTGCATCATGCTTTCGTGGAATTCACCGCTTTTCTTCACGTTTTTACCGGAAATGATGAAAGGGGTTTGCATCTCATTCATGGTCTTGCCGCCATGACCTTTTTCGATGCCGCCATGATCGGCTGTGATGATGAAGATTGTTTCTTTCAGCATACCGGCGTCTTTCACGGCTTGGATAATGCGGGCTACATAGGTATCCAGTTCTTTCAGTTTGGCATAATATTCGGGAGTATCGTGTCCGGCCTGGTGGCCTACGTGGTCGGGATTGTCAAAACATACGGCGAGTAAGGCGGGTCTTTTCTCTTTGATATATGTTTCCGCCATTGTGCACAGGGCTTCAGGATGCTTGTTGTAGTCGGGAGCCTGGGCGTAGTGGCTTAAAGCAAGGGTGTCTACAAGATATTTGATGCCGTCCCATTCGTACAGGCAACCGATTTCCGCTTCCGGCTGTGCGTCGCGCAATAGTTGGAAGACAGTCGGGAATATGCCATGCTGATTGAGTACGCGTGAAGGGAGTTCGGGAGTTTTGGAGCCCCATTGTGTATACCCATGCAACTCCGGTCCGGCACCCATGAACATGGAAGCCCAATTGATGGCGCTGGAAGAGGGAAGGGCCGAACGCTTCTCAAGCGTATAGGCTCCGTCGGCCATGAGTTGTTTGACGTTGGGCATGTCGGCTTTAGGTACGCTGTAAGCACCCCATCCGTCCAAACCGATTAATACGACATGTTTTGCTTTTCCTTTTGCGTTGCAAGGAGTGGTGGCAAATAGCACTGCGATGATAGAGAGTGCCAGTGTGATAGTAAATTTCTTCATGTTTTTCCATATTAAAGTCTGCGCATACTGAACTCGCACCCGCAATACTGTTGGTTATAAAATTCATGTTCTTTGAGAAGCTGGTTCCTCCGGTCCTGTAATCCTCCTTTTCGCCAGTTCTGTTCCCAGAAGGTGGTGCCGGGATAGAGGGAGGAGGCACGGCGTCCCGCCTCATTTATCTGGTCGAGGCTTTTCCAGCGGGAGGAGGCGAGGGTAGTGGTGAACAGGGTGAAGCCGTGTTCTGAAGCATACCGGGCAGTCTCTGTCAATCGGTGGGTGAAACATTTCAGGCAACGGCTGCCACGTTCGGGTTCGTTTTCCATGCCCTGCATGGACGAACGCCACAACTGATAATCATAGTCACCATCAATGAAGTCGAGTCCAAGACCCTGGACGTAGCGGATGGCTTCGGCTTTCCGGATTCCGTACTCTTCCTGAGGATAGATATTGGGATTATAATAAAATACGGTAGGTCGGATGTCATTGGCAAGCAGACATTCGATAATGGCGGAAGAACAAGGTGCGCAACAGGAATGGAGCAGCACCTTGTTTTCGTTGTTGGGAGTTTGTAACTTTAACATAAATCTTAAAAGTTATACTTTCAGTTTTATTTTAGCCTTCACCAGCAGTCCGGTCAGTTGGACGATGATTAGGGAGAATATGAGCGAACGCAGTAAACCCGGTGTACCGGCATTCAGCACTTCGGGGTAATACAAACCTAATAGCTGCTGTACGGAATACCATAGATAAGGAATGATATAACATGTCAGTGTTGCAGTTCCGGCAGGTTTGATGATATCGAACCACGGCGTTTTGCCTTTCACATCCGTCAGCCAATAGAACAATCCGAACAGCGGGAAGAATGCGGCAAGGCAATAGAACAACCAGCTCGGAGTGGCCTGTATCTTCGAGATAATCCAGTAAGGATGCGAACAAAGCGCGGCAATGAGCATGACGACACCCAACACGCAAAGCATAGTGATGAACTTGCGCGGATGTTCACGGTCGGCGTATTTCTGCATCAACAGCGAAGTGAGCACGCCCGACATGCCGAATGCATGCAGTGTCCAATCGCTGGGGATGAAAGGCAGCAGGATGACACGCAATCCGTACTCCTGCGGTATCAGGCTGGAATGGCTGATTACGGCAAGCAACACAACCACCAGCCACGCAATTACATTCTTACGTAAACTCTCGCGGGTAAACAGATAAATACCGGCACAAACCACGTATGTCCAACCGATAAGTCCCAGTATGCCCCACCAACCTTGATGGAAAGGTTTCCCGTTTAAATCTTTATACAGTACAAGGAACGCCAGCAGTGCGACTCCTACGACTTTCATCGCGATGAAAAGGTACTTTTTTGAACCTTCGGCCTTCGGATAAACCGCCCATACCAGGAAGAAACCGATAACCATCAGTATCGTGAACCATTGATGGGAGAGGCCTCCTTCGATGCCGCCCGAATTGAGCGAAAACAGTCCCATTGCAATCAGTGCCACTGTACGCCAGAAGACGTGCGCAATGACCTGCAAAGTAGTGTCACCTTTCCGGTAACGGTTCTGTATGGCAAAAGAAACGGACATACCCATACAGAACAAGAATGCGGGGAAAATAGTGTCGGAAAATCCCATCATATCTTCGTTCATTTCGGCATGTTTAAGCCAGTGGGGGATGTTTTTCAGACCGGGGATGTCGTTCACAAAGAGCATGAGGAACATGGTGAGTGCGCGGAATACATCGACCGCTGCCACTCGTTGGGGTGCTAAGTTTTTCATTATTGGATACATTTGGGGGTTAATGCTGCAAATATAGGAAACAAATTTTTTATATTTGTCCCCATGAAGATAAAACTGCTGATATTTTTAGGGCTGGCTTTGGCAGGCATTCGCGGAATGTCGGCTCCGGCTGATATACCTCCTTTGGACGGATGGACCGCGGCCCTTGATGAGGCTATCGCTGACCATAAAGACTATGTGGCGGTGCGGGAAGCCCGTATTGAGGCGTTGAGGCAGCAGTTGGCGCGGACGGATGCGGAAGCAACGGATTATTTCCGGTTGAATGCGGAAATGTATCAGGAATATAAAGCGTACATATGCGATTCCGCCCTCTATCATCTCAGCCGCAATCTGTGTTGGGCGCAGCGGCATGAAGACCGGGAGGCTGCGGATGAAACCCTTATCCGGCGTGCGCACCTGATGTCTGCGGCGGGTATGTATAAGGAGGCTTCCGAGGATTTGGAGAAAGTAATCTCTTCTGAACTTCCCGCCCGGTTATTGCCCGATTATTACGAATGTTTCCGCCATTTGTACAACGAATTGGGAATGTATACGCAGGACACTTTCCGGCGGAGATGTTATTACGACTTGTCTGCACGCTATAATGATTCGTTGATACAGGCTCTTTCTCCCGCTTCCGCCTTTTATCTGGAACGGCTGGAGATGAAGGCCGCTGCTTCCGAACAATTGGAAGAAGCCTTGAAGATTAATGATACCCGTCTGGCGAATGTGCGTTCCGACACTCCCGAATATGCTTTGGCAACGTATCACCGTTCCTTGCTCTATCGTCTTTTGGGAGACAGGGAACAAGAGAAGTATTATCTTGCCTTGTCTGCGCTGACGGATATCCGCCTCGCCATAACCGACCATGCTTCCCTGTGGACACTGGCGCAATTGCTTTACGAAGAAGGAGATATTGAGCGGGCTTACCGTTATATTCGTTTTTCGTGGAGCGAAACCAACCATTACAATGCTCGTAGCCGCAGTTTGCAGACGGCAGGCATCCTGTCTCTGATAGACCTCACCTATCAGGCCATGCAGGAGAGGCAGAATGACCGCCTCCGCTTTTACCTTTGGTTGATTAGCATCCTGTCCCTGTTGCTTATTATGGCCGTCATCTGGATTTACCGGCAGATGAAACATCTTTCCATGGCCCGCAGCCATCTGGAACAAGCTAACGAGCAGCTGCAAATATCCAATCACATCAAGGAAGAATATATCGGCCGTTTCCTGAAACTCTGTTCCGCTTACATCGACCGCCTGGATGCTTACCGCCGCATGGTCAACAAGAAGCTTTCCGGCGGGCAGACGGAGGAACTTCTGAAGATGGTGCGTTCAAGAGATGTGCTCGATACCGACCTGAAAGAACTGTACACGAACTTTGATACGGCTTTCCTTCATCTTTTCCCCGATTTTGTAGAAAAGTTTAACGGGCTGTTGCAGCCGGAAGAGCGCATCCTGCTCCGTAAAGGCGAACTGCTGAACACGGAGTTGCGTATCTTTGCCTTAATCCGCCTGGGCATTGATGATAGTTCGCAGATAGCCGAGTTCCTTCGCTATTCCGTTAATACCATTTATAATTACCGTGCTAAAGTGAAGAACAAGGCGTGTATTTCGCGCGATGACTTTGAAATGTATGTGATGAAGATACGCTAATCATACGTCATTCCCTTCCTGCCTATCCACTTTTTTACTTTCTCAGCTAAAATATAATATGTTGTTTTATAGTGTATTATCTGGATAAGTCAGTTCATCTTATCCACATATTAGCAAGACGGGGTTACGTGGTGCCTTTATCTTGTCTACCTTTGGAGACGATTAATTAACCCCTGAAAAACATACCATGAACTTGAAACTACCTCTTTTATTAGGATGCTGCTTATCCATCGCCATGACGGCTTTTGCCGGGAATTCCGCTTCATTGGGCGAAGATGCGGCCGGTAAGAAAAAAGCAGACGTGTACGTTACGACTGCCGACCGTCGGCTGAGCTTTGACCACACTACTCAGAAGCTCTCCAAATCTCCTGCATTCGCTTCTGTCGTCACTCTGAACCCTGCTGTGAAATACCAGGAAATGGATGGTTTCGGTGCTGCTGTCACCGGCTCTACCTGCTACAACCTGATGCAGATGGCTCCTGCCGACCGGGCAAAGTTCCTGACCGAGACTTTCTCCGAGAAAGACGGGCTGGGCTTCAGCTATATCCGTATCTCCATTGGTTGTTCCGACTTCTCACTGAGCGAATATACCTGCTGCGATACGAAAGGTATCGAAAACTTTGCCTTGCAGACCGAAGAAAAAGAATACGTAATACCTATCTTAAAAGATATTCTCGCCATCAATCCTGCTATTAAGATACTGGGCTCTCCGTGGACTTGTCCCAAATGGATGAAGGTGAACAATCTGAAGGAAAAACAACCTTTCGACTCCTGGACGAGCGGGCAACTGAATCCGGATTACTACCAGGATTATGCCACTTATTTCGTGAAATGGATACAGGCATTCCGCGAAGAAGGGATTGAAATTTATTCCGTCACTCCGCAGAATGAGCCGTTGAATAGGGGCAATTCCGCTTCTTTATTCATGGGCTGGAAAGAAGAACTCGCCTTTGTGCGCGATGCCCTTGGCCCTGCCTTCAAAGCTGCCGGACTGGACACGAAGATTTATGCTTTCGATCATAATTACAACTATGATAACATGGCCGATCAGCAACAATACCCCGTTAAGATATATGATGATGAAGTAGCCGCCGCCTTCCTCACTGGAGCCGCTTACCACAATTATGGCGGCAGGCGCGAGGAACTGAACAATATCCGACAGAAGCGTCCGGACAAGGAATTGATTTTCACCGAAACCTCCATCGGCATGTGGAATGACGGGCGCAATCTTGAAAAACGACTGATGGAAGATATGCGTGAAGTAGCCCTCGGAACGGTAAACAACTGGTGTAAAGGCGTTATTGTCTGGAATCTGATGCTGGATAATGAGCGTGGTCCCTGGCGTGAAGGAGGATGTAAGACCTGCTACGGTGCGGTCGATATCAGTCGTGAAGACTACAGGACGATGACTTATAATTCTCATTATTACATCATCGGCCACCTGTCGTCTGTGGTGAAACCGGGTGCAGTCCGTATCGAAAGCAAAGGCGTGGCAGAGAAAGGTTTGATGTACTCTGCGTTCGAAAATCCCGATGGAACCGTGGCTTTTGTACTGTTGAACGAAGGAAGCTCTGAAGCCAGGCTGACGGTAACGGACGGAAAGAACTGTGTGGATTGTGTAGTGCCTGCCAAGGCTGTGGCATCTTATCGCTGGAAGAAATAATCTTATATTTATAATACCATGTTCAAATCAATTTTAGTGGGTACATCCCTCCTTGCCGCCTCCCTGATGTTAGGCAGTTGCGGTGAAAAGGCAGAAAAGGCAGAGAAGCCTGCCGTGTTTATAACTATTCAAGGGCAAGACCTGATAAAGCCCGACGGTACAAAACTCTTTATAATGGGTACTAACCTGGGCAACTGGCTGAACCCGGAAGGGTATATGTTTAAGTTCAGCAAGACCAACTCGCCCCGTTTCATCAACGAAATGTTCAGCCAGCTGGTGGGGCCTGACTTTACCGCTGAGTTCTGGAAAGCGTTTAAGGACAATTACATCACCCGTGAGGATGTACAGTTCATCAAGAACACAGGTGCGAACACTATCCGGCTCCCGTTCCATTATAAACTCTTCACCGATGAGGACTTTATGGGACTGACCACCGCTCAGGACGGCTTTGCCCGTGTGGACAGTGTAGTGGAATGGTGTCGTGAAGCTGACCTTTATCTGATTCTCGATATGCACGATGCTCCGGGCGGACAGACTGGCGATAATATCGACGATAGTTACGGATATCCCTGGCTGTTTGAAAGCGAAACGAGTCAGCAATTGTATTGCGACATCTGGCGCAAGATTGCAGACCGGTATAAGAATGAGCCGGTCATCCTCGGTTATGAGCTTTTCAATGAGCCCATTGCCCCGTACTTCCCCAATATGGAAGAACTGAACGGTAAGCTGGAGGATGTCTATAAGAAGGGTGTTGCTGCTATCCGTGAGGTGGATAATAACCATATTATCCTGTTGGGCGGTTCGCAGTGGAACGGTAACTTCAAGCCGTTCAAGGACTCTAAGTTTGACGATAAGATCATGTATACCTGTCACCGCTATGGGGGCGATCCTACAAAAGAAGCTATCCAGAGTATTATTGATTTCCGTGACAAAGTGAATCTGCCGATGTATATGGGCGAAATAGGCCATAACACGGATGAATGGCAGGCCGCTTTCTGCCAGACGATGCGTGACAATAATATAGGCTATACCTTCTGGCCATATAAGAAGATGGACGGTTCCAGTTTCGTCGGTATTACTCCTCCGGAGAATTGGGCGAATATCGTTTATTTCTCCGAGGCTCCCCGTACATCTTATAAGGAAATCCGTGACGCACGTCCCGACCAGGCAATGGCTCGCAAAGCCATGATGGACTTTATCGAGGCATGTAAACTGAAGAACTGCGTGGTGCAGGAAGGATATATACAATCGTTAGGTATGAAATAATGGAGATACCCCCGTAAATCACACCGCTAAATTATCATTTATATTACGAATTAATTTTGATTGAGTACTTATTAATAAACATCAATATGAAGAAAGTATTATTCGGTTTGGCATTCGCTGTTGCCCTCCCGCTTTTTGCGCAACAGAAACCAGCTTATCTGGATGCGACCAAACCTATTGAAGAAAGGGTAGAAGATGCGTTGAAAAGGCTGACTATCGAAGAAAAGGTGGCCATGCTGCATGCGCAAAGTAAATTCAGCAGTCCGGGCGTGCCCCGCTTGGGCATTCCGGAATTCTGGATGACAGATGGTCCCCACGGCATCCGCCCCGAAGTTCTTTGGGATGAATGGGATCAGGCAGGATGGACCAACGACTCCTGTGTGGCTTTCCCGGCTTTGACCTGTCTGGCCGCTACCTGGAACCCCGATATGTCCATGCTTTATGGAAAAAGCATCGGTGAGGAAGCGCGTTATCGCAACAAGACCGTCCTTTTAGGCCCCGGAGTCAACATCTACCGTACACCGCTGAACGGACGTAACTTTGAGTACATGGGCGAAGATCCATATCTGGCTTCCCGCATGGTAGTTCCCTACGTGCAAGGCGTGCAGCAGAATGGCGTAGCTGCCTGTGTGAAGCACTATGCGCTGAACAATCAGGAAATCAACCGTCACACCACCAACGTCATCGTAGACGACCGTGCCCTTTATGAAATCTATCTGCCCGCTTTCAAGGCAGCCGTTCAGGAAGGCAAGACGTGGTCTATTATGGGTGCTTACAATCTGTATAAAGGCCAGCATGCCTGCCATAACCAATATCTGCTGAACGATATTCTGAAAGGCGAATGGGGTTTTGATGGCGTAGTCGTTTCCGACTGGGGCGGCACGCACGATACTGACCAGGCTATTATGAACGGCCTCGATATGGAGTTCGGCAGTTGGACGGATGGCCTTTCCAACGGGCATAGCAATGCTTACGATAATTATTATCTGGCCATGCCTTATCTCGAACGTATTAAGTCCGGTAAGGTAGGTACGAAAGAACTGGACGACAAGGTGCGCCGCATCCTGCGTCTGGCATTCCGCACTACGATGGATGCGAACCGTCCTTTAGGTTCCATACTTTCTCCCGAACATTATGAGGCGGCGCGCCGCATTGGTGAAGAGGGCATTGTGCTGTTGCAAAACAACGGTGGCGTATTACCCATCGACCTGAATAAAGCGAAAAAGATTGCCGTTATCGGTGAGAATGCCGTGAAGATGATGACCGTAGGCGGTGGCAGTTCCTCTTTGAAAGTGCAACGTGAACTTTCACCGTTGGATGGCATCCGGAAGCGTGTGGGCGATAAGGCGGAAGTGGTTTACGCCCGTGGTTACGTGGGTGATGCGACAGGTGAGTATAATGGTGTGGTAACGGGGCAGAACCTGAAGGACGACCGTACGCCTGCAGAATTGATAGCCGAAGCCGTAAAAGTGGCTGCGGATGCTGATTATGTAATCTTTATTGGCGGACTGAATAAGAGTAACAATCAGGATTGCGAAGATTCCGACCGCGAAAGTCTTGGTCTGCCTTACGCACAGGATGATGTCATCTCCGCTCTGGCAAAAGCCAATAAGAATCTGATTGTTGTGAATGTTTCCGGCAATGCCGTGGCGATGCCCTGGATTGCGGAAGTTCCTTCGGTATTGCAAGCCTGGTTCCTGGGCTCTGAAGCCGGAAATTCGATTGCCGCCGTATTGATGGGGGATGCCAATCCTTCCGGTAAGTTGCCTTTCACTTTCCCCGCCCGTCTGGAAGATGTACCGGCCCACAGCCTTGGCGAGTACTTTGGCGACCGTAGCAAGGAAGTGGTGGATATGAAATATAACGAAGGTATCTTCGTAGGTTATCGTTGGGCCGATAAACAAAAGAAGGTGAAGCCCTTATTCCCCTTCGGACACGGACTTTCCTATACGACATTTGCTTATGGTAAACCTGCCGCTGACAAGAAAGTGATGTCTGCCGCTGATCAGATTTCCTTTACCGTAACCGTAAAGAATACGGGTGACCGCGAGGGTCAGGAAGTTGTGCAGTTGTATATCAGCGATAAGAAGTCCAGTCTGCCCCGTCCCGTTAAGGAGCTGAAAGGTTTCAAGAAAGTGAAACTGGCTCCGGGCGAAGAGAAAGAAGTTACCTTCACCATCGACAAAGAAGCCTTGAGTTTCTTCGACGATGCCCAACATGCCTGGGTAGCCGAACCGGGTAAGTTTGAAGCCGTCATAGCAGCTTCGGCAGCGGATATAAAAGGCATTGTTCCTTTTGAATTAAAGTAGGAAAAGCACCCCTTATTTGTTCCATTTTGTTTCACTCAATTGGAACAAGATTTTCTTGCCTGAGAAACAAGATTTCCATCGAATAGAAACGACCGTTCCATAGGAGTGGAACGGTCGTTTCTATTCGATGGAACAATATACGCCCTTTTACCACTCGTATTGTTCTACGTATTCGTCATATACAGGCTCTTCGTTTATTCCCCATTTGAGGAATATCTGGCGGATACGTTCTTGTTCTCCGGGTTTGATGAGCCGTTCCTTGCGCCAACAGCGATAATAGGTGGCACGTTGCAGTTCTGCTATCATTTCGCGTTTGATACTGACGGCTTGGCTGTGTGGTATCTTGTCCAACAGATAGGTGATGCCGAGTGCGAACCGTTTCTTTTCGTCCGGCATGAAGTACGGGCAGGCGTCTTTGCAAGAGGCTATAAAGTTCGGATTTACGGTACTGATGGCGGGATATCTGGCCGGAACATAGGCTGTTACCATATATCTCAGGCATTTGGAAGCTTTTTTGCATTGCTTGTTGAGGCAATGGAGGAAAGTAAGCGGCACCTCGTTGTAGTTGAAGTCGGGACTCATGATTGCATTTTGTAAGTTTATAAAATAACGGTAAAGGTACTATTTGTTGGGGTAATAATCATTCAATATCGGAGAAATAATAGTTTTAATTTCTGATCGCCATTTCTTATCAGGGCATCCGCTTAATAATCTGAATAGGTCTCTTTCTTACACGGATATGAATCTTTTCACCACAGAGTAACACAGAGTATCACAGAGTTTAATCAATTTGAAATCAAAAGAATAGAACTCCGTGATACTCTGTGTCCTCTGTGGTGAAAACTCATTACTTTTTCAGTTTTGATACACCACAGATTACACAGATTTACACAGATTAGGGAAGATGTCTCTGATTATTAATAAATTAAATCTGTGCTAATCTGTGTAATCTGTGGTGAAATAATTCCTTTCTGTACTAGTTTTGAATCAAAAGCCATCTGTTCAGATTATTGAACGATACCCTCATCTCTTATAATTAAAGTAAGAATAAAAAGCCTTTAATGTAGTAATTATTACAAAATTGTTTCATTTGAAATCTTGCCTTTATTCCTTATGAAAGGCTCAAGAGATACTTGTAGGGCATGTCTTATCTATAAACTTGTATATTTATATATTATCAACTTGTATATATTGATAATCTTTCCTCTTTTCATATATTAAATAATTTGATTTTATTTCTCTCGTAAGTTTCGGATATTGAAACAATTGAATATTAAATATTCATATAGTGCAAATAAATGCCTCCATCATCTTCTTTTTTTTATTTCAGCAACTTCCCTACCGGGCAATCGCTTAATTAGTTGTCTCCTTACTTTTTTAGTGCCTATAACAGAAATAGATACAATTTATCGTCTCCCTTATTACTCCGATATTTGCATACTGAGATTTTAGGCTGTTTTCGGACGTTTCAGAGGTGAGAATGTGGATCCGGTTTATAAAATGATTTTATAATAAAAACGAGAATTGAATGAAGAAGATATTAGTATGCATACTATTCATATTGGGTTTGTTGCCGACTGAAAGTAAGGCTCAGAAGATTGCCGTAAAAAGCAACCTTCTTTATGATGCTACCACTACTATGAATCTCGGTCTGGAAGTAGCATTGGCACGCAAGTGGACATTGGATATTCCGGTCAATTATAACCCTTGGAAGTTTGATGATACCCGTTTGAAGCACTGGGGCATACAGCCGGAACTTCGGTACTGGTTCTGCGAAAGCTTCAACCGTACATTCATCGGGCTGCACGCCCATTACGCAGACTTCAATGTGGGCGGATGGCCCGACTGGCCGTTCGTCAGTGAGAACATGCAGAATATGCGCTATCAGGGGCGCTTGTATGGCGGTGGTATTTCGATAGGCCACTCATGGATATTGAGAAAACGCTGGAGTATAGAGGCTTCCCTCGGTTTGGGATATGCACGCATTGTGTATGAAAAGTATCCCTGTGCAACGTGTGGCACTAAACTGAAAGATACCGGCAAGAACTACCTGGGCCCTACTAAAGCAAGTGTGTCACTTATTTACGTAATTAAATAGAATGAGAAGGATGAAAAGAAATGTGCAATTCATCATATGGGTACTGACTGCCTTATGCCTGAATCTCGACGGAGTCATGGCTCAGGAACGCTCTTATGAAGGAGCTATCACTATAGAGCCTGTGCGACTGGAGCAACTGGGGGAAACTATCCATATAGATTTTGACATAGTGATGGATAATGTGAAGGTGAAATCATCTCATGGGGTGGACTTTATCCCGCAATTGGTTTCTCCCACCGTTACCTACGATCTTCCGCGGGTTTCCATCAAGGGGAAAAACGAGTATCTGGTTTATGAACGCAGGCTGGCGGTGATGAGCGCTAAGGCGAAGAAGAGCTACAAGGCACCTTATCTGATAGAGAAAAATCAGAAGAAGAAGAGTGGTGTTATTCGCTACCGATATACGTTGCCTTACGAGGCTTGGATGGCGAATGCCCGTCTGAACGTGCAGCGTGATGAGTGCGGTTGTGGCGAAAGCACACTGATGAATGTGGAGTATGCTTTTGATAAGGTTACACTCGAACGTATGCTGGTGCCGTATGTGGTGACTCCCTATCTCTCGTACGTAGAGCCTACGGTGGAGGAGATAAAGAGCCGTGATGTGCAGGCGGAATGTTTTCTGGATTTCGAGGTGAATAAGGTGAATATCCGTCCCGAATATATGAACAATCCTCAGGAACTGGCTAAGATACGTGCGATGATTGACGATCTGAAGTCTGATGCCAACGTGAAGGTGAAGCGTCTGGATATCATCGGCTATGCTTCTCCCGAAGGAACGCTGGAGGCGAACAAACGTTTGTCCGAAGGTCGTGCCATGGCATTGCGTAATTATCTGGCTGCCCGCTATGACTTCCCGCGCGACCAGTATTACATCATCTTCGGCGGTGAAAACTGGGACGGGCTGATAAAGGCGCTCGATACGTTTGAGATGGATTACAAGGACGAAGTGCTGGACATCATTACGAATATTCCTATTGAAAAGGGTAGGGAAACGAAGTTGATGCAGCTTCGTGCGGGAGTGCCTTACCGGTTTATGCTGAAACATATATTTCCAAGTCTGCGTGTAGCTATCTGTAAGGTGAGTTACGATGTGAGGAATTTCAATCTGGAGGAGGCGAAGGAGGTGATAAAGAAACGTCCGCAGAATCTGAGCTTGAATGAGATGTTCATGGTGGCCAATACCTATCCGAAGGGTTCGCAGGAGTTTATCGATATTTTTGAGTCTGCCGTCCGCATCTATCCGGAAAGTGAGATTGCCAATATGAATGCGGCTGCCGCAGCCCTTTCGCGCAATGACCTGGTTTCTGCGGAACGCTATCTGGAAAGAGTGAAGTCGGACGCTTGTCTACCCGAATATAACAATGCAATGGGAGTTTTACTATTAATGAAAGGAGAGTATGAATCATCGGAAAAGTATTTGAAGGCTGCCGAACAGTCGGGACTGGATGCGGCAAAGGGAAATCTGGAAGAATTAGCAAAGAAAAAGGCTAATGCGGCCGAGATAAAGAGAAGGAATAAAAGTGAGTAAATTATATATGTATTAATTCTAATAAATGTTTGTTTTATGCTAAAGATTAAATCTATTTTAGTGTCATTGCTGGCTGTTGCGGCATTGGCGAGTTGCTCAAAAGAGAATGACGAAAATGATTCAACGACACAGGGCTCCAATATGGATGTGGCTTATATGTCGCTGCGGATTAGTTTGCCTAGTCAAAAGGCGAATACTCGTGCGTCAGGAGAATTAGATCCTGAAGGAGCGGAGGGTGATATCAAGACTCTTCATGTTATTACATTCAATGATAGTAAAAAATTGGTGCATCATTCCAAACAGAGTCCGGTTATAGTTTTGCAGGGCACTAGTTTGACAGGTTCGGGTAATAGTAGAGGTACAAATGCCATTATGGTGAGTGCTGACACCAAGTTTCTGCTTGTAGTTGCCAATCCGGGTACGAAGCTGGCAGCCAGATTGGGAAGCATGACTTCTGGTTCCTCGTACGATGAGTTCAATGATATGGTTCAAACAGCACTTGCAGATCCCAATGACAAGCCCGAGACACTTGTAGGAGAAATTGTGGATAATACGAAAGGTTTTACCATGATTAATGCAGGTTTTTATAATGACGTTAGTGATGTATGGGAGCAAGGCTGCTTGCTTGATGTATCGGGTAATGTGGTTGTTTACGATGGCACCAATTATGCGGATGAAGATGCGGCTAAAGCTGCGGCAGAAGCTTCAGGTAAGAGGGCGACCTTGGATATTGAACGTCTTTCTGCAAAGGTGGAGGTATCTGTAAAAGATGCTTCTGAGTTGACGGTGCTGCCTGAAGGTGCAACATTCGAATTTCTGAATTGGACACTTGATTATTACAACAGTCTTTTCTTCCCGTTTGCTGAGAAATCTACAACTAAGGCGACTCATACCTCTGCTTTCTATAAAAATAATTTCTATACTACGGATCCGAACTTTGCAGATCCTGATCATAGAAATGGAATTACCCTAAATAAGGTTGTTGATCGTGCGCCTAATGTAACTTGGAAAAATAAGAGTGTAAGACCTGCAACTCCGGTTGTTGAATATTGTATCGAGAATACAATGGCTGATGGCGACCAAAAGTTTGGTGCAGCTACACGCATAGTAATTAAAGGAAAATATGCTCCTAAAGACTATACACTTGGAGAGGATTGGTTCTCTTATGCCGGCATAACCTATAAAGATCTTGACGAGATTCAGACAGCCTATAGTGATGCTAAAAAAGTACTTGATGATAGAGTTACTGAAATTGGGGGAGATCCGACTGCTGCAATGGATCAGGCGAAACTTGAATTTCCTGTAGAGGCCAAGTTCGTGGAAGTCTGTGACAATTTCCTTGGTGCAGTAAACGCTGCTCTTGCTCCAACTGCGATTGCTACTTTTGCAGATATTAAGCAAGATACTCATCTTGACGCTATTACTAATGGTGGTGAAATTGTTAAAATCGCTGATTGTATTAAATGGTATCCAAAAAGCATAAATTATTATTATTACGAAATCCGCCATGACAATACTAACGACGAATACATGTATTTCGGTAAATACGGTGTGGTGCGTAATAACTGGTATAGCCTTTCTTTGGGTAAGGTTAACGGTGCCGGTACACCATGGTATCCTGGTGGCGGTCCCGAAGATCCCGATCCTGAAACTCCTATCGATGAAAAGCCGGGATTCCTTGCTTTTGATATTAAAGTCGCCCCATGGGTATACTGGCAAACTGATTTTGAAATTTAATATACTTTTTATGAATATACGGGGCGGTGCGAACAGCCTGCCCTGTATTTTCTTTAAAAAACATTCCGTGCGGAACTTACTGCCGGAAAATTAGAACGAGCCGGTGACAGGCTTTCCAAAAACAGCACGTAACCCCCTCTGCGCATCCGGAATATATAAAATACGGAAAGCGCCCTAAAAGTGGAAATAACCGGAGGTCACTAAACACGGTCTCTGACAATATAATCGGCAGCCTTAAAAACGCTGTCCATAGAAGTAAAAAGATATGTTCGGAAAAATCAAATCGCTATTCCTTGTCATGATCTCGGTGCTGTACATCACCTCGTGTGATAGTATACGTGAAGACTTGCCCCGGTGTGAACTTTGGCTGGAATTTGTATTCGATTACAATATGGAATATGCGGATGCATTCAACCCGCAGGTTAAATCGGTTAATGTATTTGTGTTCGGCAGCGATGACAAACTGCTCTTTTCCAAGAGCGCTGAGGCTACAGCGCTGGTTGGTGGTAACCGGATGTCACTTACTGATGAACTTGAGTTCGGTAACTACAAAGTATTGACCGTTGGTGGTTTGTCTGATAGTTTTCATGTTCTGAACAATGTTGGTCATGACCTGGTTCCGGGAACAACCACCCTTCAGCAATTAGTTGTAGCCTTGAAGCGTGAGTCGGATATAGTTGATTTCGAGTTTTCGCATCTCTATTTTGGAGAAGTTGTAGAAGTAGATCACTTGCCATCCAATACCAGTCACAAGGTTTATCAGGTAGATCTGATACGTGACACCAATCGGTTTAATATCGCATTGATGGGGTATGAAGAAAGCGAAGTAAGCGGAACTCAATATACTTTTGAAATTCAGGCATCGGAAAATGCGGCTTATTCTTGGGAAAATGAACCCACAGGACAAGGACCGGTCATATATGCGCCTTACTATATTAGTTTGAGCGAAACTTCGGATGTGATAATGACTGCACGTCTGAACACCATGCGTCTGCTTAATAGGAATGAATTGGATTATAAGTTCATTATAAAGGATGCGGCTACCGGAGCCGGAATCTGGAGTTACAGCTTGATGAAGTTGCTGAACATTGCCCGGCCGGAATACCGTTATGATGGAACTGAACTTCCTTTTCAGGAATATCTCGACCGTCAGAGCGAGTGGAATCTGATATTTTCTGTTATCGAAAAACCAGGAGGAGGATTCCTCCAGATTGGTCTTGTAGTGGGACCTTGGATATACTGGTTTCATGATATCGAAGTGTAAAAAATGAAGATTAGACTATTACATATTATGTGTTTGGCATTTACAGTCCTTTTGTTCTCATGTAACAGAGATGCAGATGTACTCGATGAGATGCTTCCCATTACCCGGACACAGCTTGATATCGGATTGATAGACAGCGGGGATGAGGAACAGCAGGAGGAGATAAAATCCATTCGCTTTATCGTGTTCAGTAACGCGTCCGGTGACGTGAAACTGAATGTGAATAAGCGTGTCATATTGGATACTCCGGGAACAGCTACAGATATAGCTGCACAGTATCTGGAAGTGACACCTAACAATGATATTATGATAGTAGTCGTTGTCAATGAACCACAGAGTCTTACGAGTAAGCTTAATGATGTTACCAGTTCATGGACACTGCGGGATTTGGATTATGATATCGCTACCATATTGGACGGTGGGCAGATCAATTCTACGACCGGGATGCCTATGGTGGGAGTAATCCGGGATATATCAGTGGCTTCCGATGAAACCAAATCTGTAGAAATGGTAATCGAACGTGCCGTAGCCCGGGTAGATGTCTTTCTCGAAGCTATAGACGGCGGGGCGGTGACCGGATATACAGCCGGAAGCACCAGTGTCACTTTGCACAATCTCTCCAACGATAGTTATTTCGTGATGGGAAACGTGGACAATGGCACACGAGATAATGCCAATCCTTCGAAGAACTACGGTAAAGTGAAGGAAGACGTGCCGGAAAGCGATTTGTTACCGGGTACCTGGACGGCAACGGCATCAGAAACGTGGGCGTATTCATCGGCTGCCGGAGCTAAAAACCGGAAATTGCTTTGCTCGTTCTATACTGCCGAGCGCATATTCAAGTCGGATTATTCCGACCGGCTGGCTGTCAGTATGGCTAATGTCCCGAAAGGGCCTTCGGGCGTCACCGGGATCACTGAAAAGGTGATTGAAACCATAACGAAGGTTGATGATAAAGGTAGCCCGACAGCGCAGCCTTTTACGGAGATCCGACGTAACAACGTGTACCAGATAACGGCACGTGTAGGAAAGATCGGTATTCAGATACTGACGATAACCGTAGAAGATTGGGGTGAAAGGCAAGACATAGATTTGGATATGGATTTGTAATACCTTTCACTGCTTGTGTTTTTTTAATTTCGGAAAAGAAGTAAGATGATAAAGACTATAAATAATATCAGGATGATTATAACAGCGGCTATCCTTTCGGCTGTGCTCTTTTCGTGTATCGGCGAAGAGATGACGTGCGATAAGGAATTGATTGTTGTGCAACGTATCGGAGAAGGCGGCAATGTCGACACTCGTGGTACGGTTATCTCTTCGAATACCGACCTGAAAGGAGAAACATTTGGTCTTTTCGGTTCTCTGACACCCAATTCTTCTGCTCCTCAACAATATTTCAATGCAAGTGCCAGAGTAAACGCCGACCTGACCGCTACGATCTCGCCGCTGCAATATTGGCCCGGCTTGCAAAATGCGAGCATGAGATTCTTTTCCTGGTATCCGTTCAGCGGTGCGAATGTACCTACTACGGATTTCACCGACCCCAGCGAAATGGTGCTGAACTATACAGCGAATGCGGCAGCCTCTAATCATGTGGATGTATTGGCGGCTGTATCGGGACCTGCATGGGTGGAAGGTGTGAACATACACTTCTACCACACACTGACTAAGGTTACCTTTACCTTCAAAAAGGTAGCCCCGGTACCTGATGAAGTAACCATCGAGAAAATAGAGTTTCAGAATGTGGGACAAAGCGGCAAGCTCACTGTGGCTGAAATACCAACCACCACTACGAAAAATGGCAAACCGAAGTTTGTCTGGAGCAATGTGACCACCGGAAATATCGCTTCTACCCCCACCGGAAATAAGACGGTGACCGGGGATGCCACCTTGATTGGTGATACGTTCCTCATGTTACCGACCGACAACTTCTCTGCAACAGCCAAGATCGTTGTCACCACTAACTATGGCGATTATGAATTCCTGCTCAGCGAGATTGTCACTAAGAATCCACACTCTTGGGAGTCGGGAGAATACATCAACTATAACTTTACGATATCGAATGAGACCTATCAACTGTCAGCTACTCCGCTTGAGTGGGGTGAGAGTCCGGTGAATGTGATTTTCGACAAGCAGTATTATCTTAAATTGTCGCAGACTAAGGTGCAGACAGCCGACAAGCCGGCCACAGTCGATATAGAAGTGAAAACAAACTACGACGCGATTCCGAATACAGGTTATCTGCCGGGTGCGCAATTAGACACGGATGGCATGAAAACGTGGGCAACAGTCAATATGACGCAGACGTCCTTTTCGGAAGGTGTGTACACTTATAATGTCCACGTCTCGATGCCCAAATTTACTCCCAATCCCAAAGAAGGAGAAGAAGAAGAACGGTGGACGAGATTTTATATTAATGCAGGCAATCTGCATCATCTGGTGGCTGTACAGCAATGGAAAGAAGACGGAGAGTGGATGAACTATGATGTACAACTGGATGATAATGATGGAGGAACCGGGATTATGCAACGTCGCAAGATTGTTTTTACCTCGGGCAATCCGGGTTGGTGGGAGTGGAAAATAACCCAAGTGGATGATACTGACAATATTCTGCTCAATACTGAAACTATATTAGAGTCAATAGGTAAGAGTGGCGGTGCGGTTTATTTCTACTTCAAAGCGAACGCTGTGCCCGGTAAGAAGGCCACGCTTACACTGAGCAATACAAACGGAGACAATCCGGATATACCGGTAGAATTGACTGTACCGAGTATATGATATCTATAAGAAAGGAAATAAAAATATGCAATATAAGACTTTAATATTTAGAAAGAACTTTCTCTTAGCAGCCTTGTTGGCATCAGTATGGCTTACCGGTTGTGTACAAGAGGAGTTCGAGTCAATACCTCTTCAAACAGGAAATGGTGTCCGGTTCAGCCTGACGGTTCCCGACGTTGAAATGCCATCCGTATCTTCGCGCACAATGACCGGAACGGGAGTAGCCAAGAAGGAAGATGAAATAAAAACGGTAGATGTCCTTGTTTTTGATGCGTCGAAAACACCTGCGGTATATTTGGAATGGGTTAGTGGCACGGGAGTTACACAGGATTTGGCTAATAATAACTCTACGGTGAGTTTCTCTGCTGTGCTTTCTCCCACTACCGCATCAACCTGTATCGTGGTTGTGGCGAATAGGGAACTTGACGGTATTGCGTCGAAATTTAAGAAGGGAGAAACTACTAAAGTCCAGGCGATGGAAGCGATGCTCCATACCCGAATAAGTAAATGGACGGCAGACGGTTCGACTTCTGGCGGTTATACGCCGATTCCCATGTACGGGGAGATAGAAGTGGCGAAAATCACTCCTTCGATGAATCCCATAACAGGCATCAACATGAAACGTATGCTGGCTCGTATTGACATCCGTAACTCCGCATTGAACTTCACGGTGGAGGAGGTTTATCTGGCCAATTACAATACTATCGGATACATTGCCCCGGCATGGGATGCGGATGGAAAGCTTAAAGATCCGGCTCCGGATGATCCGAACCTTCCGGCCGACGGTGGCAAGAAGACGGAGGAAGGGGATGCAATTCTTTATTCCGTGAGTGGAAACACACCCTACAACGGTGAGATTTATACATTCGAAGCACCTGCTGCAGTGGATGCCGGCGGTGTGGGACAAGACGGAGCTTCGAGCCGTAAGGAAGCTGTTTGCCTGATTGTGAAGGGAAAGATCGGTAGCGGTAAATCAACTTTTTACCGTGTTGATTTCACAAAAACCGGAAAGATAGGGGCGGAGGTTGAATATCTGTCTTTGAAGCGAAACTATAAATACATTGTCACCGTAACGGAAGCCTCGGGCATTGGCTATGAAAGTTTCAGGGAGGCACTGGCATCCTATACAGTCATGTCCAATCTTAAGTTCCGGGTGATACATTATAACCGGGAGAAGGTCAAAGATGTAGTCTACAACGGGCAGTATATGCTTGGTGTGGGTGAATCGGAAATCAGTGTGACGCAGCACCAGAATAACGGATACGCTATCAACGTCTTTACCGACCACCCCGGTGGCTGGAAGGCTACTGTTACGGAAGGGAACGATTGGCTTGGCTTTTCTGCGGGAACTGCTACAGTGTCAGGTGTTGCGAACGAAGATACACAACTTTTGCTGAGAATTCCTTATTATCATAATGGAATTACCGGAACCACCCGCATGGCGACCGTCACTCTGACAGCAGGCCGGTTGACTTACGATATTAAAGTGACGCAGGGAGTGATAGACCCGGGAATCATCAAGTTTGTCGATGCATACGGGAATGAGTTGGAGAATGGGCTTTTCTTCCCGATCAGAAACCCTGACGGCGATGATCTTCCTATTGAGGCGCAGACGGTATATGTGATGTTTTCCGTGGATAAGATTGACGTCCAGCTTTATGGGAGTGTGGAACAGGCCAGAGTCCAGTATCCTACCGGTGGTCTGATCCCGCAATTGTATAGAGATAGCAGGAAGTCATTCACTGAAAAAGTACAGGCGTTTACCGTGCAGCCCAATCCGAGGCGTGTGGGCGACGGAACCAGTGAAAATACCGATGGCTGGTGGTGGCGTTGGGATAACCTCGTTTTCAATCTGTTTGATAAGGACGGCAGTTACCTTAACGAAATATCCCTTCCCATTAATCAGGGCGAATTGCAGTTCTCATTCCGATATTACTCTACTCTTGGTAATAGCCGTACCTATAAAGTACATTTAGGTGCGGAGCAATATCTGCAACTGTTTGTTAATAATAACTGGGCAATTGAGAATGTCGAGATACTGGATGTAGCCGGTGATGACGGTACCGGATTGATGCGGCCCGACGCGGATAATGATATAGTGGCGGGCAGAACGAATGCGGAGCCGAAGATGTATCAGGAATCTATTATAGACACTGATAATGATGGTAAGGGAAATGATGTTGTGAACCGTGGATATGACTTTAGACTAAAACTCAATCCCGGAAAATGGAAAGAAGGAAAAAGCGGAACGATAAGAATTACGTTCAGGAATGTAATGCATACGGTGGCAGGTGCATATTTCCCTTTTTATAGTACACTCGACCTTCAGATGGTGTCCGAAAAGAAGTCCTATACGACTGCCGGAGACCCTCTTTTCTATCTTTACCCAATTCGGCACGACAATCGGCTTCTTGCTACGGGTGGGCGGTACGAGGGACGTAAGGCAAGTGTTGCCGATGCACAAACTATATGTGAAAACATAGGTGATGGCTGGCGTCTGCCCACTGCAAGTGAATTGTTACTGTCGTTTGCCTATCTGGATGCTGTGGGTGGTGATGCAACAGGAAGTAATGCCGGGTATCAGCAGGATATACATGGGTGGTATCGGAACTGGAGTGGCAACTACTGGTCCTCGTCCTATTATTCGGAAGGAAGTCCCGGTGCGTATTTTGAACTGGGCTTTACGGTAGGGTATCCGCAATCCGGATCTACTACCAATTACTTCCGCTGTGTGAGAGATAACACCAATAGCGGAACAACGAAGTATCCTTATATTTCAGTGGCTACCTCAGGGGTTACTGTTGTTTCCCGCGATGCGAGTGGAGGAGTAGACCCCTCGGCGTTGCTTCCTTCAGGGGTAACTCCGGATAAGACTGAAGCGATGAACAAGGTTGCTCCGATGTTTCAGGTAGAGAACACCAGTGTTTACGGTAAGACCTGGCCAGAGGCAAAGGCTGCATGTGAAGCTAAGGGGAATGGTTGGCGTCTGCCTACACAGCGTGAGTTGTATTTGATTCACAGTTTGGGAGGTTCACTCTTTAGCCCCGATAATGAAGGTTTCGGTAGTACGATAAACTGGGGAACTGATTATCAGAAAATCGCTGCTGTACACTGGGCGCTGACTGAGTATGAAGGTAACTATTGGTTAGTTGGATACAACAGGAATGGTGACCGTGATCGTTATGAGTTCAGTGCATGGTCAGAGGCAGGATCGACGAACTGGGCCTGGCACCGTTGTGTGAGGACGGTAACTACAATCCCATAAAACTAAATGAGCTGTATCAGAATGCTTCCAAACAACATTCTGATACAGCTCATTCCTTTATAACCTTTTCCGTTACAGTACCTTCCTAAAGCATCTCAATAATGCTCCTCTGTTTCTCCAGAAACGCAATCCTCTGCGCCTCTCCACTTCCCGAAATCAGTGTCGAGTGTCTTTTCAGCGATTGAATCCAGTTCTTCTGCAGCTGGCAAATCTGCGGGCTTTGCGAATCCATCGAATTGATGGAATACACCCTGAAAAGGCTGATTTGGAAATCCCGGTTGCTCACATACGTATAGGTCGCTTCAAAATCGATGTTCGACAAATAGATGAACAGCTCATGCCCTTCACTATATTCCCCTTTCACTGACAAGTGCTCCAGGTCGATGAGCAACTGCTGCAACTCATTTTTCATATACATCACGTCCGAGGTGGATATCAAATTCAGCCCTGCAAAATACTTTATCTCCTTCACGAAAGATTGGAAGATGTTACTGTCCCATATAAAGAAAGTCTTTCTGGGTCTTTTCAGTCCCTCGCTTAATTTTTTGTGAGCGGTAATTATTTTATCGGGCACATGCATATCGCTCAGGGAATTGGGAGTCTTCACCTTTCCGTTCTGATAAATCCACCGGCACAGGCGGAACTTGGACAAGTACTCATAAGATGAGTAGAGGGTAAAGGGAACGGTATTGGTAGCCGAATATACCTCGGCGTTGCCATCCTCTTTCATCGAACTGAAGATTCGCAGATAGCGCTCAACGATTTCATGGTAACTTTCATACAGGTTGGGCGAATGCAATAGGTTCAGGTCGAAAGTGACCCGGTTCGATAGATGATTTCCGATAATCTGGTCGATGGAGATACCCAGGTTATGAGAAATTACGGCTATTTCATCAAAGGTAAATGCGACTTCCCCCCGCAATCTGCGGTAGACGGCTTCTTTCCCCATATATAACGTATCTGTCAGATAATTGGCTAAGTTCTGCCCTTGGGGAATCCTCTCCTTCATTTCATTAATCAACTCTTTTACAATGTAATTCTTTGCCATAGCCTCTTCTTTTTTGTTAATAATCAAATGTCATAGGTCGAATTTGTGACATATACAAATATAGAGCTTGTTAATGGAACTTTTGTGATTGAAATCATGTGAAGAAAACGCGCGTCTTTTCTATTTGAAAAGAATAGGATAGTGGATGGTTGAATGATGAAAAAAAACAGATAGGAGTTCTATCTGTTTCCGATATTAGAGAATAAATGCGTGAACAATTGCATTATACGGAAAGAGTGGTTACAATGTACCGATAATTTCTCGCTGTTGTTTAAAGAATTGAATGCGTTGCATCTCACCGCTTTCCGATATCAGCGTAGAGAACTTCTTCAACGACTGGATCCACTCCTTCAGCCCGCGGAACATTTCGCTATCCTGTGTAGTGATGGAATTGATGGAGTATATCCGGATCAGGCTGAGCTGTATGGTGTCCGTCTCCAGATAACTGTAAGTAGCCTCGAAGTTGATATTCGAAATATAGATTTTGACGTCGTTGCCCGTCTTGCTCTTCCCGCGGGTGGCCAGTTCTTCCAGGTCGTCCACCACCAAGAGCAGTTCCTCCTTAAGGAGGTTCTTGTCTTCATCGGATATGAGGTGTACGTCGCAGAAGTACTGGATGTCATTGACCAGATGGCTGAAAATCATATTATCCCAGATGTAATCTACGGAACGGATATGGGCTACCGCACTGGCATACTCCTTTTGCTTATCCACTATCTGCTGCGGGATTTCCATTTCTTCAAAGTGCCTGCACTTGATGTTTTGATTCTGATACATCCACTTGAACAGCCGGAATTTGGAGAGCATATTATAGTTCAATGAGAGGGTGAGCGGAATGATGTTGGATGAAGTCCCGATCTCCGAGTTCTCTTCTTCTTTCACTTTCCGGAACAGTTCCACCTGCTTTTCCAGGATGGAGTAGTAAGTTTCGAACGGCTGGCTGCCATCCACTATATTCATGTCGAATACGGCATTGTTCTGGAAGCTCACGCCTATCATCTTATCCAGCGATATACCCAGTTTACGGGATATAACGGCTGCTTCGGCCAGCGTGAAAGGTACTTCACCGCGGAGCCGGCGGTAGATAGCTTCTTTGCCTATATAAAGAATGTCCATTAAAGTATTGGCAAGATTTTCTTTGGATGGGAGTTTCTCTCTGACGGCATTAACTAATCCTGTATTTAACTCGTTTGTTATCATAATCTTCTGTCTGAGTTAGAGGTTTGTCTATTGTCTATTTAACACTTTTGGAGGGCTACTTGTTTCGAAAATCGTAACATTTCTTTTTTTCGGAAGGCGTATTTCCGAAAATTGTGTTTGATGAACCTTAGGCAGTCATATATAGAAAGCCGGATTGTTCTACATTTCTTATTACTGGCACGGAAGTGTATGCGTTGTGATGTAATTTTGTGAAGCAGTTTAATCCACCACAGAGGACACAGAGTTCACAGAGGTTTATGCTTCTGATTCTGGGATAATCTAACCTCCGTGACCTCTGTGTCCTCTGTGGTGAAACCTGCATTTACTAACTAATTGAAAGATATTGATATGATGAAAGATAAGAAGAAAATAGTGGCAGAGTTACACCATAAGAAGCAGGATAAGAATGAAGTTCCGATGCTTTTCGGGAAGAAAGTTCCTGTTATCAGTAGTGTATACGATCCGCTGACGGGCATGCGCGACGGCACCATTACTGCAAACGCTCCTGTTGTCATCACGGGTGAGAATCTGTGCTTATCTTCACTCGGAACCATATACCTGGGTCTTTCTCCCGTCTCCGATAAGGGCACATTGATACATGTAAAAAGAGTGTTTAAGTATACCGACACAGAGGTGTTGGTAATCCTGCCTGAATTGGAGCCGGGAGAATACTCCCCGGTTATGATGATTCACACGGGGGGGAAGGTGAACTTCACCTATACCTTGCCGGTATCGTGGAGAGTGCTCGACGAAAGATATGCAGCTCTCTTTGTAAGGAGGAGTTGCAGCGACTTAATTTGATGTTTTTTTAAGCTGAAAGTAAAAAACATAGAAGTATTTTGTTATTGAATATGAAAAAAACGTATCTTTGCAGGTGAACAAGTGACATATAGTATTGCGTATACATATATGTCCTCTTCCGGTTAGAGAAAAATGTGGGAGTTTTATCTGGCAATCGGATGAGCGTAGCCTGTATCAGTTCTTGGTACGGGCTTACTCTTCCTTTTGCTAGGGGTACCCACATACCTTCTCTAGGGGAAGACGTAATGCCCCGTACCTCTTGTAATAACCAGTTATAGCCGTATAGGGTTGATTTGAAACTTATTAATCAAACACTCTATATGGCTAATTGGCTTTCTGTAAGTTTGGCCGCTGAGAAATACGGCATATCCGAAGAGCAAATCCACGAATGGATAAGGCTCGGTTATCTGAGATGTTCATCTCTGGATAAAGACCCCTATGAGGACTCCGACCCGATGGTGGATGCGGAGGATCTTGAAAAATCCCTTGAGTTTAATTCAACGAAGTCTTACCCGGAAGATGACGCAACTGTCGAACGGGTTCCGAAAGAGCATTTGGACTGGCTTTATAAGGAAAATGCACGCTTAACAAAAGCCTATGATGATCTGCTGGAGGAGAACTACCAGCGTTCTCAGAGGGAGGCCAAGCTGCAGGCTGAATTTGAGAATATGGCGGACCTTACCCATAGAATCCTTTCATTAAACGAAAAGATACTGAATCATAATAGAGCGATAAAAGGCAAGAAAACATCTGCTTGGTCTTTCCTGTGCCGACTATTCCGAAAAGAGTCATAATAGGTAATTCCTCATCTAACCAATATATACCCTGTTTTTTTCTCAATCCTTTTTCATCTCGTGAGTGCGGAGTTCCTTTGGGAGCTTCGCATTCTTTTTAAGCTCTGATTCGTGCAGAAATGAAAGTCAGGTATTACGCTTTGTTCCTAACAAAAAGTAACCGGAATGATTCTTTTAATGACAAGGGCTTTTCCGGAAATCTCCGAAATAGAGTCCGGTTGCATAATTTATGGAATATAAATCCATGCTTTCTGCATAAAAGAGGCAGTATATACAATGCGTATGCAAGAATCTATGCTTCTTTCACCAAGGAACTATATATCTGACGTGAACAATCTATAGATGGGACGCGAACGATCTATATATCTGATGCGAACGGTCTACATATGGGAGACAAACGGTCTATATACGGGAGACGAACCATCTGTTTTCAACTGACAGACCGTCTGTTTTTCTTTTATTAGACTTGTCCTTATTTATGTATTCTTCTTTCAATCAGCAAGATGCTGGTTTCCGTTCGTTTCTTTTCGTCCTTCCCTGCACCGGGACGGAACTATCGCATTCTCGTTATGCATAAAAAGCAAAGTGTCACATCATGTCCATGAAACGACTTTTCTTTTAATTTATCGGTAAATTCACTGATAAAATGGTTTATAATAAGTTACGGGCTACAGGCACGAGTGATAAGTGCCTTGTAGCCCGTATTAATTATAAAGAGGCTTCTTAAAAGATAGACTTTGCGATGCCCATTTCCAGTCCGCGCAATTCTGCCAGTCCGCGCAGGCGGCCGATGCAGGAATATCCCGGATTGGTTTTCTTCTTTAGGTCATCCACCATCTGATGCCCGTGGTCGGGACGCATGGGGATAGATACTCCGCGACGTTGTTGCAGTTCGAGGAAAGCCTTCATGACGTGATACATATCTACGTCACCTTCCAGGTGGTTGGCTTCGTAGAAGTTGCCTTCTGCGTCGCGTTGCGTGCTGCGCAGGTGAACGAAGTTGATGCGGTCGGCAAATTGCTGCATGATGGCGGCACAGTCGTTGGCGCTGCTTACACCGAGTGAACCGGTGCAGAGGCAAAGGCCGTTGCTCTTGTTGGGAACAGCGTCAATCAAAGCCTGGAAATCGGCGGCGCTGCTCATGATGCGCGGCAGACCGAGGATGGAGCAGGGAGGATCGTCCGGGTGGATGACCAACTCTACGCCGGCTTCATCGGCAACCGGGGCGATTTCCTGCAGGAAGTAAATCAGGTTGGCACGCAGCTTCTCCGGAGTGATGTCCTTGTAGCGGTCCAGTTCCTGCTGGAATTGTTCCAGGGTGAAACTCTCTTCCGAACCGGGAAGGCCGGCAATCATGTTGCGGACAAGCAGTTGCTTGTCGGCTTCCGTCATTTGCTCGAAGCGGGCTTTTGCCTTGGCTTTCTCCTCGTCGGTGTAGTCGTTCTCGGCACCGGGGCGTTTCAATAGGAAGAGGTCGAAAGCAACGAAAGCGGCACGTTCAAAGCGCAGGGCACGGCTGCCGTCGGGCAGTTCGTAGGCAAGGTCGGTACGCGTCCAGTCCAGTACAGGCATGAAGTTGTACGTCACGATGTTTACGCCGCACTTACCGAGGTTGCGCAGGCTTTCCTTATAGTTATCGATGTATTTCTGGAAATCTCCCGTTTGGGTCTTGATATGTTCGTGCACAGGCACGCTTTCCACTACCGACCAGCGCAGGCCGACAGCTTCAATCATTTCCTTACGTTTCATGATTTCTTCTACCGTCCACACCTCGCCGTTGGGGATGTGGTGCAGGGCGTTCACGATGCCGGTTGCTCCGGCTTGCTTGATGTCCCACAGGCTGACCGGGTCATTAGGACCATACCAGCGCCAGGTTTGTTCGCATAATACCATACTTGAATTATTAATTATCAATTATTAAATATGAATCGGCTTAGATGGAGAAAGCGTCAAAACCGCCGTCTACTACCGACAGGGCACCTGTCACGAAGCTGGAAGCATCGCTGATGAGGTAGTGGATGGTTCCGAACAGCTCTTCCGGTTCGGCGAAACGTCCGCACGGAGTGTGGGCGATGATGGTCTTTGCGCGGTCGGTATATGAGCCGTCCGGGTTGGTCAGCAACGCACGGTTCTGGTTCGTCAGCAGGAAGCCCGGAACGATGGCGTTTACGCGAAGTTCGGGGCTGAATTTGGTGGCCAGTTCCGTTGCCATATAGCGGGTGTAGTTGGCAATGGCAGCTTTGGCAGAGCCGTAACCTACCACGCGGGTCAGCGGACGCAGGGCGGATTCGGAGCAGAAGTTTACGATAACACCTTTCTTATTCTTAGCCATTACGTCTACGAATGCCATTGTGGGCAGCACCGTGCCGAAGAGGTTCAGGTCCACTACCTTTCTGAAAGCGTCCACTTCCAGGTCGAGGATGGTCTTATCCGGGGCGATAGTGGCGCCGGCCATGTTTCCGCCAGCGGCGTTCAGCAGCACGTCGATGGTTCCGAAGCGTTCCAGTATGGCTTTCTTGTTCTCTTCCAGCACTTCTTTGTTCAGCACGTCCGTCATCAGGAACAGGGCTTCCGTCTTCTGGCTGAGTTCGGCTTCCAGTTCTTTACCGATTTCCTCCACGCGGTCCAGGATAACGATTTTGGCACCTTGTTCGGCGAGGTAATTGGCGATACTCTTTCCTAAGATACCGCAACCGCCGGTCACGATAATCACTTTGTCTTTAATGTCGAATAAGTTTTTCATGTCTTTTTCTTTTATAAAATGATTCTAAATCTCTGTGCTACAAAAATAGTGGAAAAGTAGTTCGCTTACCATACAAAACGTCTCAAAAAGATGAACTACTGTCTCAAAAAGTACTAATTATGCGAATTAGGAGTTGAAATTAACTCCTTTTTGTGCGGTTATGAATATATTTAGACACGGATTACACGGATTACACTGTTGCAGTATATAAAAACAACAGTGTAATCCGTGTAATCCGTGTCTAAAATCTCATTTATCATTTGTTTCATTTCTGCACCGTTATGAATCTGTTTCAACTATTAATTACTGCCCAAGAGCAGCTTTTCTTGCCAATGCTTCCAGATAATAATAGTCGGCATAGTTGATTGGGACATCTATTTCGTCCCCTCCCGGATGGTGTCCGGTGGAGTGGAGCAGGAGGAAGCCGTAGGTTGTTTCAGGTTCGGCACGGTAATGCTGGTTGAGGCTGTCCACTATCTTGTCGGCGATGTCCTGATAACGTTTGCCGTCTTCTGCCGAAACGTAGCCACGGAGTTCATACAAGGCTGATGCCATGATGGCACCGGCAGAAGCGTCACGGGGAACGTTGGGGATGCCGGGAGCTTTCATATCCCAATAAGGGATTAAGTCTTCGGGCAGGTTGGGCAGGCCGAAAAAGAAGTCGGCGATGTGGCGCGCCTGTTGCAGGTAGGCGGGGTTCTTGGTGAAGCGGTAACACATGGTGTATCCGTAAAGCCCCCATGCCTGTCCGCGGCTCCAGAAAGAGTCGTCGGCATAGCCTTGCGCGGTTTGCCGGGCACGGACTTCGCCGGTTTCGGGATCATAGTCCACTACATGGAAAGAAGAGTAATCCGGGCGGAAATGGTTCTTCATTGTTGTATTGGTGTGGTTGACGGCAATCTTCCAGTAGATGGAGTCGCCGGTCTCCTGGGTGGCCCAGAACAGCATCTCCAGGTTCATCAGATTGTCGATGATGACGGGGAACTTCCACTTGTCGCGGTTGTGGTCCCACGAACGGATGCTCTTTACCTTCTTGTTGTAGCGGGTTATCAGCGTCCGGGCGCTTTGCAGCACTACATCTTTGTAGGAACGTTCGCCGGTCAGCTGATAGGCTTTGCCGAAGCTGTTGTTCATCATGAAACCGAGGTCGTGGGTGCCTTTGTGCCATTTGGCTTCTTCTATCATCCAGGTGTTGCTGATGGCTTGCTGACGCCAGAAGTCATCGTTCGTGTAGGCATACATCTGCCACAGTGAACCGGGGAAGAAGCCTGAACACCAGTCGTGGGGATGTATCATCCTCAGTGAGCCGTCTTTGTTGAGGCTGCGCGGTGTGACGCGGTGCTTGCACTGGTTGTCCCCTTCTTTTCTGGCTTTATCGGCGCACTTCAGGGCAAACTGGAGTTGTCCGCAGGCGAAAGCATAGGCGTTGTCCACATCGTCGGCTTCTACCCATAGCAGGTTGAAGCGGTCTTTCCAGTTGATGATGCGGTGGGCTTTATAGAGTTCCAGGTAGTCTTTCCGTGCAGGGTTGAACAAGCTGGTGCGGTATAAATCTTTGCAGAACTCCTGCTGTTTATGTTCCCACTCGCTGATTTGACGGTAAGGCCAGTCTTTCACTTCTTTTCCCACGTAGGGAACCAGGAAGTCCATAGCTTTGTAGAAGTTGCGCCCGTCTGCCGAGGTGGCGTTGTCAATGGAGATTCCGATCTTCCGTGCCATCATGAAGATGTCGATGAAGTGAGACAGGTTGAACTGTGAGTAACCGAAGGCAAGGGTGCGACGCAGTTCGTGCGGTTGCTTTCCGTCCGGTTCTATCTGGGTGAAGATGCGCTTCTGGGGAATGGCATTGATGACTTCCTGCGCTACTTTCGTATTTCCTGCGTACAAGGCGAAAGCGATGACTTGTGCGTCGTGCGCCGTACTGTGGTTATTGGCTTGGCGTGCTTCTTCCTGTCCCTGCGGACTGTTCAGTATCCAAGTCAGCAACTTGCCGAACCATGCTTTCAGTTGCTTGGAATCTTTCGGGGTGAAGGCCTTTGACCCCTCCAGCAATTGCACGGCATCCAGCATCTCGACGAAGGAATAGGTATCGATGACCCCATAGCAACGCCCTTTATTGTTGTTGTGTCCCGGTATCATCTGGGCATATTCCAGGTTGGGATTCATGCGCGTATCCTTATTAAAGAACCATACGCGTATCAGTTCCGTAGCTTTTTGGGCATACTTCTCGTCACCGCTGAAGTACCAGGCAAGGGCAAGGGTGGTGACACGTTGGGCGGTTGCCCCGAGGCGGTTACGGTCCAGCTTGTTCAGTTCCGGGTTCGATTCACCGTCACGGCTGATGTAGGGCAGTCCGTCCGGTTTGGTCGGGTCGGGCCAGAAATAGCGTGCCTGACTCATGTAGTCATGCTTGTCTCCGCTGCCGGGTGTCTTCTCTTTCATCATGACGGACAAGGGCTGTGCGTCAAGCGTTCTTTCAGCATCCGTTATCAGTTCCTGATAAGCAGCCGAAAAGTACGGTTGATGTAATGATTGTTTTACTCTCTCCAGGTGTGCCTTGTCCCAGATGGACTGTGCATGTATGCTGCTTGCCGCAAGCATCAGACTGGTGATAATTAAGCAGATTTTAGCTCTCATGGCGTTTTTGTTTTGAAGTTAATAAAGTTTTCTGAGTTTTATACCGTTCAGAAAGCTTTTTCCATTCCGAACAGGGAAGCGTATTTCAATTTTATTCCGAAAGTTTGTAATATTGTATCTTTTCCGCAAAGCATGGAAGTAACCGCTCTCCCGGCAAGGAGAAAAGTCTTCTTCTACAGTTTCATCATTAACGATTATGCTGAAGCAGTTCTCGCGGCTTTCTACATCGGAATTCCGTCCTAACTGGTAGGCGGTGGCTGCATTCTCCCGGAATATATCTGTAAAAAGAAATTCTATCTCGTAAACTCCGTTGGGAACATCGAAACAATAGCCTTCAATGTCATTGCGAAGGGTTTGGAACAACGGTCCGTCATTGGTATTCTCAACCTGTGTCTGACTACTTTTGCTTTCTCCGCCAATATATCCCCAACTGTTTTCAGTGTAGGGCTGATCGGGTAGCCATGTGAGCCGGCTTTCATCGGAAGTATAGAAGCAATTGCTGCCTACGTTGACGGCAAGCTCCAGATTCCGTAAGTTTGTTTCATTCAGATTCGCAGGGGCAGGGGTGAAGCTGAGGTGGATGCCGTCTTCAATGGTACGGAGATTACGGGCAGCTTCTTTGCTTTCAGCTTTGGCGGAAATGAAGTGTTCTTTCCGGCTGAACGGTACTTCAAATATAACGGTATAATTCTCAGTCTTTTGCTTGCCCAGAGACTTGCCGTCAATGAAAAGTTCCACTTCCGGAAGGTTGGTATATACTTTGACCGGCAGCATTACCGGGGCTTCTCCCTGCTGTATGCCGGTGCGGTGAATCCAGTCGCGGCTGGCGATGTGCAACACGGGAATGTCTTCTCGCCAGGCTGCCTTGTAGTAATAGTACACGTCTTTTGGGGTACGATCCGAATATACCAGTCCTTTGTTGTTGATGCGCGGCATAGATTCATCACGCAGGGCGGAGGAGAAATCGATAAAGTTCCAGTGCGTTCCGCCACAGACGTAAGGCGTTTCTTCCAGTACGGGCAGGTAATGCTCCAGGTACTTTTGCTGATACTCGATGCTGAAATCGAAAGCGTTCGGTTGTAGCGAATGTATGCGCTTGTCAGAACCTGCGCCGTATTCGCTGACAATCATGGGGTGCGAAGGAAACTTTTTGTGTTGTTCTGCCAGGAAGCGTTCGAAGCCTGTAAGGTTGCCTCCATACCAGCCTTGATACAGGTTCCAGCCGACAATATCGGTAATATTGCCCAATCCTACCTCGTTGTAACTGTTGCTGCCGTGAAAGGCCATAGTGCTGACACGAGTGGAGTCTTCTTCTTTCAAGACTTTCTCCAGACGATTGGCGAGTGCCAGTGTCCGTTCCAGCACGGGTTTCAGTTCTTCTTCTTTTTTATAGCGGCGCTGGGTGACGAGTAATATCTCATTCATATATCCCCAGGTGATGATGGAGGGGTGGTTATAGTGCTGGCGTATCATTTCCCGCAGATTGCTTTCGCAGTTTTCTGCGTAACCCGGAGTGTCGGGCACGATGTCGATGATGGGTATTTCTTCCCAGGCCAGCATGCCGAGTTTGTCACACATTTCCAACAGGGCATCATCTTGCGGATAATGGGAGATGCGGATAAAGTTGGCGCCCATCTCTTTCATCAGCATCATGTCGCGGCGGTGCATCTCGTCCGTCAGTGCGACTCCGATGGGCTTTTGGTCCTGGTGGCGGCAAATGCCGCGTAATTTATAAGGCTTTCCATTGAGGGAGAAGCCTGTCTTGCCATCGAAGCCAAACCAGCGGAAACCTGTATGATGATTACTGCGGTCGAGGATGGCTTTTGTTTTTTTATCGCGCAGAATGCTTTCTACCCTGTAGAGATGAGGTGTCTCGGGTGTCCATAATCGGGGGGACAGGATAGGGGCGGTTTCGGTATGAAAAGAGTATAATTCTCCACCTTTTATCTGGATAGACTGTTTCTGGGTTTGGGCAATACTTCCGTCGGGATTGTATACGATATGCTCCAGTTCAAGAGATGCTTTCTGTTCTGCATCGTTCTTTATCTCTCCGCGAATAAGTATCGTGCCTTTTTCTTCGGACACTTGCGGGGTGCTGATGAATATCCCGTCCGAGCCGTGGTTGGTCAGATGGAAATGCTGTTTGGATACTGCCGTGAGCCATACATCCCGGTAGATGCCGCCAAAGAATGTAAAGTCGGCGGAGATAGGGGGGATATCCTGCCGGGCGTTGTCTACACGGATAGCGAGAGAGTTGGGAGAGTTGAACGAACAGAGCGAAGTGATATCGAATGTGCAGGCGGTATATCCGCCGTTATGTTCGCCTGCTTCTTTACCGTTGATGTAGATGGCAGCGGCCTTGCTGGCCGCATCCAGTTTTAGGAATACCTGTTTGTCTTGCCAATGCTGCGGCAACGTCAGTGTACGGCGATACCAACCTGTTCCCTGGTAATACTTTTTTTCGGTATATGCATCCGTATTCCATGTGTGCGGGAGATGTATGCTGTTCCACGCACTATCATCGTAAGCCGGAGAAGCTGCGGCCTCGCACTCACCTTTATGGAATTTCCAACCGTCGTTGATTGTTTTACTTTCATGCTGTGCGCAAACTGTCTGGGACAGGAACAGAATCATGGGTATCAGTATCCGGAGTTTCCGGGCTGGAAATGTTTTCTCTTTACTCATGGTATATTTATTGTTGATTTGTTAGCTGAGAAAGAAAGGAGGCAGTAACCAGGCCGGTTATGCCAGTTGCTGCCTCCAAACCTTCATTCAATCTTTCTACTTATATCCTTTGAAAACCAATCAAAAAACTGTCTTTTCTTTACCAACCATAGTTCTGCGGAATACGTCCTTCGGCCAGTTCTATCACATTCTGATGAATAGGATAGAGATAGAGCTTGTCTGTCCATTGGCGGTTTTCCAGCTTCGTACGCGTATAGTAGGAGGTAGGTTCGCCCGGAGCTTTATCTTTCGAGCCCTTCATATTCATTCCGTAGAAGCGTGTCTGGTCGCAACCTATTCTGCCTTCGTCACCGCAGACCATCCAGCGGCGAACGTCGAAGTAGCGTTGTCCTTCACAATAGAGTTCTACGTAGCGTTCGTGCTGGATGGCATCGAACTGTTTGTCGTAATTGCCGATTACACCGGTCTTTATGCCGTTATCGTTCATGGTCTGGTAGCCTGGGATGCCTGCACGTTCACGCACTATGTCGATATACTTGATGATGTCCGCATTGCCCGGATCTATTTCATTGAGTGCTTCGGCATAGAACAGGTAGAACTCGGCCAAACGGTAGATGATGGAAACACGTTTCCAGCTCTGTGTATCACCGCTGGCATGGTTCACAGTACGGTTTTTGAATTTGCCCAGCATATATCCGCCTTTCACGTTGTCACCGTTGGAGAGGTCGTTTCCGCCACCTGCCGAGAAGTCTACGGTGTAGTTAGGGTTACCATTCATCCATTTCTTGAACCAGCTTCTTCCCTGGTATACCACGCTTGCGTAGAAACGCGGTTCACGGTTGGCGTACATATTGGAGATATTCTGATCCGTCTTCTTATCTTTATAGTCGGGGTCATAGCAACGGTTTTCTACAGCGCTGAAGCCGGTTTCATCGTAACCACTGTTCGGATCATCGATATCGAGTCCATTGTCCATGAAGAACATATCTACAGCGTCTTGAGACGGGCCGATAGTGCCATAGCATGAGTTTACATCACGCGGGTTGGTACGTTTCTCCATCTTGTACTGGTCAGAGTAACTGTTGTTGGTACTGCACCACAGGATTTCTTCATTATACACCTGGAAAAGGTTGTATACCGAACGGTCGGGTTGCTCCACTCCGTTTGCCATCACGCGGTAGAGGGCGTGGTGTTGTGCTTCGGCATAATCTATCAAGTCCTTTACGCGGTCTCTGGCAGTCACCCATTTCTGCGGGTCCTTGCTCTGCGGGAAGATGTATTCGCCTTTGGAGTTTTGCAGTTTCTGCAATCCCTGGTAGTATTCGGAACCGTCTCCGCCGTTGAACAGTTTGGAGGCGGCATACATCCACAACTTGGCACGCAGTGCTTTGGCCACTACGATGGTGGGGCGTACCACTTCATTGGTGTTGAAATTGTATGCACCGTCTGCGTATGACGTGATGACTGATTCGGGCAGTTTGGACTGTGCGGGGTCGCAGAGGGGGGCCAATATGCCGTCAATGTAGTTCACCATTTCGTCCACCGTGGCACGGTCATAATCCGTCACGTGCGGTTCGGCAGCATCGTCTATCTCCGTCACGATACAGGCGGGGCCGTAAAGTTCGAACATGGAGAAGTAATAATAGGCGATCATGAATCGGCATTCATCCTTCATACGGGCTATTTCTTCGGCTGTCAGCTTGTTGGTGCTGGTAGGGTCGCCTACACCTCCGTCGTGGGCACGTTCAATGAAAATCATAGCCTGACGTATATCCTTGTAGAAGGTGGCCCAGCGGTGATAGCTTCCGCTGGCAGCCGTGAAGCCCGCCATCATGACGTCGCGTGAGCTGGCCTTTTCCGAAGCGATTTCACCGCAGAGGTTGGACCATGGGTTTTTGAAAGCATTGACTTCCGAACCGGTTTCGGAGTATTCCATCAGATTGCGGTAGATAACTCCGTACCAGTTTCGCGTATAGGTTGCATTGTCCCAAACCTGATCGACTCCCAGGCTGGCGTTGAATTCGCCTGATATGTCGAGATAGTCTGAACAAGATGCTGTGCTGAATGCAAGGACGGCAGAGCCGACGGTTGCGTATAGTAAATTTTTCAGTTTCATATCGTTTATTAATTAGATGTTTAGAATGTAACTTCTGCTCCAAAAGTCCAAGTGCTGGAGATGGGGTATTTGGCACCTGAGTTTGCATCACCCAGTTCCGGATCCCAATATTTCACATCGTCCCAGGTCTTCAGGTTGGTGCCTTGTACGTAGAGGCGCAGGTTGGTGAGGCGCAATGACTTCAGTTGCTTCTTGTTGAACTGGTAACCGAATTCCACGTTCTTCAGACGGAGGAAACTTGCGTCACGATACCACCAGGTGCTCGGTTGCAGGTTGTGTGCAAAAGTATTGTTGCGCAAGCGCGGGTAGAGCACGTTGTCGTTGTAGGGATCAGATGCTTTCCAGCGGCTCATAGCCTCCATACGTGCGGAAGAAGCGTCCTTACCCTGGTTGAACGGCATGAAGTTGGATGCCTTGCTCATCAGGTTGATGGAACAGCCCGTCACACCCTGGAAGAAGATGCCGGCAAAGAATCCTTTCCATTCGGCGTTCAGTGAAAGACCATATACGCTACGCGGGGTCTTGTCCAGATGACCGTTATGGTAGGTTTTGTCATCGTCGTTGATGACACCGTCATTGTTCAAGTCGCGGTACTTGATGTCACCGGGTGCTACGGCTGCTCCCGGATCGGCTACACCGGATTTCAGTTGGTAGCTTTCGGCACCGCTCACAGGATCTACAGTGATGTTGAAATCATCGGGTGTATAGAGTCCGTCGGCGATGTAGAGGAAAGGAGTCCACAATGACATACCCGTGAGATCTTGGTAGCTGTATTTATGTCTGATTTCATCCGTTTCCACAATCTTGTTCTTCGCATACGTGTAGTTGGCACGGAACGTCAGGTTCAGATTGCCTACGTGTTGTTTGAAAGTCAAACTTCCGTCAACACCCTTGTTGCTTACGATACCATAGTTCTGGGTAGGGTTGGATTGCAGACCGCTCATTGAGGGAACCGTGTTACGGGTAATCAGGATGTCCTTACGACGGTTGGAGAAGTAGTCCATAGAGAGGTCTAACTGTCCGTTCAACAGACCGAGGTCGAAACCGAAGTTGGTTTTGTCCTCAATCTCCCAACGCAGGTTGGCGTAGTAGGCGCGGTTTTCGCTCAATCCGCCGAACCAGTTCTGTGCATTACCGTTTGATATGCCTGATATACCCAGGTTGAGGCCGCCGGCATCGGTGTTCATTGCTTCCTGGTAGGGGAAACGGGTATTGCCCAACTGGTCGTTACCGGTACGTCCATAGGATGCACGCAGTTTCAAGGTACTGATTACTTTCTGTACAGGTTCGAAGAACTTTTCGTGGCTTACATACCAGGCTCCACCCACAGCGGGGAAGATACCCCAACGGTGACCCGGGGCGAAGTTCTCACTACCTGTCATACCGAAGCTACCTTCGATGGTGTAGCGGTTGTCGTAAGTATAAGAACCACGACCTACGACGCTTTGTTTACGATAAGGAAGCAGGTTGAGGCCACCGACGTTCTGGTTCTGGGTTTCCTTTTGGTTGTAGAGCAGCAATCCCGTAACATCGTGCTTGTCGCTAAAGTTACGCTTGTAGTTGAGGGATGCCTCAATGTAGATCTTCTTGTTACCGCCGGATGAACCACTTGAGGGGTTACTCAGTGCCGAACCCGCTTCCAATGACTTGAATATCAGGTTGCCATCGGCGTCGCGTCCGGTAGCCGTAAAGGTAGCGGGCGACATGGTGCGGTTGACATACTGGTTGGAGTTGGCATCGAAGCTGACGCTACCTCTTACAGAAAGTCCCTTCGTGATGAAGTCCAGGTCTTGTTCCAACAATACCTTGCTTTGGAATGTGGCATCCCAACTCTTACTGTAACCACTGAAGTAGAGGAAGTTGTAAGGGTTCTGACGAAGACCCGAATTGTCATAGTTGGGGTGCTGTGCGGCTGAACCGTCCGAATAGATCTGCGGATAGAGGTGCACAGGTTGCAATGTCATACCACCGAAGATGTCAGCGGCTGTCTTGGAGGGAGCCGTACGGTTGATGTACTGTCCGGACATATCTACAGACATGCGGGTGGTCTTGCTCAGTTCGAAGTCGATATTGGAACGCAGGTTGTAGCGGTCGAAGCTGATGTTTGAATCGTAGTCGGCGTTCTTCTTCTCTTTATATACACCGTCTTGCGTATAGTAGGCACCCGATACGAAGAAGCGTACGCGGTCGCCACCACCACGGAAGTTGATGGTGTAGCGTTGGCTGCTGGTGTGGTCGCGCAACATGCTCATCCAGTCTGCATCCGGATAGAGGTCGGGGTCTACACCGCTACGGTATTTTTCCAGGTCAGCATCGCTCACCGGTGCTGTGTAGTTGGCGCGCGGGTTGCCGTTGCTGTTCCAGTCTGCTTCGTTGTATAAGCTCAAATAGTCGTAAGAACTCATGAGGTTGGGCAGGCGGAGCGGCGTGGCGTAGCCGTATTCGGCTGACATGCTGACAACCGTCTTCTGTGATTTACCACGTTTGGAAGTAATCAATACTACACCGTTAGCACCTTCGGCACCATACACGGCCGTTGCGGCGGCATCCTTCAGAATAGAGAATGTTTCGATTTCATCTACGTCAATGTCATTCATTTTACGGGGTACACCGTCTACCAATACCAGTGGGTCTGTTCCACCGGCATACGAACTGATACCACGGATAAAGAACTGAGCATCGTCCCAACCCGGTTCACCCGAACGCTGTACGGCAATCAGACCGGACAGCTTACCGGCGATGTTGTTGGTAAGGTTGGCGCTCTTAACACTCAATTGAGCCGGTCCTACGGTTGACATGGAGCTTACTACGCTCTCTTTCTTCTGCTTACCGTAACCCACAACCACTACTTCTTCCGTGGCGATGGCATCCATCTCCATTCGGAGGTTAAAAGTGGTTTCGTCGGCTTTCACTCTGTGATCTACACTGACGAATCCGATATAGCTGAATTCCAGCACTTCGCCGGGAGCTGCTTCGATGGAGTATCGTCCCTCGACATCACTGATGACACCGCGGTTGGTGGTACCTTGTACCCTGACGGTGGCACCGATGATGGGGTCACCATTGGAATCGGTCAACAAACCGCTGATGCGTTGTTTTTGTTGCTGTACGGTTTCAATACCGTTGGCTTCGTCAGCAGCGCTGGCGCGTAGAGTGGCAGGTTGTGCTACCAAACCAAGGGCAAACATGGCTGCTATATAATATCTTTTTTTCATATATCTATACTTAATTGTTTATCTATACTTTAAGAAAGTTGGTCATTCGTCCATTTCATACAAGGGGAGTTCGTCCAAGGCCTTTATCCAGAGTCCGTTCGGGCTGGTGCTGGTTTCTACAGTCATCACCATGTATTTGCCGGCGGGCCAGGCATCGTTGGCGTTGAAGTTACCGTCACTGGCGTACTTGATGTAATTGCCGCCTTCTTTTGCACTATATGCTCCGGGACCTATCCATTCCAATCCCCATCCTTTCTGTCCGAAGAACTTGAAGTTGACGCCATTTACGTTTTGCCCTACAAGCATTATCAGTTCATACTTGGTATCGGTGAGCGGAACCAGGTTGAATGCTTTGCCCGTGTTCCAGTTAATGTTGTTCTGAGCGTATGATGGGAATCCTATCTTATCATTACCAATCACCCACATAGCAGTGGCATTCTGTGTGCTTGATGAAGAAGCGTTTTCCAACTGTTCCATCATGATTGCTTTCATACCTTTATCCAGCGTGAGTTTGTACTTACCGTCTCTTCCGCGGAAGTGGAGCAGAGTTTCGTCTCCATCTACGAGGTCAAACCAGGTGGGGTTCTTCCAAAGTTCGGCATACTCTTCTTTGATGCCGCTGATTTTGATGATGTCGTCCTTCTTGAATTCGGTCTCAACGTAGAATACATTGCCCGATCCGTCGAATTCCATAAACTTGTTCTGCGTGTCGAAGCGTATACCGAATTTCGGGAATGGGGCACCTTCAAAAGTCAGGGTGTTGAATGTGATTTCATACTTGCCGTCTTCATCATAGCCTGTGGTTTCGAAGCCGATACCTTTGGGGGCATTGAGGGCTATCTTGCCATTGTCCATACCGAATTGCAATTTGTTGCCTTGCAGGTAGGGGTTGTTTGTCCCGTCAGAATAGGCCGGTGCTATGATAGATGCTTCCATGTCGGCCGGGAAAGCTTCACGTGCTTTGTATTCATACTCTTTGCCGGGGACAGGAGTCATGGTGTATTCTTTGCCATTGGCAGCCACCAACTTCAATGTTTTGTACTTGGGTCGTTCGATGGCAACGGTCATTTCTTTGCTGTCGTTGCTGAAACGCTCGTTCTGGATGCGCAGGATAACCTTTGCATCTCCGTCGGGTGTGTTTTTCTGGTAGGGGGCCAGTACTTTTCCGCTGTACTTTCCATCGGCTTTCAGACTGTAGAAAGCTTCGGATACCATTTCTTCTCCATAATAGAGTTGAACCTTGGCCTGGTTGATTTTCACGCCTCCGCTTTTTACTTCGAAGTCGAAGGTGATGCTATCGCCCATGTAAGCTTTTTCACTGCCTACAAAGGATACGATAGTCGAGCTGCCGTGATCATCGAACTGGTCAATCTCATCTTTGCACGATGTCATGCCGATAAGGCTGAGTGCCATCATGCCGAGCAAAAATCGATTTCTCATAATCTATAAATTTAAAATTAAAAAAAGTGATGTATTATATTTAAGTCTCTGTTATTTCCATTTGAAAGAGTTTACCGAGCGCGGCTGCAAGTTGCAGTTTGCCGAGTGCTTCTTGCCTGAGGCGTCGGGGGCGGTGAGCACGATACTCTTGGCCGAACTGCTTTTGTTGATGATGACAAAGGCATAGCTTCCATCTGTATTCTTGAAGGCGCTGTAGGCAATGTCATTGTCGGTGTATCCGCTTGTCCCGATTCGTACGGCATCGGGCTTTACCACTGCTGAGAGGTGACAGATCATGTAGTAGTGCGAATTCATGTAAATGGTCTTCAAGTCGCTCATGTTCAGGTCTACGGCTCCGAAGCAGGTTTGGCATCCACCGGGACGGTTGGGCTGCCCGCCGTTGTTGCTGGGTACGGCTCCGTTGAAGTCTGTCTCCAGCATCAGGTTCCAGATGGTCACTGCGCTGCAATAGTTGTTGATGGTGCCTATACCGATGCTTTCCATATTGGAAAGGAGGGTTTTGGTCAGGTCGTGGCCGTTATTCCAAGTGCCGATGGAAGATTCTGTAAAGATCAGGTCTTTCTCGGGGGCACGCTGGTAGACGTTGAGCAGTTCGCTGCGGTTGCCTCCATAGTCGTGGTAGGCGGCTCCGGCCAGGTATTTGGCAGCTTCGGGATCGTTGTATATCTGGTAGGGATAACCATTCTGGTCACCCTTGTTATCATAATTATAGTTGTGGTCGTAGGCGTAGATTCTGGTGGAAAGTCCGGCTGCCTCGAAGGCGGGGCCCAGCACTTTCACGAAGTCACGCTGTTCTTTCCATTCCATCACCAGCGAGGCCGAGTTTTTGTTGTTGAGAGGTTCGTTCTGTATGGTGACGGCGTTGATGGGGATGCCGGCTGCCTGGAATGCTTGTACCCACTTCACGAAGTAGGTGGCATAGTCGGCGTAGTATTCGGGTTTCAACTGCCCGGCGGTGTATTCCCGGTTTTGATAGACAGGGTATTTCTGATAGTCTTTCATCCATAGAGGGCAGGTCCAGGGTGAAGCCAGTATGCGGATATTCGGATTGATGGCTATGATTTCCTTTAATATAGGTATCACGTAATCTGTTTCTTCCGAAGTCAGGGCGAAGTTCTCTATGCCCGGTGTGTCGCAGCAGGTATATTCTCTTAAGGAGAAGTCGGAGCAGCCGATGGCAATGCGCACATAGCTGCTTCCGTAGCCTTCGGTCTGCGAATAGGTCTTTTTGAGGAAGGCTGTCCGGTCTTCCTGTTTCATCAGTTTTAGGCAGAAAGCTGATGAGCCTGTGAGTGCAGCTCCGAATCCCTGCATGGTCTGGTAGGTCTGCTCTGGATTCAGCAGAATGTTTTTGGGTGACATACTGGCTTGGGGTTCGAATTCCACCGTAGATTCCTTTAGATCATAGGTACGGGTGTCAGTGGTGGTAAGCATATAGGCTTGTAGACCGATAGGGGGCTCCGGATTTTCACCACCGGGTGTTTCGGGGGGATTTGTTTCGTCGTTGTCCGACCCGCATGCACTGCCGCTGATGAGCAGGCTGAATAGGAACACGCACGTGAATAGATAAGATGCTTTTTTCATGTTAGTATGACTTAATTAGGTTTAACAAAATGGTTTTATCCGCTGCAAATATATGCGTGTAATGAGGTTGTTTCCTAAAAAAACGCTACATCAAAACTTTCTCATTGATTAGTTTTGACTACATCAGAACTTTCTCTTGGCTTAATTATTTAATTGATAATTAAATGTTTATTATAATAAATTAGCTACATCTGAAAATAATTCTTTTATTTATAGATAAAATACTCTATCTTTGTTTTTATAAGAATGAAACGTTAACTGCTATGAAACAAAAGCTCTCTTGTTTTTATATTCTTCTCATCTTTATATCTATTCCTGTAAGTGCCGGATGGCAACGTCCCGTGAGTAACTATACCCGCCATACTTATAAAGCCGGTAATCAGAATTGGAATATTCAGCAGCATGATAATGGCTGGATATATGCAGCAAATAATAAAGGACTATTGGAGTTTGATGGTGTAGAGTGGAATATTTACCCGATTCATAATGCTAAAACGCGTGCGGTAAAGGTGGGGTATGACGGACGGATTTATATCGGTGGAATGGAGCAATTTGGTTATTTTACGCCAAATCGTCTTGGCGGGTTGGAGTATACTTGCCTTTCTGATAGCTTATCTCCCAATGTGAATGTGGGAGTCATTTGGAATATTCTGCTGGATAGAGACCGGGTATATTTTCAATCGGATCGTCATTTCTTTTATATAGAGAAAGATGTGGTGAATAGAATAGATTATTCTTCGGAGATCTATACTTCATTGATTGTACAGAACAAGCTATATATTGTTTCCGCTGAAGGGTTGTTGGTGTTAAACGGGACAGAATTCAGACGGGTATCGGATTCTTCGACAATAGGCGCTACGGTTAAGATTGGAGGACTATTACCCTATCAGGACAGTCTGCTGGTAGTGACCCGGGATAATGGTCTTTTCATTCATGATGGCACTTCTTTCACTAAATATCCCACTGTAGCCGAAGAGTTTTGCCGTAAAAACCGGATCTTTTGTGCGGCGTTGCAAGATTCATTGCTGGCATTGGGCAGCATTCAAGGTGGAGTTTGTCTTTTAAATCTGAAGACGAATGAAATGGAGGTGATATCTACGGAGAATGGTTTGCAAAACAAAACGGTGTTAAGTATGATGTTTGATAAGGCCGGTAGTCTCTGGTTAGGTTTGGATAATGGCATCGATTGCATTCATTTGAATGCACGGCTTGCTTCACTCTATGGAGGTAAACCGGTGATCGGTTCGGGGTATGCTTCATGTAGTTATCGCGATAAATTCTATTTTGCAACGAATCAAGGTTTGTATTGTTCTACTCTCCCGGAACAGTTGAGCCAGAGAAATCCTATTAACTTTGTACCGGGTACGGGTGGTCAGATGTGGTCGCTTCACCAGTACGACGATAAGCTTTTCTGTTGTTCGGATAATGGCATCTTTATAATAGATGGAGATCGTATGGAGTATCTTAATAATCCTAAAGGTGTATGGGGGGTAGTTCCGGTAGATGCCCGGAAAGACGTGCTGATTGCGGGAACTTATAGCGGGTTGTATTTGCTTACAAAAAAAGGAGCGGATTGGACGGTAGAAAGTTATATAGAAGGTTTCAGCCGTTCATGTAAGGATATGCTGATGGAAAATTCTACCCATATTCTATGGATAGGAAATAAAGAGAATGGAGTTTCCCGTTTGACTTTGACAGACGACTTACGAAAGGTAGAAAAAATAAAGGATTACAATAGTATAAACTTTCCACGTGGTTATGATGCATGCTTGCTGCGGGTGAAGGATGAAGTAACTATAGCTTCCCATTATGGTTTATGGCGCTATGATCAGAGTCGTGACTGTCTGGAAGCATGTACCTGGCTCGAGCAATTATTGGAAGGCAAGGCAGCATATACCTATATGAAGATAGATTCATTGCAGAATATCTGGTACGTAGTGGATGGTGCATTGAAAGTGTTGCATTATGATGCCGTTAAGCGGGAATATCGTCGGGTGAATAATGAATTGTTTTTGAAGGGGGCATTGATAGAGAACTTTGAAGATGTACATCTTTATAAAGCTAATCAGGCAATTGTCGGAACAGAAGAGGGCTTTTCATTGATAAAAATGGATAGTTTGCAGACGCAGCGCCCACCGCTGACTTTGCAAATCAGAAAAGTGTATCTGACGGGATTACGTGATTCTCTTATTTATGGTCGCAGTTATTTGTATGATACGGCTCCAATAGTGATTCCTTATTCTCAGAATTCGATGAGGATAGAATATAGTGTGAATAATTATAATAAGGCACAGACGGTCTTATATTCATATCAGTTAAGTGTAGGCGGTGAGAAAGAAGCCTGGAGCGAATACAGTGAGAATAATGTGAAAGAATTCACAGGTTTGCATGAAGGCAAGTATGTGTTTAGTGTGAAGTTGTTGACTGATGGGGATCAGGAACCGGTGGAGACTTCTTTTGCTTTTGAAATCCTGCCGCCCTGGTATCGTACATGGTGGAGCTATCTGGTGTATTCGGTAGTTGTAGTATTGTTGTTTTACTATATGTATTATCGTATTTCAGAAGGCCGTAAGCGTTTGTTGATGCAAAAAGAACTGGAACTTTACCGGCAAGAACAGAAATTCCAGAAGGAGAGTGATTTGAAAGATAAGAAGATTGATATACTGAAGGAAGAAAATTTGCAGTCAGAGTTACGCCATAAATCAGAAGAATTGATTCGTACTACACTCAATATTGTGCGCAAGAATGAAATCCTGTTGGATATCAAGAAAGAGGTGCTGGGCATTTCCCATTCCATCAGTGAAGAGAATCTTGTCTCCCTTCGCCGGAAGACACTCCGGTTGTTGGGACAGATTGATACGAACATTGAGCATGATGACGATTTGCAGGCTTTTCAGAGTACTTTTGATTCGGTTCATCATGATTTCTTCAAAAAACTGGAAGAGACATTCCCCGAACTGAATAATAAAGAAAAATTGCTTTGTGCTTATATCAAGATGAATCTGCTTTCTAAGGAGATTGCTCCGCTGCTGAATATCTCTTTGCGCGGAGTCGAAATCAGCCGTTACCGTCTGCGCAAAAAGTTAGGTATAGAAGAAGGAGGAAATCTTGCGGAGTTCCTGCAAAAGTTCTCAAAATGACACCTGAAAGTTCTGGTGGTTACAATTTTATCTGTTGCAAATAGATTGTTGTAACACCAGCAGGCTTTCCGGACCCATATTGAATAATAAGTCGACGATGCTGAGATTGGGCAGGAAACCGAGACGTTCCTGAAAAACCTGATAATAAGGTTGTGCCGTGAACTCCGGATCTTCCTTACGGAAATCTTTCTTCGGATGGATGCGATCACGGAAATCGTCTTCATTGACGGTGAAAGTGGTCTTATATTCTGTGGTGCGCTCCATGTCAGGCTGTATGTCTATCAGCGAACAGATGAGGCGGCACAATTCCTCGTTGAAATCGGCTAAGAACTCATACTTCTTTTCATAGAAAGGACGGAAGTCGTCTTTGTAATATTCAAAAAAGGGGGTGTGGTTGTAGGAAGAAGACAAGGCATTCCAGTGAAGGTGCCGCCAGTTTCCGTGGTCGGAGATGCGGATATCGCGGAAGGGACATTTCAGGGTATCGGGCTTTACAGTGGGGATGGAAAGAGCTAACTCACCGTCGGGTGCTGCAATGGTGCAACGGTTGCGGTAGGTTTGTTTCACATAGTGGTCATGCTGTTCGATAAAAACTTTATCATATGCCAATAGTTTGGCGTAATATTCTACAGGTGCCAGATAGGCGGAAGAAAGATATATCGTTTTCATTTCATTTATATTTTCAGTGATTGTTCCTCCCTTATTTTATGGGATTGAAAAAGCGCTTCCAACGGTAACCTCTGAACCATCCGGTTCCTTTTTCTTTGGAGAACCAGATGAGAGAGGCTTTGCCGATGACATGGTCTTTCGGTACGAAGCCGAACAACCGGGAGTCGGAGAGGTTGATGGAATTATTGGCGCCTACCCAATAATAATCTTTGGAAAAATAGCAATGCTGCACAGGCTTGCCTTCTATGTACAGGGTATCATTCTTGATTTCAGCCTGTTTGTTCTCATGTAATACAAGTGTGTTGCGCAACAATGTCCGGTTCCATGGATATACGCGTATCGCTTTGCCTTTGCCGGGAATAATGAGTGGCCGCAGGGCTTCTACAGAATCTTCTTTGTTTAGTAACTCTATCCAGCAGTTTCCGTTCATGGCCTGTTCCAACAGATAAAATTCATAACGGCTGAAACTGCGTACATTTCTGATACTGTCCTGTCCCATCAGACGATTGTTTTGTATGGATAGGAGAGCCAGTAATGAATCGAGTTGCTTCTCTTTCTCCCGGGGATAGGCGTACAGGAACTTCTGGTCGGGTGCATTCTTTTCCGATGGAATGACGGAAAACAGGGAGTCTATCAGCAACGTATCTCCCGGTACACCGATGCAACGGCTGATAAAGACTTCACGCCGGTCTATGGCGGACTCCGAAAGATTGGCGGGATTATTAAAAACGATGATATCCTCCTTTTGCACAGGACTGTCTCCCCAACGATGGTAATTCCATAGAGACATGAAAGGAAGACGCAGTCCGTAGCTCCATTTGTTCACCAGAATGCGTTCTCCCTGAAACAAGGAATTCTCCATGCCCGATGAGGGGATAAGGTAGGAAGTTACGACACAGCCCCGGAGTAATACTATAACGAGTATTATTCCAATGACTGTTCCCGCTGTCTTCCAATTATTCATTCTTCATTCTTTCATTTGGCATCATCCGACCCACTTGAATAGGCGGTTCCATCGAATTTTGCCGTCAAACCAACCACGGTCCTTGTCAAGTGACAACCATACGACGAGCGGTTTACCTACCACGTGGTCTTCCGGTACAAATCCCCACGAACGGGCGTCGGCCGAGTTGTGACGGTTGTCACCCATCATCCAGTAATAATCCATTTTGAAGGTATATTCGTCGGTCTTCTTGTCATTGATGTAAATGCCGTCTTCTTTTACTTCCAGCTTGTTACCCTCATAGGCTCTGATGGGGCGTTCGTAGATGGGCAGGTTATCTTCGGTCAGCTTGATGGTAGCGCCCTTTTTCGGTATCCAGATAGGTCCATAGTTGTTGCGGTCCCATTTGGTATAAAGGTTCAGCGGATACATTTGGCCGGAGAATATTTCCGGTTCCATGACGATACGGCTGACGAGCTTTTTATTAGCTGAGAGAGTTTCGTACATTTTCTTCGTTAATGGCAAATCGTAGGTAGGGGCGAGACGGCCTTGCGCATCACGTTGGGTTAATCCCATTTCCATTAACAGGCCTTCGTTGCTTATGAGTGCCTGGTCGTCTTTGCTGATGCCGAGTTCGCGGAACATATCTTCGGTGATGTATGGGCCGGTGGTCTGTACCAGATAGTTGAGTTGCATCTCTTCGGGGTTTTCGATGGGTTTACCGTCAATATAAACCTGGGCATCTCTGATTTCCAACGTGTCACCCGGCAATCCGACACAACGCTTCACGTAGTTTTCGCGACGGTCTACGGGGCGGACAACGATATCGCCGTACATCTTCGGATTGGAACGTATCAGGTTTCTTCCGGCATTGTAGTACAGGTCGTAAACAGCGCGTTGTTGTTTGCGTGTCAGGCTGTCCATATTCACGGGGTTCGGATACAGGCGTTGTCCCTCGTTGTAAGCAAGGGTATAGAAGTCTGTCTGCTGGAAGTTGGTGGCTACGGTATCTCCGGCGGGGAAATTGAATACTACGATATCATTCCGTTTCACTTTTCCCAGACCCGGAACCCGTTTGTAGTCCCATTGGGGCCATTCGATGTATGATTTGGTGTTTACCAGCGGCAAAGTGTGTTGGGCCAGCGGCATGGACAAAGGTGTGTTCGGCACGCGCGGACCGTAGCTCAGTTTGCTTACGTAGAGGTAATCGCCTACCAGCAAAGATTTCTCTAAAGAAGAGGACGGTATCTGATAATTCTGGAACACGTAGATATTGACGAAATAAACGGCTACCAGTGCGAATACGATAGCGTCTACCCAACTCATCACGCTGCGTACAGCCGGGTTCTCTGATTTTTTCCAGAAGCCCCAGGGGATTTTCTTGCTGATGTAGATGTCGAAGATAAAAGGTACGACGATCAATCCCAGCCAGCTTTTCACCCATACCAGGAAAGCGAGGTAAAGTACGGTGACGATTGCGAATTTAACCCATTGGGTGCGAGTTGCTTTTCTCATTATTATATTATTTTTGTTGAAGCGTGTTTATTATTTTAAGAACGGGAACAAGTCGCTCATTCCCAGATAACCTTCCTTATCAGCTGTATATTCGGCGGCAAGAACAGCACCCAGCGCAAAACCTTTACGGTTCTTGGCATCATGGGTCAGGATGATGCTGTCGGCTTCCGATTCGTAGCGGATGACATGAATACCCGGCACTTCACCTTCGCGGATAGAGCTTACCGGCAGTTCGTCTGCGGCACATTCTGTAGTACCGGAAACGGTTCCGTCCGGTGCCTGCAAAGTTCCTTTCACCCAGTGGCCTTTACGGTCCAGGTTTTCCAGGATCTCTTCGGCAAGCGTGATGGCTGTACCGCTTGGTGCGTCCAGTTTATGAATATGGTGTGTTTCACTCATCGTCACGTCGTAGGCAGGAAACTGGTTCATAATCTTTGCCAGATACTTATTCACGGCAGAGAAGATGGTCACGCCCAAGCTGAAATTGGATGCCCAGAACAGCGTTTTGCCTCCTTGGGTACAAAGTTTTTTGATTTCCTCACCGTGTTTGTCCATCCATCCGGTACTGCCGGAAACCAACTTCACTCCGGCTTCGAAGGTTTTTATATAATTGGAGTAGGCTACCATAGGATTTGTGAATTCTATGGCAACGTCTGCGCTCTTGAAAGCGTCCGAGTTAAAATCCTCCTGGTTGTTTACGTCGATGATGCTTACAATCTCATGTCCGCGGCTGAGGGCGATCTTCTCGATTTCCTTGCCCATCTTTCCGTAGCCGATTAGTGCTATTTTCATTGTTTCTTTTGTTTTTTATTCAGTTTATCAACAAACTATAGGTCGCAAAGGTAATGTTTTTCTTACATTTGCGGGCAACATTAACGTCTTGTTAACATGGAACAACTACTGCACTACGTTTGGAAACATAAAATATTCCCTTTAAAGATGCTCCAAACCACCACCGGCGAACCGGTTGAAGTGATAGATGCCGGACTACCGAACACAAACGCAGGCCCCGACTTCTTCAATGCCAAACTGAAAATAGGTGGTACCCACTGGGTGGGGAACGTCGAGATACATACGCTGTCGTCCGACTGGCTGAAGCATGGGCATGATAAGGATGAAGCTTATAACAACGTCATCCTGCACGTGGCGGAAACGATAGACTGCGAAGTATTCCGCTTCAACGGAGAAAAGGTATTGCAATTACAACTTTCCTGTCCCGAAACAGTTCTCTGGCATTATGAGGAATTGCGTCATGCGGAGATTTATCCTCCTTGTTATTCCATATTATCTTCTCTTCCGAAACTGACCGTTCATTCCTGGCTTTCCGCCTTGCAGGTGGAGCGCTTCGAACAGAAAGCCCGTGCCATTACCGCCCGGTTGGAACGGTTCAATCGCAATTGGGAAGATGTATTCTTTATCACCCTGTCCCGCAACTTCGGCTTCGGGCTGAATGGAGATGCTTTTGAGGCGTGGGCCAGTCATCTGCCTTTCCGTGCGGTAGACAAGCATCGGGATGATCTTTTCCAAATAGAAGCTTTCTTTTTCGGCCAGGCGGGATTGTTGGACGAGGAGTTGCCGGATGCGGATGAGTATTATCTGAAGTTGCAGAAAGAATTCCGCTATTTGCAGCATAAGTTTGAATTGGCTGCTCCGATGGCTGTCGGCCAATGGCGTTTTCTCCGTTTGCGTCCCGGCAATTTTCCCCATGTCCGGCTGGCACAGTTGGCGAATCTTTATCATAAAGAACACTCTCTCTTTTCCCGCATTATGGAAGCGGAAACCCTGGAAGCTGTTCAGAAGATACTGGCTGTCGCAGCTTCTCCTTATTGGAAGGAACACTTCAATTTTAGCAAAGCTTCTCCCTCACAGGAAAAGCAGGTGGGAAAGAATGCTCTGAATCTGATTGTTATCAACACTGTTATTCCTTTTCTTTATGCCTACGGGCTGCACAAAGCGGATGAGGTGCTCTGTGACCGTGCCACGCGTTTCCTCGAAGGCTTGAAAGCGGAAGACAATCACATCATCCGGCATTGGAGTGGGGCAGGGCTGCATGTTTCTACTGCTGCTGATTCCCAGGCTTTGCTGCAACTGCAAAAAGAGTATTGTGATAGGAAAGATTGTCTGCGTTGCCGCTTCGGGTTTGAGTATCTGAGGCAGAAGTGAGATACATGATAAAATGTTACATGAAAAGATATTGGTATAGTTTTATATTTCATTCCGATCCCTGCCTGGAGTACTTCCGAGGGCTATTTTGCAGGGCTACACCTTTTTTGTCGGATGGCTACACCCTTTGTATGTGATGGCTACACCATCCGGGGGAAAGGGTGTAGCCCTGCAAGATGGATGTTTTATATGTTTAGATATGAATTATTATTATTTGACATATACATTTTATAGAAGATTAGCCATATCTTGGAATTAAAAATAAGCTCGCTTATTTTGTATTACCTTCGGTTTGCATTATCTTTGCCGCTGATTTATAAACCCTTTGACATTGTAACTAGATGAAGGCAATTCACTTTGTATTTTGTCTTTTCGCGGTACTTATGCTGACGACTACGAATAGTCAGGCTGCCGCAGCTAATGAGGACTTCCAGGCATTCCTCAAGAAATTCACTTCCAGTGCCTCTTTCCAGTATTCCCGTATTAAGTTTCCGTTGAAAACTCCCATTGCTCTGTTAGAGGAAGATGGCGAGACGGAGAAGACTTTTCCGTTTACACGCGATAAGTGGGCATTGCTGGGTGAAGACGTATTTAAGGAAGAACGTATTACGGACGAAGAGGGTGGTATCTATGTCTCTCGCTTCACGGTGAACAATCCCAAGCACAAAGAATTTGAAGCCGGTTATGATGAATCGGAAGCTTCCCTTCGCGTGGTGTTCGAACTGATTGACGGGAAATGGTATGTCACTGATTGCTATACCGATTGGTATAACTTCGACCTTCCTATCAGTGAACTGCTGGAAACCATCAGCACGATAGCGGAAGAAAATAAGGCGTTTGAGGAGATGCATCCTTAGTGAACGTTTTCCTGCCGGTCAATTACTAAAATATACCTTTTTTGTACGATTTATGTGCCATTTCCTCTAAAAAGTGCCGTTTCTTTGTAGTGTGGAAATATTGTGAACGAAACTAATACCGGAAATGACACATTCATCTTTCATACAAATTCTGTGGAAATTCCTTTTCCTTTTCTTTCCCTGCACTTTGCTGGCGCAGGAGCGTACATCATTGGGGCATTGGGTAGCTGAAGATCAGTCGGGACTGATGGACTTTACTATCCGTGAAGATACCCTGGAACTCATCGTCCCCGAAGGACTCACCCTATGGTATAAAGATCGCCTGACCGGTGATTACGAAATCAGTTACCACATTTGTACCGTAATGAACGGTGGTAAACACGACCGCCTCAGCGATATGAACTGTTTTTGGGCGGCAAATGACCCGAAGCATCCCGGTAAGCTCTTTGCCCGTGCCACCTGGCGCAACGGAATCTTTCGCAACTACAATACCTTGAATCTTTTTTATGTAGGATATGGAGGTAATGATAATACCACCACCCGTTTCCGCCGCTACTACGGAGAATTTTACGAAGTGGATGAGGCACGCGTCAAACCCCTTATTAGAGAATATGCCGATCCGGTTCATCTGCTGAATCCTAACCAATGGTATCATATCCAAATCCGCGTTCAGGATAACTGTACTACCTTCAGTGTGGACGGTGAAGAACTTTTTCGCCTGCCCATTGAATCCGGTGCAGGCGACGGACATTTCGGTCTCCGTCTTCTGCAAAATCATGTCCGTTTCACGGGCTTCCGTATCGAACACTTAAATTCAACCTATTAATACCCATACCATGATAACGAAACCTAATTTAATGAAACCTATCCTTGCCACCGTATGTGTCTTGCTGTTCTCGTCCAGTCTGTCGGCACAAGTCGTGAAAAACGAACGGTTACTTTCTTTTGAAGGCCCGGAACTGCCTGTCGGACTGGACGTAACGAAAGCCACTCTTGGCATTAGTGATCAACATTATAAAGACGGTACACATAGCCTGCGCTGGACCTTTGAACCCGGCTCCGTGCTTTCCCTCCGCCGCGATCTGCAATTTGAGCAAAAAGACCCTACGGGAAAAGATACTTATCTTTCCGCTTTTATCGTATGGGTGTATAATGGACAGGCACAGGACACCACCATTCAATTTGAGTTTTTGAAAGACGGCAAGAAATGTACTTCTTTTCCTTTCGGTATCAACTTCACCGGTTGGCGTGCCGCCTGGGTATGTTACGAGCGTGATATGCAAGGCACTCCCGAACTCGGAATGAACGAACTGCGTATCGTGGCTCCAGATGTGAAAGGCGAATTGTTCATCGACCATCTGATAACTGCCAGTAAGGTAGATGCCCGCCAGCAAACAGCTGATGTGCAGGTGCCTTTCGTCAATAAAGGAACCACCAACCACTGGCTCGTGATTTATGAACACTCCTTGTGGAAACCGGAAATCGCTCTGACTCCGGTTACTGAAAAGAACAGGGAAGATATGAAACTGATGGAAAAACGTTTCCGTGATATGCTCTATACTCCTTCCAAACTATCGGAAAAGGAACTGGAAACCATCCGTAAGAAGTATGACTTCTATGGAATAACGTATAAAAATGGAGTTGTAAGCGGTTTGCCCATCTTTATGGTGCGGCAGGCGGAGGCCTACGAACGTATGTACCCCAATTGGGATAAAGGTATGTTCACTAAACTGGGCATGGAAATGAACGAGTACTTCAATCTGATGCGCCGGATAGCTTATGCTTATAATAATGCTTCGGAGGCAGCAGTGAAGGACGAACTGAAACAGAAGTTCCTGGCGATGTACGACCATATCACCGACCAGGGTGTGGCATACGGCAGTTGCTGGGGAAATATTCATCATTACGGATACAGTATGCGTGGCCTGTATGTGGCGTATTTTCTGATGAAAGACGTTTTGCGTGAAACGGGTAAACTGGATGAGGCCGAGCGCACCTTGCGTTGGTATGCCATCACCAATGAGGTTTATCCCAAACCTACGGTCAACGGTATTGACATCGACTCCTTCAATACGCAGACGCAGGGCCGCATGGCAAGCATCCTGATTATGGAAGATACTCCCGAGAAGCTGCAATACCTCCGTTCTTTCTCCCGCTGGATAGACTACGGTTGCCGTCCGGCATTGGGACTGGCAGGTTCTTTCAAGAAAGACGGATCTTGTTTCCATCACCGTAATAACTATCCGGCTTATGCTGTAGGCGGCCTGGATGGTGCTACGAATATGATTTATCTGTTGAGCGGAACGGAATTCAAAGTTTCCGAACTGGCGCACGAGGCAGTGAAGAAGGTGTTGCTCACCATGCGTTTCTACTGCAACTTCAAGCAATGGGCACTCTCCATGTCGGGACGTCATCCTAACGGGAAGGGACAATTGATTCCCGTGCAATACGCTACTCTGGCCTTGGCGGGTACTCCTGACGGGAAACAAAAGTATGATCCGGAACTGGCTGCGGCCTATCTGCGCCTGGTTTCGCGTACGGAAACTCCTGATAAAAATGCTCCGGATTATCTTCCGAAGTCGTCCACTACCCGCGAACAGGAATTGAAGAAACTGTTTGAGGCGCAAGGCTTCCGTCCAGAATCCGATCCGCAAGGCAATCTGGCTTTAGGTTACGGCTGCGTTTCAGTGCAGCGCCGGGATAACTGGGCAGCTGTGGTGCGTGGACATTCCCGTTACCTTTGGGCAGCGGAACACTATCTGGATGCCAACTTCTACGGTCGTTATCTTGCCCACGGAAGTATGCAGATATTAACCGGGAAGCCCGATGAAATTGTCACTTTCGCAACCAGTGGCTGGCAGGAAGCCGGTTTTGACTGGAATCGTTTCCCCGGCACGACAACCATTCATTTACCCTACGACCAACTCCGCGCAAAAGTAATGAACGTGGATACTTTCTCCGGTATGGAGGAGATGCTCTATTCTGATGAAGCATTTGCCGGAGGCTTGTCGCAGGCACGGCTGAACGGTAACTTCGGAATGAAGCTGCACGAACATGACAAGTACAATGGTTCGCATCGTGCCCGTAAGTCCTATCACTTCTTTAACGGAACGATTGTTTGCCTGGGCACGGATATTGAGAATACGAACGAAGAGTTCCCCACAGAGACTACCGTCTTCCAATTGGCTGCCGTCACTCCCGAAATGCATAAGTATTGGGAGGCTTACAAAAGCGATGGTCAAACGTATATAGACCCTAACGGCGTAGGCTATTATCTATCGAAAAACTCGATGAAAACGGCGAAATATGAGAAAAACTTTCCACAGGTTTCCGTAGGCGAACGTAATCCGAAGCCTACTTCCGGCGACTGGGTTTCGTTGGTGCTGGAACATGGAAAGGCTCCGAAGGGTGCTTCTTATGAATATGCTGTCCTGCCGCGTACGGATGAGGCGGCTCTGAAAGCGTTTGCCCGTAAACCTACTTATAAAGTTTTGCAGCAAGACGGCAATGCGCATATTGTCCGTTCCCTGACGGATAACTTAACGTCTTATGTACTCTTTGAAACTCCGCAGGTGTTGCCGAAAGAGGGTTTGTTGCAGAAGGCCGATACTTCCTGTCTTGTGATGATACGTGAGGATAAAGGAAAGCTCTTGTTGACCGTTTCCCAACCGGACCTGGCCCTTTATCGGGGTCCGAGCGATGAAGCCTTTGATAAGGATGGCAAGCGCAAGGAACGTAGCATCTATTCCCGTCCCTGGATTGACAATGATAGTGGTGAGATACCTGTGACGGTTACGCTGAGAGGCGAATGGAAGGTTGCTGAGACTCCTTATTGCAAGGTAATTTCTAAGGATAAGCATCAGACGGTTCTGCGTTTTGCATGTAAGGATGCTGCCAGCTTTGATGTGGAGTTGAAGAAATAGATGATTAATAGGAGGGGCGTTGCATGAGTAACGCCCCCTCTGTATAGGTTCAATTGATCTTACTTTAGTAAGTTGTTTACCGCAGTCTGATAAGTTTCCAGTTTATTGGCTTTATGAATGGCTTTCTTTGCTTTCCGGTCTCCATCCGGCATCATATATTCCCAAAGGCTTTTCATCTTCATGAGCAACTGCCTGTCTCCTCCTTCAAGGAGATTGCCATATTGCGCAAATATATCTGCATGAAATAATCTGAGTTTCTCTTGCATTTCTTTTTCAGAAAGCGGATGTCCCTGTTGATATTCCGCTGCCAGCGCCGGATTGGCAAGTAATCCGCGTCCTATCATGACTCCCGCCAGGTGTGGAAAGCGTTCGCTGATGGCATGTATGCCTTCTGTTGTGAGCAAATCTCCGTTATAAATCAGCGGATGGCGGCATTCGTTATAGAAAGCTTCAAACCCTTTCAGGTCAACCTCTCCTTTATATTGCTGCTTTCCCAGTCGCGGATGCATGATGATGTGTGTCAGGGGGAGTTCGTTCAGCAAGGGGAGTAAAGCCAGGCATTCTTCCGGATTTTCCCAACCCAGTCGCATCTTTACGGAGAACTGCATATCGGGATGATTCTCTATAGCGGTAGTCAGCAAGTTGCGTACTTCTTCGGGGTAGGGCAACATACCCGAACCATTGTGCCGCTTGGCAAGGATGGGGAAGGGACATCCCAGATTGATGTCTGCTGTCTTGTATCCTTTCTCGATGAATAGGGCGATTATCTGCTCCATCTTGTCCGTATCCGGCGCTATGAGTTGGGGAATGAGGTTCACTCCCCGGTTGTTCTCCGAAGTAATCTCCCGCATGTCTTTCCGACGGATTTCTCCACGTTCCACGCGTACGAAAGGACTGTAATAACTCTCTACACCGCCGAATATGCGTGCGTGTGCTTGTCGGTAGATGGCCTCGGTGTAACCTTGCAACGGGGCGAAATGGATGGGAAGAAGGTTCTGCATATCAATTGTTTGTTCAATTCTCCGCAAAGGTAGCTATTTTAGTGGATTAACAAAAAAAGAGGAAGAAGAACCTCCCGGTCCCTCTCCCTCATACATATCAAATTGATTAAGGTCTGTTTATTTGATAATAAAGGTTAGAAGTTTTGTGTCCGACGAACTTGGACTATTCCACAACTTTAACTGTGAACTCACGTATCACACCGGTTTGTTGTTTATAGTTGCCATTGTTTGCTACAAATGTGGCAGTATAGGTGCCAGGCTCTCCATAAGTGTAGTTGTATGTATCCAAATTCTGGGTTATATTCTTGATATTTGTGCCGGCATCGGGGGTACATGCATTCACAACAAGCAGGTTAGATACTATCCAACTATATTTCAGAGCAGTGTTGGCATTGGAACTATGGATAAAGAAAGCAGTCATATCTTTAAAGTTCCAGATTCCACTTGTATTGTTGGTTACTGTGCCGTAAGGACGATTGGAAGTCATACCTTTCTGATCGGCAAGATTGTGCTTGTACAACATGTTGATGGGAGTGAAACCAAAAGAATTGGCAGCTAAAGCAGTTTGTTGTCCGCTTGACATTTTGTTGACTATCTGCATATTGTTGAAAGTGAACTTTGTCTGTGCCACAGTTGCAGTCTGTCCTCTATAGCAGATGGCAATGGCAACTCTCTTTCCAAAATAAGACTTCATGTCCACTGAATATTTTTGAACTTTCACAGTCTGTGGCAGTTCAGCCTGAGGAACTAACTCTTTCCAATTCTGTTGTTCTACCAGTACCGAGTCTGCTTCAAAGTTCTTCTTATCCAATCCGGGGAAATCATCGGCGATGTACATGCTTAGTATATTGGCAGGATTGCCATATTGCGGTGTGATTGTAAACTCCAGATTAGAGCTTTCAATTTCTTCCTCGTTTACCGTAATACGGTCCTTGTACTGGTATTTCTTTCCCTCTTCACCGCTGAAGAAAGTAAGAAAATCAGGGTCACCACTGAAATTGAATGTCACCGGACTTCCTTTCTTCACGGTTATGGTCTGACCGTCGAAGCTGACGTTGTCATCAGTTACCACATTCACGTTGAGTTCGGCATCCTGAACGAGCTCGTTTTCGCAGGAAACAAGTGCGAGGCTTGCGATGCCGGCTGCTATTAAGAATCTATTTAATTTCATAATCTTATTCGTTTTAATAGTTTAAAAGTTGATTACCAACCCGGATTGTTCTGAGTGATAGCATTATTTACAGACATCTCTGTATCAGGAATCGGGAAGAAATTATATGCGTCAGTAATCTGGAAGAATGTCCATACGCTATAAGTGTCACCACCGGTCCAATTGCCTCCTGCACCCTGCTGTGCGCGTGATGCCAGTGCATTCATATTGCTTACATATTCGCCCCAGCGGATAAGGTCATAACGACGGGTGTATTCAAAGCAAAGCTCCATGCCACGCTCATCCTTCACTGCCTGGCGGAATGTCTCTTTGTTAAGGCTTCCTTCTTCATAGAGATCGATTCCTGCACGTTCGCGCACGGCATTCAGGCAATCATATGCCAACTTGTTCGGGGTAGAATTGATTTCATTCTCAGCTTCTGCTACCATCAACAACACGTCCGAGTAGCGGAGTACCGGGAAGTTGATAGAAGTATAGTTGGCATTCTTTTTCGTATTCTGTGACTCATATTCACGGCGGTATTTTGCACCGGGACGAGAGTAATTATTATTAGCGGCAACAGATTCAGCTTGCTCATAATCACCTACATTATTATAGGCGCCTTTGTTATCAAACTGTGCTTCACCGTAACTATAGGATTTATCCCAGTATTGACCGCGCACTTCTTCCATTTTTCCGTAGAAGAATTTACGTCCTGTCACTCCTTGTCCACTGGTTTGTTGCACATATTCGAAGGGAGCGATGTTCCAGTTCATGCGTTCGATATCTCCATTAGCTTCATACAACTCATAGAGCTTAGGGGTACTGCGGTAGAAAGCATAGCCATATCCGGGGTCTTTCTGTCCGATAATGCTTTGGGTGTCGATACGCGGAGCGTTAATACCTATCAGGTTTCCGATACGTCCTTCAGCACGTGTTTCCGCACTATAAGTACCGCTGAATTCTATTTCCCAAATGCTTTCATTGGCAGTGGTGTTATATTGATTGGAGCAGAGATCGATGAATACATCCCAATAATTAGGTGCCAGACTGTGTCCTTCCCCCATAACCTTTTGCGCATAAGTGCTGGCTTGCTGGAAGTAATTCTGGATAGCGGTATTATCAGGCGTAGTGTGGTTGCGATGATATTCACCGGCACGGAACAAGTAAACACGTGCCAGAATACCCCATGCTGCGGATTTTGTGATACGTCCTGTATAATTCAGGTCAGATGCGGACAATAAACCATTGGCACACTCATCCATTTCCGTTACAATAAAGTCGTAAATAGTCTCTTTATCCGTGCGCGGGATGCTCAGTCCGTTCACACTTTGTGTAGAAGAGGTTTTGAAAGGTACGTCTCCCCAGCCTTGCACCAGCGTGAAATAATAGAATGCACGGAGAAAGCGAGCTTCCGAACGATACTGTTCGCGGACTTTAGGGTCGATATTCTGATCGGATACCTTGCTGATGTTTTCCAGGAAAGTGTTGGCGCGATCAATACCGGCATAGAGTGTAATCCAAAGCTGGCTGAAGTTGGGGGAACTGGCAGTAGCATTGTTACAGGCTATTACGCCGCTTGATTCAGGATTACGTCCGCCACCATAGTGGGACAAGTCGTCGCCTGCAACCAAGTGCAGGTAGCGGTTCCCGTAGAAGTTTTGAGAAGCCAGTGGGGCATATACAGAAGTCAGGTATGAGTTGGCTTCCGCTTCATTGTTGAAGTAAGTTTCAGGTGTCAATTCATACGGTTCCTTTTCCAGGAAGTCGCAGGAAGTCACAGCCAGACAGGCCAGGAGGGATAATATAGCTGTTTTAAATGATTTCATATTGCGTAATTTTTAAAGTATTAAAAACCTAAGTTAAGACCAAAGCTCACTGAGAGTGCGCGGGGATAAGACGAGTAGTCCAGACCCGGTGTCAGAGCGCTGTTACGGATAGAAACTTCAGGGTCGTAGCCGGAATAACCGGTCAGAGTCCATAAGTTTTGTGCAGCCACATAAATACGAGCTTTGCTTATCTTGTATTTACTCAAGAATGTTTGTGGAATATTATATCCCAGTGTTACAGACTTCAGACGCAGGAATGAACCATCTTCAACCACGCGTGAGGAAATCACTAAGTTGGAGCCCGAGTTGGTGGCACGTGGAATGTCGCTGTTCGGATTTTCCGGTGTCCAGCGATTGGCGTAGCTGGCATATTGGTTCAATTCACGCTTGGTCTGGAAACCGCTTTCAAAGAAAAGACGGTTGGCATTGAGAACGTCATTACCATAACTCCATTGGAAAAATACATTCAGGTCAAATCCTTTGTATTCGAAGTTGTTGGTGAAACCACCGGTGTGAATCGGGGTACCGCGGCCAATCATTGTACGGTCGTTGGCATTGATCACTCCATCACCGTTCAAATCAGCATATTTCGGCATACCCGGTTGAGTATTCGCTTCGCTTGAGAAGTGGGGAACGTTGCCCTTTAGTGTATAAGTGCTACCCGATTTGTCGAAATCTTCATATTTATAAGTTCCTTCGTAGATGTAGCCATACATCATACCCATGGGATAACCTACCTTGGCAATGAAGTTCGGTTGGCTGTTATAGTTCTGGTCGAATGATGCTGTATTCAGTAAGCTGGTTTGACCTTCTGTCAGTTCCAATACTTTATTCTTATTAAAGGCGATATTGAAATTGGTGCTCCACTTAAAGTTCTTGGAGTCGATGTTTACCGTATTCAGAGTAAGCTCGATACCTTCGTTGCGTACTTTACCTACATTCTTCATGGCAGTTGTGTAGCCCGAGCTATAAGGTAAGGTAGCATTCAGCAACAGGTCGCGGGTGGTTTTGCGGTACAGGTCCATTGTGAAGCTGATACGCTCATTGAAGAAACCTAAATCAAGACCAAGGTTCCATTGCTCTGTAGTTTCCCACTTCAAGTCTCCGTTTGGCAAAGAGGTAGCCGCTACACCAACGGTTTCCAATACATTGTTAAACGGATATACGGTGTTGGGTATACTGGCTGTTTCGCGGTGACTGCGAATCATATCTAAAAGAGCGTAACGATCATATTCACCGATACGGTTGTTACCTGTGAGACCCCAGCTCAGACGCAGCTTACCACTGGAAAGCCATTTCTTGTAATCTGCCATAAAGCTTTCTTCAGAGAAGCTCCATCCCAGTGAACCGGAAGGGAAATAACCATAACGGTTTTTCTTGCTGAACTTGGAAGAACCGTCTGCACGGAATGAAACCGTTGCATAGTACTTAGACATATAGTTGTAGTTGGCATTCGCAAAGTAAGAAAATATAGACCAGGAAGATTTTCCGGAGTTGGTCGTATTAATAGTACCTTGGCTCATGCCTGACATACCCAGTGACTCGTTGGGAATATCGCGGGTGCTGTAACCATACACTTCATAGTCTGAATTTTGTAAAGTCGTACCCAGCATCGTATTGAAGAAATGCTTGTTTTTCCAGTTTGTCTGATAGGTCAGAATGTTTTCGTTCAACCAGGTAAGGCGTTCAGAACGTGTGATTTCAGCATTTACGCCCATAGTAGAACGGGGACCGCCGTAACGGGTCTTTGAGTTGTTGAAAATGTCAGTGTGACGATTGTCGTAAGTGTAACCGCCGGTTACTTTCAGTTTCAGGCCTTTGATAAACTCGTATTGAACATATCCGTTGATCTGCAGATTGTTCGTGTAGTTTTTGCGATAGGCATTTTCCAGGTCCAGGATGGGGTTAAAACGATAGTCGTTGGTATCTTCCACAGTTCCCGGGTCAATCAATTCATTGCGCAGAGCATCTAATGTGCCGTTAGGATAAGCCACAGGGCGATAACCCCAGACACTATAGAAAAGGTTGTTCATACCGGAGTATGAAGTCGATGAAGGTGAACTACCGGATTGAATGGAACGAGAGTAGTTCGTATTCAGGTTGATGGTTAGCTTGTTACGTTTAACCATCGTATTCATACGGGCTTGCAGGCGTTCGTAGTCGGTTTCCAGCAAGATACCGTCCTGACCGTAGTAAGAAACTGAAGCATTGTAACGCACGCCTTCCGAGCCACCAGTCAGACGGACATTGTGGTTTTGTGACCACGCTGTACGGAATACTTCATCCTGCCAATTGGCTTCCGCTACGTTGCGGTAGTCGTCAAGTGTCCATTGCTTTCCCTCGTAGTTCATGAAGTAGCGTTCGGCTGTGCGGGTAGGCTCAATTTCATTCTGTAATTTTACGAATTCATAACCGCTCATCATGTCCAGTGTCTTTGTTACTTGGGAGAAACCAAAGCTACCGTCATAGGTGATTTGCGGCTTACCAATCTTTCCTTGCTTGGTGGTAATTACGACAACACCGTTGGCACCACGTGAACCGTAGATTGCTGTGGCAGACGCATCTTTTAATATATTGGTTGATTCGATATCATTGGGGTTGATAGCAGCTGCCATGGCCGGGTCTTCCGCCTGAAATCCGTCAATGATGTAAAGCGGGGTATTGTCCTGTGTCAATGAGTTGTTACCACGAATTGTAATGTTCATCGTAGCGCCCGGCATACCTTCACCGGAAGTAACGTTTACTCCGGCAATACGTCCGCCAAGGGCTTGGTCGAATGAAGCTACGGGAGCGCTCAACAAGTCTTTCATGTTCGCTTTGCCCACAGAACCGATCAAGTCGGCTTTGCGAACTTCCTGATAGCCGACAACTACCACTTCGTCCAGTGCCTGTGCATCTTCTACCAATGTTACGTTGATAGTCTTTTGGTCACCGACTTTGATCTCCTGGGTTTTATAACCTATAAAAGAGAATTGCAGAATGTCGGTGGATTTCACATTACTAATTTGGAAGCTTCCATCAATACCGGTAATGGTTCCGTTAGTAGTTCCTTTCACGACGACGCTGACTCCGGGAACTTCTCCCATAGCATCGACAACTTTACCTGTAACTTGACCTCCTGTCTGTGCTTGTACGCCTGATACGAAGCAAAGAAAAGCGGCCAATAGCATTAAGGTTACTTTCTGTTTCATAAATATTAAATTAATTAGTTATTAAAAAGGTTCTTCTTTCTCATTATTAAGACTCGAATCACAATGCAAATGTATGCGATTGCGCAGGAGACGACTTTAGTTAATAGTTCGCAAAAAGTACGAATTTGTACATTCCTGATAAAGAATCGCTCTTCTGTACGATTCTTTACCTTGTTTCCTGATTCCTTCCGGCCTTCACCTCTTCCAGTAGTTCGGAGAGGGCTTTTACCGTCTCAGGATGTGCTGCCGCCACATTGTTTTTCTCCGACGGATCTATGGAAATATTGTACAGTTGAGGTTGCGGGTTGTTCCCTAACTCCATTTTGGTCCAGTACTCGATGGCGGGCTTGTCACTCGGCTCGATATACTTCCATGTTCCTTGAATGATGGACAAAGTGTTGTTCAGATTCTGCTGTACTACATAGTCGCATCCGGTATTGTCTTTTCCGAGGAAAGTGCTTAACTGATCGCGGCTGTCGGGAGCAACGGTTGCAGGTGTAAGCGGATGATCCAGTAACGCGGCTAAAGAAGCATATACATCGATCATAGAGAATAAAGCTTGCTGTTTGCAGGGCTGAATACCGGCAGGCCAACGTACAATAAAGGGAATACGTGTTCCGGCTTCATAGGCACTGTACTTTCCACCACGGTATTGCTTCATGGGAGTATGACCGTTCAGCAGTTCGAGAGCCTGATCCTGGTAACCGTCGTCAATGACAGGGCCGTTATCACTACAGAATACAAAGATAGTGTTATCCGCAAGGTTCAGACTGTCCAGAGTATTCATAATCTCACCCACAGTCCAGTCCAGTTGCAGGATTACGTCGCCGCGGGTACCCATGCCGCTCTTTCCGGCAAAACGGGGATGGGGTACGCGGGGAACGTGTACGTCTTGCGTGCCCATATATAAGAAGAAAGGTTCGCTCTTATGATTCACGATGAAATCTTTGGCTTTGCCGGTGATGACGTCGGCAATGTCCTCGTCCACCCAAAGGGCGGATTTACCGCCGGTCATCCAACCGATACGGGGAATACCATTCACAATCGTATTGTTATGTCCCTGGCTGGGCTTCAGTTTCACGAGTTCCGGGTTTTCAAGTCCGGTGGGCCAGTCGCCAACTTTGTGGTGATAGTTCACGGTAATGGGGTCGTTGGGGTCTAAGCCTACGACGTGGCCGTTCTCAACGAATACGCAAGGTACGCGGTCTACGGTGGCGGGGATGATGTATTCGTAATCAAACCCGATATCCTGGGTGTTCGGCTTGATAAGATGGTTGAAGTCGGTGCCGCCTTTAGGGCCGAGTCCCAGATGCCATTTGCCTACGGCTCCGGTGGCATAACCTTCTGTCCGGAACATATCGGCCATGGTGACGCAGGCTGTGTCGATGATAAGTTCCGAGTTGCCCGGAGCGATGCCGGTGTTCTCCTGCCGCCAGGGATACATACCCGTCAACAGGCCGAAGCGGGAGGGGGTGCTGGTGGAGGAAGTGGCGTAGGCATTGGTAAATTGCACGCCTTGTCCGGCAAGGCGGTCGATGTTGGGAGTACTTATCTTGGTAGCGCCGTAGCAACTCAGGTCGCCGATGCCGAGGTCGTCGGCAATCAGATATATCACGTTGGGTTTCTGACGGGAATTGTTGTCAGTGGCTTCTTTTTTCGAGGGATTTCCACATCCTGCTATCAGGGCGGCACCCGGAAGAAGAGTCCATAAAGGGGAGAATTGTTTCATAGTTCTTTGACTTTAGATTGTTATTTCTGAGGTCAAAGGTAACGGCTTTCTCCGGATTATGTGTATAATGAAGTACAGGAGAAGGGCGAAAATGTACAAAATTCAATGTCGTAATGAGGGCGAATCTATGGCCAATCCCGTTTCATGGCAGTGGCACTTCTGTTCCACCGTATTGGAACGTCTGTTTCTTAGGAGAGAAACTCTTGTTCCTTAGGCAAGAAAGTTTTGTTTCTCAAGGGAGAATCTTTTGTTTCAATTCGGTGGAACGGAGTGGAACATTTAAGCGCTTCGTCAACCCTCTTCGTCTTCTTCGTTTTTCTCCTCTTTGTCGGCGTCTTCTCCCTTGCGGTAGGCAAGCGGACTGACCTGATATACATCTTTGAAACACTTCGAGAAGTAGCGCGAAGAGCTGAAACCGATCTTGTCCGATATCTCAGTGATGTTCAGTTCCGGGTTGTTGCGCAGCATCAGGGCGCCTTTTTTCAGGCGGATGGTGAGGATGAAGTCGTTCGGTGTCTGTCCGGTGATGGCTTTCAGCTTGGTGAACAGGTTGGTGCGCGCCATGGCCATTTCGCGGGCAAAGACGTTGACGTTGAACTCCGTATCGTCCAGGTGCTTCTCGATGATGGCGATGGCACGGTCCAGGATGTCCTTGTCTATCGGGTTGGTCGCCAGCATCTGCGCGTATGCCTGCGGTTGCTTGCTGAACTTCTCTTGCAGGAGGATGCGTGAGTTCACCAGGTTGTTGCAACGGGAAATCAGCAGGTTCGTGTTGAACGGCTTGGTGATGTAATCGTCCGCGCCGATGCGCAGGCCTTCGATGTTCTGCTCTACGGCGGTGCGTGCGGTGAGCAATACCACCGGGATGTGGCAGGTGTTGAAGTCGTTCTTTACTTGCTTGCAGAGTTCCGTGCCGGACATCCGGGGCATTACCACGTCGCTTACCACGATGTTCGGCATTTCCTTCTGTATCAGTTCCAGACCTTCTTCACCGTCAGCGGCTGTCAGCACCTGGTAGAAGGGGCGGAAGATGTTTGCCAGCATCTCGCGGATGGAGTCGTTGTCTTCTACGATGACCATCTTGACGTCCGACATACGTTTTATCGGGGCGTTCTCTTCCAGTTCGGCTTTGAGCGAAGCGTCTATTTCCGCTGTCTGGGGCTGCTCTATCTGTTGCATGGTTTCGGTCTTCTTGCTGATTTCTTCGGCGGTGAACCGGGCATTCCCCAATTGCAGGCGGACGATGAAACTGCTGCCTTTGCCCAACTCGCTCTCTACCCGGATGCTGCCGTGGTGAAGTTCGACGATGCCTTTCGTAAGTGCCAGTCCGATGCCCGTACCGGCGCCACGGCTCAGGCTGTCCATCTGTTCGGTCTGATAGAAGCGGTCGAATATCTTGTCAATTTCTTTGGCGTCGATGCCGCTGCCGGTGTCTGTGACGCGAATCACGGCTTCGTTGCCTTCGGTGGTGATGCTGAGGGTGATGGTATCTTCGGCCTGGGTGTGCTTGATGGCATTGGACAATAGGTTGTTGATGACTTTCTGCATCTGCTTCTGGTCGTACCACACTTCGAGGCTTTCGGTGTCCTTCTCAAATTTGAAGTTGATCTGCTTGCTGCTGGCGTACTCCATGAAAATCAGATAATTCTCGTAAAGGAAATGCACGATGTTGTGCGGACTGACTTTCACCTTCATGTGTCCCTGTTCCTGTTTGCGGAAGTCGAGGAGTTCGGTGATGAGTTCGCGTAGCTGTATGCTGTTCTGGTAGATGCTTAATATCTTATTATAGATGGTGGGTGTGAAGTTTTGCAACTGCATCAGGGTTTCCACTTGCGACACGATGAGCGTGAGCGGAGTGCGGAACTCGTGCGAGATGTTGGTGAAGAAGCGCAGTTTCGACTGGTTCAGGGCTTCCACATCTTGTATGTGCTTCTGTTCGTACTTCAACGACTCACGCAGCTTGATTCTCGATTTGTAGGTTTTGACCAGATACCACAGCAGGATGCCCGTCACTATCAGATAAATGAGATAGGCGAGAGGTGTCTTGTAGTAAGGCGGAAGTACGTGGATGGTGAGATGCACCTGCGGGCAGAGGGACTCTTCTTTGCCTCGGGGCTTGATGAGCAGGTTGTAGGTGCCTGCGTTCAGGTTGGTATAGGTAATCATGGGCTGTCCGCGCGTACTGTTCCAGTCGTCGGAGAAACCCTCCAGCTTATAGATGATGTCGTCTTTGTTGGCCGCCACATAGTTGGAGGTGGCGAATTCGATGCTGAACATCGTCTGGTTGGCATCCAGCGTAATTTCTTGCGTATGGCACAGGGATTGCGTTAAAATGCCCGTTTCATCGGAAACCTTCACTTCGGAACCGTTCACGATGAGGCGTGAAAGAATGATTTTATAAGGCTTCGGGGTGAAGTTGAGTTCCAGCTCGTTGAAGGAAAGCATGCCTTGCGTGCCTCCGAGGAAAATCTCGCCGTCGCGCGTAACGCAAAGGGCATTTTCGTTGACGGCTGTCAGCGGGAAACCGTTCTCTACGCTGTAGTTCTGGAATTTCCCCGCCTTCTGGTCGAAGATGGAGAAGCCCTGATTGGTGGTAAGTATCAGTTTGCCGCTCATAGGCGACTCTTGCGTGTCGTAGATGCAATCGCTGACGAGCCCGTTCGATTCTTTGTCGAAGTTCTCGAAGTCATTCGTTGCAGGGCGATACAGGTCGAGACCACTGCCTGAGGTGGAGAACCACAGGTTGCCCTGGCTATCCTGCATGATGTTGTTCACGTTGTTGTTGCTGAGGCTGTGCGGGTGTGTCACGTCGTGGCGGTAGTTGGTCAGCTTGTTCGTGTCGAAGCGGTAGGTGAATACGCCTTCGCCTGTGGCGGCAATCCAGAGAGTGCCGTTGTTGTCCATCTCCAGGTCGGCCACCATGACTATCTTGCGTCCTTCTTTGCTGTCTTTGAAGAGTTGCCGGCACTTTCCGCTTTGGGGGTTGAACAGGCATACGCCATTCTGTGTGGCGATGATCAGCTGGTCTTGGTAAGGCGTTATGTCCCGGACGATGTTCGACGGAAGAGTCTCCGGATTATCTTCTTCCATGAGGTAGTGGGTGAATGTGCCTGTGCGGATATCCAGCTTGTTCAGTCCGCCGAGGTGGGTGCCTATCCAGATGATTTCTTTGTCGGAGTCGTAATAGAGGGCTTTCACGTTGCTGTGGGAGATGCTGTTGTGCCCTTGTCCGGCAAGATACCACTTGAACTCCCGCGTGCGTCGGTTGTAGAAGTTCAGTCCGCCGCCTTCCGTACCAATCCACAGATTACCGTTCTTGTCTTCGATGGTACGTCCTACGATGGGATTGCTCAGGCCTTCTTTCTCGTTTCTGGACACCCGATAGCTGGTGTAGATTTCGTATTCGGGATTGAAGTAGTTGACACCGCCGAAATAAGTTCCCAGCCACAGTGTTCCCTGGTTGTCTTTCACGATGCACCAGATGGAGGAGTGGGTAAGCCCTTCATTCTGTGTGTCATCTGCGGTATGGTTCTGGAAGATGCCTGTCGATTTGTTGTAGCGGTTCAGTCCGTTGAATGTCCCTATCCATATATTACCGAGGTTGTCCTCACAACAGGCTCTCACGAAGTCGGAAGACAGGCTGCGCGGATTTGCCGGGTCGTTGCGCAGGTTCTCGATGCTTCCATCCGTTTTCACCCGGAAGAGACCTTTCTCCCAACTGCCTATCCACAGTTCGCCTGCGTTGTCCTGATAGATGCTGGTGATATTTCCTTTGTCGATGGGGTGCGTCAGTTGGTGTCCGTCCAGTTTTAGTCTGAACACTCCCTCGCTGGCGGTTCCTATCCACATCTCGCCTTTGTCCTCGAACATACAGGATATTTCGATGTTTTCTCCTGCCATCTGATAGTAAAGGTCGAAGTTGTCGGTTTGTTCGTTGTAGCGGTATATCTCGTTCTTTTTTCCGATGAAAAGGCCGTTTTTGTAGTATATGCTGTTGATGTTTCCTTGCAGCAGGGTGGTGAATCGTTGGTTGGTCAGGTCGAACTGGGCGACTCCTTCGGTGCAAAGCAGATAGATTTTTCCGTTCTGGTCTCCCGTTATGCGCAGCACGGTGTTGCAGAAAAGGCTGTAGGGATCGTTCTTGCTCAGTTTGTAAGTCTGGATATCATTGCCGTTGTAGCGGTTCAAACCTTCGCGCGTGGCAATCCACAAGACGCCGTTCTCATCGATGTACAAGCTGTTGACGCTGAACTGTGATAAACCGTCATCGGTGGTCAGATGATTGAAAGTAATATTCTGGCTGTGTAGGTTTGCCGCAACTATGCTTACTAAAGCAAGTAACAGCGTTCTGATAAACTTTTGCACTTTTCCTCCGGTATTTTAAGGTTTCAAACACAAATATAGGGCGTTTTGCTCAAAAGGGGGAAGTTTATTGCCTGATTTTTATGGTTATGTCTGCCGAAATGTATATTTTTGGGCGTTTGCCGGACGAATTTGGACTTTTGCATTAATATGGAAGGCGTATATTTGCATAACAATTTTAAATCTATTATTAAATATCATGAATAACCTCCAATCTATTGTATCTCATTTCAATACGAAGGGTACAGTTAACGAAATTCAACCTTTGGGCAGCGGACTGATTAATGACACGTACAAAGTGACTACTCTCGAAGCAGATGCCCCCGATTATGTATTGCAACGTATCAATCATGCCATCTTCCAGAATGTAGAGATGTTGCAGGCTAATATTGAGGCCGTTACCCGCCACATCCGTAAGAAGCTGACAGAGCAGGGCGCGGACGACATCGACCGTAAAGTGCTCTCGTTTATTCCTGCCGATACGGGGAAAACCTACTGGTATGACGGTGAAAATTATTGGCGTATCATGACATTCATCCCCAATGCGAAGACATACGAGACGGTGGATGCCGAATATTCTTATTATGCCGGTGTGGCTTTCGGCAATTTCCAGGCGATGCTCGCAGATATTCCCGATACATTGGGCGAAACGATTCCCGATTTCCATAACATGGAGTTCCGTTTGAAACAGCTTCGTGATGCGGTGGCAGCGGATGCCGTAGGCCGCGTGAAGGAAGTGCAGTATTATCTGGATGAGATAGAGAAGCGTGCGGACGAGATGTGCAAGGGTGAACGGCTGTACCGCGAAGGCAAATTGCCTAAACGTGTGTGTCACTGCGATACGAAGGTGAACAATATGATGTTCGATGAAGACGGTAAGGTGCTTTGCGTAATCGACCTTGACACTGTGATGCCTAACTTCATCTTCTCCGATTTCGGTGATTTCCTCCGTTCCGCTGCCAATACCGGTGCCGAGGATGACGAGAATCTGGATAATGTGAACTTCAACATGGAAATCTTCAAGGCATTTGCGAAGGGGTATCTGGAATCGGCGAAGGTCTTCCTGCTCCCGCTGGAGATTGAGAACTTGCCGTATGCGGCCGCATTATTCCCCTATATGCAGTGTGTACGCTTCCTGGCGGATTATATTAACGGTGATACCTATTATAAGACTAAATATCCCGAACACAACCTTGTGCGCACGAAGGCGCAGTTCAAACTGTTGCAGAGCGCGGAGGAACATACGCCGGAGATGCAGGAGTTTATCAAGGCTTCGTTGGGATAAGGTGGCTGGGGCTCATAGCAGTGCAGAAATGAGTTTTCACCACAGAGTAACACAGAGTCTCACGGAGTTCTATTCTTTTGATTTCAAATTGATTAAACTCTGTGAGACTCTGTGTTACTCTGTGGTGAAAAGATTCATACCCCTACAAAAAAGAAAAACATTAGTACTAACATATGAATAAAAGAACCTTTGCGGACTCTTTGCGGAAATCTGTAGCCCTGTTGATTGCTCTGCTTTGTATTTCCTCCTTGTCTGCAACTAACCCCCAAAAGAAAGAAATGAAAGAGTTGAATGTAAAGAAAGTAAGCCTGGCCAATGTGTCAGTAGAAAATGTCCCTGCTTTGCTTGACGAAGAAAAGGTTCCTTTTCAGTCGGTTAACACCGTAAATTGGGAAGCGTATCCCTATAAACCGGAAGTGCAATTCCGCATTGCCCATACGGATGATGCCATTCTGTTGCATTATAAAGTGAAGGAAGCCAGTGTGCGTGCCGTAGCTGCCGGAGATAATGGCGCTGTGTGGGAAGATGCCTGTGTGGAGTTCTTCTCTATCCCTGCCGGAGACGGGATTTACTATAATGTGGAATGTAATTGTGTCGGAACCCTTCTGATCGGTGCCGGTGCCGGACGCAATAACCGTGAACACGCTCCGCAGGAAGTGATGGATAAAGTGCAACGTTGGTCCTCTCTGGGACGCGAGTCCTTTGAAGAACGGATAGGAGAGTGTAACTGGGAACTTGCATTAGTCATTCCTTATTCCGCTTTCTTCAAGCATCAGCTCACTAATCTTGATGGAAAGGCAATCCGTGCCAACTTCTATAAATGCGGTGATAACTTGCAGACTCCCCACTTCCTCTCCTGGAATCCCATTGGGGTGGAAAAGCCGGATTTCCATCGTCCCGAATTTTTCGGAACGCTGAACTTCGAATAAAATTGTGTATACTCTTTCGGAAGACTCTGGTTATTTCCAGTCTTTCAAATTATAGCTTGCTTCTACCGCTCTTTCTATATCATCAGGAAGGGCGGGGAAGAAGTCTATCCCGGTTATCCGTTCCACTTCATCCACAGTGTTCACATAAGAATCCAGCGGATTATTCCCTTCGTTATTTTTATAGATAAAACCGATGGCTTTCGGCTTCTTGTGCAGGGAGAGTATCACCTTGAAGAAAGCATCCGGCACGGCAACTTTATGTCCGCCTATGGTCTGAGGTTTCCGGTCGTAGAAGATAGGCCCGGCTACGATGTACAGGCAACTGTCTTTCTTTACCCATTTGCGGCATTTTTGTTCCAGTTCGTTCCAGTCGCCCCGGTTCAGGTTGTGGTGTTGGGGGCAGATGTTAGTCATATAGAAACTTTCTATCATGGCTTGGCGGCTCCATTTGTTGTCTCCTGCCGGACAGAGGTGTCCGCGGTCCCAGCCGCTACCTTTGTAGTCTTGTGTGGTGACGGCTTTACTTTTAGGCAGGTCGGGGTCGGGGTGGAAGTTGTCAGTGCGTCCGGTATTTCCTTCTATACGTTCGGGAGTCAGCTTCCAGGCTACCCAGTTGGCAATGCGGGTGTTGGAGTTATAGGATACGAGGTAGCCGGTGCGTTGCAGCAGTATTTCGGGAGTACCGGTGGCGGTGGTCTGCTTGATGTAGATGTCAGAGTTTTGGAGGGTGCTTGGGGAGACGGTTTCTATGGGTTTATTGTTTATGGCGTCTTCCTTAGAGTTTGTAGTCTGGTAGGCGGTGATGATGCCGCATACCATAAGGAGTATCAGTAGCATCAGTTGGCTCTTACTGTTCTTTTGTTTTCTACTTTTCTTTCTCATAATCTTTTTCATAATCAGCATGGGTAAGTGCTGCGAAGATAACAAAAAAAGAAGAGACTGTGTCAACAGTGCTGCGCTATGTGCGGGCGAATGACACACTCTCTTCCTCTTATTCGGAAGAATATCCTTTATCTCACAATCCCTTTGGAATCCCGCACGAAGTTGATGATATTGTGTATCTCATCACTCATCGGCACTTGGTCTTCAATCTTCTGTAAGGCATCGTGGATGCTGAAATTGCCTTGATAAATCAATCGGTAAGCATTTACGATATGGCGCAGGATGCGTTCGGAAACCTGATGCTTGTGTTGCAGCACAATGGCATTGATGCCATGATATTCTGCCGGGTTACCATTCATGATAATATACGGTGGGACATCTTTTGCAATGCGGCATCCTGATTGTATCAGTACCCAACTTCCGATGTTGCACTTCTGTTGCAGAATGACGTTGCTGCTCAGAATCGTGTAGTCGTTTACGCGGCAATCACCGGCTAAGATGGTTTTGAGTCCTATCACGCAATGGTTGCCGATTTGCACGTCGTGGCAGAGGTGTACACCATCCATGAGGTAGTTGTCATTGCCAATGCGGGTTGCGTCACCCTCGTGGGTAGCACGGCTTACGACTACATTTTCGCGGATGTCATTCCTGTCACCGATAATCAACAGACTCTTTTCGCCCGTGTAGTGGAAATCCTGCGGGGTAGTGCCAAGCACAGCGCCATGATGCACTTTATTGCCTTGTCCCATGCGAGTACCTGCGAGAATGCGCGCACCGGACATAATTATACAGTCGTCGCCAACCTCTACGTCGCCTTCGATATATGCGAAAGGCTGAACCGTTACATTCTTGCCGAGCTTTGCGGCAGAATCTACAAATGCTAATGGACTTATCATAATAGTAGATGTTAAGTATTAAATATTAAATATTAATTGTTGCACCCGATAAATGCGCAGCCAATTAATATTTAATACCTAATAGTTGATAATTACTTCTCTCTTCCTCCTCCGAGTGCCTGATACAGACTGATTACAGCCTGCATACGGTCGAAGGTGTCAGACACCTCGGAAGTTTGGGCGCTGAGGTAAGATTGCTCGGCGGACAACACTTCAAGATACGTTGACGTGCCTAAGTTAAACAATTCTTTTGTATCTTCCGCAGCTTTACGGGCAGAATTTACCTGAATATCACGAGAAATAGCCTTTTCCGTGGTCATCTGATATTGATACAACGCATTGCTCACTTCATTTCCGGCATTCAGAAGAGCGCTTTGGAACTGAATCTTGGATTGTTCTTCCTGTGCCTTGGCTTGTTTCAGACGGGCGATATTGGCACCGCGATAGAACAGAGGCTGTGTCAACGAACCTATTGCGGAAGCCAGTAGCTTACCGGGATTTATGATAGCTGAACCGGCGCTGTTGGTCCATCCGGCAGAACCGTTTATCGTAATTTGCGGATAGAAGGCGGCGCGTGCGCTGTTAGTGTCGTAATAGCTTGCGGCAAGAGCCATCTCGGCTGCTTTCACATCGGGACGGTTGGATAATAACTGCAAGGGGATGCCGGCGGAGAATTCTGTCGGTAATTGCTGCTCTTCCAGTGTGCCGCGTTTGATGCTCTGCGCAGGCTGATGCAGCATCAGGCACAAGGCGTTCTCTGTTTCGCGGATGCTCTGGCGCATATTGGGCAGGGATGCCAATACCTGTGCATAAGCGGCGCGGGTCTGTTCCACTCCGGCAGAAGTGGTGTTGTAGATACCTGCATCTTTCATGGCTTCCACGGTTTCCACGTTCTTTTTCAGGATCTCGGCAGTCTCCTCAGTGATTTGCAGCTGGCGGTCGAGCATCAGCAAGGTGTAATACATATTGGCTACATTGGCAATCACCTGTGTCTGTACGGCTTGTTCATAGAACTGCGTCTGTTTCAGTGACACCTTTGCCGCACGTTTCGGGTTCAGAATCTGGCCGAAGAGGTCGATTTGCCAGCTTGCCGTTACGGGGAGTGAGTAAGTCTGCGTAGCTTTTCCCTTATCCCAACTGCTTACGGTTCCTTGCGGAGACAGCGCCAGTGTGGGGGCATAAGCCAGGCGTGCCGACATGAGGGCGGCTTCGGCTTTTTTCACGTTCAGGGCAGCACTGCGCAGGTCGGGGTTATTGACGAGTGCCTGCTCGATAAGTGCTTGCAACTGTGGGTCGGTAAATACTTCCCTCCAAGGCAGATTACCGAAGTTTGCAGTATCGGCGGCAAGTGTATCGTTCACGGCTGTCGTGTCGCGATACAGTCCGGCAGCCGTAATGTCTTCGGGTCTGTCGTATGCTTTGTAGATATGGCAACTGCTCAGTAAAGCAGTCGCACACATCAAAGTTATTATTTGTTTCTTCATATCATATTGTTTAATGAAGAATGATGAATGATGAATGAAGAATTGCCATTCGGCATGCTTATTATAGCGCAGCAAATTCTTCATTCCTCATTCCTCATTCTTAATTTATTTAGCATATTGTTCTATTTCAGGTTCTGCATCCGAGTTGTCCACATCGGTCCATTCCATCGGGCTGAACTTCTCTTGCAGGTACTGGAATGCCACAAACAATGCGGGTACGATGAAAATCTGCAATATCATACCGATTAACATACCACCGATAGCCGAAGTACCCAGCGTACGGTTACCGTTAGCTCCCGCACCGGAAGCCAGCATCAGCGGAATCAAACCGACAATCATAGCCAATGACGTCATCAAGATAGGACGAAGACGGGCTGCGGCACCCAGTACGGCTGCCCATGTGATGCTCATACCCATCTTACGACGCTCAAGGGCGAACTCAATAATCAAGATGGCGTTCTTCGCCAACAGACCCATCAACATGATGAGTGCAATCTGCATATAGATGTCGTTCGACATGGACCCCATTATCATCTTCAGTATGGAGATATTACCGATGGCACTCATACCGTTGACGAACAGGAAGCTACCCAACAGACCGAACGGTATGGACAGCAACACGGCAAGCGGCAGGATGTAACTCTCGTACTGCGCACTCAGCAACAGGTAAACGAATACGAAGCAGAGAACGAAGATCAATCCTGTGGTGCTGCCACTGGTTTCAGCCTCTTCACGAGCCATACCACCCAGTTCGTAAGCGAAGCCGGCGGGCAGGTTCTCTTGGGCTACTTCGGAGATGGCAGCCAGTGCCTGACCGGAAGTGTAGCCGGAAGCAGGGGCAACCATTACCTTCATGGAAGTATAGAGGTTGAAACGGCTGATGATGTCCGGTCCGTATACCTTCTTGATAGAGACGAACTGGGTGATAGGAGCCATTTCATCGCCATTACGCACCTTGATGCTCGACAATGATTCCAGATTCTTGGTTGCTTCGGGTTCTGCCTGAACCATTACGCGGTACATCTTACCGAAACTGTTGAAGTTGGATGCATACAGACCGCCGAAATATCCCTGCATGGTGCTGAGGATGTCGCTCGGGCTGATGCCGGCCTTCTTACAGGCGGCAGCGTCTATATCCAGCATATACTGCGGGAAGTTAGGATTGAAAGTGGTCTTTGCCGAGTTGATTTCCGGACGTGCCTGCAATGCAGCGGTATAGTTGTTGACTACGTCGAAGAAGTGGTTAAGGTCACCACCGGTCTTATCCTGCATGTTCAGCTCGATGTCGCTGGATGCAGAGTAACCCGAAATCATGGGAGGAGCGAAGAACAATACCTGCGCTTCCTTGATAATCTTCTGCGCACGCATGAAGAGCGTGATGTAGACGATGTTTGAGTTCTGCATGGTGGAACGTTCTTCCCAGTTCTTCAGCTTGATGATGATTGAACCGTAGGAAGGTCCTTGTCCGCCGATGAAGCTATAACCGGAGATCACCGTACGGGATGCAACGGCAGGCTCGGCGGCTACCAGGCTGTCCACACGGTGCAGCACTTCTTGTGCGCGTTCCTGTGAAGTGCCCGGAGGCAGGGTTACTACACCCATGATGGTACCTGTATCTTCATTGGGCACCATACCTGTCGGGGTGATTTTCATGAAGAATATCAGCAGTGCGATGGAGCCTGCTACAAGACCAAAGCTCAACCATTTCTTTTGGATGAAGAACAATACGTTGTTCTTGTATTTCTTCAACATCTTGTCGTAAGCCACATTGAAGCCAGTGTGGAAACGGCTGATGAATGTAGATTTCTTTTCACCATGTTCTTCGTGCGGTTTCAGGAAGATGGCGCACAGTGCGGGGCTCAGCGTCAAGGCGTTCAATGCGGAGAAGCCGATGGCGATGGCCATCGTCAGACCGAACTGACGGTAGAATATACCGGCCGTACCACCCATGAAGCTTACGGGGATGAATACGGACATCATGACTAACGTAATGGAAACGATGGCACCACCCAGCTCACTCATGGCATCGATGGAAGCGGCACGGGCGGACTTATACCCCTGGTCCAGCTTCGCATGGACGCCCTCGACGACGACTATGGCGTCGTCGACCACTATCGCGATGGCAAGCACCATGGCCGAGAGCGTCAGCAAGTTGATACTGAAACCGATGAGTTTCAGCATGAAGAATGTTGCAATCAATGCTACCGGGATGGCGATAGCGGGAATCAGTGTGGAGCGGAAGTCCTGCAAGAAGACGTACACCACAATGAACACAAGGATAAAGGCCTCGATCAATGTCTTGATTACCTCGTGGATGGAGGCGAACAGGAAGTCGTTGGCACTCTGTGCAATATTGATTTGCAAGCCCGAAGGTAGTTTTCCGGAATAGTCGTTCAGCAGTTGCTCCAGGTCGCTGATGGTTTGCGTAGCGTTACTTCCTGCCATCTGGAACACGATACAGCTGACGGCCTTATGTCCGTTTACGGTATTGTTGAAGCTATAGGTCAGACGTCCCAGCTCAATCTCGGCGATGTCTTTCAGGCGGAGCACTTCTCCGTTTTCCATTGCCTTGATAACGATGTTTTCAAACTCTTCCGGCTGTTGCAGACGTCCTTTGTAGCGTATGGTGTACTGGAATGTCTGGTTGCCACGTTCGCCAAACTGTCCGGGGGCAGCCTCGATATTCTGTTCAGCCAGCACTGCTGCTACGTCATTAGGTATCAGCTTGTATTGTGCCATCACGTCGGGCTTTAGCCAGATGCGCATGGAATAGTCTGTACCCAGCACCATGGCATCACCTACACCGGCCACACGTTTCACCTCAGGGATAAGGTTGATATTGGCGTAGTTCTCAAGGAATTCGATGTTATACGAGTCCGTCTCATCATAAATAGAGAATACCATCAACATGGAAGTTTGTCTTTTCTGAGTAGTCACACCGACCTTGGTTACCTCGGCAGGCAGCAAACCTTGCGCCATGGATACGCGGTTCTGTACGTTGACGGCCGCCATATCCGGGTTGGTTCCTTGTTTGAAGTAAACGGAGATATCGGCGGAGCCACTGTTGGTGGCATTGGAAGTCATGTACATCATGTTCTCCACACCGTTAATCTGGTCTTCCAGCGGTGCGATGACAGAGTTCAATACCGTTTGGGCGTTGGCACCCGTATAGGTGGCACGCACCGATACGGTTGGGGGTGCAATGTCCGGATATTGGGTGATAGGCAGTGTTGCCAGACCAATAAGTCCCAGAATTACTATCAGCACGGAGATTACCGTGGATAGCACCGGACGATTAATAAATCTATCTAATTTCATTTCATGAAAAATTAATGAATTAAAGAATTAAAGAATTAAAATGGGCCAAGAATTAATGCTGCGTCTGTTGTGCACAGCCTTTCATTCTTTCATTTTTCATTCTTTCATTGAAACGCCGTCTGAATGTTACCGTCTTTCTGGTCTTGCAGCGCTTTCTGATATTCGGCTTCTTTTTCGGCAGGAGTAATAGGAGTGATGGTGGCTCCGTTTTTCAGGTTCTGTACACCTTCTATTACCACTTTGTCACCTGCTTTCAAACCCTCGGTCACGTAGTAATACTTGCCGTCATTCAACTTGAATACCTGTATTTCAGTGTTCTTCAAGGTGTTGTCAGCTTGTACGACAAACACGAATTTCTTGTCTTGAATTTCTGTAGTAGCCGACTGCGGTATCATGATGACATCTGCCATAGGGTTGGGGAATACTACGTTACCTGTACCGCCACTACGCAAAATGTTGCGCTGGTTGGGGAAAAGGGCACGCATATTAACAGAACCTGTCTTTTGGTCGATAACGCCGCTGATGGTTTCCACACGTCCGCTATCGGCGTACATGGTTCCATCGATGAGCTGCAATTGCACATCGGGCATTTTCTCCAAAATCTCTTTGATGCTGCCGCCTTCGTGTATCAGTGACAGCAGTTGTCTTTCGGTCATGGAGAAGTAAGCGAACATTTCGGAGATATCGGCAACGGTAGTCAACGGAGTGGCTACGGAAGGACTGACGAGGCTACCTACACGGTAGGGGATGGTACCTACTACACCGTCGCTGGGGCTGGTTACACTGGTATAAGACAGATTGTTTTTAGCATTTACCAATTGTGCTTCAGCTTGTGCCAGTTGTGCTTTTGTTTGTGCCAGTTGGTTTTCGGCCATCTGCAAGTCGTAGTCACTGATGATGTTCTTCTTATTCAACTCACGCTTATTGTTTACGGTAAGTTCCTGTGTGTTTACGGCAGCTTTGGCTGTTTCAACAGCAGCTTTTGCTGAGTTCACGGCAGCCTGATACTGTACGGGATCGATGCTGAACAGCACTTGCCCCTTACGTACTACAGAACCTTCGTCCACGTGCAATTTTGTGATGAAACCGCTTACCATGGGGCGGATTTCTACATCTTGTTTACCCTTAATAGTCGCCGGATAACTATTTGTCAGATTAGCAGTGGTGGTATTCACTGTAATCACTGCGAATTCGGGTGCTTTACCCGTAGTTTTGTCACCTTGTCCACAACTGAACAGTGACAGGCAACAGCATGCCAATAAAATCAATCTACTCTTCATACTCGTAATTATTCTCTGTCTTTTGGTTTATTTTTTCATTTTGATGAATAAAGGCTCTCATGTCTTGTCATAGTTGGATTGTACGGTAAGCAAAGGGGAAAACTAAAAGCACTCTTCCGGTTTTTCGAGTGCAAAATTATCTATTTTTGAACAGATTAGTTCTATATTGGTGCATTTTTAACTATGTTTCATACATATCTTATATATAGCAAAACTTTTTCTTGTTTGTAGGAGAGTGTGTCAAAACTGAATAAAAGAACGCAAATTATACAAGCTACGCAAATGGTAAATCTGATAAACTCTGATTATCAGAAGTATAAAAAGAATTATTTGTATAATTCGTGTTCTAACCTTTATTTTGACACACCTTCGTTAACACAGCGTAGTCCCTTGTCAACTCGTTTTCCCGTTGACTGAATTTGATTCATAACGGTATAGAAATGAAGCAAATGATAATTTAGCGCAGCCTAAGCCTGAAAGGCTTTCATCTTATAGCCCAGGGCAACGCCCTGGGAATGAATCGTCCCCACAATCTTACGCCCTGTAAGGGCAAAAGCTGATGTGTGCTGTTATGCCCTTACAGGGCGCAGGGATAAACATAACTCAATTCCCAGGGCGTTGCCCTGGGCTATAAGATGAAAGGCTTTCAGCCTTGAGCTGCGCAATAATCACCCATTTCATTCATAACCGCTCAGAAATGAACTAAATGCAATAGCTAATTCCTTTTTTAGGCATTCCTATGCTTTTTTCCTTCCAACGGTTAGCCTTTTCCATCCGAACATTTATTCTTTCCACCGTGGAGTTTCTTTCTTTCCACCATGGTGGAAAGAAAGTTTCCCCGTGATGGAAAGCAACTTTATCCATGGTGGAAAGAATAAGTACCTATTATAATTTTCCTTAACCATCGCAGCGAAAAGGGATAAAAGTGGCGATGCGGCGGCTTAACCTCTGAAACTTAATATTATTTATGCGGATCAGGAGTTGGATTGTGTTCATAACCTAATAGAAATTAACTATTTTACCGCAGAGAACACAGAGCCTGTAATTATCTATGAATTAGAAATATAAAAACTCTGTGTCTCCTGCGTCCTCTGTGGTGAAAAGTGTACCGTCCTGAATAAATTACTACTCTTGAACCACATCAGTAGTTGCATCGTTGCGGGAACGAACTTTTCCCTGCTATCATCTGTTTTTAAGTACTATATTGCCCTTTTTTGATTAAAATACTGTAAAGCATACTGCTTATTAATGGATAACCTTTATTTTTGCAGCATGTTATGTAACAAATATCCGAATATGAAATCTCTTTTCAATCGTTTGGCGGGTGTTGCCGCTGTTGCTGCTGTACTTTATTCCTGCGCTAGTATCGGGCGTCCGGAAGGTGGTGCTTATGATGAGACTCCTCCTCGTTTCGTGGGTAGTACTCCGGCACCGGGTGCGCTCAATAATACCCGAAAGAAGGTTACGATTGAATTCGACGAATTTATTAAGCTTGAGAAACCGGGAGAGAAAATCGTGATATCCCCGCCTCAGGTGCAGCAGCCGGAGATAAAGGCCAATGGAAAAAAGGTTGTTATCACCCTGCAAGACTCACTTAAGCCGAATACTACCTATACGATAGACTTCTCTGATGCCATTCAGGATAATAATGAAGGCAATCCGTTGCCCGATTTCGGATTTACTTTCTCCACGGGAACCAATCTCGACTCGATGGTCGTTTCGGGCACTGTGCTGAACGCTTCAAATCTGGAACCGGTGAAAGGTATGCTGGTAGGCATGCACTCCAACCTGGCAGATTCTGCCTTTACCACGAAACCTTTCGAAAGGGTGGGGCGTACCGACAGCCGCGGGCATTTCACAATCCGGGGTGTCGCTCCGGGCGAATACCGTATCTATGGGTTGCAGGATGCCGACCAGAACTTTTATTATAGTCAGCCCACTGAGGTTATTGCTTTCGAGGACTCTCTGATAATTCCTTCTATGGATCAACGAATCCGTTTTGATACGCTTTGGAAAGACTCCTTGACGGTAGACACGATTATGGAAAGGGCATATACCCATTATCTTCCGGATGACGTCATTTTGCGTTGCTTCAAAGAACGCTCTTTTTCACAACGCCTTATCAAGAGCGAGCGTCCCGAACCCCGCAAGTTCTCTTTCTACTTCTCGGCTACGGCGGATAGCCTGCCACTGTTGAAGGGACTGAACTTCGATGAAACCAACGCTTTTGTCGTGGAGATGCCTACCGGACGCATTGATACGCTGACGTACTGGATAAGAGATTCACTGGTCTACAAGATAGATACATTGAAGATGAGCCTCTCTTATTTGTATACGGATACGCTGAATCAGTTGGTTCCCCGTACAGATACGCTGAAACTGGTGTCTAAAATCAGACCCAAGTCGGAGAAAGAGCTGGAAAAAGAGCGTGAGAAGAAAGAAAAAGAATTGGAGAAGGCTAAAAAGAAAGCCGAGAAAGAAGGCAAGGAATATGTAGAACCGACCGTGTTCTTACCTGTGGATGTGTATGCGCCGGGTTCGATGGATATTTACGATTACATTTCCCTTACCTTCAGTGAACCGTTGGCAAGTGCCGCTGACGGTGCCATCCATTTAAGGCAGAAGGTGGACACTTTGTGGAATGATGTTGCTTTCGACTTTGTTCCGGATTCGCTGAACCTGATGCGTTATAACGTCTATGCGGACTGGGTACCCGGTGAAAGTTATAGCTTTGAGGTGGATTCAACGGCTTTCTACGGAATATATGGTCTGTTCACTGATAAGATAAAGAAAGAATTCAAGGTGAAGAAGCCCGAAGAATACGGGCAGATTTTCTATAATGTGAGCGGGGCGGATTCGCTGGCGTTTGTAGAATTGCTGGACGGACAGGACAAGGTGGTGCGCACGGTGCCTGTGGTCGATGGAAAGGCGGATTTCTACTTCCTGAATCCCGGCAAATACGGTGCACGCCTCATAAATGATACCAATGGAAACGGTGTGTGGGACACCGGAAAATACGAAGATAAGCGGCAGCCGGAAAAAGTCTTCTACTATCCCCAGGTTATAGAACTAAAGGCCAACTTTGACCTGACGCAGACCTGGAACATAAATGAAAAGCCGCTGGATAAGCAGAAACCGGAAGAACTTAAAAAACAAAAACCAGATGAAGACAAGAAAAAGAAGAACCAGAATAACCGCAACTCCGGCAATCGCCGGTAAACGCGGATGGGTGTTCTGCCTGTTGGGCGCCCTGTTACTAACTATTGCTGTTCCTGCCAAAGCCCAATGTACGGCGCAAAACACCGCTTTTCAGTCGGGCGAGCACGTGATGTATGATTTATATTTCAATTGGAAATTTATATGGAAGAAAGTCGGACTGGCAAGTCTGACGACCTTCTCCACTACCTATCAGTCGCAACCTGCCTATCGGTTCAACCTGCTTTCCGTGGGTAGCAAGAAGACGGATTTCTTCTTCAAGATGCGCGATACGCTGACCTGCTACGTCAGTGAGAAGTTGGAACCCCTCTATTTCCGTAAGGCGGCGGAAGAGGGTGACCGCTATACGGTGGATGAGGCTTGGTTCTCTTATAAGGATGGCATGTCTCATGTGAAGCAAAAGCGTACGTGGCGTGACCGCGACCCGCAGGAAATGGAGTACAGTGATACCCGTTGCATCTTTGATATGCTGAGTATTCTGGCGCAGGCACGTTCTTATAATCCTGATGATTATAAAGTGGGCGACCGCATACTGTTTCCTATGGCTACCGGCCGCAGGGTGGAAGAGCAAACGCTGATTTATCGTGGAAAAGAAGACATAAAGGCGAATAACGACACAATCTACCGTTGCCTCGTCTTCTCTTTCGTAGAGTATAAGAAAGGAAAAGAAAAAGAGGTGATTACTTTCTTCATTTCCGATGATAAGAACCACCTTCCTATCCGCCTGGATATGTATCTCAACTTCGGTTCGGCTAAGGCTTTCCTGAAGAGTGTGCAGGGCAACCGTTATCCGATGGAGTCGATAGTAAGGAAGAAGTGAGAAAGTTACGAGCCTGTAACTCTTAGACTGTGAACGGTAGCGGGTCTCCCTTTCTGAATACACTGGACTCGAATGTGGCAATCAACTTCCCATCCTGGTTCGTGATGTCTATCTGATAATAACCGGTAGTTCGTCCGATGTACCGTTCGCGTGCTTCGGCATACAAAGTATCGCCCGGGCCGCTGGCGCGTAGGAAGGTGATGTTGGAAGAAAGGGAAAAAGCCAGTGCACCGTGTGAATTGGCAGCGGCGGCCAGTGCCAGGTCGGCAAGGGTGAAGATAGCTCCGCCCTGTGTACGGTGCCCCGCATTGAGGTGTTCTTCCGTGATGACGAGCCGTGCCTTGCTATATCCTTCGCGCACTTCCAGCAGTTCTACACCGGTTTGCTCCGCATAGCGGTCTTTCTTGAAAAATTCTTGTGGAGTCATGTTTTCTATATGATTAAAAAGTTCAATCTGTACGATTTATGTGCAAATGTAACAATTTTACCCTTTTACTGGATAATTTATGAGGGTCTTTTCCATGGAACTGCCCTACATTTGCTGACGAAAGAATACGAAACTTTAATAAACAAATCATTATTATGAAAACAATCCTCACGACATTGGGAGTGTCTCTCCTCGTTTTGGCAAGTTGCACGGGTCAGAAAAAACAGGCCGAGAGCGATTTTATCCAGGAGAATATTGATAATGCGGTGGCACAGGAAACTATCCAGACTGACATTATCGAGAAATCAGGGAAAATCCTGAATCCAAGAACAATCAACAAAGACGGTAGCATTGTTTATGTACCTATTGATGACTGGTGTTCCGGTTTCTTCCCCGGCAATATCTGGTATACGTATGAACTGACAGGCGACAAGAAATGGTTGCCATTGGCTGAGAAGTACACCGAGGCACTGGATTCTGTGCAATACCTCACCTGGCATCATGATGTAGGCTTCATGATTGGCAGCAGTTATCTGAACGGATATCGCTTTGCCAATAAAGAGGAATATAAACCCGTAATTATTCAGACCGCTAAGTCACTTTCCACCCGTTTCCGTCCGGCGGCAGGTGTGCTTCAATCCTGGGATGCCGATAAAGGCTGGCAAGCCGAACGTGGCTGGAAGTGTCCGGTCATCATCGACAATATGATGAACCTGGAGCTGTTGTTCGAGGCATCCAGACTTTCAGGTGATTCTACTTATTATAATGTAGCTGTGAAACACGCCGATACAACAATGAAGAATCATTTCCGTGCCGATAACAGCTGTTATCATGTAGTGGACTATGATCCCGTGACCGGTGAAGTGCGTAAGAAACAGACAGCGCAGGGTTATGCCGACGAGTCTTCCTGGGCACGCGGACAAGCATGGGCTCTTTACGGGTACACAATGTGCTATCGTTACACCCATGATTCGAAATACCTGGATATGGCTGAAAAGGTTTATAACTTTATCTTCAACAATCCGAATTTGCCGGAAGACCTCGTTCCATATTGGGACTTTAATGCTCCCAACATCCCCAACGAACCGCGCGATGCTTCTGCGGCAGCTTGTACGGCATCTGCCTTGTATGAACTGAGTACTTATATTCCCGGCAAGAATTATAAGGAAACGGCGGATAAGATTATGGAAAGCCTTGGCTCTCCGGCTTACCGTGCCGAAGTGGGGACAAACGGTAACTTCATTCTGATGCACTCCGTAGGAAGTATTCCTCATGGTGCCGAGATTGATGTGCCGCTGAACTATGCAGATTATTACTTCCTGGAGGGAATCATGCGCAAGAGAGACTTGGAAGCCAATAAGAAACTCTTCTGAGATATAAAGAATAATAGATATGATAAATCGGTTTAGTTTGTTTTTAGGAGGCTTGGGCCTGTTTGCCCTGCAAGGCTGCAAAACTCAGCAGGGAGAGCAGGCACAACTTCCAAACATTATCTATGTTTTCCCTGACCAATACCGTAACCAGGCAATGGAATTTTGGGGACAGGACGGGTTTCGCGATAAGGTGAACTTCCGCAACGATCCGGTACATACGCCTAATCTGAACGCCTTTGCCCGCGAAGCGCTGGTGCTGAGCTCGGCTCAGAGCAACTGTCCGTTGAGCAGTCCCCACCGTGGTATGCTGCTGACAGGTATGTATCCCAATAAGAGTGGTGTGCCTTTGAATTGTAATTCAAGCCGCCCTATCAGTTCTCTGCGTGAAGATGTGGACTGTATAGGCGATGTCTTCAGTAAATCGGGTTATGATTGTGCTTACTTTGGTAAATTACACGCCGATTTCCCGACACCGAACGATCCGCAGCGTCCCGGTCATTATGTAGAAGACCGTGTGCCTGCATGGGATGCCTATACGCCGAAAGAACGCCGTCACGGTTTTAACTACTGGTATTCTTACGGTACATTCGACGAACATAAGAATCCTCATTATTGGGATACGGAAGGAAAACGCCACGAGCCGAAGGAGTGGTCGCCGTTGCACGAATCCGGCATGGTGGTTTCTTACCTGAAAAATGAAGGTAATGTGCGTGACCCGAAGAAACCGTTCTTCATCATGGTAGGTATGAATCCGCCCCATAGCCCGTACCGTTCGTTGGACGACTGCATGGAAGAGGATTTCAACCTGTATAAAGACCAGCCTTTGGATAGTCTGCTCGTCCGCCCCAATGCGGATAAAAAGCGTGAGAAAGCTGAGAGTGTCCGTTATTACTTCGCTTCCGTCACCGGTGTCGACCGTGCATTCGGGCAGATACTGGAAACGCTGAAAGAGCAGGGCTTGGATAAGAATACAATCGTAATCTTTGCTTCCGACCACGGCGAAACCATGTGTAGCCAGTTTACGGATGATCCGAAGAACTCTCCGTACTCCGAATCAATGAACATTCCGTTCCTGGTGCGTTATCCCGGACATATCCAGCCGCGAGTGGACAATCTTCTGATGTCTGCCCCTGATATTATGCCGACTGTCCTGGGTCTGTGTGGTCTTGGTGACTCTATCCCGGCCAATGTACAGGGACGCAATTGGGCACCTCTTTTCTTCGATGAAAAGGCGGAAATTGAACGCCCCGGCGGTGCTTTGTACATTCAGAACTTGGATGGTGAGAAGGATGAGGAAGGTAAAGTACAGACTTACTTCCCTTCATCAAGAGGATATAAGACGGCACGCTATACGTTGGCTTTCTTTATTGATAAGAAAGACCGTAAGTTGAAGAAGACTTTACTGTTTGATGATGAAAAAGATCCTTATCAGATGAATAATCTTCCGTTGGAAGAGAATCAGGAGATTGTTGCAGAACTCTGCCGCGAGATGGGCAAGGAGTTGAAAGCGATAGATGATCCCTGGTATAAGGAACGCATACTTTCTGACATGATACCTTATTAAAACTCTCCTTTTTTTTAATAGTACTGCCTCCCTCGGTTCTTAGGAATCGGAGGGAGGCAGTCTTTTTTGTCAGTAGGAAGCCGAGGGTGAAATTACTTATTCAGTTTCCACTCGCAACCGTCTTTGCCATCTTTAATTTCAAAACCAAGTGCTGTCAGCTCATTGCGGATCTTGTCACTGGTAGCCCAGTCCTTATTAGCTTTGGCTTTCATGCGCTCTTCCAGCAGCATATCCACTACCTTGCCGAAAGCTGCTTCACGCTCTTCGTTCGAATCGTTCTCTTCTTTCAATCCCAGGATATCGAAGCAGAAGAGATGGAACGTCTCTTTTAACTCTTTCAGGTCGTCGGCAGTGATGGTGTCGTTGCCTGCAATGATGTTGTTGATCATTCTGGCTCCATCAAAAAGATGAGCAATGACTATCGGGGTATTCAAGTCATCATTCATGGCTTCATAGCACTTCTCACGCACTGCTTTCACATCTACGCTGGAAGTAGCGGACGGAGTGATTTTCTCCAATCCGTTCACGGCATCCATCATTCGGGTTAATCCCTTTTCCGCTGCTTGCAAGGCTTCGTTACTGAAGTCTACTGTGCTGCGATAGTGAGCTTGCAGGATGAAGAAACGGATGGTCATCGGGCTGTAAGCCTGTGTCAGCAACTTGTGTGAGCCGTTGAAGAACTCATCCAGATTGATGAAGTTGCCGTATGACTTACCCATCTTCTGTCCGTTGATGGTAATCATATTGTTGTGCATCCAGTAATGTACCATGTCATTGCCTTGCGATGCAACCGATTGAGCGATCTCACATTCGTGGTGAGGGAAGATAAGGTCCATGCCGCCGCCGTGGATGTCGAAATGTTCGCCCAGGTATTTCTTGCCCATGGCCGTACATTCGGCATGCCATCCCGGGAAACCGTCGCTCCATGGAGAAGGCCAACGCATGATATGCTCCGGTTGGGCACATTTCCATAAGGCGAAGTCGGCGGGGTTATGCTTTTCAGCTTGTCCGTCCAGTTCGCGGGTGGTGTTCAGTACGTCATCCAGATTGCGGCCGGAGAGTTTTCCGTAATGGTAATCCTTATTGTATTTCTCTACGTCGAAGTAAACAGAGCCTTCACTGACATAAGCATAGCCGTTCTTCAGGATTTCTTTCACCAGCTCTATCTGCTCGATGATGTGTCCCGAAGCGTGCGGTTCGATGCTGGGTGAAAGTACGTTCAGCGCTTCCATTGCCTTGTGGTAACGGTTGATGTAGTATTGCGCTACTTCCATCGGCTCCAATTGTTCCAGTCGTGCTTTCTTGGCTATTTTATCTTCTCCGTCATCAGCGTCATGTTCCAGATGGCCTACATCGGTGATGTTGCGCACATAACGCACCTTGTAGCCCAGATGGGTAAGGTAGCGGAAAAGCAAGTCGAAGGTAATGGCAGGACGTGCATGTCCCAAGTGCGCGTCACCGTAAACGGTAGGACCGCAGACATACATACCTACGTGTGGAGCGTGCAGTGGCACGAATAGCTCCTTTTTCCTATCTAAGGTGTTGTAAATCGTCAGTTGATGTTCCATAACGTTTGAATTTTAAATCTTTTAAAAGCACAAAGTTACAACAATTTCATAAGATAATAAGTTCTTTCATTTTTTTTTCTTGCTGATAGTTAAGAGGGAAGTGACTATCGGATGAATTTATTCTTCCTTCTCCTCAGGGATGGGGTCCTGTAGTTGGAAACGTTCTGTCAGGTAGAGCAGCATCTCTGCGGACTGTTTTACATCCGTCTGAGTGGGTACAGGACGGCTATTGAATGCGAACAGCATATATTTCGGCCCCATGGCAAAGGAGGCGAATAGTTTACCTATAAGGAATCCTTTTATTTCTTCAAATAGTTCATCTGTAGTTCGTTGTTGCATATCCTGATAGGGCAATAGGAGTATGAGATCGCCTTTTGCTACTGCCACGGTTGTTGAATTTTCCTTTTCTTCGAATAGTGCATGAAACTCTTTTTGGTGGTAGCGGAAAGTATAAGATACCGGGGAAGTACGTTTGACATTCTCTGCTTCGGAAAGGGAGGCTATGAACTTTTGTAAAAGGAAATTGATCTTTCGGAGATTTTTATACCATCCGAAATAAGCTAATCCCCAAGTGAGGGGGACGACAAATATTGCCGGACAAGCCATTGAGAAGATGATTACATCGAACAGGGTCATTGTTTGTTCTGTAGTTCCGGACAAGGTGTCGATTATGAACCTTATGAGCCCGAATATTAATATAGCGAGGCTTGCCATAGCGCTAAGGCTGAGCGAAAGCATCAGTACGTCTCGTGTCATCTGCCAGAGGTTGGAATAGACACGTTGCCCTTCCATGTCATTTTTTAGTAAAGAGAGGGACTTTTTCCAGGTGATATGATCACAGATATAGTAGTTCATTGGCATTGTTGTTTTTAAAGGTAGCAAATGTAGTGATTTTCTTTTTCCTTTGTTATTTTTGCACCCATGAAATCAAAGAAGCGTGTATTGTTAGGTATGAGTGGAGGTACAGATAGTTCTGTTGCCGCCATGCTGTTGCAAGAAGCCGGTTATGAGGTAACCGGTGTGACGTTTCGTTTCTATGATTCGGAAGGTTTTGAAGGATCTTTGGATGATGCCCGTAATCTCGCTTCCCGCCTGAATATCCCGCACATCATCTATGATGCCCGCGAATTATTCCGTGAACGCATCATCCGCTATTTCATAGATGAATATCTTTCCGCCCGTACCCCTGTTCCCTGTACGCTTTGTAACAATGAACTGAAATGGCCGTTGCTGGCAAAGATTGCCGATGAAATGGGCATTTATTGGATTTCAACCGGACACTATGTGCGTAAAGTTTTCCGGGATGGCTATTACTTTATAGCCCCGGCTGCCGATCGTGATAAAGATCAGACTTTTTTCCTATGGGGACTGCAACAGGATATTTTAGAGCGTATGCTTCTTCCAATGGGTGACTGGACTAAAAGTGAAGTGCGTGCTTATGCTGCCAAGCGGGGCTTTGAACGGACGGCAATAAAAAAAGACAGTCTCGGTGTCTGCTTCTGCCCGATGGATTACCGTTCTTTCTTGCAGCGTGAAGTCCCGGCGAATGAATTACCGGGAAAAGGACAATTTCTCGATGAAAACGGGAGTTTTTTAGGTTGGCACGAAGGGTATCCCTTTTATACGATTGGTCAGCGCAGAGGATTGGGCATTCATCTGAACCGTCCTGTTTTCGTAAAAGAGATACATAAAGAGAGGAATGAAGTGATACTTGCGCCTCTCACTTCTCTCTACAAAGAGGAAATGCTGCTGAAAGACTGGAATATTGTGGATGTTTCCCGTTTACTGAATTCCGGGGATGTCATTGTCAAGATACGCTATCGGAAGCAAGCTAATCACTGCGCTGTCAGTATAGCGGATGAGAATCTCTTGCATGTGCAATTGCGCGAATCGCTCGAATCCATTGCTTCCGGACAGGCTGCGGCATTTTATGATGAGGCAGGTTTGCTACTGGGAGGAGGTATCATCCTGTAATTTCCGTACAATCATTCTTTTATTTGTTTCTGAACAAAAAAATAGTTTACTCTGTTTGAAATACAAAGACGTCTTTGTTTTGCGGAATAATTAAAACGAATAACAGTATGAAACGTATATATTTAATGATGCTATTTGCCGCTTTGGCAACAATCGTCTCTGCCCAAACGGACGATAAGGGATATAAAGAAGGAGCTTGGGTACTGAAAGGTGTGACGGGTATAAACATGTCGCAAACTGCAATGACAAACTGGGCGGCCGGTGGTGAGAATTCTATCGCCGGAAATGCTTACTTGAATGGCTCACTGACACATAAGAGCGGAAACTGGCTGTGGGTGACGAATCTGGTGCTGGATTATGGCCTTTCGAAAACCAAATCGCAAGGGATGAGAAAGAGTTCCGACAAAATAGGATTATCTACCCAGTTGGGATATGCAGCCACTAAGGTCTGGTATTATACGCTTATGGCTGACCTGAATACTCAATTTGCCAAGGGATATAATTATCCGGACAAGAGTCACTATATATCTAACTTCTTTGCTCCTGCCTATTCTAATGTGGCATTGGGTATGGAATATCGTCCGAAGAGTAATTATTCCGTATTTCTTTCACCTGTCTCTACAAAGATGACCTTTGTGAGCGATGATTATCTTTCCGATTTAGGCTCTTTCGGTGTTGATCCGGGGGATCACTTTAAGATTGAAGCCGGAGCTTTCCTGAAAGCCCGTGCAGAGCTGCCTGTCATGGAAAATGTGAATCTGATTACTACAGCTGATTTCTTCACTCCTTATAATAAAGACTTTGGCAATGTGGATGTCAACTGGGATGTGCTCATCAGTATGAAGATTAATAAAGTACTATCAGCAACCCTGAATATGACCCTGAAGTATGATAATGATGTGAAAACCTTTAATGATGAGGGTGTTGAGAGAGGGCCGAAAGTGCAGTTCAAGGAAATATTGGGCATCGGATTGGCTTATAATTTCTGAGCCTGGGATGACTGTCAGTTTCAAGGCATGGAACAAAAATGAAAAAGGCCGCATCAATTTTGTCTGATGCGGTCTTTCTTATTTATTGTCCTATGTTATAGCAGAAATCAGTTGTTCAGCTCCAGCATCTCCTCAATGTACTGCCTTGTATTACTCAACCGAGGCACTTTATGTTGTCCGCCCAGTTTTCCTTTCTGAGCCAGCCAGTCGTGGAACAGGTCTTTACGGGCAATTATTACCTCCAACGGTTGTAGTGCAAGATTATTCTGCCGTTTAGCTTCGTAATCAGAGTTTACCTCTTTCAGCGTATCATCCAATATCTTTGCAAACTTTTCTACGTTATCCGGCATTTGGGCAAACTCTATCAGCCATTGGTGGCGGCATTTGGCTTTGGCATCCATGAAGACAGGAGCAGCCGAATAGTCCGAAATCAATGCTCCGGTAGCTTCGCAGGCTTTTGCCAAACCTTTCTCGGCATTATCTACAATCAACTCCTCACCGAAAGCATTGATGAAGTGCTTGGTACGTCCTGTGATGACAAACTTATACGGGTCTTTCTGTGTAAACTTCACGGTGTCCCCAATCATATAACGCCATAAGCCGGCGGAGGTGGAGATGACCAATGCATAATTCTTTTCCGTCTCCACTTCTTCCAGGCAGTATATACGTGGATTTTCTTTGTCTATATCTTCCAGGGGGATAAATTCGTAGAAGATTCCGTAGTCAATCATCAACAACATGGACGGGTCATTCGGGTCGTTTTGTGTACCAAAATACCCTTCGGAGGCATTGTACGTCTCCACGTAGTGCATGTTGGATGAACGGATTACTTCTTTGTACTGTTCGCGGTATGGAGTGAAGGCAACGCCACCGTGGAAGAATACTTCCAGATTAGGCCATATTTCTTCCAGTGATTGTTTGCCGGTCTTTTCAAGAATATGTTTGATGAGTACCAGCATCCACGAAGGAACACCGGACAGATTGGTGACATTTTGAGAAATGGTGCTGTTGGCAATAGCTACCATTTTGCTTTCGAAGTCGCTCATGAGAGCGATCCTTTTGCTCGGGACGCGGACACAATTCACCAGCGGATAGACATTTTGTATCAGGATGGCGGAAAGATCACCTACCAGGCTATGTTTGGAGTTGAGGTTAGGGCTGTGGCTTCCTCCCAAAATCAAACCCTTCCCGGAGAAGAAGTGGCTGTCGGGATTCTGCCCCAGATAAATGGCTACAGCATCTTTCCCGCCTTGATAATGCGTATCATTCAACGATTCTCTGCTGACAGGCAAGAACTTGCTTTTATCGTTCGTCGTACCCGAAGACTTGGCAAACCAACGTATTTCCGACGGCCAGAGGAGGTTTTGCTCTCCTGAACGCAGACGTTCTACATATGGCTTAACCTCCTCATAAGTCTGTATGGGAAGGCGTTTTCTGAAATCTTCATAAGTATGGATGCTCTTATAATCATATTTTTTTCCCCATTCTGTATTTTCAGCCATACGCACTAAGCGGTTCAGCACTTTGTGCTGTAATTCTCCTGCGCGGTTGGCATAGAAGTCGATTTTTTTCAGGCGAGGGGCAAAATACACCTTATTCAGCAATGTTGTGATATTCATCTCTCTTAGTTAAAACTATTTTGTTGCGCAAAAATAATCTTATTTATCGGCTTCTCTATCTTTTTTCTCTTTTTTTTCTATCTTTACGGACGTAAAGAACAATAATTCAAACAAAAGTGTCATGAGAATCGGTATTTTGACTTCGGGGGGCGATTGTCCCGGCATCAATGCCACTATTCGTGGAGTGTGCAAAACTGCAATCAATCATTATGGGATGGAAGTGGTAGGCATTCACAGTGGCTTTCAGGGGTTGCTGACGAAAGATGTGGAGTCGTTTACCGATAAGTCTTTGTCCGGTTTGTTGAATTTGGGCGGGACGATGCTCGGCACTTCCCGTGAGAAACCTTTCAAGAAGAATGGAGTGATATCTGATGTTAATAAACCGGCACTGATAGAACAGAATGTGAAGGAGTTAGGGTTGGATTGCGTAGTCTGTATCGGTGGTAACGGTACTCAGAAGACTGCGGCGAAACTGGCTGCAATGGGCTTGAACATAGTGTCTGTGCCTAAAACAATTGACAACGACATTTGGGGGACGGATTTCTCTTTCGGCTTTGATTCTGCCGTCAGCATTGCTACGGATGCTATTGACCGCCTGCACTCTACTGCCAGTTCGCATAAGCGGGTGATGGTGATTGAGGTGATGGGGCATAAGGCCGGTTGGATTGCACTCTATTCCGGTATGGCAGGCGGGGGAGATGTGATTCTGATACCCGAAATACCTTATAATATCCATAACATAGGAGAAACGATACTGAACCGTTTAAAGAAAGGCAAACCATATTCTATCGTAGTGGTTGCCGAAGGTATACAAACCGATGGGCGGAAACGTGCGGCTGAGTATATTGCTCAGGAGATAGAGTACGAAACGGGTATTGAAACGCGCGAGACTGTGCTTGGTTACATCCAACGGGGTGGTTCGCCTACACCTTTCGACCGTAACCTCTCTACCCGTATGGGCGGACATGCTACGGAACTGATTGCGACCGAACAGTTTGGCAGGATGATTACGTTGAAAGGGGATGAGATTTCTTCTGCTCCACTGGAAGAGATTGCGGGAAAATTGAAACTGGTGACGGAAGATAATGATCTCGTGGTTCAGGGGAGACGGATGGGAATTTGTTTCGGGTGATACTGATATAGTATTAAGAAAGTCTGCAAACAAAATAATAATTGCTCGCAGACTTTTTTGCCTATCTTTAAATTCTCAAGTCAAAACTGATTTTCCCCGTCATCTATTTCTTTTTTAAGTAGAACTCTCTTATAGTTGCAAGAATTATTATACTTGAAAAGAGAATTGATACTATTAGGAAAAATGTTCCATGAAATGAAGATATAATGCTAAAGCAACTCCAATATAGCAAACATTTTCCCATTCTGCTCAGATAATCATTCTGATTTAAGTCTATTTTCATAATTGTATTACTTTATTGTCTTATTTCATCTGTATATGGCTAAGTAACGCTTAAAAAACAACTTGGCACATAAATGATAATTTGTCTCTCCCAAAAAACTTTTTTAAGCGTTACTGAAAGTCATAATTTCAACTACTGATTCGCTTTGTAGGCTAAATGGCCTCTGTTTTTACAGCAATACTTTTATCGACAACATAAGGTCTGCCCTCAGCACTTTTATGCGATTCCATTTATCTAACTTCAGTGTTTCTTCTTTTCCTTTCATTTTCTCTTTCAGTGAGGAAGTGTGTCCACCCATTACCGAAACACTGGCACCCATGTAGAGGTTTCTGTATAAATGGCGGTTAAGCCCTAAATCTGCATTGGCTCCCAGGAACCCTTTATTGCATTCACGTTCCATCTCGTTATAGAGGCTTTTGCTTTGATAGTGCATATAGCCGACACCCACCATGCAGTCGAAGCACCAATTTGGCGCAATCAACTTCCGATAACCAATTTGCGGTGCAATATAAATCAAGTCTAAGTCGTCGGCAGCCTGTGTTTCTTTTGCCAAATCATAGTTCTCGGAAGCCGAGAAAAGATTAAACTTCAGGCCGACTTGGAATTTTTTGTCCAACAAATAGGATGCTTTGATGTTTCCACTGAATCCATTTTTATATTCTCCTCTGTAATCAACGCCATAAGAAGATAGATTAGAGTGCCCGAAAAAGCTTCCGGCTCCCAGGTCTATTGATATGGAGAATTTGCTATCACTGTAAGTCTGGGCTCTGATAAAGGCTGTACAGAGCAAAAATAGAAAGAATGTTAAACTGTTTTTTCTCATGATGTGTTACTATTTAGTTATTATAAAAACTGTTATTCAGTTACCCAGAATAGTGCACTGTTGGCTGCCACTTCAAGGCTCGACTTCAAGACTTCTTTTTGGGAGTTAGTCAGGTTTGATCTTTCAATGACTTGTAGATAACCATCTAAGTATGCTTTCATTAGCTCCGTGTTATTGGTAATGTTTCCAATATTAATAGTGAAGTCATCAATCACAGATAATTCATCAGAGTATTCTGGCCAAGTATTCTTAAGGAGAGTAATTAACTCTGTAGCAGAATCTGTTTTACTCTTTAAAACGATAGAATTAACTTTTTGAATTAAAATATTCTTCTCTGTTTCTGGAATAGCATAGCTACATTTTCCCATTTCTGTAACAATGAGGTCTGCCATAACTTCAGAACTTTTCGCTTCATTATAGATATTCTGATGTGTTTCTTCTATTCGGCTGAGGATTAGGTTATGTTCATATCCAATACCAGAACTGGTTACTGTAGCATAGCAGTTTACTGCAACTTGACTACTGGTAGGTGCAGCAATTTCATTGTCATCAGAAAGAACTTCCGCTGAATAAGGGTCGGAAATTGGAACTGTTTGAGTGTTATCTGATGTTGGTGGGATAACTGGGCATGTAGTAGCAGTCTGGCTCGTCATTTCATGTTCAGCAAGAGCTGGTCCACCTACAGCTGAACTAAAAACAGCTCCAAAAAGTGCACCCCAACCTCCGAAAGCACTGCCAATTAAAGCTCCACCAGCATCCGCTAGTAAAAATCCTCTTAGTTTTTTCCAAAAGCTGCGTGTATGCGGTATATTATTTGCGTTCCAGAAGGTTGCATTATATGCTGCCAGGTCTTCATTTAACTTGCTATAAAGCTCCTGTTTAGGTTGGTTATACGTCTTTTCGTCAGAAGAACAGGAAGACATACTTATACATATTGCTAAGAGACTTGTTATAAAAATCTTATTCATAGTATTATTTGTTATTAGTTAATAATGAGGATTAAAAGGCTAAACTGTTTTGAATAATTTTCCGTTTTTGCAATGATAATTTTTCGTTTAGAAATAAAGATATTTGTATCTTTAAGGATAATTTACTTGTTCTGCTAAAAAGGAAAGGAGTGCAAGTCCTTTTTTCTTAATGAATTAGTTTACTCCTTAAGAATAGCCATTTATCTTGCATATATAAATTGCTATATAAAAATCCCATTCTATTATTCAGGAATGAGAAGAAACAGGTGTGACTTACTTATTAATTGTTTCATGGCTTTTGTTTTTTTTGGTTATGTACAAAAGTGATGAAAAAACTTATTCGTGATTACTTTTTTAGTGTGCATTTAATGTGCATCTCGAAATAATATATTTTTAGAACTCTTTTTATAAAAAATAAAACCTACCTTTGTTGATATGAGAAACACCTTATATCTATTTGTGTCTCTTTTCTTGTTGAGTTTTTATGCTTGCAAGGAGAATGCTTATCCACAAGTTCTACTACTTGCGGATAACTTGACAAATAGTAATCCGGATAGTGCTGTTTCCTTGCTGTGCTCTATAAAAGATGATATGTCCGCGCAATCAGAAGAAACTCAAATGTATTATCGTTTGCTTTGTGTTAAGGCGGATGATAAGGCGTATATTCCCCTGACTTCAGAAAACCGGATACTCCCTGTGTTACATTATTATATAAAGAAAGATGATACCCGGCATCTTCCTGAAGCTTATTTTTATGCCGGACGAACATACCGTGATTTAGGAGATGCTCCGCAGGCATTAGATTATTTTGATAAAGCTCTGGATGTTTTGGGGGATGATTCTTGTTGTGAACTAAGAAGTCTGATACATAGTCAAATGGGAAGGATTTTTTCAGAGCAAGGGCTTTGGAATGAAGCGAGAAAAGTCTATTCTCAAGCCTACAGATGGAGTGTATTGGAAAAAGATAGTATAAGTATGATCTATGATTTAAGAGACTTAGCTTCTACATATTGTGATGTCGAAGGTGTTGATAGCTCATTGCTGTATTATCAGGAAGCTTATGATTTAGCGTCTGCCTTAAATAATCCACGGATTATGAGTATGGTACAAAGCCAGATTGGTAAAGTGTATGTGCAGATGGGGAAATATGATTTAGTAAAGAAAATACTGCAACCTTCGCTGAAAACAACAGTTGACCGGATAAAGAGTGGTGTATATTCCATAACCGCTGATTGGTATTATAAGATGGGAAATAGAGATTCTGCATCCTATTATTATAACAAACTATTGGGATTTGGCACTCTTTATGCTCTGACGGATGCTCATTGGCGCTTGGCGGAATTAGCGCTGGAAGAAGGAAAAATTCAGGTAGCAAAGGGACATCTTGAACAATATATGGAGGAGCTGGATTCTGTTCGGAAATTTATTGATTCTGAAACAATCCGTGAGATAAACTCCCTTTATAATTATTCATTAAGAGAAAGTGAGAACAGCTGTTTGAAAGCGGAAAACAAGCAGGAGCAGATCTATTTATTCTACTCCATGACGGGAGGTGTCGTTATGTCGCTTTGCTTCTTTACCTATTTCCAATATAGTCGGAGGAAACATGCGCAATTCAACCTGCAACTATTACGGCTGAAGCGGATTGAAGAAGAACAATATAAAAAAAGTGCCCTGTTCATCGAAGAAAATAAGCGGAAACAAGAAGAGCTGACACAGTTGCTTCGAGATGGAGCGTATCCCGCTCAGCAGAAGGAGCAGATAGAACAACAGAAAAGAAGTCTGTATTATGCCGGAAAACAAGCAGAGTTTGGATTACAGGAGAGAGAAAAGGCTCGAAGGATGCTTTTAGATTCTGATATCTGCAAGTATTTCAAGGAAATCTGTAATGAGGAAAAAGATACGCATTTGCCTCCCGAAAAATGGAACTTGTTGGAGCAAACGGTCAATACTGCTTATAAGGACTTTACAGAGAAACTTTTCCGGATTTGTAAGCTTAGCAGACATGAACTTCATATTTGCCTTCTGATAAAGATTGATATCTTGCCTAAGGATATGGCGAGGCTAACGGATCGTTCCAGAGAATCCATAACATCGGTTAGGCGAAGGCTCTATGAAAAGTTCTTTGGGACGAAAGGCACCCCGCAGCAGTGGGATGAGTTTATTGATTCATTGTAGGGGTGAATGATTGGCCTTCACCACGTTCTGCGTCACTTTGCTCATCTTCGGCAGAAACGTCTTCCGGCAAACTATTTTCGGCGATTTCTCCTTTGACGGCCTTTTCCGGATGATTCTGCATTTTTGCCGCTTCTACCTCTTCTTTAAATGCGGCATCATTCTTAATCTTCTTCAATGCTGCCTGTGCGGCATTCTGCTGGGACTCCTTTTTAGAGTATCCGGTTCCTTTTCCTGCCGAAATGCCTTCTATGCGGACTTCGGTATGGAACATGGGATTGTAGTCTTCATCAAGGAACTGCTCGATAAGCTCGAATGAAACTTCAACCTTGTTTTTCTGGCTCCATTCAATCAGTTTCGATTTGAAGTTGACCTCTTTGCGGGACATCTTGTCGAGATCGATGTGATTTTTGAATATCTTTTCCTCCATAAAGCGTTTGCAGCGTTCGTAGCCCTGGTCCAGATAAATGGCGCCGATAAATGCTTCGAATGCATTGCCGTACATGTAGCTGTTGTGTGAGGAGGAACGGGTGGAATATTTTACCAGCTTGTCCAGGCCTATTTCTACTGCCAGTTTGTTCAGTGTTTCCCGCTGCACAATCTTCGAGCGCGTGTTTGTGAGGAAACCTTCGCGACGGCCTTCAAAATGCTTATAGACAATATCTCCCACGATGGCGTCAAGAATGGCGTCACCCAGGAACTCCAGCCGTTCATTATTCAAAGGGCGTCCCTTCTCCGAGCGGATGGAAGTGGATTTATGCAACAATGCCTGCTGGTAAAGCTGAATGTTGCGAGGATAGAATCCCAGTATCTTATAAAAACAAAGATAAGACTCTCTGTCCTTATGGAATAAGAGCCTTATCTTGTTTATTTGATTACGTAACACGACTGATTATTCTGCGTATTTCTTGAAGATAACACATGCATTATGACCACCGAATCCAAATGTATTGGACAGGGCTACGTTCACTTCACGCTTTTGAGCTTTGTTGAACGTCAGGTTCAGGTCATAGTCGATGTTTTCGTCGTTATCACCCTCTTCGTGGTTGATAGTCGGAGGTACGATGCCGTTCTGGATTGCAAGAATGCTTGCAATGGCTTCTACCGCACCGGCAGCACCCAGTAAGTGACCGGTCATGGATTTCGTTGAACTGATGTTCAACTTGTATGCATGTTGGCCGAATACTTCTTTGATGGCTTTGGCTTCCGATATATCACCTACAGGAGTAGATGTACCGTGAACATTGATATAATCTACTTCTTCAGGGGTCATTTCTGCATCTTCCAACGCATTTCTCATCACTAACTTGGCTCCTAAACCTTCCGGGTGGGAAGCAGTCAAGTGGTGAGCGTCGGCAGACATACCTACGCCGGCAACTTCCGCATAAATCTTGGCACCACGTGCTTTAGCGTGCTCCAGTTCTTCAAGAACCAGACAACCGCCACCTTCACCCATCACGAAACCGTCACGGCTTGCGCTGAACGGACGAGAGGCTGTTGTGGGAGACTCATTGCGTGTTGACAATGCGTGCATGGCATTGAAACCACCTACACCGCCAACGGTGATAGCAGCTTCCGAACCACCGCTTACGATGACGTTAGCCTTACCTAAACGAATAAGATTGAAAGCATCAGCGATAGCATTTGTAGAAGTGGCGCATGCAGAACAAGTTGCGTAGTTGGGTCCGTGGAAACCATACATAATTGAAATTTGTCCGGCAGCAATATCCGAAATCATCTTAGGGATGAAGAACGGATTGAACTTGGGACCGTTCTCTTTTCCGTTCAAGGCATAATTACTGACCTCTTCCTCAAATGTATTGATACCACCAATACCGGCGCCAAAGATGACACCGATTCTGTTTAAATCCTCATTTTCGACGTCAAGGCCAGAGTTCTCAACCGCTTCTTTGGCTACGGTAATGGCATATTGTGTATACAAGTCCATCTTGCGTGCTTCTTTGCGGTCGATATATTTGGTTGCTTCGAAGCCTTTCACTTCGCAGGCAAATTGAGTCTTGAAAAGGGAAGCGTCGAAATGAGTAATAGGTCCCGCTCCACTAACCCCATTCACAAGGTTTTCCCAAAACTCGGGAACACTGTTGCCAATGGGAGTAATGGCGCCAAGACCTGTTACTACAACTCTTTTTAATTCCATATTAAATTGATGGATAGAATTACTTAGCGTGTTCTTCGATGTAAGAAACGGCGTTACCTACAGTACCAATCTTTTCAGCTTGGTCATCCGGAATAGAGATACCGAATTCCTTTTCGAATTCCATGATAAGTTCTACAGTGTCAAGAGAATCTGCTCCTAAATCGTTGGTGAAGCTAGCTTCGTTTGTAACTTCTGATTCTTCAACGCCTAATTTGTCGACGATGATCGCTTTCACTCTTGATGCAATTTCAGACATAACTTTAAGTTTTTAATTAATAAATAGTTTTTTTCTTTAAATTTGCGGGGCAAAGGAATAAATATTTATCGTCACTCGCAAATATTTGAGGAAATAAATGCAGAGTTTTGCACATTTTTCACGGTTTTGTGCACAAAAAGTAGGTTTTATGAGAAAAAATATCGCTGTTTTAGCATCGGGAAGTGGAACGAATGCCGAAAATATCATTCGTTATTTCCAGGAAAAAAGTTCGGCTTGTGTGGCCTTGGTTTTGACTAATCGGCAGAATGCGTTCGTTTTAGAGCGTGCTCGCGGGTTAGGAGTGTCTTGTTTCCATTTTCCCAAGAGTGACTGGGAGAGCGGCGATGCGATTTTATCTGTACTGCGGGAGCATAAAATAGACTTTGTGGTGCTGGCAGGTTTTCTGGCTCGCGTGCCGGACGTTATTTTGCATGCTTATTCCAATAAAATGATAAATATTCATCCCTCGCTGTTGCCCAAGTTTGGCGGAAAAGGAATGTATGGCGATCGCGTACATGAAGCGGTTATTGCTGCGGGCGAGAAAGAGAGCGGCATCACTATACATTATACCAATGAACATTATGATGAAGGAGCCATTATTCGCCAGGTGAAATGTCCGGTGTTGCCGGAAGATACACCGGAGGAGTTGGCGCAACGCATCCATGTGCTGGAATATGAGACTTATCCGAAGGTGATAGAAGGGCTGATTGAATCGGAGGTTTAGAATATTTATCTCCGCACCGTACCTTCTCCATATCCGGTCCATATCTGCTCCACACCTGCTCCACTGCTTTTGGCTCGCTATAGGAGTGGAGAAGAGGCGGAGAAGACGTAGGCAAGAAGAAGTTCTGACCAAAAGGTGTTGCCGGCTGAATTTCCTTCGGAAAAGAAGTTGCTTGCTATCCTTTAGCGGTAAGCTGGACTGAGAATGCCGCTTTTTCACGCCGCAGCGGATAATCTCCCCTCAGTTGTTCAAAGAGTTCGGGGTGTGCCTTCAATGTCTCGCTGTCTCTTCGCGGGTCGTACATCTGCAGGCAGGCTTCTGCCGGGGTAGTGGCGGTGATGACCGGATTTTCAGGGGCGGGCGGGGTGATGAGATATTCGGCCTGTATGCTGAGATGGCTGCAAAGGGAGTCCAGGGCCATACGTGTGGCGTTGGCTTTTCCGTCGGCTGAATAACCGGCGATATGTGGGGTGCCGATGAATACCTTATTTAATAAGGTGAGATTGATGTCCGGCTCATTCTCCCATACATCGATGACCGCATCGGATATTTGCCGGGTTTCAAGGGCTTTCAATAAAGCATTTGTTTCTATCACTTCGCCACGGGAGGTATTGATGATGACGGGGTGGCGTTTCAATGAATGGAAGAATGTGTCATTAGCCAAATGGAAGGTTTTGTATTTTCCTTCCTTATATAATGGTACATGGAAAGTGAGTACGTCACATTCTTCGGCAAGGATTTGTAAAGAGCTGAAGTCTGTGCTCCCTTCTTCGTCTTCCCGTGGCAGGTCGTTCAGTAATACCCGCATGCCCAGTTCGCGGGCTACACCTGCCACTTTGCTTCCTACGTTTCCGACTCCTACAATTCCGATTGTCATTTCTGATAGATTCTTTCCTTTCGACGCCTCCAATAGCAGGAGCGTGGATTGCAGGTATTGGGCTACGGAGGCAGAATTGCATCCCGGAGCATTTTTCCAGACTATACCTGCCTGGCGGCAGTATTCCGTATCTATATGGTCGAAACCGATGGTGGCGGTTGCGATGAAGCGCACCCGGCTTCCTTCCAGCAATTCGCGATTGCAATGGGTGCGTGTGCGGATAATCAGTGCATCCGCCTCTTTCACCAACGCCGGGGTAAAATCTTTTCCGGGAACGTACATCACTTCATCGGCTATTTTTTCGATGGCTTCTTTTATAAACGGTATTTTGTTGTCAACTATGATTCTCATTTTCTTTTTTTCTTTCTATATTTGTTGCAGGCAAAGTTAGTTATAAAAGCGGTAAACTGTTTGGCTGTGTGCCAAATAATACATAACTTTGTCAACTTGTACAAATATCACGGTTTGTAGAATAAAGAAAAAACAGTTATAAGGAATGAAGTGTATCCATATCATTACGCCTGTAAAGGACTCCATAGAATTGACTTTACAGACGGTAGATGCTATTATGGCATCTGACTTTAAAACTCCTTTTACCTATACCATTTATAATGATTTCAGTACGGAGGAGAATACGGCCAGATTGCAGGAAGCTTCCGCAAGACTGGGCTTTGAACTGGTGAATCTTGCGGATATCACAAATCATCCTTCGCCTAATTATTTGCAGGTTCTGCAAATGGCGCAAGAGCGGGCTGTTGCGGAAGAGGCCGGACTGATTATAGTGGAGTCTGATGTCGTAGTGAAGAACAATACTTTGCAGGCGTTGTTCGATGGCGCTTTGGAAAGGGGAGATTGCGGCATTGCCGCTGCTGTCACCGTAGATGAGAAGGGGGAGATAAACTATCCCTATTTGTTTGCAAAAGGACGCGAAAACCAGGTGTTTCCTGAGAAAAAGCATTGTAGCTTCTGTTGCTCGCTCCTGACGTTGAAGTTTCTCCGTTCCTTTGATTTCCATCAGTTAGACCCTGAAAAGAACTGGCATGATGTGACCATTTCTCATCAGTCGTTGAAAGAGGGATTCCAGAATTATCTGTTTACTACACTTCCTGTGTGGCACCGTCCACATGGCAGTCGTCCGTGGAAACAATTGAAATATAAGAATCCGTTGAAGTATTATTGGTTGAAATATACAAAGGGGCTGGATAAGATTTGAGCATTGTTCCGCTTTTTGTAAAAGTTTGGATGTATTTTAAATATTACTTATATTTGTTGCGAATTCCGTTGTCTCTAATGCTGTGAGATGACATTGTCTATAAAGACTTAGATAGATTTATTATGATAAAAGAGCAGGGGCTGATGGCCGCTATATATCGTTTTTTTCATCCATGTGTATTGGCTGTCCATCCGGATTATAAGGATTTGGAGTGTTTCATCAAATCGTTGTCAGCGCGTTTCCTTAGAGGTGAAGGCGTGGTGATTCATAAAGGGCGCAATGAACTGAGAAAGATGGAATGTGGAGGGCGGACTTATGTGGTGAAATCGTTCCACCAGCCCAATCTGATAAATCGTTTTATCTATGGGATTTTTCGTGCCTCAAAGGCAAAACGCTCCTATTTGTATGCGAAGCGCTTTCTTGAAATGGGGGTCGGAACTCCACAGCCGGTGGCTTGGATGGATGAACGTTCCGGACTTTCGTTTAATAGAAGTTATTATGTCAGCTGTTTGTCCACATGTCCTTATATTTATTCTGATTTATTTGAACGGCAAATTGATTATTCTGAAGAGGTATTGCGGGCTATCGGACGGACTACTGCTATTCTGCATGAAAATGGCTATGCGCATAAGGACTACGGTCGCGGGAATATTCTTTTTCAGAAGCAGGCCGATGGCACAATCAAGATAGAAATTGTAGATTTGAACCGGATGCATATCGGTCATGTAAGCATGAAAGCCGGTTGCAAGAACTTTGAGCGTTTGCCGGCTTCCCCTCAAATGCACCGGTATATGGCCGAAGAGTATGCCAAGATACGTGGTTTTGATGTTGAGAAGTGTTGTGAATTGATGGCTGCTTATCGGAGTAAGCAAACCGGAAAAATAGATGATCTTTATTAAGAAAGGAGTCTGCCATGAACATTATAGCCGTAGTGGTGACATATAACCGCTTAGACTTGCTGAAAAAGAATATATATTGTTTGCAACAAAATAAGCCGATATCTTCTATTGTAGTAGTAAATAATGGAAGTACGGATGGAACAGCTGAATGGTTGAAGGGGCAAACAGGGCTTATCGTTATTCATCAGTCGAATGTAGGAGGTGCGGGAGGATTCTATACAGGTATGGAGTATGCCTGCCGGGCCGGCGCAGACTGGATATGGTGTATGGATGATGATGTCTTTCCGCGGGCAGACTGTCTGGACGGACTGTTGGCTGAAGCCGGCCGTTCGGATATTGGTATTCTTGCTCCCCGCAGGCTTCAGGACGGCAAGCTTTTTACTCATGATTTCCAAGAATATAACCTGACAAATCCGTTCGCCTCAATGTATAGCAAGAAACTGGCGAAGCAAGTGGTGACCGGCCCTACCGAAATTAAGGGAACTGCATTTGAAGGACCACTTATACGGCGCGCGGTGGTTGAAAAGGTTGGACTTCCCAACAAAGAGCTCTTTATATTCTGCGATGATACGGATTATTGTTTTCGTACTGTGCAAGCCGGGTTTAAGATTGTATATGTCCCTACAGCTCTGATGGATAAAGAGAAATTCTTTTCAAATGACAGCTGGAGCGAGCGTGGCAAAAAGAAAAAATGGAAACGTTTTTATCAAATACGCAATTCTACTTATCTTAATCACCATTATGGGCGTAATGTGGCGGTCAGATATCTTCGTGGCTTTAATGGGGTGATGGGATATATTCTTGTAGCTTTGATTACCTCTCCCTTTGCGGATGCCTGGCGCTGGAGCGATGTCTCCAAATTATGGAAAGCGTATCGTGACGGTATACACGAAAAGCTTGGGATAATGAAGTAGGATATGTAAAAAAAACGATTGGGCGATGAGACTTATTAAAGTAACAGGTGGTTTAGGAAATCAAATGTTTATCTATGCTTTTTATCTGCGGATGAAGAAGCGTTTTCCAAAAGTGCGCATAGATCTTTCGGATATGGTTCATTATAAGGTGCACTATGGTTATGAGATGCATCGTGTGTTCAATCTTCCGCATACGGAATTCTGTATTAACCAGCCTTTGAAGAAGGTGATTGAATTCCTTTTTTTCAAGAAGATATATGAGCGTAAGCAAGATCCCAATAGTCTGCGGGCTTTTGAAAAGAAATATTTTTGGCCTTTACTCTATTTTAAAGGCTTTTATCAGTCCGAACGGTTTTTTGCGGATATAAAGGATGATGTGCGGGAAGCTTTTACTTTTGATAAACGGAATGCTAACGAGCGGAGCCTCCGGCTGCTGGAACAGATCGGGTCGGATGCGAATGCCGTGTCTTTACATATCCGTCGGGGCGACTATCTGCTGCCGAAACATTGGGAAACCACAGGAAGTATATGCCAGTTGCCTTATTATCAGAATGCTATAGCCGAGATGAATCAGCGGATGAATCATCCTTCTTATTATGTGTTCTCGGACGACATACCCTGGGTTAGGGAGAACCTTCCGCTGGAGAATGTTGTTTATGTTGACTGGAATAAGGGTGAGGACAGCTGGCAGGATATGATGTTGATGAGTTGTTGTCGCCACCATATTATTTGCAACAGCACATTCAGTTGGTGGGGAGCCTGGCTGAATCCTCGTGAGGATAAGATTGTCATTGCTCCGAACCGTTGGTTCCGTCATTGTGAGACTCCGAATATTTACCCTGCCGGTTGGTTAACCGTAGCAATCAATTAATGCCTGTAAACGATGAGTTTGTATTTATTGAAAAAGGTAGGTTTTGCCCTCGCCGAAAGTTTTAAGGCTTTTCGGCTAACCCCTTCTCCACGGCTGATAATGACGCTGCTGGTGAAGAATGAGGAGGATGTGTTGGAGGATAATCTATTGTTCCATAAAGCGATGGGGGTAGATGGGTTTATCATTACCGACAATAATTCTACGGATCGCACTTCGGAGATTATCCGGAAATACAAAGAAAAAGGCTGGGTGAAAGAAGTCATCGAAGAAACAGCCACTAACTATGAGCAGAAAGAATGGGTGGACCGTATGATTTGGAAAGCCAAAACTGTTTATAAAGCTGACTGGGTGATTAATGCCGATGCAGACGAATTGTGGTATTCGCCTTCCGGTAATCTTAAGACGGAATTATCCGCCACTCATGTCAATGTGCTGAATTGTGAGATGAGAAGCGTTTATCCGGAAGAAGGCAAGCCCTTCTGGCAATGGGATAAAATGGTGAAGGCGGTTTCCGAGCCGGAGTTATATGATTTGTCTCTTTATTCTTTGTTCGAACGTCAGAACAAGAAAGTTATTCATCGTGCCACTTGTTACCTTCAGATTTCTATGGGAAATCATAAGGTGACTATGTTTCCTAAACGGTCGGAGTTTGGGAAGATACGCGTCTACCATTACAATATACGTGGCAAGCAGCACTTTATGGAGAAGATGATAAATGGCGGCAAGCAGTTGGAGCAGCATAGCAGCAAGCATGGTGGTCGCCACTGGCGTTACTTTTACCAGTTGTACAAAGAGGGCAAGCTGGAAATGGAATATGAACGCGTCATAGGAAGCCCGACTTTTGACAAACTCTGCAAGGATGGATTTATTTATGTGGATACTACCATACCGGAGTTCTTTAAGAAGATTTGTAAAGATTAGCAGAACTCCTTTCTAAACGCATGGGCGTTTAAAAAACACTTACGGACCGATTATAAATATAAATTCTGAAGTAAGGCTGAAAGGATGAGGAATTTAAGAGGTATCGAATATTATTATGGGTAATGAGTAAACTTTGTATCATCCATTCGGATTATCCGCTTTTGAACTATATTATTGGCGGTATTGAACATCCGGATATTCAAACCATTTGTTTGAAACACATAAGGAATACTTTTTGGCGGAGCTGTATGCGAAGGTTTTGCCTTATGGGTGGCTTGTGGTGGTTGCAGCGCTGGAGGTATATAGATAAAGAAGCATTGGAACAATAATCTGCTATTGCAGAAGATTCCAAGGTAATTGTTTATTGTGCGGATATGATTCTTGAATCTTTCCATAGTTTTAGTGCCGCTGCCACTGTATCATCCATATCGGCGTATGTATATTGAGCCAGCCTTCCTCCGAACAATACGTTTTTCTCTTTTTGTGCAAGTGCCTGATACTTTTTGAATATTTTAGTATTGTCTTCGTCGTTTACGGGATAATAGGGCTCTTTCCCTTTTTCAAAATCATCGGGATATTCATAGGTGATGATTGTGGAGGGTTGCTTGCCAAACTCAAAATGTTTGTGCTCAATGATACGGGTGTAGGGTATTTCGCGTGCTGTATAATTGACAACTGCATTTCCTTGGAAATCTTCGATATCTTTTAGATGTTTATGCTCAAAACGCAGGCTACGATATTCTAAGGGGCCACAGACGTAATTAAAATACTCATCTATGCAGCCAGTGTAAAGCACTTTTTCGGCTAAGGCATCTAATTCCTGACGATGTTCTATATAATCTACTCCTATACGGACGTCAATACCTTTCAATAAAGCATTGATGAGGCAATTGTAGCCTCCGATAGGAATGCCTTGGTATGGATCGTTGAAATAATTATTATCGAAAACGAAACGGAAAGGAATGCGTTTGATGATAAATGCCGGAAGTTCTGTTGCGGCACGCCCCCATTGCTTTTCCGTATATCCCTTTATCAAGCGCTGATAGATATCTTTTCCACAAAGCTTAAGGGCTTGTTCTTCCAGATTTTGAGGATTGGTGATGTATTCGTATTCCTTGCATTGTTCTTTTATCTTGGCTTTGGCTTCATCGGGAGTGCGCACTCCCCAAAGCTGATAGAATGTATTCATATTGAAGGGAAGGTTATATAACTTTCCTTCATAATTGGCTATCGGTGAATTGGTGTAACGATTAAACTCGACAAGTTGGTTTACATATTGCCATACCTCTTTGTTGTCCGTATGGAATATGTGCGCGCCATATTTATGTACATGTATACCGGCTATTTCTTCGCAGTAGATATTTCCACCCGTGTGCGTGCGTTTTTCTACGACCAGACAACGCTTTCCGGCTTTTTGCGCTTCATGGGCAAATACTGCTCCGAACAAGCCGCTGCCGACAATCAGATAATCATACTGTTTCATTCTTTTCGGTATTATGTTTATTGTATCTCGCAAAGATAACTTAAAAAGCTACAAATCCCAAAAGATCGGATTGCGCTCATGAAAAAAAGATAATTTCTCCTCTTTATAGATAAATTTCCGCCTCTTGATATAAAATATTTCTCTAAAAATGAACATGGTATCGAAATATAGTGTATTTTTGTAATAATATAGCCTAGACATATTTTAGAAATTTTCTAATGAAGCATGCTTATTTAATAATTGCACACAATGAGTACCCAGTATTGAAGAGCCTTTTAACGATGCTCGACGATGAACGGAATGATATCTATCTGTACATAGATCGTCGTTCCAGAGCATTACGTAAAAAAATGCGGGACTATCAAATGTTAAAGGCACAGTTTCATCTTGTATCTGCTCCTATCAAACTTTATTGGGGGGACATCAGTCTTGTTGAGGCGGAATTCATATTGATGGAGGCCGCTGTGGAGCATGGCGCCTATTCCTACTACCATTTACTGTCCGGTGCTGATCTTCCTATTAAGAGTCAGGACTACATTCACGACTTCTTCCGGCAAAACGCTGGGAAAGAATTTGTGGGCTACTGGCAAAGTTCGGAACATCAGAAAGATTTGGACCGGAAAATATCCCGCTATTATCTGTTCACCAAGAGTTTACGCCCTAGTGACAAATGGCATGCTCTTACCGTACCCTTTTATAACTTTGCATTGATTCTGCAAAAATTGATTCACTTCCGCAGGAAGCGGGAAATGGGATTCCAGAAAGGTTCGCAATGGTTTAGCATTACTCATGACTTCTGCCAGTATTTGGTCAAGGAAAAGGCTTTCGTTTTGAAGCGCTTTAAGTACACTTTGTGCCCTGATGAAATATTTGTGCAAACCATTTTATGGAATTCTCCTTATAAAGGCAACATTTATCACGTTGACGATGACAATGAAGGGAATATGCGCCTAATTGACTGGAAACGAGGCGCTCCTTATGTCTGGCGCAGACAAGATTATGAAGAGCTCATTCATTCGAATCAGCTCTTTGCCCGTAAATTCAGTTCCGATCAAATGGAGATAGTGAATCTGATAATGGAGAAATTTATGAATGACAAGTGATATAAAGTCCTCTTTGTGCAATGATTCATTACTATATTTTATATCTTTGCCTTAGAATGTAATCAAAATTCATATGAATAATTCTCCTTTAATTAGTATTATTACTCCTGTCTATAATGTTGAACGGTATCTGGTTCAATGTATCGAATCCATTATTGCCCAAACATTTCAAGAATGGGAGTTGTTGCTTATTGATGATGGCTCTACAGATAAATCAGGAGCTATTTGCGATGAGTATGCGTTGAAAGATGAGAGGATTCGTGTATTACATAAGGAAAACTCCGGACAAGCTGATAGCCGTAATGTGGCATTGCAACATGCAAAGGCTGACCTGATTGGTTTTGTGGACAGTGATGATTGGATAGAAGCTGATATGTATGATATATTGTATCATACACTTGTGAATAATCAAGCGGATATTTCGATTTGCGGATATTATTGGGATTATAAGGACCGTATGGAGGCATCATGTTCTGGTGGTGGTATTACGGTTTATAATTGCAATGAAGCATTGAATCTTATATTGGAAGATAAGGAAATTAAGAGTTTTCTTTGGGATAAGTTGTTTTGCCGGAAAGTGATAACAGACTTGTTGCCAAAATCTTTTTATTATGAGGATTATGCAACTCTGTTTAAGTGGTTCATTAAAGCAGAAAAGATTGTATGCTGTTGGAAACCTGAATATCACTATCGCCAGCGTAAGGGAAGTACTGATCATGACAGGGATCCATTAAAGAAGTATCATTTTTTTGTTGCCGAGCAGGAAAGGTATCATTATTTGCGTGAACACAGATTATTGCCGGAAAGGTTAGAGGAATTTGCAGCTAAGGTTGTGATGATAGGAGTTCAAGAAACGAAGGGTATAGCTCGATATGCGAAAGATCGAACGAAAGCCTTTTATTATATTCAGAAAATCAGGTTGGAACTTCGACAATATTTGCCGGTAGATTATAGATATCTTGGCATAAAGAGGTATGTCCGGTTATGGAAATTACAACATTTCCTTTCATGGTATGTTTGGTCGATGCGATTCAGTGAATTGTTTAAATTTGGAAACAGAAGTAAGGGAAACTATTATGAGTAATGATATTAATTCGGCAAGAGTGATTGCCTTTTATTTACCTCAATTTCATCCAGTACCAGAAAATGACGAGTGGTGGGGAAAGGGGTTTACGGAATGGACAAATGTTGGAAAAGCACGTTCTTTATTTCCTGGGCATTATCAGCCTAAGGTGCCGGCAGATTTAGGTTATTATGATTTACGGGTTTCTGAAACTCGTAAGGCACAAGCTGATATGGCACGGGAGTATGGAATAGAAGGCTTTTGCTATTGGCACTATTGGTTTGGCAATGGAAAACGTTTGTTGGAGCGTCCATTCAATGAAGTGTTGGCTTCAGGTGAACCGGATTTTCCTTTTTGTTTGGCATGGGCTAATGAGTCGTGGAGAGGTTATTACCATGGAATAAAGGCTAAGGAAACGTTAATAGATCAATTATATCCAGGTGAGGAAGATTATATTGCACATTTTAATGCGGTGCTTCCGGCATTTAAAGATAAACGTTATATAACGGTGGATGGTAAGCCTTTATTTATGATTTATCATCCTTTTGATAATCAAATGGAAATCAATACCTTTATAAAGTTGTGGCGTGAACTGGCTGTGCAGAATGGATTAGAAGGAATCTTCTTTGTGGGGCAGACTTATCATTTGGATGACGAAAAGGCTGATTTGGAGGATATGGATTTTGATGCTATCAATGTGGTACGTTTGTTTGATTATGAGCGGAAGCAGCGAAGCCTTTACAGACGTGCCCGTCGTTGGCATAATTGGTTGGGACTTCCGTGGATTGTTAGTTATGAAAAGGTTAGTCGCTTTTTTGTCGCTGATGAAGAGAGTGATGAGAAGATTATTCCCACAATTATTCCTAACTGGGATCATTCCCCCCGTTCGGGGAAGCAAGGTTTGGTATTGCATCGTTCGGAACCTGAATATTTTGGGCGTCACATGAAGGACGTAATGGCATGCCTTGGGAAAAAAACATTGGAACATCGCCTCGCTTTTGTGAAATCATGGAATGAGTGGGCGGAAGGAAATTATCTGGAACCGGATTTGCGGTATGGAAGAAGTTATTTGGAGGTCATAAAAGAATGTGTTGTAAAAGAGTGTCGGGATGTATGATATGAAAACTCCTTTAGTTAGTGTGATTGTTCCCAATTACAATTATGCGGAATATCTGCCCTTACGTATTGATTCGATTTTAAGTCAAAGTTTTCATGATTTTGAATTAATATTATTAGATGATGCTTCTTCTGATAATAGTGTAGAGGTATTAAAGCAGTATCAAGAGATAGATAGACGGGTTAGTCATGTTATAGTGAATGAACATAACTCAGGTAGTCCTTTTAAGCAGTGGCAAAAAGGAATAGAACTTGCTAAAGGAAAATATATTTGGATTGCCGAGAGTGATGATTATGCTGATGCTTCTTTTTTGGACAAGACTGTTACTTTGTTGGAAGAATATCCTATGGCGGTGTATTGCTTTACAGGATCTTATATTGTGGATGAAATAGGCAATATTCTTGATAAAGATATGGATCATTGGACTAAAAAGCAACGGAATAATCCTAAAAAATACAAACTGTTCTCGGGTGTGGATTATGTTGCAGGAAATCTGTATTGGACTAATTATGTCTATAATGCAAGCGGTGTTCTTTTTCGGAAAGCCTCTTTCTTGAAATTGGTTGATGATAGGTGGAGTTCAATGCGTTACTGCGGCGATTGGTGGTTTTGGACTTTTCTGGCGTTACAGGGGGATGTGATAGAATTATATGAACGTTTGAATTATTTTAGGAAGCATTTGAATAGCGTTACGGTAGATTCTAAACAAAGTGATGAAGCGTATGCTGCATGTATGAAAGAATGTATGAATTTCACATGGGCTGTTGAAGACTGCTTATCGTTTAGTATGTATAAGCGTTTGCTTTGTTATGGTAATTATTACAAAATGTTTAGGCGGCAGGATATCGGAGATGGGATTAGAAAGGAATTATTGGAAAAACTGAATAATCGGTGCTGTATATTAAAAGTTGCCTATTATTTAGAGCGCGTTAATAAAGCTTTGTCCGGCATATTTCCACTCTTGAATAGGATAAAAGCGGAAAGGTGTTGTTAAAATTGAAAGAAAAAATTAAATCATAAACTTGCTGCACTATGAAATTGGTATTTCTTTCACATGAAAGTAATTGTACGGGAGGAGCTCAAAAATGTTTGTTAGACTTATTGAAGGGTATCAAATATAATCATCCGGAGTGGCAAATTTATATGGTGTTTCCCGGTCAAGGTGATTTGATTGATGCTTGTTCCGATTATATCAATGGTTATAAGATACTCCGGATGAGATGGTGGCTGATTGGGGAAAGTGAGCGTATAACCATGTGTGACAAACTTGTATATATTCGTAGATTATTTAAATACTCAATAAAGTTAGTTCGCTATTTGAAACAGATAAAACCAGATTATGGAATAACAAATACAATTGTGCTCCCTCATCTGGCGGTTGCCTGTAAGCTGCTGAAAATTAGGCATTGTTGGTTCATTCATGAGATACCTAGTGCAACATGGGCCAATAATCGTTTTATATTTAAATCTCAGTCTATTTTTAAATTGATCAATAAGTTATCTGCAAAAGTTTTGGTTACTTCTGAATATGCGAAACTCTATTATCAGAATGCAATGACGAGTGATAAGGTTCATTCAATAACTCAGGCTGTTGAGTTACAACCTGTTTCTGGGATAAATAAGAATCGAAATTTGCATGACTGGTATACATTGTTGCTGATGGGGGCCTTTGATTCAAATAAGGGACAAATGGAGTTATTACAGGCGGTAAGGAATATTGTAGATAAAGGTAAAGATATTTATTGTTATTTGGTTGGCCCTGATTATGGATTCATGTCTATATGTGAAGATTATGTAAAGAATAATAAGTTAACCGGTCATGTAAAAATAGTGCCTTTTGTTAAGCTGGTATATCCATATTACTATTTGGCAGATGTACTGATGGTTTGTTCAACTCTTGAAACCTTCGGTAGGGTTGCTGTTGAGGGGCAAAAATGTGGATTGCCGGTGATTCTTTCTGATGTAGGCGCTAATCCTGAACGTATTGAAAATGGGGTGAATGGTCTGTTATATCAAAAAGGCAATATTGAAGACTTGGTAGAAAAGATAGAAAGACTTAGGGATGCAACTGTTAGAAAAAGATTCTCAGCGAATATAGATTTTACTATGTTAGAAAATAAATATAGTATTGATAATTTTACCTCAACTTTTAGCAAGTTGTTGGAACTCTAATTACTAAAAACAACTTTAAATGTCATAAAATGAAACTGTCTATTATTACGATTAATTATAATAATGCCATCGGTTTGAAGAAGACCATTGAAAGTATTGTTGAGCAAACCTATCATGAATTTGAATATATTGTGATAGATGGAGGTAGCAATGATGATAGTAAAAAAGTTATTCTTGAAAATCAAAATAATATTTCTGACTGGTGTTCTGAAAAAGATGCAGGAATTTATAATGCCATGAATAAGGGAATATTGAAAGCGACGGGAGAGTACTTGCTGTTTTTGAATTCAGGTGATTATTTGCATGATACTACTGTGCTGGAAGAAATAGTCACAACTTTATCAGGTGAAGATATTATTTACGGAGATTTACTTTATATTGAAAATGGCGTAAAGAAAGATACTTGCGTTTATCCTTCTGTTTTGGATTTAGATTATTTTCTGGAATACTCATTGGGGCATCCTGCTTCTTTCATTAAGAAAAGCTTGTTCCAAAACTCTCTTTATTCTGAAACTTTAAAGATAGTTTCTGACTGGGAATTCTTTCTAAAGAAAATAGTATTGGAATCAGTTTCCTATAAACATATAGATAGGGTTATAGCTGATTTTGATATGGGAGGTATTAGTTCCCAATCTATAGACTTATGTAATGAAGAACGGGAATGGGTGATGCATAAGTATTTTCCAGGTATGTTGTATGACACCTTACAGTCGGCGGCAAAGATGCGGAAGCAGCCTTTATACAAGCTCTTCTGTGAAATAAGTGCAACTCATCGTTTTCAATATAGAATAAAACCGATTATTAATTTTTTATTTAGATTGAATCAGTGTTTTTCTAAATAGTTTTTCTGTTTATTACCTTTTGATATACTTCTTTTGTTTGTTGGGCTGCTTTTTCCCAAGAGTATAATTTGAGTTGTTCTTGTCCTTTATGGATAAGTTCTGCTCGCAGAGTGTAGTCGTATATAACATTAGCGACGGTGTCTGCCATCTCTGCTTCTGAATATGGATTGAAATATGCAGCAGCATCTGATGCTATTTCAGGAAAACAGCTGGCGTTACTTATGATAGCTGGGCAATGACAGGCATATGCTTCTAGGATAGGAATACCAAAACCTTCGTAGAGTGATGGAAAGACGAATGCTTTCGCCTGATTGTAGAGTGTATAAAGCATGGTATCAGAAGCTTGAATATTTATAATTCTTCCTTGGATGTTTAGTGTTTCAAACAATTTCTTTTCATCTTTAGAAAAGGGGCTGCCTGTACAAATTGCATATAATTCTTTATCTTTTAAGCTCAATAAAGAGAAGGCTTTGGCGAAGCGGTCAAAGTTCTTATAGGGATATCTGGTACCAACATATAGTATATAGTTTTTGGGAAGTGTCGCATCTGTCTTGTGGGCAGGTTCCTGCATATTTGTTCCATGATATATAACGTCAATCTTTTCCGGTGCAATGTGTAGCAGTTCTATTATGTCTTGCTTAGTGTTTTGGCTTATTGCAATGATTCTATCAGCCCGTGTAATAACCTTTTTCTTTTGTTCGAAGATAGTTTCTCTTTGCTCCTTTGAAAAGAATTCGGGTAGCCTTTCATAGATCATGTCATGTACTGTGATGACATAGGGATTGTTTCCTATCCAATCCAGAAAATATGGTTCATAATAAGTTGCATGTAGCAAATATGACGAAGATGATTTGAGTAAATGCTCAGAAAATTGTTTGTTCTTTTGCAGTAGTTTATACTTGTATTTATTGAATATCCATTGAGGAATGGGGCGACGATACTTACAGAGCTTGGAATCTTTTAGGTAGATATTGTCTGAATACCGTACTGAAATATCGAAAGATATGTTCATTCTAGGAATTATTTCACAGAAATATCGTGATATGCCTCCGAACTTTTGCATATCAAATACTTGTGAGTCATATAGAATGTATGGTTGTTTCATACTTTATGAGTGTTTATATTTTCAATGATACTTTTAAAACATGTTGACCATCTATCCCAGTTAAGTCTTTCTTTATATAAGATTACTGCTGTTTTATGCATTTGATCCAGCTTTTTTGTTGTGACACAGTCTTTTATTTGTTCTGCAAATTCATTAGCATTGCATTTCAATGGCAAACGATAACCATTTATTTCATTAATTACATAGTTTCCTACTCCACCGGTATCATATGTAAAGATGGGTAGACCATAAGCGGATGCTTCGGCAAATACGATACCAGCGCATTCCGCTTTGGTAGGCAATATAAATATGTCTGAGGAGGAAATGATTTGAATAAATTTTCGATATTCTTCTTCTTTGTTTTTGTTTAAGAAACCAATAAAATCAACATATGGAAGCTCCTTGTACTTTTGAGGGAAGTCCATTGGACCTGCTATATGAATTATATTTTTGATACCTTGGTCATTTAGGATTTTTGATGTCTCTATGGCTATGTCTCCTCCTTTTCGTTTCCAGTCTACTCCTAAAAATAAAAGGTGCAGAGTATCCTCTTTATCTTTGATCTTATGAATATATGGTCTGGTGATGTTTGCTCCAAATTCTATAATGGAGATTTTATTTTGGGGAATCCCGTAATCCTTTACGGCACTTTGTTTAGCCCAGTCGGATGCATGGATGATATGTGTGGCTTTGGTTAATGCCTTTTTTTCTATTTTGTTCCCTTCTGTAATGTTGAAAGAGAACAAGTTCGATAATTCGTCATAATAGTTGTAAATAGCCTTAAATGTGGCATCTGCCAAATATATAATGGGTTTATCTGTCTTTAGCTTATATATTGCAGTACAACCTGGAGAGAACAAGATGTCAACTCTTTGAATACTTGTTTTGTCGATGTGGGTTAGATTGGCAGCCAGTATCGTATGTGCTATGGAGTAACGTTTACCAGAGTATTTTGATAAACTGTCAAGTAGTTTTTGGTAGTATTTTATCCATTTAGAAAATCTTGCTTTAATCCATATTACATTATATCCGGCTCCCTCAATACTTTTGTATAAATGATGTATTGTACCACTCCATGCTGTTTTATCCATTGGGTCAGCATAAGATATAAAACCTATAGTTATTTGTTTTTCCATTATTTAGTTAGTTCTGAGTTACGAAAGAATATGTTTCTACCAATAACATCCTGCCTCAATTTGCTGGGCCTTTTCAGGAGTTTCGGCTTCAGAAGGCTTGACCCAATATTCATTCATTAGTTGCGCATAATTGTAAGTTGCATTATAATGATTGTCTTCCCATCTGGCACCTCGTATTCCGAATAATAACTGTAGACTACCTCCCATGTGTACGGCCTTTTTGCCGCTACGTTTGATATGTGCGGCTAATGGTAGTCCATATGCTCCACAACCTAAAAGGCAAATATCATAATCCCTTTTATCGATTTCGCTTTTCATGAATTCTAGGGCATCAAACCAAGTATTAAATCTGCTGTCAATACGGTTACCGATTGTTTGAATAGCTTGAATCGTTTGTAAATTAAAAGTTGGTAAGATCCTAGAATCTTTGTGAATAAGTTCTTTTCTGAGATATTGCTTTTGTATAGTCTCTGCAAAAGGATGTACCACTAATACTTTTTGGTTTTCTAAAGCGACTGTCCATGGTGTATTACTCCAAAAAGGGTTATAAGGCTCAAAATCTATTTTATATGTATGCTGTAATTCTTTTGAAAAATATAGTTCTTCGTATCTCCAGGAAGCAAGTATGTCAATCAGAGACATATCTTCAATCATCATTTCAGAAAAGTGTTTTAATAGGTTGGGAGTTGCAGAAAAAAAACCGGCATTATTCTTCATTGCATATATTGTTTCTTTTTCCCACCACCAAGGGAGCGCTTCTCCTTTTATGTATCTTATGATTTTTCTTTTTTGATGAAAGATACCTAAATAGTTGGTTACACACCCAATTTCTACTGAGCCGAATCTTGAAAGCATACATGGCTCGGGTGATAATAACTTCTGCCTGATTTGGCTTGATATTATATTGGGATCTATTTCTTTGCATGGATTGCAATGCTGTGGCTCTCCATGCTTTCGAATATAGCGTTGGCGTAGCTTTTTTAGTAGTTTTATAAATATTTTCTGCATTGAACTAAAAATATAATTTTGTTATAGTTTATACAATGATAGGTATTTTGTAGCATATAATAGTGTATTTCTGTGTTAAAAAGTGTATCTACTTTTTTGCCATGTTGAGATTGGTATGAATGGTATTACTCAAATTGTAGTATCTGTAAAAAACTATATTCAGAAAAGTTTGCTTTGACACCTGAACTTACGGTTTTTGCTTTTTCTGGATTGTTGGTTTCTTATATTGAAGATAGGACAACTGTACTAAATATCGCTGTGGTGTTCCTTGAAGCCTGATTGTATTTCTTCATTATTATCCGTTTTTCTCGTACCTTTGTAGCAATCGCAACTATAAGCTGTAGCAGGGACAGATAGGCCTGCAAGGCTTGTTTGTTGGTGGGTGTGTATGGGTAAATCTCGTTAATATTAGCTATAACTTCTTTATCTTAAGGATTTTTCTTGTATCTTTGTCCCCCTAATTCGTTAAATGCCAAGCAATGAAGGAATTCCTGCAACTGATGCGACGTTTTGTGTCGCCTTATAAGAAGTATATAGGATGGGCAATCGTGCTCAACGTTTTATCGGCCGTTTTCAATGTATTCTCATTTACCTTGTTGATTCCTATTCTGAACATCCTGTTTAAGACAGGTGAAGGTGCAAAGGTATATCATTTTATGGAGTGGGGAAGTGAGGACCTGAAAGATGTGGCGATAAATAACTTCTATTACTATGTCACCCGCTTGATTGAAGTACACGGACCGATAATGACGCTTCTTTTTATGGGACTTTTCCTCGCTTTCATGACGATGTTGAAGACATCCTGTTACTTCGGCTCTTCAGCCGTCATGATTCCTTTGCGTACGGGAGTTGTTCGCGATATCCGTGTTATGGTTTATTCCAAAGTCATGCATCTGCCGCTCGGTTTCTTCTCTCAGGAGCGGAAAGGAGATATCATTGCCCGCATGAGTGGTGATGTGGGGGAAATCGAGAACTCCATTACCAGTTCGCTGGATTTGTTGCTAAAAAATCCTATCTTGATTTTGCTCTACTTCTCAACGCTTATTATCACCAGTTGGCAACTGACTTTATTCACTGTAGTCGTGCTTCCCGGAATGGGTTGGTTGATGGGTAAGGTCGGCAAGAAACTGAAACGTCAGTCGCTGGAGGCACAGGGCAAGTGGAGCGACACTATGTCTCAACTGGAAGAGACGTTGGGTGGTTTGCGCATCATCAAAGCCTTTATTGCTGAAGATAAGATGGTGGACCGCTTCACCAGATGCAGTAACGAATTGCGTGATGCAACTAATAGAGTAGCTATCCGTCAGGCCTTGGCTCACCCGATGAGTGAGTTTCTGGGAACGCTTCTCATTGTGCTGGTGCTTTGGTTTGGAGGTATGCTGATTTTAGGCGATGAACATTCTTCGCTGGAAGCTCCTACGTTCATTTTTTATATGGTTATTCTCTATAGCATCATTAATCCGCTGAAAGAGTTTGCGAAGGCAGGATACAATATTCCGAAAGGTTTGGCTTCTATGGAACGTGTGGACAAAATATTGAAAGCTGAAAACCCGATTAAAGAACCGGCAAACCCGAAACCTTTGCACGGGATGAACAGTAAGATAGAGTTTAAGAATGTCTCTTTCAGTTACGATGGTAAGCGGGAGGTCCTGAAACATATCGATCTTGTTGTTCCTAAGGGACAGACGATTGCACTGGTCGGACAGTCCGGTTCGGGTAAGTCTACGTTGGTAGATTTGCTGCCGCGTTATCATGACATACACTTCGGCGAGATTTTGATTGATGGTGTCAATATCAAGGATTTCCGTATTCACGACTTACGGGGATTGATAGGGAACGTAAATCAGGAAGCTATCCTGTTCAATGATACTTTCTTCAATAATATCGCTTTCGGTGTAGAGAATGCTACATTGGAACAAGTGATTGAAGCGGCAAAAATAGCCAATGCCCACGATTTCATCATGGAAACAGAGCAAGGGTACAATACGAATATCGGTGACCGTGGCGGCAGACTTTCCGGCGGACAGCGGCAACGTGTCAGTATTGCCCGTGCCATTCTGAAGAATCCGCCTATTCTTATTCTCGATGAAGCGACTTCTGCTCTTGATACAGAATCCGAACGTTTGGTGCAGGAGGCTTTGGAGCGTTTGATGAAGACTCGCACAACGATTGCTATTGCCCACCGCCTTTCTACCATAAAGAATGCGGATGAAATCTGTGTGCTTTATGAAGGAGAAATTGTGGAACGCGGAAGGCATGAAGCATTGCTGGAGAAAGATGGATATTACAAGCGTTTGAATGATATGCAGTCTCTGGCCTGACAGGTGGCTGTACTGCTACGTAGGAAGATAGCCTTCTTCCTACATTCTATGCTGTTGTTGTCGCTTGCCGAAGTAATCAAGTCGTATGATTTCATCGGATATCGTATATGCTTCCTTTTTGAAATCGATATCTTCCGGCGTTGTGTCATCGCTTTCCACTTGCATCTGCGGGCTGACAGCACACCCTTTCTTTTCGGGGTCAAGTATGCTTTGTCCGAGGCCGACCCAGCGATAATCTTCCAGTTGTAGCAAGTTCAGCACGGTGGGATACATGTCTATTTGTCCCATAACTTTCTCGTAGCGTAGTCCTACAGGTGAATTTAAGACAATGAACGGCGTGAACTGTTTATCTGAGACGACGCCTTTGCCTTGAGGGGTGTTGCACAGTTCGGAGCGGTGAGAAGCCAGTCCTTCATGGTCGCCTGTGATGATGATCAGAGTTTCTTTGTATTCCGGCCTTGTTTTCAAGTAATCAACGAACTGCCCGATGGCCCGGTCGGTGTAGTTGATGACTGTCATATAGTCATTCATTACTTCGGGTATGTCTTTGGAGAAAGAGATCTGCTTCATCTCGTCCGGCATTTTAAATGGGTTATGGCTGGAGTAGGTTACGAATTGTAGGTAGACATGTTCGCCTTTTTTCCAGACTTCACCCTTTTCCATCTTCTCCCGGCACTGAGCGAAGAATGAACCGTCTCCCACACGTTTCCGCGGGCCGAAGGCTTCGGTCAGTTTGAAGTCCGGATATGAAAGGATGGTGTCTATGCCAAAACTTTGTGCTACTGCTTCCTGATTCCAGGTTTTCTTTTTATCTACGGTCAATAGATAATTGCAGGTATTATACTTCTCTTTCAGAGCCTTCTGCAAAGTATAGTAGGTATTTCCTGTGTACAATGTACTGTAAGTCCCGTTGTTGATGGGTAACAGTCCGGCGCAAAGCAATAATTGGGCGTCAATCGAGCGTCCCCCTTTCACTTCGGTCAGTACATGCGGGGCGTAAAGAGTGGTGGAGTCTTGCAACAGTTGATTCAGACAGGGGGTAATTTCTTTGTTTTCCACACTCTTTTCCAATACCCAGCTTTCCAGTGATTCGACGAGAATGATGATACAGTTTGTTCTCTTTTCTGTATCTAAAGAAAGTGGACGGAGCGGAGGCCTTTTGTCCAACCAGTCTTCTATCTCTTTTTCCTTTTCGGGGGTATAGGCAGGTTTTTGCTCAATCAGTTCGTAATAGAGATTGCCGAAAACGGTGTATATAGGAACACAACTGGCGTACAAGTGGGCGGAATACTTGAGCTCGCTGCATCTTTTCTTGAATCCGCCTTGTAGAATGGTGAGGCCGGTAAAAAGGATGTATATAGTGGCGAATATGGTGAGGTAGGGCTTCCACGCTATTTGTTCCTGAGGTCGTTTGATTTTCCGGTGACGGAGGTAGAATATCGTGGCTGCAATGCTGGATAATGGGAACAAGAGGTCATACCAGTGGATGGAGTCGTAAACGCTTTGCGTAAAATCAGCCAGGTTACCTATCAGGTTGTAGCTGCTTAGTGGAATGGCAGTGTAGTAGGTGCGATAGTACATGAGATTGGCTATCAGCAATATGTCGAGCAGGAATAGGATTACAACTTGTAATTTCCATCGGTGAAAGAAAAAGTAAGGAGCCAGCAAAATCATTACAGCAATGATTTTAGTTGCATAAGATTCGAAATGTGAGAAGGGCGTGAAGGTGGTGTAGGCGCACCAGATTACGTCAAAGATGATAAATTTTAAGAAGATACAGATCCCAAAAATCAATGTTGGTTTATCCCAAAGTCTTTTTTTGCTATTCATTGCCGTAAAATAATTGTGATGTGTTATTGACTTGGGCGCAAAAGTACTATATTATTTAATACGATTAAGTAAATGTGAAGATTATATTTATTGTTCCACTTTGTTTCACCGCATTGAAACAAGAGATTCTTTATTGAGAAACAAAAGTTTCTTGCCTAAGGAACTGATGTTTCTTGCTTGTGAAACAAACGTTCCAATACGGTGGAACAGAAGTGGCATTGCTATGAAACGGAATGCGCTGGCTTTAAGCTTCTTATTTCCTTCCGAAGTCAGCAGGTATCTCTCCCCACTGCTTTGTTTCCCATTTCATGATTTGGGTGGTATAGGTATTCTCGCGCAACCATTTTTCGGCACGCTCTATCAGTTTGAAAAGTTCTTCCGTTTTGGGTTCTCGCGGCAGTTTTGTCTTGCATTTCTTTTGCTTTATCCAGTTGATGGCATTCACGCTGTCACTGTAGATGGGCATATCGAATCCTTTTTGTTTCAGCAAGGCAAGCCCGTGGACGATGGCAAGGAACTCACCGATATTGTTTGTGCCGTACACCGGGCCGAAGTGAAATACTTCCTGCCGGCTTGCCACGTGTACACCCCGGTATTCCATTGCTCCGGGATTACCGCTGCAGGCTGCATCTACGGCGAGGCTGTTTTCTACCACACAAGCGGGGAGAGGGGCGTCGGCATCCCTTTTGGGGGCGGACGCGGCGGTGGATGCCCGTTTGATATATTCATATGGAGAAGACGCAAAGGCTTTTTCCGCTTCTTCGCGTGTTTCGAACGACTTGTATTTCGCTCCTTCGTAGCCTTTGGTTTGCAATTGGCAGTCTGTCCAGGAAGTATAAACGCCCGGATTGACGCCTGCCCATACAACGTAAAATTTATCTTTTCCCATATCGGGTGCAAAGGTATAAATATTCTGCAACTCCGAACAACTTTCCTCTTTCACTTGTTTCCTTATATAAGCAAAAAAAGAAAAATACCAAAAGAAAGGACTCAATATGATCAGACAACGGACATTTGCTGAGGCATTGGAACATCGCCGCAGTTATTATTCCATCAGTAACGACTCTCCGGTTCAGGACGAGGAGATTGTACACATCATTCGTACAGCAGTGAAACACGTGCCTTCGGCATTCAACTCCCAGACTACGAGAGTGGTGCTCTTGTTGGGCGACGAGCATCAGAAGTTGTGGCGGATTGTGAAGGACCAACTGGAAGAACGCCTTTCTGAAGAACGTTACCGCCAGTCGGAAAAGAAAATAGACACTTCATTCTCATGTGGATATGGTACGATACTTTTCTTTGAAGACCACTCCATTGTAGAGGAATTGCAGAAAGCATTCCCTACTTATCAAGATAATTTCCCCACCTGGTCGCAGCATACCTCTGCCATGCATCAACTCGCCATCTGGACGATGCTCGAAGATAAAGGCTTGGGAGCTTCCCTGCAACACTACAACCCGCTGATTGACGAAGAAGTACGTAACACCTGGAAGTTGCCCGAAAGCTGGCAACTCGTTGCACAGATGCCTTTCGGTACTCCTGTAGCCGAGCCGGGGGAGAAAGAATTCAATGATTTGAGTGAACGCATTAAAATTTTCACCTGATAGTAAATTCTCTCAAAATAGAATTGCTTACCTTTGTGCGCAAAGGTAAGTGCTTATGATACGTATTTTCTTAACCGGCTACATGGGAGCCGGTAAAACAACTTTAGGAAAGGCTTTTGCCCGCGAACTTGGCGTACCGTTCATCGATCTGGACTGGTACATCGAAGAACGGTATCACAAATCCATACGTGAACTGTTCACCGAGCGGGGAGAGGCTTCTTTTCGTGAATTGGAGCGAACCATGCTGCATGAAGTGGCTGAGTTTGAAAATGTCATTATCTCGACCGGAGGCGGCACGCCTTGCTTCTTCGATAATATGGAGTATATGAACGGGCATGGGCAAACCGTCTTCCTCGATGTGCATCCCGATGTCCTGTTCCGCCGTCTGCGTGTGGCCACCCAGCAACGCCCCATCCTGCAAGGAAAGACGGACGAAGATTTGCGTGCATTCATTGTGGAAGCCCTGGAGAAGCGTGCTCCGCACTATGGAAAGGCGAGTTACCGATTCGATGCCGGGCAATTGGAAAGCCGTAGGCAAATATCGGAATCTGTGCAACAATTACGTAGCCTATTGAACGTTTAACCGCTTGTAAATGTGTATTTTTAGGTGGAAAACGAAAGAAATACCAGGAATTATCGTATTTTTGTCGCCCTATTAATTCAAACAATAAACATTCGAGTAACAAGAAATGAGAAAATGGCGTATTGAAGATTCAGAAGAGCTTTACAATATTACAGGTTGGGGCACTTCGTACTTTGGTATCAATGACAAAGGTCATGTAGTGGTGACACCTCGTAAAGACGGTGTCGGCGTCGATTTGAAAGAATTGGTGGATGAATTGCAGTTGCGCGATGTAGCGGCTCCCATGCTGATACGCTTCCCCGACATTCTGGATAACCGGATTGAGAAGACTTCTTCGTGTTTCAAACAGGCCGCCGAGGAATACGGCTATAAGGCACAGAACTTCATCATCTATCCCATCAAGGTAAATCAGATGCGCCCCGTGGTAGAGGAGATCATCAGCCACGGAAAGAAATTCAATCTCGGATTGGAAGCCGGGTCTAAACCTGAGCTTCACGCGGTGATTGCCATTAACTCGGATTCGGACTCGCTGATTATCTGCAACGGCTACAAAGATGAGAGCTATATAGAGTTGGCTTTGCTCGCTCAGAAGATGGGTAAACGCATCTTTCTTGTAGTAGAGAAAATGAACGAGCTGAAATTGATTGCCAAGATGGCGAAGCAATTGAATGTCATGCCTAATATCGGTATTCGCATTAAACTGGCTTCTTCCGGAAGTGGTAAATGGGAGGATTCAGGCGGTGATGCTAGTAAATTTGGCCTCTCTTCCAGTGAATTGCTCGAAGCTCTTGACTTTCTGGAGTCAAAAGGCTTGAAAGATTGTCTGAAATTGATACATTTCCATATCGGTAGCCAGGTGACGAAGATACGTCGCATCAAGACGGCTTTGCGTGAGGCGTCCCAGTTCTATGTGCAGCTTCATGCGATGGGATTCAAGGTGGAGTTTGTAGATATCGGCGGCGGTCTCGGTGTTGACTACGATGGAACCCGCTCGTCCAGCAGCGAAAGCAGTGTCAACTATTCCATTCAGGAGTATGTGAACGACTCCATCTCTACATTGGTAGACGCCAGTGATAAGAACGACATTCCCCATCCCAATATTATTACGGAGAGCGGACGTGCATTGACTGCACACCATTCCGTACTCATCTTCGAGGTACTGGAAACAACAACCCTGCCCGAGTGGGACGATGATGAGGAAGTGACCGAAGAGGACCATGAATTGGTGCAGGAACTTTATGGCATCTGGGATACGCTGAATCAGAATAAAATGCTGGAAGCCTGGCACGATGCACAGCAAATCCGTGAAGAAGCGCTCGACCTGTTCAGCCACGGTATTGTGGATTTGAAGACGCGTGCGCAGATTGAACGCCTTTATTGGTCTGTCATGCGTGAGGTAAACCAGATAGCAGGCGGATTGAAACATGCTCCGGATGAACTTCGCGGACTGCCGAAGTTGCTGGCGGATAAGTATTTCTGTAACTTCTCGTTGTTCCAATCCCTGCCGGACTCTTGGGCCATCGACCAGATATTCCCTATCATGCCTATCCAACGTCTGGATGAACGTCCCGACCGTGCGGCGACCTTGCAGGATATTACTTGCGACTCAGATGGCAAGATTGCCAACTTTATTTCTACCAAGAACGTGGCGCATTATTTGCCCACCCATTCTTTGAAGAGCAAAGAACCTTATTATATGGGTGTGTTTCTGGTGGGCGCTTACCAGGAAATACTGGGAGATATGCATAACCTTTTCGGAGATACGAATGCGGTGCATGTATCCGTTAGCGAGAAAGGGTATAGCATCGAACAGGTGATTGACGGTGAAACGGTGGCAGAAGTGCTTGATTATGTACAGTACAATCCTAAGAAACTGGTGCGTACGCTGGAGACCTGGGTGACTCAATCGGTAAAAGAGGGACGTATTTCATTGGAAGAAGGTAAGGAATTCCTTTCCAATTATCGTTCCGGTTTGTACGGATATACTTATTTGGAATAAGAATATGAGAGAAAAACTGACAGTAATTAAAGTGGGTGGCAAAATCGTGGAGGAAGAAGCCACCCTCCATAAGTTGTTGAACGACTTTGTGGCTATCGAGGGCTACAAAGTCCTGGTGCATGGAGGCGGGCGTTCGGCTACGAAGCTCGCTGCCCGGTTGGGCATAGAAAGCCAGATGGTGAACGGACGCCGCATCACGGATGCCGAAACACTGAAAGTAGTGACGATGGTGTATGGCGGATTGGTGAACAAGAACATTGTAGCCGGTTTGCAGGCACGTGGTGTTAACGCATTGGGCCTAACTGGTGCGGACATGGACGTTATCCGTTCTGTGAAACGCCCTGTGAAAGAGGTGGACTACGGTTTCGTGGGTGATGTGAAGCAAGTGAATGCGGAATTTCTGGGTGATTTGATTCATAAAGGAGTAGTCCCTGTGATGGCTCCGCTGACGCACGACGGTGCAGGCAACTTACTGAATACAAATGCCGATACCATCGCCGGAGAGACGGCGAAAGCACTTGCTACGCTGTTTGACGTGACATTAGTGTTCTGTTTTGAAAAGAAAGGTGTGCTTCGCGACGAGAACGATGATGACAGTGTAATACCGCAGATTACTCCTGCCGAATTCAAACAATATGTGGAGGAAGGCGTTATTCAAGGAGGTATGATACCGAAGTTGGAGAACTCTTTTGAAGCTTTGAATGCGGGAGTCGGGGAAGTTGTAATTACCTTGGCGTCAGCAATTAATGAGAGTAGCGGAACCCGCATCAAAAAATAATTCAAAAAAAAGTAGTGAGCAACTGTAACTTTCCATATACTTAACCGTCATTATTTATAGAGATGCAAGAAATCAGTTTTCGGAATGACATTCTCCCTCTGAAAGACAAACTCTTTCGGCTGGCTCTCCGGATTACTTTCGACAGAGCAGAGGCGGAGGACGTTGTACAAGAAACACTGATAAGAGTCTGGAACAAGCGCGATGAGTGGACGCAGTTCGGTTCTATTGAAGCTTATTGCCTGACAGTGGCAAAGAATCTGGCGATAGACCGCAGCGAGAGAAAAGACGCTCAAACCGTGGGATTGACACCCGAAATGGAACAGGCTTCAGAAGTATCAAGCCCTCACGACCGTCTGGTGGACAAGGAACAAATGACTTTGATTCATCGCCTGGTTAGTGAACTTCCCGATAAACAACGGCTGATTATGCAGTTGCGGGACATTGAGGGTAAAAGCTATAAAGAAATTGCAGTCGTCCTGCATTTAACGGAGGAACAGGTGAAAGTGAACCTTTTCAGGGCGAGGCAGAAAGTAAAACAACGGTATTTAGATATAGATGGTTATGGACTTTAAATATATAGAACAACTCTTGGAACGCTACTGGCAGTGCGAGACTTCCCTCGAAGAAGAAGCGCAGTTGCGTGCTTTCTTCAACGGAAGTGATGTTCCTGAGCATTTGATGCGATACAAAGATTTGTTCGTATACCAGCAACTGCAACAAGAAGTGGGATTGGGAGCAGATTTCGATGCCCGTGTGCTTGCAGAAGTGGAGACTCCGGTGGTAAAGGCGAAACGCCTGACGCTCACCGCACGCTTCATTCCGCTGTTCAAAGCCGCCGCAGCAGTGGCAGTGGTACTTTCATTAGGGAATGTGATGCAACATTCATTCTATAGTGATATAAAAGAAGTGGCCGCAGCCGATACGATAGGCAAACAAATTACCGCACCTTCGGTAGCTCTCTCGGGAGACGTGACGATTACCCATGAACAACAGATTCTGGATAGTCTGCAACGGATAGACAAGAAGGTGGAACTGAAGAAGTAACATTTTCATTAGCTTTTAAGAATAACATTTTCATTTGCTTTAAACATAAATATAGTTAGTGTGCTTTATTAAAACAACAAGTTGAGGCTGTGAAGTTTCAATTCTCTCAAATTCTTATAAAAACTAACTAAGATAGATGGGACGCCGCGAGATGCAGCGTCCCTTTTATGTATATATACTCTTCAAAGCTGAGGCGATTTATTAAAAACGAACCGGTAAGATGGTTATTATAGTAGGATTTTATATCTTTGTCCTGTCCGTAAACGTTTATAAACATGAAAAACCGGTACCTGCTTTTTGTAATCTCTTTGCTGTTCTGTTGCCTTCTGCAAGCGCAGGAGAAAATAGATTCTTTACTGGTGGTTCTGGACAGGACAATTGAGAACACCACTCAATACGAGCAAGCCAGGTTGAAACGCATTGATCAGATAAAGGAGTATTTCCGAACCAGGAAGAGTACTTCTCCTTCCGAGGAATACCAAATCAATCAACAGCTTTTTAATGAATATGAAGCGTATATTTGCGATTCTGCAAGGCACTACATCAATCGCAACATTGAGATTGCCCTTCAGCACAACAATCAAGATTGGCTGGATGAAGCCAAACTGAAGAAAGCAAGCATCCTGGGAAAGACAGGTCTGTATGCAGAAGGCGTGGCCTTGTTGAAGTCTATAGACAGCAAGCAGCTTTCCAGAGAACAACTCATTGAATATTACATCACTTTTGAGGATATTTATCTCTATCATGCAGAGTATGCGATGGACGACGAATATCAGATTGAATATCTGAATAACCTGTATACCTACCGCGACTCTGTATTGCAGATGGTAGAAGAAGGGTCTTATCAGTATGTCATAGCTTATACTCCCGAACTTCTGCAACAAGGAAGAGGAGAGGAAGCCATCGAAATGTTGGAAGCTTATCAGCAAAAGCTTTCATCGGATACACGGGACTATGCAGTGGTGACCTCTATTCTAGCCTTTATCTATCAGAGTACGGGACAGCGGGAAAAGCAAAAAGAGTACTTGATAAAGAGCGCAATTGCCGATATTCGTGGTGTGGTGAAAGAGAATAATTCCTTGCGTGCATTGGCGGAACTGTTATATGAAGAGGGACAATTGCAACGGGCGGATGTTTATATGAAGCGCAGTATGGAAGATGCCAATTTCTACAATGCCCGTCTCCGGAATGTGCAGGCTTCAAGGATGCTCCCGGTCATAGACCATGCCTATCAGGTGGAGAAACAGAAGCATCAGCAGGTGTTACAGATCTTCCTGGTTGTTACCAGTTTACTGACGCTGTTTCTGGCATGTGCGGTGTGGTATGTAATTCGTCAGGTGAAGAAGCTGGCTCGTGCGCGGCAGGATTTGCTGGCTATGAATGAAGAACTGAAACTTCTGAATGAAAGATTAATCGAAGTAAATCAGAGACAGCACGAAACGAATAACTCGCTGACGGAGGCTAATCATATTAAGGAGGAGTATGTCGGCCGGTTTATGGGATTGTGCTCCACATACATTGATAAGTTGGAGGGATACCGCCGGATGCTTAACAAACAGGCTGCTTCCGGTAAGGTGGAAGAACTCTACAAAACGTTGAAATCGTCCCGTTTCATCGATGAGGAGCTGAAGGAATTCTATCAGAACTTCGATAATTCATTCCTTAGTATTTTCCCTGATTTTGTGAAACGCTTTAATGAGTTGTTGCCGGAAGAAGAAAGAATTATTCCTAAACAGGATGAACGGCTGACGACGGAACTTCGTATATTCGCCTTAATTCGCCTGGGAATTACGGACAGTGCCAAGATTGCAGGTTTCCTGCGTTATTCCATTACTACTATTTATACCTACCGCTCCAAATTGAAGAATCGCTCTCTTTGCCGTGATAATTTTGAAGAAGAGGTGATGAAGATTGGGTCTTTTGCTGGTTAGTGAGGTGTTTTATCTTTGTTTTCATTTAGTTTTTTAACGCCCTTTATTTGTTTTATCTTATTGATATATAATATTTTGCTTCTTTTGTTAATCTAGATTTTCTTTAGTCCTCTTTTTCTTCCCCCTTCTTTTTACAGACATTTGCATTGTCGCCTCAACCTGTGGAGGTGAACAGAATGATTGCTAATCTAAAAACTAATAGTATGAATGTAAAAAGAACAAAGTTATGTTTGTGCCGGTCTCTTCTTCTTATGGCCGGATTACTTTTTGCAGTGGCATCCTTTGCCCAGGATTTAACCGTGAAAGGAAAAGTAACGGATACCACGGGCGAAACTGTAATCGGTGCCAACGTAACCGTGAAAGGTACAACTAATGGTATCATTACCGATATTGACGGTAACTATACTTTGTCGGGAGTGAAACCTTCTTCCGTCCTTGTTTTCTCCTTTATTGGCTACAAAACACAAGAAATCCCCTGTAGCGGACGCAAAGAAATCAATGTAGTGCTGTCGGAAGACGCCCAGGCACTGGATGAAGTTGTGGTAGTGGGCTACGGTTCATTGAGCAAGAAAGAACTTTCCAGTTCCATTGTGCAGGTAGACAGATCGAAGTTCCTGCAAGGTTCCATGAACAATCCGATGGAGATGCTGACCGGTAAAGTAGCCGGTTTGACCGTAAACAATACGGCGGCAGCCAATCCGAATGCAAGTTCCTCCCTTCAGATTCGTGGTGCAACCTCTATTTCGGCATCCAATGACCCGTTAGTGGTAATTGATGGTGTGGCAGGTGGCGATATCCGCAACCTGGCAGCACAGGACATTGAGTCGATGACCGTACTGAAAGATGCCGCTTCCGCCGCTATCTACGGAACACGTGGTGCCAATGGTGTAATCCTGATTACTACCCGTAAGGGAGCCGGAGAAGCCGGATGCGCCCAAGTGACTTACGACAGCTGGTTCGGTGTGAACCTGGCAAAGAGTGGCCCGGATATCTTGAGCGCAGACGAATTCCGTCGTTCCCGCCGTGCAACGGACTATGGGTATTCTACTGATTGGTATGACCTGTTGCTGCGCGACTTCTCGTATGATAACAACCAATATCTTTCTATCGACGGCAGTACCAAGAACGGATATTATGGCGCTTCTTTCAATTATAAGAAAGCAACCGGTCTCGATCTGAACAGCAGCCGCGAAGAATTTGGCGGACGCTTTGTCCTGAACCAGCGTATGATGGATGGAATCGTAGAACTGAACGGTTCACTCAACGCCCGTCGCGTGAATGAAGTATGGGGCAACGACGGTATGTTCGATACTGCCCTGAGCATGAACCCTACCATGCCTTTGTATAACGAGGACGGAACTTACTTCCAGCCTACTTCTCCTACCGGAGCACGCAACCCGGTGCAGGAACTGAAAGAGATCGACAATAACGGACAGCGCGTTTACCTGTTGGGTACTGCTGAGGTAAAAGTCAATCTGATTCGTTCGGAAAAGCAAATGCTGAATACTTCATTGAGCTACTCTTTGCACTACAACGATCTGAAACAGCACTATTATACCCCTTCCACCGCCGGTGAATCATACTGGAACGGTTATAACGGGCGTGCAGAAGTGACTTACCAGAAATGGTACACTTCCCGCCTGGAGTGGTTGGGTAACTACTCGCTGGATCTGGGTGACCACAACATCAAAGCAATGGTAGGCTACAACTACGAGCAAACCACCTGGGAACGCCTGCAAGCCGGAAACAGTGACTTCAATTTCGATGATATTCTCTGGAATAACCTTGGAAGCGGTTCTTATCTTGCCAAAGGAAAAGCAAGCATGGGTACCGGTAAATCTCTTGCCAAACTGATCGGTGTCTTCGGACGTGTTAACTATAACTGGAAGAATCTGTTGATTGCTTCCGCCTCCATCCGTTACGAAGGCTCTACCAAATTCGGTGCAGATCATAAATGGGGTGCTTTCCCGTCTCTTTCCCTTGCTTGGGAAATGGCGAATATGGGTTTCCTGAAAGACCATCAAAACATCGTCCAGAGTTTGAAACCCCGTGTCTCTTATGGTGTGACAGGCCGTTCGGACTTCGATTGCTATCAGTCATTGGCCACTTACGGCTCTCATAAAAATGCCCAACTGAATGTTACGGATACCTATCTGATGGATGGTGCCTGGGTAACGGGTTATGCTCCTTCGGTGAATGCCAACTCCAAACTGGGCTGGGAGAAGAGTGTCAGTATGAACATTGGTGTTGACTTTGCCTTGTGGAACAGATTGCGCGGTTCTGTCGAATGGTTCGACCGCCAGTCACGCGACTTGCTTTACAACTATACGGCTCCACAGCCTCCTTACATCTACTCTACAATTCTGGTAAATGTAGGAACTACTGTGAACCGTGGTATCGAAGTGTCTCTGGAAGGCGACGTTTTCAAAGGAACTCCCGTAGAATGGACATCCGGCATCAACTACTCTTACGGTACTACAAAACTGGATAAACTCTCCAACAGCCTGTACAAAGCTTCGTATGTGGAACTGTATCAGAAACCGGGTGTAGGTACCAGCGAATACTTCTTCCGCGTGGAAGAGGGTAGCAAGATCGGTCAGTTCTATGGTTACGAGTATGCCGGTGTAGAGAATGGTGATATGATGATTTATACCGATGAAGGCGAAAAGGTTCCCGTGTCCAAGGCGGATGTGAAGTACAAACGCTATATAGGCAATGGTACACCGACCTCTTATCTCTCCTGGAGCAACACGATCCGTTATAAGAACTTCGATCTGAGCCTGATGTTCAACGGTGCTTTCGGTTTTGAAATCTTCAATATGCGTCGTTACGGAATGGGGCTGAAAGGTTGCGGTACGGACAATGTGCTGCGCGATGCTTATGGAAAAGATGCGGATATTACAACCGGTGGCGGTGTGATCTCTTCCTTCTTCCTCGAAAAGGGCGATTACTTTAAACTGGATAACCTGACTCTGGGATATACCATTACCCCGAAAGAAAACAAGTTCATCAAGGGTATGAGAGTTTATCTGACAGCTAAGAATCTGTTTACGCTGACCGGTTATTCCGGTAACGATCCTTCAGCCGTTGCCATCAACGGACTGACTCCGGGTGTAGATACAAACAGCGCCTATCCTTCGGCTACCCAGTTGAGCGTAGGCTTGAATATCCGTTTTAAATAAGGCTATCGTTTTAATCATTAATACAGAAAAGAATTATGAAATATCTGAAATATAAATGTCTGTTGGCAATCATTCTGGGTTGTTCATTGAGCGGTTGCTTCGACCTTACGGAAGAAGTATTCGACCGTGTAGACTCCGGCGTCTATTATCAGGACGAGAATAGTGTGAAGAGTGCGGTAGCTACCATTTACTCCACAGGGGCTACCAGTTATGCCGAATACTTCTGGTACATGCAGGAATTTCCTGCCGATCAGGTGACCTGGCGTGTATGGAATGGCGGTCAGTGGGGATATGATGAAGGTGAAAAGTTTATCTTCTCCATCCAGAACTGGACTCCCGATGCCAAGATTATTCGCAGTGCCTGGGAAAAGGCATGGACCACTATCGGCCTGTGTAACACTTTATTGGCTGATATGGGGAAGTTAACTTCTGCCGACCTGAAGATGACCGATGAGAAACTGAAAGCTTATGAAGGCGAAGTACGTACACTCCGTGCCTGGGCTTATTACAATATCTTCGAAATCTGGGGTGGTGCATTGCCGCTGAATATTGAACCGGCCACCGTAGACGCTGAATTGCCACCCACTGCCGATCCGGACTTCGATACAAGTTGCAAGAAGATTTATAACTTCATTGCTACCGAGCTGGATGATTGCTACGAAGGAATGGTCGAAAATCAGGTGAACCGCATGAACAAGGCCGTGAACCGTATGATCAAAGCCCGGCTGTTGCTGAATGCCGAAGTGTTCATCAAAGAAAACCACTATACCGAATGTGCCGAATTGTGCCGTGAAATAATCAGCGGTAAATATGGTAACTATGAATTGGCAAAGGATTACCGTGATATTTACTCTATCAATAATACCGAGTGTCCCGAAGTTATCATGGCTTTTGCCTGCGAAGACGGTAAACTGAATATGGGATGGATGCGCATGACTTTCTACCCTTATAATATCTGGGACTATTTCGGAGGTACTTACAGCCAGAGCGGTTGGAACTGTACTTGTCTGGTTCCTTCGTATGACAATGCGGGAACGGTGAATGAACTGGGAGGTACGCAGGGAGCTACCTGTTTCCTTGATGCGGCTTACGGTGATAAACTGGGCGCAGTCTACGAACGCTTCGACGACCGCGACATCCGTAAAAAGAACTATAGTTATGACAAAAAGAACGGCTACAGCGGTATCTTCCTGAAAGGTACCATAAAAGCTAACTATGGTAAGGGTGAAGCCTTGAAAGCCGATGCCGACCGTGACGGACAAGACCTGGCGTATGTGGATCAGGTAGGTACGTTCATGAATCTGGGACGCAATTTGGAAACCGTCATGTCACCGCGTTGGGGAGAGACGAACTCCGGCCTTCGTCTGGTGAAGTACCCGGTATATCCTACTTCCGCAGCCATCGACTTCCAGAACATCGACGAGGTGGAATTCCGCCTGAGCGAAGTGTATTATATGCTGGCAGAGTGTGAAATGCGTGCCGGACAGGCCGACAAGGCCAAAGAACTGGTGAACGAAGTACGTAAACGTTACTTCAGTGCCGGCGACTGGGCAGACGTGAAAGACAAACCGGGGCGTGGCTTCACCGCCTTCGATATGGACTGGATGTTGAGCCAGTGGGGTGTTGAGTTCCTGAATGAAGGCCGCCGCCGCCGTACAGACCTGCGTCGCTTCGACAAATTCACGCAAGGGCAGTGGTGGTTCTTCGGACGTGCCACGGACAATGGTCAACTTTATCCCGCCAAGCGTGATCGTAAATATGAGTGGTATCCGTTGCCTGCTTCTGCATTGCTTGTCAATCAGGGACTGATACAGAACCCGAATTATAAATAACTCAAAAACAGAAAATCCATGAAAAAGATAGTTTATTGGCTGTTTATGTTGCCGTTGTTTACTCTGCTCAACGGGTGCGACGATACAGATACGATTATATTCGATGACGAACTGCCTCAGTTCGAAATCAAGGCGAACGCCATATTGCTGGAAGTCATCATGCCGAAAGGCAGTGCTGCCGATGACGAATACTACATTGTAGGCGACTTTAACGGAGGAGCCGAAGCTGCTGTTGGTAATTTGGAATGGCAGTTGGAGAAAGCTACCGGTAGCGAATCCAAGTGGGGAATCTATCTGTTACCTTCCACGTTTAAAGATGGAAAGACACTGGCGGATGGCTTCTACTTCGTATCAGCCTCGAAAGGTGAAGAACGTTCGGTGAAGAATGAGACCGTGGTGCATCGGCTGGATGTAAAGGTGGGAACCCGTACCAATGTATGGGTAGACCGCTGGGAGGCTTACTTTAATACGGAAGAAGAAGGACATGATGGCTTTGTGGTTTATGTGGCTGATAAGTCCGGTTGGGATAATCTGTACCTGTATGGTTGGGCCGGTGATGGTGATGTGACGCCTGCTTGGCCGGGACTTTCGGTGAAAGGTACGGAAGTGATCAATGGGGTTACTTATAAGTACTTCGATATGGGGAAATCTTTGGATGGCTATGAAGGGTTGAATCTGATATTCAATAATGTAGATGTGCAGGTGGACGGTCCGGCAGTGACGCTTAACAGAAACTTCTACTTTCGCATTACCGACAAAGGCTTTGAGGAAATAGATCCGGAAGCAAGCTATTGCATCTATGTGGACGACCAGTCCGGTTGGGAAGATCTGGCACTTTACATCTCCGGAGCTGGTGATAACAACGAAGACTGGCCGGGACTTGAACCTGCTGGAACGAAGGAAATCAACGGAGTGGTTTATAAATACTTTGAAACCGATGTGGAATTGATGAATCAGAGTCTGAAGCTGACATTTAATAATAACAAAAAGGAAGACGATCCGGGACTCGTGCTGTCTTTCGTTAAGAACATCACTTTCAGCCGCGATTTCTATTTCAGCATTACTCCAGAGAAGTGCGAGGAGATAGATCCCACAAATCATGGTACGCGCTATTCTCTTTATGTGGAAGATAATACTGGTTGGGGTGCGTTGGCACTTTACAGCTATGGAGATGTGGAACTTGGTGGCGGCTGGCCCGGCATACAGGTGTCGGAGACGAAAGAAATCAACGGTACGACGTATAAGTGTTTCCATCTGACACCGGCTTGTACAAATAAGAATGTCAACCTGATATTCAATAATAACGGCGGTGGAAGTCAGTTGGATGACTATAACCTGACGATAGATCGTGATTACTATCTCCGCATCTCGGGTGATGGCTGTAGTGAAATAAAAGATTGTACGGTCTATGTACAGGATAATTCCGGTTGGGATGCTTTGGCTCTCTATGGTTGGGGCGATGCTGCAATTGGTGACAGTTGGCCCGGCATACAGGTAACCGGAACGAGGGAAATCAATGGCGTTACTTATAAATACTTTGATTTATCGGAACATGTTGGTAAGTATTCGAATTTGATTTTCAATAATAATGGAGGCGGACAGCAAATAGAAGATGGCGGGCTGTATACAGCATTGATAGGAGATATTTACTTCTCCATCACAGCTACTTCTTATGAAAAACTGCCCAAGCCCTAAGATGCTTTGAGTTTCAAGGCGGGAAACCGTTTGTTTCATGCCTTGAAACAAGTAGTTTCATTACTTGAAACTCTCTGTTTCATACCGAGAAACTCTTGGTTTCAAGCAATGAAACTAAGAGTTCCACCAGCTGAAACATAAGCTGAAACACTTTTATCAGATAATTAATAGGTATAACATTATAGATATGAGACTAAAAGATATCCTTAAGATTTTGTGCTCCAGCCTTTTGCTGTTGAACTTTACCGGATGCAGTTCGGATGATGATCCTGATATGCCGCCTCCCGCAGATGACGTTACTACGGACGGAATGGTGATTTATGAAGCCAATCCGGCCCTCTTCGGTGAAACGCAAGCACTGAATGGACTGACTGCCCAACTGCCGCGTATCAAAAAGCTGGAAGCCAATGTTCTTTGGCTCATGCCCATTTTCCAGCAAGGTGAAAAGAATGCTGTCGGTTCTCCGTATTGTGTGAAGGACTACCAGGCTATCAATCCTGCCTATGGAACCCTGTCCGATCTGAAAGCATTAGTCACGAAGGCTCATGCCGAAGGTATGTTGGTCATCCTGGACTGGGTAGCTAACCATACCGCCTGGGATCATGCCTGGACTACGGAACATAAGGACTGGTATACGCAGGACGCCAACGGTAATATTGTTTCTCCCCCGGGAATGGGTTGGGACGATGTGGCTGATTTGAATTATGACAACACTGCCATGCGTGCCGCCATGCAGGAGGCTATGCTTTACTGGCTGACCGAAGCGGACATAGACGGATTCCGTTGCGACCATGCCGAAGGTGTGCCCAATGACTTTTGGAAGGAAACTATCACGAAGCTTCGTGCCGCCAAAAGTACCTTGCTGATGCTGGCCGAAGGTTCACAAACCGCACTCTACGATGCAGGCTTTGATATGCTGTATGCCTGGAACTTCGCTTATAAACTACAGGATGTATATGCAGGAAGCGCTTCTGTGGCTAATCTGTATGATACACATCGTAGTGAGCTTGCTTCGGTAACAGATAAACGGTTACTTATGCGTTATTCCACCAACCATGATATGGCTTCCGAAAAATCGCCCGTGCAGGCTTATCAAACCAAGGAAGGTGCTTTCTCAGCCTTTGTGGCCTCTATTTCTATGGGTGGCTGCCCAATGATTTATAGTTCGCAGGAACTGGCTTATGACAAGGCCCTCTCTTTCTTTGGCTATCAGGCGATGGACTGGAACTCTAATGCCGATTATCAGGCGGATTATACCAAACTGATGCAATTGTATCGCAATTCTCCTGCTTTACAAAATGGAGAGATCAAACTTTATCAGACGAGTAAAGCGATATGCTCTTATCGTATTTCCAGTACGGAAAAGATACTGGTACTGATAAATATCAGTGGCAATCAGGAAAGATTGAATCTGCCTATGGAACGGGTAGGGGATAGTGCAAAGAATCTCTGGACCGGAGAAAGCACTGTATTGCCAAGGACGATTACGTTGGAGCCCTATCAATATTACATCTGGAAAATAGAAGGATAATATGAAGAAACATATATTTATTGTAAGCCTGCTGTGCCTGCTTGCTGCCTGTACAGGTAAGCGGCAGGGCGAAGCGGCGGCGAAAGTTGCGGCGTTGCCTGCTGTGGAAGATGTGGTGATGTATCAGGTCAATCCGCGTGTGTTTGCTCCTGAGAAGTCATTTAAGGCGGTGGAACGTCGCTTAGATTCCATTCAGGCATTGGGAATCAACGTGGTGTGGTTTATGCCGATCAATGAAGTGGGGCAGGAGAAATCTGTGAATTCCCCCTATTGTGTGAAGGACTATAAAGGAGTGAATCCGGAGTTCGGTACACTGGATGAGTTTAAGGCCTTGGTTGCCACTTGCCATCAGAAGGGGATGAATGTGATTATCGACTGGGTAGCCAATCATACTTCCTGGGACAATGCCTGGATTGCCAACAAAGAATGGTATACGCAGGATGAGGCCGGAAACATAATCTTTCCTGCCGGAACCGGTTGGAAGGATGTGGCCGACTTAAATTTTGATAATCAGGAGATGCGCCTGGCAATGATTGAAGCCATGAGGTTTTGGGTTACAGAAATCGGCATCGATGGCTTCCGTTGCGATGCGGCGGACTTTGTTCCCTTCGACTTCTGGAAACAGGCGCTCGACTCTTTGCGTGCCATCCCCGAGCGTTCGTTGCTGATGCTGGCTGAAGGGAAAAGACGCGACCACTTTGATGCTGGTTTCGATATGAATTATTCCTGGGACTTTCTGGAGTCACTTCGCGATGTATTCGTAAAAGATGCTCCGGCACAGGAACTGTTTGCTACGGATAAAGCGGAGTATGACACTATCCCCGTAGGAAAAGTGAAACTGCGTTTTACCACCAACCATGATGAGTCGGCAAAGATGTCGCCTACTAAAGAATTCGGAGATGTGCGCGGCTCTATGGCAGCTTTCGTACTGACTACTTATCTGCATGGAGGAGCGTTGATTTATGGCTCACAAGAGGCGGGTTATCCCGAAGCTATCAACTTCTTTACGTATGTTCCGGTGGATTGGACGGGGAACAGTGAACTGTATCAGGAATACTGCCGTCTGATGGCTCTTTACAACGAGTATCCGGCTATCCGTAAAGGGGGATTGAAGACATATCCGCAACCCGATGTGCTGCTCTTTGAAAAACAGGATGGTAAAGACCGTGTGTTGGTTGCTGTAAATGTACGTAATCGTGAAGTAAATGTGACTCTTCCGCAAGAGTGGAATGGACATCCAAGTAAAGATATGTATAGCGGAACAGAAGAGAAGCTGGAAGCTGAGCTGAGTCTGTGCCCTTATCAGTATCGAATCTTTAAGTATTGATGAGCTGATATTAGTATTTAAAAGTATCATACTAAAACCATAATAGAATATGAAACATTCTCTTTTTATTGCCTTTTTCCTTTGCCTCGGTTCGTTCGCCTCGGCCCAGCAACTCACTTCTCCTGACGGTAACCTGTCATTGGAGTTTATGGAGCAGGCAGACGGTGTTCCGACATACCGGCTGGACTATAAAGGCAAACCCGTTTTAACTTCCGGTCGTTTAGGTCTCCTGACGGAAGAAGCCGACCTGACCCGCGGATTCAAGCAGACTAACCTCGAACGTGCCTCTGTTGATAACTACTGGAATCCCGTCTGGGGTGAGTACAACCGGGTACGGAATCATTATAACGAAATGACCGTCACCCTGGAACAACCGGAAACAGGACGTATCCTAAAGATCCGTTTCCGCCTGTTCGATGATGGCCTGGGCTTTCGCTACGAACTGCCTTTGCAACGCAAGATGAACTACCTCACCGTAAAAGATGAAGTAACCGAATTCAATCTCACGGGAAATCACAAAGCCTTTTGCATTCCCGGCGATTATGATACCAATGAGTTTGCCTATACCACAGCCCCCATCTCGGAGATCGCTGCGGATATGGAAAGAAGAATCGCCAGGAAGTCATACGAGTCGAAAGCGGAAGGCGGGCTGACCGTGCAAACCCCGCTCATGCTGAAAAGTGAAGATGGCGTTTATCTGAATATTCATGAAGCCGCCTTGGTGGACTATGCCGGAATGTTGCTGAACGTGGATGATAAGCACTATAAACTGAGTGCCCATCTCACTCCCGATAAACTGGGTAAGAAAGGATATCTTCAATTACCTGTGCTGTCGCCCTGGCGCACGGTCATCGTCAGCGATGATGCCCGCGATATTCTTGCATCCCAATTGATTTATAACCTGAATGAACCCTGCCGTTACGAAGACACTTCCTGGATTCGTCCGATGAAATTCGTTGGCGTATGGTGGGAGATGTTCACGGGCGAAGGAAAGACCTGGGCTTACAGTGATTTCTATCAGGCGAAACCCGGCATTACGGACTATGAAAAGCTGAAACCGAATGGGCATCATCCCGCCAATACTGCCCATGTGAAAGAGTATATCGACTTTGCCTCCGCCCACGGCATCGATGGCATATTGGTAGAAGGCTGGAACGAAGGTTGGGAGGACTGGGCGTCCTATCGTAAAGACCGTCAGTTCCTTTTCACCAAACCCTATCCTGATTTTGACGTCAAGGAATTGCAGCGTTATGCCAAAGAGAAAGGCGTGCAGATGGTTATGCATCACGAGACTGCTGCCAATGCCGCCGATTACGAGCGCCAATTGGATGAGGCTTTCCAGTTCATGGTTGATAATGGCTATCACGCCGTGAAGACCGGTTATGTGGGATATATCATTCCCCGCAATGAATACCACTCTTCCCAATGGATGAACAATCATTATATCCATGTAGTCCGCCGTGCTGCCGATTATAAGGTTATGGTCAACAGTCACGAAGCGGTACGTCCTACCGGCTTATGCCGCACTTATCCCAACTGGCTGGCTCAGGAGTCTGCCCGTGGCGGAGAGTTCGAAACAATGGGAGGTAACGATCCCGACCATACCTGTATTCTTCCTTTCACCCGTCTGAAAGGTGGACCGATGGATTACACCCCCGGCATCTTCGAGACAAGATTGTCTTATTATAATGGTGAGAAACCCAACGAACGCGTGCATACCACTTTGGTGAAGCAAATGGCACTCTACATGACCATGCCTTCTCCTATCCAGATGGTAGCCGACCTGCCGTCCAACTATGCCCGCTTCCCCGATGCTTTCCGTTTTATTGAAGATGTGGCGGTAGATTGGGATAACAGTTGGTATTTGGAAGCCGAACCGGGAGACTACATCACTGTAGCCCGTAAGGCAAAAGGCAAGAACGAATGGTTTGTTGGCGGAATTACCGATGAGAACAGGCGTACGGCAACGATTCCTTTCTCCTGGCTTCCGGAAGGAAAACAATATATTGCTACCATATACGAAGATGGCAAGGATGCTGATTGGGACACCAATCCCCAAAGCTATCAAATCCGTAAGGTAATAGTGACACCTAAAAGTGTACTGAAACAGAAACTGGCCGCAAGCGGTGGCGTTGCCATCAGCATAAAAGAAGCTGATAAAACGGAGATGAAAGGATTGAAAGTCATTCGCTAAGGCTGAGGCATGAGGCCTCTGCCAAGGTATAAAGGCATTGAATGGAGATATACTCTGCATTTAATATTAAAGTTAACAATGCGAATAGGGAGGCCGTGAGGTTTCCCTATTTTTCTGGTGTGTCTCATTTCTTCATCATTATTGCATGGAGCAACATGTTTCTCCACTAACCTTTTTGTTAACACTTAAAGGTAGAACTTATCTTCCTTTTGAAATGTTGAAGGGCGAACAAATAGAACTGTCAGCAGATTTACTGGGGGATCTGAAAGCATTTCTCGAACATAAATATGGCGTGATTGTGTAATCAGAACTTACTCAGCTTTAACTTATGCGTGCAGTGAATCCTACAGGCTCAATAGGCCATCCTGATTGTTCTCCTTGCTCATCTTGTCAATCCGTTGGTTTGTTCTATTTTTAGATCAATCGAAGGGGGCTGGCTGAAAGCAAAAAAATGTTCTTTCAGAAGATTCTTTTAGTCGGAAAGCCGATAAACAAGGCAGTTGAAGAGAAATGAAAGAACTGCAAGATAAAAATAGTATCTGATGATCAATCTGTGATACAACGAAGGGTTTCCTCACGGAAACCCTTCGCTTCATAGTGTGTTAAACTATCCTTCCTATAATAATCTAAGAGAGAATTTTAAAGTTTATACAGGCTCTTCTTCGGATAATCCAGTTCCGGATTACCTTTGTAGCCTACTTTGCCACTACCGCTGGTGCGTACTTTCAAGAACTCGGTGGCGAAGCATTTGATGCTGCCCGAACCGGCTACACTTGCATTTACGCGTTTGGCTTCGTAGCTTTCGGTAAAGAGGTCACCCGAACCGGCAACGCTGTAAGAAGCAGTCTGGGTGGTTCCGCTTATGGTTGCCGAACCTGAACCGGCGATGCTTGCATTCGTATCTATGGCGGTTACACTGTTCAATACCATGTCGCCCGATCCTGCAACAGATATTTTCAGGTTATTGCAAGTAATATTATCAGACTTGATGTCACCTGATCCTGCAACGGATACCTTCATGTCATTACATTTGATGTTGCTGCCCTTGATATCACCCGAACCGGCCACATTGATAGTCAGGTCATCATTGATCTGGAGCCCGTTCTTCAGGAAGATGTCTCCCGAACCGGCGACGGAAATACCATTCAGAGTTTCGGCAGATACGCGTACTTCAAGTTTCTTATAAGAAACGTTGACATCTTTCTTGAAACCTATATATAATGTATTATCCTTAACTTTGATATCCAGCAAATCTACAATGTTATCTGAAGTGTAAACCTCTACTTCGGGACGTCCTGACTTTTGGGTAAATATAACATCGGGACTTCCGGCTACACTAAGTTTTTTGAAATTGTCTACCTTGATGTCTTTGGTTACATAGTTATTACTGGCTACTACTTTCTTACTGCCCCAGTTTCCTGAACTGTAGTTCTTGCTTTGCGAACATGCTGTTGTACTCATGATTAGACAGATGCATGTGATAAGAGTTGCTAACTTTTTCATAACTTCTTTTGTTTTATGATTATTCATTAATATTATTCCTGTTTATATGTTAGACGTATGTTACTTAAAAAAAGTTGCACGCTGTTTCTTCTTTTTTCAGAAACTTTTTTTAATGACGTCCGGTTGCATATTTTAAGTCAATATGTGTGCCAAAAGTGTAAAATACTGATAATTAGCTCTTGCTCTTTTTCTGTAAGTGTTCATTTTCGGACACTTGTCCGTTTTTGGGTACACAATCATTTGTATATTCGGGCGATATTTTGTTCATTTGTCCGTTTATTCATCGGGAGGTTTTATTGCTTTGGAAAATGTATTGGAAGATAAGGAACTGGGACGCCTGTTGATTCGGGTTAATGTCCGTGCGCGTCGTCTGACTTTTCGTACGCGGGAAGATGCTATTTACGTGACCGTTCCACCCGGAACCACGCTTACCGAGGTGAAAAATGCAATAGAAGAGTTACGTCCCCGCTTGAGGGTGGCCCGGCAAAAATATACCCGGCCTCTGATTGATTTGAACTACCGGATTGATACGGAATTCTTCAAACTGAGCCTTGTGAGCGGACAGCGGGAGCGTTTCCTTTCGCGTTCCGAACTGGGCGAGATGCAAATCATCTGCCCGCCGGACGCCGACTTTACCGATCCTGCATTGCAAGCGTGGCTGCGCAAAGTCATAGAAGAAGCATTGCGGCGTAATGCAAAAATTATTCTTCCGCCCCGGTTGTATATGCTTTCACAGAAACATAATCTGCCTTATCAGTGTGTGAAAATCAATTCCAGTAACGGCCGTTGGGGCAGTTGTTCGGCACGCCGGAACATAAATCTTTCCTATTACCTCATGTTGCTTCCGAAGCATCTGATAGACTATGTGCTGCTGCACGAACTGACTCATACCCGTGAGATGAATCATGGAGAACGTTTCTGGGCTCTTCTTGACGAACTGACGGAAGGTAAATCCCAGCTCTTGCGAAAAGAACTAAGGCAATATCGTACTGATTTCTAATGTCGGCCGGAACAAGCGTATCTTGTTTATTCTTTCTTTATTTATTCCCTATCTGCCATTTGCTATCTACTTTCTTGTCACTGTTTTCCGTGATTGTCTTTTCTTTTTGAGTTAATAAACGTGAACGTTATTGCTGTTTGATAACAAATGTTTAAATTTGAAAAATTAAACGGGATATAAGTCAATAGTTTAAATTATAAAATCAGATGTTTATGAGAAAGATCGTACTCTTAGTGTTCTGTGTGGTATGCTCACTTGCAGGTTATAGCCAGAATTTTGATGAACCGAAAGGAAAGCCGACAGTGTTTATCGACTATTTTAAACGCTCCAACGATTCACCGTTTTCATGGGTTGAAGGGTTGCGTAATACGGTAATCGAAGGTATACAGAAGATGGAACGTGTAATTTTGATTGATGTGGATGCGCAGGACGCTTTGCGCATCGAGTCGCAACGCCGTTCATCCGCTAATATTTCCTCGGGAGATGATAATGAAATGGACCGTCTTGCTGTGATGGAACAATTAGGTGCTCAGTTTATCGTGACCGGACAAGTATCTTCGATGACCGCTGCCTATAAGACAAGAGATGGAAAAGGTTATTATGATGGTTCCGTTTCTTATACGCTTAAAGTGGTTAATGCAAAGAATGGTACGCTGATAGGTACGAAAACATTCCAGCATAGCGGCTTGACCGGAGGTACGGGAGCCAATAAGGAAGAAGCGATTGCCAATACCATCAAGAGTGCAGTGTACAGTATGCGTGACTTTGTGGACGAATACTTTAAAATGGAAGGAACTATTCTTGAAGTGAACAGTGAGAAGAAGGGTAAGGCAGAGGAAGTTTATATCAATCTCGGTTCTATGAACGGTGTGAAGGAAGCCCAGAAATTTACGGTTTATGCCATACGTGAGGTTGCCGGACGCGAAGCCAAGAAAGAAATCGGACGTCTGACCGTGAAGGCTGTTGAAGGTGATGATATTTCTTTGTGCAAGGTTCAGAAGGGTGGCGAGGAAATTATGAAAGCTATCCGCGACGAGCAACCGATAAAGATTATTTCCCGCGAGCAGACGTTGATGGGCGGAATTTTCAACTAATCTAAAAATACAACTATGATGAAGCATTGTTTTATGTTTCTTTTGGGGATATTTTTGTCCGCTGTGCTCTGTGGACAGAACTATTCCAGTGAAGTCGTTTTCCTGCAACAGCAGGGAAATACTTTGACGGTGCGCGCCTTGGGCATCAGTGAGAAGAAGAAGGAAGCGGCGAATATGGCATTGAAGTCTGCTTTCTATACCTTGTTCTATACAGGAGTGGAGGGTGTAAATAAAGGCAATCCGATGATTTCGACTACGAAACCCGATTATGACCGCCGCTTCTTCGATGAGAATCGTTACTCGATATTCGTGAGAGACTATACCATTACGGAAGGGCCGGAGAAGCAAGACAAACAATATCGTTGCACGGTGGAGATGACCATCTTGTTCGATGCTTTGCAGAAAGACTTGAACCGGAATAAAGTTCAGACTAATCTCGGAATGGCGGTGGGAACTCCCAATAGTCAGGTAAGTTTGCCTACAGTGGCGGTGGTTCCTTATACCAGGGAAAACGAAGACGTGCGGGTTGTGCTCGACCATAACCAGATGCTGAGTTATGCCGTAAGTAAAATGACCAGTGAATTCAGTTCACGTGGATATAAGACGAAAGACTTTCTCGCTCAACTGAAGCGTGCGAAACGAAACGATGTGCTGACAGCCGGTTCCCAGTCCGATGCCGTGACAAAGATGATACAGAACATGGGTGCGGACATCATTGTGACAGCCAAAGTAATGACTACCACCGACGCCAGACGCCAGAGTGAAGTGTCGCTGGAACTGACGGCAACCGAATTCCAGACTGCGGGTAACCTGGCAAGCGCTACTTTCCAGAGTGGTAAATTTGTCACTACAGATACCATCAAACTGACGGATTATGCTCTCAAAAAGGTGAAAGATGAATTCTTCACCAAATTGCAGGCTTCTTTCAATGACATTGTGAAGAACGGACGCGAGATGGCTATCCAGATGGTTCTGGCAAAATCCGTTACCGACTGGGACTTCGACCAGCCGTTGCCCGATGGAAGTGCAAGTTTTAAACCGGTACTGGAAGACTGGTTGCAGACTCATGCGCTGAATGGGGTTTACGATATGAGCCGTAGCAATGACAAGGTGATTGATATGTCTGTTCAAGTGCCTATTTGGGATGAAGGACAGGGACGTGCTTATACCATTTCCCGCTTCAGTACCGAACTGAAGAACTTCCTTGATGAAAAATTAGGGGGAGAATATGTTGCCTCTGTAGTTACAATGGGGCAAGGGTTGACTGTAACCATCAAATAAATCAGCACTGTATGAAGAAGAATATAATTCTGTGGGCTTTATTGTTCGTTGTTTCGTTGGGAGCGGCGGCGCAAGAGACTATCCATTTTGTAGCGGGTACGCCTGCACAGCAAGGATTGAGTCAGAAAACAATAGATGCGTTGAAACTGAAAGTGGAGCAAATCATTGCGCGCAATAATGCCGGAGCGGCTTCGGTGTACAATGCCTTTGTCATCCAGCCGGAACTGGTGCTTGGAGAAACAAAGAAAACAGAAGGATTGCTGCGTGATGTGACGTTGGTTACAGGTGAATTTTCGTTGACGGCGCGTAACAAATATGATGACAGCGTTTACGGAACGTCGGTGATAGAAGTGCAGGGTGATGCTACCGGAAGTAAAGAGGATGCCATTGCTTCACTCATTTCCAGCATTAAAGTGACAGACCCGGCCTTTGTCCGTTTCATTCGTACTACACGTAAACGTATTGCAGAATTTTACGACCAGAATTGTTCCGTTATTCTGAAGAAAGCGCAAGCCTTGGTGGCAGCGGGCAGAATGGAAGAAGCGGCGGATTACTTGTCAGCTGTTCCTGCAACGGCACCTTGCTATGATGAGGTAATTACCTTGCTTGAGAAGATAGGTAAAAATAAGCCGGAAGAAACTCCCGATGTTCCGGAAGTGGTTCCGCAAGAGCCTGCACCGGAAGTGCAGCCTGTGTCGGAAGAACCTGTGGCTGAGGCTGAACCTGAATCCGTAGTGCCACAGCCGGAAACTACTCCTCTGCCGGAGTGTAAGATTTCAGTATCTTGCAATGACCTCTCTTTTGAACTTGTGTCTTGCGAAGGTAATGAGACGGCTGAGTCCATCCGCATTTATGCCCGTTTCACCAACACAGGAGTGACGAACAACAGTGCGACTATCCGCATGACTTCAGCCATCGATCCGAATGGTGCGACATTTACTAATTTTTCTCAGGTGGAGACAAATGGTTGTACGTCCTGGACTTACGGCAATAAGATGCCGAAGGGAATAAAAATTGGAAAAGTGTTTGAAATCAAGGGTGTTAATTCGCCTTGTACTACTCTTTCGTATGTGGAAATTACGGTAGATAATTGTAAGGTGATTATTCACAATCTGCCCGTTGTGTGGAAATAAGGAAAGGAGAATCGCTTATGAAGATAAAAAGAATAGGGCTGACGGTAGCCTTGCTTTTCTGTATGGGAACAGTTTCCTTGTTTGCTCAGGCATATAAGGTGATTGAGAAGAGTGACAAAAGGGCTCCTGCATGGTATGAGTCGGCAGAGTCCGGTTACATTGTAGCTTCTGCTGAGACGGCTTCTATGGAAGAGGCTCGCCAGCAATGTATGGAAAGCGTAAAGCGGCAGATTATCCAGGCCGTTGCGCAGAATATCGAGTTTTCGGATTCTCACGTAGTGAAGCAAACTTCCGGTAACGGTGACCGTATCACGGAATTTGTGGATCAATATCTGGCGGAAGGTTCTACCCGTGCGGCTTCTTTGCCTTTTATCAAAGGTATTTCGCTTTCTAAAGTAGACGGTTCCTATTGGGAGAAACGCCGTGACAAGAAATCCGGTAAGATTACTTATGTTTATGCCATACGCTATCCCTTTCCTGAGAGTGAACATAAGGCATTAGTACGTCAGTTTGAAGAGCAGGACCGTGCGATGGAAGATTTGGTAAAGGGTCTGGAAGAGCATATTTCCGATATATCTTCCGTGGAAGAGATAGATCAGTGCATTACTAAGATGCGTCCTGCTGTGGAGTATTTCTTTGATAAGACTCGTCGGGAATGGGCGGAAGGTGTAGTTCTGAATTACAAGAAACTGCCTGGATTTATCACTGCCGAAGGAAAAGAGAACGGAAAAGGTGCGTATGTGGTTTCCTTATTTATAAAAGGAAAGAAGATTACGACAGCTGCCATGCCGAAACTGACGTCCAACTGCGCTTCCCAATTGAAAGCTGTGCCGCGTGGCGAAGATATTCTGATAACTTATAGTAGTGAAGACTGTTTGGAAGATGAAGAAAACTTTGTGGAGCTGACATTCAGGATGCCGGGAAAATCATTGAAGCATAAGTTTTATTTTCAGGTGAAATAGTGGCATTGATTGTTTCATTGCTTTTTGAGCGGTTATGATGCACCACAGATTACACAGATTTACACAGATTAGGAAAGATGTCTCTGATTATTAATAAACTAAATCTGTGCTAATCTGTGTAATCTGTGGTGAAATAATTCATTTCTGTACCGTTTTGAATCAACCGCCTGTCTTATTTTTGAGACAGTTGTTTCACCTCGCCATTTTCTTTTTCAAACCGATAATTACCACCTTTCTCGCTCAGTTCGAATAAAGAGAGTTGTTCCGTTGCATTATCCACAATCAGCAATGCGCTCTGTTCCGCAAAACGCTTTACATCCATACTGAACGGCTCTTCTGTGATTTTTTTATTTACCAGTACACTGTCGTTTATCAGGATCGATAGGGAGTCTCCGGTAAATCCTTTCGTTAACGTAATGGTATATGTCTCGATGAAGTTGCGGTCTTCGTCTTTTTGTTTTTGCAGGCGTAGGCTCATATAGATGAAGATAACGACTATGAAGATAACTGCAAAAGCCAGGATGCCATTGCCTATCATAAACTGTTTGTTGGTATTCAAGTGGTGTGCCATAAGGATAAAGTTTTAAGAATGGTACAAATGTAATGAATAAACCCTATATTAGGTAATATTTTAAGAGTTTTGTATCTGATGAATGCACTCATCATTGGGCAAATGTGTAATTACTATCCTATCTACAGATAGCTACAAGGCCTTTTTGCTAGGGCTACACCTTTTGGTTGGAATGGCTACACCCTTTCCGATAAAAGGTGTAGCCCTTTTAGGGAAAGGGTGTAGCCTTGGAGTGGATAATATTTCGCTTTAGAAATGGTGGTAATTATTTTATATGATTGAGTACTTTTTCCCTTGTTTTTGTATGTTATTAAACTACATATTCGTATCTTTGGTTGTCAGGAATGAGAACTCTGTTCTGAATGCTATGAATAAACAGTCTTTTTGCTGATAAGATATGAAGAACAAAAGATGCATCTGAAATTTTTGATAGGGTAGAGAAGTATATGGAAACATGTCCTGATAGTGCATTATTGCTTTTAAATCAAATACCACAATCGGAAAAACTTCAAGGAAAGGAATGTGCTGATTATGCTTTACTATTGACTCAGGCACGTGATAAAAACTGTTTGGATAGTTTACAATCTGATTCTTTAATAAAGCTGGCGGTAGATTATTATCAGGATAGTGATGATAAGGTAAGAGGGGGGAAGGTTTTATTCTATTATGGTAAAGTAATTGCTTTACAAGGAGATAATGAAAGGCCATGCAAGCCTATTTAGAAGCACAAGAAAGGCTGGAAGGTACAAAAGAATATAAATTGCAGGCTTGGATACAAGAATATGTCGGACGAATAAATGATGATCAAGAAAGATATGATATGGCATTGGATAACTATCAGAAGTTTATTTTTATAACAAAAAGAAGGTGAAATGTAATGAGCAGGATTATCGGGAGAGTTTACAGAAGTATATGAAACAAAACAAGGAAATTATTGCTGCCAATGAGCAATTAATTAGCCAGTATATTAGTCAAATTTAATTGCTTGATTATTGGGAGAAAGAATGTTTCTCTTTTCTCCCTTTTAATTTAATGTTAAATATTTATATATGAAGATAATCATATTTTTATTTCTTATAATGACTTGTTCCCTGCCGATGGAATCTCAATCACAGGGGTATGTTATAGACGGGAAAGATAATAGCCCCTTATCCGGCGTAAATATATACCTGCAAAAAGATTCTGTAGGAATAGGTGTGACTGATGAAAATGGGCATTTCAATATTGAGGATATGGAGAATATTGCAGGAAGTGATACGATTATTTTCTCGTATGTGGGATATCTTTCTCTTAAACTTACCCTTAAGGATTTGAGATATTCGGCCTATCGCGTGACAATGTATACTTATTCTCAGCAATTGCCGGAAGTGAGTGTGAAGGGAGAACGAGGACGCATCTTTCTCAATTATGAACCTTTGAAGGATTTGCCTGTAGCTGTTGTCTCTTCTGGCTCCTTCATCCAAAATGGCAAGATATATATCATATCAGGAAATGAAAAGACTCTGGTACCCGGCAGTAGTCTTTCTGATAAAATGTATGTTTATGACGTTGCTACAAATACTTGGACAGAAAGTCTGCAAAAGTTTGCCCGACGTAATGGGCATAGAGCGCATTATTATAAAGGAAAGGTATTCATCGTGGGGGGAAAGTATTTATCCACCAACCGTAGATTGGAATATACGGCACCTCAGATTGAAATTTATGATTCGGATAGAGATACTCTGTATGTGGATTGGGTGAATCCTCATCAGGCGGTAGATCCAGCTACATTCATTTATGATGATTGTCTGTATATGATGGGTGGCACCATAAAAAAGAACGTGTACTCTGATAATATACATATACTTGATTTTAAAACAGGTATTTGGTATGATGCCAGAATTGTTATTCCAAAAGAAAGAAGAGATTTTATGAGATGTGTTTTGGTGGGACATATTGCTTATTTCTTTGGTGGTCAATACACGACTTCAATGTGGAAAGTCAGAAGTTATGATTTGGAGACAGGTGCCTGGAACGACTTATGTAATTTAAAGGAAGGAGTCTGTTGCCCGGGAGTTACAACCAATGGAAATCTGATTTATATTTATGAAAATATGAACTTGCAGATATATAATATCAGAACGAATACTGTGAATGCCTATTATTTTACGGACGGTTCGGAGAGTTCCGGATTGTTCTATGCTGACGGAAAACTTTATGTCGTAGGTGGTCGTCAACAACCTTCATTTTCTGACGACCTGGAGCCTAGAATCGAACCTGAAAATGTTTTTTCTGTTGATGTAAGTCATATAAGTTCTGAATAAACAAAATGAGTTCTTTTCCTTTTATAAACAGTTAGACAAAATGGAAAGGTTGTTGGCATCATTAAGAAAGATGGTCGGATATGAAGAATGAGAAAAATGACTGATTTTGAACGTACAGACAATCTTTTCAACAATTAAGAAGCTGCTCTTTGAATTTATTTGCCTAATATTGCAGCTGAAAACCTTTAAATGAATATGCCATGAAACGAAAAGTAACCTTTCTGTTACTATTATTCTGCATGTTTACCCTGCACGCGCAGGAAGTGTATGAAACGAAAAAAGACTTGTCCTATATCCCTGACACGGAAGCGGATGCTTACCGGAAAGAACGCTGCAAACTGGATGTCTACTATCCGGCAGGCAAGAAAGATTTCCCGACTATCGTCTGGTTTCATGGTGGTGGATTGGAAGGAGGCAATAAACACATTCCCCGGGAACTGATGAATAGAGGATTTGCTGTTGTGGCGGTGAACTATCGTCTGAGTCCTAAAGCCAAGAATCCTGCTTATATTGAAGATGCTGCGGCTGCCGTGGCGTGGACGTTCAATCATATCGAAGAATATGGCGGCAATAAGGATAAAATTTTTGTTTCCGGTCATTCCGCCGGAGGTTACCTTTCACTGATACTGGCTATGGATAAGAAATATTTGGAAGCCTATGGCGCAGACGCCGATAAGGTGGCGGCCTATCTTCCGGTCAGCGGACAGACGGTTACTCATTTCACTATCCGCAAAGAACGCGGGCTGCCGAATGGCATTCCTATTATTGACGAATACGCTCCGGTGAACCGCGTGCGTAAGAATACTGCTCCTGTTGTATTGATTACCGGAGACCGCAATCTGGAAATGGCCGACCGTTGGGAAGAGAATGCCCTGTTTGCTTCCGTATCGAAGAATATCGGTAATAAACAAGTCACTTTGTATGAATTGCAGGGATTCAATCACGGCACGGTGCTTGAACCCGCCTGCTTCCTGATTATAAATTATATCCGCGAACATTGTCCGGACAAAGCGGTGAAGAAATAACATCCATCATACCTTCAACAAAATTGCCATTATGAAAAGACTCACAATTTTAGCCGCTGTCCTGCTGATGTGTGTGGCAACCTTTGCACAGGAAGCCCTTTGGGGAATCGGTCCACTCGTATCTCCCGAAATTTATGATAATAACATAGTTCTTTTCCGGCTGAAGGCTCCGAAAGCGGTGAAAGTACAAATCACGGGTGATTTCCTGCCAAAGCAGAAAGTAAAGATTCCGAATGGGGAATATGAAATCCCGGGAGTTGTAGATATGACCGAAGGTAAGGATGGCGTATGGGAATACACTACCCCCGAACCATTGCAACCGGAACTTTACAGTTACTCTTTTATAGTAGACGGGCTTCGCATGAATGACCCCGCCAATGTCTATCTGATACGTGACGTGGCCACTCTTACCAATGTATTTATCATCGGTGGTGAGCGTGCCGATTTGTATAAGGTCAATCAGGTACCTCATGGCACGGTGTCCCGCATCTGGTACAACAGTCCGGCACTTGGCATGGAGCGCCGCATGACTGTCTACACTCCTGCCGGTTATGAAACCAGTGGCAAACGCTACCCGGTGTTCTATCTTCTCCACGGCATGGGTGGTGATGAAGAAGCCTGGATTTCCCTCGGCCGTACTTCGCAGATACTGGACAATCTGATTGCACAAGGTAAGGCGAAGCCCATGATTGTGGTGATGACGAATGGCAATGCCTCACAGGAAGCCGCTCCGGGTGAGTCTTCCCTCGGCATGAAGCCTCCTACAATGCAATTGCCCAAAACGATGGACGGCTCTTTCGAACAGGCGTTTCCCGATGTGGTGAAATTCGTTGATAAGAACTATCGTACCCTTAAGAGTAAGTCCGGGCGTGCCATTGCCGGATTGTCTATGGGTGGTTTCCACTCCCTGCACATATCCAAGCAATATCCCGATATGTTTGATTATGTCGGTTTGTTCTCTGCCGCCATCCTGCCGAATAAGGATGTTTCCTCTCCGGTATATGAAGATATGGAAGGCAAGCTGAAAATACAGTTTGCCAAGAAACCGTCTCTCTACTGGATAGCTATCGGAAAAACCGATTTTCTTTATAAGGCGAATGAGGATTACCGGAAACTGTTGGATGAGAACGGGTATAAATATACTTATTACGAAACCGGTGAAGGACATATCTGGAAGAACTGGCGTATTTATCTGAGCGAGTTTATTCCATTGCTTTTCAAGTAAAGTCTTCCGCAAATACATCCTGCCGTACCCTTCGGTATAGCAGGATGTTGTTATCTTTGCACGCATAATAACCAAATTCAAAACCATGAATAGAAAATTAATCTTATCCTTAGCCCTGTCCGGGCTTGTGTTAACCACTATGGCGCAGACTTCCGTAGCTCCCGCCATCCCCAGAGACGAGAAAATAGAGAAGGAAGTAGAGGCTCTGCTCAAGAAGATGACCCTTGAAGAAAAGATAGGTCAGATGACGGAACTTACCATCGACGTGATTACGAAGCGCGATCATTCCTCTAAAGATTTTCAGGTAGACGATGCCCTGCTGGACACCGTTATCGGTAAGTATAAAGTAGGCTCTATTCTGAATGTCCCCCAGGGTGTTGCCCAATCCAAGGAGAAGTGGGAGGAAATCATCCGGAAGATACAAGATAAATCAATGAAAGTGATGGGTATTCCCTGCATCTATGGCGTAGACCAGATACATGGAACCACTTATACGTTGGGCGGAACATTCTTCCCGCAAGGCATCAATATGGCAGCTACCTTCAACCGCGGACTGGTGCGTGAAGGTTCGCGCATCTCCGCTTATGAGACCAAGGCCGGAAGTATCCCCTGGACGTATGCTCCCGTTCTCGACCTGGCGCGTGACGCCCGCTGGCCCCGCCATTGGGAAAACTATGGCGAAGATTGCTATGTAAATGCAGAAATGGGACGCGAGTCCGTCCTCGGTTTCCAGGGAGAAGACCCCAATAAGATAGGAAAACAACACGTGGCCGCTTGCCTCAAGCACTATATGGGCTATGGCGTTCCGGTGTCGGGCAAGGACCGTACTCCTTCATCTATTACTGTGCAGGATATGCGTGAAAAGCATTTTGCACCGTTCGTCGAGGGTATCAAGGCCGGTGCCCTGTCCGTTATGGTAAACTCTGCCATGAACAACGGACTTCCTTTCCACGCCAACTACGAATTGCTGACGCAGTGGCTGAAAGAAGACCTGAACTGGGATGGCCTGATCGTGACCGACTGGGCGGATATCAATAACCTCTATACCCGTGACAAGATTGCCGGAAGCAAGAAGGAAGCCATCAAAATCGCCATCAATGCCGGTATCGATATGTCTATGGTCCCCTACGAATGGAGTTTCTGTACCTATCTGAAAGAGCTGGTGGAAGAAGGCGAAGTGCCTATGAGCCGTATTGACGATGCCGTACGCCGTGTGTTGCGCATGAAATACCGGTTGGGATTGTTCGATACCCCTGCTTACAATCATAAGGAATTTCCTTTGTTCGGTGGTAAGGAACATGCTGCTGCGGCTTTGCAGGCTGCCGAAGAGTCTTTGGTGCTGCTGAAGAATGCAGATGGCATCCTGCCGTTGGCTTCCGGTAAGAAACTGTTGATAACCGGCCCTAATGCCAACTCCATGCGCACGCTTAACGGCGGCTGGTCTTACTCCTGGCAAGGCGACAAGGCTGATGATTGCGCGGCCGATTATAACACCATCCTTGAGTCGTTCACCAACAAGTTCGGTGCTTCCAATATTATCTATGAGCCGGGCGTTACTTATAAGAAAGGTGGTGCCTGGTGGGAAGAAAACGCTCCCGAAATAGATAAAGCCTTGGCTGCCGCCGTCCATGCGGATTATATCATTGCCTGTATCGGAGAGAATTCCTACTGTGAAACTCCGGGTAACCTGAACAACCTCTTCCTCTCCAAAAATCAGCTCGACTTGGTGAAAGCACTGGCTGCCACCGGTAAACCGGTTGTGCTTGTGCTGAACGAGGGACGTCCGCGCATCGTCAGCGAAATAGAACCGTTGGCAAAAGCGGTGATCAACACGATGCTCCCGGGCAATTACGGTGGCGACGCTCTTGCAAACCTTGTATCCGGCGACGCCAACTTCAGCGGAAAGATGCCTTATACTTATCCGAGAGATATCAATTCACTGTTTACCTATGACTATAAACCTTGTGAAGACCTCGAAAAGATGCAGGGCGCTTATGATTATGATGCCGTGATGTCCGTACAGTGGGCATTCGGTTACGGATTGAGCTATACTACTTATGCTTACAGTAATCTCAAGGCGGACAAAACGAGTTTCACTGCCGATGATGTGCTGACCTTTACTGTGGACGTGAAGAACACTGGAAACCGTATAGGCAAAGAAAGCGTCCTGTTGTTCAGCAGCGACCTGATAGCTTCACTCACGCCTGATGTGCGCCGTCTGCGTGCTTTCGAGAAGGTGGAATTGAGACCGGGTGAAACCAAAACCGTTACCCTGAAAGTGAAAGGCTCCGACCTTGCTTTCGTTGGCTATGACGGCAAATGGATATTGGAGAAAGGTGATTTTCGCATCCAGACAGGTAATCAGACGCTGAATATCACCTGCACGGATACGAAGAAGTGGAATACGCCGAATAAATAAGATTTTTCCGGAAGGTGCCGAAACACACCACAGATTACACGGATTGACGCAGATTAAAATAAAATAATTGATTATCAAGATAGATGATCTGTGTCAATTCGTGTAATCTGTGGTGTATTTTGATACACCCACATACATAAAGTAACCCTGTCGCCCTTCCCCTTTATCAAAAAGACAGTAAAACATCCGTATTGCTGTCCTTCTCGTTTCGTAAAAAGGTGAAAATAGATTTCCTTTCTATTGCATAAAAGAATATAAATGCATGAATCTGAATAATAATTCCCAGTTCCCCCATGTTTATGCAAAATAACTAACTATCTGATATGCCCAATCTATATATGTAACGCCTCCAATCTATATATCTAATGCTTCCGATCTATATATGTAATGCCTTCCATCTCTATATCCGACACTTCCCATCTCTATTTCCTTCATGAACCAACACTATTTCGTCCTCCAGCGGAATATATTTCTTTTTTTAGAGTTGTTCGTATTTATGTATTCCTTTATTTATCTGCCAGATACGGTTTTTTACTTCCGTATTTCCGTTTACGCCGCCCGCTACACGTAAATACGCCATTCTCGTGATGCATAAAATACAAAATGTCAAATGCATAATTACACCTCCGAAGCCGTTTTACAGAAGTCATTTATGCTACTTTCTCTCTTCAAGAGCGTTAAATGATTCTTTTTTTCTCTAATATTTTGTAGTCGAACAGATTATTTATATCTTTGCAACCGCAATGGATGAAAGGTGGAGGGGCAATTGAGCTCCTTTTTTTGTTCTTATATAGTTAATCAATGATAGAAAAGAAAACTGTTTGTCAAATTGTTGACGAGTGGCTGGACGGAAAAGAGTACTTCCTGGTGGAAGTGACTATCAGCCCGGACGATAAGATTGTGGTGGAAATTGACCACAAAGAAGGTGTTTGGATTGAGGATTGTGTGGAACTGAGCCGATACATCGAATCCAAGTTGAACCGTGAAGAGGATGATTATGAGTTGGAGGTAGGTTCTGCCGGTATCGGACAGCCGTTTAAAGTGTTGCAACAGTATCGTAACCACGTCGGAAAAGAAGTGGAAGTGCTGAAAAAAGATGGACGCAAGTTGTGCGGCGTGCTCAAGGACGCCGACGAACAGCATTTCACCGTAACCATTGAGAAGAAAGTAAAACCCGAAGGAGTCAAGCGCCCCCAGTTGGTGCAAGAGGACGAAACCTTTGCGTATGATGAAATAAAATATACTAAATACTTAATCAGTTTTAAATAAGACTATGGCCAAAAAAGTAGAAACTGTCAGCTTGATAGATACATTTTCGGAATTTAAGGAACTGAAAAATATCGATAGAACCACGATGGTGAGCGTACTCGAAGAGTCGTTCCGTAGTGTGATTGCGAAGATGTTCGGTACCGATGAAAATTACGACGTAATCGTGAACCCGGACAAGGGTGACTTCGAAATATGGCGTAACCGTGAAGTGGTGGCGGATGAAGACTTGGAGAATCCGAACTTGCAGATTGCACTGTCGGAAGCACTGAAAATTGATGCTTCTTATGAAGTAGGCGAAGAAGTGACGGATGAGGTAATCTTCGCGAATTTCGGTCGCCGCGCCATCCTGAACCTGCGCCAGACGTTGGCCTCAAAGATTCTGGAACTGGAAAAAGACAGTATCTATAATAAATACATTGATAAGGTAGGCAATATCATCAATGCAGAGGTATACCAGATATGGAAGAAGGAAATGCTGCTGCTGGATGACGAAGGAAACGAATTGCTGTTGCCCAAGACGGAACAGATTCCGAGCGATTTCTATCGCAAAGGAGAAACCGCACGCGCTGTGGTTGCCCGTGTGGATAACAAGAACAACAACCCGAAAATCATCCTTTCACGTACATCGCCTGTATTCTTGCAGCGTTTGTTCGAGATGGAAGTGCCCGAAATCAATGATGGACTGATTACCATTAAGAAGATTGCCCGTATCCCCGGCGAGCGCGCCAAGATTGCCGTTGAGTCGTACGACGACCGTATCGACCCGGTAGGTGCCTGCGTAGGTGTAAAGGGTAGCCGTATTCATGGTATCGTTCGTGAGTTGCGCAACGAGAATATTGACGTAATCAACTATACGAACAATATTCAGTTGTTTATTCAGCGCGCCCTTAGCCCCGCAAAGATTTCTTCTATCCGACTGAACGAAGAAGAGCGTAAGGCAGAAGTTTTCCTGAGACCGGAAGAGGTGTCGCTGGCTATTGGTAAAGGCGGTTTGAATATCAAACTTGCCAGTATGTTGACCGAGTACACCATTGACGTGTTCCGTGAGTTGGATCAGGCCGTTGAAGATGAAGATATCTATCTGGATGAGTTCAGAGATGAAATCGACGGTTGGGTGATTGATGCTATCAAAGCGATTGGTATCGATACCGCAAAAGCCGTGTTGAACGCTCCGCGTGAGATGTTGATTGAGAAGACTGACTTGGAAGAAGAAACGGTGGACGAGGTATTACGCATTTTAAGTTCGGAGTTTGAAGAAGGCGAACCCGAGTTCGAGCCGGAGCCTGAATTTGAGCCGGAAGCTGAGGTAGAGCCTGAGACAGAAACTGAAGCTGAGACAAAACCTGAGCCTGAGGCCGAATAAGCGTCTGTTGACGTTTGTTTCTGTTTGCACTAACTTCTTTCTCCACATTATTCATTAATTTTTTAGTATGACGATTAGGTTAAATAAAGTAACAAGAGATTTGAATGTAGGAATTTCAACGGTAGTTGAGTTCTTGCAGAAGAAAGGCTTTGCCGTTGAGGCAAATCCCAACACGAAAATTACCGAGGAGCAATACGCTTTGCTCGTGAAAGAGTTCAGTACAGATAAGAACCTTAGACTTGAATCGGAACGTTTCATTCAGGAGCGACAGAACAAAGACCGCAACAAAGCGTCGGTATCTATTGACGGTTACGAAGCGGAGACTACGGAGAAAGCGAAAGTTGAGGAAATCAAGACTGTGATTCCCGAAGATGCGCGTCCGAAGTTTAAACCTGTCGGAAAAATAGACTTGGATAAACTGAACAACCGGAAACCGGTAGTGGAGAAAGTGGAAGAAAAGAAAGTAGAAGAAACCGCACCTGTGGTGAAGGAAGAACCCAAACCGCAGCCTAAACCGGAACCCAGGCCCGAACCTAAACCGGAGCCTAAGCCGGAAGTCAAACCGGAACCGAAGCCAGAATCCAAACCAGAACCTAAGCCGGTACCTGCTCCTGCTCCCAAGCCTGAGCCGGTGGTGAAAGAAGAACCGAAAGTGGTTGTGGAAGAAAAAACGGCACCTGCTCCGGCAGTGCCCCATAACGAAGAAATGAAAAAAGAAACGCCTGCTCCTGCGGCACCTGCCAAGGAAGAACCGAAGTCTGTTGCGGCAGAAGAAGCACCTGCAAAAAGTGGTGAAGAGGAAATCTTCACAATTCATAAACCGGAGTTTGTTTCCAAAATCAATATCATCGGTCAGATTGACCTGGCTACGTTGAACCAGTCTACACGTCCCAAAAAGAAGACCAAAGAGGAAAAACGTAAGGAACGTGAAGAGAAAGAGAAGATTCGTCAGGATCAGAAGAAACTGATGAAAGAGGCCATTATCAAGGAAATTCGTCGCGAAGACAATAAAGTGAAGGATGGTAAGGAGAAAGATAATGATCCTAACGGCAACAAGAAGAAACGTCTCCGTATTAATAATAATAAGGAGAAAGTAGATATCAACAATGCGTCCAACTTCCAGCGTGGAGGTGACAACCGCCCCGGCGGCGGTGGCAAACCCCAAGGTGCTGGCGGTCAAGGCGGTGGTGGTAATAATCATCCGGGTGGAAACCGTAACAACCGTAATAACAACAACAAGGACCGTTTCAAGAAACCGGTTATCAAACAGGAAGTTAAGGAGGAAGATGTAGCTAAGCAGGTAAAAGAAACTTTGGCACGCCTCACTTCCAAAGGTAAGAGCAAGACGTCGAAATACCGTAAGGACAAACGCGACATGGCTTCCAACCGTATGCAGGAAATGGAAGACCGTGAAATGGCGGACAGCAAGGTGTTGAAGATCACGGAATTTGTGACAGCCAACGAGTTGGCAAGCATGATGGATGTTTCTGTTACACAGGTCATCGCTACCTGTATGAGCATCGGTATCATGGTTTCCATCAACCAGCGTCTGGATGCTGAAACCATTAATCTGGTGGCGGAAGAATTCGGATATAAAACCGAGTATGTCAGTGCGGAAGTGGCACAAGCCATTGTCGAGGAAGAAGATGCCGAAGAAGATTTGGAACCGCGTGCACCGATTGTTACCGTCATGGGTCACGTAGACCACGGTAAGACATCGTTGCTCGACTATATCCGTAAGGCGAACGTTATTGCCGGTGAGGCCGGTGGTATCACGCAGCACATCGGTGCTTACAACGTGAAGCTGGAAGACGGACGTAAGATTACGTTCCTCGATACTCCGGGTCACGAGGCATTTACCGCTATGCGTGCCCGTGGTGCGAAGGTGACGGACGTGGTTATCATCATCGTCGCTGCCGATGATAATGTGATGCCGCAGACGAAGGAAGCTATCAACCATGCTATGGCTGCCGGTGTACCTATCGTATTCGCAATTAACAAGATTGATAAACCGACTGCCAATGCCGACAAGATTAAGGAGGAACTGGCAGCGATGAACTACCTCGTTGAAGAATGGGGTGGTAAGTATCAGTCACAAGATATCTCAGCCAAGAAGGGGCTGGGTGTGAACGATCTTTTGGAAAAGGTGTTGCTGGAAGCTGAAATGCTCGACCTGAAGGCAAACCCGAACCGTAAGGCTACCGGTTCCATCATCGAGTCTTCTTTGGACAAGGGACGTGGTTATGTAGCTACCATGCTGGTTTCAAACGGTACGTTGCGCGTAGGCGACATCGTGCTGGCAGGTACGGCTTACGGTAAAGTGAAAGCCATGTTCAACGAACGCAACCAGCGTCTGAAAGAGGCCGGACCGTCTGAGCCGGTATTGATCCTCGGATTGAACGGTGCACCTGCCGCAGGTGATACGTTCCACGTAATCGATACGGAACAGGAAGCGCGCGAAATCGCCAACAAGCGTGAACAGTTGCAACGCGAACAGGGCTTGCGTACTCAGAAGATGTTGACTCTGGATGAAGTAGGCCGCCGTCTGGCTCTGGGTGACTTCCACGAACTGAACATTATCGTTAAGGGTGACGTGGACGGTTCTGTTGAGGCATTGAGCGACTCACTGATCAAGCTGTCTACCGAACAGGTACAGGTGAATGTAATCCACAAGGGTGTTGGAGCTATTTCTGAGTCCGACGTTTCATTGGCTGCTGCTTCGGATGCTATCATCATCGGCTTCCAGGTACGTCCGTCGAATGCCGCTGCGAAGTTGGCGGAGAACGAAGGTGTGGATATCCGCAAGTACTCGGTAATCTACGACGCTATCGAAGAGGTGAAGGCCGCCATGGAAGGTATGTTGGCACCGCAGGTGAAGGAACAGGTAACTGCAACCATCGAGGTACGCGAGGTGTTCAATATCACCAAGGTAGGTCTCGTAGCCGGTGCGGTAGTGAAGACCGGAAAGGTGAAACGCAGCGACAAGGCCCGTTTGATCCGCGACGGTATCGTAATCTTTACCGGTTCTATCAATGCTTTGAAACGTTTCAAGGACGACGTGAAGGAAGTAGGTACCAACTTCGAGTGCGGTATCAGCCTGACGAACTGCAACGATATCAAGGTAGGCGATATGATCGAATCTTACGAAGAAATAGAAGTAAAACAGACTCTGTAAGCGAAATAATCTTTTAGACACGGATTACACGGATTTCACGGATTGGTTTAAAAGAAGAACCGTGTTTATCCGTGTAATCCGTGTCTTTTTTTAGATATAGTTATGACAATAATAGATATCATCTTATTAGTGGTGATTGGTGCGGGAGCGGTCATCGGTTTTATAAAAGGCTTCATCAAGCAATTGGCATCTATCCTCGGATTGATTGTCGGATTGCTGGCTGCAAAAGCATTGTATGTGTCGGTAGCGGAGAGAGTCTTTTCTAAGATAACGGATTCCATGACGTTTGCCCAGATATTGGCGTTTGTTGTTATCTGGGTAGTGGTGCCATTGCTGTTCCTGCTGGTGGCGGCTTTGCTGACGAAGGCGATGGAGGCAGTCTCGCTCGGTTGGCTGAATCGCTGGCTGGGTGCCGGATTGGGCGCATTGAAGTTTCTGCTGCTGGTGAGCCTGCTGATCTGTGTTGTCGAGTTTATCGACTCGGATAATACGATGATTGATAGAACAATGAAGGAGGAATCCGTGTTATATTATCCTATAGAGTCGTTCGCGGGAATGTTTTTCCCGGCTGCAAAAGAAGTTACTGAACAATATATACTTAATTAAATAATGCAACCCGAAGAACCCAATAAATATGTAAAGGAACTGACGCAAGAGAAGTACAAGTACGGCTTCACCACCGACGTGCATACGGAAGTCATTGAGCGTGGGCTGAATGAAGATGTTGTACGGCTGATCTCTGCGAAGAAGAACGAGCCGGAATGGCTGTTGGAGTTCCGTCTGAAAGCATATCGTCACTGGTTGACGATGGAGATGCCTACATGGGCACATCTCCGTATTCCTGAGATAGATTATCAGGCTATTTCCTACTATGCCGATCCGTTGGCGAAGAAGAAAGATGCGCCTAAGAGCATGGATGAAGTAGATCCTGAGTTGATAAAAACTTTCAATAAGCTGGGCATCCCCTTGGAAGAACAGATGGCGCTGAGTGGCATGGCGGTGGATGCCGTGATGGACTCCGTATCTGTGAAAACTACGTTTAAGGAAACGTTGATGGAGAAAGGAATTATTTTCTGTTCCATCAGTGAAGCTGTACGTGAGCATCCGGATTTGGTGCAGAAGTATCTTGGTTCCGTAGTGGGATACCGTGATAACTTCTTTGCCGCGCTGAACTCGGCGGTATTCTCCGACGGTTCGTTTGTATATATCCCGAAAGGAGTACGTTGTCCGATGGAGTTATCCACGTATTTCCGTATCAATGCGCGTAATACAGGTCAGTTTGAGCGGACGCTGATTGTGGCGGATGATGATTCATACGTTTCCTATCTGGAAGGTTGTACGGCTCCGATGCGCGATGAGAACCAGTTGCATGCCGCTATCGTGGAGATTGTGGTGCACGAACGTGCAGAAGTGAAGTACAGCACCGTACAGAACTGGTATCCGGGTGATGCCGAAGGTAAAGGCGGTGTTTATAACTTTGTTACGAAACGTGGTAACTGTAAAGGTGCGAACAGTAAGCTCTCCTGGACACAAGTGGAGACAGGTTCGGCTATTACGTGGAAATACCCTTCCTGTATTTTGACGGGAGATAACTCTTCGGCTGAATTCTACAGTGTGGCGGTGACGAACAACTACCAACAGGCGGATACGGGTACGAAGATGATTCATCTGGGTAAGAATACCAGTAGTACCATTGTCAGCAAGGGTATTTCTGCCGGACATAGTGAGAACTCTTACCGGGGCTTGGTGCGTGTAGCTCAAAAGGCGGATAATGCACGTAACTATAGTCAGTGCGACTCTTTGTTGCTGGGTGACAAGTGCGGTGCGCATACCTTCCCGTATATGGATATCCATAATGAGACGGCGGTTGTGGAGCATGAAGCGACTACCAGCAAGATCAATGAAGACCAGATCTTCTATTGCAACCAGCGTGGTATTTCTACGGAGGATGCTGTAGGGCTGATTGTGAACGGCTATGCTAAGGAAGTGCTTAATAAGCTGCCTATGGAGTTTGCGGTAGAGGCTCAGAAGTTGTTGGCTATTTCGCTGGAAGGCAGCGTAGGGTGATTTACTATTAGACGATTTACTATTTACTATTTTACTGCACAATCGGCAGATGAATGGTAGATAAGTAAAAGGTCGGTAGTAATAGTGAATAGTGGAGAAGTGACATTAAATAGTAAATTGTAAATAGTCAAATAGTAAATATAAAGATGTTAGAGATAAAAGACCTGCATGCCAGTGTAAATGGCAAAGAGATATTGAAAGGCATCAACCTGTCGGTAAGAGCTGGTGAGGTGCATGCTATTATGGGACCGAACGGTTCCGGAAAGAGTACTCTTTCGGCTGTATTGGTAGGTAATCCTGCCTTTGAGGTGACGAAAGGAAGCGTGACTTTCTGCGGTAAGAACCTGCTGGACTTTTCACCGGAAGACCGTAGTCACGAGGGTATCTTCCTCAGCTTCCAGTATCCGGTAGAAATTCCGGGTGTGAGTATGGTTAACTTTATGCGTGCAGCGGTGAATGAGCAACGTAAATATAATCATCTGCCTGCTCTCAGTGCAAGCGAGTTCCTGAAGTTGATGCGTGAAAAGCGTGCCATTGTGGAACTGGATAATAAACTGGCTAACCGTTCGGTGAACGAGGGCTTCTCCGGTGGTGAGAAGAAGCGGAATGAAATCTTCCAGATGGCGATGCTGGAACCGAAATTAAGTATTCTGGATGAAACGGATTCCGGGCTGGATATCGATGCCTTGCGTATCGTAGCCGAAGGTGTGAACAAGTTGAAAACACCGGAGAACAGTACCATCGTCATCACCCACTACCAACGCTTACTGGATTATATCAAACCTGACGTCGTACATGTGCTTTACAAAGGTCGTATCGTGAAGACGGCGGGACCGGAATTGGCGCTGGAACTGGAAGAGAAGGGGTATGATTGGATTAAGAAGGAGTTGGGAGAATAATTGATTTTTTAGACGCGGATGACACGGATGACGCAGATTCTTTATTAGTATATTATGAGTTTAACACAGGCTGATAAGACGAGTGCTATTATAAATGCATTTTATGATGTGTACAATGAACTCGGATATGGGTTTATAGAGAATGTATACCAGAATGCATTATATAGGGAGTTATTGAGACGTGATATCCCATGTGTTGCACATCCGAAAATAAATGTTTATTATAAGAATGAAATAGTTGGTTATTATGAAGCTGATATTATTGTTTATGATTCTGTTATATTAGAACTGAAAGCAGTCAGTCGGCTATCAAAAGAACATGAATTGCAATTAGTAAACTATCTGAAGGCAACAAATATAGAGATTGGTTTATTGCTAAACTTTGGACCAAAACCAGAGATAAGCAGGAAGGTGTTCTCTAACTATTACAGAGAGTGTTTACAGAAAGAAAATAAAGAATCCGTGTCATCCGTGTTATCCGTGTCTAAAAAATAAAATATAAATGTAATATGAATGCAGAACAACAATACATAGATCTTTTCTCCCAAACGGAAGCGATGATATGCCAGCACAGTGCCGAGGTGATGAATGCCCCTCGTGCCACTGCGTTTGCCGACTTTGAGCGGCTTGGCTTTCCTACCCGTAAACAGGAGAAATATAAATATACCGATGTCAGCAAGTTCTTTGAACCGGACTATGGGTTGAACCTGAACCGTCTGGATATTCCGGTAAATCCCTATGAAGTATTCAAATGTGATGTGCCCAATATGAGTACCTCCCTGTACTTTGTAGTGAATGATGCTTTTTACAATAAAGCGCTACCCGCTTCACATCTGCCCGAAGGAGTCATCTTCGGCAGTTTGAAGGAGATGGCGGAGAAGCAACCGGAACTGGTAAAGAGGTATTATGGCAAACTGGCAGACACTTCAAAAGACGGAGTGACAGCATTCAACACCGCTTTTGCACAAGACGGTGTGCTGCTGTATGTGCCGAAGAATGTAATAGTGGAACGTCCCATTCAGTTGGTAAACATCCTGCGTGGTGACGTGAACTTCCTGGTGAACCGCCGGGTATTGATTGTATTGGAAGATGGCGCACAGGCACGCATGCTGGTGTGCGACCATGCCATGGATGCCGTGAATTTCCTGGCAACCCAGGTGATAGAAGTATTCGTAGGTGAGAATGCTGTCTTTGATCTTTACGAGCTCGAAGAAACGCATACAAGTACCGTGCGTATCAGCAATATGTATGTGAGACAGGAAGCCAACAGCAACGTATTGCTGAATGGCATGACCTTGCATAACGGTACTTCCCGCAACACCACCGAAGTATTGCTGGCGGGTGAAGGTGCCGAAATCAACCTTTGCGGTATGGCCATTGCAGATAAGAATCAGCATGTAGATAACAATACAAGTATCGATCATGCCGTACCTAACTGCACGAGCAATGAACTTTTCAAGTATGTGCTCGATGACCAGTCAGTCGGTGCATTTGCCGGTTTGGTATTGGTGCGCCCGGATGCGCAACATACCAATTCTCAACAAACGAACCGGAATCTTTGCGCTACCCGTGAGGCACGTATGTATACGCAGCCGCAACTGGAAATTTATGCCGATGATGTAAAGTGTAGTCATGGCGCTACCGTTGGTCAGTTGGACGAAAATGCACTCTTCTATATGCGCCAGCGCGGTATTCCGGAGCGTGAAGCCCGCCTGTTACTGATGTTCGCTTTCGTGAACGAAGTGATCGACACTATCCGGCTGGATGCATTGAAAGACCGCTTGCATCTGCTGGTGGAAAAACGTTTCCGTGGAGAACTGAATAAGTGCCAGGGCTGTGCGATATGCAAATAAATGAAGAATTAAGAATGAAGAATTACCATGCGGCATGACATGGCGCAGCCAATTCTTCATTCTTCATTCATAATTCTAAGCTAATATGGATATTCAAAAGATAAGAGCCGATTTTCCGATACTATCCCGTGAAGTGTACGGCAAACCATTGGTCTACCTCGATAATGGGGCGACGACACAGAAGCCGCGCTGTGTGGTGGATGCCATAACGGATGAATATTATTCTGTCAATGCCAATGTGCATCGTGGCGTACACTTTCTGTCGCAACAGGCAACGGAACTGCACGAGGCAAGCCGTGAGACAGTGCGGAAGTTCATCAATGCCGGTTCTACAAATGAAATCGTATTTACACGGGGAACTACGGAAAGCATCAATCTGTTAGTCTCCAGCTTCGGTGAAGCATTCCTGCATCCGGGTGATGAAGTGATTGTTTCCGTAATGGAACATCATAGTAACATCGTCCCCTGGCAATTGCTGGCCGAACGGAAATGCATCAATCTGAAGGTTATTCCGATGAACGACCGCGGCGAACTCCTGATGGATGAATACGAGAAGCTTTTCACTGACCGGACGAAGATTGTGAGCGTAGTACATGTGTCCAATGTTCTGGGTACGGTCAATCCTATCAAGGAAATGATTGAGATTGCCCATAAGCATGATGTACCTTTCCTGGTAGATGCGGCACAATCCATTCCCCACATGGCAGTGGACGTGCAGGATCTGGATGCTGATTTCCTTGTATTCTCCGGACATAAAGTGTACGGTCCTACCGGTGTGGGCGTGCTCTATGGTAAGGAAGAATGGCTGAATAAGTTACCTCCTTATCAAGGCGGCGGTGAGATGATACAGCATGTGTCTTTTGAACATACCACCTTCAACGAACTGCCGTTTAAATTCGAAGCCGGAACTCCCGACTATATCGGCACTACGGGACTGGCGAAAGCGCTCGATTATGTTTCCGCCATCGGCTTGGATAAGATTGTCGCCTATGAACATGAACTGACGGAGTATGCCACGCAGCGATTGAAAACAATCCCCGGTATGCGCATCTTTGGTGAAGCGGCAGAGAAGGGGAGTGTTATTTCTTTCCTGGTAGGCGATATCCATCACTTCGATATGGGCACATTGCTCGACCGTCTCGGCATTGCCGTGCGCACAGGACACCATTGCGCCCAACCGCTGATGCAGCGTCTCGGCATAGAAGGTACGGTGCGTGCTTCCTTTGGAATCTACAATACGAAAGAGGAGATAGATGTCTTGGTGGCAGGCATCGAACGTGTCAGTAAGATGTTTTGATTAGTGATTAGGGGGTAGTGATTAGTGATAACCATCCGTATAGCGCCAATCACTAATCACTATCCCTAATCACTAATCATTAATTTTCGCCTCCGCCAGCTTCTTCTGCCACTTATCCCGTGCCAGTTTCTGCATATCCGTTACGCTGTCTTTCTCATCCACAATCTCAAAGCCTAAGGCTGTTTCTATAATATCTTCCATAGTGACAATTCCCCAGAAGCAACCGTATTCATCAATCAGGATCGAGATATGCTCTTTCCGTTCAAGCATCTGTTCCCAAACCGTGGAAACAGGACTATTCTCGGGGAAGGAAAGGATAGGGCGGGCCACATCCTTCAGACACATATCGAATCTGTCCTCGGCTAACTTTTCGAGTACGGTCTGCCGCAGCACATAGCCTGTGATGTAATCTTCACTATCATTATAAATCGGAATACGGGAGTAGAACTTATACTTCCCATCCTGATAGAACTCCTTCAGAGACATACTTTCGGGAGCTGTTGCCACCACGGTACGAGGAGTCATAATGGATTGTGACTTTACTTTATCCAATCTGATGAGGTTCTGTATCATCTTGTTTTCCTTCATCTGGAAAACACCTTCTTCCACTCCGATGGAAATCATAGCTGAAACCTCTTCGCGGCTTACGGATAATTCCTGCTTGCCGGAAGAAAACAGACGGGTAATCAGCTCGGACAGCCACACCAGGGGATAACAGATAATAATAAGGAAGTTAATGATACGTGCCGACGGAAGCGCCAATGAGCGCCAGTAACAAGCACCTATCGTTTTAGGAATGATTTCCGAGAGAACAAGGATTAAGATAGTCAGTATGGCGGAGATTACACCGAAGTAAGCTTCTCCGAATATCTTTACCGCTTCGGCACCGACACCTGCCGCACCCACGGTGTGGGCAATGGTATTCAGAGATAATATGGCGGCAATAGGCCGGTCGATATCTTGTTTGAACTTCTTCAGTAAAATGGCGCTTTTCCCGTGTGTTTTCTCTTTGGTGGAGATGTACGACATCGGGGTGGATAATAAGACAGCTTCCAGGATGGAGCATAAAAATGATAATGCTAATGCAATGGTTAGGTATAATAAAACAAGTCCCATATATAAATTAATTAATTAAACATAGCGGAACGAATGTTATGATTCGTACCGGATAAAATATAAAAATACGGTGATGGAAGGGCTTGTTCTAAAGACGGTATGTGCAGAGCAAGGAGCGTTCGGGGGAGTATACGCTCTTGAGAGTGTGCGGTTGGGTACCGTCACTATATTGGTATAAATTAGTGTTCTCAGTAGAGAAAGTATAAGTCGTCGTAATCTCTGCACAGAGCTTGCGGGCACGGTTTAAAGAAAGTGTACGTGAGATAACAGCTTCATCGTTAAACTCTCCAGACGAATGCTGTTCGCTTTGTTCGATGCAAAGAAAGGGAGGCTCATTTTCGGAAAAGGTGTTATAATCCTCGGGTTGCAGTGCAAAAAGCACAACTACCAGACATACCACTAACTTGAATATAAAATGATCTGTTTCCATTCTTCCGGACAAAGATAGAGAAATAGTTATCTTAGCTCATATATGGATGTTGCCTTTTTTGTTTTTTTATTATAATGAAGAGATATAAAAAGTCCCGTTACTGCAACTTTCTGCTCTATTCGCGCGTCTAATAGGGTGCAAATAACTTAAATAAATAGAGAAAGATTATGTTAGTAACAACAACCCCAACTATCGAGGGCGGACGTATCACCCGCTATTACGGTATCGTTTCAGGCGAGACGATTATCGGTGCCAATGTATTCCGTGACTTTTTTGCCAGCATTCGCGATGTAGTGGGCGGACGTAGCGGCTCTTACGAGGAAGTGCTGCGCGAAGCGAAAGATATCGCCCTTCGTGAAATGCAGGAGCATGCCAGGGCACTCGGAGCCAATGCCGTGATTGGCGTGGATCTGGATTATGAAACCGTGGGTGGAAGCGGCAGTATGCTGATGGTAACCGCTTGTGGTACGGCTGTGACCGTAGAATAATGAATACAGGGGGAGAGCCGGAAAGCTCTTCCCCTGTATATCAATGCTTGGGAGAATAATCGCTGATGATTACTTTTCCCTTTTTTTGTTCCAGTTTGGCTATGCCCAGATCATTGAGCGCTTGCACTACTTCTTCCAAGGAAGTTGTTCGCGGGAAGCGGAAATGAATGCGTTGTTTCAGCAAGTCGGCCGAATGGAAGATGATACTGGTATTATACCATGTGCCGACAGACTTCATAATCTCCGCCAGTTCGGCATCATCGAAGCTGAACTCTCCTTTGGTCCATCCTTCCGTTGCGGTGAGTTGTGCTTCGGATATGGTGAAACCATTATCTTCAGACAATATAGCTTGTTGTCCGGGCAAGATGTCTTTCTGCTGTGTTTGTTTCTCGTCGCTGACGCGGACGCGCCCCTGAAATAAAGTAACTGCCGCTACTTTTCCCGGATAGGCATTTACGTCGAATACCGTGCCCAATACTTGTGTCTGCATCTTGCTGGATGAGACGATGAAAGGGCGTTCGGCATCCTTTGCCACTTCGAAGCGTGCTTCTCCTGTCAGATGGACTTCACGGGTGCCCTCTGTGGGGAATTGTTTAGGATATTCCAGGCGGGAATTGGCGCTGAGTGTAACCTGTGTGCCATCGTCCAGAGTGATTTGCGTGGTAGTGGCAGGGGGAGTTGAAAGAGTAATCCTACCATTGCTCTCCGAGGTGATGATTGCTTCGGGGACATCCAGGGCCGCAAAGATTTCAATATCTTGAATCGTATCTTCGCCGGTGATGCGGGGCACGATAAGCACTGCCAGCACTACGATGGCAGCTGCAATGCCGGAAGTCCACATCTGTATGATGCGTCTGCGCTTTCGGGCGTCTTGCCGGGAGGCAAAAGCATTCCATGCCGCGCGGGTTTCTTCTTCCGAAGGCAAGTCTCCGAGCGCTTCTCCGAAGGCATTCAGTAATCTGAGGTCTTCAGTATCCATCTTGAAATCATTTTCTTTTTTCTCTTCCATCATCGGTTTCCTCCTTTCAGGGTCATTGCTTCGCGCAAGGTACGCAAAGCTTTGGATATATGTTTCTTTACGGTGTCGGGACTGATGCCAAGCTGTTCGGCTACTTCCCGATAGGTTTTATGTTCATAATAACAGAGCCGCAATACCGTGCAGGTTGGTTCCGGTAGGTTGCGGGCGATGCTTTCCGCCTGTTGCAGTAGTCGTTCATGTTCCCGGTAGTCGGTCGCTACATCTATGCGGGTGGCTTCGTGTAGCGCTTCCAGGTTGGTGGCTTCTACTTGCAGATGCTTCAGACGGTTAAGGCAGGCATTACGTGCGGCAGTGTAAAGCCAGGCTCCCCGGTTTTCCGGTTCCAGCTTTTCGAATTGCTTCCATGCCTGCTCCATCACACTACCCACAATATCACGGGCTTCTTCTCCGTCGCCCAATAGTTGGGTGGCGTAGCGCACCAGACGGGGATATAGCTCCGTGAACATCTGTCCGAAAACTTCTCTTTTTGTGTCTTTTTTATGAAACAAGGACATTCTCCGAATCGTTTTGAGATTTTGCAAAGGTAAGAATTCTGGTTCATTAGGAGAATGCGTAGTTCTATAAATGAGCCAGAATTATATCCTTAGAGACGTCTTTTTTCACTCTCACCGGCTCCTTTACCTTTATATTTATTCTTGGTGGCATTGAACAGGTAGTTGAGGCGGATGCCGAAACGCTGGTTATCGGCATACTGTTCAAACTCATTGTAAGTGCGGTCACCGTAGACGTAGAAGTGATACTTACCGGTGCGGAAGATATCGTTGGCTACCAGAGAAACGCGTAGGGAGTGATCTTTCAGAAAAGACTTTGTAAGTTGTGCGTCCACTCTCCCCTCTGTTTTTCTTACGCCGAAACTTTGCTTGGCATCCGAAGAAAGTCTGCCTTGCACGTTGAGAAACCATTCACGAGGCAATGTGAAGCTGTTGTCCAGGCTAAATTGCATGAGTGGTTCGTTATAGAGCTGCTGAATATTCAATGAACGGGCGTTAGAGTGGAACCAGGATATGCTGCCCATCAGTTGTGGCCGCCACCATTTGAACTGCGGGGAGAGCACTATGGCACCTCCATAAGCATAAGAATCCGGCACATTGGCATTGGTCCACAGCACTACACCGGGGTGTTTTACATCGTCATAAGGCTTTGCATACGTAATGTATGTCTCTTGCACGTGGACAAAATGTATACTGGCATTAATCCATTTCCAACCGCTATCCAGTGAAAAGAGACTCTGCTTCTGCGGCTTTAGTTCCGGATTACCGTTGCTGTACTGATATTTGCTTTGGTAGCCGATACTGCTGTTTAACATCCGATAACCGGGATTATACTTGGTCATCCGGTAGGCTAGGTTTATGCTCCAATCCTTCTCTTTATAAAATATGCCGGCTACGGGAATCAGGTCGTGGTAGACGGGACTCTTCTCTTCTTTATAAACATCGGATTCGTAGTAATCTGTCTTTTGGCATTCATAGCGCAGGCCGGCCATCAGGCTGAACTTGCCTAATTCTATGGAGTAGTCTGCAAAAGTAGAGACTACAGATTGTTTGATACGGTTGTCGGCATCGTTGGAGAAGCCGCTTTGCTTAAAGATATCATGTCGTTCGGTGAAGGTTTCTTCGGTTCCGAAAGAAAACTTGCCTTGCCAGAGAGGGGCGGTTATTATTAGTTTGGCGGCATAAAGGCGATTTTTCACTTCACTGCTGGAGGTGGCGTCCGTTTCGCCGTTGTTGTCTACTTTCTGTCCGCCTGCAGAACGACCGTTCAGGTAATCGGCATTGAAGTCGATATTCCACTTGCCGAAGGTGCCGTTATAGTAGCCGTTCATGCTGTGCGTCCAGTGGGGCTGTCGGCGACTATGCGAGTAGGAGGTGAGGCGGTCCACTTCCTTGCCGTCTTTGGTCATTACGGTTTCGCCTTGCGATTTAAGTTCGGTGTTACCCAGCCCGCTTTGGGGCATGTAGCGTATACCGAAAGACTGATGGTCATCCGGTTCGTAGTTGAAACCTACTTCGCCATTGAAGTTTGCATCATGTGCACGATTGACGTTGTCAGAGATACTTTTCCATTCGGAGGAAGTGCTCAGTTGCAGTTGGGTATGACTGGTGGAGTATGTGTCCGACTCATTGAAGTGCCCTTTGACAAAGATGTCCAGTCCGCCGGTACGATAATTTAGGGAGGCACCTTGTTTACCTTTTGCCGAGTGTCCCTGAGTATAGTCTGCGTAGGCATTGGCACTTAAACCTTGTCCGCGCTTGCGGATGGTACGTAGCCGGATAACGGATGACACGCTGGAGGAATAACGTGCTCCGGGCGTGGTTACAATTTCAGCGGAGAGTATTTCGTTAGCTTGAAGTTGGTTTAGTTCGGAGGTGTCGCGTACTTTCCGGCCGTTGATGTAGATGTCCGGTTTGCCTCGTCCGATAACGGTATAGTTACCGTCCGAGCCGGTGACAAAAGGGAGGTGCCCGATCATATCGCTTGCCGAACCCAGCATGGAAAGCGGTGTCCCTGCTACGTTGGCAACGAAAGCGCCATTCTTGCGTTCCACCAGCGGACGGGAGGCGGTTACGGTCACTTCTTTCAGCATTTGTGCATCCGGTTGCAGGTGAATGTCATTTTCCGGCTGGCAAGGAAGCGTCAAGGATTGATAACCTATGTAGGTTACTTTCAGCAAATGATTTCTTTCATTGTTGCCGGGTAGGATAAAGCTACCGTCTTCCGCTGTGACGCATCCTGTAATAAAGGCGGAATCGGTTGCTGCCAACAAGATGACGTTGGCATACGCTAACGGTTCATTCCGGTCTCCGTATATGGTTCCGCGTACTTGGGTAGTCTTGCCATCTTTTCCCTTCCGCTGAATCACGAAGTAATCGGTACGTTCGATACAGTTGAAAGGTTTTCCTTTCAGCACTGTGCGGATGGCTTCGCCTTGCGTCTGTTTACGTATACTTGCTGTTACGTGATAATTCTCCGTCTCTTCATAGGCAAAAAGGATATTCTTGCCGCCCATCTTCTCTATCTGTTTCAGTGCGGCCGACAGCTTCTCGTTTTTTAGTTCCAGACTGATCAGTCTGGCTGTCTGCTGTGCTTTTGCGGTGGGAGTAAAGAGTAGAAGAACATATACTGTGTATATCATCCATGCCTTTCTGAAAGTAAAATCTGTGTGTTCCATTGTTCCTTTGTTTTTATTGATTTTACTTATACTACAACATGGGTGCTCAATCGGGTACGGTTTTTGCCTGCAAATTTAATAGAATGAGTTGATTTTTCTTTTATTCCTTTGTTTATTTCGTTTCAAATCAATACTTTTAGACTTTCAATCAACCTTTTAATACGAATAACACCATGGACAGTTTGCTTTTCTGGCTGATTCCGGCCGCTTCCGTTTTAGCTCTCTGCTTTGCTTACTATTTCCATAAGCAAATGATGAAAGAGAGTGAGGGTACTCCGCAAATGATAAAGATTGCCGCCGCTGTGCGTAAAGGCGCGATGTCTTATCTGAAACAACAGTATAAGATAGTTGGCTGGGTATTTCTGGGACTTGTGATCCTTTTCGCTATTATGGCTTATGGTTTCGATGTACAGAATCGTTGGGTACCGATTGCTTTCCTGACGGGCGGTTTCTTCTCCGGACTCTCCGGATTCCTCGGTATGAAGACGGCAACGTATGCTTCGGCACGCACAGCAAATGCTGCCCGTAGTTCACTGAATGCGGGATTGCGCGTCGCTTTCCGTAGCGGTGCGGTAATGGGACTGGTTGTAGTGGGCTTGGGTTTGCTCGACATTTCTTTCTGGTATCTGTTATTGAATGCGGTTATACCGGAAGATGTTTTGACTCCGACTCATAAACTCTGCATTATCACTACCACCATGCTCACTTTCGGGATGGGTGCTTCCACACAAGCGCTCTTTGCCCGTGTAGGTGGAGGTATTTATACGAAAGCTGCCGATGTAGGCGCCGACCTGGTAGGTAAGGTTGAGGCCGGTATTCCCGAAGATGACCCGCGTAACCCTGCAACGATTGCTGATAACGTAGGTGATAATGTAGGTGACGTAGCCGGTATGGGTGCAGACCTTTACGAAAGCTATTGTGGTTCTATCCTGGCAACTGCCGCTCTGGGTGCTGCTGCCTTTATTCATACGGGAGATACGGCCATGCAGTTCAAAGCTGTTATAGCTCCGATGCTGATTGCGGCCGTAGGTATTCTTCTTTCTATTATCGGTATCTTCGCAGTACGTACCAAGGAGAATGCGAAGATGAAAGACCTGCTCGCTTCGTTGGCTTTCGGTACGAACCTGAGTTCCGTACTGATTGTAGTGGCTACCTTCTTTATTCTTTGGCTATTGAAACTTGATAACTGGATGTGGATATCTTGTGCCGTTATAGTCGGTCTGGTAGTCGGCATCATCATCGGACGCTCTACGGAATACTATACCTCACAATCCTATCGTCCTACTCAGAAGTTGAGCGAAAGCGGAAAGACTGGCCCGGCTACGGTAATTATCTCCGGTATCGGTTTGGGTATGTTGTCTACTGCAATTCCTGTGATTGCTGTGGTAGTCGGTATCATTGCTTCCTACCTGTTTGCATCGGGGTTCGATTTCAATAATGTAGGCATGGGACTTTACGGTATCGGTATTGCCGCCGTAGGTATGCTTTCTACCCTGGGCATCACGCTTGCTACGGATGCTTACGGTCCTATTGCTGATAATGCGGGCGGAAACGCTGAAATGTCCGGTCTGGGTGTGGAAGTGCGTAAACGTACGGATGCCCTCGACTCTTTGGGTAATACTACTGCCGCTACCGGAAAGGGCTTTGCTATTGGTTCGGCTGCACTTACGGGACTTGCCCTGTTAGCCTCTTATATTGAAGAAATCCGTATTGGACTGACCCGTTTGGGAACCACGGAATTAGCGCTTCCCCATGGGGATGCCGTGGCTCTTCAGGATGCCACCTTCTTCGACTTCATGCATCATTATGATGTGACGCTGATGAATCCGAAAGTACTTTCGGGTATGTTCCTGGGTAGTATGATGGCATTCCTCTTCTGCGGATTGACAATGAACGCTGTTGGCCGTGCTGCCGGTCACATGGTGGATGAGGTACGCCGCCAGTTCCGTGAAATCAAGGGTATACTTACTGGTGAGACAGAACCGGATTACGAACGTTGTGTAGCTATCTCCACAAAGGGGGCGCAACGTGAAATGGTAGTTCCTTCGCTGATAGCCATTTTAGCTCCGATTGCTACGGGACTTATCTTTGGTGTTCCCGGTGTTCTGGGCTTGCTGATCGGTGGATTGAGTAGCGGTTTCGTTCTTGCCATCTTTATGGCGAATGCGGGCGGTGCATGGGATAATGCAAAGAAATATGTGGAAGAAGGAAACTTCGGCGGTAAGGGTAGCGAAGTACATAAAGCTACTGTGGTAGGCGATACAGTAGGGGATCCATTCAAAGATACTTCCGGTCCGAGTTTGAATATACTTATCAAGCTGATGAGTATGGTAGCTATCGTGATGGCCGGACTGACGGTTGCGTGGAGCCTCTTCTAAGGAAAGTTGCCTGGAAAAACAAGGGGTGAGGAAACTTAATAAATAAGCCATCTGTCAATGACTTCTTCCACATTGACAGATGGCTTTCTTTTTATCGAAGAAATTCATACCGTCCGGCAGTACCTTCAAAAGAAAGGATACCATCGTCTGTACGAACTTCCAGCGCGGGAATATATACCTTGCCGTCTTTTTTGATTTGCCAGGTTCCCGGGATAAGGTCGGTAATGACAAACTTCATAGTTTGGCTGCCACTTACCGCGAAATCAAATTTACCGGGCAGTGGTTGGCTGTCTTTGCTGAAGGTGACGACGCGGTCGGCTATCTGCACGCCTACTATTTTATCTGCATCGATGCGTTTTACTTCATTCATTTGCAGACAGGTGTTGTCGGCTACTTGCATTACATTCAGAAAGTAATTTTCGGCAGCAGCGGTTGCAGGTGATATTTCTACACGCCATGCGCCTCTTTCGTTGGCGTCGTCGGGACGTCTCGGCATGGCATCGTTGGCATAATTGGTGCCGAATACCCAAAACTCTTTTCCTTTTCCACCGATTTTCTCTATCCGTGCATCTTGAATTTCGGGGAGCAACACTTGATTCTGTAACATGCCGGTGTCTTCGTTTTGGGTGCGTTTGACGGTGAAACGGTTACTTTCTATTATCGGCTCTTCTATACTGTGCAGTAGCCAGAACTTCTTGAACTGAGGGTCGGCAGAGACTACTTTATCAAACACGATTAAGGCGGCAGGCACTTCGGTAGTGTGCAGGTTGAGGAAAACAAAAGAGCGTTTCGCTTCTTTTACCTTGTCTGTATAGGCTTGTGTGATGTCACCTTTCAGATAAGAATAGTCAGGTTTATTGGCATCGGGGCCGAAACCATGTCCCAGGACTTTGCCTGTAGTATATTCCTTGCTTAATAAATCTTTAAAAGAGCGGCAAGTCTCCCAGCGGTCACCCGGCATGCGTTGTCCACCGTCATTATCGGCAAATTCTGTTTTATCTTGCCCGCCATAATTCCAGCTGGCGAATTTCTCGTTCGGGTTGTATACTAACAATGAGTTATGGGCAATGGTACGTTTGAAGAAATTTTTATTGTGCGGGCTGTTATATCCGCCGGAACTTCCTTGGTAAGCTCCAGCATCTATTGCCAACGGACCCTTATAATAAAGTTGGAACGAACCACCGTCCATATGTTGATGGTTACCAAAGAATTGTTCATTGATTTTCATTTCGGCAATCACGCTGTTTTTGTCCCATCCTGTACGCGCTATCATCCACCCGAAAGGTGAGCCTGAGTATCGGGTCAGCGGCAAGTCATCGGGAGTCTTGGCTTTCAAATCAAAATCTCTCCACAGTATCTCGAAGATGAGGCAGTGGCTTTCTAATTTGGGCTTGAGTTCGTATTCGTAAGCCAGATAATTGTCTTTATAGAAGCTGGAAGCGAGCATGGCGGGCAGGGAGTAAGAAGGAATGTTTCTTTTGTTAGGATTCGTATCGCCTGCGGGCATTACTTGTCCGTCCGGACGACGGCGGTACAGGAAGTCGTACGGTACGAATTGTTGTGCGGGATTGTAGATTGCGCCGGCTCCCATACGATCCAGAATCCATAAGGAGAACAGGTCATTGCTGAAACGCACATTGACATAGCTTGTTCCCTGATGATAATTATGACCAGAATAGATGTAATTTCTTACCGGCAAGTAATCCTTGTACAGCATTCGGATGACATGGAGGTACATATCCGGATATTCGTCGTAGATAGCAATACCGGCTGAAAGCATGTCCCGCAAGATCATCCATTCGGACGAGTGTCCGGCTATGGGTTCGTTATTTTTGGGCGGATAACCGCATTCCATGGTCTTGGAGATTCGGATGAACGATTCTATATAGGCTTTCTTTTCCGATTCTTTCATCTGGTCGTAGCACCAGTCATATACCATCGCGCCGCACATCAGCATGACTCCGCTGGCGCGCGATAAGTCTTGTTTGGTTCCGAAATTGGTATGCTGCAATGAATCGAGCATGGAAGTGATGGCGCGTCTGGCTTGCTTCTTGTCACCATATACCAGATAGTCGAGAGCTTGTACTTGTACACGGCTGGTTACTCCCCGCATCTCGAAGTAGTAGCGGAAGCCTCTGTCGGTTACTTTTGCCTCTTCCTCTGCGGTGCGGTCTATGCCAAGTTTGCGCAAGGTTGCCAGGTTTGCTTTTACTTGCGGGTGATCCATCCGTTTCTTTAAATCCGGTAAATTGGCGGGACGTACATAGAGTCGGGGGTGAGTTGAGGGAGGAATGGGGATGGTGATGTCCTCGAATTTCTCCCAAGTTACTTCATCTCTTTTCTGAGCACCGGCTTCCAGACAAAAGATGAAGAGAAAACTCGCTGCTAAAAGAAAATTTTTCTTCATGGTTGCTGTTCTATAGATTAATAAAGTACTTGTTCATGCATGATATACGGTGTGAAAACCATATACTCTGTTTACAAATGTAGAACATTCAACCATTACCTACATCATTATAAAACAACAAAATACTGCCAGTGCAGCATTCTGAGACATAAGTGACATTCTCCGAAACAATATTAGCGTAGCTGTGAAATCATAGAGGGATAGATTTCCAAGAAAAGCTATCCCTCACGCAAGAATTACTTCCCGTAATCATCGTACATCATCAGCAGATGGGAGGAACTCCAACTGAAGTGCGGTGCTTTCAATCGTTCTCCGGTATGCGTACCGTAGTTCTCGTGGATGGGCGCTCCTTCTTTCAGTCCGTTCAGGCGGTCGAATACCTGCAAGGTATATTCATCGGCCAGTTTATGATAACCATAGTTGCGGAGTCCGCGAATGGCAAAGTAAGTCTGGTCCAGCCAGATGGGGCCACGCCAGTAGCCGCGCGGGTTATACTTGGGATTGTCTGCTGCGATGGTAGGGAAGGGGATATACGTGGAGAACTTCGCGGGGTCTTGCAGTATGGGCAACATGCTGTCCACCTGCGATTGCGTGGCAATCTGTGTCCACAGCGGAGTATAAGCTTCGCAGCCCGGTTCTTCGATGAAAGAGCCATCTTTCAGGCGGCGGTCGAAGAAGAAATTGAGTTGCTTGTCGAAGAAGTAATCTGCTACTTTATCGCTATAATCGGGACCGTCGAAAGCCACGTTGAGCAGCCCGGCAAACTTCTTCAGCAGTTTGCACTCCAAGGCCAGATAAGCATTCAGGTCTACGCTTTCCTGGTCCATGCTCCAGGCATCATCGGCTCCGTCGTTCTTCAGCATCACGGCGTTGTCAAAACGAATGGCATTGTCCATGCCGCTTTCCCATGCGGCAGCTTCCAGTGTGCCGTCTGTTGCACCGTATTCACACATGCCGTTACGGTTGTGATCGCGTTTCTCGTACCACCATTTGTAGTAAGAGAGCAGTTGCGGGTACATTTCGGCAACGAAAGCGGTGTCGCCTGTATGCGTGAAGATTTCGTCTACCGCCCAGCACACCAAAGGCGGTTTGCTGTCGCGGGCATTGTTTTCCGACGGGTCGGTGTAGATGCAGTCGATAACCATGCCGTCCGGTTGCTGATAATCGAACATGGCGCGGATGTTGTTCTTTGCCAGTTCAGGGTCGAATTTAGCGGTTCCGGCACTGAAACGCCAACTGTCCCATGCCCAGAAACCCACAAAGTAGCCTACGGCGTGGCTCGGGACGATACCTTCATGAAGCAGTCCGCCGCGATGCGTGCGCCAGTTGGAAATAAGGGTGGTGACGGCTTTCACGGCTATACGGTCGTATTCGGGCTTCATGTCCTTGCGCAGTATCTTGGTCAGATAACCCTCCCAGCGTTCGGCATTGGCTTGCAATGCCTTTCCGGGATTGTTGAGTAGGGTAGGGATATTCTGCAATCCGGCGGTCATCTCTTTTTCCGAGGTGAAGAAGGAAATGGCTACATGGACGGGATATCTGGGACTGTGAACAAGGGCTGTGTAGTTGTTTTCCGTCCGGGAAAGTGTCACGTCGGGGGTAAATGTTACGGTCACGCTCTCTCCGCTGGGGTGGCGGGCAATGACGGAGTTTTGCTCTACGGTGACGGTGACGTCTTTTCCCCATTGACTGCCTGTCAGAAGCAGGTCTTCTGCTTTATCGGACTCTATGCGCAGGAGGGCGGTTGAGGCGTCTGCAAAGTTAAGTCGTTGCGTGATGCTCCCTGCATCGGAGTGGGCGGACATATAGAGCTCGCCGGGGAAGTAGCAGGTAGAGTCGGGAATGAAGCTGGCAGAAGCGTTTCCGGCGAAATCTACTGTGACGGCGGACTGTGCCATCCATTGGCGGCGGAACATATCCAGACTGAACGGACCGCAGAAGCCGTTCACCCATTGTGCCTTTTCGGGCAGGGTGAAGCCCATCCATGAACCGGCGTCTGTGAACCAGCCGTAGCAACGGTGCAGGGTGTCGGGAGTGTAGGCAATATCCAGTATGTTATTGAAGGTGTACCTTTGCTCCGCAGTTTTTTTACTACCGGAGGTGCAGGCGGTGAGGCCTGCAACCAGTAGCGTAAAGCAAATGATGTGTATAAACTTGTGTTTCATATTCCTTATTATTACGGATTTAATAATTACTTTTTGGGGGGATAATTGATAATTAGGCTGCGCTATATTGTGCTTAAACAATCGTTCCGAGAATTAAATAAATTCCGACATCTGATACAGGCGGGAGAAGACCTAAATGAGCGTCGTTGACACTTAGCACAAGTATCCCTGATACTTAGCACAAGTGTGCCCGACACTTAGCACAAGTATCGTTGATACTTAGCACAAGTCTCCCGCCCCCTTCAGAATAGCCTGTAGGACACATATTACTTAGAAAGCAGAATATATGGTATTTTTTCAATTCCTTACATATTTAATTTTAGGCTATGTGCCCCTAAATTATCATTTATCCCTTAGAACCAGCACTTATGCGCCTGTTCTGCTGCATCATCCTTAGCTCCGAGTGGCAGCAGCGTGAAGCTGTACTTCCATTCGTGCGGTGTGATGGTGTATTCCGGGTGCACTTGTGCCCCCCACGTATTGTCACCACCTACGCCCATCTGCTTGTGGTCGATGTTCAGCCACACCATATCTTTCTTCACTATGCTTCCCCCGTGGCGGCGTTCCACCTGCGAAGGGCGGTACTCGATATCTTCCATCGGGAAGTTCCAGGCACTGATACTTAGCGGTTCTTCTCCCGTAACGAGCAAACCGTCACCATCGGCATTGCGCAGTGCAACCCAACGTACATCGCAATGATTAGCTGTTTCCTGAGCACGCACATACGGATGAAACTGTTCCCAAACCGTCGCGCTGTACAGTCCTACCAATGCTCCCGTCTTCCGGTCTGCATAGTTTTCCTGTGGTCCGCGTCCCAGCCAGGACATCCTTTCATATTCAGCCGGAAGTATCATGCGCATACCCAGACGAGGCATTTCGTTCAACGCCTGTTTGCCGGGAGTGAAGTGCATGCTCACGCGGACTGCTCCGTCAGGATGAATATCGTATATTGTTTGCAGCTTCGAGTCTTGCGCTTCCATCTTATAGGTAGCGGTAAGGGTAACTGTCTGTTGATTTTCCGTTATATCCAGGTTCTCCAGTCTGGCATCCTGTCCGGCAGTCTTCCAAGTGAGACAACGGTATAGATGTCCGTTCGGAATATCATTGTCCGTCAGCGGACGCCAGAAGTTGGATTGCAGACCTTCTTTTATCAGATTCTTTCCATTGTAACTCAACTCTGTCATTCCACCGCTTTGAGCCGAGAAAGCTATCCGGAAGTTGTTTCCTGTCAGAGTGATGGCGTCATTGTTGCGGTCTACGGTCAGTTTACCGTTAGCCGGCTGAATGGCTTTTGCAGCAGGGACGGAAGGCAACGCCCATTGTTCGATGGCGGCCTCGTGTCCTTTCGGGATTAACGGCGCTTCGTTTTTGGTGAATGCGCGCAGGGTAAGGAAGTACTCTTTGCCATCGGCAGGCAGTGCTTTCAGAGGCAGTTCGATGTTGACAGAGCTTCCCGGTGCGATTGCTGGGAAATCCATTTCACCGCTTTGTACCGCTTTGCCGTCACATTCCACTGCCCAACGCAAGGTATATCCTTCCAGACCGATGAAGTCGTGCCGGTTGGTAACCTTTATTTTATTAGGTGTGAAGGCAACCGGCTCAAAGTGGATATATTGAAGCACCTTCTTCACCTCATAGATATGCGGGTGAGGAGTACGGTCGGCAGCTACCAGACCATTGGCGCAGAAGTTGGAGTCGTTGACGATGCCTACAAATCCCATGTCTCCACCGAAAGCCCAGATGTCGCGGTTATCCTTATCTTTGATAGCGAATGTCTGGTCTACCCAGTCCCAGATGAAGCCGCCTTGCAACTGGTCGTACTTATAAATCAAATCCCAGTAATCCTGGAAGTTTCCTACACTGTTGCCCATGGCATGAGCATATTCGCACATAATCATAGGACGCTTGTCGCGCTGATTGATATGGCGGCGCAACGACCAGATGCGTGCATACATCGGGCAGTATATGTCACTCTTGGCATCATAACCGCCACCCTCGTATTGTACCGGGCGGGTGGAGTCTACCTTCTTCGTGTAATCGTATAAGGTTTCGAAATGCTTACCATAGCCGGACTCATTGCCCATAGACCAGGTGACGATAGCTGTGCAGTTACGGTCGCGTGCAATCATACGGCTCATGCGTTGCATGAAAGGAAGTTCCCAATCCGGATAATTGGCCAGCGTGCCATCCTTGTGATCCTGCATGCCGTGGCTTTCGATGTTGGCTTCATCCACCATATACAGGCCGAATTCCGTGCAAAGCTCATACCACGCATAATTATTCGGATAGTGGCAGTTGCGCACACCGTTCAGATTGAATTGCTTCATCAACTGAATATCGTGTATCATGGAAGCTACGCTGATGGTGCGTCCTTTGTGCGGATCGTGTTCGTGACGGTTCACTCCCTTAAAGAGCACCGCTTTTCCGTTAATCATCTGCATGCCGTTGCGCATCTCCACCGTGCGGAAACCAAAAAGTTGGGTGAAAGACTCCAACGGCTTTCCTTGTGCATCAAAGGTGCTGACTACCAGTGTATAGGTATTGGGCGTTTCGGCATTCCAGGCACGTGCGTCCGGGAAAATCTGTTGCTGGCTAAATAAAGTGTCCGTAGGAGAAGAGACGGTTTTCTTCTGGTTATAAATCACCTTTCCTGCATCCAGCACTTTTACTTCAACGGTTTCTCCCGCTTTCGGCTGATGGAGGATGACATCCAGGTTGAGTTCTCCGTCTTTATAATCATTTATCAGTTCGGCAGTCATCCGGAAGTCGCGCACGCGGCTTTGCGGACGGGCGTAGAGATAAACATCACGCTCGATGCCGCTGTATTTCCAGTAATCCTGTCCTTCAAGGTAAGAGCCGTCACTGTAACGGAATACCTTGACGGCAAGTTTGTTGCTGCCTTTTTTCAAGAGCTTCGTGATGTTGAAGTGAGACGGCAGGCGGCTGTCTTCGGCATATCCGGCAAGTTCGCCGTTCACCCATACGTAGTAGGCGGATTCCACTCCCTCAAAGTCGAGGAAGATATCCATACCTTCCCAACCGCCGGGAACCGTGAATTCGCGGATGTATGCTCCCACCGGATTGTAATCGGCTGGCACATGCGGGGGATTGGCAGGGAATGGATAACGGGTATCCGTATAAATAGGTGCATCGAAGCCTTGCAACTCCCAGCTTCCGGGAACTTGTATTTTGCTCCATTTCCGGGTGTTGTATCCCGGTTTGTGGAAGTCTTTGGGACAAAGTTCGTTGTTCTTTGAGAACAGGAACTTCCAAGTACCGTCCAGCGAGATGCGGCGTTCGGTAGCAGGATTTACGTTGAAACGTACATCCGCAGGCAGGGAGTGTTGCTTCAGGGCGTTGGCCTCATTCGTAAACGGAATGAAGTGCGCATGCATTGGCTCTCTGTTTATCTCATTGACTTGCGGGTTCTGCCAAGGTTCATTGTCAGCAAGCATATTACTGCAAATCAGTAAGGCGGAGATGAAAGAATATAATTTAAGTTTCATGATATCAATCAGATTAAGTGTTTATATCGAACAAAACAGGGTCACAAGAAACGGGACACTGAAATCGACCACGAACCCGTGGAAGATGGAGACAACTACAAATTGTTGTCCGGCCGTTCGTGTAATGATGGGCAGTGTGGTGTCCATCGTGGTTGCACCTCCGGCTGAGATGGGGGCGAGGTTACCGAACCAGCGCACCAGCAAGGGGGCAGCCAGTAGTGTCAGTATCTCGCGACTGATGTTGGCGAGCAGTGCGATGGTTCCCAATTCGGCTCCTTTATATTCGGTGATGAAGATACTGGAGAGTGAGTAGTAGCCAAAGCCCGAGCCTACAGCCAGGCAATCCGTCAGGGAACGGTGTGTCAGTATCAGGCTGACTGCGGCAGAACCTGCCAGCGTACCCAGAATGGTCATGATAGGCAGGAATATCAACCGTGGATTGAGTGAACGGAAGTTTTTCAACGTTTGCGGGTCGTTGCCTACACTTAGCCCTACACTGAACATCAGTGCGCAAAGTGCATAAAAGCTGACTTTACTATCTATTACGATATCGATAGGTATTAGGTGAAAGACTCCGCAGAGTGTTCCCAGCACAAAAAAGCCGACTATGATGAGACTCCCTTTCATGCCCGGCCTCCTTTCCGTTTGTATAAAGCTCTCCACAATGCCCAGGCAGCAATCACGCTTCCCAAAGTTCCGCCTATGGTGAGTATGACGGCTTCGAGTCCGATGGTATGAAGTCCTTTGATAATCTGTTCGTTTCCTCCCACTTCAATACCCAGTATGAAGAGGAGTAACCAGATGAGCACCGTGATGACTTTGTGGATTCCGCTCAGATTCCGTTTCCGTAAGAGGTAGCCCAGCAGCATTCCTGTGAGCATTAGTCCGATGATTGTAAACATATCTATGTCGCTATAGCAATTAATATAATCTACCACATTTGTTGCAAAATGAACTTTGCATCAGGTTGATCAATGCATCCTTTGTTAAATTCTAAATTGTCTTTTCTCCATTCTAATTTAGGAATAAAGCTTTTGGTTGATGTAACTTGGATGTCTCCTATATTTAAAGTAAGAATTACTCTGAAAATATAATCATTGGCGATTCCAAACTTTGAATATTCTCCCGTACTATCGTACAAATAAATCATTCCTGGAATTTGAGAACGGTCATGGTTGTCTACTCCAGGAAAATACACTTTGAATTCAACGGCTTTTGCGGTGTATAATCCATCATAGATATGGGTTCCTTTGCCACTATAGTTCATACCTCCATTAAGAGAACCGTAAGGTGCTTGATTGTCGTCATGAGTTCCTGTGAAGATATTGTAGGTGTAAGACTCATTAGCTTTTATGTCAGGATTACGAATTGGGTAATACAGCTCTTTTCCAGCGCCATAAATACGGAACGTGGGAAATGTTGTTTCACTGGTTGCTATGTGTCTTCCCAGGGTGTTGAATTGAATTTCTGGCTGTTTTAGTAGGTTCCATACACCTAATATTCCTACTTTATCATTGCTGATATTGATTTCTATAGGTGAGAAGCCTCCTCCCAAATTGGTAGTAATATTCCCGTTTAAGGTAGCTGTTCCATTAGTCGTAAATTGTAGTTTATATTCTTGAGGCTTTTGTTCTTTAGTCCTACTTGTAAATGACTTAAAAAGTTTTGCAACGCCTTTTTTGAGCATATCAACGACAAGAGACGATGCGCTAATGCCACTCACATTAATTCCATGTATAGGAGAATTTGTCACTTTGGAAGCCTCGGATGTAATATACTTTTTTGCATCTTCACCACTACCCTTAAGATTTCCCGTTTTCTGGTTGTTCATTGTTATAATATTTCCTTCAGAATTGAGTTCGTAATTCCCAGAAATACTTAAATCAGATTGAATAATACCACAAGGCTCAATTTGCATTATTCCGGTTGTAAAATATGGGTCGTATGCAAGTTCCAATTCGAAACAATTCCAACCCTCGGTGAATGCTTTGTTCTGATTGATGGTAATATTACTACAATAGACGTCTTGAATTTTATTAGAATAATCTATTGCATTTGCAAAGCTATTGGTGAAAGCTAATAAATTCTGGGGTCTGTCTATACGAACATGCCATAAACCTGTTGTTTGTGAATAGTTATGCTCCAAATAGTAGAATACTTTTAGCATTCCTGTAAATTTATTGTAGAATAATATGTAATTGAGTCCACTTTCTACACCATTTATAGTATGTGCTATTATGTTCCAACCGTCTGCTTTTTGTATATCTCTACTGTAATCTGTTGGAATTGTACTTTTAGAATAATTTGGATTCCACGGTGTATAAACAATATTTCCTGAGGGTAATTTAATCTGTTCTATGGTTTCCCAGAATGTGCTAAGGTTATCTATACTACGTGTAGTTGCAGCCATAGGATAGGTTATATTGCTATCATATGTATCTACTACTTGTTCTGTACCTTTTATATTCTCTAAGTTGTCATTTTGGCAACCCCAAAGAAATAAAGAAGTTAATGTGATATAATATATAAGTTTCTTCATATTAGCATTGGATTTAAATTGTTACTTATCTAAGATAATTTCATGCAAAGGATTATGAGTATATATCTGTCTTTTGCATGTGCAAAGATAAAACATTTAAGATATTCAAGGCGGCACTGCCGGAAGCAAATTCCGCCTTGAAGATTATATAAGAGAAAAAGAATTATTCTGATATCTCATTATTTGTTTGGATTTCCATTAACGGAATAGGCAGGAATGAATGCGATGCAGAATTGAATCCGGTTCTACCGTCGGCATTCATAGCCTCATCTAATTTGCCCCAACGACGGAGGTCATAGAAACGTGAGTTTTCCAGTGTGAATTCCACCAGACGTTCATGCTCAATCTGCGTTTTAACAGCAGCTTGGTCACTTCCGGTCATGGCAGGAAGCTTGCCGTGCACGCTACGTACTTCGTTAATCAATGGAATGGCTTTTTCTGGATGACCTTGTTCATTGTAGACTTCAGCTTTCATCAGCAATACATTGGCATAACGCATCAGTGGCATGTTGGTTCCTACGTAGTTTTGTGCGTAGTCGCTCCAAGTTGAAGGCATGTATTTACGGTAGTTATATCGGGTGGCGGAATTCTCATCGTAGATGTCATCGTAATTGTACCCTAGGATATGCTCGCCTTCGTAGTAATACGGATCATCAAACATCATGGAGCCATAGGCACGGGCATCGTACATGTTGCTTTCGGCAATGCGTCCTTCTTTCAGAAATTCGTTGTACATCATGTCGCTGACACGGATTTCGTCCCAACCGGACATGCTGCCCGGAGCTACCCAGAAATGGAGTACGTGCTTGTGGAAAGTACCGTCGGCCGTACTGTTGGTAAACTGAAGTTCCAGAATGGACTCTTTGCAATTCTTGTTGGTCCCATCGAACATGCTTCCGTAGTCGGACTCCAGTTCGTAGCCGGTCACTTTGTTGAAGGCGGCTTCTGCCAGTCCCAGGTATTCGGCCTTTTTGTCACTTTCTTCATAAGCACGGGTCAAGTAGGCCCATCCCAGATAAGAGTAGGCTGCTCCTTTGGTTACACGTCCCGCTTCGGAAGAAGGGCGGTCTTGTGGCAGCATGCTGCCTGCTTTGTCCAGTTCAGTACAGATAAAGTCCCATGCTTCCGTTCTGGTAGACAATGCCTTGTGAGTCTGGGATTCTCCGGTCAGATATTCGTTGCGGATAATGATTTTCTCCCAGCTCATAATCAGTTTGAAATGATAGTAGGCACGCAGGAACAGAGCTTCGCCCGTGAGATGGTTCTCGTCATCGGCACTCATTTTCTCACCGCTGGTCTGTACTTTGTCGATACCGTATAATACGTTGTTGGCATAGTTGATACCATTGTAATTGTTCATCCAGTATGCTTTGATACTGGAGTTCTCATTGTTGTAGGTGTATCCGTACAATGCAGCCCATTCCGGATAGTTGTTGACGTCCTGGCCTTTTACCATTTCATCACTACGGAAGGTTTCCACAACAAACTTGACTTCTGCAACCGTGTAAGAGCCAGTACGGTTATCCAGTTGGCCATATACTGCTGATAGACCTGCCTCTACGTCGGCTTTATCTCTCCAATATTTGTCTGTAGAAAAGTCGGGAGACTCTGTCGTTAGGAAATCGTCGCATCCTGCCAGTAAGGCGGTGCATAAGAAAGAGGCTAGATATATAATTTTTTTCATTGTCTTCTTGTTTTTAATGGTGATTAGAATGTAACTTGCAGACCTACTACAAATGAGCGGGTGAACGGATATACAAAGGAGTCTACACCGGTGTTCAGAATGCTTGAAGAGAATTCAGGGTCGATACCGGAATATTTGGTGATGGTAAAGAGGTTTTCTCCACTGACATAGAGGCGGCATTTTTCAAGATACATTTTCTTTGCCAAAGCTTTGGACAAGCTGTATCCTAACTGCAACTGGCGAAGGCGGACGAAGTTACCGTTTTCGAGGAAGCGATCGGATTCACGGGCATTTTCGTTCGGGTCACCCAGTACGGCTCTCGGCATGCTTGTTCCTGCGTTTTGCGGTGTCCATGCATTCATGGTGCTTGTAAAGTAGTTTCTACCGGCGTCCATTCCTTCATAATACAGACGGTTTATGTTGTAGAGTTTGTGTCCCCACGCGCTGCCGAACTGGAAGGAAAGGTCAAAGTTCTTATAGGAACCGCTGAATGACAAGTTGGCTTCTACCTTGGGAATACCAGAACCGGAATATACCTTGTCGCCAGAGTCGATGCTTCCGTTGCCGTCTACATCCTTGAAGCGGATATCACCGGCTTTGGCCTTCGGCTGGAGACGTTCGCCTACACTGTTTACGTAAGCAGCAGCTTCTGCATCTGTCTGGAACATACCGTCGGTCTGGTATAGCCAGAAGCTGGCTACTGGATAACCTTTCAGTGTTTGGGTTACGAAGTGACCGTCGCCCTTCCATGCAGAACCATAAAGTACCTGGTTCGGGTCTGCCTTCAACATTTCGTTGTGGATGGTAGAAAGGTTGAAGCCGATGTTATAGTCGAAACCGTTGATGTTGTCTCCATAGTTCAATTCAAGCTCGAAACCTTTGTTTACCATTTTTCCTACGTTGACAGTAGGATTGTAGATACCTGCAGAAGGCGGTATGACTTTTTCAATCAGCAAGTCTTCCGTAGTGTTGTAATAGTAGTTAAGGCTACCGCTCAGCTTATTGTTGAAAAGACCGAAGTCGAAGCCGATATTCTTGGTATCAGTAGTTTCCCAACGCAAATCGTCGTTTACCAGATAGAGGTTGGACATGCCGGCCCAAGGATTACCGCCTTGGATATAGCTCATCCATTGGGTGTTGCTGTTACTCATTGTCGGCGCATAGTAGTAGCCCAGTGCACTCTCGCTACCCAGGCGTCCCCAGCTGGCGCGGAACTTCAAGTTGCTGATAGGGGTGCTTTTAGGGAAAAAATCTTCCTCACTGAGTCTCCATCCCACTGCTACGGAAGGGAAGGTACCCCAACGGTTGTTTTTACCGAACTTGGAAGAACCGTCGGAACGTACTGTCACCTGCAGCAAATAACGGCTGGCGTATGAATAGTTGAAGCGTCCGAAGAAGGAAGCGCGGTTGTAGTCGTAGAAAGTACCCGTACCGGCAAATGTACCACCGATACCTGCATCAATAGTGGGAGATGTCGGGTCGAAGAAGCCGCCGGGAACTTCACTGGAACTCAGGCTTCCGCCTACTACGTCATATTTGGTTTTCTTTCCTTCTACGCTGACAGAACTTTTATCCTGATGGGCGGAGATAATGGAGCTACCTATCATGGCAGTAACAGAATGCTTGCCGAAGTCCTTCATGAATGTCAATACATTCTCGAATGTTTGCTTGCGATAGTATGAGTTATACTCGTAGTTATAAGGATAAAGACTTGGCTCTTGTGCATTGGCTTCGTACTTGGCACGATGATAACGGTCGTTGTAGTAGTAGCCGTCGTATGTGTAGCTTGTTTTGAATGTAAGCCACGGGGCGAACTTCATGGTCAAGCCAATGTTGCCGGTGATGTCATAACCCGTATATTTTCTGTCTTTGTAATGGTCGTCTGCCATGACATTACGGTTGGTCGGGAATTCCATCTTTGTCCCGTCTACCGACATGTCGGTCAGACCATATCCGTATGTCTGGTTTTCGTCGTAAACGGGTACCAGCGGAGAAATGGAATACATTTCTTTCAAGGAATACTGGGGTTGTTTGCTTTGTGTGACCTTGAAGTTCAAGCTCGCATCGAAATCAAAGATATATTTGTGTGCATTCAGTTTCAGACGGGCATTGTCTTGGATGTAAGAGTTACCCTTAAAGATACCCTTCTCATCGGCATGGCCATAAGAAAGTGAATATTTGGCAATCCCGGAGCCTCCGATGAGGTTTACATAATAGTTCTGTGCGATACCGATACGGAGCATTTCATCCTGCCAGTTTGTATCGGCACCGGTAGGGTTCTGTCCGTTCTTGTATGTAAGATAAGCGGGCTTGTTTGTTCCTGCATTTTCGTACATCATGTTGTGCACTTTCAAGTAACCGTCTGCATTGAGCATGTCGAATTTCTTGGCTACTGAGTTGACCGTCATATACGTATTGAAGGAAACTTTCAGTTCTCCTTCCTTTCCGTTCTTGGTAGAAACGATAACTACACCATTGGCGGCCACAGAACCGTAGATAGCAGCAGCAGCACCATCTTTTAGGATTTCCATGGATTCGATATCCTGCGGATTGATGGTGTTGATGTCACCAGGATACCCGTCGATGATGTAAAGTGGCTCGTTGTCACCCATAGTCTTGATACCACGGATTTTTACAGAAATGCTTGCACCTGCATTACCTCCCGATTTCAATACACTTACACCGGCAATTTTACCTTGCAGTGCTTCGGTTGCGCTGGTGGTGGCACGCTTCATCAGATCTTCCGCTTTCACTGAAGAAATAGCTCCGGTCATATCACTTTTCTTCATTGTACCATAACCGATTACCACAACTTCATCCAGCATTTCAGTATCATCTTTCAGAGTTACTTTCAATACTTTTTGTCCGTTCAGAGGAATCTCTTGAGCGACATAGCCCACATAAGAGATTACCATTGTCGCATTAGGAGCAACAGTCAGTGCAAAGTTACCGTCGATGTCGGTAATGCAACCATTGGTTGTACCTTTTTCCAAAACACTGGCGCCAATGAGAGTTTCTCCTTTGGTGTCGGTTACTGTACCGGTTAATTGGATGGTTTGTGCTAAAGAACTTAGCGGTACCAAACATACAAAGAGCAAGGCCAACAAAGCGGCTCTTTGTATTAAGGAATACTTTTTAATTTTACCCATGTGTGATAGTTTTTAAGGTTAATAACATTTGTTTCTCACATGGCAAAGAAAAGGATATAATTAAAAGTATTCCTATAAAGAACGGTCTGTAAAATATCTACAAAGGGGGTGGAATTACAGGCTTTTTGATCTACAAAGATAATCGTAAATGCTTGTAATATAGTGCTATATTGCGGGGTGGTATATCTACAAACAAGCAGTTTGTGCTAATGGGTGTTTTAGTAGTTTTGCAAGTATTCCACCAGGTCTTTTTCTGTTGGTAAGTTCAAAGCCTTACGTAATCTGTAGCGATTCATATTAATTGTTTTAGGACTATTCCCGCTAATCATGGAAATTTCTTTCGTTGAAAGATTGACGCGCAGCATGGTTGCCAGATATTTTTCTCCTTGTGTCAAGTTGGGATGTTCTTTTGTGAGCCTTTCAATGAATTCTTTACTCTTGTCTTCGATATTCAGCAGTAACGCATTATTGGTCTTGTCTCCGCTTTGGTATTGACTGATATAGGCATTCACTTTTTTCAGGTGGGGGATAAGTGCTTGATTATCCATTTTATACCCTTCCTTAATCATTTCGCGTATTTTGTCCAGCAATTCGTTGCGGCTTCTCAGGAAGACGGCGAAGCTGGTTACTTCTTGCTGGCTACTGTCCAGTGCATTCTGTATATTCTGTAGTTCCAACTCTTGTTGGTGCAGTTTCAGTTCGGATAACTCGCGTTGCGACAACTCCAGTTGGTAACGGGCCTCTATCAGTTGAAGGCCTTTTCTGCGTTTATACCATTTATATAAGAAGATGCTGAAAGCTAATCCAAGCACGAGCACGCTACCCAAAAACCATAAATTACGTTTCAGTAGTTCAATCTTATAGGTTTGCTCCTGCATCTCAGTAGCATATTTCTGGTCTTGATATCTTTTATAAGAGATTTCCTGCTCAATGTTGCGCAGCTTGTTGCTGCTTTGCAGCTCTTTACTCAAAGCATACATCTGGCTGAGGCGGGTGTAAGCCTGTTTATAGTCACCTATGGCGGCATATACCCACGATGAATATTCATAATTATCGCAGATCAGCTCTTTGGCACCAATGTTACGGGCATATTCATAGGCTTTCTGCAAAGCTTCCAGGGCTTTGGAGTATTGTTCGCCGAAATAATACTGTTTGCCCATATTGTTATAGTTTTCACCCAGTGACCATTGGGCATCCAGATTCTTGTTGATGGCAATTGCTTCTTGAATAAGGGAGAGTTTCTTTTCCGTATCTCCCTGATATAGGCACAGATTATTCAGATTGGTAGCTATTTCCTTTAAGTTTCGTTGGGCACGGTTGATTGTCAGTGCCCGTTGAAGAAATTTTTCAGCTACCACAAATTCATCAAGTAGATAGTGCATGACTCCGCGCTCATTATAGCATCCGGCCACCGAAGCCGAATCCCCTAAGGATTTGAAAATGGAAGTGGCTTTGTCATTTAGTTCGATGCCTTTGTTATAATCGCCCAACTTGCTGTATACGCGCCCCATGAGGGAATAGAGTTGAGCTGTTTGCCGTTTGTTTGCAGGGTTGATATATCTCTGTGTGTCATATAAATTTTTGATGCTTAAGTCGAAGTTACCCAGTAGCTGTTCTGCCTGACTGTGAAGAATCATGGCTTGTGTACAAATCTCATTAGGCTGGTCTTCGGGAAATAGAGCGGCAGCTTGTGCCGCATAGTAAGAAGCCTGTTTCGGATTACTGAACAGAGCATTTTGAGCTTGTTCAACTAAAGTCTTGGCTTGGTTTATATCTTGGGCTTGTAAAGGAGTTACAGTTAGCGGGAGAACTGCAAGTATTAGATACAGAGCTTTCTTCATGATATAGTCTTATTTTTGCAAATGTAATTATTTTCCTTTAAAAAGTCCGGTTTGCTTTCAAAAAGATTTATCTTTGTGCCTCTAAATTAATGCTGTATGCTATTGCCTTATTTGAATAAAGATTTGATAGAAGCCGGTTGTGATGAGGCTGGCCGTGGTTGTCTGGCAGGAGCTGTGTATGCCGCTGCCGTGATTCTTCCCAAAGATTTCAAGAACGAATTACTGAATGATTCCAAGCAGTTAACGGAGCACCAGCGTTATGCCTTGCGTGAGGTGATTGAGAAAGAAGCGCTTGCCTGGGCTGTCGGCATCGTATCTCCCGAAGAGATTGACAAGATAAATATCCTGAATGCCTCGTTCCTTGCCATGCATCGCGCGGTGGACCAGTTGAAGATGCGTCCGCAGCATCTTCTGATTGACGGCAACCGCTTCAAGAAATATCAGGACCTGCCGCATACAACGGTAGTCAAGGGTGACGGCAAATATCTGTCTATCGCTGCCGCCTCCATTCTTGCCAAAACCTACCGTGACGACTATATGAACCGCCTGCACGAAGAATACCCTTATTATGACTGGAACCATAACAAAGGCTATCCCACCAAGAAGCACCGTGCCGCCATTGCCGAACACGGCACTACTCCCTATCACCGCATGACATTCAATCTGCTGGGCGACGGGCAGTTGGCACTCGACTTCGGATAATTATTTTATCGCCTCGTCCAGGTCAATAAACAGGAACTGGTTCTTGTCGGTTAATAGCAGCAGTTTGTTGTCAATTACCTGCCCCTTTTTGAAATCCGTTTCCAGATGAGCCACAGGCATTCCCATCTCGTGGATAAACCAGTAGTCTCCACGATTGCCGATACACAAATAATCTTTCAGATGAATGCTGGGGACATAAATGCGCTCCCGTTCATAGGTGTTGCTGATATTCAAATCTTTATCCACTTCGTAAATAATTCCCTGATCATTGTACACCAGACAATGTTCTCCATCAAAAGCAAGCGACTGGAAAGCCGTTGTATCTTTATTGGCAGCGTACAATGTGCCGGGCAATATTGCTTCCAGTTTGCCATATTGCTTGGTATCCCACGGCACTATGTTTACTGCCGAATCCGTCAGTTCCTGATAAGCCATCCCATCGTCAAACAGCATATACAATGCATTGTCTGTCCGCAAAGCATCCTCAATCATATCTTTCCTGACGCTCAACTGATTGAAGAATATCTCTTCCCCGTTCTGTGGATTATAGCAGGTGATAAACGGGCGTCCGTATTTCCTGCGGCTTGCTCCTTCGCGTAAACCGTAACCGTAGTTAAGCATGAACAACTTGCCGTCTTGCATGAACAGTTGTGAACGGGAAGCCTTTACATCCGGAAATTCCTTTTGCCACACAACATTGAAAGCGGTGTCCAAACAGGAAATCTGTTGGCGGTCTGCCCAGTAATAAAGTGAGTCCTGTGACAGGATGTTGGAAGTCAGTCCCGTGATTGTATTGTTGGCAACAGGAACGTAGTAATACCCGCCACCACCGGCTGCCACACCGACTGCTGCCCCGGCCACGGCTACAAGTCCTTGCAGCAATGCCGCTTTCGTGTCGTGTGCTCCCGGCTTGCCCGGATAAGTGAAAAACTCTCCGGTCATGAAATCCAGTTTATGCAATGCGTCAGCCACAATCAGCCGTTTGTTCTGTTCGAGGTCGAGAACTTCATTCCAGCCATATTGATGGGGCATCTTGTTTTCCCACAGGACATTGCCAAACTTCAGGCTGACGGCTCGGAGCTTGTTGGATGTGGGGGAATTGTAGCCCAATGCCAGGTTCAATGAGTCGTCCACATATACCGGGAATAAGTCAGCTTCCCATCTCTTTGCCCCTGTCTCTTTGCTGAGCAATGATATCTTACTGCCGATTTCGGTTATCAATACTCCTTCCGAGAGACAGGTGATGCGTGATTTGCTGAAGTCAATCGGCTGTTTCCATAGCAACTGACTACTCTTGGTATCATAAAAACCTATTTCTCCTTTGTTTTTCAGATACTTGCCGCTTTTGGTCGTTTCCCTGAAACTGATGCAGAGATAATCTCCCTTGCTACTCATGGAAAAAGTTTCTACCCGTTGCGGAAAAGTGTAGCACTGCGCTTTCAGTTCCGTCCCGTCCGTTTTCTTTCCTACAACGATGGTTTCGGATTGCGCGTAAGATACTGATGCCATGAGAGCCAGGCATACAAGCGTTAGAATCCTGTGTATTTTCATGTTCATTGACTTAGTTTGGCGCAAACATACATATTATTTGCGGAACTTTTAGGTAGAAGGAACGGAATATGGGCATTGCAGGTGAAACTTCGCTTACTAAAGTGTGCATTGCAGAAAGCATGAAGCAGAAAGCATGAGGTATGAAGTATGAAGGAGTGCTTTATCTTTCGGCTTGTATAGCCTTCTGCTTGTAGTCATAGTGGCAGTTTACAAGTGACCGACTGGAGTCGTTCGTGCGAACGACTGTTGTTGTTCGATTGAATGACTGAAGTTGTTCGATCGAACGATTGGAGTCGGTCGCTTGTAATATTGCTTATTGACCGTCTTATGCATATAAGTATCTTGCAAAAATGCTCTATCATTTTTCTTAAGTGCCCGTGTCCGTTTGTTCTTTTTGTACAGGCTTTTTCTTTTCCGTGTGCTCTGTAATGAAAGTATTTCCTGTCTTTCAGTCAGTGGTTTCAGCGGGAAAGCCGATAAACAGGGAGGTGATGAAAGATGAAAGTAAACGAGATTAAATAAAAACGGAGCGGTAAAGCAGAGTGAGGAGTGATGGCTGCTTTTGGCTGAAAAGGTTTAAGACGAAGCAAATTTGATATGAAATGAAGATATAAACTCCAAGTAGCCGGGATGTTTACTGGAGTTTATTTTCTAACATTTCGATTCTTCTGCACAGCATATCTATCATTTTGCTATTGGCTTTTATCAATTCACGAAGATCTACAGGCGATTCTATCTTCAAGTCTCTGGCAACTCCAATACTGGTTCCGATGGTACTTGAATTGTTGATGTATGAATTTCCGTCTATTTTTCTGAATAAATCAAGTGCCGACATATTCAATACTTCTGCAATCTTATTTAACCTTGTCAAGGTTAAGTCTGTTTCTCCATACTCTATCTTACAATATGCACTGGTAGATAAACTGAGCTTTTCACCCATTTGCTCTTGTGTCAGATTCTTTTCCAAACGGAGCAATTGCAATCGTTGTCCTACAAATTTCTTCAAGTCTGTCTCCATGGTCGTAAAAATTAGGGGAATATTCTTCATTTATCGGGCAAATGTAGCAAATATCGTGGATATAATCAATGTTAATCCGTGCTTATCTTTGCAAAGAAACAAAAACACTCATACCAGTACCAGTTAAGCCGATAGAATGCAGTTGGTTCGTCTCTGCCCATTTGATTACATAACGCGAATAGATTTTTTTTGTTTAAGAGAGATTGATAAATTAAGTAACAAACATGAAACAGTGACAATGTTACTGCTTTAAATTTTTTAAAAATTATGAAACTTACAATGAAACCCTGGGTTGTCATTTGGGCAATTGTATTATTGTGCGTGATGCCTCAAAATGGAAATGCACAAAACAAAGAGTTAGAGAAAGCTCTGAAGAAAGAGTATAAGAGCAAACTCAAAGAGTACAAAAAAGATGGCTGGAAATTGGATGCAACTTCAAGGTCCTTTGAGGTTGTTTTGCTACAACACTATGACAAATTGCAGAATGGCAATTGTACACAGTTGGTGGGTACATCATCCGGCTGTATGCGCACTAATGTCTGCCGTCAGGCTGCGTACAACAATGCGATTGTGACGTATGCTAATTTAGCGAGTTCTTATATCAAGGGGCGTACAGCTTCCGACGTCGCTACCGCAGATTCGGAAACCGGTGAACTGGACCGTTTTTATGGAGCCTATGAAAGGGTGCTTGGCACATTGATCAATAAAGGAACCTTGACGGAAAGCTATAGTATATATAAAGAGGTGAACGGTGCTAAAGAGTATCAGATTATTTTCCTGGTGGATGAAGATAAGGCTTTGGACATAAGAAAGAAAGCTTTGGATGCCGCTTTGGAAGAATCCAAACTGAAGCAGGAATATGCGAAACAGATTTCCGACTTCATTAATGATAAAGTGACACAAATAACGGAGTGACGGCATGAAAATTATATTTGGATTCCTGTTGCTATGCTTATGTGGCATAAATGTTCAGGCTGCCCAATCTGACAAATCGGATAAGATTGCACCACGTTGGAAGAATGGGAATTTTCCTAAAAATCATGATAGCAGCTATTACTTTAAGGTGGTGCAAGGAGAGGGCGGAACGTTGTCCGATGCTTGTGGAAACGCAGTCTTGACTTTGGTGGGAGATTTGGCAAGTATGCATGGGGTATCTGTCAAAGGTACGGCTATCGAGAAGATAAAGGCGGAAAGCCGAAATCATGTTTATACGGAGAATATAGAGCATAACTATACGTATAATCTTGATTTTGAAAATTTTAGAACGGCTTTTACGCAAATTGATATTTATTGGGAGAAAGATAGAAACGGTTTGTATAATTGCTGGGTACTGTTTGAGGTGGCAAATAATGCAGACAAGGTACGCTTCCAGGAAGTTGCTTTCACAAAAAAATATGGAGCTCGTGGGTTGTTGTATTCCTTAATTCCCGGTGTAGGCCAGCTATATAAAGGAAGTACGGCAAAGGGACTTTCTATTTTGGGCGGTGAGGCAGCTTTAGCGGCTGCCATAGTGCTATGTGAAAATACCCGTGCCTCTTATGTGAAAAAGATGAAGGAGCAACCTAAACATGCAAAAACCTATAACTCAAAAGCGGATAATTGGGAAACAGGGCGCAATGTATGCATTGGTGCGGCGGCGGCTCTTTATATTTATAATCTGGTGGATGCTGCCGTTGCCAATGGTGCGAAACGCGGACGTATACAATCGGGAAGTAAATACCTGTCAATGACTCCGGTCGTGGGTACCGAATGCAATGGGTTGGCTTTGACTTTTCATTTTTAACTAAATAAATCTGAGTAGATGAAATCTTTAAATAATAAATGTTTGTATTTGTTGATGTTACTTCTGATGCTTTCCTGCGCCAAGGATGAGGAAGATTTAACAGGTTCTATATATGGTAAAGTGACGGATGCGCAAAGCGGAGAAGTCTTGCAAGGAGCAACAGTGACGCTGACTCCCGGTGGCATCTCCCGGACGACGGGTAGTGATGGTACTTATGAGTTTCTGAATCTGGAACCGGGACAATATCAGGTTGAAGCAAAAAAAGCTGATTATGTCACCAATACGAAAAGTATCAGTGTCGTTACGGCTAAAAATGCGATGGGGGATATTACGCTGGCTCCTGTGAAGAAAGATGCAAAAATAGAGCTGAGTGCCTCCACTTTGAATTTCGGAAAGAATAATACTTCTCTTTCTTTTGATATCTTTAATAAAGGTACTGCGAAATTTAATTGGAATATATCAGGTCTTGATAAGGTGGACTGGCTGGAAGTGAATCCTGCAAGTGGAGCGTTGGAAGCTGGTAAGAGCTGTGCCGTACAAGTTTCTTTGTTACGCGAAAAGCTGACGGAGAATAAAGAACTGACGATTATTGTAAATGCCGATAAGGAATCCGTATCATTGAAGATTACGGCCGAAGTGGAAAAGAAAACATCGAAAATCGAAATCACTCCCTCGAAGTTGGATTTCGGAACGGATGAATCTGTCTTGACATTTGACGTTAAGAATATCGGTAATAGCGGAAATGTTAGTTGGAACATTACTGGACTGGATGTCGACTGGATTGCTTCCATTACTCCCATGAAGGGTGAGACAGAACAGGGAAAATCCAGTGCTGTAAAGATTACGTTAGACCGGGCTAAGGTGAAAGATCATGTAAAGACTTCGATATTGATTAATGCAGATGGTGAATCGCTGCCTCTTGAAGTATCTGCCGATGAGAAGTTGGAACGCCGCATAGAAGTTGATCCTGCAACTGTGGCTTTGGGAGAACAGGAAAAATCCACTTTGACTTTGCGTTCATATTATGGGGCTACGTCTTATTTGCTGATAATAAAGGAAAGTGATGCCGATTGGTTGAAACTGTCGAAAATGAATGGGAGCATTCCGCAATATGATGCCGCCAATCCTGCAATGAAGGAAACGGTGGAATTGTCAGTTTCGAGAGAAGGATTGCAGGCAGGAGATTATAGCTGCACTTTAATAGTACGTTCTGACCTGAAGGATTTGGAAATACCTGTTACGATGAAAGTGAAAGAATCGGATAAAAAACTGGAAGTAACTCCGAAAGCAATAGACTTTGGACAGGATACTAATTCTTCAACCTTTACTGTCAAGAATGTCGGAAATACGGGAACGCTGGACTGGAATGTTTCCGGAGTCAATGCAGATTGGATTACAGTATCTCCGGTTGAGGGTGCTTTGGGTATGGGCAAGTCTGCTACCGTAACAGTGTCCTTGGACCGTTCTAAGGTGAAAGGGCAAGTGGGGACTATCATCAAAGTAAATGCCGCCGGGGCTTCGGAAGAAATTACGGTCAGTGCCGAGGAGAAACCGCAACGTCGTTTTGAGGTGAATCCGCAGTCGCTGACAATTGGAGTGAATGATAAGGCATCTTTTTCTGTCAGCTCTTATAACGGGGCTACATCTTATCAGTTGTCTACAAAAGAAAATGTAGCTTGGGTGTCTTTTAGCAAGAACTCCGGTACGGTGGCTGCTTCTGCGACAGAGAACGTCGAAGTGAGGATAAACAGGAATGGTCTGACTGTTGGTGATTATAGTTGTACGGTTGTGGTGCAGACGGATCTTGGCGATAAAGAAATTCCATTGACAATGATTGTTGAGAAGAAAGATGCCTCCAAAGTAGTGGCTAACGGGCTATATGTTTATTACACTTTTGAGGGAAATACGAAGAGTGTAACAGAGAAGACTTTAACAGCTTCTGCTATAAACTCTCCCACTTATGTATCGAATAGTAAGGATGGAAGCCAGGCTATCAGTTTCAGCCGTACCAGTGAAAGCTATATCAGCATCCCTGAGGGATTAGTTGACAAATATAAATTCTCTGTATCTTTCTGGGCAAAGGGGCTTTCGGATGGACATATATTCCATTCAGTTAAGAGTACTAATGAGAATAATTTCTGCCTTTCGATGGTGAATGGCCAGTTGAAGTTTACTGTAACCAAGTACTATAACGGATACCCGTCTTATGATAAATCTACTCCTTTTGAGCATTCAACGCTGGATGATGATTGGCACATGATTACTTTGACTTCTGATTTCCCAAATAATTCGGATGCGACAGTAACGAGTAAGCTTTATATTGATGGCGAGTATGTGGGGGTGTCTACGGAATACTGTAATCCTTACAGTCAGGGTAATTCAAGTCAGGCTGATTATGGGTATGGCGTCAAATTCCAGTTTGGCGGTGCAATGAAGCGGAACTCGACGACAACATTGAATGCCGTATCGATGAACATTGATAATCTTCGTGTTTATGATACGCGCGTTTTGAGTGGGAGCGAAGTACGGGAAATATACGAGGCGGAAAAACAAAACTAATAACGGTAAAGATTACTATGAAAAAGAAAGAATTGTTGCTGGTGTATAGCATCGTCCATTTAGCCGTAATTGCTTTTGTGGTTATGTCTTTTGCGTCCTGTGGCTATAGTAAAATAAAGAAAGCGGAAGACTTTGTGTTCGGAGAAGAAACAGAATATTGGTATGTGGCAAGTAGGAATACGAATATTTATTCAGGAGCTGACAATGTGATAGGAAGAGTCTATGTGGGCGACACAATAAAGCCTTATGGCAGTCGGCAGTTGTGTGGGGAGAGTGTTAAATACCAGTTCAATATCAAGTATGAAGGTCAGGACGGATATGTGGATTGCGATGATTTTAAGAAGGTCTTTTCGGACAAGAAACAACGAAATGCTATGGAACGTTATAATGATTCTATTGCAGGTCAAAACACATTGACGGCTAATTTTATCAACTGGTGGAATGGTTTAGAGCGGACTCCATACAATAAAGGTTGGATATGGGGAATATTGGGCTGCATCGGTTTGACTTTCATTTTGACTCTTTGGGGTAAAAGATGGATGGTAATGTGTGGTATACTGGCAGTGTGTGTTTGTGAGATTGTGTATTGTATGACAACTACTGACCCAACATGGTTTTGTGAGCCTGATACGACAGGATGGTTATTGACTATTTTAAATTTTTGCCTTTATGCGGGACTTGTTGTGTTGCAGTTCTATATATATATGGATGAATCGGTGACCGTTCCCGTGGTTTGGTGGGGAGTAAAAATCCATCATATTTGTACCATTTTATTTATTCCAATAGTTCTTGCTGTCGGTGCTTTTTTTCCTGAATTTATAGATATTCCTGTCTTCGTTTATTTAGCGACAATGATAATGCAGATAGGGTTGTATGTTCATGGTGCAATTAAGATTCATTATTATCCGGACATGGTGATTCATTTGTGTTTTTGTACCATTATAGCCATGAGTACAATAATGATTACTGTATATTTTGTTTCTTTAGTTTTTTGGGCTTTGCTCATTGTGATGACTATCGGGGCCGGGGTAGCGCTTCTCGTAGCAGGATTGGTGCATGGCAGGAATATAAAACATTCCGTAACCTTTGGTTCTTCAACTTCTTTAAAGGATCAACATGGGCATAGTGTTGATGTGGACGATTATGGACACGGAAACGATGGCAAATGGTATGGGAAAAATAACGATGGAACATGGAGTGAGAAATAATCAAATTATATAATGAAATAATGAGAACAGTATTATTGACTATCAGTATAGCGTGTGGTCTTCTGTTGAGTTTAACTGGTTGTACACCGGAGGCCACAGTTGCTGATGTGACAAAAGCATTGGATGCTCGTGGATATATTATTGGTAAAAGTACCAGGTTCTTTTTTTATGAGTATAATGATACACCACGTAAATTTGAGGAGAAATATAAAGAGTGGCTTGCTGCCGATATCCTAAAAAAGATGCCTGATGGGGTATATACAATAAATCCCGAATATGCTAATGATGCAAAAGTCAAAAATAATGGCTATACGGCTAGAAATGGTGGTATTACTTCTGTTGAAATTTACCAATATAGTGTGATAGTGACAAATGTGTTGAAAATAGAGAATATTGATGAAGGATACACTACAGGAAAAGGGGTGAAATATGTACCTTATACTGTTACATTTGAAGCAGGTGTTGATCCAAAATCATTAAGTTCTGTCTTTAAAAGATATCTTGAATATCACAAAATTGGTGTGGATGAGGTAACTATGCCTTCTAAATTCCGGATTGCGATGTATTATGAGCCAGATAGCAAGCGATGGACACATATTCCCGGAGGAATAGGAGTGCCAAAAAGAGTGTCAGAATAGGTTTGTATTCGACTTCAATTGTAATTACTCTTTTTATTTATGATTTTAAGTAGGTAAAGTGTCTTTCTTTGTATATCTTTGTACACAAAGAAAGACACTGCTATGAATTGCTACAAACATTTAAACGATTATGCCGTTGCGACCTGTGCATCTTGTGGAGTGGGGTTGTGCCAGAACTGTCTGAATAGTTCTGTATATTCTTATGACGGTAAACCTCTGTGTCATGACTGTAATCTGAAAGCGGCAGAAGAGGAAATATCCACTTTGGGGAGACGGAAAGTGTGGGCTCTGGTTAAATGTATCTTTGTATTGGCTTTTATGATATTGGGCTTTTTTATCTGGCAGTCTACCGGTGACGTTATGAATGCGTGGATATATGCAGGTATCGGTGGCATCCCTTCAGCCTTTAAGTCTACAAAATCTTCAAGGGAAACTCGGGTCGTCAGCTCTGATATAATTGACAGCCTTTTCTATCCGATTATGCAACTCTTGGTCAGGTTAGCACTTATCATAGCTTTCGCGCCCATTGCTTCTTTCTTTCTGGTAATCATGAATCTTGTCACATTCTTCAAAACATCGAACGCTCTGAAGGATACGAAAAATGCGTATGCTTTCCTGTTGAACGCTCCGAACCAACCGGTACAAGCCTCTTCTATATCCCAAACTTCTGGACCTCAAGCTTCAGCGGCTGCTAATAGGAAGAATGTAGACGATGCGGATGATTCCTGGATGGACAGTTTTATGAAACCTTCGGCAGCTAAACCTTCGGTCATGGTGACGCCTCTCTCTTGGAAAAACCGGCCCCGTCTTGTCAAGAATGAAGAAGAGGAGAAAGAAGATGTGGAAATAGAAATTGAAGATGATGATAGTCACGAAACCGTAACTACCCCATCTTCAATGCAAAAACAAATGCGGTAATAGTCTTTAGAACCACTTAATCTTCCTGAACCAGATAAATGTTCCTGCCGACAGAATGGCGGAAATCAGGATGATAAATATGAACGCATACGGAAAACCTTCCAGGTGAATATCCACATTCATGCCATAGAAACTGGCTATCAGTGTCGGTATCATGAGCGTGATGGAAAGACTTGTCATACGCTTCATGATGGCATTGACGTTATTGGAAATGATGGAAGCGAAAGCATCCATCGTGCCCGTAAGGATGTCGCTGTAGATATTCACAGTGTTGTATGCCTGTTTCAGCTCGATAATAACATCCTCCAGTAACTCCATATCCAGATAGTTGGTATCTTGGAAGATATTCTTCAGACGACCAATCATCACTTCGTTCCCACGGATGGAAGTATTGAAGTAGACAAGAGTCTTCTGCAACTTCATCAGGCGAAGCAGGTCTTCGTTGCGGATGCTCTTTTCCAGTTCTTTTTCCGCACTGGTGACGTCATTGTTGATTTGTTTCAGATACTTCAGAAACCAAACGGCAGACGAATAAATTATCCGCAAGATTAAGTCCAGCTTGTTGTTCACTACGATACCTTTGCGGCGTGTATGCTGGATGAAATCCGAGACAAGCTCAGTCTTATGGTAGCATACCGATACAATAATCTCATTGTTGGTGATAATGCCGATGGGCACGGTGATAAAAGGGATGCCATGCTGACTGCTCTGCATGGGGATACGCAGGATGGTGAGCAACCAGTTGCCCTCTGTTTCCGTGCGCGGGCGTTCGTCCGCATCGGCGATGTCTTCCAGAAATGATTCGGGAACTTTCAGCTCTTGGGTAAGGAAATCGAAATCGTTGTCATCAGGGCATTCAACGTTTACCCAGCTGTTGGGCATCCATTGCGGCTTTTCCACAAAGCCGGCCTCACAATAAAGATACGTTCTCATCTTATTGCCTCCTTTCTTTAGTGCGAACAGAGGCATTGCGAGCAACGTCTCAGTCCGCTTTAATTGTAAATACTATTGCACGTTCGTGGGTTTGAATCGTCCATATTTCTTCTTTTTTGTTTTTAAAACGCGACAAAAGTACATAAATCATTTGAAAGAGTACGCATTAACCGTGCTTTTTCGTACCTTTGCACCCGGAAAAATCGTTCTTCTCTAAAGAGAATACTTTTCCTAAGGTTAAGGATTGTACAATTAAAATCAATTAATATTATGAGTAAGAAAGCCCTTTTAATGATTCTTGATGGCTGGGGTGTCGGCGATCAGGGTAAAGACGACGTGATTTTCAATACACCTACTCCGTACTGGGACAGTCTGCTGGCAACATATCCTCACTCACAGCTTCAGGCAAGCGGTGAAAATGTAGGTTTGCCCGACGGACAGATGGGTAACTCGGAAGTGGGACATCTCAATATCGGTGCCGGACGTATCGTATATCAGGACCTGGTAAAAATCAACCGTGCATGTGCCGACAATAGCATTCTGAAGAACCCGGGAATTGTTTCCGCCTTCACTTATGCCAAAGAAAACGGTAAGAACGTTCACTTCATGGGACTGACTTCCAACGGTGGTGTACATAGCTCATTCGACCACTTATTCAAGCTTTGCGATATTGCCAAAGAATATGGTGTGGATAATACTTTTGTTCATTGCTTCATGGATGGCCGTGATACCGACCCGAAGAGCGGTAAGGGCTTTATTGAACAACTGACTGCACATTGTGAAAAGTCAGCAGGTAAGATTGCTTCTATCATAGGTCGTTTCTATGCAATGGATCGTGACAAACGCTGGGAACGCGTGAAAGTGGCTTATGACTTGCTGGTAAACGGCGAAGGTAAAGTAGCTACCGATATGGTTCAGGCTATGCAGGAATCTTATGACGAAGGCGTGACGGACGAATTCATCAAGCCGATTGTAAATGGTAACTTCGACGGAACCATTAAGGAAGGTGATGTAGTTATCTTCTTCAACTATCGCAACGACCGTGCGAAAGAGTTGACCGTAGTGCTGACTCAACAAGATATGCCGGAACAGGGCATGCACATTATTCCGGGCTTGCAATACTATTGCATGACTCCGTATGATGCATCTTTCAAAGGCGTACATATTCTTTTCGATAAGGAAAATGTTCAGAATACATTGGGAGAATATCTGGCAGCTCAAGGCAAGACTCAACTGCACATTGCTGAAACAGAAAAGTATGCTCACGTAACTTTCTTCTTTAACGGTGGTCGTGAAACTCCATACGATGCTGAAGAACGCATCCTGGTTCCGTCTCCGAAAGTAGCCACTTACGACCTGAAGCCGGAGATGAGTGCTTACGAAGTGAAAGATAAATTGGTGGAAGCTATCGGCACTCAGAAGTTCGATTTCATTGTTGTGAACTACGCTAATGGTGATATGGTAGGACATACCGGTATTTATAGCGCTATCGAGAAAGCTGTAAAAGCTATCGACGAATGTGTGAAAGATACGGTAGAAGCTGCCAAAGCCAACGATTATGAAGTAATCATCATCGCTGACCACGGTAATGCCGATCATGCACTGAATGAAGATGGCACTCCGAACACTGCTCACTCTCTGAATCCGGTTCCGTTTGTTTATGTGACGGAGAACAAGAACGCCAAGGTTGAGAACGGTGTTTTGGCAGATGTTGCTCCTTCTATCCTGCACATTTTGGGCATGAAACAGCCTGCTGATATGACAGGGTGTGATTTGATTAAGTAAACGGGTATAATCATATGGATAGAGGCGGGGGATAACTCCGCCTTTCTCTTTTCTAATCTTTGAATGAGCAATGATACAGATAGGTGATGTAGTGGTCAGTTTTGATGTGCTGCGTGAGAAATTCCTCTGCGATTTGAGTGCCTGTAAAGGTGCTTGTTGCATTGAAGGGGATGCCGGTGCTCCTGTGGAATTGGATGAAATAGGCAAACTGGAAGAAGTGCTTCCGGTGATTTGGGATGAACTCTCGCCTGAGGCGCGTGCCGTATTAGAAAAACAAGGGGTGGTTTATACTGATTGCGAAGGTGATCTGGTGACCTCTATTGTTAATAATAAGGATTGCGTCTTTACTTGTTACGATGAGAAAGGCTGTTGTTATTGTGCCATTGAGAAGGCTTACCGGGAAGGTAAGACGGATTTCTATAAACCTGTTTCCTGTCATTTATATCCGATAAGGATAGGGGATTACGGAGTTTATAAGGCGGTGAATTATAACCGGTGGGATGTTTGCAAGGCAGCTGTACTGTTGGGGCGAAAGGAGGACCTTCCGGTATATAAATTCTTGAAAGAACCGCTGATACGTAAGTTTGGTGAAGATTGGTATGCCGAACTGGAACTGGTGGCAGAGGAAATGAAGAAGCAGGATATGCTGTAAGATAATGAAATTTGTTCCATGAGGCGAAAGAAATCATCTCATGAGCCGAAAAGAAAAGCGCCGGTCAACAGGATTCTCCTGTCCGTCCGGCGCTTCTTCGTTGTAAGATGTGAGGTTGGTTAATAAAAACGTGTTATTCAGTGACTAATCACTAATCGTTAGTCGTTAATCACTGATTTCTTTTATGCATCGATATTTGCATACGTTGCATTCTTCTCGATAAATTCGCGGCGTGGTCCGACATCTTCACCCATTAGCATAGAGAAGATATAGTCTACTTCGGCAGCATTCTCAATGCTTATCTGCTTCAGCATACGGTTTTCCGGATTCATGGTCGTTGTCCACAACTGTTCCGGGTTCATTTCACCCAAACCTTTGTAGCGTTGCGTATGTACGGCGTTTTCCGAACCGCCACCATAGGTGTCGATAAACTTCTGGCGCTGTTGGTCAGTCCAGCAATACTCTTCCACTTTACCTTTCTTGCAGAGGTAGAGGGGCGGGGTAGCGATATACAGATATCCGTTGCGGATTACCTGCGGGAAGTAGCGGAAGAAGAGCGTCATAATCAACGTGTCGATGTGAGAACCATCGACGTCGGCATCGGTCATGATAATCACCTTCTTGTAACGCAACTTATCTATGTTCGCTTCTTTGCTGTCCTCTCCGTCTACACCGAAGCGTATTCCCAACGCCTGGATGATGTTGTTTACTTCATCGCTTTCGAATGCCTTGTGCCACATGGCTTTTTCCACATTCAAAATCTTACCGCGAAGTGGCAGGATGGCCTGGAATCTACGGTCACGGCCTTGTTTTGCCGAACCACCTGCCGAGTCACCCTCGACGAGGAACAATTCACATTCTTCCGGGTCCTTACTTGAGCAGTCGGCCAGCTTACCTGGCATACCACCACCGGACATCGGTGATTTACGTTGCACGGACTCGCGTGCCTTGCGTGCGGCAACACGTGCTTGCGCAGCCAAAATCACTTTGTCTACTACCATTTTCGCTTCTTTCGGATGTTCCTCCAAGTAGTAGTTCAGTGCTTCACCTACGGCTTGGTCTACGGCTCCCATAACTTCGCTGTTTCCGAGCTTCGTCTTGGTCTGTCCTTCAAACTGTGGTTCAGCCACCTTGATGGAAATAACGGCAGTCAGACCTTCGCGGAAGTCATCACCTGCAATTTCCACTTTGGCTTTCTCCAACATCTTGTTGTCTTCGGCATATTTCTTTAACGTACGGGTCAGTGCGCGTCGGAAACCTGCAAGGTGCGTACCACCTTCGATGGTATTGATGTTGTTTACGTATGAGTGGATATTTTCGCTATAAGACGTATTGTACATGATGGCTACTTCCACCGGCGTACCTTGCTTTTCTGTGTTGATGTAGATTACATCATTCACCAGATGTTCGCGGGAAGAGTCGATGTAGCGGACGAATTCCTTCAAGCCTTCTTCTGAATAGAACATTTCCATCTTGGCATTTCCTTCTTCGTCTTTCATGCGAAGATCGGTCAATGTAATCTTGATGCCTGCATTCAGATAGGCCAACTCGCGCATACGGGAAGCGAGGATTTCGTAGTTGTAAACGGTTTCCGTGAAGATAGTACTGTCCGGCCAGAACTGTTGGCGTGTACCAGTGATTTCACTTGTGCCGATTTCCTTTACCGGATATTGCGGGTGACCACATTCATATTCCTGCTGATAGATTTTTCCGTTACGGAAAACTTGCGTAGTCATGTGGGTGGACAGAGCGTTCACACAAGATACACCAACGCCATGAAGACCGCCGGATACTTTGTAGGAACCTTTGTCAAACTTACCACCGGCATGTAGTACAGTCATAACAACCTCCAGTGCCGATTTTTGTTCCTTTTCGTGGAAATCAACCGGAATACCACGGCCGTTATCTTGTACAGTGATGGAGTTATCTTCGTTGATTGTTACTTCAATGTGGTCGCAATAGCCGGCGAGCGCTTCGTCGATAGAGTTGTCCACAACTTCATAAACCAGGTGGTGAAGTCCTTTTGTACTAATGTCACCAATATACATCGCGGGACGCTTTCTAACGGCTTCCAAACCTTCCAGAACCTGGATGTTTTCGGCTGAATAGTTCCCGTTATTGGAGTTAATCTGTTCTTCAGTCATAATATAATTTCCTTATTCAAATAACAGAGCAAATATAGTGAAAAATCGTGAGATACGAAACTAAAGCAAGTTATAAATTTCATTCGTTTACAGCTTTTTAGCTTCTACAGAAAGGTTCCGGAAGCAGGTCGGAGCAGAGGGGTAGAAATGCAGAAAGGCTGGACTGAAAAGTCCAACCTTCCGGTATATCTTTTGTGTAATATTAATTAGCTTATCCCAGCTTATTAATGTAGAGAGCCAACTTAGACTTTAAGTTGTTAGCCTTGTTCTTGTGGATTACATTGGTCTTAGCCAATTTGTCCAGCATTTTAGTTACGCCCGGATACATTGCAGTAGCTTCTGCTTTGTCGGTTGTAGAACGAAGCTTTCTAACAGCGTTTCTCATGGTTTTGCCATAATATCTGTTGTGAAGTCTTCTTGTCTCTTCTTGTCTGATTCTTTTCAGTGATGATTTGTGATTTGCCATCTCGACTAATCTTTTTTAATTCGTTTATTTTTTTAATTGTAGCCCGTGGGGGAATCGAACCCCCCTTTCAAGAATGAAAATCTTGCGTCCTAACCGATAGACGAACGGGCCATCCTTAGTGAGCATTTCTGCTCTTGCAGAGAGATTATCTCTCGTTTGCGGTTGCAAATGTAGGGACTATTTTTGAATTGACAAAATAATCATAAGAAAAAAATAAAGGAATTTATGGCTGTTTTTATTGGCTATGTTTCTTGCCCTTTGAAAATCAGTGGAATAAGTGCTTTCATTTTTTTGCTCTTTCACCTGTATTTTTTTATTTCTCCTTGTTTTATTCTCGCTGTTTCCGTCTTTTTTCGTAGTTTTGTTACCGGATTGAAACTAAAATCGTAAACGCGAATGTTACAGAAAACGCTGGGGATTGTGCTGCGCACCCTGAAATATAACGATACCTCTCTTATTGCTGATATTTATACGGAGGTTGCCGGACGTGCTTCGTTCGTTGTAAAGATACCGCGTTCGCGTAAGGCTACGGTGAAATCTGTATTGTTTCAGCCGTTGGCTTTGGTGGAGATGGAGGCGGATTTTCCTCCGAATGCAACTCTATATAAGATAAAGGAAGCAAAGTCTTTCTATCCGTTCTCTACTATTCCTTACGATCCGTATAAGTCGGCTATTGCTTTGTTTCTGGCGGAGTTTCTTTATCGCGCGGTACGTGAGGAGGCGGAGAATCGTCCGTTGTTCGCCTATCTGCAACATTCCATTATCTGGCTGGACGAGTGCCGTGAGAATTTTGCCAATTTCCATTTGGTGTTTCTGATGCGTCTTTCCCGCTTTCTGGGCTTGTATCCTAATCTGGAAGATTATCAGAACGGCGATTATTTCGACTTGCTGAATGCTTGTTTCACTCCTTTGCGTCCGCAACTCCATTCTTCATACATAATACCCGAGGAGGCGGCACGGCTGACAATGTTGATGCGCATGAATTATGAGACGATGCACCTCTTTGCCATGAACCGCGTCGAGCGTACACGTTGTCTTACGATAATGAATGAATATTATCGCCTCCACCTACCGGACTTTCCTGTATTAAAGTCTCTTGAAGTATTAAAGGAACTCTTTGACGTCGATTGATATCTGCGGGGCATATCATAAGGGATTGATGTGCGCTGTTGGCGGGCATTCTCGTTCCCATTGAGAGACACTCTCGTTCCTATTAGGAGAAACTGTTGTTCCCATTAAGAGAAACTGCAATTCCCATTAAGAGAAACTTGCGTTCCTGTCAAGAGAATGATGTGTACTGGTTTTAGTTGACAACTTCGGTTGTTATGACTTAATAAGTTTACTCACTATAATTTAATTCCTAAAATTGTTTACTTCCAAGGT
>NZ_FQZN01000045.1 GCF_900142015.1 Bacteroides stercorirosoris
ATAAAATCTGATTTTTACAAAGTTAATACATAAATAAAAAAACTACGAGAGAAACACCGTAGTTTTCTATTTACACAATCAGATGGATAGTCTCACCTACTAAAACAAATGAACTTTTTTTCATAATTTATTCTTTAATAAAAGGAAGACAACTATACCCCAAGTAACGTCTTATATTGCGCCACCATTTTCTCTCTAAACACTTCAAGAACATAATTCTCTAAAAAACGCTTTCTCGCATTCTCCCCAAGTTGCCGTGCAAACGTCTTAGAATCCAGCAACTTCATAATTTGCTCTGAAAGAACTTTAACATCCGGACTACGTCTTCTTTTAATACGCTTTATCGGAGATTTTAAACCAGAAACATTATTAACAACAAGCTCGCCAAGCCCACTAGTATCAGTGACAACCAATGGCAAAGCATGCATCATCATTTCAACAGCCACTAATCCGAATTCCTCATGAATAGAACAAACTACACCAACATTAGCAATTGTATAAAGCTCATATAACTGCTTTTTATCAATTCTCCCCGTGAACGTAATTCTTGACCAACTTTTTTTTGTTCCCCTGAGACATTCATTAAAATCACCATCCCCTGCAATAATCAACCGACTTTTAGGATAATCAACCAATACACGCTCAAAAGCTCTAATAAGAAAAGGAACTCCTTTTATTTCATCAAGCCTCCCCGCAAATATAATGACTTGTTCATCATCCTCTATATGATATTTTTGCCGTAAAGTCTTCTCTTTCCCTCTGTTAAGATAACAATCCGCTATTCCATTGTTGATTACACAAGCCTTAGAAGTACCAATACAATTTAATTCTTGTAATGCTTTTAATGTATGTTGCGCAACACAAATAATCAGATCACACCGCTTCATCATCATCTTATACTCCTTTATTTCATCTACTATTTGTTTCTCCAACTGAATAAGTTTACTTCTCTTTTTATCCATTATGCGCTTCAATAAACCAAAATCGCCTAACAGACTGAAACTCCAGTTAGTATAATGTACAGTCAATACAATATGACATTTAAAAAGGTGCTTCAAATATTTTACAAGATTATTATCAGGCAGAAAATTCAAATGAAAAATAATTCTGGTATCACCGTCTTCTGTTATTAGTGTTTTGAGTAAGTAAGCTGCATTACGCGAATAATATTGTAAGCATGCAGCAATATTGCTATAAGGGGTAGGTATTGATATTTGTTGATATCCACCTTTCTCTATAATCGTTGTTTCCAGACAATCAGCATAAAGATGGACCACACAAAAATCCATTTTAGAAGATAGCAAGCAGTCCGTCAACTGCTTCACATAAGTTCCGATTCCATAATCCATTGCTCTACTGGCCTTCTCTAATATATATATTTTACTTTTCATGATTCTCGAATATCAATTTAAGTGCAATGCCTGTATATCCATTTTTGCGAATACCTATTTCTCTATGAGTATTGAACAATGTTTTTGAAGTATAAGTCGTTTTATCTACTATTACCTCTAATATTGTTTCCCGATCACTTATAATTTCTCCATCCCACACTTTAGACAACTTATTTACCAACATCCCTGCTTCTTCATCTTCTTTATTCTGCTTCAATGCGCAAATCAAACTATTGACATATTCTTTATTTATGAAATCATGAGAATTTATTCTTTTATGATATCTATTAATTACATAATAAGCAATTCCTTTCAGTCCATCATCCAATGAAAAATCCTTAATACGAGTTACATCCTTCTCTAAAATTTTCAGATCAAGTTCTTCCAAAACCTCATCCCTATCGGCCTCTACAAAATTATTTTGTATCAGATATTCAATTCCCCAGGCAATTCCACACAACCCCTTAGCAAAACCGATTGAAGCCGATTGAGCAATCTCTTTATAAATCTCATCCAAAAGATATCCTCCTAATTCTTCATATAACTTGCTACCCGTCTGTCTCGCATAAAGATAGAAAAAGATACAAATTCCCATTTTTCCATCTAACAGCCCTAAATTTCTAGTAAAACTAGCATTCAATATCAAATGATGAATAATTCGATTCAATAATTCTTGTCTCTGGTTCATAAGTTTTCCTTTAATATTCTTTTAATAGGCAAAATAAATCTCTCCAAAAGGGATAAATCATCTGTAACAATCTCCGCCGTCCCTCCCATTTCAGGAAGATAAGGCAGTTCCTTATGATAAGACGTGACAAGTCCACCAGGCAAATTGATTTCAACAACATAATTATTTTCTTCTTTTGTCTTTGAAGGCACTAAAGATATATTTCCCACTACTCCCTTCACAAATCCGAATTCATTGTCTGGAAAATTACTAAAGTGTATATTTACCGTCTGTCCTACCTTTACTTTTCCAGAACGTTGAGCAGGCAATAATGCTTTACCCATGAGCGTACCTGCTTTATTGGGTATAATATTGAATACCTGTTCACCTGCAGCTACATTCTGATTTTTACTCCAATACTGCGTAAAAATTACCTTACCAGATATTGGAGTTACAACAGCATAATTCAATTCCCAATTTTGAATTTCAGTAATTAGTTGTGTAACGTAGGTATTTATTTGAATGTCCAACCCATTTTTCTTTTCTGAATATTGAAATTCCATATCCGATAAAGACTCACACATTTGTATTATTTGCAGTTGCATATTGTTTAAAGTCGCAAGTATATTTTCCAAAGAAAGTTTTCCCTGTAAATAGTTATTATAGCTATTCTCCAAGTTTTCCTCAGACCACAACCTTTGTGAGCACAAGACAGAATCTCTTTTATATTGCTTTTGTACTATCTCAAATTGTTGTTCAACAAGTACTTTCTGACGTAGTATATCTTGATATGACATTCTATATTGTTTTAACTTCTCTTGAGTCCATTTGATTTTTAATAAATAGTATTGTTCCTCTTTGAACCGAATATATTCAGAAAGGGTGAGATAAAATGAAGAATAAAGTGCTTGTAGATTACCTACTTTCAAATCTTTAACCGGTAATGAATCTATTGAGTCCAATGAATTAATCGATAATAAATACTTCTTCAAATATGCAATGTCTTTAGTCTTTGCACTATTCTCTATCACAGCTAGAACATCGCCTTCTTTGACACACTGATTATCATCAATATATAGTTCCAATATCCTTCCAGAAGATTTTGCCACAATACTTATAGCCGGATTTGTACTTGTCAGAAACACCGAAGACGTAACAACATCAGGATATTTAAAGAATGCGCTACCTAACAAAATTAGTATAACTATAACAGCCACAAGAGAAATTCCACGGCGCAATAGCCAAGTAGGAACTTCGCCTAAAACTTCCTGCACCTCGTCACTCCTCAATTCTATGTCCCTCTTTTCCTCAAGCATTACAGACCCAATTCTAACTGATTCTTGATTAATGTATAATATGTACCTTCTAATTTAATAAGTTCCTGATGTGTACCTTGTTCCACAATTTTTCCTTTATGGAGCACAATTATATTATCTGCATTCTGAACAGTACTAAGTCGATGAGCTACAATTACAACTGTTTTACCTTTATAGAATTTATCAAGACTATTCAATATTTCCCTTTCATTATTAGCATCTAAGGCATTTGTTGCCTCATCAAAGAATAAATATTGAGGATTCTTATATACAGCACGAGCTATCAATAAACGTTGCCGTTGTCCTTGACTAATCCCATTTCCTTCCATACCGATTCTTGTATTATATTTTAAAGGAAGTGATTCTATGAAATCTCGAATATTAGCAGTTTCCACAGCATAAAGCAGTTTCTGCTTATCAACTTCTTCCTCACCTACTGCAATATTACGAGCAATAGTATCCGAAAATATAAAGCCATCTTGCATTACAGCACCTGCGTGTTGCCTCCATAAATGTGGATTCAGTTCATTCAAATCCATTGTCCCTATTTTAACCGCCCCTCTATTAGGAGAATAAAAGCCTAAAAACAACTTAACAATAGTGGTTTTACCACTACCACTAGCCCCCACAATAGCTGTCATCTTGTTCTGTGGAATTACTATATTCAAATTTTCCAAAACATAGTCTCTATCTGCACCATCATAGCTAAAATAAACATTCTCCATCCGAAGAGTCTCTTTCCCTGAAAGCACATTTATTTTGTTAGCTATTTCTTGTTCTTCATCCTCTTTATTATGAATTTCGTTGAGACGTTCCAAACTAATCTTAGCATCTTGCAAAGACTGAGCAAAATTGATCACTTGACTAATAGGGCCCGACAGTTGTCCAATTATATAACTAATAGACATCATCATTCCCAGTGTAATATCCCCCTCAACAACCGCTTTAGCGGATAGATAAGAAATAAATAAACCCGTGGTTTGACTAAAACAGATAGCTCCCAATTGTTGACATTGTCCTAAAGCAGTACTTTTAATACTAATTTTAAAAAGTTTTACTTGTATTCCTTCCCATTTCCAGCGTTGCAGCTTCTCACAATTATTCAATTTTATATCCTGCATAGCTGTAATCATCTGCACCATATTACTTTGATTAACTGAAGATTGAACAAATCGAGCATTATCCAATTTTCTGCGATAACGCATAAAAAAAAGGATCCAAAGTGTATACAATGTATTTCCCGCTAAAAATACGGTTAAAATAGTCAGATCATAATAAGCAAGTATAAATGCAAACACAAAAAAATTAAAGAAAGAGAAAACAGAAGATAAAGTAGCTCCTGCCATAAAAGACTGAATACGACCATGATCACCGATACGTTGCATTATGTCTCCAATATTTTTCGTATCAAAGAAGTGAATTGGAAGTTTCATCAACTTAGTTAGAAAATCAGAAATTAAAGCAATACTAATGCGTGTATTCATATGCAGAGTAATCCAACTTTGCAGAAAACTGACTCCAGTCTGTGTTATGGAAAGTATCAATTGAGCAATCAGAATCAAAGAAATTAAGTTTAGATTGCCATAACCGATGCCTTGGTCTACTACTGCTTGAGCCAAGAAAGGAAAAATCAAAGAAAAAAGACTTCCCAAACACATTCCTATCACCAATTGTATTATTTGTGATTTATAAGGGATGAGATAGCGTAGAAAATAACTTAAGTTCTTACCTAGATTTTCTTTATCATCTTCATATTCGTAGAATTCAGAAGAAGGATTGATTATTAAAGCCACTCCCTTTTCATCCCCTTTATCCTTAGTCGAAATCCAGCAAGTCCTAAAGCCAATTTCATCCATCACGTATTTCCCTTTGGCTGGATCAGATAGAAAGAAGACATATCTTTTTTTCCTTTTTCTAATACGATAACACACTACAAAATGATTTTGATTCCAGTGCAGGATACAAGGTAGCGGAATATCATTAACCAGTTGCTCTATACCAATTCGCACTCCCCTTGTATGAAAACCAATACTCTCAGCGGCTTCACTAATGCCAAGCATAGATACACCTTGACGAGTTATATAACTTTTCTCACGCAAGTTTTGAATGGAATAACTACGTCCATAATATTTAGCTATCATACGTAGACACGATGGACCACAATCCATAGTATCCAGCTGAATATAATTGGGAAAAGAGTATTTCATGAGTGCAATAAATTATCTATCTGGCAACATGACATAAATTAGAAATACCTATTATTGCTTCATAATTACTTGGAGAAGGACACAAGTATTGAAACAAGCAATCAGAACAAGGTTCAGAATCCCGAATTTTAAACCAAGCTGTATTGGTAAGCATCTCTTTATATATCAATTGAAGTAAAGAATCTCGATGAATATTCCCTAATGAAACAGCATTTATATTTGCATAAACATTCCCGTCCGGCATTATAGTAAATATTCCAAAAGAATAAGAATTCATTTTTTGATGAATAAAAATCTGTCGAAATGGAATTTTAGTTTGTAATATATCATTCTCATTCAAATAAATGTATTTTTTAAAAAACAGGAGATTTTTACAGGTATATATAGGGTGAATCACAAAGTCATCAATATTATATAGCTCAACAATCTTTTCAACTTCCTCACATTCTTCTATTCCTGTTACATAAAAATGAAATTTAGCCTGATGAGTTCTACAAATATGCAAACAGTTTTCCCATGCTACTTTTATAATAGGAAAAGTAACCACTACATGATAAACAAATGTCGGGAAAACTATACTATCAATCATAAAATGCCTATAATGATTCCAAAGATGAACATATTCTCCAAAACCAGAAAGAATATCAGGCAATGCCATATAATAGGGATATTCAAAGACATTTCCACCCATCAAATTGAGTTTACCAACGGCTCCATATCGTATTTGAGATAATATTGTCTTAAGCAAAGAGTAAGGCATTGCTACTTGTTCAACGGTTTCTTGTGTTGTACAGCACAGACATTGCCGGAAATATTTATCACAATAATGACATTCTAGTTTACATGAGTTATTTATATATATATTCAACTCTTGCAAATAAGGTAAAACCTCCTCTCCTATTGTTCGGTCACCTGCTTGTAGCAGTTTCTTTATATCCTGTTGCAGATTCAATACAGGCATCATCTGCACAGGTTTTTCAGTGAACTGTGTCTCTATTAGTTCTCCCATTTCTTTGCCACAAAATTCTATAATAAATTCTTTATAAGGAGAATTGGCTAGCTCTCTTCCTTGACATGAAATAGTCCCTAAATTACTCTTTTTCTGTAACGACTTTATCAAATCAACAAGTAAAGAATCATGGGTTACATAGCTTGATCCATTCAAGGTATTATACAATAGTGCCTTTGCTTCTTTTATACAGCAATATACGTGAGGAAGCACATATAACCAATAGTTTTTATTTATGTCTATCATTATTATACTTTTCAGTTATTCTATTATTACTTTTTCCATGATTCGATAATAAGCTTCTGGATGTTGACGCAAAAAATCCATTTGTACCTTACGATAGGCTTCAAATCCTTGTTTACTGGTAAATCCATAACACACCGGATTACTTTCCAGATTATTCAAATTGAAAACACATTGTATACAAGATGTTACTTTACAACATTTGCTACATTGTGGTTCCATTTTGGCATAATACCCATTATACTTCTCTACTATAGCTTCTAAATCTAACTCCACACCATTTGACGTTACTTTTCCTAAGGAAAATTGCTGTCCAATACGTTCACAAGGCATTATTTTACCATTAACAGTTACAAACATTCGTTTAGCAAAAGGAATACATGTTCCTGTCGGAATTGTCTTTTGAACCTTTCCCAACAATAAATCTGTATAATTTCGAAATACAAACCCACTATACTGATGTACGAAATTAGTAACGCTTTGGTAAGTTGCCGATTTCATAAACATTCTTTCCTCTATCTCTTCATAATTTTCAGCCTGATGCAGACTTTCATGAGAATTACGATAAGTTTTACGAAACAAATCTACTTTATCAGGCCGTATTCCCACATTGTTTAGCTCTCCGATAGTAGGTATTTTCTGATAATTAGTTTCAAAAAAGCGACAAATTTCACTTACTGTATTACGATTATGCAAGACTGCATTAAAATTGACATTTTTCAAAAAATATTCGGGATACTTACCACGTAAAGCATTCACATTACGAATAATATCCTCATAAGCAGGGGCTCCAGTTTTGTGCACACGATATGAAGTATTGCGTTCATTCCCATCCAGGCTGATTAATAAAACAAAATTATGCTCAACAAGGAAATCCATATATTTTTCCAGCAAAATAGCATTTGTAGTCATAGAAAAAGTAAAAGTCCGTTGCGGACAATCCAGTTTTTCTATATATCCTACTACCATTCGGATAAAGTTCATATTCAGCAACGGTTCCCCTCCATAAAAACTTATATACACATTTCGTACAGCTGACATATTATATCCAGATTTCCAATAATCTACTAAATAGTCAATCAGTTTTAAGGCTGCTGACGAATTGATTACTGTATTCCTGCGCTGGTCATAATCATTATAAAATTCTCCGTATGCACAATACTGACATTTAAGGTTACAGGCATCTGTAACTTCAAATGTCAATTGCCGTAAATTAGCTAATTGATATTTTATATCATCAACTGAAATATATGTATTCATTGTGGGATCAATTGTCTTTGTTTTGCTTGATCTGTTATATAAGAAGACAAGCTATATTCTACATTATCATACATACAGACTACTGGCTGATTATTAATACGCCTCTCATAATTCTTTTGAATGCAAGGTCCCATACAGATAGGTAACATTTTACATTTCTCACACATATCATTCTCAAAACCACTTTTTTCAAACATTTTACTTAAGAGGCTATCATTCCACAGAATCTGACCAGAAGACGACAGGTTACCAATCATCAATTCATCGCCATAATCCCGCGCTGTACATTTAAATATTTTGCCATTGTAATTAACTACATAGTGATTAATATTGTCTGCGTAACAACATTTAAAAGTCAGAGGTCTATAAGCCCAAAAATGAGATGCAAAACCTTCACTTTCGAAGGTAGCTTTAACATTTGCTAATTGACGCCTCATCTCATCAGTACATGGCACTTGCCATACTCGCTGAAAGTCAACCGTTATACACTTCTTGCTTTGTTCTGTAAAATCGTTTATAACATCTGTTACATGTTTCAATGTTTGCCTATCACAATTAATACGCAAACAGATAGATATATCAGGGATTATTTCCGTAAGTAGATTAATATTACTAATCACATCCCTATAGCTACCTCTCTTATTCGCATAATGTTTAATTAAATTTTGGCGATATTCATTTCCATCTATAGATATTTGCAAAAAACGAAAATGAGCATCTTTCATATATCGAATTTTGTCTTCGTCCAAAAGAGTTGCATTAGTAGTCATTTGCTGCCTAAACACAAATTTGTTTTGTTCTGAAAGACGCAAAGCAGTATCCGATATTTTTCGAATTACTTCGTCAAAATACATGAGAGGTTCTCCACCAAACCAATCTAACAATATACTATTTGCTTTTTGTCTTGTTCCCAAGAATTCAATATGTTTTTTCAAACTTTCTACCATATCATCACTCATCCTTTCCTTATTATGCTTAGCTCCAGCATAAGAAACCGAGCAATACCAACATTTCAAATTACAATCTAATGTAGGATTGACAGTCAAATGATAATCTCGGTTCATAAAAACACATCGTTTGTTTTGTAATTTAATATATGCCAATTCGTCAAAATTAAATGGCACTATAAATCCAGATTTCAAGAAAGCCTGATATAAACGGGGAAATTTCACCTCAAATTCTGGCAAGTGTTCCATCAAGGTTTCGATTACAGTATAATCTTCAAAACTGACTGGCAGCAATTTGTTAGTCAACGTATTATAAAGTAATACTCCGTTGCAATAATCGACCTCTATATTATACCCACTCACTTTGTTTTCCATACTATATTCATTTTTAATTATATTAATCCCCCTGCGGTATACTCCTATCAAAATGCACTACTATCTTCATTGGCTTTCCATCGCGAATGATGCCATACGTAATTGAATCTGCATCCTGCAAACGAGCAAGTGCTTCTCTTGTAGCAGTCTCCGTTTTTATAGTGTCTATATGAGTAATCATATCTCCCAAACGAAAACCTGCCTCTTGATATGGATTACCAGGACAATCAGCTATATTATCTATGATGGAAGGGAGACCTCGCGAATCATTGCGTGTCCCCACATAATACCTCCTTATTGATGGATTCACCACTCGTTGGTAGTTTTTATGTGGCTGTAACCCTATTCGGCGGTTAGGCAAATCAAAGTATACATTAAAACGTTTCAAGAAGTTAGTTCCTACAACATAATCAGATACATTATTGGGAAAATCAAATGTATAGATACGTACCGAATCCATTTGAAAAGATTCAAACAGAGTAGTTTGCACAGTATAACGTCGGCAATAGCGATCTACAAATTGAAGCCAAACTGCATCTTGCTGCTTATTGAAAAATTGAAGTTCCGGGGTTTGATACATCAAGCAAATATCATATGCAGCGCCCGTATCTATAAGAAAAGGACGATTAATCGTTAATGTATCTCCACTAGCACATTTTACGTGCATAGGCATCTTTATTTTAAAATAGAGGCTATCTTCCTCAAGTGGAAAAATAAAGCAATCTTGGGGCATTACAAATTCACAACCGGAATGAATTTCTATATAATTTTGTTCAAAATTCAATTCCCATACATGAGTTGAATCATTAGCGGGAATATTAAAGATTCCATCCACGGTAAGAGGACCCCATATCCGCTTCAAGCTACTTACACCAAAAATAGGATATACACAATTTATTTCTCCCAACTTCATCGTAGGAGGGGAAGTGCATTCTGCAAATTTTGTGTGATATTCAGGCGTCCATGCTGAGCCACCAGCTTCAACCTTTACAACTGAAGAAGCAGCCATAAGATCTGGATGTTCTAAGTAAAAGGCAGAATCTAAAGCAAATCCCAACCGATTCCATCCCGAATCAAATATCATATTAGCCATAGTACTATCATTGAACTTTACTTGAAGTACCATTTTTCGATCTAAAGGATTGATAACGAAAGGGGTTCTATTTGTATAGATATCACCTTTAAAAATGCAACTATAGCAGAAGACTAACAGGATTACTCCTGACAAAATAAATGAGTTTTTTTTCATAATTTAGTCTTTAATAAAAAGGAAGAGACCTGTCCTAAAAAACATCAGTTCTCTTCCTCACTAAACATTTTATGAACACGTAAACTGTGGCAGGCAATGATTTTCTTGTAGTACATGACCACCACACCAACTACCCTGTGAAACTACACCTGGATCATAAGGCTCTGTAGTCTGGCAACAAGGCTGAGCGCTCCCATCACTAACATATCCATGTGCATCATTAGCACTACTGTTCGCACCTGTACTCGCTCCTCCCGGTTCTCCAGCATAATAGCAACCACATTGACAACATCCAGGGGTACCTCCCCCTAAAATACGACACATTTCCCGTTCGTTCAACTCCGCATCAGCAATCTCATGCAGTTTGATTTTTGTGAGTTTTTTCATCATACTAAACATTAAATAATTGCCTACTCTTTCTTAGATTTTCGGCTTCCTCTATTTATTATATATATTCTATAAACATAATATCTGTTTAATTACACTATAGTTATTTCAAGCCTTCTTTTAACAAAACATCCTCTAAACTTTGAGCTCTAAGTCCAACCGCTATAATCGTCCCTTTCGAATCTAACAGTATACCATAAGGTACGCCATTTATTTGATAAGCTTTAGCTAAATCCGAATCGGTGCCATTTACTTCTATAAGCTGCCCCCAAGGCATCTTCAGCTTCTTCAATGCACTTTTCCATGCTGTTCTTTTATTATCTAATGAAATTGCCAAGACACTTAATCCCCTATCCTTGTACTTTTCGTAAACCTCTTTAATATGAGGTATATCTGCCCTGCAAGGACTACACCAAGATGCCCAGAAATCAATAAAAAGCAGACGTGATTTTCCCACATATTCGGATATAGGCCTTTGTATTCCAAGTGTATCTTGCAACACAAAATCAAAGTATTGAGAATTAACTGTTCCCGCTTGTTCCTTTTCAAGCTCAGCGTTTTTATCCCAATACTCTTGAAACTCCTTGATATCAGCTTGTGTTACCAAAGAATTATTTCTTTGTAAAGTTTCTAATTTTTCATGGAGTTTAACCAAGTTTTCAAGTGGCCAAATTGCAGATTTATTATCTGCTATAAATCTCCGTCCCACTAAATTCAATCTATTTTCTATCGTTACATTATATATGAATTTCTGGTAATTGTCATGTGCCTTATTTCTCTCAATTGTATCTTTCTTTTCCACAAAATCATAATATAATTTATAAAGCCGATTTATTTCACTAGTCAAGGAATTGTGTAGGTCATTCAGATATGTTCCAGATGCAACAAAAGCAGTATCCATATATACACGTATATCTCCCTCTTCCAGAACTACTTCCACTGATTTTACGTATGGATATTTCCCTATAGTAACAATGGCGAATTCATCAACATTAGCTTTACCTTTAAAAGAGAATTTACCCTTTTGTACCTTTGCAGAGTCAATAGAAGTAATCAATGTGTCCCCCTGAAATTGGAACAATTTGACATATTTCCCATTATAGTCATTATTTAGTATTCCATTTATATGGTATTTCCCCTGTGAGCATGCCAATATAAATGGAAAAAGAAGCATCGTTAAAATTATTATTCTTTTCATTCGTTTCCTCCCTCCTCTTTACGGGTGCGAAACATGTAAAAGGGGGCTCTATATTCTCCCGCCGTTTTAAATACAGCCTCACGTATAGTAGTAGCAGCAGTAACCCATTCTATTTCATTCCAATGATCAAACATATATTTTGCAGAAATGATTTTATCATCCAGAATAAATATATATTTGGTAGTATCAACAGCATTTTCAGAGTTATCTGCATAGCATTTCACCGAAAATACAGCAAACAGTAATATGACAAGAATTGATTTCATTTTAAACATATAATTGTGTTTCATAAATTAATGAATAATAATTTTCTATGTCAGCGAATATAAGTCTTACTACCAAATATCCGACATATACAATCCTCAAATATGCAATTCGGTCAGTTTTTATATACTATTCGGTTGCAGTTCATTCCATTTCCGACAACTTGTAAATGAATCTCCATTTGTCTTTCAGTGCATTTTTACATCTTCTTGAAACTTTGAATTCATGGTCAGTAATCAGCTGTACCCAGTACTCATCCTTTCTTTTCTGCCATACAGTCAAACAATCAACATTTACAATAGTCGATTGATTGCAAATACAAAAGTTGTCAGGAAGAATATCAATCATTTGTTTAATGGAAAATTGCAACAAATGGCTCTTTACTTTCTCTTTAGTAACAATAACAAGATACGGTCTATCCGTATAGACACAAACAATATCCTCAAATTTAATCATTTGCATATAGGAATATCGTATAATCATTATCCCATCAGAGTTAAATTGTATTTCTCTAAATATTTCCATAAAATTACATTTATTTTATCGTGTAAATACTCCATGTTTTAAGGAGGCTAAGAGCGTATAAATAACTTTTATCCGTTAAGCCTAATTGCTCTCTAATAGTGTAGGCCAAAACCGTAAATCCATCTGCAACTCCCAATGTAGAATAAATAGACTCTCTCTCTTTCTGCCAAAGACAAAATGTCGTCATATCAGATAAAAATTCGTCTGCCGGATTACTTTCCCAATAGAAACTAATAAGCTCCATTTCTTCTTCCACATTTTCCGTACAATCCGGAACATGAAGTGAATGAAGATAATCATGAAGAGAAACAAATCGGGAAGATCTGCACAATTGGATATACAGATATAGCGCTACAGACGTACGGCTCTCTTCGCTGCAATCATCCGCCAATAGACGTATAATGAGTAATGATGTCAAATTAAGGAATGCGCTATATGGAATGCAATATACTTGATATCGGGAAATCTCAAATGCATTTCTCACTACGGCATTAGCAGGATGATGCGCCCACAATTCTTTTCCATAAGAAGCAGGTACTACATCACAGGACGGATGATTCTCCACAATCTTCTTCAAAGCCTGATAAACCTCCTCCTGCAAGGTCGCTCCATTTAGGGTATAAGAAGAGAATATCAACCTAATATGTTCTCCCCTCTCATACGATAAGAAAAACATAGAGTGATGGATATCAGGACTGGACATCATATAAGCATGCAGCAAAGGCAAAATTCTTCCCCACTCATCCTGAGCATAAAAGATGGAAAAGCAATGCCAGGTTCTATTACCCTCCCGAATAAATTCTGTGTTCATAATTACTTTAAAAATATAGGATGACCGTAATCAAAGTTCTTATATATAATGCCTTGACCAAAACCATTAGGATTGACAGGCAGTTTGTTATATTCATATCTTTCAATTTCCCAAAAGTTTTGTGTTTCTGATAAATACACGAGTATTTCCGATTGCAAATCCACCTCATTCACTCTATAAAAAGAAGACAGGCAGCCTTCAATATCCTTCCACTGTCCCTCTTCCGGATTTTTACCGCCGATTATTCTATTCTTTTCATCCAGAAAATATTGATTGATATTCTCGTAATGGGACGAACGGTTGTAGTTGCAATAAATATTGTCCGTCAGAATAGTCTTAGAGTAACTGCCGTCTTGATATCGCAGCAATACTTGTGTCTGATACGGATTTATATAAGATAAATACATATCAGTGATATGCCTTCCCATATATTCTTGCGAAACACGCTCTTCATGAGAATGATGAATCGCTTTACAGAATCTATTTTCTGAAATAAATTCCTGCTCTATTCCGGATTTCCATAACCGGTAATACAATTCAATATCCTCTAAACCATATCCGGGAAGCGCCTCATTATAGCCATTAACAGATAAGAAATGTTTGCGCCATAAACAAAGACGGCCAATAACATCTCTCTCTGAATACCTTGGAGTATAAAATACTTTTTCAGCAGACATACAGAAAAGATTCAATATGTATGCGGCAAATCCTTCACCTAAATAGTTGTCAGCATCCAAATTACAAACAATATCTCCTGTTGAAAGGCGGAATGCCATATTCCGGCTATGAGTTCGATGATAACAAGTAGGGGTGGTCGTTTTGTAATAGTTGAATATGCCTGTATCAAACAATTCACCCTGTTGCTTTACCCACTCCTCTAATCCGTCTGTTGAATTATAATCCAAAAGATTAAATTCCACCTGCTCAGATAAGAAATTCTCCCGGATATTCTGCTGTAATGTCTGTTTGATATGATGAAGGCGGTTCATGCAAGTAATATTGAAAGAGATTTTATGGGCATGTTTCAAAGAATCGACCTCTTTCGGCACATTTCCTTCCATATCAAAAATATTCTTTCTGATGCCGAAACTCCCATTATTAGCGACAAGTCTGCCGGCAAGAATATTAGATTGTGAGATTTTTGCATTATGCCCATCCATTTCGTGCCATGTTTTGAAGGATGAATGAGTGAATGCAATGCCTTCCTCTTTAGTGTTCCTGACTGCTTTGTTATATTCGGAGTCCTTCACTTCAACACGCTTGTAGCCTTTTGCCATCAGTCTATTGATTAAGTCCAAATCCTGATAACCTGCAGGTTCCAGACTTTCATCATATCCGCCAATAGATAGAAAATCATTCCGCCTGACAGATATACGCCCGAATGAACCGTCAAAACCATCATCAGAGCATTGGTGTAAAAACATGTGTCCATCATTCTTCACAAATTGCAAGATGACAAACCATCCCCCATTATTGCCTGTATAATTATCACAATCCAGATTTACTAAAATATCATTTTGGGCCAGCATATGCGCAGTATTCTTTGCTACGGAAGCATGCCAATAGGCCATTTCTTCTGTATAAAAGTATTTTAGATATCCGGACTCCATTTCATTTTTAAAGTTATCAGATATCCATTTGCGGAGTCCGTCCGTACTTCCGAAATCCACAAGGACAAATTCGACAAGTTCTTGCAATCTACGGTTATCTTCCAGATTCTTGGGAAGTGTCTGTCTAATCTGATGAAGTCTATTCTTACAAGTAATGCAGAATGAAATCTTAAAAATCTGAGAATTATCAATCATAATAATTTTGTATATGTTTTGTTGTAAATGCAAAGTAACCGAATATAAGACAAAAAGGGGTAGACGATTTATCACAAAAGCTTTATTATCTATCATTATAGGTTTGTTTCCTATCAATATAGGTTTGTTTTCTATCATTTTACGTGTCTGACCACTATCTGGACATAGTCTGAGCGTTGTCACCCCCATGTTTCCTCCATATAATAGTGCCCGATGTAGAACCGGCACAGAAAGTGTGGAAATTTTCCACACCACATTCCACACTTTCCACACAATTCCACACTGTGCCACACTTCCCCATCCGCCTATTACCACTAATAATCAAACACTTACCTAAACACCACTCCTACTGGCACAACCTTTGCAACTACTTATGTGTAAGCGTCAAGCTTCCTTAAATAGAAAAAGCAACCTAAACTTTAAACTTATAATATAAAATAGTATAACTCTAAAAAGCAAATGATTATGAAAAAATTAGTATTAGTAGCAGCCCTGTTTATGTTTGTTTGTGGTGGTTCTTTCCTGGCAAACGCTCAGGATCCCGTGAAGACTCAGCAACCGGCAACGGAAAAAACTGAAGAACCTAAGGCAACTGAGCCTGCCAAGGAAGAACCCAAAGCAGAAGAACCGAAAGCTGAAGAGCCTAAGACTGAAGCTCCCGCCAAGGACGCTCCTGCAACGGAAACACCTGCACAGCCTGCCGAATAATAGTAAGCACACTGACAACAAAAGCCGCTCCCTACTTGTCTATTCTGGGGAACGGCTTTTGCTGTTTCTATCCAATACCTATTTATAAGTAGCGGATTCTACAACTCCACATTCAAATTACCTACATATAGCGATTTCGCACATATCTCATTCTACATAACTTTGCAGACAAATCCATAGAGATGTTTCGCAAAGTATTATATATCATAACAATCCTGTTTATCAATCACTTGTCTGCCTCTGCCCAACATGGTTACACCCTCACCGGAACTATACAAGATGCGCAGACCAAAGAACCTTTAAGTTTTGCCACCATTCAGCTACAGACATCGGATAGGACTTGGTATGGTGCTCTCAGCGACCAAAACGGCCGGTATTCTTTCGCCAAATTAGCAGCCGGAACATATACAGCAACCGTTTCTTATCTGGGATATGACAAGCTGACAAAGACTTTCTCTATCTCCAAAAATACAATCCTATCTTTCCAACTCACTTCATCGACCATGGCACTGAATGAGGTAGTGATTACCGCTTCGGAGTCGAAGGGACTGACCAGTGCGTCAAAGATAGACCGCAGGGCCATGGAGCATCTGCAACCGACAAGTTTCACCGACCTGCTGGAATTACTTCCCGGCGGAAAGTCCGTTGACCCGAACATGGGCAGTGCCAACCTGATAAAAATCCGTGAAGCCGGAAGCACCAGTGAGACTATCGCCTCTTTAGGAGTAGGATTCGTAGTGGACGGTATGACCGTTAACACCGATGCCAACCTGCAATACCTGCAAGGAACAAATCAGGGTGACAAAGAGTCCGTATCTAAAGGTGTAGACATGCGTACACTTTCAACTGACAACATAGAAAGCGTGGAAATCATCCGAGGAATACCTTCTGTGGAATACGGCAACCTGACCGGAGGATTAGTGAACATCAAACGGAAATCAAGCGCCTCCCCCCTGACCGCACGTTTCAAAGCAGACCAGGTAGGCAAACTGTTCTCTGCCGGAAAAGGTTGGGCAATCAGCGGCACCAATGTCCTGAATCTGGACCTTAGCTACCTGGACTCGAAAGTAGACCCGCGCGACAGCCGTGAAAACTACAAACGCATAACCGCATCCGCCCGCCTGAACACCAACTACAAAGCAAAGATCGGACACATAGACTGGCGTATCAACGCCGATTACACCGGTTCGTTCGACAATGTGAAGCGGGATAAAGATATTACCGTAAAGGAGGATTCTTACAAGTCCTCTTATGATAAAATGACGCTGGGCGGCGAGTGGGTGTTGAAGCGCCCCGAGCACTCGTTCCTGCGCCAACTGCGTGCCAATGCATCTGTTTCACAAGAATTCAGCCAGATAAAAGAACGGAAGTCGGTATCACTGGACCGCCCCACAGGCATCCCCAACAGTACGGCACAAGGAGAGGCGGACGGACTTTATCTCCCTTACAACTATGTAGCGGACATGCTTATTGACGGTAAGCCTTTTTACGCAAGTGCCAAAGTTATCAGCGACTTTGCATTCAAATGGCTGAAAAGTTCGCATACGCTAAAAGCCGGTGCAGAGTGGAACTTAAGTAAAAATTTCGGTGACGGACAGGTGTACGACATCACCCGGCCACTGCAAACAGCTTCAACCACCCGCCCAAGAAGTTACAATGAAATACCTGCCCGTCAGGATTTATCCATTTATGCAGAAGAACAAATGAAGTTGTCTCTCGGTAAGCATGAAATCTATCTCTCGGCCGGTATACGCGCCAACTCCCTAATCGGATTATCCGGCAGGTTTGCCATGCAGGGAAAATTCTATTTCGACCCGCGCTTCAACTTGAAATGGAGTCTGCCTGCTCTCGGTAAAAATGAGGATTGGCTTATTGACATTTCCGGCGGCATAGGTTGGTTGTCGAGAATGCCGACCACAGCACAGCTCTATCCGGACGCTCTATACGTAGACGTTGTACAACTGAATTATTACCATAACAATCCCGATTTCCGCCGCATCAACCTGATGACCTACAAATGGGATAATACGAACTATGACCTGAAACCGGCACGTAACCGGAAATGGGAAGCAAGATTGAACGTAACCCATAACGGTTACGGATTTGCAGTCACTTACTTTCAAGAGCGCATGGACAATGCTTTCCGGGATATTTCTTATTACCAGACGCTGGCTTATAAAAAATATGATTCATCGTCCATCAACTCTTCTGAACTAACCGGACCACCGGCATTGGAGGAACTGACTTATGCGGAAGACACTATGATCAATGCATATAGGACAGCGGGCAATGGCACGCGTGTACACAAAGAAGGGATAGAATTCACCTTCCACACACCGCGTATCAAGCAGCTGCAAACAAGGTTTACGGTTACAGGAGCCTGGCTGAAAAGTACATACAGCAACAGCGTGCTGCTATATAGGGAGTCGTCCGTTGTGATTAACGGAGAACAGTTAAGATACGTAGGCCTGTATGACTGGGATTCTAATTCCAGAGCTCAGGAAACATTCAACACCAACCTCACCGCCGACACTTATCTGCAAAGAATCGGTATGTCTTTCTCACTGACCGCACAATGCACATGGTACACCTCCGGCCAGCCATTATGGAATAGCGGTATGCCCATCAGCTACGTTGACAAAGGAGGAAATGTGCATCAGTTTACCGAAGCAGACGCTACCGATGCCCAACTGCAACATCTGGTAACCAAACATGGAGAAAATTACTTTGACCGTGTAACAGTTCCTTTTGAAATGACCGTCAATCTGAAAGCAACCAAGAGAATCGGAAAATATATGGATTTATCTCTGTACGTAAACCGAATATTGACCATAGCACCCGATTATCACAGAGGGACTCAACTTGTAAGACGCGTCATGAACCCCTACTTCGGTATGGAAGCTAATTTAAGATTTTAATATTAATACATAAAACAATAGACTAAGATGAAAAAAGTGAAGTATTTAGCATTGGCAGTCCTGCTAACAGGAAGCTTTGCCATGACAAGTTGTAGTGACGACGACGTGGCCACCACCCAAGTGAACGCGAATCTGAACATCAGTAACAGTATCGGAAACGACCTGACGGTAAAAACGGGAACATATACTTTTGCCAATGTCAGTACAGGACTTGAGACGACCATTGACTATGGTTCTACCTTGACCCGTGCCGCCTCCGAAAGCACATTGGCCACCTTGACGGACGGGTTGTATAATGTAACCTTTATAGGTACGGCAACCTACACTTATACCGAAACCCAGATAGTGGAAAACGAAGAAGTAGAAGTGGAGAAGACAGCCGAAGCCGACATTCAAGGTTCGCAGCAAAATGTGGAAGTAAAAGGTGGCAGCGTAACTCTGAACCTGACCGTTTACGTGCAGAACAAAGATGAAAAAGGCAACTTCGTGATTGCCGAGATATTTGCCGGCGGTTCATACAATACAGCAACCGGTAAGCAATATAACGGCGACCAATATATCCGCATCCACAACAACTCTTCCGAAACACTTTATGCTGACGGATTGGTATTGCTGGAATCTAAATTTACTACCAGTCAGAAGTTCGATTATACTCCCAACGTTATGGATCAGGCCATGGTGGTACAAGTAGTAGCCAGAGTTCCCGGTACCGGAAAAGAACACCCTGTTCTGCCGGGGAAAAGCATCATTTTATGCGACAATGCCATTGATCATACGGAAGCACTGTCCACCTCGGCTAATTTGACTAACGCCGACTTTGAATGGTATACGGGCGGCACTTCCTCAAACCCGGATGTAGATAATCCTGATGTGCCCAACTTGGATATGATCTTCAATTATACAAAAACTGTCTGGTTGTTAGCCAAGCAGGGCAACAGAGCTTATGCCATCGGCCGCATACCGGAAGGAATAAGTTCGGAAAATTTCATTGCAGACAACTTATATGACGGTACCTATATAGCCGTCAACGGAAAAGAAATGCCGGTAACGAACGCATATAAATTCCCTAATGAATGGATTATCGATGCCGTCAACTTAAGTCCGAAAACCGCATACGTATGGAATGTGGTAAGTCCTGCCCTGGACATGGGATATTCTTATATAGGAGAAGGTACCGCGGCCGTTGAAAATGCCGGTAAAGCAGTGGTTCGCAGAACATCCTACACCACCGAAGACGGACGCGCGGTATTGCAGGACACCAACAACTCCAGCGTAGACTTCAAAGCCTCGGTACGCGCTACATTGTTACCTGCCCAATAATAAAAGACCAAGCATGAAGCAACGTTTCCTTATCCTATCAGCCATAATCTGCCTGCTGCCTATCAAACTGATGGCGGCAGACACGCTGACCGTTGAACAAAAAATAGTGTCGGAATACAGTCACAAAGCTGTATTCCGCAATCAGATATGGCAGAATATCGCTATTCGCTATGACCTGCGTCCTTTCAGTCTGACTACTGTCAGCGTGAACGGCCTTTATGAAGAGCGTGGCAATGCCGCATTAGCACAGGAAGGAAACGGAGAAAAGAACTTTAGCGCAGAGGTTAACTCTTCCGTCGTGCTGAATCAGCGTAACCGACTTTTCGGAACCGCCTCCTACCGCAACGGACGCAGGGAAAATGTGATTTGGAATGAGAATTCAGACTATTCACTGATTTATCCGTATGTAGTGGGTGATTCTATTGGCGGCTACATGAAAGAAGAAGAATATAAATTCTCCGGAGGATATACCCACCGCTTTGGCAAGTGGACTGCCGGTGCCGAACTGGCATACCGTGCCGTGATTGCTTACCGCGACAAGGACCCGCGCCCGCGGAACATCATTTCCGATTTGCAGGCATGTCTTGCGCTTTCACGCAATCTGGGAGGAAAGTACATATTAGGCCTTTCGGTGCAGGCACGCCAATATAACCAGAAAAGTGACATCAAATTCCTTGCCGACAAAGGTTCTACTTCCGTTTATCAGATGTTGGGATTGGGAATGGATTATGTACGTTTTGCAAGTTCACAAACATCCTCCCGCTACACCGGTTCGGGAATAGGCGGCAGCATCGACCTGTTGCCGATAAGCAAGCATGGAGAATGCAACGGATTCTCCGCCTCACTGCGTACCGACTATTTCCATCTGACAAAGGAACTGGTCAGCGTCAACTATGCCCCGATCAATGAAGTCAGAAACGTAAACGTCTCCCTTGAAAGTGCATGGACACGCCGGAACCGAGAATGGGAATATGGGGTACGCCTACTTGCCGCAATACAACAACGCACAGGGATTGAAAATATCTTCGGTGACCCGACTGGCAATGTTTACCCTAAAATCAGTAGCGTAGACCAGTTCAAGAATACCACCTTGCAGGCTGCATTAAAAGGAATGATAGGGCAACGCCTCAACGAGAACCGTCACTGGGGATGGACTTTGCTCCCCACCGTCAGCTACGGACAAACCAAACCGGAATATAAAGACAACGGGCGCTACGTTGAAATAGCCTCTGCCAGCGGCGGACTGGAAGCGCAATCGCTCTGGAAAGTATCGAAAGTGCTGTTAGCGGCAAGCATTGCCGGAGGATATACCTCCAATGTGAAGTCCGAGTATTCCCTGACGGGACTGGACAGTAAGGGATCAGTAGGCAGCACTTTACTCTCGAACATCGATTATCTGAGTGACGACCACGCCTCCATCGCCCTCAAACTGCGCGGAGACTACATCCTCAGCGACCGATATGCCGTGTTCCTCTCAGCCGACTGGCTACACCAGGAATACAATAAATGTGGCGGAACAGACCGGATAGAAGTATCTCTGGGAGTTACTTTCTAAGGAAATCACCCCGCCAATTATCTATAGTGAATTACGTAATAAACAAAAGTATAACTAACAATAAAACCAAAACAACAATGAGTACTAAAACATTATCAATCGCAGCCGCCATCATGGCGTTATTCTTTATCGGGACTTCCTGCAGCAACAAGCAAAAGAGCACCGAAGAAACCGCAACCACCGAACAGACCTCCGGTGCCATGGAGATAGACGACCTCCTTGCCAATGCCGAGTCATTGACCGACCAGGAAGTCACCATCGAAGGTGTATGCACACATGCCTGCAAGCACGGTGCCACCAAAATCTTCCTGATGGGCAGTGACGACACGCAGACCATCCGCGTAGAAGCCGCCAAGTTGGGTTCATTTGATACGAAATGCGTCAACAGCATCGTCCGCGTCACCGGAACCCTAAAAGAACAACGTGTGGACGAAGCATACCTGCAACAATGGGAAGCCCGCCTGAAAACCGCTGCCGCCGAGAAGCACGGCGAAGGCGAAGCCGGATGCACCACCGAGAAGAAAGCACGTGGCGAAACTGCCAATACGCCCGAAGCCCGCATCGCCGACTTCCGCGCCAAGATAGCCAAACGTCAGGCTGAAACAGGAAAGCCCTATTTATCTTTCTACTTTATGGAAGCCGCAAACTATGAAATTCAGTAAAACGGGAACCGTGCTCCGTAAATGGAGCCGGCTGATTCACCGGGATCTCTCATTCTTCTTTTCGGGGATGGTGCTGATATACGCCATCTCCGGAATTGTGATGAACCACCGGAATACGATAAACCCCAATTACTCAGTAGAGCGGCAGGAATACAGCATCACTGAAACGATGCCGCCACAAGCCGGAATGAAGAAAGACGATGTACTGAAACTGCTGGCACCACTTGGTGAAGAAAAGAACTACACCAAGCACTACTTCCCGAAGGAAGGCCAGATGAAGGTGTTCCTGAAAGGTGGTTCCAACCTGATGGTAAATCTGTCTACCAAGCAAGCCGTTTACGAGAAGCTGACACGCCGTCCGTTGATAAGCGCCCTGACCAAGCTGCACTATAATCCCGGAAAATGGTGGACTCACTTCGCAGATGTGTTTGCCGTGGGGCTTATTATCATCACCGTCACAGGACTCGTCATGGTGAAAGGACCGAAAGGTTTGTGGGGACGCGGGGGAATAGAATTGGTGGCGGGTATCCTCATTCCGATACTTTTTCTCTTTTTATGAATTAATCCCATCAACAGGTAAGTCAAATACAACTTCGGTATAAGCGTAGGGTAAAGGTGCGGAACAAGTGATATAAATTGCCAACACCATGAGTCTTGCAGTTTCACTTAATAGGCACGATAGTTTCACAGGATAGAAACTTCAGTTCCTTAGGACAGAAACAAGAGTTTCACTTAACTGAAACAACAGTGCCTCCAGATTGGAATGAACAGCACCTTTTATCCCCTTTCTGCCGGACATTAATCAAAACAAAAAGAAATCAATGGAGAACATCATTGAATGCAATAACCTGACGCACTATTATGGCAAAAGGTTAATTTACGAAGACCTCAGTTTCAGCGTACCGAAAGGACGCATCCTGGGACTGCTGGGCAAGAATGGTACAGGTAAAACCACAACCATCAATATATTGAGCGGTTACCTCAAGCCCCGCTCCGGTCAGTGCTCCATCTTCGGGCAGGACATACAGGCGATGCATCCCGGCACACGCCGCAACATCGGCCTGCTTATCGAGGGACACGTGCAATACCAATTCATGACCATCCGCGAAATCGAGAAGTTCTACTCCGCTTTCTATCCGGGACAGTGGCGCAAAGAAGCCTACTACGACCTGATGGACAAACTGAAAGTAGCTCCCAAACAACGTATCTCGCGCATGTCCTGCGGACAACGTTCGCAAGTGGCCCTGGGACTTATCCTGGCGCAGAATCCAGAACTACTGGTTCTGGACGACTTCTCCCTCGGACTGGACCCCGGCTACCGCCGCCTCTTCGTGGACTATCTGCGCGACTATGCCCGCTCGGAAAACAAAACAGTTTTTCTGACCTCACACATCATTCAGGACATGGAACGCCTCGTGGACGACTGTATCATCATGGACTACGGCCGCATCCTCATTCAGCAACCCGTAAAAGAACTGCTGGACACCGCACGCCGCTACACCTGCACCCTGCCCGAAGGTTACAAGATGCCCGAAGACAAGGACTTTTATCATCCATCCGTCATCCGGAACACGCTGGAGACTTTCTCATTCTTAAACCTGCAAGAAGTGGAAAACCGCTTCAAAGCCTTGCAAGTGCCTTACAGCAACTTGAAATGTGAGACTGCGAACCTGGAAGATGTTTTCATCGGCCTGACCGGAAAGTATTAATCAGTCATTAGTGATTAGTTATTTGCTGATGATAACAGAATATCACAGCACAATGACACAAACTAATAACTTATAACTAACAACCAATAACTAATTTCATTATGAGCGCTATATTTTATAAAGAATGGATTAAAACCCGCTGGTACTTGCTGCTTGCACTCCTTGTGACGCTTGGTTTTGCCGGTTACTCGATGTTACGCATCAACCGTGTGGCCAGCATGAAAGGCGTGGAACACGTCTGGGAAGTAATGCTGGCACGAGATACCGTATTCGTTGATTTACTGGAATACATACCTCTGCTGACCGGGATATTGCTCGCATTAGTACAGTTCGTGCCCGAAATGCACCGCAAATGCCTGAAACTGACTCTGCACCTGCCCTATCCGCAACTCCGCATGATTAACCTGATGTTGTTTTACGGTCTGCTGGCACTGGTCATCAGTTTTGCCGCCAACTATCTACTGATGGGAATTTACATGCAGGACATCCTTGCACCGGAACTATATTCACGGATTCTTCTGACAGCACTCCCCTGGTATCTGGCAGGTATTGCCGCTTATCTTCTGATTTCGTGGATATGCCTGGAACCGACCTGGAAACGCCGTGTCCTCAATCTGGTAATCTCCGTCCTGCTGCTGCGTATCTTCTTCCTCGCACCGGCACCGGAAGCCTACAATGCTTTCCTGCCCTGGCTGGCAATCTACACCCTGCTCACGGCAAGCCTCTCATGGCTGTCCATCACACGGTTCAAGGTGGGCAAACAAGATTAAACAGGTTATAAATTCACTCTTAAGAACGAAAAGACAATGAAACGTTTCAGTCAAATATTCTTATATATCACTATCGCATTGCTTCTTATCTGGCAATTGCCGTGGTGTTACACTTTCTTTGCGGCGAAACCCTCAAAGACTCCCTTCTCCATGTACAGCACCATCATCGGCGACTTTGTTTCCATGGGACATGAAGAAGGCAAAGGTATGATGCGCCGCGACCAGTCCGGCAATGTGTACACGCAGGAACAGGTAGACAGCATTCTCCCTTTCTTCTACATACGCCAGCTTATGTCGGACGAGCGCTTTCCGGATAGCATCAAAGGCGTTGCCGTCACTCCGCGCGAAGTACAGATCACTAATTTCAGTTTCCGCTCGACACCTTCGGACATCAATGCTTCCCAGATAGAGCTTTATCCTTTATTGGAGAGCATGTCGGGCCGCGTAGACCTGACGATGCCCGATGATGTGTTCCGCATCACCAACAAAGGAATTGAATTCATCAAGATAAAAACCAATACAGTAGATGCAGATAAAAGCCAGCAGTTCACGGAAGCGATGACTAAAAAGGGATTTAAATTCCCCGCTCAGAGACTTGCGGGTAACCCGACAACCCGCAAGGAATATGATGAAGGTTATCTGATTTTGGACAATGAGGGTAAGCTTTTCCATCTGAAGCAGACCAAAGGACGCCCTTATGTACGCGCCATCCCCTTGCCCGAAGGTGTAAAAGCAAAACATCTCTTCATCACGGAATTCAAGAGCCGCAAAACGCTGGGATTCCTGACCGATGTGGATAATAACTTCTACGTGCTGAACAACAAGACTTATGACTTGGTGAAGACCGGAGTTCCCGCTTTTAATCCGGAACAGGATGCCTTGTCCGTCTTCGGGAATATGTGCGACTGGACAGTTTGTATTAAAACCGGTGAGGCTGATGAGTATTATGCCCTGGATGCGGATGATTACTCGCTTATCAAGTCCGTCAGCTTCCCGACGGAGGGAAGCAAAGTACCGGGATTACGGTTTACTTCTTCACGGGATAAGTATGTGAAACCGAGGTTCTGATAAAGATTTTCACCACAGAGTAACACAGAGTCTCACGGAGTTTTATTTCTAATTGATTAAACTCTGTGAGACTCTGCGTTACTCTGTGGTGAAATAATTTTATATCATCCGGAACCCCTGCCAAAGGTTCGTCAGCGGCACAGGTGCTTCCACCTCTATCACCTCTTTTGATACCGGATGCACAAAGCTGATGTGGCGTGCATGCAGGCAGATACTTCCATCCGGATTGGAGCGTGCGGAACCATATTTCAAGTCCCCCTTGATAGGACACCCCATCTTTGCCAACTGACAACGTATCTGATGGTGCCGTCCGGTTTTCAAATCTACTTCCAGCAGGAAATAATTCTCTGACTTACCTATCATGCGATAATTCAGGATGGCTTTTTTACTTTTCGGCACCTCTTTATCATAAGCATAACTCTTATTCTGCTTCTCATTGCGCACCAGATAGTTCACCAATTCCCCTTCTGGTTCCTTCGGAGCATCCTTCACTATAGCCCAGTAGGTCTTCTTCACCTCACTGTTCTTGAACATTTCATTGAGGCGGGACAACGCCTTGCTGGTTTTGGCAAACACAACAAGACCGCTCACGGGGCGGTCCAGCCGGTGGGTAACACCGATGAAGACATTTCCGGGTTTCTGGTATTTCTCCTTCAGATACTGCTTTACGATTTCCGAAAGCGGCGTATCTCCCGTTTTGTCTCCCTGAACGATCTCGGAAGCGGTCTTGTTGACTATAATAATATGATTGTCCTCGTATACGACAGTCATACTCTTTCTTACATATTCATACCACCATCTACCTGAATCACCTGTCCTGATACATAAGAAGACATATCAGAAGCCAGGAAGGTAGCAATGTTTGCCACGTCTTCGGGAGTACCGCCACGACGCAAAGGAATTTTCTTTGCCCATTCAGCCCTTACTTCGTCAGACAGCGCAGCAGTCATATCGGTCAGGATAAAGCCCGGAGCAATAGCGTTGGCACGGATGCCACGAGAACCGAGTTCCTGAGCAATAGATTTAGCCAAAGCAATCATACCTGCCTTGGAAGCTGCATAGTTAGCCTGTCCGGCATTGCCATGAACACCAACCACGGAAGCCATATTGATAATACTACCTGCTTTCTGACGCATCATGATCGGAGTACAAGCATGAATAAAGTTGAAAGCAGATTTCAGGTTAACGTTGATAACCATATCCCATTGTTGCTCGCTCATACGCATCATCAGACCATCACGAGTGATACCTGCATTGTTTACCAGAATATCAATGCGGCCGAAATCTGCATGAATGGCTTCTACTACCTTCGCAGTATCTTCGAAGTTAGCAGCGTTTGAAGCATAACCTTTAGCTTTCACGCCCATTGCTTCAATTTCTTTTGCCGTATTCTCTGCATTCTCGTCAATTACCAGGTCAGTGAATGCAATATTTGCTCCTTCAGAAGCGAACTTTAAAGCGATAGCCTTACCAATGCCGCGTGCAGCACCGGTTACAATAGCTGTTTTACCATCTAATAATCCCATACTTTTTTAATTATTGATTAAAGTTTTCTTTTCTATGCAACGCTCCGAACACGATGTTGACCACGTACTTGTCGCGTTCTTCATCTGTCAGTTTAGCGCCTATGTGTCCGCGTATATAAGGTACCTCGATACCTTTCACGCAATAGTGTACCAATTCGGCAGTCATGTCAATATCGTTAACCTGAAATACCCCTTTCTCCACACCCTCACAAAGAACATCCTTGAAAAGCTGTAGTTCTTTGGCATCAAAACGCTTGCGTACCTTCTCTACCCGCCATATATCGCGGAAGAAGGTAGCACGAAGCGTTCCATTCCGGTATACCACCTCCTTCACAGCATCCAAACGGGTATAAATCATTTCGATAATCTTCTGGTCGGGCGAGATATCTTTCTCCGCCACCCGTTTCATTACATCCAAAAGTATCTCCAGCTCCGACTCGACAACAGCCGTATAGATCTCTTCCTTACTTTTAAAATAGGTATAGAGTGTTCTTCTACCTTTTTTAGAAGCAAGGGCGATATCATTCATCGTGGTATTCTCAACACCCATCTTTGCAAATAGCTGACGGGCAACATCCACTAATTTAGCTTTTGTCTTCGATACGGCCATATATTTATTAATTATTGCACATTGCTTAATAATTTGAGCAAAAGTAAAACTTTTCTGCATACCACACAAGAAATCATGTGTTTTATTAACATTCCGTCATAGGAAGGGAAGAAAAAAAAAGCATACACTATCATGTTACTTATCAATAGTTTAGAAACAACATCACATTTTTTAAAGAAAAAAAGATGGATTTTATTTGTTAGTTTCATAAAAAGCCGTACCTTTGCACCCACAAAACATCGCGGAGTGGAGCAGTTGGTAGCTCGTTGGGCTCATAACCCAAAGGTCATTCGTTCGAGTCGGATCTCCGCAACTAAATAAAAAAGACCGTTTTTCAACGGTCTTTTTTTGTATCCTGATAATACCTACTGTTATTTTACTACCACTCTTGCAGCCTGTTTTAATTTTATATTCAATGAAGCACCATCTGATTGAGGCATCCAAACCACCTGGCGGCATTCACCTTTCTCCAATGTACATCTTTGGTTACCACGAGCATACAGATATTCCGTATCAACATGGAAAGACGACGCATTCACATTCCACGAGCGTATTCCATTCAAATGTAAGTGCAAGTTATCCGCTTTTCCACTATTGAACAACCACGAACCATCCTGAACGGTCAAGGCTTTAAAGTAGCAATCGTTTATTGTTGCATAATCCCGTACCATAAGAGATAATGAATCCCGATTGAAGCCTTCAACATTGATTTTCTGATCAACAAGACCTGCAGACAGTGCCTGAACATTATCAGGTAAAGCTATCTTCATCTCTTTGGAGCGTACATTCAGCCAAGCCATATCCTGGAATTTCTTTTCCAACTTCTCTTTAGAAAAATTAAATACGATACGTAATGTATCTCCTGACGTGTTCATCGTCATATACTTATCCATATCAGAAGCATAAGTGAAAGTACCGTTGCCTGATTGCGCCTGACGAACGTTCAGCGGTATCTCATTGAATGCAACCATCCTTATTTCTTTTCTTTCATTATCATCTGTGATGACATCTCTGTCTGCTACTAACTGCACCACTTTACATTCCGGCAACTGTACAGTCTTCTGCTCGCCATTGATATCCATAAAAATATCATCCCAACCGGTAAACAGTGTGGAGGTATAGAATATGCCGCCGCACATCACCACCAATCCGGCAAGCAGCATTCCAAATATTATATAAGTTGTTCGTTTCATAATCTTCTTCTTTATTTTTGTTTCTTACTATATTCCTGATACATATCCGACATATCTTTTGCCGAAATACCGAGTGTGTACATCTGCTTGAAGAAGTAATCCACCTCTTCTTTCAGAAAATACTCTTTCCGCAATGAAAGGATTTGTTCGCGAGCACCGGCAGACACAAAATAGCCAATGCCCCGCTTGTTATAAATAACCCCTTGTGATTGCAAATAATCGTACGAACGCATCACCGTATTGGCATTCACCTCTACCACAGCCGCATATTCTCTGACGGACGGTATACGTTCTTCTTCCTGATATTGACCAAGAAGTACCTCGTCACAAATCCGGTCTGCTATTTGCAGGTAGATGGCTTTACTTTCTTTAAAATTCATATTTACCAGCGGTTAATGATTTCAGATTCTTTGAAGCGGAAATAAGCGACTACCCAGTTGAAGATAGCCATACCAAAGAAGATGATTGTAGTCCAAAGTGTCATAGCTTCATCAGATATATTCTGATTCACTCCACGAACACCACGCGCTTCAAACAATATTTTTGCCAATACCGATCCTATTGCTATATAAATGATAGCAACTACCACAATGGCTGAGAAAGTCTTCACAAATGAATTCTTCGGCCAAATGGAACTACCCAGAACAAACAAGGACTGTGCAAAGAAATAAGCGCTTACTCCTAACATGAAATAATTGCAATCATCAAAAACCGTCCAGAATTGCCCTTTTCCTACTAAATGGGAAAGCGGAGTAGAGGCAATAATATCTTTCAACTCAGGATAACTAACCATGTAAACCACCACACGTGTCCAGTCCGCCAATTTAAAAGCTATCAGAAACACGATAAGGAAACCGAAAGTAAATACCAGCCAACGGGAGAAGAACTTTTCAAACATCGTAGCAGGTGTCATCAACATTGCTATCCGGTTCGTTTTAGATTTCATATGTTCCATAATGAACGAAGCGCTCAGAAGTCCCATAATGACGAGTGCCCAAACGAAAGCCCCCAGTTCGAATGTCCAGATAGGATCCTGGGTTATTCCTCTATTGATAAGACCTTCCGGATGATTATATTGAAAATATCCGTTCCATACAAAAGCAATCGCCATTATGCCGTACATCATTACGAACCTAAGCAGATTAGCTTTCCAACTCTCCACCATCTCTTTGCGGCACAAGCTCACAAAACGGGGTGCACTAAAAAAGGTATCGCGTATCATTGTTCATTCTTTTTAGGGTGAAACATTTCTGCCATCTTCTCTGGTGCGGCAAGCGTAGCACCAAACAGCAGTTCAAGATTAATCTCCGATTCTTCGTCTTCCGTATTCGATAGCATCAAGAAGTTTCCTTGCACGGAAGGCAGTGTATAAAGTGCTGACTTCGCCATTTCATGATCGTCACTTTCAAGGAAAAGCAACTTGTTGCAAATGCTGGCAGTAGACTCATCAAGCAGCACATGACTGTTATCCATAATCACCACATGATCTAATATCTTATCAATATCCCGCACCTGGTGAGTAGAGATAATAATCGTCCTGTCATCCGACATGCCGGAAGCAATGAACTTACGGAATTGGCTCTTACCCGGAATATCAAGTCCATTGGTAGGCTCGTCCATAATCAACAGTGAAGTATGGGTAGCCAATGCAAAACTCATGAATACTTTTTTCTTCTGCCCCATAGATAAAGCTCCCAGATTCAAATCCTGCTCCATCTCAAAATAATGCAGGTACTTTACCATATCTTCTTTGCTGAAACGAGGATAGAACTGACTGTTCAGTTCCACATAGCTAACCAGGGATATGGACGGAAGTTCAAACTCCTCAGGTACCAGGAACATATCCTGTAACGTAATAGGTAACCTGCGACGCACATCAGTGTCATGATACATCACCTTCCCACTCTTGGGGGTGAGCAAACCACTCATCAGATAAAGTAGTGTAGACTTACCGGCGCCATTCTTTCCCAGCAACCCGTATACTCTACCCTTCTCCAATGAAAGCGAAAAATCGTGCAGGACTTCTTTCTTGCCCCGGCGATAACTGAACGAAATGTTTTCTACTTGTAGCATAAGCTTGGATATTTATTAGTTCTTTAGTGTATTAGTTTATTAGTATACCGCAAATATAGGCAAACTTTTTAATATTCCAAGCGTTTCCTCAAAAAAAAGCAAAAAAAGAGAGGAGCTAAGAATCACTCTCCACTCCTCCCGACACGACAAACAACTAAAATTGTTGCTATTTGATGCCATCCAACGCCTTTTTGGCAGTAGCATTGGCGGGGTCTATAGCCAGAATTTTATTCCAGTACTCCTTCGAAGTAGGATAGTCGCTCTTCAATAGATAGTAGTAGCCCAGATAGCTGTAACACTCTATCAACGGAGAATTATACTTCGGATCGTTTTTACTCAGCAACACCTCCATCACCTTTTCATAATAAGGTTTCGCCAACCCGTCGGTAGTTTCGGGGTCCATGGCAGAATTGGTCCGGGCGCGCCACATATCTCCCAGATAACTATCGGGAGCTTGTTCGGAAACAAGTGCGAACACAGAGTCAGCAGACTGCAACGCCGCCATACGGTCGGCAGGCTGCACGGTGAGCGTGTCCGAAGACGTGCCCTGTCCGTAATAAAGACGCCCCAACTGGAATAAGGTTTCAGGGGTCTTTTTATCTTTGGCTAATGAATCATAATACTTCTGATAAGAAGCAATAGCCTGTGCATAATCGTTCTTCATTTCATAGGCATCGGAGATTTCACGCCACAAATCGGTCTGCGTATTATCCTTCTCAAGTGCCTTGCCATATTCTATAATGGCTTCATCGTATTTCTTCAACGCGGTCAATAAGGCTCCGTAGTAACGATAATCCAGATAAGAATAGTCTGCATTGTCCGAAGCATGGAAGAAAGCATCAGCAGCTTTCTCCGCATCTTCATAACGTTTCAGGTCCGTATTGTTATACATGGCAAGACGGTTGAATGCAGCATGACGGGCGTTCGCCTGCAAGCCTTTCCGGGCTATTTGCAGCGATTTCTCGAAGTCATGGTTCAGGAATAAGGCAAATGCATACTTCAGCATGTCATCTTCCGTAGCAAGAGGCGTATTGATGAACTTCGCATACATCGCGGCAGCTTTATCAAACCGATTACTGGAATAATACACTTCGGCCAACTCCTTGTCAGCTTCCAGACAATCCGGCTCCACAGCTTTCAGTTGTTCCAGCTTCTCGATGGCCAATGAAGGACTGGCAGATTTGTATGCCTGCGCATATTTCAGATAAGCCTCCTTACAGTTCGGGTCGAAGTAAATGGCCTGTTCATAAAGCTGACAGGCTTGCCCCACATTCTTTTGTGCAAGAGCTATGTCTCCCTCCAGTACGGACACTTTCGGATCCTTATTATTGGCTTTCTTCGCCATTGCCAGATACTCCTGAGCATCGGTAAGCTTTCCGGCATTCAAATAAATGTGGGCTATGGAAGTCACAAGGTCCACATTCTTTTTATTCTTCCCTTTCAGCAATGCACCGGCTTCCTCAGAAGCTTGTTCGGGATTGGTCTGAACCAGGCTTTTCATTTTATCTACCCCAGCCTGCCATTCGTTCACAGGCGCTTGCGCAGAAACAGTGCCGGCCAACAGCAATGCTCCCATACTAAGAATTAACATCGTTTTCATAATAGCATTCATTTTAGTTATTTATCTTTTATATTTACCACCCGCACCGGTTGGGTAGCAGGCACTAATCCCGACTTTAAAATAATCCGCTGTCCCCGGTCGGAAGAGAGGAAAGAGGCAAATCCCCACGGAAGAGCGCTCCGCGGATCGTTCAACAGGACATAGATGCTGCGTGTCAACGGATAATCACCGTAAAACAAATATGCCTGATAGGGTTTGAAACTGTTTTCCGGCGTCGCCTTGTCGGCAGCGCTGACGGACATCACCCGCACTTCTTTGCTAAAGGAAAGCCCTGTGCTGTCATTACGGTCGCTCAGCCAATTCACGCCGATAATACCGATAGCATCAGGAGTCTTTGACACATAGTCGATGACCTCACGGTTGGTCTTCAACGCCTTTACCTGGTCCGACAACATAGCACCCTTACAAATGGAATCTACCGCAAAACGTACGGTACTGGAATTCTTGTTATCGAATACCAAACTGATATTCTTCAACCGGGATGCCGGATAGATGTCTTTCCATTGTGTGGTCTTTCCCGTCAGGATGTTACGGATTTCATTCACGGTAATCAGTGTATCGGGATTACTCTTGTTGGTAATCAACGCTAATCCATCCGTGGCAATCTTTATCTCCTGCGGAAAGAACTTCCGGCTATTGAAAGAGTTCATCTCCTCCGGTGTCAGCCTGCGACTGGTTATCGCCAACCGCAGACTGTCCTTGAGCAATAGATTGACGGCTTCCACTTCCGTCACATAACGGGGCACAATTCCTGCCAAAGGAAACAGTCCTTCAAACACATCCACTTCTTCCTGCACGATAGGCTGGAAACTTTCGTCCGCAGCAATCGCTATCACGCCCGAAGTGTATGTATCCGTCAGTCCATCCTTGGGCTTGCTCTGGCATGCCGACATAGCAGCCAGCATCATCACCAAACCTATAAGCTGAAGTTGTTTCACCGTTTTCATTACACACACATATTATTGTAACCTAAACACAACCGGTATTGTATACTTCACCGACACAGCCTTACCGTTCTGTTTGCCGGGAATCCACTTAGGCATGGACATTATCACGCGGACAGCTTCTTTGTCCAGATAAGGGTCTACACCTCTCAGCACATTCACATCGCGCACACGACCATCGGCGCCCACCACAAACTGGCAAGTCACACGTCCTTGCGTTCCGTTTTCCTGAGCAATAGTCGGATATTTCATGTTCTTGCTGATGAACTGCATCATCTCTGCCTGTCCACCGGGGAACTGAGGCATCTGCTCTACCATATCGAAGACCTTTTCAGGTTCCGGCTCGGCTTGCGTAACCACTTGTTTCAGGTCGGCAATATCCTTACCATGTTCTTCATCATTACCTTTCACGTCGGCAATAGAGATAGTCACTTTAGTCTGCGTCAGCTCGTGCTGACTCTTGATTTCATCCTCATCTCTCACTTCTTCGTCTTTCTTGATAACCGGGGCGGTAAACTTGATAGAACTCTTCAAAGCAGGAGGCGGGGGAGCAACAGGCTCCACTCTCTTCATCTCTTCCTGTTTAATCTCCGGTTCTTCCAGTTGAGACAGGGTGGTAACTTCGGTCATCACTTCCTTCTGCTTCGGTGTAGCCATCTTTATCAAAGTAGGAATGCTGAACCCTACCAATGCGATGACAATCACCAATATCACAGCGATATTATGACGTTTCGGAGAAGTCTCCCTCAACTTATAAGCACCGTATGCCTTGTTCTTGCCGTTGAATATAAGGTCACACCATTCCGAAGAACTTAAATCTACTTTAGCCATATTCTTACTTTTTTAGGTGTTACACATTATTCGGCAATGTTCTGCGACAGTTCACCCTTGCTATCGAAGTTCTTTATCAGAAATTCGTCGGCTTCGGCAATGTCGGTAATCACATACTTACCTATATTACATATCTGCATTTCATCGAGCGCATCAATCAGATTCTTGTACGAAGCATTATCGGTGGCTTTGATTATCACCGTCGGCGTATCTTTCCCGCTCTTTATCTCGGCGAGCTTCTTCGAAAATTCTTCTTCTGATATCTTGAGGTCCAGTTTCTGCTGCTTCAGTTCGTTCACTTCATTTACAGCAGTTCTATTACGTTGCAAGAGCATTGCCCGCAGCCCATCCGGCTTATAGGTTGTTTCCTTCAGCGAGGTATAATCCTTATAGTTGGGCTCTCCTTCGTAATAATACATTTTATCGTCACTACCCAGCAGCAGGGTGATAGCCTGTGATGCCTTCACTTTTGACTGCTGTTCTTCGGTAATGTCCTTATCGTTACTCGGCATGCTTATCTCCATCGTCTGAGGTTTGCTCAGTGAGGTACAAAGCATAAAGAAAGTAATCAGCAACATATTCATGTCTACCATTGGTGTAAAGTCCACCCTGACAGTCATTTTCTTTTGTTTACTCTTTCCACCTTTCTTATTGCCGCTTTCTTGTATTTCAGCCATAATGTTTCCTTTCTGTTATTCTTCAGAAGTAGTCTTCAAAGAAGTAATCAGGTTATACCGATTCTCTCTGAGGTCCTGAAGCGAGTTCATCACATTCTTGATTACGGAATAAGGAGTATTGGCATCCGCCTTGATGGCGATACGTAAATCTTTGTTCGTGGCACGGGCATTGCGCACCCAGGCTTTAAACTGATTATCGATACTGTCAGTAGGTATCCCCTCATTCTTTAACACAGCGTCTTGCTGGTCTTGCGGCAAGTCAAGGTACTTCTTCATACTCTTCATCGGCACTCCGAAAGTAGATGCCAATGTGAATTTCTTAGTTTCCTCCGGAGTGAACGTCACCCCATACTCTTGCCCCATTGCTTCCAGCACGTCACGCAAGTCGGACTGCTTGTCCAGACTCATAAATACCTTTCCGTCCGGATCGACCAATATCTGGAGGATATTTGTTTCCGGAATCTTAATTTCGGAAACAGAGGCCGGAGTGCTAACCTGTACCGGTTCTTTCTTCACGAACGTAGACGTCAGCATGAAGAAGGTCAGCAGCAATACAGTCACGTCACTCATCGCCGTCATATCGATGAACGTACTTTTCTTTTTTATCTTCGCTCTACCCATGATGATTAAATTAAAAATTGAGAATCTCTCATTTATTTATGCGTAGCGGCAAAAGTCTGTACGATAGAGAATCCAACCTCATCAAGGCTGTAAGTCAACTTATCAATCTTATTGGTATAATAGTTATAGGAAATAACGGCGAGTGCTCCGGTCAAGATACCGAATGCCGTATTAATCAAGGCCTCAGAGATACCTTGTGACAACGCCATTGAGTCAGCAGAACCTCCGGCAGCCAGAGCGGCAAACGAACGGATCATACCGATAACCGTACCGAGCAATCCCATCAACGTACCCAGAGTAGTGATAGTACCGATAATAGGCAGGTTCTGCTCCATCATCGGCAGTTCCAGCGCAGTGGCTTCTTCCAGTTCCTTCTGTATGGCAAGCAACTTCTGGTCTTTAGACAGATTGGGATCATTTTCCATTTCAGCATACTTTTTCAAAGTAGCATTTACTACATTGGCAACAGAACCATGTTGTTTGTCACAAATTTCCTGTGCCTTCTTCATGTCACCGGCAGACAAGGCTGACTTGATATTAGCAACAAACTTAGCCAACGGACCTTTACCAAAAGCAGCACCGATAGCAATGTAACGTTCAATGCTCAATGCAATAACGGTCAGCAAGAGAGTCTGGATAACAGGAACAATGAATCCACCTTTGTAGATAGTACCGAGGAAGTTCCCGGGCAGCGGATGGTTGTTCGGGTCATTGTTCATGAAGTTAGAGGGATTTCCCAACACAAAGTGAAAAATAAGCACGGCTACGATAAAGCAAATTACGATTACCCAACCGGCAGACTTGATGCCTTTAAAAGAGGCGGATTTCTTTTGAATAGTTTCCATGATGAAAAATTTAAATGGTTTTGTATTAAAATTGATTTTTTAGAATAATTCGTATGGATACAGTTCTCCCCCTCACGATATCAATATACCGTAACCACCCGTATAACCTCACCCTAGAGTTAGGGATGTAAGAGACCGCCAACTTTCAGCCACATTTGGGAAAGATGGAAAGGGAAAACTAATTTGTAGGAAATTTAAATTATAATCCGCCGTAGGGTATAAATGTAGTATTCACTACTAAAGGAAGTATAATGCGGATCTTTATCCGAATAGTATAGTTTCGACTGGTCATGCACCATCAGGTTTTGATGCTGAGATAAGATTAGAAAAATCCCTTTAAGGAATAAAGAAGTTTCCATAGCTCTACGGAAACGCTGGGAATTAAAAGAATATCTTTCAGAGATGGGTTTGTTGCCAAGTTCCACATCAGTAGACCACATGAACTTGGTATTAGTAAACAGGCTTCTTGTATCGTTAACGACATTATCCGAAGAGACATTTCTCAGCGATGAAGAAGAAGCACTTACTTTGCAAGCGGCTGCTTCTTTATCGACCGTCCCCGTAAAGTTGACGGCGCTGCTACTTAGACTATATACCAATGTCAGTAGCACAAATACCAAAAATGTCTTTACAGTTGTTCTCATGTCGTTTTCAATTCTATAATAACAACAGCTATCTGCTGTTTTTTGTTTTACTAAAATCGAAGTTTCTTTTAAAGAAAAAATAATTGTTCACTGATTAAAGGTATTATAGTACCTTTTAATACGAAGTAAAGGTACGAATAAAACACTGAATATCGAAACAAAGAATGAATATAATTCCTTGATTTTAAGTAGTTTTAATCATTAATTCAGGGGTATGAACAGGAAGTATTACAAAGGAAATACAACGTTTATTTTTCTCTTATAACTATGCAGTTTACATGCAAATAGCAGAATGCATTATCTATAGAGGAGGAGAATCGGTATAGTTTTCAAAATGGTGTAAATACAAAAAGCCCCCACATCTTTCGATATGGAGGCTTCTCTGAAAAAACGGCGACTAC